>JAENZJ010000001.1 GCA_016841325.1 Thermincola carboxydiphila
GAGCCTGTGCCATATGAGGTATCAGCCCACCGGGTATACAGCCCCAAAGGAGAATATATCGGGATCTGTGTTTCTGCTGCAGATATTAAGGACTTCAGGAAACTGGAGAAAGTCATTGCCCAATCGGAGCGCCTGGCGGTTGCGGGGCAGCTGGCTGCCGGGGCAGCACATGAAATAAGGAATCCGTTGACTTCAGTTAAGGGATTCATCCAGCTCCTGAAAAAGGAACTGCAGGGTACTCCCAAAGAAGAGTATATCAGTATCATAATTTCAGAAATAGACAGGGTTAACACCATCATCAGCGAGCTTCTGAAGATGACCAAGCCTACCGTACTTAACAAGAGAGAGGCCAATATCAGGGAGCTGTTTGCTGATATCAGGGTATTGATGGAAAGTGAGGCTTTTCTTAAAAATATTACCATTACTGAGGAGTTCCCGGAGTCCCTGCCGGTGCTTCAAATCGACTGTGAACAGATAAAACAGGTCATAATCAATATTATGAGGAATTCTTTTGAAGCCATGCCTGAGGGAGGAACTCTTGCTATAAAGGGTGCTGAGTTAAAAAAAGAAACACAGGTTTGCCTGGAAATATCGGATACCGGAGAGGGAATGACAGAGGAGACTATCAGGCAGATGTTTATGCCGTTTTTCACCACAAAAGATTCCGGTACCGGGCTGGGCCTGGCGGTTTCCCAGGCAATTGTGGAAAGCCATGGCGGCAGGATAGAAGTCAACAGCGAACTGGGCAAAGGGACCAAAACACAATTATATTTGCCGTACTGAACATGAAAACAGCGAGCCGGATTATTCCCGTGCAGGGACTAATTTGGCTCTTTTTTTCGGATTGGGTGACGCAAATTGGGCAAAATAAAACAGGAAGAAAATAATACAAAGGAGGCTGATTATGGCTGCAACTGTTATAAATGTCGGCGGAATGACGTGTAATCACTGTAAAATGGCAGTGGAAAAGGCGCTGAAAACCCTGGACGGTGTCCGGGATGCCAGTGTTGACCTGGAAGCGAAAAAGGTATCTATTGAGTATGACCCGGCAGCTGTGGATGAGGCTGGACTGAGAAAAGCCATCTCAGATGCCGGATATGAAGTTAATTAAAGCCGGGAGGGAAGGCTTTGACCCGCAAGTACCGCAAGGTTTCACGATACCGTGAAATTACCGGGATTTTGGTCAGGCACGGGTTCAGATACCTGACTGGACAGACAAAAAGGTCTCTTCCACAGAGGGTAAGGATGGTCTTTGAAGACCTGGGGCCGACTTTTGTGAAAATGGGCCAGTTATTGAGCTCCAGGCCTGACCTGATACCGCGGGAATATGTTGAGGAGTTCAGCAGGCTTCAGGATAATGTTGAAGAGGTGTCTGAACCGGCAATAAGGAGTCAGTTTATCAGGGAGATGGGCAAGGCCCCGGAAGAGATTTTTCTTGATTTCAATTACAGACCCCTGGCCAGCGCTTCCATAGGACAGGTCCATGAGGCGGTCCTGCCCAATGGGGTAAAAGCTGTGGTGAAAGTGCAGCGGCCCAACCTGAAACAGTTCATCGACGGTGACATCAAAATACTGAAACGGTTTGCCGGTATCCTTCAGAAGCGGACAGTAATCGGACAGGTTTGTGACATATATGAGATTATTGATGTCTTTGAACGACAGATCCACAAGGAGCTGGACTATCTTACGGAAGCAGTGAATACCGAAGCCTTTTTCAGGGAGTTTTCCGATGAGGAGAACGTGGTTGTACCCAGGATTTTTTCTGATTATACCACCCGGGAAATCCTGACCATGGAGTTTGTCAAGGGGATCAGGGTTGAGGAATTTGAAGAACATGATTACAGTTATGAAGAAAGAAGCCGGTATGCCAGAAATATGATGCTTTCAATTTACCGCCCCCTGTTTGAACAGGGTATTTTCCACGGTGACCCACATCCGGGCAATATACTGTTTCAGGATAATTTCCGCATTGTCCTCATTGATTTTGGCATAGTGGGCAGGTTTGACCGGTATCACCGCAGGCAGGTTGCCGAGCTTTTGATAGCCCTGGCTGACCGGGATGTACCGGCAGTAATGAATATTATAATGGAGACAGGAAGGATCACGCGGAAAATTCACCAGCAGCATTTTTTCGAAGATGTTTCCGATATAGTAGAAAAGGCAAACGGAGTTACCAGCGGCGGAATAGCCCTGGGCCAGCTGATTAACGGCATGATGGCCATTTCAATTGAACATGGTATCAGGATGCCGGATAACCTCTTTATATTAGGAAAGACCGTAATGATAAGTGAAAACATGGCCAGGAGAATCTGTCCTGAACTGGACATAACAGAAGTGATCAAACCGATAGCTGCCGAACATTTAAGGGAAACCCTGCGTCCGGGGCTCTATAACGGAAGCCTGTACAAACAGTTGTCTAATGCTGCTGAGGGGATTATGAGTCTTCCGGAAGATATCTGTAAAGCAGTCAGGAATTTTGCCAACAATGACACCCGGATTACGTTTTACCACAGGAACCTTAACTGGCTGTATGATATGCTCGACATATCATCTTCCCGGATTGCCTTTGGCCTGATCCTGGCAGCATTAATGGTCGGCTCAGCATTGATCATGCATACCGGAAAAGGTCCCCTATTGTGGGGGTATCCCGTACTGGGCACCCTTGGTTTTGTTTTTTCAGGACTCCTGGGTATCATGGTACTGGTATCCATGCTAAAATCAGGCCGGCTCAGGTGATACCCACCGGAATAATTTAACAAAGATTTTATATTTAACATAGCTATGGTTTTTTGCATATTAATATTATTGACAGGTACACCTGCAAGTGATATAATTCTAAGAAATTTACAACTTTAATGACGATGAAGGGAATAGTAAGTGTATTGTTTACCCAGCAGAGAGCCGGACTTGGTGGAACCCGGCGGAAACATGCACCGAAAGCCATCCCGGAGTCGCCGGGCCGAAATTACAGTAAGCCTGGTCGTATCCCTGGCGTTAACGGGACTTAAGCTGGGCTGTACATAACAGCCAATTAGGGTGGTACCGCGTGAGAAAGCTCTCGTCCCTTGTGGGATGAGAGCTTAATTATTTTACCTAAGGGGGAGTTGGTTGATTTGGATCAAAAGGACCGTGAAATACTGGAAGTGCTTCAGGATAACAGCCGCCTGAGCTTTGAGCAGATAGCGGCCATGCTTGGGATGGACCGCCAGGATGTGGAAAACCGGATTAAGGAGCTTGAAGAAAAACGGATTATTGCCAAATACAATTCCCTGATAAACTGGGAAAAGGCCGGGGAAGATGTGGTCTCCGCCATCATTGAAGTAAAGGTTTCTCCCCAGAGGGGCGCCGGGTTTGATAAACTGGCGGAAAGGATTTACCGGTTCCCTGAGGTCAGGGCGGTCTACCTGATGTCAGGGAGATATGATTTTTCGGTACTGATTGAGGGGACCAATATGAAGGATGTGGCCTTTTTTGTGGCTACCAAGCTGGCTACCATTGATAATGTCCTGAGTACGGCAACACATTTTGTGCTGAAAAAGTTTAAACAGGAAGGCGTAATCCTGGAAGATAAGGAAGAAGACAGGAGGTTGGTGATTTCGCCATGATTAACTGGTCAGATAAACTGTCGACAACGGTTAAAAATATTCCTCCTTCAGGGATCAGGCGTTTCTTTGACCTGGTAACCGAGACCAAAGGGGTAATCTCATTGGGGGTGGGTGAGCCGGACTTTGTTACCCCCTGGCACGTTCGGGAGGCCTGCATATACTCCCTTGAAAAAGGGTACACCATGTATACTTCTAACTGGGGAATGCTGGAACTCAGGGAAGAAATAGCGCGCAGCCTGTATCATAACTATAAAGTCAGTTATGAGCCGGCCAATGAGGTCCTGGTAACGGTAGGAGTAAGTGAGGCTATGGACCTGGCTTTACGGGCCGTGGTTGCCTTTGGTGATGAGGTGCTGGTACCGGAACCCTGTTTTGTTTCTTATGGCCCGTGTACTTCACTGGCAGGGGGGATTCCTGTCCCTATCCCGACAACAGAGGATAATGATTTCAGGGTAACGGCCGCCCAGATTGAAGAGAAAATCACCCCCAAAACCAAGGCGCTGATCCTCAGTTATCCCAATAACCCGACCGGAGCCACTATTTCCCGGGAAGAGTTAATGGAAATAGCTAAAGTGGTTAAAAAACACGACCTGATTGTGATTTCTGATGAAATCTATGATGAGCTGACATATGAAGGGACCCACACTTGTTTTGCCTCACTTCCGGCAATGAAAAGCAGGACGATTCTCCTTAACGGTTTTTCCAAGGCCTATGCCATGACCGGGTGGCGGCTGGGGTATGCCTGCGGGCATCCGGAAGTAATCTCCCATATGACCAAGATTCACCAGTACACTATCATGTGTGCCCCGATAACGGCCCAGATGGCAGCCCTGGAAGCCCTGCAAAACGGGACTGATGAGATGAAAAAGATGGTTGCAGAATATGACAGGCGCCGCAGACTGGTCCTCAAGGGGCTGGGTGAAATCGGACTCTCATGTTTTGAACCCCGGGGCGCTTTTTACGCCTTCCCGTCTGTCAGGAACACTGGAATGACTTCTGAGGAGTTTGCTGAAAAGCTGTTGATAGAAGCCAAAGTGGCGGTAGTTCCCGGAAATGTTTTCGGGGCTAATGGAGAAGGTCATATCAGGCTGTCCTATGCGGCCTCGGTGGAAAACCTGACAGAGGCCATTGAGCGCATGGGCAGGTTTATCAGTAAATCAGGCTTGCGGTCTGAGGACCTGGCTGCCAGTGGATAAGACATATCCGGGCACAATTTAACCATTTAAGAAAACCAGGAGCGCAAGCAGGTGTTGATCCCGATCCCGGCTGCTCCTGGTTTGTTTTTTTAATCCGGCCGGCACTGGGGGATCCCGCCTGATATGGGTAAAATTATCAGAAAAATTTGTCTGTTTGCAGCAGGAAAAGGAATTGGAATGTAGAAATATTAATGGTTATTGATAGAAGGTGGTGTATTTTTATTGGCCTTGGGGGAGTTGGTATTAACTGTGCTGCCGATTTTGGCAGTAGTATTTCTGCTTGCTTACAAAGAATGGCCCGCCGATACGAGTGGCTTGGTAGGATGGTTGTTGACTGTAGCGGTGGCCATTGGTTTTTTTCAGACCTCTTTTTCAGTGGCGGTTAAATCCAGCCTGGCAGGTATCGTTGCTTCATTTCCGGTATCACTGATGGTGGCGGCCTCTATTTTGCAGATAAATTATATGGAAAGTTCCGGGGCCCTTAAAAGGATAGTTATTTTCATTAAAACAATCGCCAACAGTGACCGTGCTGTTCAGGTAATGATAATAAATATTGGTTTTGGGACACTGCTGGCATCAGTGGGAGCCACTCCTGTTTCCATACTGCCTCCGATAATGATTGCCCTGGGTTATTCGACGTTTGTTGCCGTGGCTTTACCGGCTATCGGTTATGATGCCCTTTGTACATATGCACTTCTGGGTGCGCCCCTGGTAATATTTGCCGACATGACCGGGACCGGGCTGACTGAGGCCGGGGTTATTTTTGCCAGGTTTCTGCCGGTGATTTCAACCCTGATAGGTTTTGCCATGCTCTGGATAATCGGCGGCCTGAAACTGGTGCGGCAGGGGTTTATCCCAACAGCAATATCAGGAATTGTTATTGGGGTAACTGCTGTTGTTGTTAACAGGCTGGGAGGAACTGTCCTCACAGGTGTCTTTGCCGGAATGGCAACAATCCTGGTAATGCTGCTGTATCTTAAGCTGCTGGGTAAACCGGTTATGGATAAAAGCGTCCTGTCTGCAGAAGAACTGGAGTATGCCCGCAGCTTTTCCCTTATAAAGGCGCTGTCTCCATGGATAATTCTTATTGCAGCCAGCCTGGTGGTGAATTTTTATAAACCGGTTTTTAACTACCTGTTTGCCCAACACCCGGGCGTTGTTACCATCATTCCCGGGAGCCCGACCAAGTTGCGTTTTTTCTGGAATGCCTATTGGTGGATATTTGTCAGTACAGTACTGTCATGGCCTATTTTGCGTCCTTCCGGACAGCAGGTGGCAGATTCGGTGCGAAAATGGCTGAAAAGGGCGCCGCGGCCCACTTTTTCAGCTGCAATTTTTTTCGCCATTGCCTATGTCCTGAATTACTCGGGTTTTACAGAGGCAGGCAGCCAATGGCAGCTCAAAGATCCTGAAAACAATATGATTTCAATACTGGCAAACACGACGGCAGGGATATTTGGCAGCCTCTACCCGCTTACGGCTGCATTTCTCGGTTTATTTGGGGGGTTTGTCAGTGGCAGTGAATCTTCCACAATAGCCATGTTTGCCAAATATAACAAAATAACCTCAGGAATTATCGGGGCCAAAGCGCTGGTGGTAATAGCAGGCACAGCTATCGGGGGAGGGCTGGCCAGTGTTATTTCACCGGCAAAGCTTCAAAACGCGGCAGCCACTATTGATGCCTTTGGGATAGAGTCAAAGGTAATCAGGACAACATTTGGAATTTCTGTTCTGATTACAACTGTGGCGGCTGTAATGACTTTTATCTGGGCCTGGTAAATATTTATATGTAGTTTGGTATTAAGGAAGGATAGGGAGATGATGGAGAATGATTTGGGAACCCCATTATGAATGTATGTCCAGGGAGGATATGCAGGCGATTCAGCTTGACCGCCTGCAGACAGTAGTGAACTCTGTTTACGAAAAAGTGCCTTATTATAAAAAGGCTTTTGATGAACACGGGATCAGGCCCCAGGAAATTACCAGGCTGGAAGATGTCCCCAGGATTCCGTTTACCGGTAAAGAGGCGCTGATGGACAGCTACCCCTTTGGGCTTTTTGCGGTCCCCATGAAACAGGTGGTACGTCTTCACGCCTCATCAGGGACTACCGGAAAGCAAAAGGTCATTGGATATACCAAACGTGATATCCGTACCTGGTCAAACCTGATTGCCCGTATTGTAACGATGGCAGGGGTAACAGATGAGGATGTTGTCCAGATCTGCTTCGGATACGGGCTGTTCACCGGTGGGTTTGGACTGCATTACGGTATTGAAAAGGTGGGTGCGACCATCATACCTGCCTCTACAGGAAATACCGAGCGGCAGATTGCCATGATGCAGGACTTTGGGACAACGGCCTTGGTGGCGACACCGTCATATGCCCTTTATATGGCAGAAGTCCTGGAAGAGACGGGTGTGGACCCTTCCCGGCTAAAACTCAGGGTTGGGCTGTTTGGCGGCGAACCGTGTACCGACAACATGAAAAAGGAAATTGAACAGCGCTGGCATATGAGGGCTACCGACAACTACGGGCTGAGTGAGGTAGGCGGTCCCGGCGTGGCCGGTGAGTGTGAGTGCGGTGATGGAATGATGCATATAAATGAAGACCACTTCTATCCCGAAATAATTGACCCTGAGACAGGCGAACCCCTGGGATACGGAGAGATGGGAGAACTTGTCCTTACAGCCCTGACCAAGGAAGCATTTCCCATAATCCGTTATCGTACCCGTGACCTGACGATGCTGATTGATGAACCCTGCAGGTGTGGGCGGACCACGGTCAGGATGAAGAAAGTGGCCCAGCGGGCAGATGACATGCTGATTATTAGGGGGGTAAATGTTTATCCTTCACAAATTGAGGGGGTTATTATGGAGACAGAAGGGATAGGCCCCCATTACCAGCTGGTGGTTACCAAGAAGGGATTCCTGGATGATCTGGAGGTACAGGTGGAACTTTCGGGAGACAAGTTCACCGGGAAGTTCAGGGAACTTGAGGAACTGGAAAAGAGTCTCCGGGGCAAGCTGCAAAAGGCCCTTTCCATAAGTGCCAGGGTTAAACTGGTTGAGCCCAAGTCCCTGGAGCGGACTATGGGTAAGGCAAAAAGAATAGTGGACCTGCGTCCCAGGGATTAAGGCAGCACCCAAAGGTTCAGATTAAAAACCCAAAAACTGCGGATTAATTAAAACGGAGGTAAGATAATGAAGGAACTTCTGACAGGAAATGAGGCAATTGCCAGGGGGGCCTACGAATTTGGAGTCAGGGTAGCGGCAGCCTATCCGGGTACACCCAGTACCGAGATACTGGAAAACCTGGTCAGCTACCCGGGGGTTTATGCCCAGTGGTCCCCAAACGAGAAAGTGGCCCTGGAGGTCGGGGCCGGCGCCGCCATTGGCGGAGCACGTACCCTGGTGACCATGAAGCACGTGGGGGTGAATGTGGCGGCAGACCCGCTGTTTACCCTGTCCTATACCGGTGTTAATGCCGGCCTTGTATTGGTGAGTGCTGATGACCCGGGGATGCACAGTTCCCAGAATGAGCAGGATAACAGGAATTACGCCAGATTTGCCAAGATTCCGGTCCTCGAACCCAGTAACAGCCAGGAAGCCAAGGATATGGTAGGCCTGGGCCTGGAAATAAGTGAGCAGTTTGATACTCCGGTGATGCTTAGGACCACTACCAGGGTTAATCATTCCCAGAGTTTTGTGGAAATTGGTGAACGCTCCGGTGATGATGTCAAACCATATGTCAAGGACCCCCGGAAGTATGTCATGGTTCCGGCCCATGCCAGGGGACGCCATGTTGTTGTTGAAGAAAGACGGGCTAAACTGGCGGAGTATGCGGAAAGCTGTCCGGCCAGCAGGATAGAATGGGGAGACCGGAAAATCGGGATAATCGCCAGTGGAATAATATATGAATATATTAAAGAAGTAGTGCCGGGAGCGTCTGTCCTAAAACTGGGGATGACCTTCCCGCTGCCGGAAAAGCTTATCAGGGAATTCGCGGCACAGGTTGATGAGCTGTATGTGATCGAAGAACTTGAGCCATTTCTGGAAGACCAGGTACGCCTTATGGGTATTGAAGTCAGGGGTAAGCAGTTATTCTCCCGGATAGGTGAGGTTAACCAGAGAATGATTGCCGAAAAGATTCTTTCCGTTACCGGCCACAGGGATTTAGTTAATGAGTCCATCCTGGCTGCCGGTGTACCTGAAGAAAAAGAAATTCAGGTACCTGTAAGGCCTCCGGTAATGTGCCCGGGCTGCCCTCACAGGGGGGTCTTTTATACTCTCAGTCAGTTGAAAATGACTGTCACCGGTGATATCGGGTGCTATACCCTTGGTGCGCTGCCACCCCTTGAGGCCATGGATACGTGTATCTGTATGGGGGCCAGTGTAGGCGCTGCCCTGGGCATGGAAAAAGCCCATCCTGAAATGCACGGCAAGGTAGTAGCCGTAATCGGTGATTCCACATTTATGCACTCAGGGATCACAGGCCTGCTGGATGTGGCTTACAACAAAGGTGCAACCACTACGGTAATTCTGGATAACAGCACCACTGCCATGACCGGACACCAGGACCACCCGGCAACAGGCAGGACCCTGAGCAAAGAGGTGACAAACCAGGTCGACCTGGTGGGGCTGGTGAAGGCCCTTGGGATTAACAGGGTTCAGGTAGTGGATGCCTTTGACCTGGAAAACCTGAAAAAGATTCTTAGTGAAGAGGCAGCTGCCGATGAGCCTTCTGTTATTATTGTCAGGCGGCCCTGTGCGCTCCTGGTAAAAGAGAAGACTGTACCATATACTATTGATGAAAACTGTATCAACTGTAAAAAGTGCATGAAACTGGGGTGCCCTGCCCTTAGTGCCCGGGGGGATGCTGTTGTAGTGAACACAGCCCTGTGTACCGGCTGTGGATTGTGCTCACAGCTTTGCCCGTCAGGAGCTTTGAAGAAAGAGGGTGCAGGCAATGAGTAACGGTAAAGTAACCAACATCCTGATTGTAGGGGTAGGGGGCCAGGGTACTATCCTGGCCAGCAGGATATTGTCCTACCTGGCTCTGGAGGACGGACACGATGTCAAGGTCTCCGAGATCCACGGCATGGCCCAGCGGGGGGGCAGTGTGGTTACCCAGGTGAGGATGGGTGAAAAGGTGTATTCTCCCCTGATATCAGAAGGGCAGGCTGATGTGATTCTGGCCTTTGAGAGGCTTGAAGCCCTGCGCTGGATACACTTCCTGAAAAAGGAGGGTACTATCATAATCAATGACCAGGCCATAGACCCTGTACCTGTTATTATGGGGGTTCAGGAGTATCCTGACGGTATTGTTGAACGGATAAAGGAGAAAGTACCTGACACTATTGCAGTCAATGCAATGCAAATAGCGACAGACTGTGGTAATGCCAAGGCTTCCAATGTTGTATTGATGGGAGTGCTGGCCCGGAAAATGGGATTTGACAAGGAGAAGTGTATCCGGGCGCTGGAGGCAAAGGTACCGGCCAAATTCCTGGAGCTGAATAAGAATGCCTTTGAAAAAGGCTGGAGTGTTGACCTTTAGTTTTATAAGAACGGCACTAAGGGGCAGATAAATTCCTTCACGACGGCTGCAACTCCATCGGCATCTGCTTCCGCACTTTGTGCGGATCGCAGGACGATGGATGACAGATTCCGCCTTCCGGAACACCTCTACCCCTGTGTTCGATAATCCATCACACGGCTCCATGGCTGGTGAGGTTTTGTTTTTTGGCTCCTGTTATTAAATGGGAAATTTTTAATTTAGACAGTAAACAGGAAGTGGCAGATATGTTCCGGAACGACGAGTCTGATGTCAGCTTGTCGGCGACCCGCGCAAGCGGGAGCCGCTAACAAGCTGAATTGTTGCCGTCGTGAAGGAACTTATCGGCCACTTCCTTGGCTTGTGACTAAAATTAAAGGCCCCATTTAATTAGGGCCCAAATATAAAACCAATTTAATTTTACCTTATCTTAATCGGGCTCGATTTGCCCGACAGGTTTGAGGCTGTAAGCCAGAACAGCAGCCAGAAGGAGAGCATGAGTGAGAATCCCTGGCTGCCTGCCGGGGTCATTAGTGCAGAGCCGATAATACCACCGGAGAAGTGCTGAATTACGATCCATATCAGAATGGTCAGTGTAGTCCCAAAAGCTACCATCATCAGTCCGAAGGGACGTTCTCCCTTGAGCCATTTGGCAGGTATGTAGCCATAGTAATTGAAAAACGCGATAATAGTAACGGCCCAGATTACAAAATCAAATGACAGGCCCGGTAGAGCAAGGTTGAGACGCCTGAACAGGGTTTCGAGTACAAAAGCAATTATCAGGCCCATTAAGAGGGCAGATATTTTTTCATCCCTCATATGGCTTGCCGGTATAATGGGTCTTGATTCATGCTGGCCGACACCAAGGCGGCTGAGCAGGGTAATGTACCAAAGCCCACCGGCATTAAGCCCTATGGAAAGGTAGCCAAATGCCGAGCTTAGCACCAGACCTGTATTGGAAAACTGGACAGTCATTCGTGCCAAAGCCAGGTTTGTCAGTACAGTCAGAATAAGTGCCAGTCCAAGGCCAATCAGGCGCTGTCTCACCAGGGTCATGTTTCCCGGAAATCCCAGGTACGAACCTATCCATACAAACCACATCAGTGCTGACACGGCAAAAGTTATCCCCATAACCCTATGGCCGGAATAATCTCCGGGCCGGGCCCATATCCGCATGTTTTCTTCCCGGGCTACAGAATTTTTGACAGTATTAAGTTCGGGTATGATACCCATGGACCATTTGGCATGGTCGGTGCCGTCACTGTCCCTGACTGTCTCAATGACCTGAACATTTCCGGGGCCTATTGAAGTGTCAAGGTAATATAAACCTGCCAGGTTTACGGTTGCCAGTACCAGAGAGACAATTATGGCGATGGCTGTATTCAGAGCACGTTTACTCATGACAGTATCAGTCCGTATTGCTCCACCAGTAATTTACTCCGTAAACTGCCAATAAACCGTAAAACCAGACACTGCTCCAGGAGAGGCCGGCAAATTGTCCGCCGCTTCCGATACCGAGCAGTGCTCCAATTACCGGTATTGACAGTAGGACAGTAAAGAGAATTATAATGGCAACCTTGATAATCTCAATTAACCTGGCAGTCTGCCTTTCCAGTGACAGTAAGGCATGTTCGGATATTTCACGTTTTTGTTCCATCGTTTCTCCCCCCAAGAAAACTAAGGAATATTATACAGACAGGTAATTTCACCCCCGGCAGTAACTTTATAAGTATAAACCAGATATGTATCCAACTATATTATTATCTCTGTAGTATGAAAAATCACTTACTTTTTGTTAAATGGCTGTTTTTCGGGGGCGAACGGTCGATATTCGGGTTAAACGGTAAAATATCGGGGTTAAGTGGTATGCCGGAGTTGCCGGAGGTTGAAAAGGGCCGCGCCATGAATGGTCATGACGCGGCATTGAGAGGAGTTTATTCCTTGTTTAACGGATTAACTGTGGACGGAATAGCCTGTGTGACAACTATGATCTTAGGAGCCTTGGTAACAAAAGTCAGTCCTGATGCACACAGGCAGAGAACGGCGGCTGCGGCAAAAGCCATGTTATAGCTGGCGGTTATGTCAACTATTTTACCTGCCACCATACCCCCGAAAACTCCGCCGACACCCCAGGCGGTAAATACCAGCCCGTAGTTGACTCCAAGGTTTTTGGTGCCGAAAAAGTCCGCTGTTGCCGATGGGAACAGGGAGAGGTTGGCGCCATAGTTGAATCCCACGGCAGCGGCGCCTAAAATAAGCAGGGCTGTTGTGGAGAACCGGGAGAACAGCAACAGAACAGCCGCCTGTGAAATAAATACCAGAAGCATGGTGCGGGTACGGCCCAGTTTATCTGACACCAGGCCCGCGACAATCCGGCCTCCGGCGTTACCTACGGCCAGAATCGCCACCAGGATAAAGCCTAATTCAACGCCAGGCAGTTGTAGTGTCGAAATCTTTGCCATGTGGCCGATAATCATCAGGCCGGCAAAGGAAGCAAAGGCATACATCAGCCATAAGAGGTAAAACTGCGGGGTCCTGAGCATTTCATGCCACTCATATTCGTACTTTTGTGAAATATTTTTTGCCGATCCCGCCGGTTTGGGCATATTCGCAGGGACATACCCTGCCGGCGGATTCTTCAGCAGCTGGGACAGCAGCACAATGGTAATAAAGAAGGCTATTCCCAGGGTCAGAAAAGACTTGTTAATACCAAATGTCTTCAGGAGGGTGTTAGTCAGTGGTGATATATAAACTGAAGCCAGGCCAAAACCGGCAACTACGAGACCGGTAATCATTCCTTTTTTATGAGGCGGGAACCACTTTACAGCCGGAGGGGTGGCTGATGCATAACCAAGCCCCATTCCCGAACCTACCAGCAGTCCAAACCCTATCACTATCGGGAGTATACTTGCTTCAGAAGCGAAACTGGAGATGATAAGCCCGGTGCCTGCACAGACACCGCCGAGTGTAGCTACTATCCGGGGGCCCACTTTATCCTGGGCCCTGCCGGCAAAAACCATTACGATTGCAAATACACCACAGGCCACTGCATAAGGGAGTGATGCCTTGGAAGCCGTCCAGCCCCAGTCATTGGTCAGGGACTTGGCGATAACGCTCCATGAGTAAAGCACCCCAAGGGCAAGGTTGATGCCTGTTCCGGCGAAGGTGACAACCCATCCTCTTGCTGAGCTCTGGCTGTTCATAAAAAACACCTCCGTAAAATTTTTTAAATAATGCCGCGATAATTCAGGGAGATAAACAAGCATCAAAAATGCTTATATCATCGGAATCCCCTCCGTTCACCCGATTCTCTGTGGTCAAAAAAGGAGGCTGCTACAATTGTAACAGCCTCCGGGCTTGCTGCCTCCAGACTAAGTATTCCAGTATTATGCCAGCCTTTTTGCATGACTGAAGCAAAAGGCCCTAACATAAGGCCCAAAGCACAAGACCGGCAGTTACCTGCCGGTCTCGGGGCTCTGGGCCTCTGGACTTTGATTATATTTTAGTTTATTTGGGATTATTTTGCACCGGTTTCCGCGTTAATCGCTACATTTTCATACTTAATGGTCAATAAGAGCCTTCAGTGGTGCGGACGGGATATCACCAGGCGTGATTCCGGGGTTAACTGTCAATAAGTGGAGGTTTTAGCGGGGTGAATTGCGACAATAGCCGGGAGCTATTTATATCAGGCAAAAAATGGCGTGTAGTATCAGTGTTTTTCTGGTATAATATTGAAATAACCCCACGAAAGGCTGTGAACCATGAACAAGTCTGTCATTATATCCGTAACCGGTACACAGGTAAATGAATTCGGCGAGGTTGATGTCCAGGAGTTGGTGACAACAGGTGTTTATTATGAAAAAAAAGGTGCATACTTCATTATTTATAATGAATCTGAAATAACGGGCATGCCGGGGACGACAACATCTGTGAAGGCTGAATCCCGGCGGGTGACTTTAAACAGGATGGGGGAATCCCAGCACAAACAGGTGTTTGAGGCAGGCCTGCGCAACCGGGGGAACTATATCACTCCTTATGGCATGATGTATATTGCTGTTATCCCTTCAAAGGTGGATGTAAGCTTGACAGACAGCGGAGGCAGTATTAATCTGGAATATGAACTGGAAATTGAAAACCAGAAGATTAGTGATAATAAGCTATCACTGACTGTGAGGGAGGCATAAAATGCAATCAGTCCTGGAAACTGTAAAAAACAACATTATTAAAGCAATTGAACAGGCAGCTTATAAGGCCAGGGATGAAGAAAAACTCAGCTTTGACACCCTGCCTGCTTTTGTTTTGGAGGTGCCGCGGGAAAAGGAACACGGGGATTTTGCCACTAATATAGCTATGCTGCTGACCCGCCAGGCAAAGATGGCGCCAAGACAGATAGCCGGGATCATAGTAGAGGGAATCAACACAGAAGATGCCCGGACAGCCCGGATTGAAATTGCCGGTCCCGGGTTTATTAACTTTTTCCTGGAAAACACCTGGGTTTATGATGTCCTGCCACAGGTTGAGACAGAGGGAGACCACTATGGTGACACCAATACCGGACAAGGGAAAAAGGTCCAGGTGGAATTCGTCAGTGCCAATCCCACCGGGCTGTTACACATGGGCAACGCCAGGGGGGCCGCCCTGGGAGATACCATGGCCGCCCTCATGGAGGCTGCGGGTTTTAAGGTAACCAGGGAGTTCTATATTAATGATGCCGGAAACCAGATAGAAAATTTTGGCAAGTCTCTTGAGGCCAGGTACCTGCAGCTTCTCGGGCGGGACGTGCCTTTTCCTGAAGACGGCTATCACGGTGCCGATATCATCGATACGGTCAGGGGAATTATTGAAAAACACGGGGACAGGTATCTTGACATGGAGTCTTCCCTGAGAAGGGAATTTTTTATAAAATACGCCCTCGAAGAAAAAATAGGGGCCATCAGGGATACCCTATACAAGTTTGGGGTGGAATACGATGTCTGGTTCAGTGAGCAGTCACTCCATGAATCCGGCGCCATTGATGCTGTCCTGGACCAGCTCCGGGAGAAGGGGTATTTATATGAGAACGATGGCGCCCTTTGGCTGAAGACAACAGAGTTTGGTGATGAAAAAGACGAGGTCCTGGTCAGAAGTAACGGCATACCTACGTACTTTGCCGCAGATATCGCTTATCACAAGAATAAATTTGACCGCGGTTTTGAATGGGTAATCAACATCTGGGGGGCCGACCACCATGGACATGTAAAGAGGCTGAAGGGTGCAATGCAGGCCCTGGGATATGACCCGGACAAGCTGGACATAGTTTTAATGCAGCTGGTCCGCCTGTTTAAAGGTGGGGAAATAATCAGGATGTCAAAGCGTTCCGGGGAATTTATCACTCTTGATGACCTCATGACCGATGTCGGCAGGGACGCTGCCCGTTACTTCTTTGTAATGAGGAGTGCTGACAGCCACCTGGATTTTGATATGGACCTGGCCCGGTCCCAGTCGACGGAGAATCCGGTGTATTATATCCAGTATGCCCATGCCAGGATTAGCAGCATCCTGCGTCAGCTGGAAGAACGGGGCGAGGCTGTACCGCATACCGGGGAATGTGATTTCAGTCTTCTGCAGGAACAGGCTGAGCTTGACCTGCTGCGAAAACTTGCCGATTTTCCGGTAGAGATTTCAGAAGCAGCGGTAAACCTTGAGCCACACAGGATTGCCAGGTATGCTCACGAGCTTGCCGGTCTGTTCCACAGTTTTTATAACAGCCATAGGGTGATGGTAGAGGATAGGGAACTGCAGAAGGCCAGGCTGGTTTTGGTGAAGTCGGTAAAGACTGTTGTCAGGAGAGCGTTGAATTTAATGGGGGTAACCGCTCCCGAATCCATGTAGAACAGCCAATGCCGCCGGCGCAGCCAATTTCCTGCAGCCGGTATTCATGGACAGGTATATGTGCAGAAAATTAGACATAATAAGACAAAATTTTTAACAGTATTGCAGGAAAGTTATCCCATTGAGTCGAATAAACATGTTGAGCTGCAAAAGGTTATTGTCTGCCAAATTTTCCTTGGGGAAGGTGAAGTCAATGCCGGAGTTCAACATGGAGCAGTACAGCCCCCATATGTCGCAAGCCGACTTGGCACATGCAATTCTTAAGGCTGCGGGGGCCCCTTTATACTTCAGGGACTTATTGGAACAAGTGATGGCCATCAGACCTGTTTCCGGCAGGGACAGGGACCATATTATGGCCGGTATCCACACCGACCTGAATCTTGACGGGAGGTTTGTCCATGTCGGTAAAGGGGTATGGGGCTTAAGGGAATGGGTTCGTGACAGGGGGGTATCTCTCTATCAGTACGATGATGAACTGGATAATTAATTGCGTGGGAATACCACGCAATTTTTTAGTAGCCTGATAACCTTGACAGTATACCCTGACAGGGGATAGAATGTTGTAGGTAGTTTTATGTCGAACCCTTTTTTTAATTTATTTTATAGACAGGAGGAGCATTATGGCCAAGTTTATTTTTGTGACCGGAGGTGTTGTCTCGTCACTGGGCAAAGGCATTA
The DNA here is from genome assembly GCA_016841325.1 of Thermincola carboxydiphila. GTDB lineage: Bacteria > Bacillota > Thermincolia > Thermincolales > UBA2595 > Phosphitispora. The sequence goes on from JAENZJ010000001.1 coordinate 16,900, forward strand.
CCGCTGCTTCGTTAGGATGTATTCTGAAAAGCAGGGGCCTGAGGGTTGCCATTCAAAAATTTGACCCGTATATTAATGTAGATCCCGGAACGATGAGTCCTTACCAGCATGGAGAAGTGTTTGTCACCGATGACGGCGCCGAAACAGACCTGGACCTGGGTCATTATGAACGGTTTATAGATATTAACCTTAGCAAGAACAGTAATGTTACTACTGGAAAGATCTACTGGTCTATTATCTCCAAGGAACGCAAAGGGGATTTCCTTGGTGGTACTGTTCAGGTAATTCCACACGTTACCAACGAAATTAAGGACAGGATCCTGAGGGTAAGCAGGGAAAGCAAACCTGATGTGGTGATTACTGAAATCGGCGGCACAGTTGGGGACATTGAGTCCCTGCCGTTCCTTGAAGCCATCAGGCAGATGAAGAGTGATATTGGCCGGGAAAACGTCATGTACATCCATGTTACTCTGGTCCCATATCTCAAAGTGTCGGAAGAGCTGAAAACTAAGCCAACACAGCATAGTGTCAAGGAACTCAGGAGTATAGGTATCCAGCCGGATGTGATCGTTACCCGTTCCGAAAAACCCCTTTCAAAAGAAATGGAAGAGAAAATTGCCCTCTTCTGTGACATTGACAAGGATGCAGTCATCCAGGCGGTGGATGCGCAAACAATATATGAAGTTCCCCTCATGATGAAGGAGGAAGGCCTGGATGATATTGTAATCGAGCGCCTGGGTCTCAAGTGCCGGGATGTGGACATGTCTGAGTGGGTTGAGATAGTGGACAAGATCAAGAACCCCAAATATAAGACTACAATTGCCATTGTAGGCAAATATGTCGAACTTCCTGATGCTTATATGAGTGTGGCTGAGTCTCTGCGCCATGCCGGGCTGTATCATGAATCAGCCATTGAAATCAGGTGGGTAAATGCCGTTGAGCTTGAAAAAGGTGACGGCATTGTCCGGGAGCGCCTGGAGGGTGTAGACGGTATCCTGGTTCCGGGTGGTTTTGGAGACAGGGGTATCGAGGGAAAAATCAGAGCCACCACCTATGCGAGGGAAAACAAAATCCCTTACCTGGGCATCTGCCTGGGAATGCAGTGTGCGGTTATCGAATTTGCCCGTCATGTCGGGCTTAAAAAGGCCAACAGTTCTGAATTTGACCCCCAGACTCCTTATCCGGTAATTGACCTGCTTCCGGAACAAAAGGATATTGAAGATAAGGGAGGCACCATGAGGCTGGGGCTTTACCCATGCAAGCTGCACGAAGGGACCTGGGCCTATGATGCCTATAAGGAAGACCTGGTCTATGAACGGCACCGGCACCGGTTTGAATTTAATAACGAATACCGGGAACAATTAACAGCCAAGGGTATGAGGATTTCCGGGACATCACCCAATGACCGGCTGGTGGAAATTATTGAGTTATCTGACCACCCCTGGTTTGTGGGGACACAGTTCCATCCCGAATTTAAGTCCCGGCCCAATCGCCCGCACCCGCTTTTCAGAGATTTTGTCGGCATGGCACACAGATACGGAAAACAGGAGAATAGTGACTAATCTATATATAAGGCTGTTGCAAATATTACCAACAGCCTCTTGATTTTTGTGTAGACACTGTTGTTTAAGAAATGCGGTATTTGAAACAATAATGGCAGGGGGTGTTAGTATTAACAAGAAAATAGTGGTGGGGTTGATTGCAGGTGTTATAGTCCTATCCCTTGCTGCGGCAATGGTATCAGGGCAGGCAGGAGGGGAAAAGGCTTCCGCGGGTGAAGCCATTGGGGTCATCTATGTTGAGGGGATAATCACAGGTACCAGGGCAGAAGGCTCAATTTTCGGTACAGGAGTGGCTTCCGGTCCTTCACTTATGAAACAGCTTAGGGAGGCCGGAGAGGATGACAGTATTAAAGCTGTCCTGCTGAGGATTAACAGCCCCGGGGGCAGCGCTGCAGCTTCACAGGAGGTAGGTAATGAGATAGACAAACTGCGTAAGCAGGGTAAGGTCGTGGTTGCCTCCATGGGTGATACGGCAGCCTCAGGAGGGTACTGGATTGCTGCCAAGGCAGACAAAATAATTGCTGACCCGGCGACCATGACAGGGAGCATCGGGGTTATCATGGAAACCCAGAACATGCAGGAGTTGTTTGACAAGATAGGAATCACACCTCAAACGATAAAGAGCGGTCCCCATAAGGATATGGGTTCCCCCAACCGTCCCCTGACAGATGAAGAAAGGGCTATTATGCAGCAAATGGTTGACGACATTTATCAGCAGTTTGTGGATGTAGTTGCAGAAGGAAGGAAAATGAAAAGGGAAAAAGTCCTTGAACTGGCTGACGGAAGAATCTTTACCGGCCGCCAGGCAAAGGAACACGGTCTGGTGGATGAGCTGGGGAATTACTACGATGCCATTAAGCTCACGGGTGAACTGGCTGGTATAAAGGGCGAACCGGTCATTCGGGAATTTGGCTACAACAGTCCTTTTGAAATGTTCCTCAGCGGAGTCAGGTTGCAGGCATTTCCGGGGAGTGACTTTTTAGGATTGTCACCCGGGGAGGTCGGGGCATTCCGGGAATTGTTAAAAATTCAGCCGTTATTTTAGGTAAGCAGTGTATGTAAAACGGTGACAGGGGATGTTTTTTCTTATGAATGATTTGATGCATGAGGACAGCAGAGACAGTCTGGGATTTGCCGAATTGATATATGGAGTAATTTTTAACCCGGGAGCAACCTTTGCCAGGGTTTCCCGGGAAAACCACCTGTTCAACGGGTTTGTTATCTTCCTTAGTGTTACTTTACTTGGTTCTGTGGTAAGCTTCCTTGGGGCCAGGGACTTTTCCGACCTGCCACCGGAGCTTGCCGGCGCCTTTACAGAGGCTGGTCCGTTTATCGGCGTCCTGGCCATAGTTCTTGCATTTATCAGTTGGTTTATCCAGGCCGGTGTCCTCCAGGTGTTTGCGGAACTGCTGGGAGGCCGGGGACGTGCCCTGCAGGTGCTGACAGTGCTTGCCCTGGCAGGAATCCCCAAAGCCTTTGCGGTGCCGTTTCAGGTACTGGGTTTCTTTTTTGCCGGGTCCATGGTAAGCACTTTCCTGGGTGCGGCTGTTTCTCTCTCAGTTATTATCTGGTCTATAGTACTTATGGTCACAGGCCTTAAGGAGGTTCACGGTCTTTCTGCAGGGAGAGCGGCGGCAGTCCTGGCTCTGCCTCTGGGAACCCTGGGCCTGGCCTTGCTGATTATTGCGGCTTCCCTGGCCGGATTTGTAATCCCATTTATTAACAGCATATAGTGACAGGGGGGATTTTGTAGAATAATTATATAATATCACGATATCTTTATCTCTCTGAAAGAAGGAATACTCTGTTTTGTCTAGAAATATTTTGTCTAGAAATATTTTTGATATGAAGATAAGCTGAAAGCAGTTGTCACCAGCTGGGCAGAATGGGATACCAGGAACAGAGAGGGGACTGTGTAGTGAAGGCAAATCTGTTGGTTGTCGATGACCAGATGGGAGTACGGAGGTTGCTTTACGAAGCTTTCAAAGAAGAAGGTTATGAGGTGGAAGTCGCTGCCAGTGGGCATGAAGCCCTTGAGAAAGTTAAAATTGCGATGCCTGACCTTATTTTAATGGACATGAAGATGCCGGGAATGAATGGTCTGGAAACACTGCATGAAATAAAAAAAATTAATGATTCCGCAGTTGTAATCATGATGACTGCATACGGGGAACTGGAAATTGTTGCTGAGGCCATGAAAGTAGGGATAAAGGAATATGTTACGAAGCCTTTCGATATAAATGAATTAAGGGAGACTGTCAAGAAACTGGTTATGGCACAAAAGGGTGACAGTAATTGAAATTGAGTGCAGACGAAATCAGTACAGTCAAAAATGAGTATAGTGGGAAATTGAGTACAGTCGAAAAGTGCTAAATAATGTAATAATTGGCGCATACATGCAACTGCCTCCCGGGGAAAAAGAGGAATTTTATTATGAATGGCGAAGTAAAAATATAGAGGAGGGGTTGCCATGATCATTGCTTCTGAGATTATTGTTGCTATGCGTTGCCCGTTATGTGGGAAATTGGATTTTCATTCAATTTCCCGTTTCGCCTTTGCGGGTGCTAAAAATCTAAAAATAACCTGTACCTGTGGAGCCCCCAAGTTAATTGTTGGCACCAAAAACCGCCGGCAGTACTGGCTGCAGGTGCCATGTGTGCTTTGTGAGACCAATCACCTGATTTATTATAAATCCAAACAGCTTTGGGCTAACAAAGTCGAATTCTTCTACTGTAATGACACTAATGTGGAACTGGGATTTTTCGGACCTGAGAAAAAGGTCCATGCCCTTGCCGAAAAATACGAATACAGTCTCGAATCCCTTGTTGACGGGCTTGGGTATGATGATTACTTTTATAATCCTGAGATCATGTTTGAGGTTTTAAACTGCCTCCATGATGTTGCCGAAGAAGGTTTTCTTTACTGTGAATGCGGCAGCTATCAGATTGAAATTGACATCTTTCCTGACAGGATTGAGCTGCACTGCAAGGACTGCCAAAGTGTGAGTGTAATCTATGCTGAAAATCAGGAAGACCTGGATAAAATCAGGGACACCAAAAAAATCGAGCTACTTAATAGCGGTCTGAAGTCCCTGAATAACATCAGTAAAGGGAAAAAGGGAAAAAGAAAGGATTTTAAACCGACCAAGCATTAGCAGGTCACGCAGAATCAAACACTGAGTTTCAGCACAAACTAAGAGCAGGGCAATTATTTGAGGTTGAGTAAAACAACCTCATTTCAATTGAAAGGACATTTAAATTTCAGCAAAAAAAAATTAATAATAAGGAGGAACGATAATACCATGTCCCTAGTCCCGATCAGTGATTTATTAAAAAAGGCAGAACAGGGTGCTTATGCCGTAGGTGCTTTTAACTGCAACAATATGGAGATAGTCCAGGCAATCATTGCTGCTGCTGAGGCGGAAAATTCGCCGGTGATTATGCAGGCCAGCCAGGGAGCAATAAAATATGCCGGGATTGATTACATAACAGCCATGGCCCGGGTTGCTGCCGAAAATGCATCTGTACCGGTGGCCCTTCACCTTGACCATGGCACCAGTTTTGAACAGGTTATGCTGTGCATCCGGAAGGGTTTCAGCTCTGTAATGATTGACGGTTCCAAGCATTCGTTTGAAGAAAACATTGAACTTACCAACAGGGTTGTAGCTGTTGCCAGGGCCGTTGGTGTATCCGTGGAGGCGGAGCTTGGTAAAATAGGCGGTACTGAAGACGATATTCACGTTGATGACAGGGATGCCCTGTTTACAAATCCGGAGGAAGCCAGAGAATTCGTGGAACGGACCGGAGTAGATGCTCTGGCGGTTGCCATAGGTACTGCTCACGGACAGTATAAGGGTGTACCGGAATTGGATTTTCCCAGGCTGGAGAAAATAAGGTCTCTGGTCAATATTCCTATAGTACTGCACGGCAGTTCCGGTGTTGCTGACCAGGATATTGTCAAGGCCATTAAACTGGGTGTAAGAAAAGTCAATATAGATACCAACATCCGGGAAGCATTTGTACAGGCCTGCAGAGATGTACTCAACAATAATGCCAGGGAAATAGATCCCAGGAAAGTGTTAGGTCCGGCCAGGGAGGCGGCCACTGAAATTATCAGGGAAAAAATCAGGCTGTTTGGCAGTTCCGGAAAGGCATGACACAGCGGCTTAAGCGTTATTATCCAAGGAGGCATCTGAACCGTGAGAATCTTTATTGATACCGCCAATATTGAAGAAATAAAAAAAGCCGAACGGCTGGGTGTAATCAGCGGGGTGACTACAAACCCTTCTCTCATTGCCAAAGAAGGAAGAAATTTTGTGGAAGTAGTCCGGGAAATCTGCAGCATTGTTGACGGGCCAATCAGCGCAGAAGTTATCAGCCCTGACGCAGAGGGAATGGCTTCCGAGGCTGAAGAGCTGGCCAAAATTCATGATAACATTGTAATTAAAATCCCGATGACAGCTGAAGGCCTGACTGCCGCAAAAATCCTTGCAGGGAAAGGAATCAGGACAAATGTAACCCTTGTTTTCTCGGCCAACCAGGCCCTGCTGGCGGCTCTGGCCGGGGCTGCCTTTGTCAGTCCTTTCGTGGGAAGACTTGACGATATCGGTCAGGATGGGATGGAATTAATCAGGGATATAGTCCAAATTTATGAAAACTATGATTTCGAGACCCAGATTATAGCTGCAAGTATCAGGCATCCCATACACGTGACTGAAGCCGCCAAATCAGGGGCTCATATTGCTACTGTACCTTTTAAGGTGATTATGCAGATGACTAAACATTCCCTGACTGATATAGGGATTGATAAATTTCTGGCAGACTGGGAAACTGTGAAAAACAAGTGAGAGTGCCGGTTAAAGGCATTTTTAACAAAAGCCACTGAAAGGTGGCTTTTTCATGTAGTAGATGCGCCTTTTCCGGCAAATTTATTGGTCTTGGAGCAGGAACAACCGCATATAAGGTAGAAGATAGTATAACACAATGATATCAAAATGTTATACTAATTAATATTTCGGGAGGGGTTTTTTGTGATACGGGAACTGGCAATGGAATTTGCCCGGGTAACAGAAGCGGCTGCTATTGCTGCAGCCAGATGGATGGGCCGGGGGGATAAAGAAGAAGCTGATGATGCTGCTGTTGTCGCCATGAGGTCGGTGTTTAGTACAGTACAGATTGATGGTACGGTTGTCATCGGGGAAGGAGAGATGGATGAAGCCCCGATGCTGTACATAGGAGAGAGGGTAGGAGTCGGAGTTGATCCGAAGGTCGATATCGCCGTTGACCCGGTGGAAGGCACTAACAATGTTGCCAGGGGCCTTAATAATGCTATCGCTGTTGTAGCGGCTGCAGAGACGGGGGGGTTTCTGCATGCCCCTGACATGTATATGGATAAAATTGCCGTTGGGCCCAAGGCCAAAGGGAAGATTCACCTGGATGCACCGGTTATTGATAATTTGAAGGCAGTCGCTGATGCCAATGATAAGGCTATTGAAGACCTTACCGTGGTAATACTTCATAGACCCAGGCATGAAAAGATTATTAAGGAAGTCCGCACTGCCGGGGCGCGTATTCAACTGATTCAGGACGGCGATGTAGCTCCGGCTGTAGCTGCAGCCATGGGGGGTACCGGTGTGGATATGCTGATGGGTATAGGCGGCGCTCCTGAGGGCGTTCTGGCAGCTGCAGCCTTAAAGTGTCTCGGAGGGGAAATGCAGGGACGTCTATGGCCGGAGGATAATGAAGATATTGCCAGGGCCCGGAAGCTGGGTATTGGGGATATTAACCATCTACTGACCATGGATGACCTGGTTAAGACTGATGATGTGGTTTTTGCAGCTACCGGAATTACCGACGGAGACCTGGTCCAGGGGGTTAGGTTTTTTGGAAACGGAGCCAGGACCCATACTGTTGTAATGAGAGCAGTCACCGGTACGGTCAGGTTTATTGATGCCATTCACAGGCTGGACAAAAAGCCCTTCACCTATAGGAGATAATTAATAAGATCGGGTTGCTTGACGGGTAAATGTGCCGGTGATATACTAAGGTCACAGTGGAAAAGAGAAAATTTTTGATTCCGGTGAAAGAATAGTGATTAAAAGGCGCCTGAAGTATATTTTAATAAGGTTTATGAGACTCAGGGGGGCTCCCGGTAAGCTGGCCCTTGGTTTTGCTGTGGGGGCATGTATTAATTTCTTTCCGACCTTTGGGTTGGGAATTCCGGTGGCCGGTCTTGCTGCCGGTATTGTTTTTGCCAATGTTCCTGCCGGACTCCTGGGAGACATTACCTTCAAACCTCTATTCCCGGTCTTTTTCTATTTCAATTTTTTAACCGGTTCTTTTTTCTGGACAAATCCGGAACAGGATTCAGGAATTGCCTGGGACGGGTTTTTGTACCCGGGGGCCTTTAACTTTGGGGATTTTGGCAGGATATTTTTTACGGGTGCGCTGGTTAACAGCATAATCCTTGGGGCAATCATCTATGTTACTATGTTTTTTCTTATGGAACATTATCGGCCGATACTTCTCAGGCGTCTTACAGGCGGAAACAGGAGGAACAGGATTTGCGCCTGAAAAGGTACTTGAGATACCACTATTTTAAAATGATCCGGCTCAGGGATAAACCGTCAAAAGTTGCCCGGGGCGCCGGGCTGGGGTTTGCTATGGATTTTGCCGTACCGATACCCCTGGTAAGCATTTTTATAGCTTTCCTGACTGCCCGGGTTCTGAAGGTCAACAGCCTGGCTGCGGTGATGTCGGCGACTGTCCTGAAACCTTTTTTCCCGGGAATTGTCTTATTAAATGTATATATCCAATCCATTCTGACTTCTCTTTTTCCTGTGCTGGGCAGGCTGGTAATCCCCCGGCCGGGGGGAACCGGTTTTCTTGAGAAGATTATAAACAGCATCCTTAGCAGGGGTGTACCTTATTTGCTGGCGGGGCTTATTAATGGTCTGGTTGTATTTGCAGTCTCATATATTATTCTTTCCTACCTGTTAAACCTTAGACTGGAGAGACTCAAATTCCGGAACAGAAAATAAAGGATTCACAGGGACTTTTTGGCTGGCGGCATGAATAAGCTTTCTACCATTAGGGTACAATACCAATATCAATGATTTTTTAGGAGGGTTATTATTTGAATGCTTCCGATTTGGAATCCAAGACAATGGTAGAACTGTATGAAATGGCCAAGAATCTGGAAATTCAGGGTTATTATAAGCTTCGCAAAAAGGAACTGATTTTTGAAATTGTTAAGGTCATGACCAGCAAGGACCAATCCACCCTGTTTGCTGAAGGGGTTTTGGAAATTCTCCCTGATGGCTACGGATTCCTTAGACCTTTCAGTTATGTTCCCAGCCAGGATGATATCTATGTTTCCCCATCTCAAATCAGGAGATTTGACTTAAGGACAGGGGACCTGGTCGGAGGACAGGTCAGGCCGCCGCGTGACAATGAACGGTATTTTGCACTGCTCAGGGTAGAATACATAAATAAAATCAGTATCAATGATGCTGTGAGAAGGATACATTTTGACGGGTTAACACCTATATATCCCAACCAGCGAATTAACCTTGAAGTAGGACCTGAGATGGCAGTTACCAGGGTTATCGACCTGGTATCACCAATTGGGAAAGGCCAGAGGGGCCTGATCGTATCCCCGCCTAAAGCCGGCAAGACAGTTCTTCTCAAACAGATTGCCAACAGTATTACAACAAATTATCCTGAAATTTATCTTATGGTATTACTGATAGATGAAAGGCCTGAAGAGGTTACCGACATGCAGAGGTCAGTTAAGGGTGAGGTAATCAGTTCTACCTTTGACGAACCGGCCGAGAACCATGTTAAAGTGGCCGAAATGGTTCTGGAGCGGGCCAAGAGGCTGGTGGAACATAAAAAAGATGTGGTCATCCTGCTTGACAGTATCACCAGGCTGGCCAGGGCATATAACCTGGTTGAGCCAACCAGCGGCAGGACATTGTCAGGTGGTGTGGACCCCAGCGCCCTGCATAAACCGAAACGGTTTTTTGGCGCTGCCCGGAACATTGAAGAGGGAGGCAGCCTGACAATATTGGCGACCGCCCTTGTAGAAACAGGCAGCCGCATGGATGATGTTATTTTCGAGGAGTTTAAAGGCACGGGTAATATGGAGCTGATTCTTGACCGGAAACTGGCTGACCGCAGGCTGTTCCCTGCAATTGACATCAAGCGTTCCGGCACCCGTAAGGAGGAATTGCTTTTAAGCAAGGAAGAGATGGAACTGATGTGGAACCTGCGCAAAACCTTCAACCAGTCTACTACTACAGAGGCCATTGAAGTCCTTATGGAGATTCTGAAAAAGACAAAATCAAACAGAGAGTTGATGCTAAAGACCCTGGATTTTTGCAGGGCGATGTAAGGAAAAAGGACTGACAGCCGGTCAGTCCTTTTTTAGTGTTTAAAAAACAATAATGAAGGGAAAAATAGGGGGGAAAATGTTTTTTTTGGGGAGGAAGAAAAGGTGACTATTACAAAGATACATAAAGTATTGGCGGCAGTATTGCTGGCAGTAATACTGACATGCTCAGCCGGGTACGGTTCCGTGGCCGGAGAAGAGAATGTAAAGGATAAGGTGCGGGAAGAAACCATCAACTATACAGTTAAAAAAGGAGACTGCCTCTGGTCCCTGGCCAAGCAGTACCGTGTGGCGGTAAGCCTGCTGGCTTATGCCAACGGGCTGGACCCGGAAGGGTTCCTTTATGAGGGTGACCGGATATCTATTCCGGCAGGTGATACCATCACATATACCGTTAACCCCGGGGATACCCTATGGGGAATTTCCCGTAAATTCGGGTTATCCATGGCTGAGCTGGCAGAGAAAAACGCGCTAGGCCCTGCTGAACTTCTGCCGGCAGGACAAAAACTGGTTCTTCCGGCTGCTGCTCCGGTAATTGAAGCTATCACTGATAATAGCAAGGCAAAGATTCCGTTATTAACTAACTGGCCTGTCAAAGGTGTTGTTTCCTCACCCTTTGGGATGAGAAATGGCCGGATGCATGAGGGGACAGATATCGCAGCAGAATGGGGAAGCCCGATCAGGGCAGTGGCTGATGGTAAGGTAGTCTTTTCGGGTAACCGGGGAGACTACGGCAAGGCTGTAATCATAGACCATGGGAACGGGTTCCGCAGTCTGTACGGACATGCCTCCAGCCTGGAAGTAAGTGCCGGTAACCGGGTCCGCCAGGGTGATGTGATTGCCCGGGTTGGCAGTACCGGACGTTCCACGGGGCCGCACCTCCACCTGGAGCTGTTATACCGGGGTACCCCTTATGATCCGGAACGTTATCTGCCTGATTAAGTGTAATAAGATAACTGGGAGCTTTTTTCAAATTTATAAGCCTATAAGACTACATGACCTATATGATTAATAATTCGTATAGGTCTGTTTATTTGCTCAAACCCGGATATTACGATATAATACAGCTGTAAACGTTCTGTGAGGACCGGAACGCAGGTTATGTCGGGCTGAACTGAGGAGAATGGCGATGTTTCAGTTACTGTATGCAGACAGCAAAGGCAGGATGTATGACCACCCTGAGGCTTTGGCTGTGGGACGTACCGGGGGATTGTTTGCCGGGCTTGAGGAAGAGGAGATGATGCCTCTGCCTGAAGGGGCGTCGCTGGTTATGGTGCCTGGAGGGGTGCCGGTAGCTATAGGAGCAGGCGGAAGTTTCACCCAGGTGACCTCAGGGCCTGGCGGGGATTCCTGTTTTGCTGTCGGGGCCCTGCTGCCCCAGGGTTATGCCAGGACACTGCTGCCGGCATACCGGCGCACGGACAGGCAGCCTCTGCCCCTGTTTGGCTATGCCGCGGTGGGCTGGAAGGGGGGCCGGGTCTATGTTGCTGCGGTGCAAACCGATGCCCCGGAAAAATGGAGTCCTTCCAATTACGGGACCCCTGAGCTGCCGGGTCTGGTTTATGATATGCTGGACCGGCAGGGGAGTAACAGGATTATTAACCAATTGGCTAAGTGTGCCCTGGAATACCAGTGTTTTACCGCCCAGAACATTTTCTACCGGAGGTGGGAAGGGGGTATTCCGGTATCACCGGCATGTAATGCCCGCTGCCTTGGCTGCATATCCCTGCAGCCTGCAGAGTGCTGCCCGTCACCCCAGAGCAGGATAGGTTTTATTCCCGAGGTTTGGGAAGTGACTGACATTGCGGTCCCGCACCTAACGGAGGCGGATGATGCCATCATCAGCTTCGGACAGGGCTGTGAGGGAGAACCTTCCCTGCAGGCGCCGCTGATATCGGAAGCAATAAGGATTATTCGCCGCCAGACAGGGGCAGGGACTATTAATATGAACACAAATGCAGGCAACACTGCCGGGATCAGGGAAATCTGCTCTGCCGGAATTGACTCACTGAGGGTGAGTACCCTCAGCGCCCGTGAAGAAACCTATACGGCCTATTATGCCCCCACAAATTACCGGTGGCAGGATGTGGCTGACTCTATTGCCTTTGCCAGGGACAAAGGTCTCTATGTATCCCTTAACCTGCTCACATTTCCGGGCCTTACCGATCAGCCGGAAGAGGCTGAGGCTTTGGCTGAATTCATCGGGAAACTTGGCATAAATATGGTTCAGATACGTAACCTCAATATTGACCCTGACTTCCTGTCTTCCAGAGTCCCCCTGACCTCTCAGGAAGTAATGGGTATTAATAATTTTATTGATTTTCTGAGAAAAGAGCTGCCAGGGCTGGAAATTGGCAACTATTCCCGCCCGGTGCGAAATAATGATATTTGAAATGAAAACGGTTGCATCCCCATAAGCCGTATGTTATAATAATAAAAGTTGACAATTGGTGATATTTCCAGAAAAGAGGTGAAGGGCCATGAAAAAGGACATTCATCCGAAGTACGGTTCAACTATGGTAACCTGTGCTTGTGGTGAGACTTTTGAGTCAGGATCAACTAAAAAGGATTTAAAGGTGGAGATTTGCTCCAAATGCCATCCTTTCTTCACAGGAAAGCAAAAATTTGTTGATACCAGTGGCCGTGTGGATAAATTCAAGAAAAAATACGGGATGTAATCATAGCAGAGCACCGGCTCTGCTCTTTTAATATGATAAAATCCTATTGGAGGCGCTATTTTATTAAGCAGGGGAGTTGTCTTAGTTGAGTGACAAAGTGACATATGGAGGCCAGGCAGTTATTGAGGGTGTGATGATGCGCGGCCGTGACAATGTGGCTATAGCGGTCAGAAAACCTGACAATGAAATTATAGTGGAAAAGCGTCCGGTTAATTCTATAACCAAAAAGCTGCCGTTTCTCAAGCTCCCTTTTCTCAGGGGGACAGTATCGCTGTTTGAGTCCCTGATTATAGGCATACAGGCCCTGACCTTTTCTGCCAGCCAGGCAGCCGAAGATGAAGAAGAACAGCTCAGCCCGTGGGAAATGACCCTGACCATAGGTGTGGCGGTAATTCTGGGAATACTGCTTTTCATTGTTACCCCGACAAGTGCTGCCAGGCTTTTATATGTTTTGGAGAGCAATGTCCTGATCAACTTCCTTGAAGGCCTTTTGCGGATTGGGATTTTTTTGGTTTACGTCCTGGCTATTTCACGTATGAAGGATATCCAGCGGGTTTTTCAGTATCATGGCGCCGAGCATAAAGTCATCAGCACACATGAAGCCAATGAGGAGCTGACAGTGGAAAACGCACGGAAATATTCCCAGCTGCACCCGAGGTGTGGGACCAGTTTTCTTCTGATTGTGATGGTTATTATGGTATTTGTGTTCAGCTTTTTGGGTAAACAGGATCTGGTGATGCGGATAGCATCAAGGATTGCCCTGTTACCGGTAGTGGCCGGTATTTCATATGAGGTTCTAAAGCTGTCGGGCAAATACTGCAACTCCCCATTGGTGAAAATTTTCATTACTCCGGGGCTGTGGCTGCAGAAACTTACTACCAGGGAGCCGGACGACAGCCAGATTGAGGTAGCCATTGCCTCACTAAAATCAGTACTGGCAAGGGAGGAAGCGTCAGCCGGGGAAACATCCGTGGTAGAACGGCTGGAGGCTTCACGGTAAAGGCATTTGCGGTAAAAGTATTTAATATAATACGTAGTAATACTATTTAATATAATTCAATTCAGAGGTGTGAGAAATGTTTGATAAATTACAGGCCCTTGAAGATAAGTACGAGGAACTTGGCAGCCTGCTGAGCAACCCCGATGTTATCGCAAATCAGGCCGAATGGCAGAAGCATGCCAAGGCACATGCTTCGATGACAGATGTCGTTACAGCCTACCGGGAGTACCGGGAGACCCTCCGGGGCATTGATGAAGCCAGGGAGATGCTTGAGGACAAACTGGAAGAAGACTTCAGGGAAATGGTCGAGCTGGAGCTGGAGGAGCTAAAAGACAAAAAAGAAAAGCTGGAGAACAAGCTTAAAATACTTTTACTGCCCAAGGACCCCAATGATGAAAAAAACGTAATCATGGAAATCAGGGGCGGCGCCGGTGGTGAGGAGGCGGCCCTTTTTGCCGGGGAGCTGTTCAGGATGTACAGCAGGTATGCTGAAGTGAGGGGCTGGAAGACAGAGATCCTAAGTTCCAATGCCACCGATATCGGGGGCTTTAAGGAAATTGCCTTCCTCATTGAGGGCCAGGGAGCTTACAGCAGGCTTAAATTTGAAAGCGGAGTGCACCGGGTGCAGAGAGTGCCGACTACCGAGTCGTCGGGGCGGATTCATACCTCAACTGTTACGGTTGCGGTTCTTCCGGAAGCGGAAGAAGTTGATATAGCAATAGACCCCAATGACCTGAGGATAGATGTATTTTGTTCCAGCGGCCCGGGCGGCCAGTCTGTGAATACAACCCAGTCTGCAGTCAGGGTTACGCATATCCCCAGTGGTATTGTGGTATCCTGCCAGGATGAGAAATCACAGCACAAGAACAAGGATAAGGCTATGCGCGTCTTAAGGGCCAGGCTTCTTGACAAGGCCCGGGAGGAGCAGGATGCTCAGCTTGCCAGTACCAGGAAGAATCAGGTGGGTACAGGTGACCGCAGTGAAAGGATCAGGACTTATAATTATCCTCAGGGCCGGGTTACCGACCACCGGATAGGCCTGACCCTGCATAAGCTGGACCAGGTGCTTGAAGGAAATATTGATGAGATTATAGAAGCTTTAATCACAACTGATCAGGCGGAAAAATTAAAGCAGGTGGAATAATTATGCCAACAGTAAGGGAGGCTTTGGCTGAGGCGGCTGAGGTCCTGCGCAGCAGCGGGATCGAAACGGCCCGCCTGGATGCCGAGGTCCTGCTGGCATTTGTGCTCAAGGTATCAAGGACAGACCTTTATGTCAGAAACGACCGGGTTATTCCGAATAATAAATTAGAGGAATTTTTTACGGCTGTTACCAGGCGTTCGTGCCGGGAACCGGCTGCTTACATAACAGGGGAAAAGGAATTTATGTCCCTGTCGTTTCTGGTTAACCGGAATGTGCTTATTCCCAGGCCTGAAACTGAGGTCCTGGTCGAATGGGTTATTGAACGTGCCGGAGACAGTCCGGTCATGGTAGATGTGGGGACAGGCAGCGGGGCCATTGCTGTCAGCCTTGCCAGGTATCTGCCCGGGGCCCGGGTATGGGCAGTTGATATCTCAGGCGCCGCTTTGGAAGTGGCCAGAGAAAATGCTGCCAGGCTCGGTGTCGGGGACAGGATAAAATTCTTAAACAGCAGCCTGCTTGATGGTATTCCGGCAGGGCTTCATGGCAAAGTTGACTGGATAATTGCCAACCTGCCTTATATTCCGACTGCAGAAGTGTCTCGGCTGCAGCCGGAGGTTTCTCAGTATGAACCTCATACCGCACTGGATGGAGGGGGTGATGGCCTAAAATTGTACAGGAAACTCGTTATCCGGGCCTATGAAGTACTGGCAACTGGGGGATGGCTTTGCCTGGAGATGGGTACAGGTCAGACCGAAGGGCTGACGGCACTGCTGCCTGAACAGCGATGGGGGGAAGGCATTCAGGTATTAAAGGATTACGCTGGGCTTGACCGATTTATAGTGATCCGTAAGAAAACTTAAGAAAAGAGGGTCGTTTATGGAGAGCCAAGTACAGGCCTATATTGCTGTTGCTGTATTTTTGTTAACCTATGCCCTGATTATCTCAGAAAAGATTCATCGTACCGTAGTAGCTTTATTGGGTGGTTTGCTGGTTATCTTCCTGGGGATCCTGGAACAGCATAAGGCTATTGAAATGATCGACTTCAATACCCTGGGGCTGCTGACAGGAATGATGATTATTGTCGGTATTACCAAACGCACCGGGTTATTTGAGTTCCTGGCCATCAAGTCTGCCAAGTGGGCCAAAGGAGACCCGTGGAAGCTAATGCTTGCCCTGTCCACAATTACTGCCGTGGGGTCAGCATTTCTGGATAATGTGACTACAGTCCTGCTGATAGTACCGGTAACCTTCTCCATTACCCAGGAGCTGAAAATTAACCCCATTCCGTTTCTGATTACCGAAATCCTTGCCTCAAACATCGGCGGGACGGCTACCCTTATCGGGGACCCGCCCAATATCATGATCGGGAGTCAGACACACCTAGGTTTTATGGATTTTGTTATCAATCTTACACCTCCCGTTATCGTAGTATACATATTAACAATGTTCTGCCTTAAGTTTATTTATGGCAAAAGGCTTAAAGTAGCTGATGAACTGAAGCAGAAGGTCATGGAGTTTGACGAGAATGAGGCTATTAAGGATATTCCCCTGCTGAAAAAATGCCTTTTTGTGCTGGGCCTGACTATCCTGGGATTTATTCTCCACCAGTTTGTACATATGGAATCAGCGACAATAGCCCTGGGCGGCGGCACCCTGTTGATGCTGCTGTCAAAGATTAATCCGGAACATGTGCTGCACGAGGTGGAGTGGCCGGTAATCTTCTTCTTTATCGGGTTATTTATCCTGGTAGGAGGTCTTGAGGAAACAGGGATTATTGAGGCCATGGCTGTCAAATCCCTGGAGATAACAGGCGGGGAAATGGTATCAACCTCAATGATAATTCTGTGGCTGTCAGCAATAGCATCTGCCTTCGTAGATAACATCCCGTTTGTGGCTACCATGATTCCGTTGCTGAAGACAATGGGTGAACTGGGCGGGATGTCAAATATAGATCCGTTTTGGTGGTCTCTGGCCCTTGGCGCCTGCCTGGGCGGCAACGGGACCCTTATCGGGGCCTCGGCAAATGTCATTGTTGCCGGGATGGCCGAACACCGCAAGTATCCCATCTCTTTTGTGGGGTATATGAAAGTGGCTTTTCCCCTTATGATCATGTCAATAATCATCTCAAGTATCTATGTATATTTGCGGTATTTAATGTAAAACTATAAGCAGGATAGCCGCGGACAGGTATTCCTAAGTTCAATATTAATGACGAATGATTATCAATTTATTGATATATTTGCTTTTTCATTCTGAAAGGAGGCGCATATGGACGCGTATATTGCAGGAGCAGTCTTCCTGTTAACCTATGCTTTGATTATTTCTGAAAAAATTAACCGTACGGTTGTTGCCCTCATGGGGGGCATGATGGTAATTTTCCTTGGTATCCTGGAGCAGGAAAAGGCCATTGAAATGATTGATTTTAACACCCTGGGGCTGCTTACAGGAATGATGATTATTGTTGGGATTACCAGGAAGACGGGAGTTTTTGAGTTTCTGGCGATAAAGTCAGCCAAATGGGCTGAAGGTGACCCCTGGAGACTGATGACGGCACTGGCCCTGATTACGGCTGTCGGGTCTGCTCTGCTGGACAATGTGACCACAGTTCTCCTGATAGTACCGGTAACCTTCTCCATCACAGAGGAGCTGGAGATTAACCCGATTCCGTTTCTTGTTACTGAGATACTGGCCTCAAATATCGGGGGGACAGCGACCCTTATCGGGGACCCGCCCAATATCATGATCGGCAGCCAGACCCACCTGGGTTTTATGGACTTCCTGGTAAACCTGGCACCGGTAGCTATAGTGGTCTATCTCCTGACAGTGTTTGCCCTGAAATTTATTTACGGTAAGAGGCTGCATGTCAAAGATGAATTGAAGCAAAAGGTTATGGGATTTGATGAACTCTCTGCAATCAAGGACTGGTTATTACTGAAAAAATGCTTATTTGTGCTGGGTTTAACCATCATAGGGTTTATCCTGCACCAGTTTATACATATGGAATCAGCCACAATTGCCCTGGGTGGCGGGGTGCTGCTGATGCTGCTGACCCGGATTGATCCCGAAAAGGTGCTGCACCAGGTGGAGTGGCCTGTAATCTTCTTTTTCATCGGGCTGTTTATCCTGGTTGGCGGTCTGGAGGAAACCGGGATAATTCACGGTTTGGCGGAAAAGTCCCTGGAAATTACCGGGGGAGAGATGCTGTCCACATCGATGATTATCCTGTGGTTGTCAGCTATCGCTTCGGCTTTTGTGGACAATATTCCATTTGTGGCCACAATGATACCCCTGCTGCATACCATGAGTGAATTAGGCGGGCTGGGGAACATTGATCCCCTGTGGTGGTCCCTGGCTTTGGGAGCCTGCCTGGGAGGCAACGGGACCCTCATCGGGGCATCGGCAAATGTCATTGTTGCCGGGATGGCTGAGGGCCACAAATATCCCATATCATTTGTGGGTTTTATGAAAGTGGCTTTTCCCTTGATGATAATGTCCATTATCGTTTCGACCGGATATGTGTATCTGCGTTACTTTGTTCTGGTTTAAAGGCAGGGGGAATTCTTCAGAATTCCCCCTGTTTAAACTTTAGATGACCGGCAGAGACTACCGGTAAAGACTACCGGCAGAGTTCCGGCAGAGAGGTGTACCCTGAAGTGGATTTAATGCAGAAAAAGACTGAGATGCTAAGTGTGACAGATGAGGATCTGGAAAGGGCGGCACAGCTAATCCGGGAGGGCGGCCTGGTCGCTTTTCCCACTGAAACCGTATACGGCCTTGGCGCCAGCGCCATGGACCCGGCTGCGGTATCAGGAATCTTTACGGCCAAGGGACGTCCCGGTGATAATCCACTGATTGTCCATATTGCAGATGTTAGTCAGGTATACGGCCTGTCAGAGGATATCACCGTTCCGGCCCAAAGACTTATGGAAGCCTTCTGGCCGGGCCCTTTGACAGTGGTCCTGCCCAGAAAGCCGGGGGTTCCCGATGTGGTTACTGCGGGCCTGGACACAGTGGCGGTGCGCATGCCTGACCACCCGGTGGCCCTTGAGGTAATCAGGAGGGCCGGGGTACCGGTGGCTGCTCCTTCAGCCAACAGTTCCGGAAGGCCCAGCCCCACATCAGCCGCTCATGTTGCTGAAGACCTGGCCGGAAAAATAGATGCCGTTGTTGACGGGGGCCCGTGCCGCGTTGGGGTGGAATCCACAGTTGTTGACCTGACCACGGAGCCTCCGGTGATTCTGCGGCCAGGGGGAGTCACCCGGGAGGAGTTGGAGGGGGTCCTGGGGCACATGGAGACAGCCGCTTCTTTTACATATGGTCCTGTGGAAGCACCCAGGTCACCCGGAATGAAGTACCGCCACTATTCACCAAAGGCAGAAGTGGTTCTGGTGACAGGGGGGCAGCCTGAACGGGTCACTGAAAAAATCAACGAATTAATATCCAGATACCACTGCCGGGGAAAACAGACAGGAGTCCTGGCAGCAGCGGAAACCGCCGGACGGTACAGGGCTGATGCCGTTTTTAACCTCGGAAGCCGGGGGTGCCCAGAGGAAATTGCCAGGAACCTGTTTAACGGGCTGCGCAGTCTGGATATGCAGGGTGTTGACATAATAATCTCTGAGGGGTATGCTGAAACAGGAATCGGGACTGCCGTGATGAACAGACTGAGGAAGGCTGCGGGCAGTATCATCGAGGTTTAGGAGGAGACAATCTTGGGGTTGGGAACAATTTTTGCCCTGGCTCTGGCGCTCAGCGCTGATGCGTTTTCTTTTTCCCTGGGGCTGGGGATGACCGGGGTAAATAAAAGACAGGTTTATTTGATAAGCCTTACTATATTGGTATTTCATATAATTATGCCGCTGGCGGGTTACTTTGCCGGAGGTTTTGTGGGCTCTTTTCTCGGCAGATGGGCCGGTTACGCCGGCGCCGCTGTCCTGATGGTGCTTGGACTGAGGATGGTCTGGGAAGGGTTTTCCCAACATCAGGAGGAGAATTTTTCCCGGTACATCCTTACGAGTGTTTATGGTATTGTGGTATTGGGAGTGACTGTCAGTATCGATGCCCTCAGTGTGGGCTTTTCCCTGGGGACCCAGCAGGTGGCAGTCGGACTGGCGGCAGGTGTTATCGGGGTTGTTTCCGGAATCATGACATTTTTTGGACTGGAATTTGGCAGAAAGGTCGGGGAATGGATGGGCCGGCGTGCCGTGGTGGCAGGAGGTTCTGTCCTGGTGTTGATTGGAGTAAGAATGTTTTTCTGATAGAGGGTGGTTTGCTTTGAAAATTACGTTTGTGTGTACCGGCAACACGTGCCGCAGCATTATGGCAGAAGCGCTGGCCAGACAAATCCTGAGCGAAACCGGGGATAGCGCTGAAATTGAGTTCACCTCTGCGGGATTAATGGCATTTCCCGGCATGCCGGCATCTGAGCAGGCCTGTGAGGTAATGGCCGGTTCGGGAATTGATATTTCCTCACATATGGCGCGGCCCTTTACAGAGGCCATGGCGCGGGAAGCAGATCTGGTACTTACCATGACTGCTGCCCATAAAAGGGCCCTGGCCGAAAAATTCCCCTGGCTGGGTGACAGGCTGTATACCCTTGCAGAGTATGCCGGAGCCGGGGAAGCCGATATATCTGACCCGTTTGGACAACCTGTTGCCGTCTACAGGGAAAGTGCCCGGGAAATCCGGGAACTGGCGGCAAAGGTGATACATAAGATATTGCAGCAGGAAAAACGGAACTGATGGATTAAGAAAACGGGAATTAATGCAGCAGGGAAACCGGAATTAATGTAGAACTGTAAACTGTGGAAATTGTAAAGTTTTGTAGAAATTCGTTAATTTGATACAGGAGGCACATATGACTGAGTCCCAGACAAACAAAGAAACTCTGACAGTAGCCATAGGTTCAGACCATGCCGGCTTCAGGCTGAAAAAAGAAATAAACAGGATGCTCCAGGAAGAAGGGTATTCCTTTAAGGATTTCGGTACTTTTTCCGAGGAGTCGGTGGATTACCCTGACATTGCCATTGATGTTGCCAAAGCGGTCAGGTCAGGGGAGTACCAAAGGGGAATCCTTATCTGCGGCACCGGAATAGGTATCGGGATAGCCGCCAATAAAATGGAGGGCATCCGGGCTGCCCTGTGTCATGATACATTTTCTGCCAAGGCCTCCCGGGAGCACAATGATGCCAATATTCTCACAATGGGAGAACGTATTGTGGGGCCCGGTCTGGCCAGGGATATTGCCGCTGTCTGGCTGCAGACTGATTTTGCCGGCGGCCGCCATGCACGGAGGGTGCAAAAAATTATTGACTTTGAAAAAAAGTAGTGATGATGTGGGGAGGAAATGGTTGTGGATGATGAACTTTATTTTGTAAAACAGACAGACCCTGAGGTGGCTGAAGCAATTGCCAAGGAAAAGCACCGCCAGCAGAACAATATTGAACTGATTGCCTCGGAGAATTTTGTCAGCCGGGCGGTGATGGCTGCACAGGGAGCGGTCCTGACCAATAAATATGCTGAAGGATACCCGGGCAGGCGTTATTACGGCGGCTGTGAATATGTTGATATAGTGGAAGAACTGGCCATAAAGAGGGCCAAAGAACTGTTTGGCGCCGAGTATGCCAACGTTCAGCCACATTCAGGCGCCCAGGCCAATATGGCAGTCTATTTTGCCATGCTGAAACCGGGAGATACCGTCCTGGGGATGAACCTGAGCCATGGCGGCCACCTTACACACGGCAGTCCGGTGAACATGTCGGGAAAATACTTTAATTTTGTGGCCTATGGGGTTGAAAAGGAAACCGGGAGAATCAACTATGAAAAACTGTTTGGCCTTGCCTTTGAGCACAAACCCAAAATGATTGTGGCCGGGGCCAGCGCATATCCCCGGATTATTGATTTTGTACAGCTTAAAGAAATAGCCGAAGAGGTAGGGGCCATGCTGATGGTTGATATGGCCCACATTGCCGGGTTGGTGGCAGCAGACCTGCACCCGTCCCCGGTACCTCACGCTGACTTTGTTACCACAACGACACACAAGACACTGCGCGGCCCCAGGGGCGGGATGATCCTGTGCCGGGAGAAGTATGGTGCAGCTATTGACAAGTCGGTGTTCCCGGGAATCCAGGGCGGACCCCTGATGCATGTTATTGCTGCCAAGGCAGTTGCCCTGAAGGAGGCCCTGGCACCTGATTTCAGGAAATATCAGGAGCAGGTCGTTAAAAATGCCAGGGCCCTGGCTGATTTCCTGATGCAGCGGGGATTTGAAATTGTGTCCGGAGGAACCGACAACCACCTGATGCTTGTTGACCTCAGGAATAAAGGGATTACCGGCAAGGAGGCAGAAGCTGTCCTTGATAAGGTTGGGGTAACAGTTAACAAGAATGCTATTCCCTTTGACCCCCAGAGCCCTCTGGTGACCAGCGGGATCAGGATCGGGACCCCGGCTGCCACCAGCAGGGGTATGGAGGAAAAGGCCATGGAAACAGTTGCCGAAATAATTGATACAGCTATCAGCGGGCGGGATGATGAGGCAAAGCTCACCAAAGCACGGAACATGGTACACGACCTGTGCCATCAATATCCACTGTATAACTAGTGCCCCTTCAAGTATCGTTGACCTTAACTAGCGAGGTGAGTCCGTGAAACCGGATATACGTGTAAATTCGATCAATCCCCTAAAAGTACTCACAGTGTTTGGCACGCGTCCTGAAGCCATTAAAATGGCGCCTTTGGTTAAAAAAATGGAAGATGACCCTGAAATCAGGTGCAGTGTTGCTGTTACTGCACAACACCGTGAAATGCTGGACCAAGTTCTAGAATTATTTCACATTAAACCTGCATATGATTTAAATATAATGCTTCCTAATCAGACCCTTTATGAAATAACCACCAGGGCGCTGGCGGGGCTAAAAGATATTTTGGAACAGGAAAAACCGGATATTGTTCTGGTACATGGGGATACTACTACTACATTTGTTGCCAGTCTGGCCGCTTTTTACCGGCAGATTAGGGTCGGGCATGTGGAAGCAGGGCTGCGTACCGGGAATATATATTCTCCGTACCCGGAAGAGATGAACCGGAGACTGACCGGTTCCATAGCCCAATTTCACTTTGCTCCTACTGCTGCGGCAAAGGCAAACCTCCTCAGGGAGGGTGTCGGGGCTGAGCATATCCTGGTAACCGGTAATACGGTTATTGATGCTCTGTTGGCTACCGTAAGGGATGAGTATGTTTTCGGGGACAGCACTCTGGACAGTATTGACTATACCCGGCGGAAGGTGTTTGTGGTGACCACCCACCGCCGGGAAAACCTGGGCGCACCCCTGAAAAATGTTTACCGGGCCCTGAGGGCTGTGGTGGAAAACTATCCTGAAGTTGAAATCGTTTTCCCTGTACATAAGAATCCCAAGGTAAAGGAAGCGGTCAATGAGGTGCTGGGCGGGGTCGGGAGGGTCCACCTGACAGACCCCCTTGACTATGCTCCCTTTGTTAACCTGATGAATAAGTCTTGTTTGGTACTGACTGATTCCGGAGGGCTGCAGGAAGAGGCTCCTTCTTTGGGTAAACCGGTGCTGGTGCTCAGGGACACCACCGAAAGGCCGGAAGCGGTTGAGGCCGGGACGGTGAAGATGGTGGGTACTGATGAGGAAGCGATTTACAGCCAGTGTAAAATACTGCTGGAGAATCCTGAAGAGTATAGCAGGATGGCAAGTGCGGTAAATCCATATGGAGATGGCCAGGCGTGCGGGAGGATTGTCTCAGGGTTGAAATACTTTCTTGGCTTAAACCGCAGGAAACCGGAGGAATTCACAGCATAATAACCTTGTGAAAAAAAATCTTAAAAATTATCCTCAAAAAAAAGGAATTTGTAAAAAAAGAGAGAATATAGAGTACGTTATAAATTCTGCAGTGGTTTTTCCGGACATATAATGTAGACCTTCTGCTAAGGTAAAAGGTATTATGTTTATGTCTTTTTGTAAGTGTATTGTGTTCAAAAAATTTTGAGAATTGAGAAATATTTCCCTGTTTGACCTAATATAATGAACAAGTATAATGAAAACAAGGTTACTTCCGGCACCGGTTTGACAGAAAACAGCTCTTTTCCATAAGCCCCCCAAAGAGGGTGTAAAGATGAAAAAAGACGAGAAATACCAGAGCTACAAGGCTGTTGGCCTTATTATGTCTGCTGGTATGACAATGGCCGTATCGGTCGCATTCGGCTATTTTGCCGGGAGCTGGCTGGATAAGTATTTTGGGACAAAACCCTGGTTGACACTGATTATGTTTCTTCTGGGGACAGCGGCAGGTCTTAAGTCCTTGTACGACTTGGCCTTTCCCAAAAAGGGGAGGGACTAGAGTTATGGCAGTCGATACCCCGCGGGTTCAGCGAGGCATAGCAAAATGGTCATTGCTGGCAACCATACTGATAGGCGGACTGGCCTATTTATTCGGACTGAAACAGTTGGCCTACGGTTTGGTGTTTGGGGTCGGACTATGTATAATTAACTACAGGGTTGTTGGAGTAATTCTTGATGTCGCCTTTAAAATGGCATCACCTGATTTGGCCAGGGTCATAAGTTTTGCCAGCTATCATGTCAGGTTTTGGTTAATTGTAATTATTCTGTACATAGTTATACCGCGGACCCATTATCTGTTTGCAATCGGTACCTTTATCGGTCTCCTGCTGCCAAAGATGATAATGGGAGTTTATGTGGTGCTCAACACCGAAGAAGAGTGGTGGAAAACAGAGGCTGAGAATGCTGAACCGGTTTCCGGAAATGTAGAAGTGGAAAAACCGAAGGACCTGCCGGAGGGGATACGGTTCCCCGGTCTGGATTTTGACGAAAGGTACCAGGCAGATCCCAGGTTCAATGATACGGACAGACTTTAGAGACATTAATTATAACTTTAAAGGTTTTCACGATTGGAAATACTACAAGATATCTTATAAAAAGATATATAATTTATAAGTTTTAGCAAAGGAGGTGGGAACATTGTCAGCAGCAGCGCAAGAAGGCGGCGGGATACACCACGGACCTGCGGATCCATTATTTGACATTACCATACCCGGTACCGATTTTCACCTGCCAATATATAATTTTGTAATAACTTCATGGGTTATCATGTTTATATTGGTGTTCACAGCATGGCTGGCCACCCGGAACATGCACAGAATGCCAAAGGGTATTCAGAACGTATGGGAATACATTGTTGATGGATTATTCAGTTTCTTTGGCGGCATTATGGGAGAGGACAGGGCCAGGAAGTATGGACCGTTCCTGGGAACTTGTTTCCTTTATATCCTGTTAAGCAACTATTCAGGGGTACTCCCGGGTGCAGCCATGATTAAAGGTTTTGTGCCGCCGACCAATAACGTCAGTATTACAGCAGGTTTGGCAGTTCTGGTATTTCTTTCTGTTTTTTATTTTGGTATCAAGGCTAAGGGAATCAGCTTTTTCAAGCACTTCTTCCAACCGATGGCATTCCTGTTCATTTTGAACGTAATTGAAGAGCTGGTAAGACCGGTATCACTCTCCCTTCGTCTATACGGGAACGTATATGGTGAAGAAACAATAGTAGCCCAACTGGGTGAAATGGTACCGCTTCTTGTTCCTGTGCCCATGATGGTCCTGGGTCTTCTGACGGGGGCTATTCAGGCTCTCGTATTTACACTGTTAGCTTCCACTTATATAGCTGGAGCTACTGAAGAACACCATTAAAATTATAGTTGCTAGTCTTGAGAAGGGGGGGAAAAAAATGGAACTGGTTAGCGGTTTAATCGCATTGGGTGCTGCTTTTGCAGTAGGTATCGCTGCTGTAGGTGCTGGTGTTGGTCAGGGTATTGCTTCCGGTAAAGCTTTCGAAAGTATTGCCCGTCAGCCAGAGGTTAGTGGTACCATCAGAACACTTCTTTTCATTGCCTTAGCATTTATGGAAACCTTAACTATCTACGGTTTGTTGATCGCATTTATTTTGGTTGGTAAGATTGGTTAAGTGTTATTTGGTAAGTTTCGTATATCAACTAAGGCGATAGAGATCAGGGAAGGTAGAACCTTGGTCTCTTTTCGCCTAAAACAGGGTTTTGAATGATTGCAGAGAGGGGGTTTTCGGATAGATGGGAGCAATTCTTGAGAGCTTGGGTTTTGAATTTCCCAAGTTTCTGTGGCAGGTAGTCAACTTCCTTATTCTATTGTTCCTTTTGAAGAAGTTTGCGTACAAACCGATTCTCAATATGCTGGATGAACGCAAGAAGTCCATTGAAGACGCCATAAATAACGCTGAAACCGCCAAGAACGAAGCAGAAAAAATGCGCAAAGAATATGAGACCCGTCTGGCTGAAGCCAAACAGGAAGCCCAGGAGATTATGGCTAAAGCCACCAAGCTGGGTGAAGAAATGAAGCATGAGATTGTAGCGAATGCGCAAAGCGAGGCAACAAAAGCAATTCAAAAGGCTCAGGAAGAAATCAAGAGGGAAAAAGACCAGGCTATCGCCGCTCTGCGTGACGAGGTGGCTGTTCTGGCAGTAATGGCTGCCGGGAAGGTTCTGGGCAAGTCAATCAGTGTTGAAGATCACGAAAAACTGGTCAAAGAATTTGTCTCAGAGGTAGGGGATCTTAAATGCTAGAGAATGCCGTTGCCCGCAGGTATTCGAATGCTTTTTTTGCTATTGCGCAGGAAAAAGGTTTGACAGATCAGCTGGAAACAGAACTGAAGGACGTTGTTGATACTATTTACAGCAACGAAGACCTGAGAAAGGTTATGGAACACCAGCTGGTATCTCCTGAAGAGAAAAAGGCCATTTTGGAAAAGGTCTTTTCCGGGGAGATTTCCGAACTAACCATTAATTTTTTGAATGTGGTTATTGAGAAATACCGTGCTTCATACATCCATGCCATTTATGAGGAATTTGTTTCATATGCCAATGAAGCGCGTAATATGGCTGATGCCCAGCTGAAGTCTGCTGCAGAACTGACCGAAGCCGACATAGCCCTGATCAAGGCCAAGCTGTCTGAGGTAACCGGAAAGACCGTAAGGCTCCAGTCAGAGGTGGACCCCAGCCTGATAGGCGGGGTTGTGGTGCGTATCGGAGACAAGGTTATTGACAGCAGCCTGGTGGGCAGATTGGAGAAACTTAAGGAGAATCTTCTGCAAATCGAAGTTAAGGAGATAGGGGTGAGGAACTAAATGAAATTACGGCCGGAAGAAATAAGTTCGATAATCAAGCAGCAGATTGAAAAATATCGAACCGAAATAGAAGTTACTGATGTCGGTACAGTTATCCAAGTAGGGGACGGTATCGCCCGGATTTACGGCCTGGAAGAGGCAATGTCCGGTGAATTGCTTGAATTCCCCGGTGGTATTTATGGTATGGCCCTCAACCTCGAAGAAGATAACATCGGATGTGTTATCATGGGTCCCTACACCGAAATCCGGGAAGGCGACACCGTTAAGAGGACAGGCAGAATCGTTGAGGTTCCTGTAGGAGATGCAATGCTGGGCCGGGTTGTTAACTCACTGGGCCAGCCTATTGATGGAAAGGGACCAATTAATACCGATAAGTTCCGTCCTGTGGAAAAGAGGGCTGAAGGTGTTATTGAACGGAAGTCCGTTAACCAGCCCATGCAGACCGGTTTGAAGGCTATCGACTCCATGGTTCCCATCGGCCGGGGACAGCGGGAGTTGATTATCGGTGACCGCCAGACCGGAAAGACTGCTATTGCTGTTGACACCATTATTAACCAAAAGAATACAGACGTCATCTGTATATATGTAGCTATCGGCCAAAAGGCTTCCACTGTTGCCGGTGTTGTGAAGACACTGGAAGAACATGGGGCTATGGATTATACCATCGTTGTTTCGGCAACTGCCTCTGAACCGGCTCCGATGCTGTATATTGCTCCTTATGCCGGTTGTGCCATGGCTGAGGAATTCATGTATCAGGGCAAACATGTGCTGATAATTTATGATGACCTGACCAAACAGGCTGCAGCTTACAGGGAACTTTCCCTTCTGCTCCGCAGGCCGCCAGGCCGGGAGGCATATCCCGGGGACGTTTTCTACCTGCATTCCCGCCTTCTGGAACGGGCATCCAAGCTGAATGACGATTTGGGCGGCGGCTCCATTACCGCACTGCCGGTTATCGAGACCCAGGCAGGTGATGTTTCCGCCTATATTCCGACAAACGTTATCTCCATTACCGATGGACAGATATTCCTGGAGTCAGACCTGTTCTACTCCGGTTTCAGGCCTGCTATCTCAGTTGGTCTGTCTGTATCCCGGGTTGGTGGTTCTGCGCAGATTAAGGCGATGAAACAGGTTGCCGGGCGTCTGCGTCTGGACCTGGCACAGTACCGGGAACTCCAGGCATTTGCCCAGTTCGGTTCTGACCTTGACAAAGCTACCCAGGCACGTCTGGCCCGTGGTGAGCGGATGATGGAAATCCTCAAGCAGGGTCAGTATAACCCAATGCCTGTTCAGGAACAGGTTATGGTACTGTTCACCGCCGTTAACGGATATCTTGATGACCTGCCGGTTGACAGGCTGGCTAAATTCGAGGAGGACTTCCTCAAGTTTATGCGTTCCAGTAAGCCGGAAATCGGTAAAGAAATCGCAGAGAAAGGCGTTATGAGTGACGAGCTTATCGAAAAACTGAAAAACGCCGTTGTGGAATTCAAGAAGATGTTCGCATAACTGACTGGTCTGGTAATGCAGATACAGAAATAAAGGTGGTGAGAAATCGATATGGCAAGTGCACGCGACCTGCGACGCAGGATTAAGAGTATCAAAAGTACTCAGCAGATTACCAAAGCCATGAAGATGGTGGCTGCGGCAAATTTACGCAAGTCACAGGAGCGGGTTATGGCAGCACGCCCTTTTGCCGGGAAGATAAAAGAGGTGTTGTCCCGGCTGACTTCTGCCAATTCGGGAGTAAGTCACCCACTGCTGGAGGTGCGTGAACCCAACAATGTCTGTTATGTGCTGATAACTGGTGACCGGGGTTTGTGTGGCGGCTATAATGCCAACATTATCCGGAGAAATGCCATGATGCTGTATGATAAGCCCGGAAGCATGGTTGCTATAGGCCGTAAAGGGCGTGACTTCTTTCGCCGCAGGGGTTATGACATAAAATCCGAGTTTGTGGGCCTTGGTGATGAGATGCCATTCGGTATTGCCAAGGAAATCGGGCAGACTCTGGTAAATTATTATGTAAAAGGCGTATTTGATGAGGTTTACCTGGTATACACCGAATTCAAGTCTGCGATGACACAGATACCGACAACCATGAAGCTGCTGCCTGTTGAACCGCCGGCACGAAATGAGGGAGAAAAGGGTACTACAACTATAGACTATATTTATGAGCCGGATCCCGAAGAACTGCTGGCCGAACTGCTGCCCAAGTATATTGAAACAACTATATACAGAGCGCTTTTGGAATCCAAAGCCAGTGAACATGGAGCCAGGATGACTGCAATGGGTTCGGCAACAGATAATGCCACAGAGATGATTGACAAACTTACCCTTTCCCTGAACAGAGCGCGGCAGGCGGCAATTACCAAGGAGATTTCGGAAATTGTTGGTGGTGCAAACGCGTTAGATTAATGCGATAGGAGGGAAAACGCTTAAATGAACGTAGGTAAAGTCGTTTCGGTAGTTGGACCGGCGGTGGATATTGAGTTTGAGCCGGGACAATTGCCCGAAATATACAATGCAATCAAAATTAGAAGTGAAGATCAGGATACTGTAAAATCAAGTGTTGAACTCAATGTAACCCTGGAAGTGGCCCAGCACCTCGGCAATAACCTTGTCCGCGCAGTAGCCATGAGTTCAACAGACGGCATGGTCAGGGGTATGAAGGCCGTGGATACCGGTGCACCAATTTCAATACCGGTTGGCCGCCAGACTCTGGGCAGGCTTTTGAATGTTATCGGAGAATCAATTGACCATAAAGGTCCGGTGGAAACAGATACCTACTATCCGATTCACCGTCCTGCACCCTCATTTGAGGACCAGGAAACAGCCACTGAGGTACTGGAAACCGGAATCAAGGTTGTTGACCTGCTGGCACCATACGCCAAGGGTGGTAAGATCGGTCTCTTCGGTGGTGCCGGTGTTGGAAAAACAGTTCTGATTATGGAGCTTATCAGGAACATCGCCTATGAGCACGGCGGATTTTCCGTATTCGCCGGTGTTGGTGAGCGTACCCGTGAAGGTAATGACCTCTACCACGAGATGATAGATTCAGGGGTTATTGATAAGACTGCCATGGTGTTCGGTCAGATGAATGAACCGCCGGGAGCCCGTCTCCGGGTCGGTCTGACAGGACTTACCGTTGCTGAGTACTTCCGAGATGAGGAAGGTCAGGACGTGCTGCTCTTTGTTGACAACATCTTCCGTTTCACCCAGGCCGGTTCCGAGGTTTCCGCGCTCCTTGGCCGGATGCCTTCAGCGGTTGGTTATCAGCCGACACTGGCAACTGAGATGGGTCAGCTTCAGGAACGGATTACTTCTACCAAAAAGGGTTCCATCACATCAGTTCAGGCTATTTACGTGCCTGCTGACGACCTGACAGACCCGGCGCCTGCTACGGCGTTTGCCCACCTCGATGCAACGACGGTACTTTCCCGCCAGATTGTTGAGTTGGGAATTTACCCGGCTGTTGACCCCCTTGACTCCACATCCCGGGTTCTTGACCCGAGGGTTGTCGGTGAAGAGCACTACAAGGTGGCCCGGGAAGTACAGGGTGTTCTCCAGAGGTACAAAGAGCTCCAGGACATCATTGCAATTCTCGGTATGGATGAATTGTCAGATGATGACAAACTGATTGTTGCCAGGGCCCGGAAGATCCAGAGGTTCCTGTCACAGCCATTCTTCGTGGCTGAAGCCTTTACCGGAACCCCCGGAAAATATGTGCCTCTTAAGGAAAGTATCCGCGGTTTCAAAGAGATTGTTGAAGGAAAACATGATGAAATCCCCGAGCAGGCCTTCTATATGCAGGGTACAATCGATGAGGTTGTAGCCAGGGCCAAAGAGCTGGAGGGAAGTGAATAATTATGGCTGACAGGAACGTCGTTGTTGAGATAGTGACACCTGAACGCATTGTGTACAGTGAACCGGCAGATTTTGTTGTTGTTCCCGGTATCGAGGGCTACCTTGGTATCCTGCCCTTGCACGCTCCGATTGTGTCCGGTTTAAATATCGGTGTGTTAAAGGTAATCAAAGACGGTAAAGAAACCAAGGTTGCTATCAGCGGCGGGTTCATGGAAGTTAATGACAACAAAGCTGTTATCCTTGCAGATACAGCAGAGCGAGCTGATGAAATTGATGTCAACAGGGCCAGGGAAGCGCGGGAACGCGCTGAGCAGAGACTGGCCAACAAGTCTTATGATATTGATGTAGCCAGAGCTGAGATGGCCCTGAGAAGGGCTATCACGAGGCTGAAGGCTTCCGGAAAAGAATAGGCTGTGCAAAAAGCTCCCGGGTTTGGCGACAAATCCGGGGGTTTTTTTGCGTAAAATGGGGGAACAAATGATTCCTCTGCAGGGCGGAACTCAACCGGCAGCCACTCCCGCGCAGCGGGTCGTGGGCCGGTTGACGTTCCAACGCCCTGCTTGAGGAACCATTTGTTCCCCCTTACGTAAAAAAACCGGATATACTGATATAGGACCGGAGGACGTCCCGACGCCTTCGCTAAGGAACAACCAACCCCCACACCGGAACAACCAAACAGGAAACATCTGACGCACCTTTTACGAAAAAAATCGGATTTACTGATGTGGGCCGGTTGACGTCCCAACGCCCTGCTTGAGGAACCATTTGTTCCCCCTTACGTAAAAAACCCGGATATACTGATATAGGACCGGAGGACGTCCCGACGCCTTCGCTAAGGAACAACCAACCCCATCACAGCAATAATAAATGAAGTAACATTTGACTTCTTTAATGGAAAAAAGTGCGGATTTGGCGGGACCCGGGGGCTTTTTGCGGCAGGCAGGGAGGAAGTGGGGGTGCCGAACCAGGAAAGTTTTTCTAAATCACAGTAAAATTATATGATTGACAGTTAAATGATGGTAATATATAATAAAAACAGAACAAATGTTTGGAAGAGTTATCATAAAAAGGAAAACGTGGAAACAATTATGAATAATTGTAAAAACTTATTTCATTGGAGATGAAATCAGTTGCCTCAATTTAGTCGCAAATTTATAAATGATAATATTTATGGTGGAATAGGATTTTCAGAACTGGAATTTAGAATAATTAATACTAATACTTTTCAAAGATTAAGAAGAATTAAGCAACAAGGTTTAACCTCTCTAATATTCCCAAGTTCTGAACACACTAGATTTAGCCACTCTCTTGGTGTACTATATGTTATGGGGAAGATGACAGACCATCTTCTAAAAAGTGGTTATTTAACCGATGTTAAGGACCAGGAAAAACTCCGTTTGGCAGCGTTGTTACATGACATAGGGCATTATCCTCATTCACATTTGACCGAGGCAGTATATATAAAGATTGGTAAAAAAGCCGCTGTACGTGATCAGGCTCCTCTGGTGGAAAAGATAAAAGATGTAAAAGAGAGTCCATTAACTAAATTTAGTCAAAAACCTAGGAGAAATTTAGCTCACCATGAGGAGATGGGGGTAGAAGTATTAAAAAGAAGAAGAGACATTAGAGAACTTCTTAAAGGCGCTGGATATGATGTGGAAGAGATTGGCTCAATAATCAACGGAAAAACTCCCAGTCAGTTGTTTCACCAACTAATGCATTCTTCCTTGGATTGTGATAGATTGGATTATTTGCTGAGAGACTCTGCGGCGGCAGGAGTAACTTATGGAATGATTGACTTAGATTACTTAATAAGATTATTGTGTGTTGCGGATCATAACCAGGTCTACGGCGACAGAAAAGTTGTTGAAAAAGTTCTGGCAGTCAGTCACAAGGGAATCAGGGTTTTAGAGCACTACTTGATGGCTAGATATTTTTCGTATTCACAGATAACAATGCATAAAACTACGACAGCTTTTGAGACATTGGCTAAGGCTTTAATATTAGAACTAGCCAACCAAGGTGAAATTTATCCAACTTATGAAGATGTTTTAGAAATAATGGATAAGGATGATTTTCTTAAATTTGACGACAGCTACCTTTGGGACAGATTACACAAAAGTAAAACTTGTGAAGAAGGATTATACAACCTATATAAAAAAACATTATTAGAACGAAAACGCATCAAGGTTTTAATTGATATGAAATATATTGGTGATAAGGACGAAAATCCTGACCCCAAAACCGATTATGGAAAAGTTAGAGAAAAGGTTAGATTTGATTTTGATTTCTTCGCGAATCGTGTCGGTATACCAGTAGAAAATCTAGGGTATGTAGAACAAAAGCTTTCAGTGGACGTTTCTTGGTCAGAAATTGAAAAAGATGAAAAAGACTATGTTGAAGCCCCAAAGATAAAAAAACCATCAGAGGTGGAATTTTTAGTTCATAACGACAGTAGTTTAATTAAGGAGCTTTGTAATAGAGAATTAAAAATTTTAAGAGTTTTTTATATTGACCCTTTTCCTAAAGATAATGTGAGAAGCGCTAAGCACTTAAGTGACGCATTAGAAAAAATTAAAGAAGATTTGCAACTACAAGGATTGTAATAAATAAAGGGATTTTTCCCATTTATATCAAACTTTATAAATTAGTTATGGGGGGATTAATATGAACGAGAAAGCCTGTCAATTGAAGCTTTGTGTTGATAACATTATCAAAGATTTTTCATTTAAAGAGTTTAAATCTGATTTTAATAAAAGACTACTATTACAAAAGAACATATATCTTTTACAAAGTTTTGGTGTGGATCTCGGTTACAGTTATAACTGGTATTTAAGGGGACCGTATTGCTCAGACCTTGCTAGTGATGCTTTTGAAATTGCTGAAGATGAAAAAGCTTATGGTGAATATTGCGCAGCTTGGACTTTAACCGATAAAGCCAAGGAGATTCTAATGGAATTTTCTAAATGGTCAGAAGCAGAGATGCCGGATGATATGGGCGTTCTCGATTGGTTGGAAGCATTAGCATCAATTCATTATATTAACCATTACATTTGTATTAATGACAAAAGCCAAAAAGGAATAGTCAATTACCTTTTATCAGTTAAACAATGGTTTACAGAAAAACAGGCAATAGCTGCTTATAACCATTTAGATTCTGTAGGGTTAATAAAGAATCTTCAATTAATCTAATTTATATTATTTGTTCTGAAGGTTATTAATGGTAAAAATTTGAGTTATAAACGCAAGTAAATATTATGAGAAATCACTCACGTAATAAAAACGTGGGTAGTTTTTTCTTCTGTTTTGTGTACATGCAATGTTTGCATAAACTGTAAATAAAGCTTAATACCGGTCTAAGGCGGTAAAGATGGGGCAATACTTTAAGTATGGGCGTCCCCTTTTTTAGTGGGGAGCAAAAAAAATTGGCCGGTGATAAAAAATGATTGTTAAAATGGGTACAAAAAAAAGAATACTGTGCGTATTAATAATAGGAATAATTATGTTAGCTTCGGGTGTCATATATGCAGTATGGAAACCTTCTTCCGTCAATAAAGAGCCGGAAGGGGCTGTTGTTGTACGGGCTTTTAGTGCATCGGGAGCCAGGTTCGCCCAGCTTTATGTTTATGGATGGGAAAAGTGTGAGCTTAAACCCCTCCAGGCGGATGCGGACCAGTATTTAAGATGGAGGCTGCGGAGAGTATTTTCTCCGGAACAGAGCCTGCCGGAAATCAGGACCGTCAACTATGGCGGGAGCTTGATAATCCAGGCCCTGGGGAAAACAGAATCAGATATTACCGTGCTGGCCACGTTGAATGTTAACAGTTACCCGGAAAAGCAGACCGGTGGAATTGCTTATTTTACTGTAGCCCTAAGTACTGGTGACCAACAGTATTCCTATGACCGGCTCTATACCATGCTTGACAGGATTATGGCAAGTGACAGATATCACCGGAGTACTGTTATCAAGGGTGAGATTTCAGGTAAAGTAAGTAATCACCAGAGGAGGAAGGTTATCCAGGATATGATTAAAGAGGCACAGGCCCATGAAGTTAATGTCATGGAAAACGAGTCTATGGTAAGTGTTTCCGCACATACTTCACACCTTCCGGAACTGTTGACAACAGGTGGCGAGTCAGTTAATATTAATATGGCAGCAAGATATAATTCTGTCGAAAAAAAGACTTTTTGGTATGTTGGATCCCCGATAATAACCAGTGAATATTAAGCAAGATTATAAACAATAGACATTTTACAGGGGGAAGTGAGTTTGGAGAAACTTGTTGTTAGGGGAGGAAAACCTTTATCCGGAAAAGTACGTGTAAGTGGAGCCAAAAATGCGGTTCTGCCAATTATTGCATCTGCTCTTCTGGCTGAAAAAGGAATCAGCCATATAAGTGGAGTACCTTATCTGGCTGATGTAGAGACTCTTATTGACCTGCTGAGATTTATGGGCGCTGAAGCAGACCTGGATGAGGAAACCCTGACTGTGAATGCCAAAATACTTATTAACACAGAGGCCCCTTATGACTATGTGAGCAAAATGAGGGCCTCTTTTCTTGTTATGGGACCCCTCCTTGCCAGGTATGGCTATGCCAAGACGTTTCTTCCCGGCGGCTGTAAGATAGGGACAAGACCCATTGACCTTCATCTAAAGGGTTTTGTGAGCCTGGGGGCAGAAATTTCCCGGGAAAACGGGTTTGTTGTGGCCAAAGTAAAAGACAGGTTAAAGGGAGGAAAAGTCTACCTTGATTTTCCCAGCGTGGGCGCTACCGAAAACATTATGATGGCGGCAGCTCTCGCAGAAGGGACAACCCAGATTCAAAATGCTGCTGAAGAGCCTGAGATCGTTGACTTGGCTAACTTTTTGAATGCCATGGGAGCCAAGGTGACCGGGGCAGGGACAAATGTGATTACAATAGAAGGACAGGCATCTCTGAAGGGGGCCGCACACCAGGTTATCCCGGACCGGGTTGAAGCCGGGACCTATATGGTGGCAGCCGCCCTGACCGGCGGTGAAGTATATATAGAAAATGTCATCACAGAACACCTGAAACCTGTGATTGCCAAACTTGAAGAAACAGGAGCCAGGATTCAGAACGGTGGTCCGGGAGTAAGGGTTTCCGGACCGGAAACCATAGCGCCGGTTAATATCCAAACACTGCCATATCCGGGATTTCCTACAGACATGCAGCCCCAAATTACTGCATTGCTGACCAGGGCCAGTGGGACCAGTATGATTACCGAAACGGTTTTTGAAAACCGGTTTATGCATACAGAGGAACTTGGCCGGATGGGAGCCGATATCCGGGTAGATGGCCGTGTCGCCGTTGTCAGGGGAGTATCGGAACTCAACGGAGCCCGGGTCCATGCCACCGACCTCAGGGGCGGGGCAGCCCTGATACTTGCCGGACTGGCGGCCAGGGGAGAAACAGAGATAAATTTTATTCACCATATTGACAGGGGTTATGAAAAGCTTGAGGAGAAGTTCTGCCGGCTTGGCGCTGATATCAGGAGAGTCTGTGAAGGGTAACGGGGTGAGTGCAGCCCCCAAAATTGAATTATTTTTTGTCGGAGGCAGGTATTTGGACCACTAAGTAGAATATGATTTTATACTCGCTGTGTATTATCAATTCAACCAAGGAGTGGTCCCTGTGGAAAAGATTCTAAAAGAAATTCTTACTGAATTAAAAACAATGAAATCAGAATTTAATACAATGAAGACAGAGTTTGGCACAATGAAGACAGAGTTTGGCACAATGAAGACAGAGTTTGGCACAATGAAGATAGAATTTAGCGCCATGAAAACACAAATTAACTCACTGGAAACACAAATTAATTCAATGGAAACAGAAATTGGCACAATGAAAACAGAAATTGGGACAATAAAAACAGAAATTGGCACTATGAAAATACAAGTTAATTCAATGGAAACAGAATTTAGTACAATGAAAACACAAGTTAGCAATTTGGAAGCTGATGTTAAAGAAATTAAAGAAAAACACGGGCAGAAGTTAAAGGTATTGGAAACAGGTCTTCAGGGAATCAAAGAAGAGCATGGTCAAATGCTGCGGGCAATTCTTGAAAACAAAGAAATACAAAAAGCAGAAATGGATAACCTGAAAATGGATGTTACCAAAGTTACGGGTGTTTTAAAAGGATTTGATAACAGCCTGGAGTTGCTCAAAAAAGCCAAATAGGACTGACCTGACCTGTCCTCCCTTCTTTTCGGAAGGGAGGCTGTTTTTTTCTGTGATCTATTGACTTAAAACTGGGCATGTGGTTATTATATTTAATAAAAGTGTGATTAATTGACGCAAAATATGTATAAAAATGTGATGTTTTGGAGGTGATATTGTGGAAAGGTTAATTATGCAGGATTTGCTGAGCTGGAAAAACTCCCGACACCGGAAACCGCTCATATTGAAATGTTTTTTGCAAGAACTTTTTACAAAAAGTTGCAAGTAATTTTTCCATAGTATTGCATCACCATTTTCCATAATGTTGCAAGTCGTTTTCCGCCTTGTTATTTCAGGGGAAAAATTACTTACAGGCATTTGTTACTCGTCGTCGATTTAAGCTTGATTTTCTTAACCCTTGATGAGATTGTAGAACTCATGCACACACTTTTCAAGGGTAAAGGCGTGTGCCCCGCCTGCGGCGGCCCTTGAAAAGCGCGCACATTCGTTCTAGGGGGTAGCTACAGGGTTAAGGATAAATATATGGCTTATCCATGTTTTGAAATTTTCACTCCTCCTTGCTATCTTTTGCTGCCATTGAACGGTAAAGATCATTGATGCTTGACTCTCTAAGACGGTTATTCTCTCCCGGAAACAGGAGGAGATAGCAATGGTGCATGAGCCTGCCTACAAGGGCGGCAGTCATCTGCTCATCATAGAGTACGTTAACCCACCTGGAAAACTCCAGATTCGTATTGAGTATGATGGATTTATGTTCATGTATCTCGGAGAGATAGTCAAAGAGAAGCTGGGCACCGGTACGATCATATGGCACGTAGCCCCACTCATCCAGTATAATGACAGATGCTTTATTCAGTTTTTTCAACAAGGTCCCCAGTGTGCCGGCTTTCTTAGCTTCCGAAAGCTGGTTAACCAATGCTGCGGTACGGTAGAATTTGACGGGAATCCCTTTCTG
Source organism: Thermincola carboxydiphila (assembly GCA_016841325.1). GTDB lineage: Bacteria > Bacillota > Thermincolia > Thermincolales > UBA2595 > Phosphitispora. Next base: position 54,883 of record JAENZJ010000001.1, read on the forward strand.
GCAAGCGCTCACGCCAAGCGCAGTGGACAGCATGGTTTTTCCGGTACCTGTCCTGCCGTACATGATAACATTTTTCTTCTCTCTGATAAAATTGAGGGACTTTAGGCTTTCCGGTGTCAGGTCGGAAGGAAGTGTAATTTCATCAAAGCGGAAGCCGTCAAATGTTTTTATGCTGTAGAAGCTTGCGCTGTTAATTAGTTTAGCTGTACGACCCTGTTCGCGGTTTTTCAGCTCTGCAGACAGTAGTTTATATAAGTATTCCTGATGTGTTTCGCCCTCCGTTAATTGAGCCATATCGGCCAGATTGCGGCTCAGCTTTAATCTTTTGCAGCAGCTTATGATTTCTTCTTCAAGCATTTGCAGCACCCCCCTTCTTCAGGAAGGTGTCGTAAGCAATCAGGTTGGTTGTCATCTGACCGACATCCGGTATTTCAGAGCCAAGCGGCAGCGGCGGTAGTTCAGGCACATCAGCATAAATTCGCCGATAGAGATTCTTAAGGCTGTCTGCATCGGATGCGCCATAGCAGAGTGCCTGATTGACGGTATTTAGGGCACTGTCAAAGCCGGTTCTGTCTGTGAGTTCCGCCAGGACTTTAAGCACCTTTCCTGTTTCCATATTGGAACAGCCTTCAAGAAATTGCTTCATTTGAGGCGGCATTATGTCATAGATACCGGAGTATTTCAATGCACGTGGACGTATGGAGAGCTGCCTGAGATATGGGAGCCAATCCATGCTCTGTTGTTTAGTATCACCGTAAAGGCGGCGGTGTCTTACGACCTCACGGTAGTTTTCATCCATGACGATGACAAGCGAGGATGTCAGTTTCAGGTTAACCGCCGTGTTGGCATATTTCGGCGAAACCGAGTATTCGTGCATGCTCTTGTTTAGATAAAACTTGCCCCAGTTATTGGTGGTAACATAGCCTTTGCCGCTTAGGTCAAATTTGATTTCCGGGAGGGAATGGCAGTGTTTTAAATCTTCCGCAAACAATTCCTCAATGGTTCCATTGCGGCGGTAATGCTCTCTGTTGGCATCTTCCTCACACAGGTCGAGGAGCTGCCGGTTGAAATCGGAAAGTTTAAGAAAGTGCGGCATGGGGACAAGAAAGTTACGCCTCTGGTAACCGACTTTGTTTTCAACATTGCCTTTTTCATGTCCTTCGCCAGGGTTCATAAATACGGCTTGGAAACGGTAGTGTTCTCGGAAACGAGCAAATCGTTCGGTGATCTCACGGCCACCGCCTTTAATTACTTTTGTTACGATAGTTCTAGTGTTATCGAACCACAATTCGTCAGGGACAGCACCAATGTGCCGAAAGATAGCGTCAAGTCCCTCCAGAAGGCATTCCATGTTTTCGCCATAGAACAGCTGCAGGTAGCCTTTATTGCTGTATGGGAATGATACTTCAAGATATTTTCCGGTCAACCGTCTGCCATTTTCATAAAAATCGGCTGTACCGAAATCAACTTGGGCCTCGCCCGGACTGTGTTCCAGTGGCAGGAAGCCGGCCTTGGCACCGTTGAATATTTCCTTGTGTTTTACTGCGTAGTAGGAAGCAACCGTCCTGTATGAGCAGTTAAAGCCGGGGCATTCCTTCGTAAGGCGGTTAAAAACCCTCCTGGCGGTATGCCGCTGTTTCCGTGGTGCTTGTTTGTCCTCTTCTAGCCACTTGTCAATAGCTGGCTTATATGGATCCAGCTTGGGACAAAAACGCTGTTCTAAGGCAGGTTTAGGAGCCTGTTCATTGAAATTCGCCATATCCACATATTTTTGAACCGTTTTCCAATCTAAATTCAGTGCATTTGCTATTTGGGAAATGTTTTCGCCTTTCACGTAAAAACGAAATCTGATATCATGTATCTTGTCCATTGTAAGCATACTCCTCTCCTCCTTGCATTCTTTGGTCAGATACAAGGATATAGGTTGTGGTTTATGCCTGCAATGGATTTTTTGCAAAACTATGGAATTTCCAATTGCAACATTCTGGATTTTTCATTTGCAACTTTCTGTATTTTTATCTTACAACAAACATATTGAAAGGTGTCCGGCAGGTGGGCAAGACCTGGCTGCTGAAAGAATTTGCCAGGCGTTATTATGAAAACATAGCCTATTTTAACTTTGACGAGCATCCGGAATACAAGCAATTTTTTGAAAACACCAAGGATGTGGAACGCATTCTGCAAAACCTGATGATGGCCAGCGGACAAACCGTCAAGCCCAATAAGCCGGAGTTTACCCTCATAGTCTTCGATGAGATCCAGGAGTGTCCCAATGCTTTAAATACGCTTAAATATTTCTGCGAAAATACGCCTCACTATCATGTGGCGTGCGCGGGCTCCCTCTTAGGCATTGCATTGTCCAAACCGGCCTCTTTTCCTGTCGGCAAGGTGGACTTTTTGGAAATCGGGCCGATGACCTTTACTGAATTCTTAATGGCCAATGGCGATGGCAATTTTGCCTCTTACCTTGACAGCTTAGACAGGATTGAACCAATTCCTGATGCTTTTTTTAATCCGCTTTATGAAAAGCTGAAGATGTATTTTGTGACCGGTGGGATGCCGGAATCCGTCCGCTCCTGGACAGAAGAACGTGATGTAGAACTGGTGCAGCAGGTGCTGTCCAATATTCTGGGAGCCTACGAACGGGATTTTGCCAAATATCCGGATCCCAAAGACTTTCCTAGGATATCGTTAATCTGGAAGTCGATACCTTCGCAACTGGCCAGGGAAAATAAAAAATTCATTTATAAAGTTGTCAAGGAAGGGGCTCGGGCCAGAGAATATGAGGATGCGCTGCAGTGGCTTTGCGATGCCAACCTGACTTATAAGATATACCGCAGCAGTGCGCCGGGGTTGCCGATTTCCGCCGATGACGATTTGTCCGCCTTCAAGCTGTATCTGGTGGACGTGGGGCTTTTGCGCCGTTTGTCGCTTTTGGCGCCTTCCGCTTTCGGTGAAGGCAACCGGTTGTTTGTTGAATTTAAAGGAGCCCTCAGTGAGAACTATGTGCTTCAGACGCTGCGCAACCAGTTTGAGGCCGTACCCCGGTATTGGACAATGGACAATCCCCGGTATGAAGTGGATTTTCTGATCCAGAGAGAAAACGACATATTCCCTGTTGAGGTTAAATCGGAAAGCAATGTGGAAAGCAGGAGCCTGAAAAAGTTTAAAGAAAAATACGGTGACAAGGTAAAACTCCGCGTCCGTTTTTCACTTAGCAATCTGCGGCTGGACGACGACCTGCTGAATATCCCGCTGTTCATGGCTGATTATGCAGACAAGCTGATCGGGATGGCATTGAAGAAGTAAAGGTGTATTCACAGGAAGAGGGTGTTTTTTTTCAAACAGTCATTTCCGAGGGGCTGGGGCGAAAAAAGTAAAAAATTGGTCTAGAATTGTAATTTTTAAATATTAATAGATGTAAAGGTCAGTAGCGCCAGCCCATACGCGGAGGGGTTTGATGAAAAAACTGTTTATCTTGTTTATTGCTGCAGTGGTAATACTGATAATGGGTGTGCCTGTCTGGGTTGTCGTCAGGTCTGCGGGTGACTGGGAAACGACCGGGGAAGACAGCAGTCAGGCAGAGGTCAGGGTTTTCAATGTGAAAACAGGACAAATGATGAAACTTCCGGTGGAAGAGTATCTCATTGGAGTGGTGGCCGCAGAGATGCCGGCCGATTTTGAGCCGGAAGCCCTGAAGGCACAGGCCATAGCTGCCAGGACTTACACTGCCAGGAGAATGTTCAGGTTTGGCGGTAAGCCCGGTGACAGGCACACTGATGCTGAAATATGTACTGACCCGACACACTGCCAGGCATGGGAAAGCAGTGATGAACTGAAAAGCAAGTGGGGGAAGCTAAAGTATTTTGTTTACATAAACAAGATAAAAGAAGCGGTCAAAGACACCGAAGGAATAGTAATCACCTATAATGATGAGCTGATAGACCCGGTATACCATGGCTCCTGTGGCGGAAAGGGTACCGAGAATTCGGAAGATGTCTGGACTAATGTAGTCCCATACCTGAGAGGTGTTGACTGTGACACGGAATACAAACAGTCTGAGTTTGTCTATCATAAGGAAATTTCAGTAAAAAATCTGGCTGCGGCCCTGGGAGACCTGTTATCTGTTGCGGTATCAGTTCCTGCTAAGCAAAGCCTGCCGGTAGAAAGCGTCAGTGTCAGTTCCAGGGGCAGGCTGCAGGAAGTGAGGGTACTGGGCCAAAGGATCAGCGGCGCCGAGCTCAGAACAATCCTGGGTTTGTCTTCCACACTGATGGAATGGGATGTCAGGGGTGACAGTATCATGTTCACGTCTGCCGGGAAAGGGCATGCGGTCGGTATGTGTCAATACGGGGCCAATGGGATGGCCCTGCAGGGCAGCAGCCATGAAGAAATTATTGCTCACTACTATACAGGTGTAAAACTTAAAAAAATTGATTACTGACAGGTCCTCCGGACCTGTTTTTTCGCATTTATTCATCTCACCCGCATATATATTTATTAGTAACCATGGGGGAGGTAAATACATGCAAGAATATATCAGGAAGCGCGTATTAGATATCAGTTCCTATATAATTGAATCCAAGGCGACTGTCAGGCAGGCAGCAGCGGTATTCGGGGTCAGTAAAAGCACTGTACACAAGGACATGACGGAGCGTTTGCCCGGTATAAATAAAAAACTGGCCCAAAAGATCAAGGAAATCCTGGAGTTCAATAAAGCGGAACGCCACCTCCGGGGAGGCGAAGCTACCCGAAAAAAATATCAGGATATGATGGATTAATACAAAAAAAAGAGGAATTTCCCCTAAGGTGTAGAATAACTTAATTTAGCAAATTCTGGGCACTTTGGGTGCCATCTTCCTATACATTATTACCGATATCTACACTGAAAGGGGAAAACTTAATGTTCTGGTTTGGCAATGACATCGGGGTTGACCTGGGCACAGCCACTGTGCTTGTTTATGTCAAGGGTAAGGGTATTGTCTTAAAAGAGCCGTCTGTGGTGGCAATGGATAAGGATACGGGACAGATTATCGCTCTGGGAGAAGAAGCCAGGAGGATGCTGGGGCGTACCCCCGGCAACATTGTGGCCACCCGCCCCCTTCGTGAAGGTGTGATCGCAGACTATGACGTAACTGAGAAAATGCTGCGCTATTTTATAACCAAGGCCTGTGGACGGAGCTTTTTTTTCCGGCCCAGGATTATGGTTTGTATTCCCTCAGGTGTGACCGGTGTCGAGGAACGTGCTGTCAGGCAGGCGGCTTTGCAGGCCGGGGCCAGACAGGCCCACCTGATTGAGGAACCCCTGGCTGCTGCCCTTGGTGCGGGGCTGGAGATTTCTGAACCAAGCGGCTGTATGGTAGTCGATATTGGCGGTGGGACTACCGATGTCGCCGTGCTTTCCCTGGGAGGCATTGTTACCAGCGCTTCCCTGAGGGTTGGGGGGGACAAGTTCGATGAATCCATTGTCAGGTACATCCGCAGGGAGTTTAACCTGATGATCGGGGAGAGGACGGCAGAAGAGCTGAAAATGAGTATTGGGACAGCTTATCCCCAGGGTAAGACCGAGAACAATGAAATGGATATCAGGGGACGCGACCTGGTTACCGGTCTTCCCAAGACCGTGAATGTTACCAGTCAGCAGACCTTTGAAGCCATGCAGGAAACGGTAGAGGCTGTTGTCAGTGCGGTTAAGGAAGTACTGGAGAAAACTCCTCCTGAGCTTTCGGCAGATATAATAAATAAAGGGATTGTGATGACCGGCGGCGGCTCATTATTGAATGGTCTGGACACCCTGATCAGTAAAGAGACCTCCCTTCCGGTTTATGTAGCTGATGATCCCCTTTCATGTGTAGCTTTGGGCACCGGAAAGGCGCTTTCCATGATAGGTGTACTGCCGGAAAACAAACTGGCTAAAAAAGTAATGTAAAAGGAGGTGAAAGGTGTTATGATCAGAGGGCTGTATACTTCAGCTTCCGGGATGCTGACTGAACTGACCAGAAATGATGTCACCGCAAACAACCTGGCAAATGTTAATACAACAGGATACAAAAAGGATACGGCAGTTAACAGCGCCTTTGCCCAGATGCTGGTAATGAGGGTCAATGACCAGAAACAGACTGATATCTCTCCGCGCCCGGTAATAGGGGCACTGGGGACAGGAGCAATTGTTGACGAAATTGTTACCATACATGAACAGGGCCAGCTCCGGGAAAGCTCTAATCCCCTTGACATGGCCATAGCGGGTGAAGGGTACTTCGTGGTTCAGAACGATAATGGGACTTATTACACCAGGAACGGGAGTTTTACTGTTGACAGTGACGGCTACCTGATAACTTCACAGGGGGATATGGTAATGGGACAAGCAGGGCCCATCAGGCTGGGAAATGCCGGTGATGTGGCTGTGGACGGCTCTGGGAACATTTCCGTTAATGGTGAGAATATCGGGGCGCTGCGCCTGGTGACAATTGCGGACCCACAGGAGCTGACAAAGGTCGGGGATTCGCTGTTTACCGGTGGACAGGCTGTTGACGGTATTGCCGGGCAGGTAAAGCAAAAGTTTATCGAATCATCAAATGTAAATGTGATTACAGAGATGGTCAACATGATTGCAACTATGCGCGCCTATGAAGCCAACCAGAAAATTATTTCCGGGCATGATCATACCCTGGGACAGGCAATGGAAGTAGGCAGGATAAGGTAAGAACGGGCCGGACCGCATAGCGGAGGCCTCTCCACCGCCGAATGACTGAGGTGGTGGTACTGTTAGTCAGTCAACCCCGACAGACTGATTAAGCCTGAAAAGTCAGGCAGGTGAGTCTGAAAGAGGTTTGCCAAAGGAGGGAGCGCTTTGTTACAGGCATTGTGGTCAGCAAGCTCAGGTATGCTTGCTCAGCAGACATCAATGGACAATGTTGCCAACAACATTGCCAATGTGAATACAACCGGTTACAAGAAAAACCGTACCGAATTCCAGGACCTCCTGTATTCACAGGTCAGGGAACCGGGAACAGAACTGCGCAACGGTCAGGTTATCGAAAACGGACTGCAGATTGGCAGTGGAGTCAGGTCTGCGGCGACCCTGGTGATGTTTGACCAGGGTGTCCTGCAGCAGACAGACAACCCGACTGATTTTGCCATTTCCGGAAACGGCTTTTTTGAAATAATCATGCCGGATGGATCCAGGGCTTATACCCGGGATGGCTCCTTTAAGATCGATGCCGATGGATATCTGGTTACCTCAGAGGGGTATATAGTCAATATGGAAGCTGAGGATGGCGGGCTGATGACCTTTACTGAGGGAGCAGGTAAAATAAATATTGGTTCCAATGGAGCTATTTATCAGGACCGGGAACTTTTTCAACTGGAGGCTTATACCTTTACCGACTCCGGAGAACTGGAAAAACTGGAATCAGGTCTGCTCCGGCCCACTGATGATTCAGGTGAGGCAGTGCTGCTGTCGGAAATGGAATTAGAAGACGAGGAAGAACTGACTGATGAGGATGGGAACCCTCTTCCTTCTGCAGAGAAAAAAGTTTATCAGACATACTACCAGGTGATGCTTCCTGACGGGGAATCGGCTTATACTGCGCAAAATGCTTTCAGGATAGATGAAGAGGGCAGGCTGGTTACAGTGGACGGGGGGTACCCCCTGGAGCCTGAGGTTTATGTTGACCTGGAAGCAGGAGAGTTTTCGCTGCAGGCAGGGGACGTTGTTGCTGCTGATAGTGAAGGGATGGTTATGATCCCCAATGAGGTGGGCAGGCTGAGTATAGTACAATTTGCCAACCCGGCAGGGCTCGAAAAAACCGGTTCCAATCTTTACATCCAGACTGATAATTCAAGCGCCGCCCAACAGGCAGCTGACTTTAAACTAGCCCAGGGCTCACTGGAGATGTCCAATGTTCAGGTTGCCGAAGAAATGATTAATATGATGATGGCCCAGAGGGCATATGAGATGAGTTCCCGTTCCATAAAGACAGCTGATGAAATGCTGGGCATGGCCAACACACTGTTCAGGAGATAAACGCCCGAGAAGTTCGGGAGTGCCGGTTCAGGGATAACCGGGTAACTGAAAGCAGGTGGTTTTGATGAAAATTAACGGCCTGGAAGCAGTATTGCCGCAAACACCGCCGGTCGAGGGCGCCAGGCCCGTGGAAGAAGGATTTAAGGAAATTTTTGACAAGGCCTTGGCATCCAATGAAGACAAAGAGCTGAAGGAAGCTGCCAGGCAGCTTGAAGCCATGTTTATTTACCAGATGTTTTCTCAGATGAGGAAGACAGTCGATAAAGGCGGCTTGTTGGAGCAGTCCATGGGAGAAGAAATTTTTACCGGAATGCTTGATTATGAGATAAGTTCCAAGGCTGCCGAGACCGGGAAACTTGGCCTTGCTGAGATAATATATCAACAGTTTGCAAGGAAGTAGAAATAAAAGCAGGATAATGTAGATCTGTATGGCAGCCCTTGCCCGGATAAATTCCGGGCGGGGGTTTTTATATTGTATGAGCGGTAAATATAAAAAAATGACCAAGGCAAGGCAGTTGACACCAGAGTCATATGGCATTACAATGTAATTACACAATATTGATTTGTGTCAGGGGGGCATATTATGCAAAGCCATATTATCAGAATAGGTAATTCCAAGGGTGTACGCATTCCTCTATACATTCTCAGGCAATGTAAAATCAAAGACCAGATAAGTATTGAGGTAGTGGATGATAAAATTGTTATATCTGCTACTGACAGACCACGCCAGGGATGGGATGAACAGTTCCGGCTGATGCATGCAAATGGTGACGATAAATTGCTGATTGATGACACTGTCAAAGCCGGAGAGGAAGATGACTGGACATGGTAGTGCATCAATATGATATATTTTGGGTCAACCTGGACCCGACAATGGGGTCGGAAATAAAGAAAACCAGACCGTGCCTGGTCATCTCGCCTGACGAGATGAACTGCCACCTGAACACTATATTGGTGGCTCCGATGACAACCAAGACGAAGAATTATCCGACCAGGATACAGATGAACTTTGGCGGAAAAATGGGCTGGATAGTTCTTGACCAAATAAGGTGCATTGATAAGATACGCTTGGTAAACAAAGCTGAGGAATTGGATCAAGACACAATCATATTGGTGAAAAACAAAATAATGGAAATGCTTGTGGACTAAATATCCTGCATCATTTTTCCTCCTGTGGTCAATAATAGTATTGTTTGGCCTAAGGAGGAATTTTTATGAAAAGGATAAGTCACAGGCTGCCTGTTATGGTTTCCGGGATATTTGTAAGTACCCTGATGGCTGCCCTGGCGGTCTTTTTTTTGCATAATGGCGGGATCGGCGCCGCTTTTGTAAAGGGGTCCGGAGGGGCGATGGCTATTTTACAAAGGCCCGGTGAGACGGTGTCTTTTTTGCAAGGGCCCGGAGAAGCGGCGCCTGTTAAAGTACCGCCGGAAAAAGGGCACTGGTTGAAGACAGCCGATGACAGCTGGTATGTTCCGGCAGCACCGGAGTCAGAAGGCAGCAAAGAAAGCTCTGCTCGAAGTTTTGGGCACATTGGCCAGGATTTTGACAGCAGCAGTACAGTATTGCAGAATAAAACTGCTCCCGTGGTACACCTGGAGCCGGCACAAACGGCTCAGAACCGCTCGGCTGATACACTGAATATTATGTACATCTGGACTGATGGGGACCAATTAAAAGTAGTTTCAGTGACAACCTTTAACAGGGAGACAAAACAGGCATCAATAGTGGTAATCCCGCTCTATACGGTGATCGATAATTCCGGGACTGTGGTACTTAACGCTGCGGAGCATAATTGGGAATACAATACTATCAGGGACCTATACCGCGAGAAAGGGCGTGAGGGTGTCCGGAGGTTTTTGGAACAAAAACTGGACCTCAGTATAAGGAATTATGTCCATGTAAACCAGACTGCTCTGGAAAAATTGAGTGACATCATCGGGGTTTTGGAAGTTAACGGACGCAAGTCCAGCATGCTGGAGGCTTTTGAGCAGACAGCCGCCGGAATCCGGACTGATGACAAAGACATCATCAGGGCAGTAGCCTGTGAGATAGTCCATCCCCGGATACTGGCCAGGATCCCTGAACTCCTGGGTATTTTCAGCAGGGATATGAAGACCGATTTTACCACTGCCGAAATGCTGGGGGTTTTTTACCTGAGCAGGCAGATGAACCTTAGGGAGATGCACAAGACCGCCCTGCCGGGATACCGGTATGAGACTGGTGAAACAAAATATCTTTTTGTATCGGAACAGACCTGGAAAAATATTATATATGAAATGACTCAGTGAGGCGGTTTTCGGCATATATTGTCAGGAAATAATATCAATTCGCTCTGAAATGATGCATAATAATAGCAAATTCACGAGAATATTATATGACATGAGGCAACAATTATGGAAAAAGGTCTGGAGATGCAATATTATGAAAAAAGTTACAGTAATCCTATTAGTTTTGGTGTTAATATTTTCGGGATGCAGTTTGGTTGGTAAGCAAACTGCAGAAGAAGCGAAGCCACAGGAGCAAGAAAATGCCGGTAAGGGGAACAAAGAACAACAGGCCTATTATATTGGGCTGGAAGCTCCGATAAAAAAACTTGACGAGTGGGTTGAGAGATACAAGTTTTACCCAGGTGTTTTTCAACAAGAGATGTCCGGGTATCGTGTCACTCTTATCAGTCAGGGAGAGAGGTTTATACCCGGTTATGAAGTGAAGGTTAACAGTGTGAAAGAAAAAAAGGACCGGTGGACAGTTGAGGTGGCCTTAAAGGAACCGGAACAAAAAGGGCGGGACAATACCGGAGACCGGTTGTTTTATCCTTTTCAGGTTGTAAGTGTCAGGGATGATGGGAAACCGGTTGAGGTTATCGAGAAAGCAGGTATCCTAAGTAAAGACAAGCTTCCCGTGGTTAAGATTCCACAGGCAAAAGAACTGCCTTCCAGCATGAGTTTTGTAATATTTTCACCCTTAGGGGACGAAAAAATTGAGAGCCCTGTAACCATCAGGGGAAAGGCAAGGGTTTCCGGAAGCAAATTCACTGTCTATGTCAGGCAGGGAGAAAAGGCGCTGGGCAAAAAAGAGGTGAATGTAGAACGGGGTTTTCCTGATTGGGAAGATTTCGAGGTAAAGCTTCCATTTACAAAACCGACCGGTCGGGAAGGGGAAATCCTTTTCTTCTACAGTACATCCGAAGACGCTTCTATTATGGAATTGTCCATACCGGTCAAATTTTTGTAAAATTTCTATGACAACAAAAATGAGCCTTCTTGACATCGGAGCCGGAAGGCTCATTTTTTTGCGGAAAAAAGGAGACTTGAAAAGGATTTGTAAAGCTGTTTCTCGAAGTAGTAAAAAAACAATAAATGACTATATCCAAAAATGGGGTAATAACACAAGGAGGAACGGTTATGTTTGGCAAAAGAGCAGTAATCATCGGAACGGTCCTGGTCCTGACCCTGGTAGGTTTTGTCCTGGGACAGGCTGTAAATGCGGCCATCGGCAGTCCGGGGGACCAGAATGACCCATTGGTTACTAAGAGTTATGTAGATACAGAAGCAGGCAAACTGCAGGTTCAGATTGATGACCTGACAGATGAGGCTGATGCCCTCAGGGAGGAAATAGCGGGCCTGAGAACCGAAATAGAGAACCTGAAATAGAAACAGCGGAGTGATATGAATGCGAAACAAGATAAGATACCTGATTCTGCTGCCCGTGCTGCTGGGGTTTTTGGCTGCCCAGGCGGTGAGCGCCGGGTCAGGGCCTCCGGGAAGCAGCGCTAACCCGGTGATAACCAAAAGCTATGCTGATAAGGTATTAAAACCTGTCCAGGAGCAGGTTTATGCACTGCAGGCAGAGCTGCAGTCCCTCAGGAGTGAAGCTTCCGGCCTAAAGACTGCATTAGCGCGTTTGAAGGGGCCATTGTTTTCCGATGTACCTCCGGAGCACTGGGCTTCAGGTGATATTCAGTACATGGTGGACAGAGGCATCATCAACGGGATGGGTGACGGTACATTTGCCCCCGGCAATCCGGCTCGCCGCAGTGAAGTTGCCGCAATGCTGGTTAAAGCACTGGACCTTCCGGCAGCAGGGGCAGAGGTGAACTTTAAGGACGTCAGCGCCGGACACTGGGCTTATGGATACATAGCGGCAGCTCAGAATGCAGGCATTATCTCCGGGTTCCCCGGCGGTGAGTTTAGGCCCAATGATAATGTCACCAGGGCTCAGATGGCCACAATGCTGGCCAGGGCATATGGGCTGGAGAAGAGCGGTACCACTGCCGGTTTTAAGGATGTGAGGCCCGACTACTGGGCATATGATACGGTGTTAAAACTTGCTGACAACGGCATCAGCAGGGGGTATCCTGATGGGACCTTCCGTCCCGCGATTTCCGTAAGCAGGGCAGAAGTAGCCACACTATTGGCGAAGGCCATGGACCCTGCCCGGAGAACAAAGTAAAAAAGGGAAGCAGGAGTCAGGAGACAGGAGACAGGAGACAGGAAAAGGGACAATAGAAAATAGCAAACGGATAATAGGTTATGTGCCCTGGCGGTTCGATGCTGCCGGGGTTTTTCATTACTTAAAAAAAGGAAAACACGCAGATTTTGCCGAATAGTGACTCTGGGAATGACAATTCACAGGAAGGACATCAGACTATGCAGGATTTTCGCAGTTTTGACCAGGAATCTTATTCCGGGACACCCAGGGTAAAGCGCCTGAAACTCAGGAGGGTCAGAAAGCGCCGCTTATTCCTGGCGATTGTCCTGCTGCTTACAGTTATGATATTGGCGCCTTACGCCTGGCATGCAGACCTGTGGAGCCTGGCAGCGGAAATATATCCTGGCAGCAAGTCTGCCGGCGGGGGAGCAGACCTGCCGGTCGGCGCTGAAAGGGAATGGCTGAATGTCCTGCTGATCGGTGTGGACCAGCGGGAAAACGAACCTGCCAGGTCTGATACATTAATGGTGGCAATGTTAAATTTGGCTGAAAAGAAGGTTTATGTTATTTCTATTCCCCGGGACACCAGAGTTAACATTGAGGGCCTGAAACACCCGACGAGAATTAACCATGCCCATTCCAACGGAGGGATTAAACTGACCCGGAAGACGGTGGAGGAGTTTCTGGGCATACCTGTCGACAATTATGTGGAAACTAATTTTGAGGGATTTGAGAACATAATAGATATCGTTGGCGGGGTAAACCTTGATGTGGAAATGAGGATGTATTATCCGGCAGAAGAGATTGATGTTGATGCCGGTTACCAGTGTCTTGACGGACATGATGCCCTGGGATATGTCAGGTACCGCGGCGACGGCGGGGGAGACCTGCCAAGAATCGAGCGCCAGCATAAGTTTCTGGCGGCACTCTCCGGGGAGGTCCTGAAACCGGGCACCCTGTTGAAAATACCTGATATTGCGGGTGAACTGCACAGGAATGTTAAAACCGACTTCTCCGCCAGGGAAATTATTATGCTTGCGGGACGGTTTAAAAATACCGGCCCGGAAAATATAAAGTTTATGAATATCCCGGGAAGCCCCAGGTATATAAATGGAGCCAGTTACTATGTGGTTGATGAAGCAGAACTTCAGGTTTTTATGGATGAAATTTTTAGCGGAGCTGACAGCAATAATGAAGAAAAAGCTTCACCGGAAAGGGACCAGAACTGATGAAAACTGTAGTGATATCCGGCTATTACGGATATGAAAACATAGGTGATGAAGCGCTCCTTGCTTCTATTATAAAGGCACTCAGGGCACAGATGACGGGTGTTCATATCATTGTATTATCGGTCAGGCCTGAAGTGACTGCCCGGCGCTATGGTGTGGAGGCTGTCAACAGGCTGGGCCTGTTTCAGATTATTTCAGCGTTAAGACGCGCCGACCTCCTTATCAGCGGGGGCGGCAGTTTGCTGCAGGATGTGACGGGGCCGCTGACCATACCGTATTACCTGGGTATTGTGGCTCTGGCCAAACTGATGGGGAAGCCGGTCATGTTTTATGCCCAGGGTATCGGCCCGGTCAATGGCCGTTTCGGTAAGCTGCTGATCAGGCTGATAGGCAACAGGGCGGATATGATTACACTGCGGGATGAGGATTCAGCGAGCCTGCTGCGGGAAATAGGGGTCAGGAGGCCGCCGGTTGAGGTCACTGCTGATCCCGTATTTGGGCTGGAACCGGAAACGGGCCATGACAGGAAGGAAGTATTAGAATCGGTTGGCATACCGGGGGTGACAGGACAGGTTGTAGGGGTATTTATCCGGGAGTGGCAGGGGCAAAAAGGGTATAAGGAGGCTGTGGCCGGGTTTGCCGACGCCATACTGGCAAAAGGAAGACAGGTAATCTTTGTGCCCATGCAGTATCCGGCAGATGCAACCCCGGCACGGGAAATTGCCGGGATGATGGACAATACCCCGGTACTGGTGGAGGAAGCCCTGGGTTTTTCCCGGATAGCGGAACTGGTTAATGCTATGGATATAGTGGTAGGGATGAGGCTGCATGCCCTGATAATTGCTGCTTCCTTTGCCGTGCCCATGGCCGGGCTCAGCTATGACCCCAAGGTGAGTGATTTCCTCAGGAGTATCGGGCAGCCGGCCCTGGAAGACCTGGAGAAGATTACTGCCGGACAGCTCACAGAGGAAGTGGAAAAGGTATTCAATAACGGGAAAACTGTCAGGGAAAGGCTATTGCATATAAGGGAGGAACTGCGGCAAAAAGCGCTGAGGAACAGTGAGATAGCAGTCCGGCTGATGGAGAAAAGGTAGCAGAAGCAGAAAATTTTACTGCAGAGGCAAAAGGCTGTAAACCGGTCAGGAACCCGTCCCGGGCCGGAATGCAGCTTTTTTTGAGCGGCAAAAATAAAAAAAATTACAGAAAAAAATCTTTCCTACCCCATTAAACCGACACATACCCCCGAATAATTATGAATATAAAAAGAGAGGGAGATAACTGAAAGATTCCCTAAATATTGGTTGTCCGAAAGCTGTTGACTAGTGAGTCGGGAATTAGGTATAATTAATTCAGGTTTGTGGTACAATAATCCTTTTGAGTCAATGGAGTCCCAGTACAGGAAAGGGACAGCAGGAGGACTAAATCAAACCAGACCAAATAATGACAAAAAAATAAAAAAATTTAGCCTTATTGAAGGAAAACTTATCCAGCCTGTAGAATGAAAACGAATACGCTAAATTTATGCAGCTTAAAATTTCTAAAGGTACTAACCTTTAGTATTATGGTTCTAGATAAGTATCTCTTGAAGGGGGTGTTGCAACAAAAGATAGGTGAATAGGCGGATTTTTTATGGGTTTCAAAAGAAAGAGAAAAAAAGCAAAGGGGGATTTTAGAAGAATGAGAAAGTTTAAAAGAATGATCGCTCTCGTAACCGTAGCTCTGTTCGTTCTCAGCTTTGCCGCTCCTGCTTTCGCTGCTGATGACACTTCAGCTGCCAATGTGGTTGTTGGTAAAGACGTAATTGGAACAAAATACGAAAATGATACTAAAAAACTTATTGCTCTGGGAATACTGACTGGTTATGAAGATGGCACAATCAAGCCGGATAACAAAATTACCCGTGCTGAGTTTGCCGCTATTGTTACCAGGGAACTTGACCTTGTTAGTGTTGGAATGGGAACTACACCGTTCAAGGATGTTCCGGCAACCTTCTGGGGCAGTGGTGTAATCAACCTGGCTTATGGTAAAGGTATTATTAAAGGATATCCCGATGGAACCTTTAAGCCTGATGCCAACGTAACTTATGCTGAAGCTATTACCATGCTGGTAAGAATGCTGGGTTATGAACCGGCGCTGAAGAATGGATCATGGCCTGCCACTCCGCTGGCAGTTGGCAGCAGCTCAGGTGTGAGCAAGGGTGTCAACGCAGTTGCCAATGAAGCTGCATCCCGCGGTGATGTTATTAAGATGGCAGCCAACGCTCTGGAAGCCGATATCATGGAACAAGTCAGCTGGGGCGATGACAACAACTATAATCAGAATGACGAAAAGAATATTCTGAGCGATGTATGGGATATTACAGTATTTGACGGCGATGATGAAGTTGCTGTAGTTGACAATACTCCTATGGTTGACCTGTCAGGATTAGAGGCTGATGAAATTGAGCTGACAGGCGGCGAAGCCAATGCAGGTATTACTTATGAGCTGAGCACGGTATTCAACCCGAATGATTATCTCGGACAAGAAGTTGAATTCTGGGTAGATGAAGATGATGATTACATTTACTATATCGCTCCCAGCGGTAACGAAGATGTAATCTTTGACAAAATTGATTCATTTGCCAGTGACAACATTGAACTGGATGATTCCGGCGATGACTATGATCTGATTGTTGAGGACACCGATGTTGATGGCACCAGAATTTGGGTTAACATCTCCGATGAAGTGGAGTATGATGGTTCCAACATAGATCTTAGTGATTACACAGGCGCCAATGTCAAGGTAGTTCTTAACGATGATGAAGATGTTGCCGCATTAGTGGTCACAGATTACTATCCTACTGCTGCTGCTGGTGTCATTGCTGATTCAAACATTCTCGAAGCGGTTAATGATGAGACTCTGGAATACTACGATGATACCGATCTGGATCTTGAAGACACCGATTATGTTATCGTAAGAGACGGTCTGCCTGCTGATTTAGATGACCTTGAAGAAGGCGATGTCATTAATGTGCTGCAGGATCCGGATAAGGATGACGAATATTATGTTGTTGCTACCAGTGCCAAGGTAGAAGGCGAAGTTACTGATGTAAGGTATACCAATGCAAGTGACTTCAGTGGCTTTGACATCTATGTAGATGGCGAGAAATATGATGTTGCCGGTAAGAATGGCGTAGATGTTGTTACCTTCTCAGATGATGAGAATGACGGCATCGAAAGTGTAAATGAAGAAGATGACCTTCTTGACATGATTGATGACAATGTGACCCTGTATATTGATGCACTTGGCAAGGTTCGTCACATTGTAACCGATGATGGTTCAAGCGGTCCCAAGGATGTTGCTATACTTAGTGAATCTGCTACAATAGGCGGCTTTGGAGATGAAGTAAGGTTTAAGGTTGTGAACACTTCAGGAACAGAAGTTACTTACACTGTTGATCCTGATGATGTTGACCTGAATGGTGCAGAAGAAACAGTAGGTACCTGGCAAGATTATCTAGATATCCTTGCTGTTACTGACAACTTCATTGTTCTTGAGCTTGAACTTGATTCCGATGGCGACCTGAAAAATGTAGATATTTTAAGAGCTGCTTACACAAATCCTCTTATGGCGGACTACGATAACGGTGATTACGATTACCATGGTTCTTCAGCAGTAAATGAAGATGACGAGACTGTTACTTTAGGTACCGGCGATTTCCGTGTAACTGACAGCACAATCATCTTTGATATGACTGATGATGCTAGTGTAGATGGTGATTATGCAGATGTTGACGTAGTAGGCTGGTCCTCTATCAAGAACAAAAACGCTTTAGATGTATACGCTTCCACAGATGATGATGAAATTGAGTACCTGTTTGTCCTGAATGCAGGCGGCGGTAACCTTACATCTGAGGGTGAGTATGGTATCTTCAAGCAGTTCACCAAGTCAGGCGGTGATGATGCAATTATCATCATTGACATGAATGGTGATGAGCAAACCATTGTTGCTGAAAGTTACAACATTCGTGAGTACATTTACGGCGATCCTGGCTCGCTGAGTAAGGGTATGTTTATCCGTTACGAGCTTGACGGTGATGAGATGGATATAGTAGATATCTTAGGCTTCCACGACAGCGTAATTGATGAAGTAACATTTGCAGTTAATGGTAATGGTAACGTTAATGAAATACTGAGTGCTAACATAGATATCGACAACTTCAGGCTTGTAAAAGTAAGCAAGAAGTCCTCAACCTATATTCTGGGTGAAATGATTGATACCGAAGCAGAGGACTTTATTGCAGGTGAAACCTACTTCACTATCAACAGCAATACTCAGTTGGTAGATGTACATGATACCGATAAACTGAAGGCATCCGGCGCTTCTATAGGTGCTGATGACCTGGTACTCCTCATTGATACCGATGATGATGGATCTACTGCAGACTTTGTAATTAAGATTGCAGAAGACTATCCGGACACCTTTGACTGGTTACGTTAATCTAGGTACAGCTAATAAGGCACCCCAAACGGGGTGCCTTATTTTTTGCGGTGCGCCCGGGCATGGGCGCGGTCTATTGAGTGCAGTTTTGAGTAAAAAGAGATTGTGTAAAGATGTGTCAGAAAAAGAAAAAACAATAAGAGAATAAGAGGAATTTGTTAGAGTAAAAAAGAATTAGAAGTAATGAGTTTATATTAATTTTGGAAGGTTGATTTAAACAAAAATGGGGAAGAAGAAACGGTTAGTTGAATTAAAAGCTGAAAAAAAACAAATAAAAAAAGAAAAAGAAGAAATACCACTCCTTTTGTTTGGATTATTGGCACTGCTGTTTTATCCGCCATATTTCAGAGGCCTGTTTTTTAACCATGAATTATTAATTACCCATGCTTTGACAGCAATCCTGATTGTAGCTGTGATTTACTTTAAAATGGATGACGAATCCCTGGAGATTTTCGGCAGCAGAATTGACTATGGGGCTGTTGGGTTACTGCTGGTTTATATAATTGCAGCTTTTGATGCTGCAGTGCCCAGAGAGGCCCTGAAAGAGATACTTAAGCTGGTCAATTATCTTTTGATTTATTATGCGGTAGCTCACTATGCCAGGAAGTGGCAAAACATGGAGAGGATCATTTATACATTGTATTTTAGCGGGCTGGGAGTTGCATTAATTGGAATATTCTCTGCCGTGGGGATTGTAAATATAGAGGATACGCTTAAAGAAGGGCGTATATATTCCACCATTCAGTATCCAAACACTTTGGCTGTATATATTTTAGGCATTCTTGTACTTGGGATTTATTTAACTGTCAGACAGGACAACGTATATAAAAAGGCGGGTATGAGTATTGCAAATTACCTTTTATTTTTGACATTTCTGGGAACTCAGTCGAGGGGCGGACTAATGCTGCTGCCAATAACGGTGATCCTACTGATGGCTGGCGCTTTGGGGCGCTATAGATGGAAGGTGTTTTCCGCACTCTTGATTGCTGTTATACCGGCAGTTTTGATTTACCCCAAGTCCCTGAGTGATATTGCCAGAACCTTTGCCGGAGCAAATGTGGCCTGGATTTTGGCCGGGGTATTGGCGGCCGCCATACTCAGTTGGGCAGAAGGCAGGATAAATAGTGTTTTAGGCAGCACAAAAATAAAGGGAAGCCACATTGCCTTAGGGGCTGCGGTTCTGATAATTGCAGGCGGAATTATAACGGTTTTCTTTCCCCTTGGGGAAAAGGCGGCTCCGGCTTTTGCCCGAATTACAAATATATCGCTCCAGGAGAAAAATGTATTGGAGCGGGGGATATTTTATAAAGATGCCCTGGAGGTTTATAAAGACAATCCAGTATTGGGGACCGGCGGTGGCGGCTGGGCCGGTGTATACAAACAGTATGCAAGCTATGCTTATAATTCAAGAGCTGTCCACAATCATTTCCTGCAAACTATGGTTGAGACAGGGACAGTAGGAATTATAATGTATGTTGTGGTTTGGGTAGGATTTATTTATTCTGTGTTAAAGATAATCAGACACAACAGCAATGATGACGAAAAAATTGCTATCTGGTCAGTCTTTACAGCCGCTGTTACAATTGGGCTGCACAGCTTCATAGATTTCAATCTTATGTTAGGCGCTATTTCGATATTTTTCTGGAGCATGTTTGGACTGGTTAGGGGAATGGAAACAGGGAGAATAAATCGACAACCTGTATTTGGAATTATCGTTGATACAAGAGGCCGTGTGATAAAGAATGCTTTGGCAGCGGGTCTTGCGGTATTTGCAGTGGTCTCCTTGGTTTTGTACGCTGGGAACAGTTATGGGGAACGGGGGATACAACAACTAAATAGTGGTGAGTTACGGCTGGCTGAGGCTAATTTGGAAAAAGCGGTTTCAATGGATCCTTTAAATTCCAGGTATAAAGGGGCTTTAGCACAGGTGTGGACATTAAAAGCCGGTGAAGACAGGGAGAAGCAGGCTCTTGAGACAGGTCTAAAACTTTCCAGGAAGGCTGTTGCTTTAGATGAGAATAATGCCGATATGCGAATAATTAAGGCTAATATACATTTGAAACTGGAGCAGGTTGATGAAGCGGTTAGGGAGTATGAAACAGCAGTAAAGCTTGACCCGACGAATCAAAAAAGATATGAACACCTGGCTGAATTATATCTGAAGACAGGAGAATATTACGATTACCTGGGAGAAAAAGAAGAAGCAAAAAAGTATTTTGCAAAGGTGGAAACGGTTCCGATGATGATTACGGAACAGGTGGGGAAAATACCTTTTTCCGAAACAATGCCCTGGATAAAAAATGTTTATGACTTAACTGTTACTGATAAAATAAACAAAATGGTTTTGGAGGCGAAGGAAAAATTATCGGAGTTAGGGTAAGTTTTAAATTTTTTTGAAATGGCAGTGGACCTTTGAGGCTTCGGAGAAGTGCCAATGGCAATTACCGGAGCTTTTTTCAGGAAAACTTAACAAAAAGGATAATTTTACTGTGGCATAAAATAGGGTTTTAGGAAGGAATTTTGGATGTAAAGTAGAAAATTAACAAAGTTAGCTGTAAATTAGCGGAAAATTACCCCCTCAGGGGAGGACTTTTTGATGTGGCTTTCTGACAGGAAAACAGGACTTTCTATAGTCATCATGATTATAGATGTCCTGATTATAAATATTAGTATAATCATTGCTTATCTGATAAGGTTTAATTTTACTCTGCCACCCTATAACTTTGATCCTTATCTGCAGTTGTTCTTTTGGATATCACTTGGAAGCCTCTTCTTCTTTAATATGTATCAGCTATACTCGGTATCTCCCAGGACCAAGTGGGACAACCAGTTTTATTCAATAATCCTGGCTGTGTCACTTACATTAATGCTGAGCATATCACTTACATATATCAGCGCCAATTATGCCTTTCCACGATCTGTATTTATGCTGAGTGGATTTATCCAGGTTATTCTGCTGACAACGTGGCGTTATTTTCTATGGAGAGCGGCCAAAAAATCCCTGGGGGTACAGAAGGCAATAATAATCGGAAATGGACAGGAGACTCTGGAGACAGCAGAGCGCTTTGCCGAATTTTCTGAGAGCCATATTGAGATAATTGGGATTATATCAGGAGAAGATTCATTCACAAAACCCGGTGGTGAAAAATTTAAAGCGCTGGGCAATACAGATGAGTTTGACAAGGTCCTGAACAGCGTTCCCTGTGATGTTGTTATTATCACCCCATCCCTTGATGCCGCATTAAAGGAAAAAATAGTATGTTTTTGCTATTCATCAGCGAGAGAGGTATTTTTGATCCCCGCTTTATATGAGGTCCTCCTTGTTAAAGCGGAGTTAAACCTGATAGATGATATTCCGGTGTTTGGTGTAAAGAACAGCAATGGAGAAAGTAATTTTATCAAGAGATTGTTAGATTTAATTGTGGCTGTTGCTGCTTTTATCATTACCTTGCCGGTAATGGCCCTGATAGGGCTGATAATTAAACTTAATTCTCCCGGACCAATCATTTATAAGCAGGAGAGAGTGACCAAAGGTGGTAAGGTCTTTACTCTGTATAAATTTCGCACCATGGTACAGGATGCAGAACAGGGTACGGGTCCCGTATTTGCATGTGAGGATGACCAGCGGGCCACCAAGGTGGGCAGAATACTGCGGCTGTCAAGGCTGGATGAACTGCCCCAGTTAGTCAATGTAATTAGAGGCGATATGAGTATGGTTGGCCCCAGGCCGGAACGGCCGTTTTTTGTGGAACAGTATGTGAAGGAAATCTATGGGTACGAAAACAGGCACCGGATAAAACCCGGGATTACCGGGATAGCCCAGATAGCCGGGAAGTACAATACCGGACCGCGGGAAAAGCTGGTTTTTGACCTGCTGTATGCCAAGAGAAATAATGTTTTGGTTGATATACAGATTTTGCTGCAGACAGTGAAGGTTTTGTTTATGAGGGATAAAGCGTCATAATGAAGAAATTTTTAGCAGGGATAAGGTTTGATGAGTAATTTAATTGGATCTGTAAGTGAATTATGCAGAAAAGGCCTGCGGATTTTTCAGGCATACGGAGCGCTTTATTTCTTCCGGAGAACCTTCAAATTTCTTGACAGGTATAAATGGCGCAGCATTTTGGTTCCGGAAGATATAAATACTCAGTACCAAAAGTGGCTCAGGAAATACGAACGAGCGCCAGAAACAACAGGGATTACAGGGGCAGAGAGGATTGCCGGAGGCAAGGGAACTCCCGGAGAGAAGAAACTATATCCGTTAACATATGTTTTAATATTGTTGTCCAAATGTGAGGTTAAAGCTTTAAAACTTATGGTAAAATCTATATTAGGCCAGGACACAGACCAATGGATTCTGATGCTCATTGAAGACGGCCCTGTAGTGCCTGATATAAGGGACTATCTGGTTCAATTATCCGAAAGAGATAACCGTATTCAGATTGTCAAAAACGAGGCTGGTGAGAAACCAGGCCTTGTCCTAAACAGGGTGATAAACAATTTAAAGTCCGGGTATGTCTTACTGCTTGAAGAAACCGGTATCCTGAGGCCTGGTGCGATAGGGTGTTTTGCCAGGGAGGCGGTGGAATCAAATTACCCTGATATAATTTATGGTGATGAAGATACCCTGGACACAGTAACCCGAAGGCGCTTAAATCCTGTTTTCAAACCGGGGTGGTCTTCCGTACTCTTACATTCATTTAATTATTTGGGCTCTCCCGTTATTATCAAGAAAGAGTTATTGGAGAAACTTGGCGGATTTAGGGAGGATTACAACAGGTGTTTTAATTATGAATTGCTTCTGAGACTGACTGACTGCGAATTAAACGCAAAAAGGATACCGCGGGTGTTGTTTAGTAAAATAGCCGGCACTAGCCGGAAAGAAGAAACAGAAACAAAAGAAATACAGAAATCCGCGGCTGTCCGTGAGTCTTTTCTCAGGAAGGGTTATGACTCAAGGGTTACATATAGCAAGAACACGGGGACACTTACGTATCGCCTGAATATCAGGAAAGTGGAGCCGGTTTCAATTATAATCCCGACAAAAAATAATGCAGAAGTGCTGCAAAGGTGTCTTGACAGCATCCGGGAGAAATCTACTTACAGCAGTTATGAAGTAATAATTATAGATAATGGCAGTTCTGATGAAAACACTCTTAACTACCTGAGCTCACTGGAGGTCACAGAAGGTTTTAGGGTATTAAGATATCCCGGTGAATTCAATTATCCGGAGATAAACAATTTCGGAGCCGCCGAAGCAGGGGGCAGTCACCTGGTATTTCTAAATGATGACACTGAGATTATTTCTGCTGACTGGCTGGAGGCATTACTGGAACACAGCCAGATGCCCGATACAGGGGCCGTGGGGGCGTTACTGCTGTTCCCCAACGGGTTAATACAACATGCAGGTGTCGTTGTTGGTATGAGAGGGAGCGCTTCACATGCCTTTTATAAATGTGATGCGAATTCCCCTGGTTATATGAATTTGGCAGGGTGTGTCAGAAATGTATCTGCCGTTACGGCTGCATGCATGATGATAGAAAAAGCAAAGTTTGACAGAGTGGGAGGGTTTAACACCTCATTCAGGGTGGCCATGAATGATATTGACCTGTGTATCAGACTTCTCAGGGCAGGGTTTTATAATATATTCACCCCGCATGCCAGTCTGCTGCACCATGAATCCCTGACAAGGGGAGAGTTTGTCAATGAGGAGGAAATCAACCTGTTTACATCTGTTCATAAAGACTTTTTGGAAAAAGGCGACCCCTATTACCATCCGGCTTTGAGTCTGGAACGTAATGATTATTCACTGGCGGTGTAGTATGAAAATACTTGAAGTTATAACCCTGGGTGAAATTGGCGGGGCTCAGAATGTTCTGGTTGATCTGGTCAAAGGATTTTCGGATCGTTTCGATGCTGAGGTTGATGTGGCTTTCGGGGCGGGTAATTATTTGTCAGAAGCTTTGCCAAATGGTTTTCAAGGTGAAATAATACAAATTCCTTTTTTAAAAAGGAGCATCAGTATAAATAATGATATTAAGGCATTTCTTTATTTAAGAAACTTATGTCAACAAAAGAAATATGACATTGTGCACTGCCACAGTTCCAAAGCTGCCTGGCTGGGCAGGTTAGCGGCGCGTTTAGCCGGTATTCCGGGAATTTGCGTTACAGTCCACGGTCTTTCATATGTATCCGGGGATTCGCAGCTTAAGAGACTGGTATATAAAAACATTGAAAGACTACTGTTACCTCTGAACTCAGAATATGTTTTTGTTTCCCCTGATGATATGCTGGCTATGAATATGCTTGGCCTGAGCCGGGAGAAGTCTAAAGTAATACCAAATGGGAGAGCGGTTCCCGCAAAGCCGGACGAAGGACTGCGGGAGCTACTGGGGATTGATGGCGCTGTGCCCTTGGTATGTATGGTAGGGCGGCTTTCGTTTCAAAAGAACCCCTTTTTATTTTTCAGAATTGCAAAACAGGTCTTGCAGAAATACCCAAAGAAACCGGCAGCACCACACTTTGTCCTGATTGGAGATGGGCCCATGAGACAGGAATGCGAGGCCTATCTTAATAAAGAGGCGCTAACTGATTTTGTTCACTTAACAGGGGATATGGAAGACGCCGGTCGGTACTTTTGGGATTCTGATATTGCTGTACTTACTTCAAATTATGAATCATGTCCGCTGGTCATTATTGAGGCTATGGCAACCGGAACCCCAGTTGTTGCAAGTGATGTAATAGGCACCCGGCATATTATTAACCATGGGGAGGATGGCTATTTGTTTGCTCTTAATCAGGAAGGCGAAGCTGTTGAATATATAATGCAATTATTGCTGGACAGGGGGCTGGCAGATGAAATGGGTAATAAGGCTAAAGCCAGTTTTAGCAAGAAGTACAGGATTGACAGAATGGTTGATGATTACGCAGAGTATTTCGGTTTGAAACCGAAAACCGGAGAGGATATATGATGATTTCCGGTGAGAAAAAATTCGATGCTATTGTATGCCTGTCGCAGATTGACTGGGATTTCCTGTGGCAGCGGACCCAGGAAATAATGAGCCAGTTTGCGAAAATGGGGTATCCGGTGCTGTTTGTTGAGAATACGGGGGTAAGGGTTCCGAATATTAAAGATGTGCCCCGGGTCTGGTACAGGTTGAAAAAGGCTGTCCGGTCGCTCCAGGGAACCAATTTTGCAGATAGTCACAGTAATATCAGGGTATTTAGTCCAATGGCCCTGCCTTTTCCTTACTCCTGGTCAGCCCGGAAATTAAACAGTGCACTGATTCACCGTGAAATTGACCGGTTTAGCAGGGAAACGGGGGTTCCCATAAAAAGAATCTTGCTGTGGTCATATATGACGACACCTTTAGCAGTTGATCTGGCTGAGAGTCTGCCATGGGCAGGAGTTGTGGTTGATCTGGTCAGTGACCCCTGTAAGGTCCCGGGCGCTGAGCGGATCGTGCCTTACCACCGGAAAATGTTGCAAAAGGCGGATGTGATTTTCTGTGCCTCGGTCCCGGTTATGAAGAATATTAAAAACTATGTTGAAAGCTTAGGGTACAAGAAGATTCAATTATTTGAAGACGGGTTTTCCACCAGGTTAATAGATATGGTAGAAGAACATAGAAAAAATGGTGCAGTACTAGATAAAACAACGGTAAACGATGAAAGGCGAGTTGCTGTGTATATAGGAGGGGTCAATGATAAAATATGGTGGGATGCAGTTACGGTGATGGCAAGGACATTTCCTGATATCCTTTTTATGTTTGCCGGGCCGAAACAATTAACAGGGTCCCAAAAGCATATTTTATCATTGCATGAATCTGATTTGTCCTGTGAGGGGGTTGGCAGAAATGTTGCCTGGCATCCCCCGTTTAAGGAATACCGTGAATTAGGATTTTTTCTTGAAGGGTGCTGTGCCGGACTGATTCCGTACGTACCTACTCCTTACGTTGCTGAAATGCGGCCTGCCAAGATAAATGAATACCTGGTCATGGGGCTGCCGATAGTTGGGACGAGGATGCCGGAATTGGAGCGCCTGGCAGCAGATTACGGGCCGGGGATTGTCTACCTGGCGGATAACGTGGATGACTTTGCGGACAAACTGCGGGAGGCGCTGGATGAGGATTGTGAGCAATTTAGGGAGAAGCGGAGAGAAATTGCCCGTACCCGTTCTTGGAAAAGAGTTTGCTTCAGGGTCAAAAATGAACTCAATGGCTTGCTTTACTGATTACAAATAATTTGGAGCTTTGTGCTTTAGAGGGGTAAGGAAAGTCAATGAAAAAATCTGTTCTTAATAAGACAAAGCACATTGTTTTAAGGGTTATTTTCAAAACAGGGATGGCGCTAAGACCTTTCTTAAGTAAAATGCTTCCGGGATTTTTAAAATTTAAATTTAGGAAGTTAAACTCTTGGATAATAGACACCAACTATTCTTCCGGTAATTTTAAAGGGGATAAACATGTTAATGAGAATCTAAAGGCAGGAATAAATCTGATTGGTTATATCCGGGCTGAGATGGGAATTGGGGAATCATGCCGTGTCGCAGCAAAAGCAATCAAAACAACAGGAATCCCCTTTGGAATAATAAACGTTTCTGCGGGCAACCCGGCCAGAATGAATGATTTATCATGGAAATGCAAAGAAATTGCAGCACCTTTATATAATACTAATTTGATAGTTATTAATGCTGAACAGATTCCGATTTTATATGCCCATCTTGGACCGGGCAAATTTAACGGACATTACAATATAGGGTATTGGGCCTGGGAACTTCCTGATTTTCCTGATGAATGGTGCAGTAGTTTTAATATGGTACATGAAGTATGGGTGCCATCTAACTTTGTTTTGGAATCTGTTTCACGAAAATCCCCAGTACCGGTTATCAGAATTCCTCATGCTATACAAGTTGAATACTCCCAAAATATTGATCGAAGCTTTTTTAAGCTGCCTGACAATCAATTTTTGTTTCTTTCAATGTATGATACTCACAGTACCCAAGCAAGAAAAAATCCTGAGGCGGTGATTGAGGCATTTAGAATTGCTTTTAGTAAAAATGACACTTCTGTTGGCTTGGTTTTAAAGGTAAATAACCCAAAAAGCTGTCCTGAAGAAATAAATAAGGTTAAAGAATTAGTTAAAGGATATTCGAACATATACCTTATTGACGAAATCTTTAGTCGTGAAATAGTTAATGCCTTGATAAACGCGGTTGATTGCTTTGTATCTCTGCATAGATCAGAAGGGTTTGGTCTTATTATGGCGGAAGCGATGTATCTGGGTAAACCGGTTATTGGGACCAATTGGTCAGGAAATACAGATTTTATGAATAGTACGAATTCCTGTGTAGTGGATTATAAGCTAATAAATGTTGGTAACGATTTTGGGCCATATAAATCTTATCAGGTCTGGGCGGATCCTGATACTAAGCAGGCAGCTGACTATATGTTGAGGCTTGTTTCTGACAAGGAATGGCGGGAAAGGACTGCAAAAAAGGGTCAAGAGAATATTTATAAGAATTTTTCTCCAAAAGTTGTGGGGGAAATGATTCAGAATCGTTTGAAACGGCTGGAGTTGTGGAGTTAGTTGTTTTGGGAAATGTTTGCGAAGGGTTGAAGCTATGTTAGGTACGATAAAAGAAATAATTGCTTATAGAGAAATGTTAAAAAACATGGTTGTTAAGGAGTTGCGACAAAGATACAAGGGGTCAATATTAGGATTCCTTTGGACGTTTCTGAATCCTTTTTTAATGTTGGTTGTATATAGTCTGGTGTTTTCAACCATTATGCGGATTGATATGGATAATTATTCTTACTTTTTATTTGCAGGTTTACTGCCTTGGATGTTTTTTTCAAACTCTATTTTGATTAGTGCCGGAGTGGTAGTTCAAAATTCAAACCTGATAAAGAAGATATATTTCCCACGTGAAATTTTACCTATTTCAGTAACTTTGTCAGGATTGGTAAACTACATTTTGAGTTTTATAATATTAATACCGGCCATGTTAATTTTTAAAATTCAACCTACCGAGGCTATAATTGTCTTACCTGTAGTAATAATTATACAACTGGTTATGGTCATGGGTTTTTCTTTGTGGATTGCTGGTTTGAACGTGTATTTTCGTGATTTAGAGCATATTCTATCAGTATTTTTAATGGCGTGGTTTTATTTGACACCAATAATTTATCCTTTGAGAATGATACCCGAAAAATATTTAATGCTGATAAATTTGAACCCTGTTGCGCCGATTATGATCGCTTATCAGGATATCTTATATTATGGTGTTTTCCCTGAATGGACTTACTTAGGTTACGATTTGCTTTTTTCGATAATTCTGCTATTTACCGGATTAGTAGTATATGGACGATTAAAACGTAATTTTGCAGAAGAAATTTAATTAAGAATGGTGGTTTTATGACTGTTATAGAAGTAAAAAATCTCTGGAAGAAATACCGGTTATATCACGAGAAGAGGCCTTCCCTTAAAGAGACAGTCTTGTTTAAAGGAAGAGGCCGATGGGAAGATTTTTGGGTACTCAAAAATATTAACCTGAAAATCGAAAAAGGGGCAACTGTGGGTTTAATAGGTGAAAATGGGTCTGGAAAGAGTACCTTCCTTAAACTATTAACTAAAATTATTTATCCCAATGAAGGGGAACTTAATATTAAAGGCCGTGTATCTAGTTTATTGGAACTTGGTGCTGGATTTCATCCTGACTTTACTGGCAGAGAAAATATCTATTTTAATTCGTCCATTTTTGGTCTTACCAAAAAGGAAATTGATAGAAGGGTTGATGATATAATCAGTTTTTCCGAATTGAGGGATTTTATTGACAATCCGGTACGTAGTTATTCATCTGGTATGTATATGAGATTGGCTTTTGCTACTGCGATCAATGTTGATCCCGATATTTTGCTTATAGACGAGGTATTAGCTGTAGGGGATGCAGCTTTTCAGAAAAAATGCTTTAACAGAATTAAAGACTTCAAAAACCAGAAAAAAACTATTGTTTTTGTTTCCCACGACCACAGTATTGTTGAAAAACTTTGTAATAAAGCTGCTTGGTTACATAATGGTGAATTACAATTTTTTGGTGATACAAAGGAAGCAGTAAACTTATATTTGGATTATTTATCAAGTAAACAGGAAAAACGAATGGCAGACGAACACGATTCTGAACCGGAAGTAGTCGTGCATAATGGAACAACCGTTGACGCTGGTAATGATAAAAAAGGACCGGAACGATGGGGTACAGGGGAAATCATGATAACAGATGTTAAAATGTTTGGTATGGAACGAAGAGAAAAATACTTTTTTGAAACCGGGGAGTCCATGGAGGTTGAAATTCATTACAGAGTACATAGGATGGTTGATAATTCCGTTTTTGGGGTGGGATTTTTTCGGAATGATGGTTTGCAGTGTTATGGTACAAATACCTTTATTGACAAAATCAATATAGATAACTTGCAACCAGAGGGTGTTATAAAGTTTCAGACTGATTCTATGAATTTGTTAGAAGGTAAATACTATCTTGATGTTGCAGTACATGATGATCAGGGTTGGGCTTATGATTACATAGTCAGAAGATGTACTTTTGAAGTAGCTTCCAGAATAACAGATGTCGGAGTAGCTAGGATACCACACAAATGGGTAATAAACAACGCTGAGGTGTTTTGATGAAAGACGTTAATCCAAATGTTAAAAGTATTGCTAATTTAATAAAAAAGAATTTGCCTGACACTTTTAATAGTAATGGCAGTAGCGCTGAAACACAAGGTGTTTATGATACATCGGAACTTATAAAGGCCGCTAAAGCGTATAATGATACATGGTATTATGAGCTTCATAGGCCTTTAGTTTCTAATAGAAAGTTTATCGGAAAGGTAGTTGTCTTTTTTAAAAAAGTTGTTCGTAGAATTCTTCATCCATGGTTAACGAAGCCTTTATTTGAAGATCAGATTAGATTTAATAGTTCAGTAACTTGGGCATTAAACGAAATCAAGGAAAATTTAGAGAGTATTAACAGGGATATGATAGAAATAAAACAGGAGAAAGACTTCTCGAAGAATTTGACTAATGAGATGACAACAAATATTAATAAGTTTAAAGTGGAAATGAATAATAAACTTGAAAAGACTTTGAACTGTATTAAACCAATTACAGAACAAGTCAGAGATGTAAATGAGTTACAGGACTTTGATTACTTACTATTTGAAAACAGATTCAGAGGTGAACGTTCAGACATAAAAAAAAGACAGACCATTTATCTAAAATACTTTTCGAATCAAGAGAATGTACTTGATATCGGGTGTGGTAGAGGTGAATTTATTGAACTTTTAAATGAACATAAAATATCAGCTCAAGGAATAGACGTAAATGAAGACATGGTGGCACTTTGCCAAAGTTTAAATTTACCTGTCACTAAAGCAGAGGCCTTAAATTATTTGGAAGAACTTCCCGGTAATTCTTTAGGAGGTATCTTTTTGGGGCAGGTTGTTGAACATCTGAAACCAAGAGACTTGATAGAGATTGTTAAATTGGCTTATCAGAAATTAAGACCTGGGGCTTGTCTAATTGCAGAAACGCCCAATCCCCTAACTTTAGGTATATTTAGCAGCTTCTTTTACCAGGATATTACTCACTATCAACCGGTACATCCGGAAACTTTAAAATTTATTTTTGAAACTTCGGGGTTTAAGCCTCTCGATGTTATATTTCTTTCTCCTTTCCCAGAAGAGTCCAAGCTTGAGTTATTATTGGATAACGAGAATTTATTAGAAACGGAAAAGCTAAACAAAAATATTGAAAAATTAAACAGTTTGATATTTGATAGTCAGGATTATGCCGTGGTTGGCTGGAAACAAGATTGAAAGAGGTGTAACAGTGAAGAAGAATAAGAGGGTAGTAATATGTACTGCTCAGGTTCCATTTGTCAGTGGGGGTGCGGAAATCCATGTTGAAGCACTAAATAGAGAGCTTTTAAAAAGAGGCTTTAATTCAACTATCGTACGTGTTCCATTTAAGTGGTATCCTAAGGTAGAAATAATGAAGCATGCTTTTGCGTGGCGGTTATTGGATTTGAGTGAAAGCAATGGTATGAAGATTGATCTAGTAATACCAACAAAATTTCCATCGTATGGGATAAAGCATGAAAACAAAGTAACCTGGTTAATTCATCAGTTTCGGCAAATCTACGACCTTTACGGGACCCAGTATTCTGATTTTACCAATGATCCTGAGGATATTGAAATAAGGGATATGATTATAAGGTTTGATAACAGAACTCTTTCAGAATCTAAAAAGATTTTCACCAATGCCCAAAATACTGCAGATAGACTGAAAAAATATAACGGTATACAAGGACAAGCTCTCTACCATCCACCACAGCATGTTGGTAATTACTATTGCGGTGAATATGGGAAGTATGTTCTTTCTATTGGACGACTTGATTCAATAAAAAGAGTCGATGTGTTGATTAATGCTATGAAATACGTGAAAAGTGATATAAAGTGCCTAATTGGTGGGATTGGTCCTGATAAAGAAAAACTGGAAAAAATGGTTAACAAAAATAAGTTAGAGCATAAGGTGAAATTTTTGGGCTTTGTGGATGATAAAGATTTGATAAATTTATATGCTAATTGCCTTGCAGTATATTATGCTCCTTTTGATGAAGATTATGGTTATGTAACTTTGGAGGCTTTTCTTTCTAAGAAACCGGTTATAACCACTTGCGATGCCGGTGGGGTTTTGGAATTTGTTGAAGACGAAGTTAATGGTTTTGTCACCGAAGGTAATCCAAAAGAAATAGCTAATAAGATAGATTATTTGGTTGATCATGAAAGTATTTGTATGGAGTTTGGCCACAATGGTTGGAAGAAAGCATCCCCAATTAGTTGGGATGTAGTAATTGATGAATTAACTTCAACAATTAGATAATTGGAGGTGCAAATGAAAGTAGCTTACTTCTCCCCTTTAAACCCCCAAAAGTCAGGTATTTCCGACTATAGCGAAGAACTCTTATTCCATTTTAAAAAGTACTTGGATATTCATCTTTTTATAGATGGCTTTAAGCCCAGTAATAAAGTTATCAAAGAAAAATTTCCAATTTTCAATATTAAGGAGTTTGAATATCAACACAATAAGAATAAATACAAAGCTTGTATCTATCATATTGGAAATAACCATGAGTTTCATGAGAACATCTATTTACATGCTTTAAAGTATGCTGGTATTGTTGTTATGCATGACTATGCAATCCACCATTTGATGGCAGGGATGCTGCTGCAAAAAGGCAAAACGGCAGAGTATTTAGAAGAAATCAGATACAATAATGGTGCAGAAGGTGTAAATGAGGCACAAAAGTCTTTAAAGGGTGAAATTGCGCCACTTTGGGAAACATCTTCAATTGATTATCCTATGAATAAAAGGATAATTAATTCTGCAAGGGGGATTATCGTACATTCCAAGTTTGTAGAAAGGTTAATTAATAAGATTCGGCCAGACGTACCGATTAGGGTCATTCCACACCATTGCGCAAATGTATTGGAAAATCCTAATGAAGCGAAAGCAATTGCACGGAAAGCCCTTAGAATAGATAGAAAAACCATTGTTTTGGCTTCATTTGGACATATCGTTCCAGCTAAACGTATTGATACGGTATTAAGGGCACTAAAGAGGCTGAGTAATGAATATTCAAATTTCATTTATTATCTTGTGGGTGAACAGGCAAAAGGATATAACATAAAGGACATGGCAAAGGAATTGGGCATTTCAAAGAAAGTAATATTTACAGGATATACGGATTTAGATACATTTAAAGAGTACATGAAAGCCACAGACATATGCATAAACCTGCGTTATCCTATTCAAGGAGAGACTTCGGGAAGTTTGCTTCGACTTATGGGGATGGGAAAAACTGTAATAGTTTCGAATGTCGGCTCGTTTGCCGAACTGCCTTCGAGTACTGTTGAAAAAATTGATGTCGATGATACTGAAGAGGATCAGCTTGTACAGGTATTGACGAAATTTTTTAAAAACTTATCTTTGATTCAAGAGGTTGGAGAAAGGGCTCTGACTTATGTTAAGAATTGCTGTTCGTTGGAAGACTCGGCCTTTAGGTACAGCAACTTTGTTGAAAAGGTTGTAAATACACAAGGAGAGCTTGAAACAATAACAGCTCATAAAATTATTCAGGAAATTGCTGAGGATATGGCAGAGGTAGGGGTGATTAAGCATAATGACAGACTAATTTACAGCCTCGCAAATTTATTAGGCGATTTATTATAACTTAGTTTTCCGATTAACCCGATTTTTTAATTCACAGTACTTTAAGAAATTTTTGGTGCCGATTCTAACAAGAAAATTTATATTAGGAATTTCCATTTACATAAAATTATTTACACTCCCGGAATTTCCATTTATAAAAATTAAACTCCCAAAATATTTTGAGGTGAATCTATGAGCAAGGCGAAAAAGTTACTTATAGCATCAGTAGTTTTTGTGTTTTTGTTTAAAATCTGCCTATCTCTTTATATGAAGTCACCGTGGATATTTGCTGACGAAGTCGTTTATAGTAAACAAGCGCAGCTTATTTTCGAGAATTTTAATTTTCACTATACTACTGAATTTGCTCAAACGTATCCCTTTGCGTATTCTTTAATTATTTCACCAGCATTTTTATTCGAAGATATCAATATTATTTATCATGTTATGTTGGTAATGAATGCGCTATTATCAACTCTTAGCAGTGTAGTAGCTTTTTTTCTTATTCAAAAATTCCTAAAAGATGAATATAAGGCTGTAGCGGTTGCATTTACCGTTGCCTTTCTACCTGCTGTTTTTACTTTTACATTTACTTTAATGAGTGAGAACTTATATAACCTTCTATTTTTACTATCCATTTATTTATTATATGTTTCCTTCGAGACTGAGAAGAAAAAATATTGGGTTTTGACTGGAATAATAATTGGTGTATCGATCTTGACAAGAATGTTTGCTTTGATACTACTTCCGGCTATTTTGATTAGCGTTTTGGCTTATTTGTTCCATAGTTCAGAAAATATTAAAAAGTGGTTTTATAATATAGTCTACTTATCTTTAGGCTTGCTAATAGGTTTATTACCCAAACTTGTACAGGCAGATACTCAAGTTACAGGATATAATAACAATATTTATTTTAATAACTTATTAAAGATGTTTAGTAGCACGGAAGATTTTCAACTTATGATGAAATTAGTTCTTAATGAAATTAATTATTTATTTATCTCAAGCCTTGGAATTTTATTTGTTGCCACATTATATTTTATTATCCTAGTGTTCAAAAAGAATGCCAATAGCAATGAAAAAGGTTTGATGATCTATTTTGTATTAAGTGTTGTTTTTTCAATAATACTAACAGTTGCCCATATGTATACAGCAGCTTCAAACCCTAGTCACAGCGAACATTTATCTTATTTTGCTTTTGGAAGATATATTGAACCGCTTGTGCCAGTACTGTTTATTTTTGGGTTCATTGGTCTAGAAAAATTGAGTCTTAGGTCAAAAGTATTCCTAATATTAAGTTGTATTCCTATTTTATTCATTATCATTTTTACGTTCCCTAGAAGCCATTATAAATTTCCGAACATGTTTAGTTTATGGTTTACTCAAGTTAATTTGCAATTTTTATTAATAACGGTATTCGCTTGCATATTATCCATTATTGCTCTACTTTCAAACCTGAAATTGAGATATAAAGTTGTTCCAATTTTGATTACATTGTTTTTATTTAACATTGCCCCGTTGTCCAAAGTAATCAAAAGTTCTTCTAATGCGAGAGAATTTATTGTTGCTTCATGGTTTTATGAAAATGAAATATATGATAAAAAAATATATATTGATGAGGAAAGTTATCACCCTACCCAATATTTTGGAGCGTTATTCTGGGCAGAAAGAAATTCGGTCCATGTAACTAATTTTAAAAAAATTGAAGGTTTAAATAGTGGATTTTTTATTACTACAAAACTTCTGCCATATAGAATTGTTAGAACTGAAAAAGATTATAAGTTATATGATTTAGCTAACACTCTCGTTACGAGAAATTTAAGTGAATACATTAATTTTGGTGAAAATGATGAAAATGCTCATTTCGAAGGATTTTATGATCCAGAACATAATAGTCAATTTAGCTTTAGATGGACGAATGGAAGTGCAAAAATACTCCTTCCACTAAGAGGAGATAATCTGGATTATAAAGTTCAATTCAAAGCGAGTAGTAGGCCGGACCTAGTGTCTTCTGATATAGAAATATTTGTAAATGGAAAACAAATTAGCCGTTTTAAAGCCATTAAAGGAACTCATATTTATACTGTAAAAATAAGTAAAGCTATTACTAATGAACTGCCGGATGAATACTTTGAGCTTTCTATATTCAATAAACCATTTAATCCAAAAGAGTTAAATATTAGTCAAGATAACCGTAATTTGGGCTTGGCGGTTGATTGGATATCTATAAAAGAAGATTGAAATATTAAAGCCATTTTATCTAGTTATTCCATTTTACTGGGGAACGAGTTTTTTGAAAAGAGGTTATACGATGAACGTAATTAATACGCAACCCAGTCTATTGAAAGCCTTAACAATAAGAAATAGTTTTAACAACTATAATCAGTGGATATATAATAAAACCAAAAAATATCTTGGGAAAAAGATTATGGATGTTGGCTCTGGAACAGGGAATCTCGTTGAGTTGTTTCTACCGCATTCCGAGTACATTTTATGCACAGACCTGTTTCCGGAAAACATTGATTATATGAAAAACAGATTTAAAAATCACAAAAATGTTGGGTTTATATTAGGTGATTTTGTC
Organism: Thermincola carboxydiphila; assembly: GCA_016841325.1. Classification (GTDB taxonomy): domain Bacteria; phylum Bacillota; class Thermincolia; order Thermincolales; family UBA2595; genus Phosphitispora. The sequence goes on from JAENZJ010000001.1 coordinate 90,899, forward strand.
CAAACAGACTTATGCCTGGAAGATTATTTATTTGATACAATTACATGTATTAATGTTCTGGAACATATAGAGGAGGATTATAAGGCTTTAGAAATCATGAAAAATATTTTACAGCCCTGTGGCAGAATAATATTACTTGTTCCTGCTTTTCAGTTCTTATACGGCACGATGGATATAGCATCGGGTCACTATAGAAGATATAATTCAGGAGTTTTAAGAAAATTTGCAAAGGAGCTCCATTTAAAAATTTTAGATAATTTTTATTTTAATATTTTTGGAATAATTCCTTGGTATATCAATGGTAAGCTGTTGAGAAAAAATAAAACTTATTCTGAGACTCTGGGTAAACAAAGAATTGGTTTTTATAATAGACTAGTTCCTTTTTTGGAAAAAATAGACCAAATTAATCCATTTCCAATAGGTATTTCTGAAATAATTGTTTTACAAAAGGATTGATTATTTTTGAAATTTAAAAAGATAGTGCCTGTTATATTAACAGTTTTTATATTTTGGTTTTTTTTTCAGTTTATCAATTTTAAACATTTGATTAGCATGTCTGTAAAACTGTCATGGAAGTCAGTTGTTAGCGCTACAGCATTATATTTTGTAAGCAATTACTTCCGTGCAGAAAGGTTCCGTCTTTTATCCGGCAAGCCGGCAAGTATAGTCCAGATGCTACGGATTGTATTTTTATATGGGTTTTATAATAAAGTGCTGCCTTTTAGAACAGGAGAGATATCATATGCTTTTCTAATGAAAAAATCTAATTATTCTACTTATACTGAAAGCTTATCTACCCTATTGATAACACGTATATATGATGTTTTTTCAGCCTTTCTTTTATTGTTAATAGCTCTCCTTTTTTCCCGTGAAGTAATGCCACTTTTTCATCCGGCATTAATAGCCAGTTTGTTGTTAGTGATTGTTGTCATTTTATACAACTTACCTTATATGTTTAAAATTATAGAAGTAATATTCCATAGAATCCTGATCCCTGACCGATTTGGTATAAGTTCAGAAAGACTGCAAAGTTACAGTAATAGAATTCAATTTTTAATTGACTGGTTTACAAAAACGAGTAATTCAATGGTTATGCTAAAATTGGCAGTATTATCTTTTTTAATGTGGCTCAGTCTTTATGGAACATTTTTTATACTCATGAGCCAACTAGGTTTTTACTTACCATTTAGCGGAATCGTTATTGGCTCAGTGTTCGCAAATTTTTCTAATTTATTACCGGTTAGCGGGGTTGGTGGGTTCGGGACTATGGAGGCAGGATGGGCAGTAGGATTTACTTTGCTTGGTGTAAATCGTAATGATGCAATAGCCACAGGTGTTGTTATTAATTTATTCATTTTTTTGTGTACGGCTGGGTTTGCTTTAATTGCTTTGTTAGTTACTATTTATACAAAAAAATACTTGCATAGTTCTGATGAGGAGGAAATGTAATTGAAATTAATAATTCAAATTCCATGTTTGAATGAAGAAAAAACCTTGCCCATCACCGTTGGTGATATTCCTCGCAGCATTCCTGGTATAGATGAAGTAGAAATTCTAATCATTGATGACGGTTCCACGGACCGAACAGTCGAAGTTGCTAAAGAGTGTGGTGTAAATCATATAGTAAAAATACCACAGACAAAAGGACTTGCTAATGGTTTTAAAGCAGGTATAGATGCCTGTCTTAGATTGGGCGCTGATATAATTGTAAATACCGATGGGGATAACCAATATAAAGGACAGGATATTCCAAAGCTTATACAGCCAATCCTTGAACAAAAAGCCGAAATGATTATTGGAAACCGGCAAATAGATACAATTGATCATTTTTCGGATACAAAAAAGTTTTTACAAAAGTTTGGTAGTTGGGTTGTTAGACTGGCTTCGGCCACAGATGTTCCTGACACAACAAGTGGTTTTCGAGCTTATAGCAGGGAAGCGGCTTTAAAAATCAATGTTCTGTCGGAATTTACATACACACTTGAAACTATCATTCAAGCCGGACAGAAAAACATCACTGTTTCCCATGTGCCTATCGGTACTAACGAAAAACTTCGTGAGTCCAGGCTTTTTAAGAGTATCAGGGACTATATTAGCAGGTCGATTGTTACTATTGTTCGCATTTATACTATGTATAGACCCTTAAAGGTATTTATGAGGTTAGGAGCTATAATATTCGGCCTGGGTTTTTTACTAGGCCTAAGATACTTATATTTCATGTTTACAGGTTCAGGGGGAGGGCATATTCAATCATTAATTTTAACTACTATATTAATTGTTATGGGGTTTCAGATATGGGTTTTCGGACTTTTGGCGGATTTAATTTCTGCAAATCGTAAGTTGAATGAAGAAACTTTGTATCGTGTTAGGAAGCTGGAACTGGATAATTATACTTTGAAGCAAACATTTGATTCGGTGGCAGCCACAATAGATAAAACAATCAATTATAATTGATTGTTACTAAAAAACGGTGGACAGGGGAGGTAACCATGCACATCCTAATCACGGGCTCCAATGGCATGTTCGGTCACGCCCTGACAGCCGTCTTATCAAAACAACATCCACTTACAGGTTTTGACCTGCCCGAATTGGACATCACCAATCTGTCGTCAGTGAAAGCAGCTATTTCTACATGTCGGCCAGATGTCATTATTAACGCAGCCGCTTACACCGATGTCGATGGTTGTGAAACAAACGAAAACCAGGCTTTTGCCGCTAATGCTACCGGCCCCCGCAATTTAGCTGTTATAGCTAACGAACTCAACATTCCTCTTGTCCATATCAGCACAGACTATGTCTTTGACGGGATAAGCCCAATTCCCTATAATGTGTCAGACATACCCAATCCGCAAAGTGTATACGGTAAATCGAAATTGTCAGGCGAAAAGCATATCCGGGAACTATGCAGCAGGCATTACATAATCCGTACTTCCTGGCTTTACGGGCTACACGGCAGGAATTTCGTTTCTACCATGCTATGTTTAGCGCGTGAACAGGACGAACTTGGCGTAGTCAATGACCAGACAGGCTCTCCTACGTATACCGTTGATTTAGCTGAGGCGATTGCCCAATTAATTCTCATCAAGCCTGCATACGGGACCTACCACATTACTAACAGCGGGACTTGCACCTGGTATGAGTTTACCCTTGAAATATTAAGGCAGGCCGGCATCAGTGGGGTAAGGGTTAATCCCATCACCACAGAGGAAATAAACAGGCCTGCGCCAAGGCCCCGATATTCGGTTCTAGATAACAGCAAATGGCACACAATAGGGGGGACCCCTCTGCGCCACTACAAAGAGGCTTTGGCTGATTACCTCAAATCACTCACCAAGGAGGACTAAATATGAAAGGTATAGTACTTGCGGGTGGGACAGGCTCAAGGCTTTTTCCGCTTACAAAAGTGACTAATAAACATCTGCTTCCGGTCGGTCAGTATCCAATGATTTATCATCCGATTTTCAAACTAAGAAATGCCGGTATCAGCAAGATCCTTATTGTCACCGGCAAAGACCACATGGGGGACGTGGTCAACCTGCTGGGCAGCGGGTACGACTTTGGCATGGAGTTTACCTACCGTGTTCAGGACCAGCCAGGGGGGATTGCCCAGGCCCTGGGGCTGGCGGAACAGTTTGTCGGGGATGATTTATGTACTGTCATCCTGGGAGACAATATTTTTGCTGATGAAATAACAGATTGTGTCAATGATTTTATAGCCCAGGGGAAAGGGGCCAAGATACTGCTGAAGCAGGTAGAAGACCCCCAGCGGTATGGGGTAGCTGAGCTCCAGGGCGCCAATATTCTCTCAATTGAGGAAAAGCCGCAGGCGCCTAAAAGCAATTACTGTGTGACCGGAATATATATGTATGATTCTAGGGTTTTTGACATCATTAGGACCCTAAAGCCTTCCGGGCGCGGTGAACTGGAAATTACTGACGTAAATAATGCATATATTGCTGAAGGCACACTTACATATGGGATTCTAAACGGCTGGTGGACTGATGCCGGTACTTTTGAGTCATTGCTTAAGGCTAATGAACTTGCCAATGGGGTCAGGCTGGATAACGGTGAACAAATAGCCGGATAGCAAGAAAGAATTGAAATGTTTAAAGGAGTGAGAGCATTGAACCTTATAAATGGAGTTAAAATTAAAAACCTCAGGGTCATCCCCGATGAGCGCGGGCGTCTTATGGAAATGTTGCGCTGTGATGATGACCTGTTTATCAACTTTGGTCAGGCGTATATGACTACTGCCTATCCCGGTGTTGTCAAGGGGTGGCATTATCACAAGAAGCAGTTGGACAACTTCGTTGTTGTCAGAGGGATGATGAAGGTTGTCCTTTATGACAGCAGGGAGGATTCGCCCACCAAAGGTGAAGTTAATGAGTTCTTTATGGGTGTACACAACCCAATTCTGCTGCAGATTCCGACTTATGTATACCACGGTTTCAAATGCATCAGTGATGAGGAAGCAATAGTGGTCAATTTCCCCACTGAACCGTACAATTACAGTGAACCGGATGAATTCCGCGTGCATCCCCACGATAATGACATTCCTTATGACTGGGCCAGAAAGGACGGGTAACATGAACGGCAAAATACTTCTGGTCACAGGAGGAGCAGGCTTTATCGGGTCAAATTTTATTCTGTATATGTTTAACAAATATCCAGAGGTGAAAATCATTAATCTTGACCTGCTTACTTATGCAGGCAATCCGGAGAACCTGAAAGATATTGCTGACAACCCCAATTACACCTTTGTCAAAGGTGATATTGCCGACTCCGGGATTGTCAACAGGGTTGTACCGGGTGTTGATTATATTGTCAATTTTGCGGCTGAATCCCATGTGGACCGCAGTATCGAGGATCCGCTGATCTTCATTAAAACAAATGTGATGGGGACCCAGGTTCTGCTTGATGCTGCTAGAAAGCACGGTGTGGAGCGGTATCTCCAGGTATCCACAGATGAGGTTTATGGATCCCTGGGGCCAACCGGATATTTTACTGAAGAAACCCCCTTGGCGCCAAACAGCCCGTATTCTGCCAGCAAGGCAGGTGCTGACATGCTGGTCAGGGCTTACCATGAAACTTACGGACTGCCCGTGCTGATTACCCGCTGTTCCAATAATTATGGCCCATATCAGTTTCCCGAGAAACTGATCCCGTTCTTTATCAAGAGGCTGCTGAACGGTCAAAACGTGCCCGTATACGGTGACGGGTTAAATGTCCGGGACTGGCTGTATGTTGAGGACCACTGTGCTGCCATTGATATGGTCCTGCAAAAGGGCAGGATTGGAGAGGTATATAATATTGGCGGTAACAATGAAAAGACCAATATAGAGATAACAAAACTCATCTTACAGGGGCTTGGCAAACCTGAGACAATGATAGAGTATGTCAAAGACAGGCTGGGCCATGACCGCAGGTATGCCATAGATTCGGGCAAGATCCAGAGTGAGCTGGGGTGGCGGCCGGCAACCTCTTTTGAGGACGGCATAGAAATGACAATAAAGTGGTATCTCTATAACAGGGACTGGTGGGAGAAACTGGCGGACAGGTAACCAATCGCGCTTGCTTAAAAGGCAGGCGCTTTTTGCTGCCAAAATCCCCCAAAACGTAACAAGTTCCCCCATTCTTTTTGTTTGCTTTCCTGTAATTCACGTGGATATAATTTTATTAGTAATATAATGGCAGGGAGGGAAATAACAGTAATAATGAATGTTGGGGCAGATTATACATACACTGTGCAAGGGTCAGCATATGTGTTATAAGTGGAGGCGGTCTGCTTGTTTACAAATTTATCGAAAAAAGGGTTACCCCGGAAGCTTTTTTCCGGCACGTTACTGCTGCTGTTTTTAATGTCTGTCGGGCTGCTTTTCCCGGCAGCGGCCTTGGCGGCCATAGCCGCACCGGCGAATGTCAGCGCTGATGTAACCGGTGATACATCTGTCCGGCTAAGTTGGAGTGGTGTCAGCGGGGCAACGGGTTATAAGATTTACAAAAGTGAGAACGGGACGGCGTTCTACGAGGCGGGCGAAGTTGCCGGAACAGTAACCTCCTATACTGTTGCAAACCTGGTGCGTTACCGGACATATTATTTTGCGGTGACCGCACTAAAGGACCAGGAAGAGTCAAACCGGACCACAGTAAAAGTCCTTCTGGATGCCGGGCTGCCGACAGACCCGGCAAACCTGAGGCTTAACGGTTCTCAGACAGCAGCTTCCATACCACTCATCTGGACCGGGTCGCGTGATGACAGTAATATAGTTAAATACAAAATCTATTATAAAAAGCAGAATGAGACTGAATACAAGGTCTTGGCGACAACCAGCGCCACTCAGTATACGGCACAAAATCTTCTTCCCAAGACCTCATATTTCTTTTATGTCTATGCGATTGACGGAGCCGGGAACACTTCAGCCAACCCCACCAATACCCTCATTGTTGATACCCTGGCCATAACTAATGACACCCAGAAACCGGCTGCGCCCAGGATATCGGCATCTGCTGTCAGTGCCGGGAAGGTTAAAATCACCTGGTCCGGGGCAACAGATAATGTGGGGGTTACCGGGTATGACCTGTACCGGGCGGTGGGGAGCGGCGGTTTTTACCGCATTGCCGGACCTGATTCCTCACCATATTATGATAGCAGTCTGGGTACCAATAAGACCTACAAATACTATATCAGGGCAAAGGATGCTGCCGGAAACATATCTGATATCAGCAACATTATAACTGTAATCACTGACAGCGCCGGAATGATCACTGTAAACGGAACCGGTGCAGACGGGGACAACGAAGTGGCGGAAAAAACCCTTGACGAAGACAGGGACGGTTATGTGGTCCTGGAAGATATTATGAGAATTGACGTACCTTCAGAGGCGATTACCAAAGATACCACCTTCAGGCTGGAAACAGGGACTTACAGTGACTATTCCACTTCCGGCTATAAGAAAATGGGGCAGCCGGTGGAGGTTACGGCAAGGGCCGGCGGGTCCAAAATAACCGGTTTCCGGGATGAAATAAAAATTACCATGTATTATACCTCCTCACAGTTAGGGAGTACCAAGAGCAGTAAGCTCTGCATTTATTACCGGGATGAGGACAATGATGTCTGGGCTCCCCTGGAGACTACGGTATCGTCTGCTTCCAAAAAGGCTACTGCCAGGACTGACCACCTGACTGTTTTTGCGCTGCTTGCCGATACAACGGACCCGGACAGACCAACCCTGAAAAATTCCTCGTCCTCAGACAAAAGAATTGTTAACCTGACAGGAAAGGCCGAAGAATACTCCCAAGTGGAAATAGAACTAAACGGGGACGAATATGAGACAACTGCCAATGGGAGAGGTTCTTTTAGCCTTGAAGTAATGCTCAAAAAGGGGACCAATACCATCCGGCTGCGGGCAACGGATGCTGTCGGCAACAGGAGCAGCTGGTCCAGGGAGTATACTATTCGCTGTTCTCCTGATTACAGTGTTAAAGATATATCAGGACACTGGGCTGAGTTCAATATTCAGAAGGGCCTGGAAACAGGGCTCATCAATGGGTATAATGATAGAACCTTCAGGCCGGACCGGACTGTTACCAGGTCGGAATTCTGCAAAATGGTGGTTCTTGCCCTGGGATATAAACCGGCCAGTAATCCATACCTGCCATTTAAAGACCGGAAAATCATTCCTGACTGGGCAGAAGGTTATATTGCCAGGGCTGTGGATAAGGGGCTGATTGACGGGTATTCTGACGAAACCTTCAGACCGAACCGGCAAATTACCAGGGAGGAAATGGCTGCTATTCTGATCCGGGCCGCCGGGCTTGAGGATGAGGCGGAAGATGCCCGGAATGACCGGCTTGGTTTCCGCGATGCTGCCCAGGTGCAGAAATGGGCCCGGGGGGCTATTGTCATTGCTGTGGAGAAGGACATTATCAGCGGGTATCCCAATAACACTTTTGGTCCGGGACGCCGCGCCAGCAGGGCGGAAGCTGTGACCATGCTGCTTAAGGCAGAGAAAATATTATAGAAAAATTTCCCTGTGTCAGTTAAAAGGTCTCATATGAGGCCTTTTTTCTATTTCAGCCCCTTTTGCAGTTCGGGTAACTCATTGACTGGAAAACCCGGTCTACAGAGAGGGAGGATTTTACCGGAATTGGTCGAACCATATAAATAAACACAATAATACCAAAACATATTTGTTCAGGAGGGCAAGCATGGCTGCAAAGAAAAAACCCGTTGCTGATGAAAAAAAGAAGAGATTAGTGACTGATGAAAATCTGAAGATAATATTCTATCTGGTCCTGCCATTGTTACTGCTGCCCCCGTTTTTCAGGGGACTTTTTTTCGATTACGAGGCAGACCTGGCCCATATATATACTGCTCTGGTACTTGGGGTGTATATAATATTACGCCGTGATTATATCAGGCTGCCGAAGAACCTGATGGATTACGCCTTTATCGGACTTGTGGCAGCATACATAATTTCCAACTTTGTTGCCTTTAACCAGAGGGCTGCCCTGGAAGGCGCCCTGAGGGTATTTAATTTCTTAGTTATTTACTGGCTCCTGTCACGTTCGGTGACCAATATGAGGGAAGTCAAAACCGCCCTGGCGGCGCTTTTTGCTGCCGGGGTCGGGGTGGCTCTGGCCGGACTGGGCACAGCCTATGGGACTTTTTGGTTTAGCGGGGCCTATGACAAGGGCCTGATCCTTTCCACACTCCAGTATCATAATGCTGCTGCTATTTTCCTTATCGGCTGCGGGATAGTCGGGTTTTACCTGGCGGCCTCATTTGATAAGGTGTGGCTGCGTGTCCTGACCGGAGGCCTGAATTACCTCATAATTGCTACTGCCTATGGCGCCGGTTCAAGAGGGGCCATGCTGGTGGCTCCCATTGGCCTGGCGCTGCTGATAATCGGTCTGCCCAAAGAATACCGTTTCCGGACATTTCTTGGGTTCCTGGCTGTGCTGATTCCATTTGTGCTCACTGCCAAGCAGGTCCTGAGTTTTGAAACCCACAGTGAGGCTTATTACTGGTTATGGCTGCTGGCCGGATTCATTATCGGCTGCAGCTGCCAGTTTATTATAGAGAAATTTTTAAACTTTTCCGCTGCCACACGCAGGAAATTGATTGCGGCAGTGGGTATAGGGATAACCGCGGTCTCGGTAGGGCTGATACTCTTTATGGGACAGAAAGTGATGCCTGCTTCCATTGCCAACAGGCTGTCCAATATCAGCCTGTCAGACCTGAGCGTAGTGGAACGATTCTATTTTTACCGTGATGCCTTTGAAGTTGTCAAAGACTATCCGGTCCTTGGTGTCGGGGGCGGTGGCTGGAATTCGGCATATACCGGTTACCAGTCCCTGTTGTATTACACTACCGAAGTACACAGCCATCCCCTGCAGGTATGGGTGGAGACAGGTACCTTGGGATTTCTCTTTTATGTGCTGATATGGATTGGTCTCGGAATAACATTATCGAGGGTAATGCGAAAGGTGGAGTCACCGGAGTACCGTGCCGCTGCATGGGTTTCGGGGATAGCAGCTTTGACGGTATCCATGCACAGCGCCATTGATTTCTCCCTCTCCCTGGGTGCTGTGGCCATCCTGATGTGGGCCCTGATCGGCCTGACAAGGGGAATTGAGCGCATGGGAACAGGGGATGCGCTAAATGAAAAGACAATTGCCGGGCCAACAGTCAGAACGGCCGCTGGAATTATAATGGCAGGTATTTTCCTGGTGATATCCGGCAGCCTGTCCATTGCTGCCTACACGGAAAGACAGGCAGGTGAAGCCTATAATTCGGGAAATGTCCAGCGGGCTGTTGAGCTGTTTGAAAAGGCGAAAAAGTTTGATCCCCTTAACTATAATTACCCCATGTACCTGGCCCAGATGTACAATTACCAGGCCTATCAGCAGAGAAATATTATGCTGACCAGAACGGCGGTGGAGAATGCCAAAAAAGCGGCAGAACTGAATGAAAAGGCTCCCCAGCCGTTATGGGTGCTGGCAGAGACTTACCTGGGGGCCCAGATGCCCATGGAAGCTGCGGCGGCTGCTGAACAAGCTGTACAGGCAGTGCCGTGGCGGCAGGAGGGGTATAACAACCTGGCCAGGATTTACTTGTCAGCCGGGAATTATCTGATCCAGATGGGGCAGCCGAATAATGCCCGGACAGTCCTGGAAAAGGTCCTGAAGTTGCCGGAAATGATTGACAGGCAGGTAGCCAAATTGGGTCCGGAGGAGCGCAAGGTTTGGAGGCACGGGGCGATTCCAAGTGTGGATAACAATATTACTGAAGCCATAAAACAGGCGCAAGAGATGGTGAAAGGAATATAGTGGTATTAACGACAGCCCCCGGCCGGAAGGTCCGGGGGCATTTTGCAGAGACAAAGATAAGAACCGATACAGGCGACAGAGGAATAATCGAAACAGGCGCTAAAGGAATAATTAGGAAATATGCAGTTGGCGAAAAAGAAGGAATTCTGGGGTGTTTTCCCGAATAAAGACCAACTAGATCAGTAATTTTAACTGGAACAGTAATTGCGTTGTTTAGGAGATGAGCATGTTGAAAAAGGCTTTAATTACCGGGATCACCGGGCAGGACGGCGCCTACCTGGCAGAATTCCTTTTAAATAAGGGTTACCAGGTCCACGGTGTCAAGAGAAGGTCATCCCTTTTCAATACAGACAGGATAGACCATCTCTATCAGGACCTGCACGAGGAAAATGTCAATTTCTTTCTTCACTACGGTGACCTGACTGATGCTACTAATCTGATCAGAATAGTCCAGGAAGTGCAGCCTGATGAAATATATAACCTGGCAGCCCAGAGCCATGTACAGGTGTCCTTTGAGACCCCTGAATATACGGCAAATGCAGATGCCCTGGGGACCCTGAGGGTTCTGGAAGCGATCCGGATCCTGGGACTGGCAGATAAGGCCCGCTTCTACCAGGCTTCCACCAGTGAGCTTTATGGTAAGGTGCAGGAAATTCCGCAGACGGAAAAGACCCCCTTTTATCCGCGCAGTCCGTATGCGGCAGCGAAATTATATTCCTACTGGATTACGGTAAACTATCGTGAGGCTTATAACCTGTTTGCCTGTAACGGGATCCTTTTTAACCATGAGTCACCCTTGCGGGGGGAGACTTTTGTAACCAGGAAGATAACCAGAGCCATAGCCCGGATTAAGCTGGACCTGCAGGACAGAATCTACCTGGGCAACCTGAATGCCAAAAGGGACTGGGGCTTTGCGGGGGACTATGTAGAGGCCATGTGGCTGATGCTGCAGCAGGATAAGCCGGATGATTTTGTTATTGCCACCGGTGAAGCCCATTCTGTAAGGGAGTTTGTCGAACTGGCCTTTGCCGAAGTGGGGATAGGAATTGACTGGCAGGGTGAGGGTACCACTGAAAAAGGCATAGATAAGTCAACCGGCCGGGTGCTGGTGGAGGTTGACCCGAGGTATTTCAGGCCTACAGAGGTGGAGATACTGCTGGGTGACCCCGCAAAAGCCAGGGAAAAGCTGGGCTGGCAGCCCCGGACAAGCTTCCGGGAATTAGTTAAAATGATGGTGGCTGCCGATCTAGAAGAAGCCAAAAGGGATCTGTTCTGCCAGAATGAAGGTTTTAAGGTGAACAGGTATTACGAGTAGTTGGGGATTATAAGTAGTCGGGGTTATAGGATCAGGTATTTCCATGAAATGGTTGACTTGGCTGCCAAAAAAGAGTAAAATAATTACTCAGAAGAAGATGTTTATTTTACTCTTATTTGTGTGGTGCGAATTATTTGTTAGAATCATTGATAACCTCAAAGACCAGAATAAAGCTGTTGCTGAAGTTTTTCCTTAACCCCGAAAACCAGGCCTATCTGAGGGGTCTGGCAGAGGAACTGGGGGAATCCACTAATGCTATCAGGGTGGAGCTGAACCGCCTGACTGAAGCCGGTCTGCTGGAAAGTACCACCAGCGGGAGGACCAGGCTGTACCGTGCCAATCAGCAGCACTCCCTTTTCCCGGACCTCCACAGTGTAGTCAAAAAATATCTTGGCATTGACAAGGTACAGGCTATCTTAAATGATATGGGTAAGGTGGAGCTGGCCTTCATAACGGGTGATTATGCCCAGGGAATGGATTCCGGGATAATTGACCTGGTTTTGGTGGGGGAAATAGACAAGGCTTATATTCAGCACATTGTTGAGAAGGCGGAAAATATAATAAAACGCAAGATCAGGGTCTTGGTTCTGAACAGGGGAGAGTACCTGAGGCTTAAAGACAAACTGCAGTCAGAAAAGGCCCTGGTTATCTGGGAAGAAAAGATTTCTTAATCCGCTGGGGGAAAATGAGTTGAAAAATGTACTGGTTACTGGAGCGGCAGAGTTTATTGGGTATCATTTTACCTCAAGACTGCTCAACCAGGGTTACAGAGTTACCGGGCTGGACAATTTAAATAACTATTATGATGTTAATCTGAAGAAAGCCAGGCTGAACCGGCTTCAGGAATTACCCGATTTTTGTTTTGTAAAGGCTGACCTGGCTGATCTTGAAGAGACGGCCAGGATTTTTAATGTTAAAAACATTCGGTTGAGTACATATATGATAAGCATATCGGGAGGAGAAAAATTACAGTGTATAAAATATCAGTTATTGGTACGGGATATGTGGGTTTAACCACAGGCATTGGGTTAGCGAACTTTGGTTCAAACGTTTTATGTCTGGATATTGAAAAGGACAAAATTGACAAACTTAAAAAAGGTATTATGCCGATTTACGAGCCTGGGATGGATTCGGTATTAAAGGAAAATGTAAAACATAACAGGCTAAATTTTTCTACGGACATTGATGAAGGTATAAAATGGGCGGATATAATATTTATCGCAGTTGGTACCCCCCAGGGAGATGACGGAAGGGCTGATTTAACTTCACTGTTGAATGCGGTGGAAACTATTGCCAGGAATATTAAAGGGTATAAAATAATTGTAACAAAAAGCACTGTGCCGATAGGAACTAATGAAAAAATCAAGGAAATAATTAGCTCGGTTGATACAGGCGCTCATGAATTTGATGTTGTTTCTAACCCTGAGTTTTTGCGGGAAGGAAAGGCAATGTACGATTTCTTACACCCTGACAGAGTGGTTATTGGTACAGATAGCCCCCGTCCTGTGGAAGCTATGCGGAGAATTTATCGGCCACTCTATCTTAACGAGGTGCCTTTCGTTTTTACTGACTACAGGACTGCAGAATTAATCAAGTATACTTCAAACTGTTTTCTGGCTATGAAGGTAGCTTTCATCAATGAAATATCCCGGTTATGTGATGTTATTGGGGCTGATGTTCAGGCAACTGCCAAAGCACTGGGGATGGACGGCAGGATCGGCAGAAAATTTTTACACCCGGGGCCTGGTTTTGGTGGATCCTGTTTCCCTAAAGATACAAATGCACTGGCAGCCTATGCCAGGGATATTGGAATGCCTTTGTCGTTGGTGGAAACAACAATCAAAACTAATTATCAACAGAAATTATATATGGTGGATAAGATAAAAAAAAGGCTGGGTAATCTATCAGGCAAAAGATTAGCTGTCCTTGGTTTGGCTTTTAAATCAGAAACAGATGATATCAGAGAATCTTCAGCTATTGTAATTATTAATGAATTATTAAATGAAGGTGCTCAGGTTGCTGTTTATGACCCACAAGCGATGGATAATGCCAAGGCGCTTTGGGGGGACAAAATACTTTATTGTAAAGATGAATATGATGCTCTTTCCGGAGCTGAGGCAATGGTAATTTTGACTGAATGGAACCAATTCCGCAATCTGCATTTGGATCAAATCCGTTCCTTGATGACTGGCTCTGCTTTTTTTGATTTTAGAAATATTTACAAGAGAAGTGAAGTAGAAAGTCACGGGTTGTTTTATGAAGGGGTTGGGCAGTAACCATTTTGGTTCATCTATAAATTTAATAGAATTAGTTTAAGGGGCATTAATTTATGAGTAGGGAAGTTTCCAAATACGAAATAACAATTGAGCCAGGCCGCGGTTTTGAGCAGTATTGGCGTGACCTGTGGCGTTACAGGGAACTGTTTTATTTCCTTGCCTGGCGTGATATTCTGGTTCGGTATAAGCAAACCGTAATTGGCGTTGCTTGGAGTGTAATCAGGCCGCTTTTAACTATGATTGTATTTACTGTGGTTTTTGGGAAACTTGCAAAGATGCCTTCTGAAGGGGCGCCATATCCAATCCTCGTTTATGCTGCTATGCTGCCCTGGCAGTTTTTTGCCAATTCGCTCAGTGAAAGCAGTAATTCACTGATTGTAAATGCCAATATGCTTTCCAAGGTTTATTTTCCCAGATTAATTGTACCTGCAAGCACTGTCATAGTTAGTATGGTTGATTTTGTGATTTCGTTCGTCATACTTGCAGTCTTAATGATATGGTATAAATTTATTCCTGATATTCGGATATTGACTCTGCCGATCTTTTTACTTCTGGCCCTAGCAGCTTCACTGGGTTTTGGCCTATGGCTGGCGGCACTAAATGTCAAGTATCGGGATTTTCGTTATATAGTACCATTTATTGTTCAGTTCGGACTATATATTTCTCCTGTTGGTTTTAGCAGCAGTATAGTACCTGACCATTGGAGATTGCTATATTCTATTAACCCCATGGTGGGTGTTATTGACGGTTTTCGGTGGGCCATATTGGGGAGTAATGTGGACTTCTACTGGCCAGGCTTTCTTTTATCAATTGGCTTAACGGGGTTGATATTTGTATTCGGGTTAAGGTATTTCAGAAGGACAGAACGGTTATTTGCCGATGTAATCTAGTAATAGCAAAGTATAATTGCTGCAATACCATAAGTTGTTAAACAACATGACTGCTAAGGTAAGGTGTTTTTGTGAGTACAATAATTGAAGTTGAAAATTTAGGGAAAAAGTACATCTTAAAGCACCAAAAACAGGAACGTTATACAGCATTAAGAGACGTGATGGCTGAGAAGGCAAAGCGATGGGGAAAGCGCATTATACATCCTTTTGCCGCGACAAATAGTGAGGATTTTGACAGAGAAGATTTTTGGGCTCTTAAAAATGTTGCGTTTAAAATTAATCAGGGAGACCGTGTGGGCATAATCGGAAGAAATGGTGCAGGAAAATCTACCTTGTTAAAAATTTTAAGCCGCATTACAGAACCAACTACAGGATATGTAAGATTAAAAGGCAGGGTAGCCAGTCTGCTTGAAGTTGGAACCGGATTTCATCCGGAACTCACGGGAAGAGAAAACATCTATTTGAATGGTGCAATTCTCGGAATGAGCAAGAGTGAGATTAAGAGGAAGTTTGACGAAATAGTTGCGTTTGCTGAAGTAGAGAAGTTTCTTGATACTCCTGTAAAGAGATATTCTTCGGGAATGTACGTCAGGCTGGCATTTGCCGTTGCCGCCCACCTTGAACCTGAAATACTTGTGGTTGATGAAGTACTTGCTGTCGGAGATGCGCAGTTTCAGAAAAAATGTTTGGGTAAAATGGAAGATGTGGGAAAAGAAGGCAGGACAGTTTTGTTTGTCAGCCATAATATGGCGGCAGTAAAGAATTTATGTACTTCTTCAATATTGCTAACACAAGGGCATGTGGAATATATTGGGGAGACACAAAAGGCAATTAACAATTATTTACGGATGTCACCTTCTAATGAATCTCTTCAAGAGTATTTAGCGTACAATAAAGAGTTGGGGGTCATTTTTAAAAATATAGAGTATTTGGATGATGATGGAAATATCATATCTTGTCCACAAGTTGGTTTACCATTGTCATTCAGGATGTCATTTCATTTATTGGAATCATATGATAATGTTTTGGTTTCAATTGGAGTTGAAACATCAAATGATTTGCGTACCTGTGTTTTTCATTCAAAAGTTTCTGGGGCGCAACTCAAATTGGTTTCTCCTCACACTGACATAATTTGTAGATTGCCTAAGTTAACTATATTTCCGGGACGTTATTTATTGTCTATAAAGGTGATGTCAGGTGACAAAATGGTTTTTTGGTTGCCTTATGTTGTTGAAATGGTAATAGAAGATGGGGATTTTTTTGGTACTGGTCGTCTTCCTGAAAAGGATTGGGGAGGGTTTTTTTTAGCTGAACACAATTGGACAGGCATTCACAAAACTAAGGAGGATTCTTTATGAACAAAAAACTCAAAATTCTTTGTCACGGCAGTTGCTGGCCTACTAACATTGGGAATGCATTTGTACAAATTGGGATGACGAATTGTTTGCATAGGGCTTTAGGGCAAAGTGCTGAAGTTTATCATTATGGTAGTCTTTCTACATTTCTTTTTTGGAAAAATGGATATTCTCAGAATGATTTGAATATCAGTGACATAGCCCAATTTGATTATATAATCATTGGCGGGATGACTCAATGTATTGATTATTTTAAGTCCGTTCAATTAATCTTGGACAACTTTGCTAAGAAAGGAACCAAAATAATTATTTCAGGTGGAGGAGGACAGGATTACAATGAAAAAGAAATTGAAGTAGTTAGAAGTTTGATGAAGCAAATACCTATATATGCATTTATTTCCAGAGATACATATTCATTTGAAAGTTATGGTGATTTAGCTGAAAAAAGTTTTGACGGAATTGACAGTGCGTTTTTTGTAGGAGATAATTTCAAACCAATACCTTTAGATATACCGGAATTTAATGTTATCAATTTTGATTCTTTAGAGGAACCATTTCTTTATAATTCATTTAATAATGAAGATCAAGGCACACCACGGAAGATTGGTTTAAAGAAATCTACTATTAATTTTATAAAAAAAACATTAAGGGAGAAGGATGAATTTTCTGCTCGAATCAGTATAGATATGGAAGGACGTAAAGTCATAAGAACTCATCATGCAGCGTGGCCTACAGAAATTAATGAAAACATGTATCAATCTATGAATACACTAATATCCGATATTCCAGCGGATTATTTGACTCTATACTCACAAGTTCATACTGTGTTTTCAGATAGGGTCCATGCTTGTATAGCAGCTTTAGCTTTTGGAAACCGTGCAATGTTATTTGGCAAACATAACCCCAGAATAAGAATGTTTGAACGAATAGGAGCAGGTGACATTTTAAATGATCCGGTACAGTTGGATATGAGTAATCTTGAGAAAAACAAAATTCGCCAAGTAGATTTTCTTAAAGAAATTTTGATATGAAGTTTTGTATAAGGAGTATTAAATGCAACAACAAATTATCTGGGAAGAATTAAGTAAAAACAAAACATTAAATGAACTTCTCGATATTTATTATAACCAAAACTCATTTCAATTTGAATTTGCTACATTATTAAATGGGTTGTTTAAACCTGGCAGCAAAACTCTTAAGGCTATTGAAGTGGGGTCTTCATTTGGGATTACATCTTCACACCTTGATGAGCGATTCAGTCTTTCGTTACTAGATTTGGACTTAAATGCGTTAAACTTAGCTGAAGAATTATTTTCCTATTTGGGTAGAGAAGTAAAGACGTACCATTTGGATATGTTTAAAATCAACAATATTACAGATACCTTTGACTTATTGTTTAATTCAGGAGTTCTGGAGCATTTCAGTTTTGATGAACGTGTAAAACTACTTAATGAAATGAGAAAGAAGCTTAATCCTGGTGGGAAAATAGTAATTGCCATACCTAATCATTACTCCATGCCGTATAGGTCAGGTTACATATATCTTAATTTAATTAAAAGATGGCCTTATCCAGAAGAATATAAAATATTTGATTTTAGCCGGGAGGTTAAGCAGATCGATGGTCTAAGGCAAACAGCCAGACTGCATATCAATAGAGCCAGTATTTATGATTTCCTTCCGAAGCCTCTGAAATTGCTCCTTCAGGTAATTGGAAAGGTTGTTATTTTTGAAGGTTACCTTTCTGTTATTATTATGGAAAATGCTTAGTATTTTGGAGTGTAAAAAATGTCTAAACAGCCTCTCGTATCTATTGTATTACCTACATATAACGGTGAACGTTACCTGGCACAGTCTATAGAAAGTTGTATATCCCAAACTTACTTAAACTGGGAACTAATAATTGTAGATGATGCTTCCACTGATAGTACTCCAAACATAATACAAAAATATGTGGACAGTGATAATCGTATATTTTGTATAAAACATAATACTAATCGCAAGCTTTCGGCAGCATTAAATACGGGATTTATAGTCGCAAGAGGAACTTATCTGACATGGACCTCTGATGATAATTGTTATCATCAGGAAGCAATTGCCAGGATGGTTGAGTACTTAGAGTGCAACCCGGATACAGATCTAGTGTATGCCGATTATGATATCATTGACAAACAAAGCAATATACTCGAACATGTCAGGGTAAGAAGACCTGATGAATTATGGAAAGCTAATTGTATCGGAGCTTGTTTTCTTTATAGAAGAATTATCTATGATAAACTTGGTGGCTATAAAGACGAAGTATTTCTTGCGGAAGATTACGATTACTGGTTGAGGGCTTCCATCACATTCAAATTGGAACCATTACATCAGAGTCTATATTTGTACAGGGTGCATGACAGTTCGCTGACCAGTAAGGAGAAAGAAGCCAGTATATTATTAGCAACAGAAAAAACGCTAAAATATCATTTGCTTCATAATTCAATACCCCCTATTTTAAAAGCAAAAGGATATTGGGGACTTGCTAACATTGCGAAAGACACATATGAAAGGTTTAAGGGATTTAAGTATATATTGTTGGCGTTTAAAAATGCCCCGGGCTATTCTGTTAATCATCTGGTGACTAAGGAACGAAGGCTGGTTACTGAGCTTTTACTTGGCAAAAAAATAACTCAAGGTATTTTAAAGGTGTACAAGCAATTAAAAAATCACCAAATGACTTAAACATTATAAGTAATTAAATTGTGGAAGTGTGGTTTATGAAAAAATTTCTAAAGAAAAATTTACCTCAGCCAATTGTTAAATGGATTCAAGAAAAAAAAAAGAAATATAAAATTTATCAAAACATTAACATTGATTTAAATGCCAGCGATCAAAAAAGGGTACTTATTTCATATTTGACGGATCCTTTTGAAATTGATTTATCAGGCTGCCACCATACTAATGTAAATGAATGTGCTCAAATAATAAAGATTTTTATAAATATGGGGTATTGTGTTGATGTAATACATTGTCAGGACAAGGAAAATATACCTTGTATATTAAATAAAAAATATCATGTTATTTTTGGATTTGGTAACGCTTTTTATGAGGCAAGTCTTCATAATCAAAAGGCAAAAAAAATAATATATCTCACAGAATCTCATCCTGATTTTTCAACTGTACGTGAAAGGGAAAGGGTAGATTACTATTATAAAAGGCATGGTAAAAGGATAAGCTTAACGCGATCTCGGTTGTACTATAAAAAAGAATATATAGACATAGCTGATTACGCAATTTTGCTTGGGAGTTCAACTACCTCCGAGACCTATCCATCTTTAAATGGAAGATTATTTGTTACAGCCCCAACGGGGTTAATCAATAAGGATTATTTGTACCAGGAAAGAGAGTTTAATAAAACGAGAAAAAACTTTGTCTGGTTTGGCTCTTATGGTGCTGTCCATAAAGGCTTGGATATTCTCGTCGATGTTTTTGAAGAGATACGGGAATGTAATTTATACATATGTGGTCTTTATCCATCAGAAGAACGATTGATTTCAATCAATAATAAGAATGTAAGGAATCTTGGATTTGTAAATGTGAATTCGAGCCAATTTGTAGATTTGATGAATAAATGCAGTTTCATCATATTGCCATCTTGTTCTGAGGGCATGTCTACATCAGTTTTAACATGTATGAATCATGGTCTTATTCCCATTGTAACTAAAGAAACAGGGATAGTTCTTAAAGAATTTGGTGTTTATCTTGATGATTATACAGTGGAATACGTTAAAGAGGTGGTTAAGGCATGTTCGTGTTTGGAGGCAGAAGAGTTAAGTATTCAACATAAAAAGGTATATGATTATTCCCGCAATAATTTTAACATTAAGGAATATACTTTGCGTCTTTCATCAATTTTACAAAAGTTACTTTAATATGAGGATTAAGTCCATGATTATTTTACATCTATCAACAACTGTAATTTCACAGAGCGCAGCTTACCGACTCCATAGAGGAATTTTGAGTATGGGGTTGGATTCAAAAATTCTGGTATTGCGTAATTCTATAGATGACCCTACAGTAATAAAGCCATTACGGAAATCTGAAAGAATTCTAAATTTTTTACGACAAAAGATCGATACTCTGCCTCTAAAGTTTTATCCCAACCGTTCCAACTTTCTGTTTTCCCCTGCTATTGCACCTGATAATATTTTCGGTGATATATCGACTATTAACCCAAGTTTAGTTCACTTACACTGGGTCTGTGGGGGGTTCTTGCGAATAGAATCTTTAAAAAAAATAGGCAGGCCAATTATCTGGACTTTACATGATAGTTGGGCCTTTACCGGAGGCTGTCATCTTCCTTTTGGGTGTGTAAGATACAGAGATGAGTGCAAAAAATGTCCTATTCTTAATAGTTCCAAAGAAAAGGATATTTCAACTAAGGTAATGAACCGTAAACGGAAGGCCTGGAAGTCGCTAAACTTGACTATTGTTACACCTAGTAAATGGCTTGGTAAATGTGCTAGGTCCAGTATGCTTTTTAATAATAACAGAATCGAGATAATACCAAACGGAATAGACACCAATATTTTTAAACCCATCGATCGTATATATACTCGAAAAATACTGTGTTTGCCCTTAGACAAGAAACTGCTTCTTTTTGGTGCGGTTAATGGTACTGGAGACCCCAATAAGGGTTTTAAGTTTTTAGAGCAAGCTTTACAAAAAATGAAGGATAATGGTTGGGGAGACAAAGTTCAAGTGTTGGTTTTTGGCGGCAGAGAACCTATAAATTTTCCTGAACTTGGGCTAGAAACAACATTCCTGGGCAGATTGCATGACGATATAAGCCTTGCTTTGCTGTATTCCGCAGCTGACGTCTTTGTTGCCCCATCTATTCAAGAAAACCTGCCCAACACTGTTATGGAAGCCCTTGCCTGTGGGACGCCGTCTGTGGCCTTCAATATAGGAGGCATGCCTGATATGATTGAACATCAACGAAACGGGTATCTTGCCCGTCCCTTTGAGTCAGATGACCTGGCCCGTGGCATCGCCTGGGTGCTTGAAGACGAACACCGCCGGGAGATATTATCACACCGCGCTAGGGAAAAAGTTGAGCAGGAGTTTGATATTAAACTGATTGCCGGAAAATACCTGGCGCTTTATCAGGACATTTTAAACCGGAAACAGGATGGTAAGTAATATGCAAAAACAAGCTAGAATCTATATAGCCGGCCATAACGGACTTGTTGGCTCGGCCATCAAAAGAAAACTGGAAAAATCCGGCTATACCAACCTGGTATACCGGACAAGCAGCGAGCTCGACCTGCGGAATCAGGCGGCAGTTACAGAATTCTTTGCCCGTGAGCGACCGGAATTTGTTTTCCTGGCTGCTGCCAAAGTAGGCGGTATATATGCCAACAATACCTATCCGGCTGAATTCATTTATGATAACCTGACTATTGAGGTAAATGTTATTCACACAGCTTACACGCATGGGGTCAAAAAACTGCTTTTCCTGGGGAGTTCCTGTATTTATCCCAAGTTCGCCCCCCAGCCAATGAAAGAAGAGCACCTGCTTACCGGATTACTGGAACCTACCAATGAGCCTTATGCCATAGCAAAGATTGCCGGAATCAAAATGTGCGAATCATACAACAGGCAGTACGGCACTGACCTTATATCAGTAATGCCAACCAACCTGTATGGCCCCAATGATAATTTTGACCCGGAAAATTCCCATGTGCTTCCGGCCCTGATACGCAGGTTCCATGAAGCCAAAATATTTGACACCCCTGTTGTTGAAATATGGGGTACAGGCCGCCCCAGGAGGGAATTTCTCTATGTTGATGACCTGGCTGCCGCCTGTCTTTTCCTTATGGAAAATTACTCTTACAAAGATATTGGTTCTTTTGTCAATATTGGCACAGGACAGGACCTGACCATCAGGGAACTGGCAGAGCTTATCAAGGGTATTGTAGGGTATCAGGGTGAACTAAGATTTAATCCGGAGAAACCTGACGGCACACCCCGCAAGCTGCTTGATGTTTCCCGGATACGGGCACTGGGATGGGAAGCGGACACCAAACTGGAGGATGGAATAAAGATAGCATATGAATGGTTTAAGTCACAGGGAGGATAAGATGCAGAACAAGCAGCAGCCTTTGGTTTCCATACTCACAGTGACATTAAACAGTGAGAGGTATCTGGAGGACACTATCAGGAGTATAGCCGGTCAGACTTACTCCAATATAGAATATATAATTGTTGATGGTGGTTCCACTGACAGGACACCCGATATTATCGGGAAATATGGCGGCACTGTTGCCAAATGGGTCAGTGAACCTGACCGCGGTATCTATGATGCCATGAATAAGGGCATTAAAATGAGCAGCGGTGAAATCATCGGGATTGTCAATTCGGATGACTGGTATGAACGGGATACTGTGGAGAGGGTAGTCCGTGAAGCCTTGGAGCATCCGGAGTATGATGTCTTTCACGGCAACCTGATGATGTGCTCTCCTGAAGGAGAGAAAATATTTCTCTACAAACCGGACCCTGGTTTCAAAAATATCTGGCATGATATGACGATTTTGCATCCGACCTGTTTTGTCAGGAAAAAAACTTATGAAAAACACGGCCTGTTCAATGACCGATACAGGATAGTTGCCGATTACGATTTTGTGCTCCGATTGTATAAGGCAGGAGTAAAATTTAAATACATTGACAGGGTACTGGCTAACCAGCGTACCGGTGGGATCAGCTGTACCCGGGACCGGGATGCTATTATAGAAAATAAGGACATCGTTATCAGTCATGGCCTTTCTTCTTTTGCGGCCTATTATGACATGTATTTCAAACTGACCAAACGCAGGATACATAAGTTCCTGGAAAGGCATGACATGAAAGCGGTTATTGAATTCAAGAAAAGGTTTCAAAAGCGGAAATATTACAGGCAGTGAGCTGGGTGATGATATGGACCTGTCAATTATTCTGGTAAACTACAATACAAGAGAACTCCTGCGGGACTGCCTGGAATCCCTGTTTGCCAATAAGCCGGCAGCAGACTGTGAAGTCATTGTATCCGACAACGGCTCGGCTGATGGCAGCTTAAAGATGCTTGCAGAGGAGTATCCACAGGTCAGGGTAATCGCTAATCATGAAAACCTGGGATTTGCCCGGGCTAATAACAGGGCCATTGAACAGTCTCAGGGAAAATATCTTTTGTTGCTCAACAGTGATACTCTGGTAATTGACAGGGATTCATTTGATAAAATGTTTAAGTATATGGAAGGACATCCTGATACGGGAGTCCTGGGATGTATGCTTTTAAACAGGGACCATTCAATACAGCTTTCCTGTGGGAGATTTCCCACCCTTTTTAATGAATTCCGCCAGAAGTTGATCAATATGGTGTTTTCCGGAAAGATAGAGCCTTTTTATGGAAAAATTATGGCGGAGTACCGGGAGGAACATCCGGTTGACTGGGTGACCGGCGCCTGTATGATGGTGCGCCGGGAAGCAGCTCAGCAGGCCGGGCTTTTGGATGAGGGTTTTTTTATGTATTTTGAAGATGTTGACTGGTGCCGCCGGATAAACAGCTATGGGTGGCAGGTTGTTTATTTTCCCGGAACCAGGGTGGTCCACCTGTTAGGTGGGAGCGCTCCAAAACAACAGAATATTTCAGTGATATACAAGGAAAGCCAGCTCCGGTATTACTCTAAGCACCGGGGTAGGGCAGAAGTCAGCCTGCTGCGGGTGATTCAGGTGGGTAAACACCTCATTCTGCTGGCAAAGCTCAAACTTTCCAGCCTGTTTACAGGCAAAGACGTATCAGTTGATTCCGAAAAGACTATTGGGGTAATCAGGGCTTTCTGGGGCAAATAACAGGAATAATTATCTCACAGGAATAATTATCTCGCAGGAATAACTATCTTAAAGGTTGTGTTATTTATGTTTGCTGAAAATGACAGTAATTTGTACAGATTTTTTGTTGTGGTGGCAGCCTTTACCCTCGTATTTCCCAAAGCCGGAGAGACTGTAAACGGAATCCCTTTTACGGCAGCTAACCTGCTTTTGGGAATCCTGCTTCTCTTGATAATTTTCCGCAGAACCAAACTAGATATCCCGGTTACGGAAAGGATATATCTGCTGTATACATCTCTGGTCCTGCTGGTACCCTGGGTATTTTCAGCAGGAGACATTGTTGCCTATGTGAAGACAGTAATGCCGCTGTTTGTGTCCCTGGCGGTTTATTATTGGATTAAGCCGGTGACTCAGGCGCTGGTTTCCCGAAAGGGGCGCCTGGATACCCTGGTCAGGGTAATGGCAGTATCTGTTATTGTTATTGTTGTTTTTGGATTTATACAAAAATTGTTTGGACATTATGAGACCATCATCCCGGGGCTGACCATGTCATATTCCAGTGCAAGCATTCCTGATATATTTTATCAGAAAAAGAACCTTGTCGGGTTACCCGGATTTTCTGAAACCATTCACAAAGTAACTTCCACATATCAAAACGGTAATTTGTTCGGTACTGTTCTGGTAATGCTGATGTTCCCTGTAACGGCAGCGTTTCTTCACACCAGGGAACGCCATGATAAATTACTTTATGGGATTGCTGCAGTTATAGCTTTTGCAATAATTCCTTTTACCCTTGCCCGAAGTGTTCTCTTTGGTACGTTGGTCGGTGCAGGAATGCTTTTTTTAATGCAGCGGGACAGAAGAAATAAAACAATTGTGGTGTTTTTGGTGCTGCTCATGTTTGCTTTGATCCTGCCCAGCCCTTTTATAAGAACAAGGATGATTATATCTTTTTTTGACCCAACTATGAACGGACGTATTGAGCGGATGATCAGTGTCAGTAACTTTGCTTCAGAGCCTGTTGCCACATCCGGGGCGGAGGAAAATAACAGTATATCAGAAGAAGGGAAAGTGATAGAACCAAACAGCGGCACAGGGAATACAGATTCCCAATGGTTATCCAAAATATTTGGGTTTGGATTTGCCGGGGCTGCAGCTGAAAAAATTGGGAGTTTCTGGGACCTTTATACTGAAAACATGTATTTCACTTCTTACATTTTCACTGGTTTGGCAGGTGTATTACTTTTTGCTGCTGTAATTGGGCGGACACTTTATATCATTTTCCAATATATAAGAAATGAACTTACCCGAATGAATTTCTTATCAGGGCTGGCTGTTGGGATATTCTGCGGTCTGATGGCATTTTTGTGCCAGGCATTTATCGAAGGGCCATTCAGCCTGCCTCCGACAGGATTCGTATTCTGGTTTATGGCAGGACTGGGGCATGCAGCGGTTGGTCTGGCATATGAAAATAATCGGGCTGTGAGGATATGAGTATGCGTATAGTAATCGATGCCAGGATGATTACAGATGAAATGCATGGTATAGCCAGGTACACCTATAACCTGGCAGACCGGCTAACCCGTCTGGACCAGGAAAATGAATATATCCTGCTGGCCGGCAGTGACTCCCTGGCAGAATTTGCGGCAGACAGGCCCAACTGCCGGCTGGAACGTGTCAGGTCAAAGTTTATCTCTGTGGCTGAACAGGCGGAACTGCCAAAAGTATTAAAAAAGTTAAAGGCTGACCTCTTTCACAGCCCGTCTTTTGTAGCCCCCCTGTATTGTCCCTGCAGGCTTATAATGACAGTCCATGATGTGAACCACATGGTATTCCCCCAATATTACGGGAGGATACATCAGGTGTACTACAGGCATGTTGTCAGACCTTCAGCCTTGAAGGCCCGGAAAATACTGACTGTGTCCCGCTTTTCCCGCAGTGAAATCATAAAGTTTTTGGGTATTTCACCCGAAAAAATAATTGTGACATATAACGGTATTGACAATGCATTTAAGGTGATTGACAAAACCGGTGTCCTGGAAGCAGTCAGGCGCAGGTACCGGCTTCCTGCCAAGTTTGCTTTGTATGTGGGGAATAAGAAGCCCCATAAGAATGTGGAGCGGCTGATGGAGTCATTTTCCAGGGTCAGGACGGACTGCGCTTTGGTAATGACAGTGGAGCCCGACAGCCGACTGACCGCCCTGGCAGAAGACCTGGGCCTGGCAGGACGGGTAATATTTACCGGCAATGTAGCCGGGCACGACCTCCCTGTTTTGTATAACCTGGCTGCGGTTTTTGTCTTCCCCTCATTATACGAGGGTTTCGGCCTGCCCCCTTTGGAGGCAATGGCATGCGGGACCCCTGTAATTACTTCTAACCGGTCCTCACTGCCGGAAGTGACGGGAGAGGCTGCCCTTCTGGTTGACCCGTACAGTTCAGAGGAACTGACTGCTGCTATTGACCGGGTCCTGCAGGATGAGGGACTGTGCAGGGAGATGGCTGCAAAGGGCCTGTTACAGGCAGCTGAGTTTTCCTGGGAAGAAACCGCCAGGCAGACCCTGGAGGTTTATAAAGAAGTATTGAAAGGGGGCGGACAGCTTAAATGAAAGTTGCTATAGTCCACGAATGGCTGGCCAACATGGGCGGTTCCGAAAAAGTTGTCCTGGCCTTTAAAGAGATTTTCCCTGATGCCCCCATATATACAACTGTTTATAATCCGGACAGGGTTGACCCGGCCTTTCATAACATGGATATCCGGACCTCTTTTATCCAGAGACTGCCGAGGGGCAGGACCGCCTACCAGTCCTACCTGCCGCTGATGCCTACTGCGGTTGAGCAGTTTGATCTCAGCAGCTATGACGTGGTCCTCAGCAGCAGCCATGCAGTGGCCAAAGGTGTCCTCACAGGGACCAATACCCTTCACATCACCTACTGCCACACACCCATGCGTTATGCCTGGGACTTTTACCATGAATACCTGGACGGGCCCGGGGCAGGCCGGGTCAAGCGGCTGCTGATTCCCTGGCTGATGAACTATATCCGCATGTGGGACAGGCTTTCTGCCGACAGGGTGGATTACTTTATTGCCAACTCGGGATATGTGGCCCGGAGAATAAAAAAGCATTACCGGAGGGAGTCAGAGGTAATCTACCCACCGGTGGATACCGCTTTTTTTGCCGCACCGGACCCGGCGGTGCCCGTTAACGCCGGAGATTACTATTTCATTGTATCCCGCCTGATACCTTATAAAAGGATTGACCTGGCAGTGGAGGCCTTTACAGGCCTGGGGCTGCCCCTGAAAGTGGCTGGAGACGGCCCGGAACGGAGGAGGCTGGAGGAGATGGCCGGACCCAATGTGGAGTTCCTGGGCCGGGTCTCTGATGCTGAAATGAAGAAACTGTATACGGGGTGTAAGGCCTTCATTTTTCCCGGGGAAGAGGATTTTGGCATTACCCCTGTAGAGGCCCAGGCAGCAGGGCGGCCGGTGATAGCTTACGGTGCCGGAGGGGCTCTGGAGACGGTGCTGCCGGGGGTTACCGGGGAGTTCTTCCAGCCCCGGACAGCAGAGGCGCTGGCCGGGGTTGTCAGCAGGTTCGACCCGGACGAATACCGTCCTGAGGTGATCCGCAGGCATGCTGCCGGCTTTGACCGGGAATTGTTTAAACAACGGATTCAGGAGTTTGTAGAGGAAAGATACAGAGAATTCCAGGAAATTGGCAGACAGGGTCTGTAACTGTTTTTGGGGGAGATAGCTTTGCTTAAAAAGTACCAGCGGTTTTTCAACCTGATAATGTTTGCCCTTGACGGGCTGGTGCTGACCGTATCATATTTTGCTGCTTACCTGTTCAAATGGGGCTTCTACCCCATAAGCCAGATGGACTGGCTGTATCTGAAGGCCCCTTTGTGGATGATTCCCCTGGTGCTCATCGTATACTTCTTTATGGAAGTATATTCACCAATGCGAAGCCGGATGCTGCGCAAGGAAATGCTGCTGATTATCCGGGCCCATGCAATAGGGATGATCCTTATTTACGGCCTGCTGTACCTGACCAAGATGTACATATACTCCCGGATAGTGCTGTTCACCTTTGGGGTTGTTTCCCTGGTGCTGATACTTCTGGAACGATTTATGATGCGCCGGATGCTCCGCTACCTGAGGTCCATCGGTTATAACCAGAAACACTTGCTGATTGTGGGAGCCGGAACGGTGGGTGTGGAATTTGCCCAAAGGGCCCTGTCTCACAAAGAGTTCGGCTACAATGTGCTGGGTTTTCTGGATGACGACAGGGATAAAAAAGGCAGTGAGGTCCTCAACCGCAAGGTCCTGGGGGACTGCAGCCTCCTGCCGGAGCTGCTGGCTTCCAAAGGTGTCGATGAGGTCATTGTGGCCCTGCCCCTGAGCGCTTATGACAAATACCACGGCATTGTTGATGAATGTGAGAAAGCCGGGGTCAGGGTGCGGATTATTCCGGACTATTTTGATTATCTCCCGGGGCGGCCCAAGGTGGAGGAGTTTGATGAAATTCCCCTGCTCAATATCCGCCACGTCCCCCTGGATGACCCCTTTAACAGGTTTGTCAAGAGACTGTTTGATATCCTGGTATCCCTGACAGCAATAATACTTACCCTGCCGCTGATGGTTATCATCACCGCAGGTGTCAAACTGACTTCCCGCGGCCCGGTCCTCTTCAAACAGGAGCGGGTGGGGCTAAACAACAGGCCCTTTAATATGTACAAATTCCGCTCTATGCGGGTCGCCGGTGATAATTCTTCCGATACCAAGTGGACAACAGCAGATGACCCGCGAAAAACCTGGTTCGGTACGTTCATCAGGAAAACCAGCCTGGATGAACTGCCACAGTTCTTCAATGTCCTGCTAGGTGATATGAGTGTTGTCGGCCCAAGGCCGGAACGGCCGTTTTTTGTGGAGCAGTTCAGGGAGAAGATTCCCAAATACATGGTCAAACACCAGGTGAAACCGGGTATCACCGGGTGGGCCCAGGTCAATGGCTGGCGGGGGGACACCTCCATAGAGAAGCGCATTGAGTGTGATATCTATTACATAGAAAACTGGGACCTATTGTTTGACATCAAAATAATGCTGTTAACTGTGGTTAAAGGACTGATTAACAGGAATGCGTATTAGCTTAACGGGAATGTATATTAGCGCCCGGCAAACTGCCCCGGTCATTAAAACCATGCGCCCGGTACAGTGGACCAAAAACCTGGTTATATTTGCCGGGGTAATTTTTTCCGGAAAACT
Organism: Thermincola carboxydiphila; assembly: GCA_016841325.1. Taxonomy (GTDB): domain Bacteria; phylum Bacillota; class Thermincolia; order Thermincolales; family UBA2595; genus Phosphitispora. The sequence continues at coordinate 120,172 of JAENZJ010000001.1, forward strand.
GTTTGCCGGCGGTTATTTGCTGAAAACCCTGTCTGCCTTTGCAGTTTTTTGCCTGTTGTCGGGCTCGGTTTATATAATTAATGACCTGGCAGATATGGCTGAAGACAGGAGCCATCCGGAAAAGATGACCCGCCCCCTGGCGTCAGGGCTTTTGAGTACCGGTCCGGCGGCGATGGCTGCCGGGATAACCGCAGTGACGGCGATTGCGGGAGCTTTTCTGCTTAACACCGGCCTGGGCTTCCTAGCGGTAAACTACTTTGCCATTACCCTGGGTTACAGCCTGTATTTGAAGAATATTGCCATAATTGATGTCCTTATAATTGCCACCGGTTTTGTCATCAGGGCCGCTGCCGGGGCAGTGGTTATTTCTGTCGGCATTTCCCCATGGCTGTTGATATGCGCCTTTCTTTTGGCGCTGTTCCTGGCGCTGGCCAAGCGCAGGCATGAACTGCTGTATGGCGATGTTACCCGGCTGTGCCGGGGGAGCCTTTACCATTACACCCCCCGGATGCTGGATGGGCTGATCCATGCTGCTGCTGTGGCCACAGTGACAGGATACTCGCTGTATACGGTCAGCCAGGACCATTCCGTATACCTTGTGACAACCGTACCGATGGTGGTTTTCGGTGTTTTCAGGTACAGGCACCTGGTCTATCACAGGCGCCTGGGGGGGACCCCGGAGACTGCACTGCCTGGGGACAGGCCCTTGTTTTTGACGGTCCTGTGCTGGGTTATCACTTCAATAATAATTGTTTATATGTAAAGGCGGAGGGCCATGAGCAGGGTTTATATATTAAAGACCAGTCCGGAAACGGTACTTGACGACTATGCCCGGCTGTTAAAGATGGCCGGGGTCAGTCAAGTTCTTGACCCCGGGAAAACAACAATCCTCAAGGACAATATTTCCTGGCATTTTCCTTACCTCAGCGCCAACACCACACCATGGCAGCTGGAAGGGGTTATCAGGGGGCTCCGGGAACAGGGTTTTTCCCGGATGTCCTGTGTCCGCAACAAAACGGTGGTCACCAGCCCCTTTAAAGGGGAAAAGCTCAATAAATACCGGCCTGTAATGCAGAAGTATGACATTCCTGTTTTGTATAATTTCTGCGATACGGACATGAAATGGGTGAGGTATGAACCAAAAGGCGAAATGCTTGCCCTGGACAGTATATTTCCTGAAGGTATATTTATCCCCGACTATTTCATTGGCAAAAACATCGTACATCTTCCCACTGTCAAGTGCCATGTTTATACCAAGACAACCGGGGCTATGAAAAATGCCTTTGGGGGGCTGCTGAATAACAACAGGCATTACGCCCACAGCAACATTCATAAAGTCCTGGTTGACCTCCTGGTGATTCAGCAGGAGATTCACTCCGGGATATTTGCCGTGATGGACGGCACGGTCTGCGGTAACGGCGCCGGGCCGCGCACCATGGAGCCTGTGGAGAAGGACTATATCCTGGCCGGGAGCGACCAGGTAGCCATAGACGCCATAGCGGCACAAATGATGGGGTTTGACCCCATGATGATACCATATATCAGGATAGCCCATGAACTTGGCCTCGGTGTTGGCAATCCCAAAGAAATTGAAATAGTCGGGGCAGATATTGCCGGGGCAAATTTTGGTTTCAGGACCGGGACTAATGCGGCATCCGGGGTGGGCCGCCTGCTCTGGTTTGGGCCGCTGCGCCGCCTGCAGCATATGTTTTTTCATACCCCCCTGGTGTACCTGTTTATTTTTGGGTCATTTTTATATCACGACTACTACTGGTGGCCCCTGAAGGGTAAAAAAAAGATGAAGCATTTGCGGGCTCAGGGGCGCTGGGGCAGGTTGTTTGCCCAATATCCTGATTGAGGGTAGTTATTCTTGTGAGAGGAGGTTTTTACCTTGCGCGTACTTGTCACCGGCGGCGCCGGGTATATAGGCAGTCATACAGTGAGGGAACTGATACGGAACAAACATGAGGTGGTCATCATGGATAACCTCAGCAAGGGGCATCGCGGCGCTGTGCCCGCAGGCATTCCCTTCGAACAGGGGGACATTGCCGACCGGGCGCTGGTAAGTGATATCCTGCAGCGCTATGGTATTGAGGCGGTAATACATTTTGCCGCCTTCAGCCTGGTGGGGGAGTCTATGGCCGACCCGGCGCCGTATTTCCGGAATAATACCGCCGGCAGCCTGGCCCTCTTTGAGGCCATGGTCCAAAACAGGATTAATAAGGTGATCTTTTCTTCAACTGCAGCTGTTTACGGGGAACCTGAACAGCAGCCGATTACAGAAAACGCCCCCAAGGCGCCAACCAACAATTACGGTCTGTCCAAGCTGATGATAGAAGAGATTCTCCGCAGTTTTGACCGGGCTTACGGGTTAAATTATGTCAGCCTGCGGTATTTTAATGCTGCCGGGGCGCATATCTCCGGTGAAATAGGTGAAGACCACCACCCGGAGACACACCTGATTCCCCTGGTGCTGCAGGCTGCCCTGGGACAGCGGGAAAGTATCAGGATCTTCGGGACTGATTACCCCACACCTGACGGGACGTGTGTCAGGGATTACATCCATGTGAGCGACCTGGCCAATGCCCATGTCCTGGCCCTGGAGTACCTGGACAGGGAACATACCTCCAATATCTTCAACCTGGGCAATGGGGAAGGCTTTTCCGTCAGGCAGGTGATTGATTCAGCGGTCAGGGTGACAGGCCGGAACATTGCCGCCATCGAAGATGAACGCCGGGCAGGCGACCCTGCAGTGCTGGTTGCCGGGTCTGACAGGATTAAGCAGGAACTGGGGTGGAAACCTGAATTTACCGGTATTGATTCCATTGTGGCCACAGCCTGGAAATGGCACCTGAACCACCCGGAGGGGTTTGGGGATTAACTTACCGGCTCCATATTGACAATACAGGGTATCAGGGGTATACTGTGTTTAGACTGACCCGTCGGTCGGAAATTTAGTGGAGGGGAGTCATATGGTCTATAACAGGGTGGCTGGCAACAGAATGGTCGGACTTCCGGTCTTACTGCTGGCAGCTCTAGCTCTCATTTTATCTGCCGGATGTGGAAGCGGGGACAATAGTACCGCAAATGAGGATAAAGCTGTGCCGGTTACAGTAATGGAGGCCAAAAAGGATAATATATCAGCAAAAACGGTTATTACCGGAAAAGTTACCCCGTCATCTGAAGTGATAATTATTCCCAAGATTGGCGGAAAGGCTGCCCGGGTACCGGTGGATATCGGTTATAAGGTGAAAAAAGGCGACCTGCTGCTGCAAATTGACACAACCGACCTGGAGATACAGCTTAGTGCTGCCATCAACGGACTTACCAATGCAAAGCTGACCCATGACCAAGCAGTTCTTAACTATAATAATGCCAAATCCAATTATGAACGCATGAAGTCCCTGTTCCAGGAAGGGGCTGTTTCCCAGCAGCAGCTGGAACAGGCAGAATTACAGTATAACCTGGCCAAAGACGCAATGAATCAGCCAGTTGCTGAAACAGCCATGAATCAGGTCGAGAGCATCAGGCAGCAGATCGCAGATGCTGGGATAACTTCACCTATAGACGGTGAAATAGCTACAAGGCAGATTGACCCGGGAGAGATGGCCGGATCGTCTTCGCCGGTGATGACTGTGGTCAATATTGACACGGTATTTGTAGAGGCAACTGTGGCCGAAAGTGATATTGCCCGGGTTAAAGAGGGGCAGGAGGTAACCGTTAAAGTAGATGCCGCCGGGGGCAGTTTCAGTGGAAAAGTAAAACTGCTTAGTCCTGTGGCCAATGCCCAGACAAAGGGCTACCCTGTTAAGATTGAGATAGATAACCCTGAACATCAGCTGAAACCGGGGATGTTTGCCGAGATTGAGCTGGTTACCAAAAAAAGGGAAGGTGTAGTGGCGGTTCCCAAAGAAGCCATTGTAGACAAGGGTTCCGGAAAGGTGCTTTATGTGCTGCAGGGCAGCGTGGTGGAACAGCGCCAGGTTGAGACAGGGATAGAGACAGATGAAATGACAGAGGTTGTGAAAGGGCTGGAAGTGGGTGAGAAATTCATCATTGAAGGCCAGCACAAACTTGCAGACAAGACAAAAGTGACCATTAAATGATAATTGGATTAGGAAATCCTGGTTCCATTGAAAATAATAAGGGGGAGAAGTCAATGCTAAAGCGGATATTTACCAAAAAACTGGTTTCCGGGTTCCTGGTTTCATTGTTGATGCTGTCTGGTTTTGGAATTAACTATGCAGTCGGTGTTGACGGGCCGGAAGTGAAGGCCCTGAGCCTGGAGGAAGCTATCGAACTGGCCATGCAGAACAATCCTGATATGGAGATAGACGGTTTGGCTGTGGAGAAGGCTGAAGAGGAGTACAAGTTGGCGAGGGATCAGGCACGGGATTTGAAAAATGACATGGTCACTACATATGAATTAGGTTTAGCTAAATGGGTTAATCCCAAGGCTAAGGAAGTTGCCCTGATATTGGAAGAAAAGAAGCGGGATGTGGGTGAAAAGAAGCTGAAACTGGATGTGGAGAAGGCCTATTATGATGTCCTCAAGGCTGAGAAAGGTCTGGAAATAGAGAGGGCAGGGCTTACATATATGCAGGACCAGCTAAAAATTGCCGAAACAGCCTATAAGGTTGGCACAAAAGCAAAACTGGATGTCACCACTGCCGAAGCTGCTGTAGCAGGTTACCAGGCTTCTGTTACCCGTGCTGAAAACACCTACCGGACTTCTGTGATGGAGTTAAACCGCATTACCGGACTGGACCTGGATACACCACTAAAACTGACTTCTAAGTTTGCTGTGGAAAAAGCCGGGGAATCTATTAACCTTGAGGAAACCATTAATCAGGCCCTCGAGGATAATATTGATATCCTGGCAGCTAAGAAGACACTAGAGCTTAATGAGGTCCAGTATGAAGTGGCTAAAAAGTTTTATGTTCGGGGAGTAACCGCTTACGATACTGCGGAAATTGACAAACAGAGCGCTGAGGCAACCGTACGCAAACAGGATTTAAATACACGGGCCTCTGTCCGCAAAAGCTACCTGACACTGTTCAGCCTGGAGAAAATGATTGACTGGCAGACCAAAGAAGTGGAAAAGGCTAAAGAAAATGCCCGGGTATTGATGCTGAAGTATGAGGCCGGGCTGGCTACCAGTCTGGATGCCAGGAATGCTGCCATTGACCTGGAGAAGGCCGAGCAAAATCTTTCAAACAGTATCTATGATTATAACCTGACCAAGAGTCAGTTTAAATACCAACTCTTCACATCCTAAACAGGATGTGGCTGCCGATTGAGTTTAACAGGGGAATGTGAATGTCTTCTGGTTTGATTCAGCAGGATTAATTTCAGAAAGCAGGTGACACAATGGACCGCCCGGCTGAAAAAGACAAGCGGATAAAAATTATCAAAGCAGCAGTTAAAGTCTTTTCCCGGAAAGGGTTTCATCAGGCCAGGGTTGAGGAAATAGCTCAACTGGCCGATGTTGGGAAGGGAACGGTATACGAGTATTTTTCCAGTAAAACGGAACTATTTCAGGAAATGTTCAAGGCCGGGATCCGGTTTTATCTGGACAGCCTGATTAATGACCTCAGTCCTGACCTTTCCTGTAAAGAAAAACTCTCCCGAATTGCCCGGCTCCACCTGAGATTTGTCAGCAACTATAAGGACCTGGCCAAAATTACCATGACGGAACACACATATTTCAATGAAGACTTCCGCAAATGGGTATGGGACTACCGGGCCAAAAAGCTTGAAATGTTGAAACAGATAATTGATGAAGGTATCGCCAGGGGGGAGTTCCGGAACATTGATTCTCAGGCGGTTGCCCTGGTTTTCATGGGTTCGCTTGGAGCCCTGTTTTCACCGCTTATATTTTCCGACGACAATATTAATGCCAAAGACCTGGTCGAACCGGCCCTTGATGTCATTATGGAAGGCATTCTGGCTGTAAAAGAGCAATAAACTGAAGGAAATTATACGTTTTTTTGGTATTTAATTGTAACCGTATCATGAATAGGGGTAGATAAATTCCCGGATCAAGGCCCGGTCTGCCTTCCGGAATTATCTGCCCTTGTCTTGTGTTAACCATTCCTGACGCAGGAAAAAGGGTATCATCTGTCGAAGAAGTAATTTGATTTACCAAAATCAAGGAGAAGCAAAATTAAGGATAAAGCCCGATCAAGAAGAAATATAATTAAAGGAGAATACTGGTTAAGTGAAACAAAATCCGGGATTAGCAGAAAAAATCAGTGTTGTCATCATGGCAGGGGGCAGGGGGGAACGCTTCTGGCCCCGCAGCAGGGCCGGGAGGCCCAAGCAGTTTACTGACCTAACCGGACAAGGCAGCATGCTGTACCTTACATATAACAGGGCCCTGAAACTGGTCCCGCCGCAGCGCATCTTTGTGGTTACCGGGGCTGAATACCGGGAGATAACGGGGGAATGTCTTCCTGAGCTGCCGCCGGAAAACATTATTATCGAGCCTGAAGGAAGGAATACGGCACCCTGTATCGGACTGGCTGCAGTTACCCTGGAGCAGCGGCTGCCCGGGAGTACAATGGTTGTCCTGCCGGCTGACCACCTGATTAGGGATGAGGATCTGTTTGCCGGGACCCTGCTGCAGGCAGCAGGACTGGCTGGAGAGACCGGCGGATTGGTTACCGTCGGCATCCGGCCTGATAGGCCCGAAACAGGCTATGGCTATTTAAGGATAGGGAAACCGGCTTCAACCGGAGACGGAAAGACCGCATACCGGGTCGGCAGTTTTGTGGAAAAACCGGACCCGGTCAAAGCTCGGCAGTACCTGGAGGACGGCGGATACCTCTGGAATGCGGGTATTTTTGTGTGGAAGGTTGGTGCAGTTCTTGAGGAATTCAGAAATCACCTTCCCGGGATATATGAAGGGCTGCAGGAAATACGCAGGCATCTTGATACAGAGGACTATAATGAAGTACTGCAGAGGATTTACCCCTGCTTAGATAAGATTTCCATTGACTACGGGGTCATGGAAAAGTCCGACCGGGTCTACACAGTGCCGGGAGAGTTTTATTGGGACGATGTGGGTACCTGGATGTCCCTGGAGCGTATCTTCCGGACCGGTAATAATGGCAATGTGTTCCGCGGAAAAGTGGCCTCCCTGGATACGGAAAACAGTATTATTGATTCCGGGGGGCGCATGATTGCTGCAATCGGTGTCAAAGACATGGTCATAGTGGAAACAGATGATGTAACTTTTGTCTGCCATAAAAATGAAATAGGTCGGATCAGGGAACTTTTAGAGGAACTTCGTCGTCTAAATATGGAGGAGTACCTGTAGGGGGAGAATTAATGTTTCTAACTTCTATTACCAGAATAACTGTTGTTGGATTAACTGTTCTAAGCCTAATATTATATAGTATTGTACCGGTGTATGGATTGACATTTTCCGATATTTCGGGTAACTGGGCAAGGGATTCCATTACACGGCTGGCCGCATTGGAAATAGTTAATGGGTTCAACGGAAAATTTAATCCTCATTCAGTGGTTACCAGAGCCGAATTTTCGGCTATGATTATCAGGGCTTTGGGACTTGCTGAGGAAGCTAAAGTTACCGGTGGAATTTCCACGGGGTATACTGATGTGGCTGCCGGACATTGGGCCGCCGGTGATATTATTGTAGCCCGGGAGATGGGTTTGATAAAAGGTTACCCGGACGGCAGTTTTAAACCGTCTGCCCCAATCCGCCGCGTTGAAATTACCTCAATTATGGTCAGGGCCTTAGAACTGGAGCCGGGTGAAGAAATGGAGGACCCCGGGGAGATATTCATTGATGGAGATCTAATTCCTTTATGGGCCTGTGATGCCGTCAAAATTGCCTATAATTATGGCCTGATAAATGGCTATCCTGATGGAAGTTTCGGACCGCAGCAAAATGCTACCAGGGGAGAGACGGCAGTACTCATAGAAAAGGTTCTGCAACAAATGGGGACAGAATTTACTTTTACCGGAATTTTACAGAGTATAAATACATCGGCAAATTTGCTGACAATGGACATTTGGGGCCAGACTGAGACATTTGCAGTCAATCCCGGGGCAGAGGTTTGGATTAATAATAATGAAGGAGCTATTACCAACCTGAAACCAGGCAGCCAGGTTTCCATAATACTGGATGATAACGGTGTGATAAGGTTTATCCAGGCAAGTGAAATGGTGTCATTGAGCCGGTCAGTGGATGAAGTTCTGCCATTAACTCTTAGTTTAAAAAATAAAGAGCTAAGTGTTCCCCAGGAAAAAACACAGGTCTTTAACTCACTTCAAAAAGATATACTGAGAGTTGTTATGATGGCAAAAGACGGGTATTTTGACCAGGTTTATCAGACTGTGAAAAATGTCGCCGGTAAGATTGATTATTTTAACAGGGATATTGGTCTTTTAATTGCTGATATTACCAATGATGCATATCTGGAGTTGAAAAGCAGTTATCAGTTGGAATGGATTTCTGTTGATAAAGAAGTAAAAGTGGACAGTTTGGCAGTTGGACCTGCCGGTGAGGGAGAGCCCGTAACTACAGTGATTAATCCCGGCAGAAGTATTGCTGTTGCCAAAAAAGAAATAAATGCTCCTGAATTTGTTGAACTGACAAATTCTGATGGTAAACACCAGACAATTGCCATCATTGACACAGGGGTGGATGCAGGTCATCCGGACCTGCAGTTTACCTCGCATAACCAACGGAAAATAATTGACTGGCAGGATTTTACCGGTGAAGGAGACATTGACACAAGCTCTGTTGCCGCACCTAACGGCAAATATCTAAATCTTGCCGACGGGACATATTATATCGGCGACATTGTTACAAAAAGTGGGAAATTCAGGTATGGATATTTACGGGAAATAGACCTGGTCAATGCCGGTGGCAACAATATGGATATTAATTTCAACGGAAGCAAAAGCGATATTTTTGGGGTAATTGTCATCGATAGCAAGAGAAACGGGGCATATGACACCGTTTATGTAGATACCAACATGAATAAGAACTTTTCTGATGAGCAGCCCCTCACCCTCTTTTCATTAGATCCTGCGTATGGAACATTTATGGGTAAGGAGGGGGAGGACAGCCTTAACTTTGTCCTGACGAAGGTTGATAATGGAGGAGCTTTAATAAATCTGGGCTTTGACGGTAATGACCATGGTACCCACATCGCGGGAATAGCCGGTGCCAATGGTAAAATAAAAGGTGTTGCTCCCGGAGCCCAGATTATGGTACTCAAGGTTCTGGACTCAGGGGGATATGGTGACAGGGATTTAAGCTCCATAGTTAAAGCCATGTCCTATGCTGCGGAACACGGAGCAGATATTATAAATATGAGTTTAGGTTTCCCTGTGGGCTCTGATGATGATAATGGGGTACCTACCCAGATATTTGATGCTTTAATTAGAAGATATGGGGTTGTATTTGTAGTGGCTGCAGGTAATCAAGGGCCTGGTCTCACTACTGTTGTATCTCCGGCTGATTCTTCGGCAGCTATAAGTGTGGGTGCCTTTAGCAGTCCCGAAATCTGGAAAACAGATTACGGTTGGGATGTTCCCGAAAGAAGTCTTTGGTTTTTCAGTGCGGCAGGTCCTCGCCTCGACGGCTCAAAGTCTCCTTCGATAGTTGCGCCTGGAAGCGCTTTTTCAACTGTGTCACAGCGTAATGGGGACTGGTATTCACTAAGCGAAGGCACCAGTATGGCTGTTCCGTATGTTACCGGGAGTATTGCTTTACTGCTGGAGGTAGCTGAAAGAAATAACATTAAAGTATCTCCGGCAATGATTAAGAAAGCCCTGGAAATTGGGGCCAAGCCAATATCCGGTTACACCCCGGCCGAACAGGGTCACGGAGCATTAAATGTGGTGATGTCTTGGGCTGCGATTTTATCAATTGATGAAGCACCCGATATAGATGTTGAAACAATCAATCCAGGGCTTCTTCATGGCAAAGGTATATTTATTAAAGAGGGGATACCAAAAAACCTTACCGTACAGCTGAAAAATAATTCGGACAGGAATGTTAATTTAAAATTGAACAATGAACCAGGGGTTGCTTTTCGGCAAGATGAAGTAATTATTCCCGGCGGACAAACGCGGGCTGTGGATTTGCAGCTGGATTCTCCCAAAGAGAAGGGGTTATTCTCATTTATGATAACAGGGGATGATTCTTCCACTTACGGCAATGATACCGAGATATTAACCACAATAATAAATCCTTATTATCTGACAGAGGATAATAATTATAAGGTTAAGATCGATGATGTCCAAAGCGCTGCCCGGTATAAGAGATATTTTTTCAGGGTACCCCCGGGTGCGGAAGAGGTTACTGCCAGGCTGAGCGTAGCCGAGGGCCGCGGCCGGTCCATGGTTTACCTCTATGACCCTGTAGGGCGTCTGGTCAGTGAGTCAGGGTATGCCGGCAGCAATCCCGGTGGCTATGCGGCCGAGGCCGCGGCTTCCGGAAGGTCCCCTGTTGCCGGTGTATGGGAGGCGGTTGTTTATACTTCAGCAGCCCTCAGCGCCTATGACCTGAAAGAGTCAGCCTATGAGCTTGAGGTCTCCCTGAGGGGCCAGGATATCGGAAAATACAATTACGAGAACCGGAAACTGATAATCGGGGTTAATCCGAAGACAATTATTCCCGGCAGAAAAAATCTGGTTACCGTCCAGGTAAGGGACAGATATACCAAAAAACCGTTTGAAGGCTTTATAGAAATTAACGGGCTGCTTTACTTTACCAGGGGCGGCAGGGTGACGGTCCCGGCGGAAGCTGAAACCGGCAGTGTCAACCTGAAGGTGAGGACTGTCCCGGGAGCGCCGGATATCAAGCCGTGGGAGTTTGATTTTACCCTGCCTGCCGGCGATAAGGCATAAGAGTTTACAGATTTCTGCAGGGCAACTGTTTCCAGTAAGTTGGTGTTGATTGTGATAGTAAATTACGGTAAAATTATTTGGAGGGACTAATTTAAGGAGCACTTTTTAGTGATTTGAGGTGATTGCGGGATGATGCCAGACAAGCGCAGAAAGGTTTCCCCATTAAGAATTCTGGCTTTATTGCTGGTTTTTACGGTATCATTCTTTGGCGGTAAATATATAGCATCCCTTGGCGGGGAACCGGAACCGGAAGGCAGCAACGGCTTGGAGACCGCTGCCCAGGATGAAGCGGAGTTTCCGGTCAACAGACTGAATGTTCTCCTTTTGGGAGTTGACGCCCGCCCCGGTGAAGCAGATGCCAGGACTGATTCCATGATCCTGGTCAGTATAGACCGGGATACCAAGAAAATTGCCATGGTTTCCATTCCCAGGGATACCATGGTGGAAATCCCCGGTCATGGCACAGAAAAGATTAATTCTGCCAATGCTTTTGGTGGTGCAGAACTGGCAACAGAAACCGTGGAAAACCTTCTTGACATCAAAATACCTTATTATGTAAAGACTAATTTTGACGGGTTTAAGGACATAGTTGATACCCTGGGCGGGGTAGAAATGGAAGTAGACAAACGCATGTACTATCCTGCGGAAGACATTGATTTAAAGCCGGGCCTGCAGAGGTTGATGGGAGATGATGCCCTGGGTTATGTGAGATACAGGCATGATGCCCTCGGTGACATCACCCGGGCTGAGCGCCAGCAGAAGTTTTTGGCTGCCCTGACCAAAGAAATGCTTAGGGCCAAGACCATTATTAAACTTCCCAGACTGGTGCCGCAGCTTATGGATGCAGTGGAGACCAACCTGGGGATAAAGGATGCCATTTTCCTGGCAAAGGCAGCCACAGGTTTGGATTCAGACAGCATTGTCACGGCGACCCTGCCCGGAACTTTTCTGAATTACAAGGGTGTAAGTTACTGGAAGGCTGATGATGAGAAGGCAAAAATGGTATTAAATGACCTGTTCCGCGGGGTGCAGCTGGCTACCATTACCGGACCGGATATTACTGTGCCGCGGGAAACCAAAAAACCTGCGGAAACAGAGGAACCGGCTCAGGATGCGGAAAATCCGGCTGATAAAGACTCTGAAACAGGGGAACCCGGTCAGGAAGACGGTACCGGGGTACCCGGGGAGTCACCGGATGCCGGTACAGTCCCCGGACAGGAGCCCGGCAGTAATAACGGGACGGGTAACAATGGCAAACCGGGACAGGGTAGCCAGGCACAGCCTCCTCAGGGGCTTCCTGAACCTGTCAATCCGGTGGAGGACAATAATACGACCCAGCCCGTTGACCCGGCTGCCCCGACAATTCCCGCCACTCCGCAGGATTCCACAGGGGACAGTCAGGAACAGCCGGTCAGCAGCGGTATTACCACCAATAGCACCACTACTACTAACAGCGCCACTACTACTAACAGCGCCACTACTACTAACAGCGCCACTACTACCAACAGCACCACAACACCGGTTGTCAAGGTTATAACCCAGGGATAGACGGCGGTAGTACGGCGGTACCGCAATTGAAAGCGCAACAATGTCGTAAAGACAGCGCAATGATGGTATAGGTCGGTTCATTGTAAAGATGTGTTTGAAGGGATAGGTAATGCCTGTCCCTTTTCTAGTATCAGTCAGGAGATGTTTTATGATGGATAACAGCAGAAATACCGGTAATCTGGCCCGGGTGGAGAGGGTTCCGATCCTCGGGGTTGGCATCGATAATGTTGATTTGGCTGAAGCGCTGGACAGAATAGGGGAGTTTGTGGCCAGGGGCGAGCCGGGCCTGGTAGTTACTGCCAACCCGGAAATCGTGATGCTGGCCCAAAAGGCCCCTGGTTTTAAGGCATATCTTGATAATGCCCTTCTGGTAACTGCTGACGGTATAGGGATTGTAATTGCAGCCAGGCTGCTGGGCAGGCCCCTGAAGCAGAGGGTGACCGGGATTGACCTGACTACAGCGTTATTTCAACAGGCCGCCGTCAGGAAGTACAGGTTCTATTTTGTGGGGGCCAAACCCGGAGTTGCCCAAAAGGCAGCCGAAAACATCAGGAGGGACTACCCCGGTATTGAGATTGTCGGCATTGAGCATGGTTATTTTACTGATGATACCAGGATAATTGAGGACATTAAAGCCAGCAAACCGGATATACTGCTGGCAGCCCTTGGCATGGGTAAACAGGAGAAGTGGATTGCCGAACGGGTGCAGCCTGCCGGAGTCCCTGTAAGTATCGGGGTTGGCGGCAGTTTTGACGTTTTCGCCGGGGAAGCCAAAAGGGCGCCCAAGTGGATCCAGGACGCCGGCATCGAATGGCTGTACCGGCTGATTAAGCAGCCGTCCCGCTTCCGTAGAATGCTTCAGCTGCCCAAATTCCTGATTGCCGTGCTGGTGTCAAGAATTTTTTCAGTTAGGTAGTAAGGTCATTAACGTTTATGACCATAAATTACCAAAAAAGAAATAACCTCCAAAAGCAGGACATTTCTAGGGTCCGTCGAATCTATAGCCTGTACAATTTAATAATAGGAATCGAAGCAATTATTACTATGGAGGAAGTACATATGAAGAAAGCGGCAGCAGTTGTATTAGTGGTTACAGTACTGGTTTCCCTGTTTTATGTACCGGTAATGGCTAACAGGACAGATTACCTTATCGAAGATTTTTATGATCTCAGGGCTCAAAACGGCAACAGGCACTGGGCGTACGAAGAGATGACCGAACTGATTGCCATGGGGATACTGCAGGGTTATACAGAAAAGGTGTATGACCGGAACACGGGAAGATACATACAGGTCCAGACAGCTAAGCCATCCCGGGAAATTACCAGGGCTGAGTTTGCCAAAATCCTTTATGAAGCCCTGAATCTTGAACCAGCCGATACTAAGGCGCAGTTTAATGACCAGATCCCTTCATGGGCGCAAAATGCAGTCAACACCCTTTATGCAGAGGGGATAGTCATCGGGAATCCGGACGGTACCTTCCGGGCCGGGAGGCAGATTTCCAGGGCGGAAATCGCCACAATGCTGGTCAGGGCAGTAGCCGGAGAGCCCGATACAGATGAAAATGAAGAACCGGCAGAGAATGACAGTGAAGAACCGGCAGAGAATCACGGTGAAGGAACGGCAGCGGAGGAGAATGCAGAAGCCAAAGCGGATGAAGCAGACAAAGGTGAACAATCTGCAAATAGCACTGAGGAACAATCTGCAAATAGCGGTGAAGAACAAAATACAGGTAACAGTGGGCAGCCCGGAGCTGTAGACGACAGCATTGCGGCAGACGACAGCATTGCGGCAGATGATAGCGCTATAGCAGATGATATCATTGTAGCAGATGATAGTACTGCAGCAGACGGGGATGCCGTGAAGTATTCCAGCGCTGTTGCAGGGAATACTGCCGCTGACGAGGAGGGAACTCCTGCAGAAGAAAGTGTTTTTCCTGATGTCCCTGCCGGGTATTGGGCATATCCAAGCATCAAAAAGGCTTCAGAAATGGGGCTGATTACAGGTTTTCCCGATGGCAGGTTTGCCCCCGGGCAGGGAGCCAAACGGGCTGAGGTTATGGTTATGCTTTACCGGTACCTTATGAATGACAACTCAGACCTTCCGGATGATGACACGCTTCGGTCACAGACTGATAAGGTCAGCAGTATGATTGAGTCACTGATAAATGACGATAGTTCTGCAGGCGTGGAAACTTTACTGCCATACCTGACAGGAGAGATGGCTGCATATATGTCAGATGCCAAAACCCTGGAGATGATTGCAGCCATGAAACAGGGAGAGTACCTTGGCTACCGGATCACCTCAAAGGGCCGGGTACTAAATAAGAGTTCATACTGGGCCGAAGTTGTTTATGACAGTATGGCCACATTTCAGAAGGACGATGTCTATGTGGAAGCAGACAGGCCGATACATTACTACCTGATGAAGACAGGCGGCCAGTGGCAGGTCTATAAGGAGTCGTATGAAACTCAGGGCAGCTAGATACAACTGTTAAGCTTCAAATCCAGGAAACAAATTCTTTTTCCAGATAAACCAACCTTTAGAATTGTGGGGCCCGGCTGATCATAGCCGGGCCCTGACTGTTGCCACTTGTTAAACCTATTGCTAACTGATAAAATATAGTAATAGGGGAGACAAGGCCCTGGGAAAGGGTGAAGACATTGAAAGTACTGGTAACCGGCGGGGCCGGTTTTATCGGTTCCCATACAGTGGATCAACTGATTAACGACGGGGCAGAGGTAGTGGTCCTTGATGACCTGTCGACAGGAATAAAAGAAAATCTTCATCCTAAAGCTGAACTTATTGTTATGGACATTGCCTCAGAGGAGGTCTCTGAGGTATTTCAGAGGTACAGGCCTGAATATGTTATTCACCTGGCGGCACAGGTAAGTGTGCCCGGGTCTTTGGACCATCCGGTCAAAGACTGTATGACAAATGCCGCCGGTTCAGTTAACATTCTGGAAAACTGCAGGCTTTATGGTGTAAGAAAGGTAGTCTATGCATCCTCGGCGGCTGTATACGGAAATCCGGCAGGTGTTACCGTTTCCGCATCGGACCCCCTGGTACCCATGTCCTTTTATGGTGTTTCCAAACTGGTCCCGGAATACTACCTGAAAATATTCGCCGATCTTTACGGACTGAAATATACCGTGCTCCGTTATGCCAATGTATTTGGCCCCAGGCAGGGGGCTGCAGGTGAGGGCGGGGTTGTCTCCATATTTGCCGCTAGGCTGCTTAGTGGTGAGCAGCCCTGTATCCACGGTGACGGTGAGCAGACCAGGGACTTTATCTATGTAGGCGATATTGCCCGGGCCAATGTTAAGGCCCTGAACAGGGGAGACGGGTTAACCCTTAATGTGGGCACCGGAATGAGGGTCTCGATAAATCATCTCTGCCAGGCGATGTCGTCAATAGCGGGAGTGGTTTCCTCTCCTGTCTATACGGCCGGGCGTGAAGGTGATATCAGGCATATGTGTATGGATATTGAACAAACAATTGCGGCCCTGGAATGGCAGCCGCAGTTTTCCCTAGAAGAGGGCCTGCAGAAAACCCTGGGATTTTGGCGGCCGGACATCACGGGCAGGAGGTAAGCAGATGGGGCGGACAAAAGTACTGCATATAATCGGCGGGGGGGAGTTCGGGGGTGCGGAACAGCACCTGATTACCCTGCTGCGGCACGTAAATCCTGCAGAATTTGAACTTCATGCGGCCTGTTTTTTTTCCGGGCCACTGGCGCCGCTGGTTGTAAATGAGGGGTTCCCGGCATATGTTTTCCCCATGCAGAGTAAATTTGACCTTTCACCTGTCAATGAGATGGCATCTCTGATAAGAAGGGAAGGTTTTTCTATTGTACATACCCACGGGGTGCGCGCCAATCTGGTCGGCCGCCTGGCTGCCAGGCGGGCCCGGGTCAGCCGGGTGGTGACAACCGTCCACAGTGTCCTGGATTTTGATTACCCCAGGTACCTGGACAGACTTGTCAACAGGATGTGTGAAAACCTTACCCGGCGCTTTACGTCAAGGTTTATTGCAGTCAGTGAAATGCTCAGGGAACAACTGACCCGGGAGGGTATTCCCCGGGACAGGATAACAACTATATATAACGGGCTGGAACTGGGGCAGTACAATCCGCTGGCATCAGGCCAGGGTGTCAGGGAGGAGCTGGGCCTGAACCCGGAACAGACGGTTGCGGGTATTATAGCCAGGCTGCATCCGGTGAAAGGGCATGACACCCTCCTGAAAGCTATGGCAGAGGTAGTGCCCGATTTCCCGGACCTGGTACTTCTGGTTGTGGGTTCAGGGACAGAGCGCCAGCGGCTGGAACGGGTTACCGAGGGGCTGGGGCTTAAGGATAGAGTGATATTTACCGGGTTCCGTTCAGATATTCCTGAGGTTATTGCCGCACTGGATTTCCTGGTACTGCCGTCCCTTTCCGAGGGGCTGGGGCTTATTGTCATGGAGGCCATGGCAATGCAGAAGCCGGTTCTGGCAACCCGTGTCGGGGGCATTCCGGAAGTGGTTACCCCGGGGCGGGACGGGCTTCTGGTCCCTCCCGGCGATCCGGAGGCTTTGGCCCGGGGAATCAGGACCCTGGCCGGGGACAGGGAACTGGCATCCCGGCTGGCTGCTGCAGCCAGAAAAACCATTGAGACGAAGTTTTCGGCTGAGAAAATGGGTGCAGAAACAGCTGCCCTCTACCAGGAGATGACGGAGGCAGAGACTGATAAAGAGGAAACAGAGACGGATTAACAAGCAATGGAGACGGTTAACAAGCAGTAGAGATAACATTGTCTGACATTGGAGAGGGCTGAAAATATGATAACAGGCAAGTCGATAGCAAAGGGAGCCCTGGTGGTGATGACAGCAACACTGCTGAGCCGCCTGTTCGGGTTTTTCCGGGAAATGGTCATTGCCGGGCGTTTCGGGCTCACCTGGGAAACCGATGCCTATCTGGTGGCCTTTGCTGTTCCCAATGGAGTAGCCATGGCTATTGCTGCCGGGATAGGTGCGGGATTTATTCCTGTTTTGAACAGCTACCTGGTCCAAAACAAAAAAGATGATGCCAACAGGATTGCCAGTACCCTGATAAATGTGGTCGGTGGAATCCTGCTGCTGGCGGTGGTCCTGGCGGTGGTTTTCGCCCCCCGGCTGGTGGCCTTGCTTGCCCCCGGTTTTGAGGGTGACAGTATTGCCCTGACGGTAGAAATGATCCGGATTATGTTTCCGGCTCTTGTTTTTGTCAGCCTGCTGGGTGTTGCCTCAGGGTATCTCAATTCCCACCAGCATTTTCTTTTTCCGGCCCTGGGGCCAATGATAACGAGTGTGGTCATTATTGCTTCAGCTGTCATCCTGGGACCGGTTATTGGAATCAGGGGACTGGCTGTTGGGACCATGGCAGGTTTCGCCTGCCAGTTCCTGGTACAGGTTCCGGTAATGTATCGCAAGGGTTTTCGCTACCGCCTGGAATTTGCCCTTGATCATCCGGGGGTTATCAGGGTTTTTAAACTGATGCTCCCGGTGCTGGTGGCCTCAATGGCTCCCCCGCTGATCCTGATGGTTGAGCGCGGGCTGGCTTCAGGCCTTGATGCCGGAAGCATTTCAGCACTTAACTATGCCTTCAGACTGATGCAGCTGCCCCTGGGATTGTTCCTGACAGCGGTTACCGTCCCGCTTTTTCCTGCCCTGTCGGCCTTTGCGGCCCAGAACAGGATGGACAGGCTCAGGGAGACACTGGTCAAGGGTATCAAGGTCCTTTCCCTGATAATGATGCCTGCCTGTGCCGGACTGATAGCTTTAAGTGTGCCGATTGTGAGGCTGCTTTTTCAGCGGGGGGCCTTTGATGCCGGCGACACGGTGCCGACAGCTTATGCACTGTCACTGTATGCCCTGGCTCTGCTGCCTTTTTCAGTCAGGGATATCTTCCGGAGGGGTTTTTATTCACTGCAGAATACTCTCATCCCTGTTGCCATTACTGTGGCTGCATTCATATTAAATGTTATTCTGGACTTTATACTGGTCAGGTTCATGGGTATCGGAGGCCTGGCCCTGGGTGCTGTCCTCACTGCCCTGACCGAGGCGGCGGCGCTTTACATTCTACTGTCAGGGAAGCTTGGGGAACTGCAGGGCAAAAGCATTGCCGTCCTGCTGGCCAAACTGGCTGCAGCTTCTGCTGTCATGGGTGTTTTAGCTTATTTCTGCAGCGGTATAATAGGCCTGAGGGTTGAACTGGGTTCAGGCATCGGAAGGATGATTCAGGTCGGGGGTTCGGTAGTTTTCGGGATTGTTGTCTATCTGGCGTTTTTGATGATTTTCAGGGTAGCCGAGATAAAGGAAGCCCTGGATATGCTCAGGGGAATGTATAAAAAGGCCAGGGGACAGGCATGATGAGAAAAATTAATTATAGAGGAAATTATCCGGTGCATGTGGAATCAGTTAATATACATGCAACTCTGTTGAAAATCAGTAGGTCTGGAGGTTGTGTTTGTGCTTGATATTAGAGAAATTCAGGAAATCTTACCCCACCGTTACCCGTTTTTGCTGGTGGACCGGATACTGGAAATGGATGACAATAAAATCGTGGGACTGAAAAACGTCAGTGGTAACGAATCTTTTTTTCAGGGGCATTTTCCCGGTTATCCGGTTATGCCCGGAGTGCTTATTATTGAAGCAATGGCTCAGGTGGGGGCGGCATGGATACTGAGCAAACCGGAGTACAAAGGCAAGGTGGCGTTCTTTGCAGGTATTGACAATGCCAGGTTCCGCCGCCAGGTTATCCCGGGGGACAGGCTTATTATTGAGGTAGAGGTTATTAAACTGCGGGGGAAAGTGGGCAAAGCAAAAGCAAAGGCCATGGTTGAGGATGAGCTGGCAGCGGAGGCCGAGTTTATGTTTGCTATCGGTCAGTAGTTCCTTTACCCGGCAGACGAAATTTTGATTTTTATGATGACATCTGTAATAACTTATGATAAAATTTTTAATTAAGGGACAAGGGTTTATGATTTTTTGCAGAAATCCCGCATAAAAATAGACGGGAGCTCACCTTGTCTATTTGCTTTGTTGTTTTGGACGAATTATGTGAACTTTATTTGTAGTTACAACGTCTTATTAAGGGACCAGGAACAAGGGAGAGACTAAGAATCAGAGAGATTAAAAATTAGAGAGACTAAAAATCAGAGAGATCGATAATTAGAGAGATCGATAATTAGAGAGATCGATAATTAGAGAGATCAGGAAACTGTACCAGAGAGGAGACTCATCATGGCGGGGCTGTATCAAGGTTTTATAATTGCGTTTCTGATTTCCCTGGCGGTTACCCCTGTAGTCCGGAAAATGTCTTTCCGCCTTGGCGCCGTAGACCGGCCCGATGCCAGGAAGGTTCACTCAGGGTTGATGCCGCGTATGGGTGGGCTGGCAGTATATCTTGCATTTACTGTGACTTTACTTATTACGGGGGATATAACTGAATCCATGAAAGGCCTGCTGATTGGCGGGACCCTGATAATGCTGCTGGGACTGGTTGACGATATCAGGAATATTTCGCCAAGGGTTAAATTATTGGGACAGGTCATTGCAGCAGGTGTCCTGGTGGCTTTCGGGATTCAGGTTGATTTTATCACCAATCCCTGGGGCGGCACCTTCAGTTTAACACATTTCGGGATTAACTTTGGCATCCCGTTAACCATATTGTGGATTGTGGGTATTACCAATGCTATCAATCTGATAGACGGCCTTGACGGTCTGGCCGGCGGGCTGGCTTCGATTGCGGCTCTGACCCTGGCAGTGGTTGGCTGGGTAAATGGGCAGATGTGGATAGTAATGCCTGCGGTTATTTTGAGCGCTGCCGTAATGGGCTTTCTCAGGTACAACTTTTATCCGGCCAAAATATTCCTCGGGGATTCGGGGAGCCTTTTCTTAGGCTTCATGCTGGCAGGGATGTCAGTTATCGGTCTGACCAAACAGGCTGCCATGTTTTCGGTATTTGTCCCGGTGTTAATTTTCGGGATTCCCATATTTGATACACTGTTTGCCATTCTCAGGAGGTATATCAACAACCAGCCGATATTCACTGCAGATAAGGAACACCTGCACCACAGGTTGCTGGCCATCGGGCTTTCCCACCGGCAGACAGTGCTGGCCATCTATGGAGTCAGCTGCCTGCTGGGAGGCAGTGCGGTGCTGATGACCTTCATGACCAGTGAACAGGCCTTTGCGGTATTTATCGGAATAACCCTGCTGGTTCTTATTGGCGCCAACCGGGTGGGCGTTCTCAGTACCAGGGCGGGGCGCCGGGTACAGCATCAATATGTGGAAGCTGAGAACAAATCAAATTATGGAGCATGATGATACAAACATCTTATATTGACAATGAAGTTGAAAGCAGGCCGAGGGCCTGCTTTTTTTTAGGCATAATCAACCCTGCAGATACAAATAATACAGGCGTTGACAGAAAAAGCCGGAAGAGTTGGCGCAGATCATGTTGAATTAAACGGGAGGTTAGCAAAATGCCTGTGATTATGGAAGGGGTTATGCGAGGCGTATTTGCCTTTATCGTGCTGTTGGTGCTGGCCAGGCTGGTCGGAAAACAGAGCTTTTCCCAGCTTACCTTTTTTGACTTTATATCAGGGGTCGCTATAGGAGGTATGGGCGCTCTGCTGGCAGCAGGACTGACTGTCAATGTCTGGGGAATATTTGCAGCGCTAATGGCCTTTGTTGTCCTGATGATTCTCAACGGTTACCTTGTTTTGGAAAGCAGGCCGTTAAGGAAGCTAGTCAGGGGAGGACCTGTGGTGGTTGTCCACAATGGCAGGATGCTCCGGGAAAACATGGTCCGGCTGAGGATGTCGGAAGATGACCTGATGACCCGGCTGCAGGAAAAAGGGGGATTTGAACCCGATGATATCGAGGCTGCCGTTTTGGAGGAGGACAGCGGGCAGCTGAGTATTCTGCCCAGAGGCCGGGAGCGCAACAATACAACAAAACCGGAGCATAACGATACAGAACCGGGAAAAGCTTAAACCGGTAGAAACTTTTGGTTCCCCAAAAGGAAATATTTGTACATATACAGAAATAGAATATAACAGTCTGCTTTTTTATTCCGAAATGAGGGGGACGGTTGATGAATAAGATTAAGTTTGGAACAGATGGCTGGAGGGAAATAATTGCCAGGGAGTTTACCTTTGAGAATGTCAGGTTTGTATCCCAGGCCATAGCGGAATATGTGACCGGTCATGGTATGTCCGGGCGGGGTGTGGTTATCGGTTATGATAACAGGTTCCTGTCAGAACACTTTGCCCGGGCGGTTGCTGAAGTATTATGTGGCAACGGGGTCAGGGTCTGGATGACGGGCAGGGCCACACCAACTCCGGTGACTGCATTTGCGGTGAAACACCTTGGGGCAGCCGGTGCTGTCATGCTTACCGCGAGTCATAATCCCCCGGAATACAATGGGATAAAATTTATTCCTGAGTATGCGGGGCCGGCTATGCCATATATCACTGACGAGATTGAAGGGCACCTGAACAGGGTTACCGGGGAAGGGAAGTTTACGGTGATACCTTATGATACGGCAGTCGAACAGGGGCTTGTTGCCGACATCGACCCATTTGATGACTACATTAAGCACCTGAAGACAGTAGTTGACCTGGAAGCCATTGGCCGGGCCGGCCTTAAAGTAATAGTTGACCCTATGTATGGAGCCGGGATAGGGTACCTTTCCCGGGTTCTTGAAGAGGCCGGCTGCCAGGTGGAGGTTATCCACGGGCACCGGGACCCGCTTTTTGGGGGGTCTATGCCTGAACCCTCTGCCAAAGTCCTCACTGAGCTCCGCGACCGCGTCGTTTCTTCCGGGGCCGACCTGGGGCTGGCCATGGACGGGGACGCTGACCGCTTCGGTATTATTGACAATGACGGGACATACATAATTGCTAACCAGGTACTCTATCTTTTATATTACCACCTGATTAATTTCCGCGGGCTGAAGGGACCGGTTGCAAGGTCTGTGGCCACTACCCATATGCTGGACCGGATTGCCGGTCGTTACGGTTTTGAAGTTGATGAGACCCCGGTTGGTTTCAAGTATATCGGTGAGTCCATGATGAACAGGGGCAGCATTCTGGGCGGAGAGGAAAGCGGCGGGATGAGTATTGCCGGACACATACCGGAAAAAGACGGCATTTTGGCGGCTGCCCTGGTTGCCGAGCTGGTGGCTGTGGAAAAGCTCCCGGTACGCGAAATACTGCAAAACCTGGAACGTGAATTTGGTGTCCTTATCAGCCAGAGGCTGGATATCCGCACAACCGAGGACAACAAAGAAAAAGTACTCACTAACCTGAAGGAACTGTCACCAGAGAATATTTCAGGGCTGGCGGTAACCCGGACTGTGGCAGTTGACGGGAAGAAATTTGTCCTGGAGGACGGCAGCTGGGTCCTGATCAGGGCTTCCGGGACAGAGCCGCTGTTTCGGATTTACGTGGAAACAGAAAATGAAGCCAGGATAAAGCAAATACAGTCAGCTACCAGGGAAATGCTGGGGCTGTGATGAAAGAGGGGCCATATGGCTCCTCTTTATTGTTTAGAGCATGTCTTTGCAGGTTTAATAATGGCAGCAGCTTCCTTTTTGCAGGATTTTATAAAAATATATCGAATTTTGTTCCAGGGAGGTATATTATGACTAACGTGGACGGCAATGGAAGCTCTGCAGAATTGACAGCTCTGGATACTGTGATAAAAGAGACCATGAGGACCCTGGGTGCGGGCAGGGAACAGCTATTTGCGGTAGCTGAAAATGCCCGCAGTGAATGTTCCCGGATTAAGAAAAGCATCGCCGAAACTGATAGTCAGTTGGAAGCCATTAATTCGGAACTGGCAGCAACCCAGAAAGAGGAAGAAATTGTCCAGGCACGGGTGGCCCAGGTAACAGGCGCTTTTGAGAGGCATTCTGAGGCAGAAATTAAGGCTGCTTATGAGGAAGTCAGGGAACTGCAGGTCAGGCTGACCCTGCTGAAGGAGCGACGGGAACAATTGCTGCGCAAAAGAGAGGATTTTGAAACCAGCAGACTGAACCTCCAGGAGACGGCGGAAAAAGCTGAAAACATGGTTTCACAGGTCGGAGTTGTCATGGACTTCATTGGGGGAAACCTCAGGGACATCAATGTGAAATTGGAAAGCCTGCAGCAGAGGCAGCAGATGGGCCTGCAGATTGTAAAAGCCCAAGAGGAAGAGAGGAAGCGGGTTGCCAGGGAAATTCATGACGGTCCTGCCCAGTCTATGGCTAATGTTGTCCTCAGGATGGAGTTTTGTGAAAAGCTGATGGAAGTGGAGCCTGCCAAAGTGAGTCAGGAATTAAAAGAGCTGAAGGATATTGTGCGCAGCAACCTCCAGGATATGCGGAAAATAATTTTTGACCTGCGCCCGATGGCTCTTGATGACCTGGGTGTGGTCCCTGCGCTTAAAAGATATATTGAAGATTTTCGTGAAAAAAACGATATAGATATTGAGATACAGTTTTTCGGGAAAGAGGCCAGGCTGGAACCCGTTCTGGAAATTGCGCTGTTCCGGCTGGTTCAGGAGGCTTTAAACAATGTCGTTAAACACGCCCATGCCAAAAAAGTTAAGGTTGTTATGGAATTAAAGGATGACCAGGTAAGGGCATTTGTTGAGGATGACGGGATAGGTTTTGACCTGGATGATTACTATGCCAATCAGAAGGGAAACAATTTCGGACTGGTCAGTATGAGAGAGAGAACTGACCTGCTCGGTGGGGAGATGAAAATCCAGACTAAACCTGGTAAGGGGACAAAAGTGTATTTTATAGTTCCGGTTGCCAGGTAGGAGGAGGCTGTATGGACCGGATAAGGGTATTGATTGCTGATGACCATCCGCTAATCCGCCAGGGACTTGTTAGGGTAATCAGGCTTGACCCGTTACTGGATGTTGTCGGTGAGGCTGCAGACGGTAAAGAGGTCATTGAGAAAGCGGAACAATTACATCCTCATATTATCATCATGGACCTGAACATGCCCAGGATGGATGGTCTGCAGGCTACAAGGCAGATCAAACAAAGGTTCCCGGATATCAGGGTCATAGCCCTTACGGTTGAAGACAGTGAGCAAAGGGTAATCGAGGTTATCCGGGCGGGAGTCAGTGGTTATATACTAAAGGATGTTGATCCTGATGCCTTGGCCTCAACAATAAAGGCAGTTTATGCAGGGGAGATGGTGATCCATCCGCGAATTACGGCAATGCTCTGCAGGGAAATGGAACAGGACGGGGAACGGGGCGGCAATCATGACCAACAGTGCAGTTGTGTTTCCCGGCCTCCCGGGGAGACCCTGAATACCGGCCTTACTCCGAGAGAAGTGCAGATATTGAAATACATGGCCAGCGGCGTTCATAATAAGGATATTGCCAGGATGCTTTATATCAGTGAGAAAACAGTAAAAAACCATATTACAAACATCTTCAGGAAACTGGATGTCGAAGACAGGACCCAGGCGGTAATATCAGCTGTTAAATTAAAACTGGTTAATCTTTAGATGGGTTGAAAAATTATTGAAAAAAATGTAGACAAGGCTGGTAAAATATTGTATTATAAAATTACGATATTGTGCAAATTAATAATGACTTCTCTGTCGAAAATAGCAAAACCGCCGAAAGGCGGTGACGCAAAGCTATGGGTCTAAGGTGTCGGTCACTATGATTGCCAAGCTGCCGAAAAAGAGTCAGGGGTATAGTATACCTTTCTCTTAACTGCAGTTTGGAGAAAGGTTTTTGTTCTTTCCACTGCCATTAATGGTGCGGTTACCAAAAAAGAATAAGGGGGACGCCCCTGTTTCTCACTTGTCCGATTAGCGGCAGAGGCTGTTCTTTCATAAGATGGTGTAAGGAATAATCTTATGAGAGGTGAAAGGAATGTACCTTGGCTGGCTGATTGGAGCAACCGTACTGTTAATTGTTATATATTGTTTCACAATTTATACACGGACGGTGGTGATGTGCAAAAAGTCAGGGAACAGGAAAGGTTTTCAAAAGACAAGTCTGGTTTTGACAGTCAGGAATCAGGAAGAGATTATCGAAGGCCTGATACGCGAAATTTTTGCCTACGGCTATCTTATTCCACTTGAGGTTATGGTATTTGATTTTGGGTCTGTCGATAGGACCGGACTGATCCTGGAGCGGCTGGCAAGGGATTACCCGGGTCTTAGGTTCTTTGCCTGCTGCGGAGAAGAAAACGGTATTCGCAAAAGAGTAATGGATTTGTGTCAGAGTGATGTTATTTATTGTTTCGATTTGACGAGTTCGGTAAATTACAGTTTGATAATCAAAGCAGTGGAGTCGATACTGGGTGGTACTAAAATGAGCTTGTATAGGACCACAGTCCTACGCAAAAATAAGACCCAGGGTCGATGTACAGTCCCCAGAAATGTGCTAAAATTAAAATGAAAATGATACCTTCAGTGAAAAAGGCAAAGTCGTTGAAAGACGGCGGCGCAAAGCCATGGGTCTAAGGTGGCAACACTATGATCGCCAGGCTGCCAAAGGGGGGAGTGTATAAAAAATAACCCTTCTCTAACGGGCAGTGTGGAGAAGGGTTTTATGTTTTGGTTAAGACAAGGTCGGAATAAATCAAAAAAAATTGAAGGAGGTAATATTATGTTATCGATGATTAAAAGACTGTGGAGTGAAGAAAGAGGACAAGGCATGACCGAGTATGGCCTGATTCTGGCGCTTATTGTAATCGGGGTTATAACTATTCTTGCAACTATGGGTGACACTCTGATCGAAAAGTTCACCGAAGTCAGTGATGGTCTTAATAAGTAATGGTCCTGATGACCCGACTCCTTAAGATCAGACATGCCGGGGCGGTGGATAATCCACTGCCCCATCCACTACTCAATGGTTGCGCAAAGCTGTGGGTCTATGTAAAATCTCACTGCAGACCGGCTTGCCGAAGATGCAGTGGTCGTAAAGAAGATATGGTTACGTGTATTAAAAAAGACAGGCCCTACTTTTTAAGCAAGTAGGGTCTGTTTTCGAAAAGGGTTGATGCCGGTGACAGTTCAGGTTGATAACCTGATTGATATTGCTGTAGCAGTGGTTGTGATAGTATCTGTTTACACGGACCTTAAGGAACGGAAGATATACAATGTAGTTGTATTATCCGGAGCCCTTGGCGGTCTGCTGCTGAATTTAATGATCCACGGCAGCACCGGTATCCTTTTCAGCCTGAAGGGCCTGGGAGCAGGTTTGGGATTGTTGTTTATCCCTTTTATGCTTGGCGGCTTTGGGGCCGGGGATGTAAAACTGCTTGGCGCAATCGGGGCATTAAAAGGAACTGTATTCGTTTGCAAGGTGTTTTTGGCTACCGGGATTGCAGGGGGGGTTCTGGCTGTCTTAGTACTAATTAAGCAAAAAAAACTGTTAGCAACAATTAAACGTATTGGAATAAGTTTTTACCTTATGGTTACCAGTGTATTTAAAGTAAATACCCTGAAGAACCTGGATAAAGCCGAATTCCACGAATCCCTGCCATACGGCTTAGCCATTGGAATTGGTACGCTGGCAGCGTACCTGGTGGGGTGATAAGAATGTTATGGTTCCATGATTTACGTAGAAATCAGCGGGGTCAGGCCGTTGTGGAAATGGCTTTGGTACTGCCGATTCTCATCATGTTGATTTTTGGTATTGTAGAGTTCGGACGGATATTGAACACATACATGATCGTAACTAATCTGTCACGTGAAGGGGCCAGGGAAGGCGCTGTAGGGGGAACTGACACGGAAATCACTAACGCTGTGCAAAATGGTACTAATGCTGACCAGTTTGACACCGGCCTGATGAGTATAACAATTGATCCCCCGGCCATGAGTGAAAGACCCCGTGGCAGTGCCGTTAAAGTTACTGTATCATATCCGGTGGATATAATTGCCCCAGTAATTGGACCTATTATAGGGGATCCCTTCATTGTCACCTCCCAGACAACAATGCGAGTGGAGGGATGATGCATGGATATGTTCAGAAGGCTGGTAACAGGGGAAAATGGAAATGTTGCCGTGATTTCTGCGATTATATTTACCGTGCTGCTGGGGTTTGTAGCACTGGCAGTTGATGGAGGTCTCCTTTATCTGGAATATACCAGAGTTGCCCGTGGCGCTGATGCCGCTGCTTTGGCGGGAGCACAGGAACTGCCTGATACAGTGAAGGCTGCGGCCCGGGTATCAGAGTATCTCCAGAAAAATAATATTAATGCCGGTGTGCCTGACAATCTTGCAATTACTTTTGCACCCGGTAACAGGGAAATTACCGTTAAAGTACAAAAGCCTGTAGAGCTTCATTTTGCCACGGTATTAGGGTTAGACACGGCAAATGTAGATGGAATAGCTACGGCAAAGATTTCTCCTGTCTCAAAAATAAGCGGTCTGATTCCCCTGGGGATTGATGAAAGTTTGCTGCCTCTGGAACATGGGCATCAGTACATTATCAAGGTTGGTAATCCGAGTACAGGATGGACAGGAATAATAGAATATCCGGGCCAGTCAGGAAAAGATGACTACAGGGAAGCAGCTCTAAATGGTTATGATGGTATGGTGTCTATTGACGATATCGTGGGAAAAGCTCCCGGAAATGCCACCGGGCCTACGATTGAAGGCATTCAGACACGAATTGACCAAATCAATGAAACCTGGAGTGATTACAGTCCTGACAGTCCACGGATAGCATTAATTCCTGTCTATCGGAACCTTGGGATACTTCCCAATGAAGGCGTCCAGATTGTCGGTTTTGCCAGTGTCTTTCTGGAGAAGGTTGTCGGGCACGGGCTGGAAAATGATGTATATGTAAGGTATGTTAATTACACAGTATCCGGGGAAACGGATGATTCAATTACCGGATCGTATTTAAACAGTGTTAAACTTATTGGGTGATATGGGTTCCATGAAGCGTTCCTGAACCTCTTTTGCCGGGGCCCTCATCAAAAACAGGTGAGATGAAAAGAGGTGTTCCAAATGCAAAATTTAATAAGCAAGTTTTTTAAGGATGAAGAGGGACAGGTTATTGTCATCCTGGCTGTTGCTTTTACTGTATTGCTGGGTTTTGTCGGCCTGGCAGTAGATACCGGGGTGCTGTATCTGGAACACAATCGCCTTGTCAGGGCGGCAGATGCTGCCGCCCTGGCAGGGGCCCAGGAACTGCCGGCTAACCCGGCCAGGGCCGAAGAGATGGCTAAGGAATATGTCGGCAGGAATGGCATCAATCCGGAACAATTAAGTATTGATATTAGTGGTGACGAAAAAACCATTACCGTCTCTGTTGATAAAAACGTCAATCTGGTCTTTGCCAAGGTTTTTGGCTATGACTCCCGTGAAGTGAGTACAGCGGTCAGCGCCAGGGTGGCTCCCGTAAAAAGTCTTCGCGGCGCAGTTCCCTTTTCTATAAAAGAGCAGGTATTTAATTACGGTGACCCTTATGTCTTAAAAGAAGGTGCGAGTGGACCGGGTTCTGATGGGGCCAGGTGGTGCGGCTGGTTTGGCGCCCTGGATTTTACAGGGGGCGGTGGCGGCGCCAGGGAATATGAAGATATGATTGTTCAGGGTTATTCCGGAGAGATTTCCATTGGAGATATTATTGATATAGAACCGGGGAATATGGCCGGGCCTACCGCTGATGGTGTTATGGAACGCATTGAAAGTTGTAACCATAACCCTTCGTGCACATGGAATAACCATGCTCCTGACTGCCCCAGAGTGATTTATGTGCCTATCGTTGAAGAATATTCAGGAACCGGTGGCAACAGAAGAGTCCAGGTGGTAGGTTTTGCCGCATTTTTCCTGGAAGGTGTGGATAACCACCATGGCAATAACGGTGATGTTTTGGGCAGGTTTATTTTTGAGACTGTATCTGCGGAGACAGATGATTCCATTGACGGATATGGGTTGCAAAGTGTTAAGCTGCTGGAATAACGGTTTTTATTTTATACTGGAAAGAAGGGAAAGGAATGTCCAATAAGAAAGTCTTGTTGCTGGCGCTCTTATGCGGCCTTTTGACTGCAATTGCCCTGAATTTTTACCTGAAGTCTGTTCAGGAGGCTGCCACTAACATAAAAACCAAGGCCGTAGTAGTTGCTGCCGCCAGGATTCCGGATAGGACCCTGATAACTGCCAATATGGTTACCGTGAAAGACATTCCGGTAGAATATGTTAACAGCTATGCTGTCAGTGACATATCTCAGGTTGTGGGCTCAACTGCGCGGGCTGAAATTGAATCCGGAGAACAGGTATTACAGACCAAAATTGTCAGGGAGGACAGCAACCGGCAGTCTTTAGCCTATTCTGTCCCTCTTGGAATGCGGGCGATAGCTGTTAATATTAACGAACAAACCGGGGTCGGGGGACTTCTTAGGCCCGGAGACCGTGTTGATGTACTCGGCACAGTGGAAGTGGAGATTTTTAGTGCAGACCCTAATGTAAATACAGTACGGGAAACAAAGACCCATGTTGTCCTTCAGAATGTTGAAGTCCTGGCCGTGGGCAGCGATATTGGAAGCCCTGAGGAGGGACAGGAAGAAAAGGAAGAAAGCAAACCAAAACCTGCCGGTACTGTTACTTTGGCTGTGCCTACTGAAAAGACACAGTTGGTAGCCCACATAGCATCCAAGGGAGATTTGTACCTGACTCTGCGTGCGCCTGCAGATAACAGCGTAGAAGACAGGCCATCAATCGATTCACTGGAACTTCTCAAATAAACGGAGGCGAGTCTGATGGCAATAAAAATCTTAATAGTTGATGATGTCACAGAAACCAGGGAAAATATTAAACGGCTGCTTTATTTTGAAAAAGATATGATGATTGTCGGTGAAGCTGCTGACGGAGAAGAAGCTATCAGGCAAACCGGGAAGCTAAATCCTGATATACTGTTGATGGATATCAATATGCCGGCAATGGATGGAATAACGGCCACCGAGGAAATCTCTCTTAAGTACCCCAGGGCAGCGATTATCATTATGTCAGTTCAGGGTGAGCAGGAATACCTGAAAAAGGCCATGGTAGCCGGGGCAAGGGAGTATATGGTAAAACCCTTTAGCACTGACGAACTGGTGAATACTATCAGGAAGGTTTATGAACTGGAACAGAAACGCAGGATCCAGCTGACTGAGCCTTCAGTTGTAAGGCAGATGCAGCGTGACCCGCAGATTATTACTGTGTTTTCCACTAAAGGCGGTGTTGGCAGGACAACTGTGGCCACTAATCTTGCAGTAAGCCTGGCTGAAGAGACCAGGAAAAAAGTGGCCATAATTGATTTGGACCTGCAGTTCGGGGATGTAGCCATAATGTTGAACGTGGTCCCGAAAAGGACCATAACTGAATTGATTCAGGATATCGGACAAATGGATGCAGAGCTAATGGAAAGTTATCTGGTTACACATCCGACTGGTGTCAGGGTCCTTCCGTGCCCTACCAGGCCCGAATATTCAGAACTGATTACCGGAAGTCATGTGGAAAAAATTCTCGGTATCCTGAAACAGACTTATGATTATGTAGTTGTTGATACTCCGTCATTTTTCCATGAGACAACCCTTAGCGCTCTTGACCTCAGTCACCAGATTATGCTCCTGATTTCACTGGACCTGCCCACTATCAAGAATGTCAAACTGGGGCTGGAAGTCCTTGATTCCCTGCACCTGAAAGGGAAGGTTAAGTTAATTTTAAACCGGTCTTCAAGTGATATCGGAATTAAGTGTGAAGATATGGAAGAAAGTATCGGCCTTCAGGTTGCTGCCCATGTTCCCAGTGACGGTCGTACTGTTATAGGTTCTGTGAACAAGGGTAATCCCTTCGTAATATCCAATCCCCATACCAGAATTTCAGAAAGCATCAGTGAATTGGCACATATGGTTATGCAGGGTGAGCCCCAAAAACAGAAGGTGGCTGAAGGGGAAAAGAGGAAAGGTCTGTTTGGAAAGTTATTCGGATAGTGAGCAGTTAACATAATTTGGTGAGGGGTGTTAGGTATGTCGCTGTTAAAACGGCTGGAAAAAGAAAAAACAGCCCTTGGTGAAGGAACGGAAAAGGCGGACAAGTCGGCAAAGACATCAGTCGTCAAACAGGACCCTTATAAAGAACTCAAAATTCAGATACATAAAAGGGTTATTGAGGAATTGGATAATGAAGCAATGCAGGCTGACAGCCAGGATGAAGAAGATTCAAAAAAGCTGAGGGAGATTATTGACACGATTGTTAACGATATGCTTGACCAGGAGGCTGCATATATTCCCAGGGCTGACAGGACAAAAATTATATCTGAAATAATTGATGAGGTTATTGGATTGGGCCCGATTACGCCACTTCTTAATGACCCCACGGTATCAGAGGTAATGGTTAACAATCCAAACCAGGTTTATGTAGAGCGGAACGGTAAGCTTGTCCTGACTGATGTGACCTTTAGGGATAATGAGCATGTCATGCATATTATTGAAAAGATTGTTGCCCCTATCGGCAGGAGGGTTGACGAAAGTTCCCCAATGGTTGATGCCCGGCTGCCGGACGGTTCCCGTGTTAATGCGATTATCCCGCCTCTTGCCTTAAAAGGGCCGACTATAACCATTCGAAAATTTTCCAGAGACCCCTTAAAAATTGAAGACCTGATCAGGTTCGGCTCCCTGACTCCTGAGATGGCCAAGTTTCTCGAGGCCTGTGTCAAGGCCAGGCTTAACATAGTGGTGTCAGGGGGTACAGGGTCAGGAAAAACAACCACACTTAACGTGTTGTCCTCATTTATCCCCAATGATGAGCGGATTGTCACCTGTGAGGATGCTGCCGAGATCCAGCTCAGGCAGGAACATGTCATTACCTTGGAAAGCCGTCCGCCCAACATTGAGGGTAAAGGTGCAGTGACTATACGGGATCTGGTAAAGAACTGCCTGCGGATGCGCCCGGACCGGATTGTAGTCGGTGAGGTCCGCAGCGGTGAGGCTCTCGATATGCTCCAGGCTATGAATACCGGACATGACGGGTCACTGACAACAGGACATGCCAACTCACCCCGTGATATGCTGGCCAGGCTGGAAACAATGGTTCTAATGGCCGGGATGGACCTTCCCGTAAGGGCCATCAGGGAGCAGATGGCTTCAGCGATTGATATGATTGTTCAGCAGAGCAGGCTAAAAGACGGGTCCAGGAAGATTACACATATCACCGAAGTATTGGGGCTTGAAAGTGATACCATCGTATTGCAGGATATCTTTGTCTATGAACAAAAAGGGGTTGATGAAAACGGTAAACTGATAGGGCGCTTCAGACCGACAGGTATCAGGCCCAAATTCCTTAGCAAGCTGGAAGCAGCGGGTATTAAGCTGCCTGATGATATTTTTTCAATGCCTCCGCTATAAATATATGGTTATTCCGGGAGGGAACATTATGTATCTTTCTCTAATACTGGTGCTGGTATTCCTGTTTGTCTCGCTTTTAATATACGGCCTTTATCTTACGGCTACGGCCGGTAAACGGGAGTTAAGCAGCCGGATGAAAACTTACACCGCCAAAACAGGTGAACTGACCCAGAAAACCGGTTTAAAAGACCGGGTAAGTAATTTTGACTGGAAAATAGCATTTCAGGAAGCCAGCAAAGTATTTGCTGCCAAACAATTCACCAAAAAAGTGGAAACTGAGCTTATCAAAGCTGATATCCCCTTAAGAGGTGAGGAATTTGTCCTAATAATTGTACTGGTCATGGCCGGGCTGGGTCTCTTGTTTAGCATCATTACCCAAAACATTATTTTAGGCTGGCTCGGAGCAGTAGCAGGATTTATTCTGCCCAGGTTTGTTATCAAAAGGATAAAAACAAAGAGGGCCCAAAAATTCAATTCTCAAATAGGGGATTCTCTTGTAGTTATGGCAAACTCGATGAGGGCGGGCTTTAGTTTTATGCAGGCCATGGAAATGGTTGCCAAGGAAATGCCGGCACCGATAAGTGATGAATTTAACCGGGCGCTCCGGGAAATGAACCTTGGAACTCCGACAGAGGAGGCTCTGATGAATATAACCGAAAGAATAGAAAGTGAGGACATGGATCTGGTTATCACTGCGGTACTTATCCAGAGACAGGTCGGGGGAAACCTGTCAGAGGTTCTTGAGGGTATTTCACATACTATCAGGGAACGCATCCGAATTAAAGGTGAAATTAAAACCCTTACCGCTCAGGGGAGGATATCAGGAATGGTTGTGGGATTTCTCCCCATTGCCATCGGGCTGATCCTTTCTGTGATAAATCCGTCATATATCGGTACTTTGTTCACCAATCCCATTGGCTGGGGGCTGCTTATAGCAGGTGTTATATCCCAGACTATAGGAATCGCACTTATCAAAAAATCTGTTGATATTAAGGTGTAAACAGGAGGGGTCTTAATGAAGTACCTGATTTTTTGCTTTGGGTTCCTCTCGGTATTCCTCTTTATATACGGGATATATATCTCGATTTATCAGGAGCGCTTTGCGGTTACCCGGAGGATGCAGGAAATTGCCAGCAGCCTGCGCCGTAAGCCCCAGCTTAATGATGAACTCAGCAAGCCTTTTGTAGAACGGGTCTTTCGCCCGCTTTTGCTGAAAATGTCAGCACATATTGGCAAATTGACACCTGCCAGGAAAAAGGTCAGCCTGCACAAAAAACTGGTTATGGCCGGAAACCCCGGAAACCTTACACCAAATGAGTTTGTGGTCATTCAGTACGGATGTGCCATAGGTTTTCCTGCAGTGGTTTTTTTAATGGCCCTGCCTCTGGGCTGGAGTCCGGGAACGATTCTGGTGTTTATGATCCTGGCTTGTATAGCAGGCATAATCCTTCCTGACTACTATCTGAAGATGTGTGCCGGCAGAAGAAGGGAAGAGGTGCAGGATAACCTTCCTGATGTCCTGGATCTGCTCACTGTAAGTGTGGAAGCAGGACTGGGTTTTGATGCTGCCCTGGTTAAAGTTGTGGAAAAGACTAAAGGGGTGGTCTCACAGGAATTTAACAGGGTATTACAGGAAATAAAAATGGGCAAACCAAGGCGCGATGCGCTTCGGGATTTGGGTAACCGGTCTGGGGTTGATGATATGGTGGCATTTGTTGGCTCAATTATTCAGGCTGACCAGTTGGGGGTCAGTATTGGTAATGTACTCCGCCTCCAGTCGGAACAGATGCGCCAGAAAAGAAGGCAAAGGGCTGAGGAAAAGGCTATGAAGGCACCTATCAAAATGTTAATACCTTTGATTCTCTTTATTTTCCCCACGATTTTTATTGTAGTCCTCGGTCCGGCTGCTATTCAGATAATGGATATTTTTTAATGAACGGCCAACTGGTTAATATCAGCAAAGACATTACCCTTGCCGACCGGGTTGAGATCGCCCGGACCTGGCTGACTCGCCTGAAAGGCCTCCTGGGAAGGGACCGGCTCCCGGAAGGTCACTGCCTGGTAATTACTCCATGCAGGTCAGTACATACCCATTTTATGAAATTCAATATTGATGTCCTCTTTGTTGACTCTTCCGGACGAATAGTTTACCTGGTGGAAAACATGCCTCCATTCAGAATTACACCCAGTATCAGCCAGGCCGGTTTTGTTGTCGAATTACCTGCAGGTACTGTAAGCTCAACAGGGACTTCCGTAAATGACTGTATAAATTTTGTTCCTGAATTGCTCGAAAAGTGAACGTTCCTGTAAAATACAGACAAATGACTGTCTGTTAATCTGGCAGATTTGCAGGGATTAATGGGCTGGATGTCGAATATGGTAACAGGGGGTGTTACCATGGCAGGGGCCAGAAAAGGTTTTTTGCACGGACTTTATGTATGGCTGGTTATCTTTTTGGGATATGGTATGCTTACTGCCATTCTGAAGGCAGAACCCCTGGATGTGGACCTCTGGAGAGAATACGCAGTATTGGTGGTTCTCGGGGTCCTGGCTGAATGGTTCGTAGTTTCCGTGCCCCAGGGAAGCCTCTCTCTGGGGTTTGCTGTTGTCTTTGTGTCCTTCATCAGGTTTGATGCCACCACAACAGTTCTGGTAAGTGTCCTTAGCGCTTTTATAGCCAACAGTATTTTCAGCAAAGACAGCTTTTTCCGGTCAACACTTTTTAACGGCGCCCAGTATACTATTTCCGCGGTGGCCGCATCGGCACTGTATTTTTATACAGGCGGACAGGTTGCTGATAAAATATCGGCTGCCAACTTTATCCCACTGGCGGTTTTCGTAATTACATATTTCTTTGTCAATCACTTCCTGGTGACCCTGTTCCTGTGGCCGTCCTTCCGGATGCAGAGGTGGTCTGTATGGAGATCGGCTCTGAAATGGGACTGTCTCACCTACATGTTTACAGCCCCCATCGGGATTCTGATGGCCCTGATCTATGAGAAGACAGGGACCCTCGGAGCGGTACTGCTTTTCATTCCCCTGTTGACTTTAAAGTATCTGCTCAGGCTGTACATCAATCTGGAAACGGCCAATAAGGAGCTTTCTGCCCTTTATGAGGTAGCCAAAAACCTCGGCTCCAACCTGGAACTCTCCAAAACACTGGGCCTGATTCTTTCTGAGACCAAAAGGGTGGTTAATTACCATACAGGTATTATTTACCTATGGGAGGAGGAGGAACGGCTGCTGGTCCCTGCGGCCATTAAGAGTCCCTTTGCCGAAAAGCTCCGGAGTATTACCTATTCTTTAGAAGAGGGCCTGATTGGACAGGCTGCCAAGACCGGTCAGCCGGAAATCGTCTATGACTCTAAAAGGGACAGCCGTATGAGGAGCATTCCGGGAATAAACCAGTTCCTCAGGTCATTGCTGATTATTCCCCTGTCAATGGATAATAAGCTGATAGGGGTAATTGCCATCGGGAAAAAGGAACCCTATGCCTTTGGGCAGAAACAGGTCCGCATATTAAGCAGCCTGGGTGGTCAGGCAGCAGTTGCCATGGCTAATGCGATGCTGTATAAAAAGATTGAAAAACTGGCTATTACCGATGGCCTTACCAAGGTTTATAACCACAGGTACTTTTATAAGAAGATGGAAGAAGAAAGCGAGAGATACCGCAGGTATGGGACGGTTTTTTCCTTCATTATGCTTGACCTGGATTATTTCAAGAGATTTAATGACAAGTACGGCCACCGTGCCGGGGACCATGCCCTGTATACCGTAGCCCAGGTGATCAAAAAAAGCACGCGGATGCTTGATGTGGTCAGCCGTTACGGGGGCGAAGAGTTTGCCGTGATTCTGCCGGAAACTGATGCCGCAGCCGCCAGGGTGGTTGCGGAACGAATCCTTCACGCTGTCCGGGATACATATTTTTCTGTTTCCGATGACCATCCTCCGGTACACATTACTGTAAGCATAGGTGTAGCCACCTGCCCGCAGGATGCCGAAAATATTAATGACCTCATTGAAATGGCTGATAAGGCCCTTTATTACTCCAAAGAGACGGGCAAAAACAAGGTATCGGTCTGGTCTGAAGTACCTGTCAATGCCTTGGTTGATAACGGCTGAACCGGTACCGGCCTGAACAGTGGGCAAAATATGACAAAAAGTAGTTTGGGTGAAGGAAATTTGTGTTTTTTAGCGAAATATTACCATATGTCGACATGTTCCCAAACGGCTCCCGGAAACATAACCGGAGCCACCTAGATAAATGCTTATTATGCAGGGGGAAGGGTTAATGACCGGAGACAGCAATACCAACAGGAATTTATGGATTATAACGGGTATAGCCAGTGTGCCTTTTGCCATCCTGGCTTTTAATGACCCGGGCCTGTTAAAGACTCCTTATATTTACTACTTATTCGCTGTGGCAGTCATTTTTAACGGGTTTCTGGTTCCCTTTATATTGTTTAAGGAGGAACCCAACTGGCTGAAAAAGACTGTTGCGCTTGGCATCAATATGGTAATAGCTGTATTGTGGATCGAATTTACCGGTGGAATACAGAGTATTTTTTACCCTAGCTTTTTTTTGCTGCCTGTCTTTGCGGCAACAATTTACTGTGGCATGCTCGACGCGCTCCTGACCGCATTTTTTGGCAGCGCCCTGACACTGTTTTTCCGGTATAACCAGCTCGGGTCAGTCAAAGAGGCTTTGAGTGATGCAGCTGTCCTGGTAAACATAATTTTCTTTTTCCTCATTGCTGCTATTGTCGGTTATATCGTCAGAGTACTCCGGGAACAGCAGGCCAGCACCCTCCGGATAACCTCAGAGCTGGAAACGGCTTACCACCAGTTGTCATCTTCCCATGAGCAGCTCCAGAGTTATACGGACATTATTGAAAAGATGAATAAGGAAATGGAGCAGCTGGCGGTTACGGATGAACTGACTATGCTGTATAACTACAGGTATTTCCAGATAGCCCTGGACAAGGAACTCAAAAAGAACAAGGCCGGCAGTGTCAGCCTGCTGATGCTGGATGTGGACCATTTCAAACAGTTTAATGAGTTACACGGACACCTGACGGGAAATAAACTGTTAACAGAGATAGCCCGGATAATCAGGGAGAATGTCCGGGATACGGATGCCGTATTCCGGTATGGCGGAGAGGAATTTGCCGTGATATTCCCCGGGCTTGAGCCGCAGCAGGTGCTGGAGTCTGCAGAAAAAATCAGGAGGGTCATTGAAAACACAACTATCAAAACAGCGGCCGGCAAACAGGTAACGGTTACTGTCAGTGAGGGAATATCACATTATCCCGGTGATTCCAGGAATAAGAGTGAACTTATCAGCCATGCCGACTTGGCTCTGGCTGAAGCCAAACAGGGCGGACGGAATCAGGTCAGAATATTCGCCAATGGGCAATAAGTGAATAATTAACAATGGAAAACAGGCGGAAGATTAACAATAGATAAACAGGATAATTGCCGATGGATAAGATGATGAAGGGATGTCTCTGGTGAGGCATCCCTTTAATTTTTTGTGGCAGATGGAGAGGCAGGTGTATTCCCCCGGCGGCTACAACTCAGTTTGAGGGATGCTATGAATAAATAAAAAAAGCCCATAAGTGGGCCAGAGTAAAAAGCGTCTCTCAGCACACACGATAATTAACAGAAAATAACAAGGAAATAAATGTAAAGTGTCGAATTGGTAGCTTTATGAGAGATTTGCTTACATGTATTTATATGGCCACACTGAATAATGGCGCCTGTCATGCATTTATGACCCATGATCCCAGGGTTGATGCCGTGTTTCTGTTCCCCGGCCAGGACTCTGCTTCCCTGGAGGTGCTTACACCATATTTGCCTGTGGGGATCTCATATTATCTGATGCAAGCGGTGTCTGACGGTAAAAGGCTGTATAGCCGGGAGGCATCCTATGAAACTCTGGTCCGGTCCAGGGCCGGTGAAGTTTACAGCCTGATGGTACGGTTGGAGCGGGTCCTAGGCAAAGGGACCCTGTTGGAACATATGGAAGGTTATCCTGCCAGGCTGGTAATGAAAAACCTGAGGACACTAAGGATACCGGAATCTCAAGTTTGCCGGGAAGTGCTTGGCGCTTTGAGAGGCCGCATTTTATTCCGTGAAGAACTTGAAACTGCTCTGGCGGAAAATACTGGTGACACTGCATTGCGTAACCGGAACCTTAATGATATACTACAGGTCCTGGCCCTGCAGGGACAAGTTGAGGTGATGCCTGCATTGGGTTTTTCCGGACCGGTTACCGTGACCTGTTTCCGGTGTGGCAGTAAAACAGACCTGCGGAGCAGCTTTTGGGGCCCCGGGTTTTCCGGAGGCGGTGGGAAGGTATTCAGGGCAGACTGCCCGGTCTGCGGGTTTCCTTCAATATTTTGCGAACAGTGTAATACCCTCGGGGACTCCAGGCTTTGCCGCGGCCTATATGCTGCTCCGGGGGAATCTCTTAGCCGGTCAGGTCTAGGCTCTCAGCCCGAGAGCATGCTAAACCCTCAGCCCGGGAGGATGCTAAACCCTCAGCCCGAGAGCATGCTAAACCCTCAGCTCAGGGGGATGCAAAGAATTCAGCCCAGGGGGGTGCCCCCCCTGACATCTGCCCAGCGGGCTGCTTCAGATGAACTGGCGGCCTTTGCCTCGGGGCTGCCGGTATTACCGGCAGACAATGGCCAGACTAAAACAATAAGTAAGACTGCCAGATCCGGGAAGTTTCTTTTGGGAAAGCCCAAAACGAACATTAAGGAGTGTTTGGTCTGGGCGGTATGTGGAGCGGGAAAAACTGAGGTTGTCTTTGGCGCCATTGCTGAAGTGTTAAACCGGGGAGGCCGTGTCCTGTATGCCATCCCCAGGCGGGATGTGGTCCGGGAGCTGGCGCCCCGGCTGCAGGATGCCTTCAGGGAAGTGGAGCTTTTGGCCAGCTATGGAGGGAGTGCCGGGAAATACCGTGCCTCCAGACTGGTAACAGCCACCACACACCAGGTTATCCGGTATTACAGGAACTTTGACCTCGTCATCCTTGACGAGGTTGATGCCTATCCCTACCAGGGGAGTGATATGCTTCGCATGGCCGTACAGAGGGCTGTAAAACCCGGTGGGGGGACTATTTATCTGACAGCTACTCCTGACAGGAGGATGCTGGCAGATACCAGGAGCGGGGTGACCGGGTTGGTAACTATTCCCGCAAGGTATCACGGTTATCCGGTGCCGGAGCCGCGGCTGGAAAAGGCGGCCCTGTATACCAGCAAGGGCCGCAACGGCAGGGAGGTTAACAGGGAAATTGTGAATCTGCTGCTCCGCTGGCTTAGTGATCCTGGCCGGCAAGCCTTTATTTTTCTGCCAACAGTCACTATTGTTGAAGAGTACGGACCTTTACTGGCAGAGGCTCTGCTGGCCGCGGTCCGGCGAAACGGGCATACTGCATATACCGGATACCGAACTGTCTTCCAGAATGACCTGCTGCGTTTCAGCCACGCCAGGGATGCGCAGCGGGACCGGAAAAGAGACGATTTTAAGAAAGGGAAGTTCCCCCTGTTTGTTACCACAACCATTATGGAGCGCGGGATCACGGTTAAAAAGGCTAATGTACTGGTATTGGAAGCCGACCGGGAACAGGTCTTTGATGAAGGGACCCTGATTCAGATGGCCGGGAGGGCCGGGAGGTCGGCTGAGTACCCTGAGGGGGAAGTGATATTCGCCGGAAAGACAATTAATGATGCTATGAGAAATGCCAGGAAGAAAATCATTTTCCTCAACGAGACAGCCAGGGGGCAGGGATACCTGAAGCCGGGCCTTTGACAATCCCAATAATAAAAATCAGGGGCTTCATGGCACTATCTGTAAAAACGCAAAGTGGAGGTGTGGTAGTTGAGATTGCTGGATAAGATGCTTCATTTACTGTTCCCGCAGCAGAGCAGTTGCCTCCTTTGTGGGCAGCCTGCCGGGTCTGAGGCCTTATGCGGGGATTGTATGGAGGGTATTGGCGGCAGCAGGCAGGACCTTAATTCCTGTCAGAGGTGCGGTCGCTATCTGCCGGAGACCGGTGAAGACAATGATGCCGGGCGGTCCGGTAAGGCACACAAGGGCGGCCGGTATTGCCCTGAGTGCCTGGAGGCGCCCCCGGCATTTTTTATGGCCAGGTCACTGGGGCCCTATAGAGGGGACCTGAAACAGGTAATTTACATGTACAAATATACCGGATACCGGTCCCTGTGCAGGCCCCTTGGACTGCTGCTGGCCGAACTTTTCCTCAGGGAAAAAGAGTTTTGGGATTCCCGGGTTATAGTGCCTGTACCCCTGAGCCTAGAAAAGATGAGGACAAGGGGTTTCAACCAGTCCGAACTCCTGGCTGAACGGATGGGACAGCTGTTAAATCTTCCGGTGGTCAGATGTCTGCTGCGGACTATTGACACTCCCAGCCAGAGCAAGCTGACACGGCAGGGCAGGCAGGATAACATCAGAGGCGCCTTTGCCATTAACAGGCAGTTAATCATTAACAGGCAGATAATGCATGGAAATGGTACGGCAGCGTTTGCAGACGGTATGGCAGCGTTTGCAGGGGGGACTGCAGCGCCTGCAGGGGGTATTGCAGCGCCTGCAGGAGGGATTAATAAAACATTGGGCAGGGCAGGTAAAGTCCTTCTGGTGGATGATATCCTGACCACCGGGGCTACTGCGGGTGAATGTTCCCGGGTGCTGCTCAGGGAGGGAGCGCAAAGTATAAGTGTAATTACACTGGCATCAGGGCTGCAGGAAAAAATGTGAATATTTCCTTTATAAAGAAGGAAAATGCAGGAATTTGTCGAAAAGTGACACAGAAGAAAACGGTTTCTGAACAGGAGGTATCAGTATGGGTGACCTGAGAAATTGTCCCGAGTGTGGTAAGGTATTTGTCAAAATAAATAAAAACCTCTGCCCGGACTGTATTGAAAAAGAAGAAAACGAGTTCGAGGAAGTGAGAAAATATCTCAAAGACAACCCTAAGGCTTCTGTTGAGGAGATTGTGGAAATTACCGGGGTTGAGGAAAAGAAAGTACTCAGGTGGATGCGGGAAGGGCGGGTTGATGTCAGCTTCTCTGACGGCAGCAGCGGCCTGACTTGTAAAAGCTGTGGCGCCAGGATCAAGACAGGCAATTTTTGTTCCAGTTGTGCCAAAGCCCTTTCTGCCCAGATGAAAGGCGCAGCAGGGCAGAGGACAATAAGGCAGGAAGAGCCTGAAAAGGAAAAAGAAAAAAGAAGGGGTATGTATACTGCCGACAGGTTGAGGGACGACTAAACCGGGCAAAGAGTTTTCCAGTCTGCGGGCTTGTGATAAAAATAACAAAATTTTCAGACAAATAACGTCAGGCAGACTTGTTGATGAGCTATCCGGTGTATTTGGAAGAAAAACTGAATAAGTTTGAGATATTATCAGGAATTCCGGCCTAAATAAAAAGATATGTTTTCACGACATTAACTGTAAGTTTGGTTGTTATATGCAACAATTCTATCCAGTTTAGAATTTTTAAAGAGGTGGCCGGTATGATTATCTCAAACAGTCAGATCAGGTCCCTGATTGCCATGTATGCCAATCAGGACAAAAAAGAGGTCCAGAGCCCCGAAAAAGGCATTAAAAAGTTTAACGAAGAAGCATACCAGATTTCTGTTTCCCATGATGCCCAGGCCTATATGACAGCCAAAAAAGCTATCAGTACACTCCCTGATGTCAGGGAAGACCGGTTGGCCAATATAAAGAAACAGGTCCAGTCCGGTACTTATGAAGTAACTGATGAAGAAGTTGCTGAAAAGATGATCGGGAGGAGCCTGGTTGACAAACTTGTTTGAGCTTCTTTGGAGAACCAATGAAAGATTCACTAAAGATACGGGGGAATAAAGGTGGAAAAAATTCTTACCGGGCTGCTGGAAAACATGTTGAGCCAGTTTGAGCTTTACCAGAGAGTGCTTTCACTGGCTTCAGAAAAGCAGCCGGTGTTGGTAAAAGGAGACCTCCACGAACTTGACAGAATTACCAGGGAAGAAGAGGGGTTGATTTTACAGGTTGGCAGGCTGGAGGAGCAGAGACTTTCACTCCAGAAGGATTTGGTCGGCCATTTCGCACTTTCTGCCGAGGAATTAACTGTATCAGAGATCATCAGCCGTGTTGATGAGCCGACCGGTGTGCAGTTCAAACAGGTTATGGAAGACATGACCGGTGTGCTGCATAAACTGGCTGCAACCAATGAGGTCAATACGGAGCTGATCAGGAATTCACTTGATTTTGTGAATTTTTATTTTAATATACTTACTGATAATGACAGCATTCCTTCTTACGGAGAAAAGGAAGATTCCTCAAAAGGGAATGCTGCCAAAATTTTTGACCGTAAGGTCTAGGTAGTACAAAACCTCGAAAAGGCGGGTAATACTATATGAGTTCAACATTTTTCGGACTGGAAATTGGGAGAAAGGCGCTGCAGGTACAGCAGACAGCCCTGAACATAACGGGTCACAATATTGCCAATGCCAATACAAAAGGATTTACCCGGCAGCAGGCAGTGATGTCGGCTACCCAACCATTCGCCATGCCCTCTTATAACAGGCCGATAGGAGCCGGACAAATCGGGACAGGTGTCGAGGTCCAGGAGATACGCCGGCTGAGGGATGACTTTATTGACCTTCAGGTGAGGCAGGAAGTTAATAAGTTCAGTGAATGGGAAGCAAAACAGGATGCCCTGCAGAAACTTGAA
The DNA here is from genome assembly GCA_016841325.1 of Thermincola carboxydiphila. Lineage (GTDB taxonomy): Bacteria > Bacillota > Thermincolia > Thermincolales > UBA2595 > Phosphitispora. Next base: position 163,732 of record JAENZJ010000001.1, read on the forward strand.
GTCATTTTCAACGAGCCATCAGAATCCGGCCTGAGGACAGTGATGGACCAGTTCTGGGAAGCATGGCAGGACTTATCAGGCAATCCTGAACTGGAAGCTGTCAGGAAGACAGTGCGGGAGAGAGGGATTACCCTTGCGGAAACCTTTAATCACCTGGACAGGCAGCTGTCTGAACTGGCCGCAGATATTGATGCTTCAGTAAAGATTAAGGTTGATGAAATTAATAATATCGCCAGCCAGATAGCCACACTCAATGACCAGATTGTGCGGATTGAGGTCCAGAATGACAACGCCAATGACCTGAGGGACAAGAGGGATCTGCTGGTAGACGAACTCTCCAGGAGCATTCAGGTTACTGTCAGTGAGGATGAATACGGTTCCCTTAAGGTTATGATAGGAGGAAGGGCCCTGGTTTCCGGATCAGAGGCATTCCAGATATCAGCGGTGCCGGACCCGGCCAATAACGGGTATGCTGAACTGCAGTGGGCTGCAGACGGCTCTGCTGTAATGGTACAGTCAGGAGAACTCAGAGGTATGCTGGACAACAGGGATACTATTGTGCCAAGTTACCGGGACCAGCTTGATGAAATAGCCAGGACTGTGGTTGTTGAGTTAAATGCTGTTCATTCAGCTGGCTATGGTCTGGATGACAATGTTGGCGGAATTAACTTTTTTGACCCCATTGACCCTCTGGACCCGACTTATCCCAATAACATTACCGCTGCCAATATTGCGGTTGATGCCGCCATCATGGCTGACCTGGATAATATTGCTGCAGCAACGACCCCGGGTGACCCGCTTGATCCCGGGTTAAATGCCGGGGATGGGTCAAATGCCATAAATATCGTGGAACTGAAACACCGGAATCTTATCGGTACAGCCACTATTGATGATTATTACCGGGGCATGATTGCCGAATTGGGAGTCCAGGCCCAGGAGGCCGGACGAATGACTGATAACCAGGAGCTGCTGGTATCTCAGCTGGAAAACCGCCGGCAACAGGTATCGGGAGTTTCCCTGGATGAGGAAATGACAAATATGATTAAATTTCAGCATGCATATAATGCGGCAGCACGTGTGGTTACTGCCATGGATGAGATGCTGGAGACTATTGTTAACAGATTGGGGCTGGTGGGAAGGTAATTCTGAATACTGAATTCTGACTACTGACTCCTGTTCACATAATACCGTTACTAATTGCAAATAAAGGGGTGTCATTGATGCGCGTTACTCAGGGTATGCTGGTCAGTAACTTCCTGAACAACCTGAATACCAATTACCGCAATATGAACAGAATCCAGGAACAACTCTCAACAACCAAGAAAATAAACCGGCCGTCAGATGACCCTGTTGGGGTAGTTACATCCCTCAGGCTGTATACCAATCTGACGGAAACCGAAAAGTACCTGGGCAATGTGGAAAGTGCCCTGGCATGGCTGAATACCACTGATACAGCTTTGGGCCAGGCGGCAGATGTCCTGGACCGGGTCCGGGAACTGACAGTTGCCAGTGCCAGTGACTCATTGTCCCAGTCAGCACGGGATGCCCTGGCTGCCGAGGTTGCCGAACTGAGGGAACAGCTGGAGCAGATCGGCAATACTGCCCATGACGGGCGGTATATTTTCGGGGGTTTCCGCACAACCGAACCTCCCTTTGCGGCAGGGGCTTATGTGGGGAATACGGGCAGCATGAACTATGAAATCGGAGTTAACATCACCATTCCGGTGAATATCACCGGTGATGATGTTTTAATAAATACAGTGGATACCTTTGCACTGCTGACAAATATTGAAGCTGAGATCACCGCCGGGAACACGGCTTCCCTGTCAGGCACCAGGCTGGGGGAGTTGGACCAGGCCATAGATAATATCCTCTCATTAAGGTCAGGGGTCGGCGCCAAAACCAACAGGCTGGAACTGACCAAAACAAGGCTTGAAGATGCAGGCCTAAACTTTTCCACCCTGCTCTCAGAGAATGAAGATATTAATACTGCAGAGGTGATTACACAGTTAAAAATGCAGGAAAACACCTACAATACCGCACTGGCAGCGGGGGCCAGGATTATCCAGCCGACTCTGCTGGACTTCCTAAGGTAGGATAAGCACTAATTTGAAAGCTATCCTTTTGTTTAAGGATGATTGAACATGCAGATTCGGATAACCCAGCAATTGGGGCAGATAGGGATTAATACAACCCAGTCACAAATCCAGATCAACAGCAGGCCTGCAGATATTCAAACCCGGATTGTTCCTTCCAGGATGGATATTTCGGTGCAGTCTCCACGCGTCCAAATTAACCTTACCCGGCCCCTGGCAGAACTGGGATGTAAAGGTATTGTGCCTTTTGAGGCGGAATATGCCGGCAAAGGCAAAGCTGCCGTTTTGAGAAGGATTGAAAGGGTTGCCAGGGAGGGTGACAGCCTGGCCCGGTCCATTGGGGGCGGGGCCGAGATTATCGGAAAGATAGCGCGGGATAAGTCTGTTGACAGGGCTCAGTTCAATGTAGGGTTAATACCCAGCTCGGCGCCTGAAATAACTGCTTCCGGGGGGCTTGATATACAGGTGGCGCCAGGGGATGTACGATATGCAGTGACACCACATCCCCCGGAGATAAAGTATTCTCCCGGGGATATTAGAGTCTACCTGAGGCAAAAACCCTCGATAACGATTGAGCCCGCAGGAAGTTATCTGGATATAATAACTTAGGCAGGAGAGTGTCTCCGATTAGTTATTGATTGAAAAATATGAGGTGATAAGACGGATGATAGTGAAAACCAAGCGGTTTGGGGACCTGAATATTGAAGAACAGGATATTATTACAATGATTGGCGGCTTACCGGGTTTTGAAGACAATACAAAATATGTCCTTCTGGACCATGATGACAAATCGCCTTATAAATGGCTGCAGTCCCTGGAAAATCCCGAACTGGCTTTTGTGGTAATGGAGCCGTTTATTTTTTTTGAGGACTACCAGTTTGAGTTGTCACAAAATGATATCAGGGAACTGGAGGTGGCCAGGCCGGAAGATGTTGCTGTCCTGGTAATCCTGGTGATTCCCGAAGATCCCAGGAAAATGACTGCCAATATCAAGGCCCCGCTGGTTCTCAATATGACGAAAATGAAAGGCAAGCAGGTTATTCTAAATAATGACGCTTACCCGGTTAAACTACCATTGTTTCCACAGTAAAAAAAGATAACAATAGCCAAGGAGGGCGGCAAAATGTTAGCATTAACAAGGAAGAAGGGGCAAAGCATTATAGTTGACGACAATATAGAGATAACAGTTGTTGAAGTCAAAGGGGACCAGGTAAGGCTGGGGATTAGCGCTCCCAGGAATGTGAAGATTTTGCGGAAAGAGATTTTCGATGAAATCAGGGCTGAAAACATGGCCGCTGCAGGGGTGTCCCAAATTCCGGGAGATAATCTGGATATCCTGGTACAAAATATACCGGGAGGCAAAATCGTCAAAAACGACAGATAACGACAAGAAATGGCAATAAATAATGTGAAAAATTACGAATAATGGCGATAACAAAGCAATGTGGTAAAAATAAGCCTTTATTGCCCTAAAATGGGCTTAAAGGTTTTTTTTGTATAACCGATATTATTACCGGCAAGATATCACTTCATATTTTCCGGCAGCAGCGGCCGATGCCGCCGGATGTAAGGAGATGATGATTTTTCCAAAAAATGAGGAGCATGGAAGCTCCGTAATTATTCAAGGAGGATGATAGTATGAGAATTAACAACAACATTAATGCTCTGTTCGCCCAGAACAAACTGGCGGCAACCAACACCAACCTGACCAAATCACTGGAGAAACTGGCTTCCGGTTTAAGAATCAACCGGGCCGGTGATGATGCCGCAGGACTGGCAATCTCCGAGAAAATGAGGGGTCAGATCAATGGTTTGACTCAGGCTCAGCGTAATGCCCAGGACGGCATTTCCCTGATCCAGACCGCTGAGGGCGCTCTCAATGAGACCCATGCTATGCTCCAGAGGATGCGGGAGCTGGCTGTCCAGGCTGGTAATGACACCAACATTACCGCAGACCGCAAAAAGATTGTTGATGAGCTCAACAAGCTGAAGGATGAAATCACCCGGATTGCCAACCAGACTGAGTTTAACACCCAGAAACTGATGACCGGCGGTTTCTCAGGCAAATTCTTCCAGATTGGTGCTAATGCTGACCAGACCATTCAGGTTGATATCAGTAACATGACTTCTACTGCAATTGGTCTGACTGCTAATGTGATTGACGCAGCTACCTTGCAGGGAGGCGTCAGCGCTTTAATTACTGCTGTCGACGCTGCTATCAACACAGTATCCAATGAGCGTTCCAGCCTTGGTACCCTGCAGAACAGGCTTGAGCACACCATTGCCAACCTGCAGACCTCTGCAGAAAACCTGTCAGCTGCTGAGTCCCGTGTCCGCGACGTTGATATGGCTGCTGAAATGGTTAAGTTCACCAAGAACCAGATCCTGGTTCAGGCCGGAACTGCGATGCTGGCTCAGGCCAACATGGCGCCACAGAGCGTACTGCAGCTGTTAGGCTAATTTCTGGCGATATACAGCCGGCTGGCTTTTGCCGGCCGGCTGTTTTATTAGCCTGTTAGCCTGTTTTTTAAGTTAAGGGTGGTGGATGGTATGAAGATTTTACCGGTAGGGGGAAACTCAAATACGGTTAACTCCGGACCTAAGGCCCAAAACACCCGGAACGCCGACAGCGCCAGGCCGGATCTTTTAGAACCGCGGAACAAACCAGACTCTGCTGAGAAAGAGGCTGATCCAAAGGCTTTGTCCGCTAAGGACAGGGAAATGGATGAGCGGGTCCTGCAGGAAGAGACTGAGAAACTTAATGAAATGACCCGTATTTTTAACCGGTCATTCCATTTTGAAATACATGAGGAATCGAAGCGATGGATGGTACAGGTGATCAATACCGAAACCGGAGAGGTGATCAAAGAGATCCCGCCGGAAAAGATTTTGGATATGGTTGCCCGGCTTGACCAGTTCGTGGGACTGATTGTTGACGAAAGGCGTTAGGAGGTGAAGCTATTATGAGTATGAGAATTGATGGTTTGATTTCAGGGATGCAGACTGAAGATATTATCTCCAAACTTATGTCAGTGGAGCGCCAGCCTGTTAACCTGATGAAGACCCGGCAGCATACCTATGAACTCCGCAGGGGGCTGTGGAATGAAATCAATTCAAGCCTGCTGTCATTGAAGAGCAAGGGTGAGGGTATAGCATCAGCTGCTGACCTGCTTACCAAAAAAGCCACCTCTTCTGATGATACCTATTTTACAGCCAATGCAGATTCATCTGCCGCTGACGCTGTATATACCATAGATATTACCACTATAGCCAAGGCCCAGCGGGTCCATGGGACAACCCAGGCTGACGGGGCCCTGAACCTTAGCGGCAAATTTACCATCGGAGACGGGACTTACAGTTCCACGATAGAGATCTATGCAACAGATACCCTTTCAACCATTATGTCCAGGATTAATCAGGCAAAGGATGATACTGACCCGACCAAAAGCCTTGATGTCTCGGCAACTATAGTAAATAACACCCTTGTCCTGGAACATAAGAAGACCGGTTCTGCCAACGGTCTGGTGCTAACAGATACGGTGAATACAGCCGGTTCGACCGGAAATGATGAGATTTTGGAAAGCCTTGGCATACTCAATGATGACAAAACCATCAGGAATGAGTCCCAGGCTGCCCAGGATGCGGTATTTACTGTAAACGGCATTGCTGTAACCAGGTCGAGCAATACCGGGCTGACTGATGTAATCAGCGGGGTTACCCTGAGTCTGAAACAGGAAGGTGTTTCCGGAACTCTTACAGTTGCCAAGGATATTGATGCCAGTGTCAATGCCATAAAGGGCTGGGTGGACCAGTATAACTCCACTATAGACCTGTTGGGTACCAGGCTTAGCGAAGAGGTTGTCAAGGACGCCACCAGTGATGCCATGATGAGCAAAGGCCTGCTCAGGGGAGACTCCATTCTGTCAAATACCAAGAGTGAACTCAGGCAGTATGTATCCTCTGATGTTAAAGGATTAACTGTGTATAAGAATTTTTCACAAATTGGCATTATGACAACAAGTTCTGATTACGGCAAATCAGGGAAACTGGAAATTGATGAAACCAAGTTAAGGGCTGCCCTGGAAGCCAACCCCGATGAGGTTGCCAAGCTGTTTGTCAATAATGAGGACATGGATGGCGACGGAAAAATAACATGGCAGGAAAAAGGTGTTATTGCAAGGCTTGACTCCCAGATGGAGTACCTGACCAGCACTGCAAGCAAAACCATCGGCGGGGTAACGGTTAAGGCAGGTGTGATCCAGGCACGGATTGATTACGAATCAAGAGTCATCAGCGACCTGACAGATAAGATTGCGGCCTATGAAGAAAGGCTCGAAAAGAGAGAGGCCAGCCTGTACAAACAGTTTACAGCTATGGAAACTGCTCTGTCAGATTTGCAGAACCAGGCAACCTGGCTGGCAGGACAGTTGGGTGGTTTGTACTCCGGATAAGAAAAAATACGGCAATTTTATTGCCAGTTTTTTTTGCGGGATATGTCGACTCAAGACGGGATAAGCGGGGTAGTGTCAACAAAGGTGGGGAGTCAGAAATGCAATTGACGTACATACAACAGGAAATCATGGGAATTCTCAGGAGGGCCGGAGCTTCTTATGCAAACCCGGTATCTTCTGCTGAAATCAGCAAAACCCTGAATGTGACTCCTTCCTATGTGAGGGAACAGGGGAAAGCCCTTTTTGATGGGGGTCTAATCCGGGTGCGCCGGGGGCCGGGCGGCGGATATTTTTTAAACAGGGAGAGGGAGGACTGATTTTGAAGGTTACTGTAAATGACCGGGAAATGCAGTTTGGTGAAAATTTGTCCCAGAGTGAGATTATATTACAGTTGAAAAGCGCACTTAAGGAAAACAACCTGATTGTCATGGAAGCCAGGGTCAATGGGGTCAAGAGCAGTACAGACCTGGCGCAGCTGGCGGATTTAAATGATATTGAAACAATGGCCTTGCTGGTAGGGACACCCAGGCAGGTGATTAACGACGGCCTGGAAACGGCAGTCACTTATTTACCGATACTCAGGAGCGGGTTGACAGATGCTGCGGCATTATTTCAGGAAGGACGGGAAGGAGAGGGTATCTCTAAATTCCTGGAAGCTGTCCCGGGCCTGGAGTGGCTGGGCCAGATATTGTCGGGTGCGGCTATGTTCCTTGATAGCAGTATCTCCCAGGATTCATTCAGGGATTCTGCAGCGGGTTATAGTAAAAAGCTGGAGGAACTGCTGGAAGGGTGGCAAAACAGGGACTATGTGCTGATAGCAGACTTATTGGAATATGAACTGGCACCCTTTATCCTGGAACTCATGCCTTTGATGCAAAATGCGCTGAGTACCGCTTCGGAAAAGGGATGATAAAGTTGCAGATTATTCCTGAAAAGGCCCGTTCCGGACTGAATACTGCCAGAATAGACACCGGTTCAAGGGAGATATACCTGCACAGCAGGTATGACCCGGTCAAAGAAGCAGCCAGGATGATCACCAATTATGAAATTGGCTCAGGAAATTCTGTGGTTGTCTATGGCGCCGGACTGGGTTATCATATCGTCGAAATACTAGATAGAGTGGGGAATGACGGGCGGGTTTGTGTATTTCAGTTTGGCAGTGAGATATTTGACGAGCTGAAGCGCCTGGGCAATTTGGAGGGCATTGCGGCAGATTCCAGGGTCAGTATTTTTGTGGCTGATGATGTAAGCCTGCTGGCTGCCCGGCTGGCATCGGTCCTTGAGGCTGAAGAAGGCAAAGAAAGAACACTTGTAGTACATCGTCCTTCATTGGAGCTGCTCCCGCCCGAAGCGGCCAATTTCCGGGCAGCTTTGGAAGACTGGGAAGTGAAGAGGTCTACCCTTCAGCGTTTTTCCGGGCACATGGATATTAACCTGGAGGCAAATGCTGAATACTGCAGAAAACTATGTGATGTTTCAGTCCTGTTTAACCGTTTTCCTGATGTACCTGCTGTATTAGTGGCGGCGGGGCCCTCTTTGGATGCGGCATTGCCGCACCTGTCCGGATTTATTGCAGAAAAAAAGGGGCTTGTCCTGGCAGTCGGGTCGGTTCTGAAACCATTACTCGCCAGGGGAATCAGACCGCACCTCGCGGTGATCACCGACCCCCAGCAGTTTGTAGTGAACCAGATTGCCGGAATTGATGAAGTTGTTCCATTGGTAGTGTTCCCTACCGTGACTCCAAGGATAGTGCAGGATTACCCGGGTCCCAAAATACTGGCTTTTCCCAATGATCAGGACCTAATCAAAAAAATAAATGGTGAGACCTCGGCAGCAGTGGAAACAGGTGGTTCTGTGGCTACAACCCTGCTTGATATAGCGATAAAAATGGGCAGCAACCCTGTCATCTTTGTGGGGCAGGATTTGGCATTCACCAATAACAGGTTACATGCCAGCTCCAGTACTCACAGAAAAGTTGATATGGAAGAGAAAATGGTTCTGCGCAGGGTGAAGGGGAACAATGGTGAAATATTATCCACTTCCAGGGTACTTGACATATACAGGAAATGGATTGAAGAACGGATTGCCAGAGAAAACAAAAGAAAGTTTATCAATACTTCACTTGGGGGGGCAAAGATCAGGGGAACAGAGGTTATTCCGTTTCCTGATGTGATACGATGCCTGTCCCGGTTAAAGGAAGACGTTAATAAAATGTTTTTAGGGTTAATTAAGCCAAAGGGGAATTAACGTAAATGGAAAAACTGCAATATCAGGAAATGCTAAAGCGAAAATGCCTTAACTATGACTTTCTAGCGGAAGAAGACACGGAGATTCATTTTGAGAAATTACCATCCAGGTCAGGATGGCAGACTCTTAAGGCAATAAGGGATGATAAGGCAGTTTTTATCCATAGTTCATATGACCCGGTACGGGAAGCACGGCAATGGGCCGAGAAGATGTCTCCCAAACAGGGTGAAGTTTATTTTGTGTTCGGTTATGGCCTGGGATATCATGTTGCGGAATTATTGAAAAAGGTACCTGACAATTGTAAAGTCATTATTGTTGAAATATGCCGTGAACTTATACTTGACGGCTGTGAATCCGGCTATATCATAGATTTGCTGCATCGTGAGAATGTACATTTTTTACTTGGGAAAAGGCATTTGGAACTGGAGGGCTTTTTAAGCGGGGTGGTCGGTTTTGACAACCTTGAAAAAATCCAATTCCTGGATTACAAGCCTGCCATAAGGCTGTTTGAGGACTGTTATGATGAACTTAAACTCAGGATTACCGCTGCCATCAGCAACCTTATTGTGGAAATGAATACCATTCTCCATTTTTCCGAAAAATGGCTGCAGAACCTGTTTGCCAACCTTCCTCAGATAGCCATGAACCCGGGTATTGCTTCACTTTACGGGAAATTTCCGGAGATGCCGGCTATTATTGTATCAGCCGGACCTTCTTTAAATAAAAACATTCATTTACTTCAGGAAGCCAAAGGCAAGAGTGTCATCATCTGTGTGGGTACAGCCCTGAAACCCATGATACAGGCCGGTATTAAGCCGGACCTTATAATATCTGTTGACGGCGGAAAACCCAATTTCCGGCACTTTCAGAATATACCTGCGATGGATGTCCCGATGGTATTTGATATTACCATTTACCCCGAAATTCCAAAAACATATACCGGGCCCAAACTGGTCGGCGGCTGTCACGAGAACATGGTTGTCTGGACAGAAAAAACCCTGGGTGAGAAAAAGGGCCTGTACCAAATGGGACCATCGGTAGCCTGTGTGGCTTTTGACCTGGCCAGAAATCTTGGCTGTAACCCCATTATCCTGATTGGACAGGACCTGGCTTATACAAATAACCAGGCCCATGCCAAAGGGACTGCCTTTGACCACCGGACAATCGAAAACTTCCGGAGGCGTGAGATTATTGAAGTAGATGGGATTAATGGGACTAAGGTTCTCACAGACAGGGTCATGGCCACCTTTATCAGGTGGTTTGAAATCAAAATAAATGAATCCAGGGAAACACACCGGGTCATTGATGCTACCGAAGGAGGAGCAAAAATTCCCGGTACCGATATTATGCCACTGTCACAGGTCATCAGGGAAGTTTGTTTTGAAAAGGTGAACGCCCATGAGACAATAGCAGGCATTATAAGTGACTATGTTCCTCCTGAAGGGGAGCGATTATTAAAGATTAAAGAAGACATCAGCACATTGGCGCAGCAATTAAGCCTCCTGGAAAAGGAAGCGGCTAAAGGGATTACATACTCCCGCAAACTGCTGGCGTTTTATTCGAACCGGTTGTCTGATCCCAGGGGATTAAATAAACTCCTGCGGAAGCTTGACCGGATTGACCGGAGAATGGGCGAATTAAAAGAATCGACAGAATTGTTTGCCCTGATGTTCCAAAAATCAATAATAAAAATGAAACATGACCTAAAAACCATCAGGGAAACTGAAGATACAGAAAACGGGAAGGGCCGGCGGATTGCATTATGTTCCACAGAACTGTACGAAGGGATCAATACAGCAGCTAAAAAAGCCGGAAAAATGGTCAGTGATGCACTGGCCGGGCTGGAAAATCTTATGAGGCAAGGGGAGTAGGTTGAGATGAGAGACTTAATCCGGGGCAAGAAGATACTGATAACCGGGGGGACCGGAACTCTGGGGAAAGCGCTGCTGAACGAGATTTTGAAGTATGAGCCCAGGGTGGTGCGCATCTTCAGCAGGGATGAAGCTAAACAATTTGACTTACAGTTTGACCTTTCCGAGTATACTAATACCCGTTATCTTCTGGGGGATGTCAGGGATAAGGAGCGGTTGACCCGGGCCATGGAAGGCATTGATATCGTTTTCCACACTGCGGCTCTGAAGCATGTCCCTTCCTGTGAATATAACCCTTTTGAGGGGGTTAAGACAAATATAATCGGGACCCAGAATGTTATCGAAGCTGCCCTGTATAACCGGGTAAGCAAGGTGATTTATACCAGCAGCGATAAGGCTATCAGCCCAACCAACACAATGGGGGCAACTAAGCTGGTGGCCGAAAGGCTGATATCGGCTGCCGATTATTACAAGGGTAGTACCAAAACTGTTTTTACTGCTGTGCGATTCGGTAATGTGATGGGTTCGCGGGGGTCGGTGATCCCCCTGTTTAAGAAACAAATTCAGGCAGGGGGGCCGGTGACGGTGACCCTGGCACAAATGACCCGGTTTATGATGTCACTAAATCAGGCAGTAATGCTTACCCTGGAAGCCGCCAGGCGGGCTAAGGGGGGAGAGACCTTTGTCCTCAAAATGCCGGTTATTCGCCTGGGGGACCTGGCAGAAATAATGGTAGAAGAATTTGCTCCCCTATGTGGTTTCAGGCCTGATGAAATCCCGGTGGAAACTATTGGGCTGCGTCCCGGTGAGAAAATGTATGAAGAACTCATGACCGGTGAAGAAGCCAGATTTGCTATGGAATTTCCCAAAATGTTTGCCATACCGCCAAGTTATGAATTAAAACACTATACCTACAGGGACGCCAGGCCGGCAGAAGTTAAAACCTACCGGTCAGATGAGGTGGCTCCTTTAACTAAAGGGCAACTGAAGCGGCTTTTGTATGCAGAGGAGCTGCTAGACCGCCGCAGGCAAAGTGCAAATGTAATAAATGGTATCAGGAGGGCAAATTAAGAATTTAACAGGAGGGCGGTTTAATTGAAGGTTTTGGTAACGGGCGGGGCAGGGTTTATCGGAAGATGGGTGGTAAAGCGCCTGCTTGATGATGGCCGTGATGTATGGGTACTTGATAATCTCTGCAACGGAAGGCGCAGCAATGTAGCTGAATTCGTGAACCATTCCGGTTTTAGGGGTTTTGTGGAAGGAGATATCAGGGACAGGGATGTTCTCCGGGATTTGTTTGGCAACAAATATGATATTTGTTACCACCTGGCTGCAAGTATAAATGTACAGGATAGCATTGATAACCCAGGGGCGACCTTTGCCAATGACGTGGACGGGACCTTTAATGTTCTAGAAGAGTGCCGCGGGAACAATACCAAGATGGTGTTTATGAGTACCTGTATGGTATATGACAGGGCTGCATCTCAGGAAGGTATCGATGAGTCCTGGAAGACAAAACCGGCCTCGCCATATGCCGGGGCCAAAATAGCCGGGGAAAACATGGTTTTATCCTATTATCATGCCTACGGCCTGCCTACAGTTGTGATCAGGCCCTTTAACACATACGGACCTTTTCAGAAGAGTTCCGGTGAGGGCGGGGTTGTCAGCATATTTATTAAAAAAAATCTCAGGGGTGAAACATTAAACATTTACGGTCACGGAACCCAGACCAGGGATTTACTTTATGTTGAGGACTGTGCCCGTTTTGTGGTCCAGGCAGGTTATTCAGACAGGGTTAACGGTGAGATAGTAAATGCCGGCCTGGGGCGGGATATTTCGGTGAATGACCTGGCCCGCCTGATTTGTGGGGATTCGGACCGGATTAAACATGTCCCCCATATCCATCCCCAGAGCGAAATCCCTAAGCTGTTGTGCAACTATGGGAAAGCCAGGAAACTGCTGGGCTGGGAACCTGCTGTTTCTCTGGAGGAAGGCATCAAGAGAACAGCCGGCTGGATTGAAATTCATGATATGGGATAGAGTACACCAAGTAATCAACAGAATTTTGAATGATTAATTTATGTGGAAACAGGTGTTGAAAAATGGTGAACACTCCAGCAATTGAGGGTGGCAGCCCGGTGCGCCGGGAGATGCTGCCATATGGACAGCAATGGATTGACGAAGATGATATCAAAGGTGTCGTGGATGTTTTAAAGGGTGATTACCTGACCACCGGGCCTAGGATTAATGATTTTGAGTGCAGGTTTGCCGAATATGTGGGGGCCAGGTATGCCGTGGCTGTGGCTAATGGCACGGCCGCCCTGCATGCTGCTGCTTTTGCTGCCGGGATCGGTCCCGGTGACGAGGTGATTACCACCCCCATTACCTTCGCGGCATCAGCCAATTGTGTTCTTTATATGGGCGGGAAGCCGGTATTTTCAGATATCAGGGATTCTGACTGGAACATAGATCAGAATGAAATAGAAGGCCAACTGAGCAGCAGGACTAAAGCTATAATTCCGGTACATTTTACCGGTTTGCCCGTGGATATTGATGAGATTCAGCAAATTGCCCGGGAACACAATCTGGTAGTCATTGAAGATGCTGCTCATGCTCTGGGGGCCACATATAAAGGACAAAGAATCGGTGGATTAAGCCAGATGACGATTTTCAGCTTTCACCCGGTAAAGCATATTACCACTGGTGAAGGCGGTATGATAACAACAGATGATAAGGAACTTTACCAAAGGCTGGTGCAGTTCAGGAGTCACGGGATAACCAGGGACAGGCAACAGCTGCGGAGTGATGAAGGACCATGGTATTATGAGATGCAGTTTGAGGGTTATAATTACCGGTTGACAGATTTGCAGGCCGCACTGGGACTGAGCCAACTGGCAAAGGCCGACCGGTTTCTGAAGCGCAGGCGGGAAATTGTAGCCAGGTATATTGAGGCCTTTAAGGATATACCGGAAATTTCTCTTCAGGTGAGGCATAATGACCGGGAATCAGGATGGCATTTGTTTATTATCAGGCTGGATACCGGTCGTCTTAAAGTAGGCAGGAGAAGGGTTTTTGAAGCCCTCAGGGCTGAAAATGTCGGGGTTAATGTCCATTATATCCCTGTTTACCTGCACCCGTATTACAGGGATCTGGGGTATCCCGGGGGCCTTTGCCCCAGGGCGGAAAAGCTTTACTCCGAAATAATAACGCTTCCCCTGTTTCCCAAGATGACAAAACAGGATGTCGACGATGTTATTGAAGCGGTACACAGGGTGGTTACCCATTACCGCCGTTGATTAAGAAAAAAGGCATTGGTAAAAGGATAAGAAAAACTCGTTTGTAAAAGGACTGATCAGATGGATGAGCAGCTGAGGCAAAACTATCAAAACAGCCTTAATATGCTGCAGAATCAAAATAGCGACCTGCTCCGGCATCTGAAGGGAAACCGGTGTGACGGCATCTTTTTGGAAAAAGCACGGGATGGAAACTATACCTGCCTGGTAGGGGATCCTGACCGAAAGGCCTATCTTTACAGCAAATTCAGGCCGGTGGAAACAGCCCGGAAAAACATTACCAAATATCTGGAACAGAGGACAGGGAATTACCTGGTCCTGGGGCTGGGTTTAGGTTATGAGCTTTGGGAACTGTATCATGCAGTAAAAAATGATAAGAACTTCGGCAGGATAATTGTAATAGAAAAAAATCCCGATTTCTTCTATCTCACTCTCCATATGAACGATTATACAGGGGTCCTCTCTGACGGGAGGGTTGCTTTTCTGATAGGAAATCCTGAACAGGTCACCTTTCCGGTTGGTTCACTGACGGTAATTGATAATCCTTTACTTGCCTCCCTGGCACCGGACTTCTATAAAAATATTGTTTCAGAAATTGGTTTTGCTGTCAGAAGGAGGGTTTCGGACTGTGTTGCGGTCTTTGAACATGTTACCTTTGCTGAGGATGTTTCTGCAGCTTTTGCTGAGCTGGGCCTGAAGGTCGTTAAACTAAAACTTGACCCTGACCCGGTTAAATTAGCAGGTGCAGTAAAACAATGTGCTCCCAGATTCCTTTTTTCAATTAATTTCAGTCCTTATATCCTGCAAATAGCGGAACATTTAGAAATGCCCTATGTCTCATGGACCATAGATACTCCCTGTTTCAGCCTGTTTAATGAAAAAAACAAGTCACCCCGGGCGCTGCTCTTTGTTTATGAGCAGGAGGTATGTGACCGGCTTCGCATAGACGGGTTCGAGAATGTCTGGTATCTGCCTGCGGCAGCCAATCCGGCCAGATTCGACAAAGCTTTACTTTCTAAAGCCGACAGGGACTGCTATAGCTGTAATGTCAGTTTTGTGGGGACAACAGGGGTTGTTAATGAATACCGGAAGCTTTTTCTCGACCATGTGGACGGGGATTTGAAGGACCTGACAGACAGGATTTCGGCAGCACAACTGGACAGACCGGAGCGGTACATGGTGTATGAGCTGATAAGGAGTTACCGTGAGGAAAACGGTATTGATATTACCCGCCAGTTTTATGAAAAGAGTATGACAAGATTGGGAGGAGAGAATTACATTCCTGATGATGAACGGTTTGCAATGGTGTTAGCCAAGGAAATATGCAGCTGTTGGAGGAAAAAAGTGATCAGCCGGATTGCCGGCTCTCATGAAATTCATGTTTACGGTGATGCGGAGTGGGAGCGGCTTGAACCGACATCTCCAGGTCTGAAATACCGCGGCCGGGCCAGGCACTTTGAAGACTTGCCCAGAATTTATAAGTCCTCAAAAATAAACCTTAACCTGACCCGGATTTATGTGGAATCAGGTCTGCCTATGCGGGTTTTTGATGTCCTGGCTGCCGGCGGGTTCCTGCTCACCAACCACAAGAAAGACCTGGACAGGCTCTTTAAACCCGGCAGGGACATGGTAGTATTCAATGACGATAAGGAAATGATGGAGGCCATAGATTATTATCTGGAACATGAGACTGAGAGGCAGGAGATTGCGGCCCGGGGTTATGAAGCTGTGAAAGAGAGGCATACCTTTGTACACCGGATGCGGGAGGTCCTGGATGTTGTGCAGGGTAAAATATAGCATTATTTGTCACATTAAGCAGGATTTTGTAGTTGATTGGGCGAAAAAGGTAGATATGTTATCCTGTTATTAAGCGGCTATCAGAGCTGCATTGGGGGAACATTTTTATGAGTTTAATATCGGACTATACCAAGAGTGATAAATTTTTAATATGGGGTCCCGGAAGTATATATCAACAGTACAAGTCAGCCTTTGAGGACTTAGAAATTGAATTTATTGATAATGATCCTGCCAAGCAAGGTGGGACTTTTGACGGGCTCCCGGTTTACGGGCCGAAACAGCTATTGAAACCAGAATATCGGGACAGAGCGGTTATTATTTGTTGTCACGTATACCCGCCAGTGCAAAAACAGCTTGAAGCTCTGGGGTATGAAGATTCCGGGGCGGTATTAGTGGCAGATGATAATATAAGTTTTGACATATTTAGCAGATCACCATATGCAGAAATGTCTTGTTACTGTCCATGCTGCAACAGCTATTTTTGTAAGTTTTTGCCATTTGGAGTTAAAACAAACCTGAGGGCTAATGCCAGGTGTCCGGTGTGCGGTTCACTGGAAAGACTTCGCCTGCTTTGGCTGTACCTCAAAAACAAGACTAACTTATATGCGGCCGATCTGCGAGTTCTGCATTTTGCTCCAGAGTATATTCTCCATAAAAAATTAAAGTCTATGCCGAATATAGACTATATCAGTGCTGACCTAAGTTCTTCCCTGGCAATGGTTAAAACCGATATCACAGATATTTTGTTCACGGATAATAGTTTTGATGTTATCATATGCAGTCATGTTCTAGAACATATTTCTGATGATAGACGGGCAATGCGGGAATTGTATAGGGTGTTGAAACCTGGGGGCTGGGCTGTCTTACAGGTTCCCATTGATACTAACAGAAATGTGACCTTTGAGGACCCGGAAATAGTAACACCGGAAGATAGGCACCGTAACTTTGGAAATTATGACCATGTAAGGCTTTACGGTCTCGATTTTGGGAAGCGGCTGCGGGAAGCCGGGTTTTTCGTTATAGAAGATGATTATGTCCAAACCCTTAGTGCTGAAGAGATAAGAAAATTTGGGTTAGTGGAAAGAGAAATTGTTTATTTGTGTATCAAGAAACAGTAATTTTGAGGTATCACGTATGACTCCGGGGTTAACGGAGCATAACCAGGTGGATGAATATGAGTTATTTTACTGACAGGGTGGAAGTATATTGAAACGATTCATTAAAGGGTTTGCAGGTAAAAAAATCATTATTTTTGGCACCGGTAGTGCTGGAGCGGCAATTACCAATAAATTGGCAAATCATGTTTCCTATTATGTTGATAATGATAATTCAAAGTGGGACTCCACTTTTATGGGAAGCAGAGTTCTTAATCCCATAACATGCAAGAACGAAAACAAGGATGAGGCAATGATTATTGTAGCAAGTTCTTTTTATGATGATATAGCTGGCCAACTGAAAGAAATGGGTTTTCAGGAATTCAGACATTTCTGGAATGGGCTGGAATTATTTATTAATGTAATAGATCAGGATATTGAAGTCTTAATAAATCATGAAATGAGCCTGATTTATAAAAAGGTTGCCAGTTTGGTGGAACACGGGTTAGAAGACGATGCCAACAGTCTTCTATATGAGTATGAAAGATTCGTTCCCCTGGATGGCAGGATTCCAGGTCTAAAAGCATATATAAATGTCCCAGCAGGGAAGCAGAGACTTGAGATTAGAAATCTGTTGACTGATGCTCTAAGAAAAACCGATTATAAGGCTGACATACATTATAACTTTTATTTGGCATATGCCCTACTTGAAAAGGGAGAGTGCTTGAAAGCTCTTGAAATGTTCGAAAGAGTTTTGGCCCAAATTGAAAATGAAGAACTGCAATATGAATTTGCAAACAGAATTGACCAAATTGAAAGCAAGTTTGAAAAGGATATCAGGAGAGAACTACAAGAAAGAAATTCTGCAGTTCGGAAAAAGGAGAGAGGAGATTATTATCTGCACTTAATGATAGATAATATTTACTCCCAGACATTTATCGAATTTATAGATAATGGTTTTGACATGAAGCAGCATGTTTTTGTTATCGTCAACCCCAAGAAAAAATTGACTTATGTCAGGGAAGACCAGTTTGATAATCTTATTGTTTTTAGCACACATGAAATATACAAAGAGATACACACAGAAAAATTACTCAAGCTGATTCAGGACAGTAGGAAGGTCATTATTCATTTTCTTAAAGACCATATCTGTTGGTTGATGTGCCGGTATGACATAAATAAAGAGATAAATTGGGTTTTATGGGGAGCAGACTTTTACAATTATATTGATATAAAACTGTACGATGATAAAACTGCTAAATTTTTGGAGCATATTGGGTATCAAAGACCGGATAATCAAAACTGTACACCAAAGGGAAAGGTTTTTTTAAGGTTTAGAAAAGGTGCCATTAGAAGGGTTGATTATTTATTAGGTTTTAATGAACTTGAAGCTAAGTTTGTGGAAAGTAAGTACATCACCAGTGCAAGATACAAAAAGTTTGTTTACCCTAATGTTGTTGAGTTGAAAAAGACAATAGAAACGAAAATTTCATCTGAGCATGAATTTAATTTCAAAAAAGAATATAAACATGTTTTTATGTTAGGGAATTCCGGTGATCCGTCAAATAATCATCTGGAGATTTTATATAAACTGAAAGAAATGAACAACAGGGAATTTTGTGTATTTGTTCCATTGGCTTATGGCAACCAGTTATATATTAAAGAACTTCTACGAGTGGGGAAACAAATATTGGGAGAACAGTTTAAGCCATTGACGAAGTTTTTGGCCCCCTCAAAGTATATCGATATTTTGCGTCAAATTGATGTAGCATTTATGAACCACAACAGACAGCAAGCTTTTGGAAACATTGTTTCTTTATTACATGACGGTAAAAAGGTTTATATGAAGAAAAACTTGGTAACCTATAAGTTTTTCAAAATTCAAGGATTAAAAGTATTCGATATTGAGCGAATGGGAAGTATTGATGAAATAGTTTCAGTTAATTCTTCCATAAGCGAAAATCAAAATGCAGCTATTTTCAGAGAAATGTCCGAAAAATATATTAAAAATTTATATGAAGTGATTTTTCGATAAGCTGATTTATATTTTCTAGGAAAGGGTTGCTAATAATGGCAAAGAAAGTAATGATTGTTGGTGGTGGGCAATGGCAAGTTCCAATTATTAAAAAAGCCAAAGAACTAGGGTTCTATGTTATAAATACAAACTTATATGAAGAATCAGAAGGATTCAAGTACGCTGATGTTGGAATTGTTGCAGATGTTCTGGACAAAAAGAAAAATTTAAAAATAGCAGAGGAATACGAGCCGAATGCGATAATTACCGATCAAAGTGACATTGCTGTTCCAACCGTGGCTTATTTATGTGAGCAGTTAAGCCTTCCTGGAATCGGATTTGATAAGGCCAATCTTTT
The DNA here is from genome assembly GCA_016841325.1 of Thermincola carboxydiphila. GTDB lineage: Bacteria > Bacillota > Thermincolia > Thermincolales > UBA2595 > Phosphitispora. The sequence continues at coordinate 182,953 of JAENZJ010000001.1, forward strand.
TACAGATAAGTATCGAATGAGAGAGTTTTGCTGCAATAATGGTTTTCCTACTCCAAAGTTTTATTGTTGCTTTTCTTTTAGTGACCTAAAGAAAGCTGCTGTTAAACTGGGTTATCCTTTCGTGATAAAGCCAACTAATAACCAGTCCAGCAGAGGTGTTCACAAGATTTGTACTTTTGCGGAGCTTGAAATCAAATATAACGACACCTTAAATTACTGTAACAGTGGACCTGTTTTAGCGGAACAGTTTATTGGAGGAACAGAATACACAGTAGAAGGTTTTAAAACTGCTGCGAAGCATTATTCGTTAGCAGTATCAAAGAAGAAGCATTTTAGGGAGAATGAAGTTGTAGCAAGCCGCTTATTATATTCAAAATCAATGAGCATTGAAGAGTTGAAAAGAATTAACAACATGTTAATTGAAAAAATGGAACTTCCTTTTGGAATTACTCATGCTGAATACAAGTACTGGAATGGTATTTTTTACTTAATAGAAGTGGCAGCCAGAGGGGGAGGCACAAAAATCTCTTCACATATTGTTCCGTTGCTTTCAGGAATAGACACTAATGAAATGTTAATTCGAATGGCTTTAGGCGAGAAAATCGAAGAAATTGGTGATATCAGTCAAACTGATATGAGTGTGGTTTTGGAATTCTTTGTTTTCGAAAATGGTAGGGTTAAGGAAATCCGGGGCTTGGAGAAGATTAAGTCTTTGGAGAATGTTATAGATATTAGTTTAAACTTTAAAATTGGTGATTATTTATATCCTCCTACTGATGACAGATCGAGAGCAGGATACTTTATTGCCTGTGATGAGAGTAAAGATGGTTTGTTACAGTTAATAGAACAAATTAAAACGACTTTGGAGGTAATCTATGAATAATATACCTTTATTCGATAGCTTAGTACACCCAACAGTAAATGGTAATTGGCTTCAGCCAAAATATGATGGCAAGAATTCTCCTGAAGAGCTAGTAGTGCAGATGCAAGAAAATAATATTCGATGGGCTTTTGCTGTAGGGCTTCCTGATGTGGGAAATTATAATTTGGAAAAGTATAGTAAGTTTATAAGGTCTAAATCAGATTCATTATATCCAGTCGCAGGATTACGTTTTGATGATATTCAAAAAAAGCACAGTATTAAAGAATTACTTACTAAAGTATCTAAATTGAATTATGTAGGAATAAAAATACACCCAAGATTCTCAAAGGTAACTTACGACAACGTTCTATTGCCTGAGGTTGTAAAAACAGCTAATGGATTAAATTTAGCTGTGATGTTATGCACGTATTTTTACCGCTCCGGAAATGATTATTATAGGAATAACATGGTAAGTTTGAGAGAGTTGTTATCAAAACTAAATGGTGAAAAAATAATTCTTTTACACTCCTGCACTGTGAGATTATTGGAAATGATGGAGATTGCAAGGGAATTTCATAATGTTTTATTAGATTTATCTTTAACTTTGTGTAAATACGAAGGAAGCTCCTTAGATTTAGATATTCGATTTTTATTTAAGAATTTTGATAGGAGAATCTGTGTTGGTTCTGATGGCCCAGAGTTTGATTCGAAAAAGCTACGAGAAAGATTTAATTATTTTTCGAAAGGGTTGGAGCGAGAAAAGGTTGAGAATATAGCTTACAAAAATATAATGAATTTCACCGGGCTAGGGGTATAAATTAAGTGTTCAAATAATACCTCACAAAACTTTAGTATTTAGTAAGAAATTTTAGGAGGTACAAAAATGGACATACAGCAAAAGTTGATTGAATACATCAAAAAGAATAGAGTATCTTCAACGGAGGTTGCTGACTGCTTGGGTAAGACTGGTGCAATACCTAACGTTAAAGCTCTAAATAGGGGGCATTTTGAGGTTGGAAATGTATTCTGGGCTTATGCCTACGGGGGGAGCAACTGGGATCTTCATGAACAACTCCAGCATGTTAAGGAAAATGATATAGTTCTCGTTGAAGTTTTTGACTCTAATAATAAAGCCGTTTTTGGTGATTTAGTTTCGAAGTACCTAATCCTTTACAGACAAGTTTCTGCTATAGTTGTCACTGGTAATCTGAGAGATGTTCCGAGACTAATGAAAGAAAATTGGCCAATTTGGTGTGAAGGGTTTAATCCCATTGGCTGTGAAAATGTTCAGTTAGAAAGTAAACTTGACGAAAAAATTATAATTGAAAGAAGAAATAAATACCATGGAGCAATAGCTGTATGTGATGATACCGGTGTAGTATTAATTCCTAAATCTTTTCATAACGAAGAATTCCATAGGAGATTAGAATTTATAGAATTACAAGAGGATATTTGGTATGAATGTATAGACAGAAAAAAGATGACAACTTTCGAAGCAGTGTGTTTAAAGAAGTATGAACAAAAATAAATCAGCCAGTAGTGAGGTCCATATTATGAAAGAGATACTTTTTAATATTCCATATATTGTCGAGAAGCAAGCTAGATATGCTGAGCAGGCAATTATTAGCAAAAGAATAGCGGGCGATGGTAAATTTACAAAAAAGGTAAACGACTTTTTGGAGAGGGAGTTCAATACAAAAAAGGCTCTCTTGACAACTTCCTGCACATCAGCACTTGAAATGGCTTCATTATTGCTTAATCTGAAGGAAGGCGATGAGGTAATTCTGCCGTCTTATACTTTTGTTTCCACAGCTAACGCCATAGTATTGAGGGGTGCCAGGCCTGTCTTTGCAGAAGTACAGCCCGATACATTGAATATTGACCCTAAAGACATAGAAAGAAAGATAACTAAAAAGACCAGGGCTGTCTTTCCTGTCCATTATGCCGGCGTGGCCTGTGATATGGACAGTATTATGGATATTGCAGGGAACTATAATCTGAAGGTTGTTGAAGATGCAGCCCAGGGAGTTACTGCAAGTTATAAAGGACGGTTTTTGGGAACCATCGGGGATATTGGATGCTACAGTTTTCATGAATCCAAAAACTATTCCTGTGGTGAGGGAGGAGCAATATTAATAAATTCAGATAAAGACCTCATCGAAAGGGCGGAAATTATCAGGGAGAAAGGTACCAACAGAAGTAAGTTTTTTAGAGGAGAAGTAGATAAGTATACCTGGACGGACATAGGCTCGAGTTATCTACCTGCAGATATTTTGGCTGCAGTTTTATGGGGGCAGTTAGAAGACCGCCATATAATTAATGCCAAGAGAGAGACGGTTTTTAATTATTACTGTGAGGCGCTGAAACCTCTTGAAGAGAAAGGTTTGCTGCAATTACCCACTATACCGGAGGAATGTCAGCCTAACTTTCATATTTTTTATATTCTTGTCCGGTCGGAAGAAACAAGAAATGGCTTGATTGATAAATTAAAAGAAAGAGGCATCCAAAGTTTTTTCCATTATGTACCGCTCCACCTGTCTCCCATGGGTAAGAAACTGGGATACGAAATAGGCATGCTGCCTCTTACTGAAGATTTAAGTCAAAGGTTGTTGCGTCTGCCGATATATCCGGATTTATCAAAGGCTGATTTGGAATACATTGTGGATTCTATTTATCAAATAATTCAGTGAGGGGAGTAACCTATGTCTGAAAAGGTAATTTTATTTGGGGCTTCAAAGCTAGGGCAGGCTGCCAAAATGCTGCTGACAGATAAGGTAAATATTGTTGCTTTCTGTGATAATGATAGTAATAAATGGGGGAAAAACTTCGACGGCCTGAATATTGTTTCCCCTGGAAAACTCCTTGAATTAAAAGATATAAAAGTAATAATAACCAGCAGCTGTTATCGGGAAATTTCTAATCAGCTCTTGGAGTCAGGTATTAAAAACTTTGAGATTTTTACCTATGACTTATTAAATAATGCCTCCTGGAACAGTCTTAAAAAAAATTACAGCATAAAACACATTAATCTGGGAGCCTTTTTGGATTCCATTGATAGTAAAAAGTTACAGGTAAGTAATTTCACGTTTCTAACAGGAGGATCTGGGCTGCTGGATATTTTGTTTCTAAAGGCCTTAGCGGTAAAATTCAACGCAAAAACTTACCTGGAAATAGGCACCTGGATGGGGGAGAGTATAGCTGCTGTTTCAGAAGTTGTTGATAATTGCTACAGTGTATCTTTACCTGATGATGACTCGGACTTGGGGGACTACTTTAAAAGATTTCTTAACAAGAAAAACTTTAGCCGTTACTTTTCATACAGGAAAAACAATATAAAACATTATTTCGTAGATTCAAAAGAATTTAATTATAAAGAAATTCCCCAGGAAATTGACCTGGTGTTTATCGATGGAGACCACTCATACGAAGGAGTTAGAGCAGATACAAAAAACATTTTTAAAACTATTGATACCACTAAGACCATAGTGGTCTGGCATGATTTCAAGGAGAGAAGAAATGAATATATCGTAACAACGGTAAATGCCGTTTATGATGCGGTACCAAAGAATCTACAGGACAATATTTTCAGTGTTGACAATAATATGTGTGGTGTTTATATACCAGACAAGTTTGTTAAAGAGTTTAGTTTTGACAGTCCTTCAAACGAAATATATTCTTACAGTACAAAGATTGAGCCGACAAGACATGTTTTAACAACATAGATTCAACCTGGAAGTGTTGTATCCCACACGTTGTCATTAGTGACAGCGGAGAGGAGGTTTCTTATGAAGGGGATTATTTTGGCTGGCGGATGCGGGACCAGACTCTATCCAAGTACAACGGCTGTCAGTAAACAGCTGCTCCCTGTATATGATAAACCAATGATTTACTATCCTTTATCCACCTTAATGCTGGCAGGCATCCGGGACATATTGATAATATCCACTCCGGAAGATACTCCCAAATATAGACGATTATTAGGTAACGGAACTAAGTGGGGTATTGAGCTATCCTATGAAGTGCAGAAAGAGCCTAAAGGAATTGCAGAGGCGGTTATTATTGGAGAAAACTTTATTAACGATCAGAGTGTCTGTTTAGTGTTAGGTGATAATGTTTTTTATGGGCAGGGACTGCCGAATATTTTAAGAAAAGCTGCCAAATTGGAATCAGGAGCAATAATATTCGGTTATTGGGTCAGTGAACCCGAACGGTATGGTGTTGTTGAGTTTAGTAAAGATGGCACCGTTTTGAGTCTTGAGGAGAAGCCTCAAAAGGCTAAATCAAACTGGGGAGTGCCGGGCTTATATTTTTATGATCATAATGTGGTGGCAATGGCCAAAATGCTAAAACCTTCAGAACGCGGAGAGCTAGAGATTACCGATATTAATAAAGAGTATTTAAGGAAAGGACAGTTAAGAGTAGAATTGCTCCAAAGGGGAATTGCTTGGTTGGATACCGGTACTCCGGACAGTCTGTTGGATGCTTCCAATTTTATTGCCACTATTGAGAAAAGACAGGGACTCAAAGTTTCCTGCATAGAAGAAGTTGCTTATCGAATGGGATATATAGATTCTGAGCAGCTGTTAGCTATAATTAAGGACTTGCCTAATAACGTTTACAGAAACTATCTGGCTCATTTACTGGAGTGGGTGTGTGAGCCCAGGAACTGATGACCAGAAGTTACCGTAATAACTCGAGGTGAAAAGAATGGCTTTAGCGAGTTTTGTAATGTCAGTCTATAATGACGGCAGGTATTTAGCCGAGGCGATAAAAAGCGTATTAAACCAGACATATCCTGATATTGAGCTGCTAATTTTTAATGACGCATCAACAGATAACAGCCTGGATATTATCAGGAGCTTTTCTGACCCGCGAATTATATTTTATCATTCCGATGAAAACAGAGGCAAGTCTTACGGTATTAATTTCATGGTAAAGAATTTTGCCAGGGGAGATTACATATTTCTGATGGATTCCGATGATATCTGTGACATACACAGGGCAGAGGAACAGATAAAGTACCTGCAGCAAAATCCCGGCTGTATTGCCGTTGGTTCAAACATCAATGTGATGTGGGAGGATGAGGAGACTAAATCTTTAGCTGAGCGAAAAAAGTCATGGTTTGACCAGGCACCCGATGAAGTTGACGGGCTGCTGCTTCAGGGCATGACGGTACCAGGTCCCACCATCACCCTCAGAAAATCTAACTTTTTGGCAGTGGGTGGGTTATCGGTTAATTACAAAGCAGCCCTAGACTATGAATTTGTTTTAAGACTGACTGAGCACGGCAGTGTTTTTAAGTTACCCAAAGAATTATACAGGTATAGGATTCACAGACAGCAAATGTCTCTGGCCAAAAAACAGTTCCAGTTTGAAAGTGCCTTAAGGGCAAAAGTTGAATACTTAAAAAGGAATAAGCATTTATTTGGCGGTCGTGATTTATATGTCTGGGGCTTAGGGAGTGTGGGAAGGACTGTAGTGAACTTGGCTGTAGAACTGGGGTTGAAGTTAAGTGCCATTATAGACAGCAACACTAATCTGCAGGGTAAGTCTTTTTCTAATATAAAAATCATATCTCCCACGGAAGTTTTGAGCCTGGGTTCGAAGCATGATAGTCTAATTATGTTGACAACTACTGTTGGCCGGGAGGAGGCCGCAGGTAAACTGGAGGATTCAGGTTATATCAGGTATAAAGATTTCTTTTGTTTAGCTTAACATTTGTGAGGTGGAAGCCATTGCCTGAAGTAAGTGTGGTAATGTCAGTATATAATGCGGAAAAATACCTTGATGAAGCAGTGGTGAGTATTCTGAATCAGACTTATCAGGACTTCGAATTTATTATAATAAACGACGGGTCTACAGATAATTCTTTGGATATGATCAGAAGTTATGCCAGTGATGAGAGAATCAAAGTATACAGCTTTGAGGAAAACGGCGGGCTGGCCAATGCCTTAAACTTTGGTTTGGGAAAGGCCTCGGGCAGATATATTGCCAGGCAGGATGCAGATGATATCAGCTGTGTTGACAGGTTGGCCAGGCAGAAGGAAATCCTTGATAAAACGCCTGATATTGCTCTGGTTGATTCGTTTGTGGAATATTTCCCGACTAACGCTGAAGTTGAGGAAAGTGAAAGATATCAATTTTATAAAAACGTTGTGGAAAAAGACAAAAACAGGCTACTTTCGCCTGAGGGAATAAGTGAAAAGTTATATTGGTATTGTTGTATAACCCATGGGACAATAATGGCTAGAAGGGAAGTTATAAAAGAAGTTGGTTATGATAGTAGTTTCAGGGTAGCAGAAGATTATAAGTTATTTTACCGACTCAATAAACTTGGTTATAAAACCTATAAAATAAACGAGGTCTTGTTGAAAATCAGGGTTTCGTCATCATCAAATATGGCCAGATATCGTGATTTAAATAACAGGATGATATTTCGGATAAAGGAAGATGAAATCCGTAATCTATATAAGGAAAGGAAGCCATTGATCTGGGGAGCGGGCAGTGCTGGTTTGACAGTGTTGGAGATTCTTCGGGAAAACGGCCTGGATATTGAAGGGTTCCTTGACAGCAGCAGCGATAAACAGGGAACCCAAATTCAGGGCAGAAAGGTCTATTCCCCCGATATTTTAAAAGACCGGACAAAGGGTTATAAGGTTTTGATTGCGTCAAGTATAGGGAAGTTTCAGATAAGTGAATTGCTCAAAACGTGGGGGTATAAGCACTTGGATGATTTTATAGTCTACTTTTAAAAAACCTTGTATTGGGGGTGGGGAAATGCCTAAAGTCAGTATAATAGTATTAGCCTATAATAACGCTAAATATTTAAAGCAGACCCTTGACAGCATAGAAAAACAGACATATCGGGACTGGGAGGTCGTTATTATAAATGACGGTTCTACAGATGCCACTCCGGAAATCCTCCACATTTATGAAGCAAAACCAAAGTTCACAGTATATCACCAATCTAACCGGGGAATTCCCGCTTCAATGAATACAGCTTTAAACCTGATTCAGGGGGAATATGTATGCAAACTTGATTCTGACGACTGCTGGGAACCCGGTTTGCTGGAAACCCTGGTACCCGTTATGGATAACAGCCCTGCTGACACGGGAATTGTGTACTGTGACTCACAGAGAATAGATGGTGATGGAAAAGTACTTGTCCCCCGAATGGTAGGATTTAATAATATAATGAGTGATCATCCGGTTAAAGACCTGTTATTTGGACTTTATTTTCCGGAGAGCACCTTTTTGTACAGAAGAGAGGTATTTACATCAGCCGGTCCCTATGATGAAAGGTTTTCTGTTGGCTCGGTATATGACATGTTCATAAGGATTGCTGATAAATACAAGTATAAATATGTTGATAAAAAGCTGGGATACTATAGGACTCATCCGGGATGTGTAACTAAAAACAAAGAAAGAATGATGAATAATTTTGGTTTAATAATTGATAAAAATAAAAAGGTTTTCATAAAACACGGAATAGATGATGACCTGGTCGAAAAAGCAATTTCTTTGTGCAGACCTGATAAAAACGGCCGTTATAATTGCCCGTCAGCAGATTTAATGGCAAGGCTGATGGTTTATGCGAAGTTTTATTATCTGAATAATCATGTGTTTCCTGATTTGGAAGAAGCCTGTATTTATGGAGCAGGCGCAGGTGGGAGATATTCACCTGAGGCAGCTGGATATTTTGGAATATCTATTCAAAAAATTTTTGACAGCAGTTGTGAGAAAAAAGGTCTTAACCTATCAGGAATAAGTGTTTCACATGCTGATGAGGTTTATCCCGGGGGACAGGCTAAAATTCTGATAATGTCAGAACATGCAGATGAAATTGCGGAAGGTTTATTGAAAAAAGATCTCCATCCTGAGACTGATTTCTTTAAGATGTTTTAATTAAGTGATTTGGGGGGCAAAGCATGGTTTCTGATAATCCCAAAGTAGGTATCGTAATATGCAACTGGAATAAAAAAGAATATGTCTTAAATTGCATAAAATCAGTAATTGAACAGGAATATGACGATTATGATCTTTATGTAGTTGATAATGCTTCGACAGATGGTTCTGTGGAAGCCATCCGAGAGAATTTTCCTCAGGTAAACCTGATAGTTAATGAGGAAAATCTGGGCGGGTCAGGTGGATTTAACACCGGACTGAAGCGGATAATGGCGGAAGGAAAATACAAATATACATATTTATTGGACAATGATGTTGTATTAGATAATAATGCCTTAAAAGAATTAGTCACAACAATGGAAAGAGACCCCCAAACCGGTATAGTCGGGTCTGCTATTTATCAGATGGACCATCCTGATAAACTACAGACTCTGGGTGCTTTTATCGATTGGCAGAGGGCAGAGACAAAGCCTCACTTGGTAGGTGTGACAGAAGACCTGGTTCCAGAAAAAGACTTTGAGGTTGATTATGTGATAGCATGTTCGCTTCTGGTACGGAATGAGTGTTTAAGCAGAGTAGGTTTAATGGACCAGGAGTATTTCCTCTATTTTGATGAAATTGACTGGTGTACGAGGTTAAAGAGAGCAGGGTACAGGATTTTGGCTGTACCGTCTTCCAGAGTATGGCATAAGATGGGTTCCCGTTTTAAGAATTCTAATTTACCATCCTATTATTATTGGCGAAATAAAATATTCTTTTTTAACAGACATACTCATGATGAACAATGGAAGAAAACTAATTATGGTGTTTTTACAAGTTTATATCAGGCTGTATTTACATCGAAATATTTTGGTAAAAGGACTGTAGCCCAAACTCTGATGACAGCTTTTTCCGATCTGCTGGCTAATAAAAGGGGTAAAAAGAGTGATCTCCCTCAGTCAGAGCCGGAAAGAGTGCCTAATCCTTTTAAAGAGATTGAAGGCAGCGTGTGTCGTGTATTGATATTAGGAAATATAACCGTGAAGATGCTGAACGAGGTTAGGGAAATGTTAATGGAGTATGCTGAGACAGAGAATTATACCGTCCTGTCACAGCCAGGTGCATTACGAAGAGAAGTTGAATTGTATTCTGGAATATACATTGTCCATGAATGGCAGCAACTACATGATATATATGATATTGTGCTGTATGGAAGCAGCCAGATATTTGCAGACAGAGGGTGGAAAAACTGGCGTCGAAAGGTAGACAAACTGAATCCTAAACAATTTATTTTGTTTGACGGATACGGCAATTACCTGAGATTAAATCTGGGAGCCCGTCTAGTGACTGATTTGTATGCGGTTTTGTTTAGTTTCATGAGATTTATTGTTTTCCCCTTATGGCTAAGAAAACTGAATGCAATTAAGATTCAAGACGAAATCTTAACAAATAGCGGGAGTTGATTCTATTGAAGGCAATTATCCTGGCAGCAGGAGCCTGTCGCAGATTAAGACCTTATACCGACAACATCCCCAAGTGTCTGGTGGATGTTGGCCCCAAAGCCATACTGGGTCACCAGCTGGATGCAATCATTGCCGGTGGTATTTCTGAAGTCGTAATTGTTGTGGGATATCTTAAAGAACAGATATATGATTATATAAGCCGGAATTACCCTGCATTAAATGTAAAATTCATTGTAAATGAACAGTACAGTACAACAAATACCTTATATTCATTGTGGCTGACAAAAGAAGAAATGGCTGGAAGTGATTTCCTTTATTTTAATGCTGATGTGATCTTTCATCCTGAAGTAATCCGCATGCTGGTTTCAAAGAGTGAGACATGCATGGCAGTCGATTTTAAAAAATGTGGCGAGGAAGAAGTTAAGGTTATCCTAAATGGACAGGCAATTGTGGAAATTGGCAAGAAACTGGATGTACATAAAGCAGCAGGCGAATTCATTGGGATAGCAAAGTTCAATAAAGAGATAAACAATGTATTTATCAGTAAATTAGAAGAAGGAGTGCAAAAAGGGCATGAAAATGCGTTTTTTGAGCTCGCAGTGGATGAAATGCTCTCAGAAGTCAGTGTGAGCGTCATAGATATCTCTCATCTGCCATCTATAGAAATTGATTTTCCCGAAGATCTGGAGACTGCAAGGAAGGCAATCTACCCGAGAATAGTGGAAAGCGGGAACACTTATCTGGATGAAGTGGCAGTATCCCGGGAATAGGCTAATTACCAAATATATCGGAGATTTTGGGGTAATCCATATGTTAAGTAATATAATTAACAGGTACAGGAGTTTTAAAAAGCGTTATATAGTTACTGAACGAAGGAGGCATGAGTACTTTATCAACAGGTATTATGCCCATATTATTGACCCTTTTTTTACCAAGCTGGCATATGACCTGAAAATGACTCCAAATATGGTAACAATCCTGTCTTTTGTAGTCGGAACCACAGCAGCATTGTCGTTTGCCACATATCATTGGGTTGCCGGAGCTATACTTTTACAACTGCATCACTTTCTTGACGGAGCAGATGGTAACCTGGCCCGCCTGACTAACCGGTGTTCACCGTTTGGCGCTAAGCTTGACAAGGTTTGTGACCAGATTTTAAGACTGTTTTTGTTTGTTTCCATTGCCTGGGCGGTAGATGTCCCTGTGTGGGTTAAGGCTGCTTTTGTAGGGACAATTTATATGGATGTGGCTGTAGTTCAGTATTATGTAGTTCCATTTATGAAAAACCATACACTGGTAAGGGCTCCATGGAAACAGTGGTTTCTGGACAGGGGCATAATACCTTCGTTTGATATATTTACAGTGTATTTTTTAATATCCTTATTTGCCTTATTGGGGAAATTAGACATTTTAGTTTACATAGTAATAATCGGAAAAAACCTGGATTGGATATACAGGGTCTATGAATGCAGAAAATCCAAACTAATATGTGGGGAAGAGTAGGTTGCAGGAGGGTTGTTATGTTTGACTTTCTGGTTGTGGGGTGTGGTTTATCAGGGGTTACCTGTGCCAGGCTGCTTGCCGAAAAAGGAAAGCGGGTCCTGGTAGCAGACAGGAGAAGCCATATTGGGGGCAATGTGTTTGATTCTTATAATGAGGATGGTATTTTAATACATAATTACGGGCCCCATATTTTTCACACAAACATCAAAGAGGTCTGGGATTTTCTGTCCCGTTTTACTGAATGGTACTATTACCAGCATCGGGTGCTTGCCTTTGTCAATGGGAAAATGGTACCTATACCCATCAATTTGGATACTGTTAATATGCTGTATGGGACAGACTATGACAGCCGCAATATCAGCGCCTTTTATGATCAAGTAAGGGATAGCGATAGGGAAGTAACCAATGCTGAAGACATGGTAATCAGCAAGGTGGGACAGGAACTCTATGAACTGTTTTTCAAAGGCTATACCATAAAGCAGTGGGGTCTGCAACCCAAAGACCTTGATAAGGAGGTTACGGCCAGAATTCCAGTCAGGTACAGCAGAGATGACAGGTATTTTACCGACAGATACCAGGGTGTACCGGCACAGGGGTATACCAAAATGATAGAAAAAATGCTGGATCACAGTAATATCAGTATACTCCTGAACACTGATTTTAAAGATATTCAGAATGAGATTAAGTACAGTAAAATAATTTTTACCGGCCCTATTGATTACTATTTTGACTATAAATATGGCAGGCTGCCATACCGGTCTATTCGGTTTGAGTTTGTAACTTACAATATGGAATACTACCAGCCTGTGGCCACAGTAAACTACCCTAATGATTATGATTTTACCAGAATCACGGAATTCAAGTATTTTACAGGCCAAAAATCTGATAAAACAACCATTGTAAAAGAGTATTCCACTTCCGATGGTGAACCTTACTACCCGATTCCTCGGAGAGAGAATCGGGAATTGTATCAACTCTATCGGCAGGAAGCGGAGAAACTGGGAAATGTCCGGTTCATAGGGAGGCTGGGGCTGTATAAGTATGCCAACATGGATATAGTTGTGAAAGATGCTATGGATCTGGTCAAGGGCGGAGATGTTTTATAATGGTCAATTTCCTTTTTACCAGTATCGGGCGCAGGGTCGAACTGGTTAAACATTTTTGCCGCTGGGCGGAAGAACAGGGGAACAGTAAAATAGTGTCTGTGGATATCAGTTCGCTGGCGCCCGCCTCATACTTTACTCATAAGCATTATTCTGTACCCAGGTTTAATGATTCGCAATATATTCCTGCACTGCTTGAGATATGTGAAAAGGAGAATATCAGAGGTCTGATACCTCTATTGGAACCGGAATTTCCGGTCCTGTCAGAAAACAGGCAGAGGTTTGAGGCTATCGGGACCACCCTGGTACTATCTTCTGCCAAGGTTCTGGAAACCTGCCGGGATAAATACCTTACATACCGGTTTTTCCGTTCTGCGGGCATTGCTACTCCGAAGACATACCTGCCTGAGGAATTGACAGACAATGAAATGTTATCAGATAACCTGTTTCCTCTCTTTATAAAGCCCCGCTCGGGTATGGGAAGTGCCAACACTTTTAAGGTATACGGCAAAAGGGAACTGGATTTCTTCCTGGATTATATCCCTAATCCTGTTGTTCAGGAGTATATCGAGGGCATTGAATATACCATGGATGTGCTCAATGATTTTACCGGCACAACAATAGCTGTGGTCCCACGGGAAAGGATTGAGGTGCGCTCGGGAGAGGTTAGCAAATCCCGCACGGTAAAAGATCCAGAGCTTATTAGCCTCACCATTAAAGTTGCAGAAAAGCTGGGAGGCATTGGCCCCCTTACTATACAAGCTTTTAAGAAGACTGACGGGGAAATTGTGTTTACTGAAATCAACCCCCGGTTTGGCGGCGGAGTCCCGTTGGCGATAGAAGCAGGGGTGAAGTATCCTGAACTTCTGTCTAGAATTATTATTGGGAAAAAAGTGGAGCCTCAGGTTGGGGAATTTAAAGACGGTCTTTATATGCTGAGATATGATGATGCATTATATACTGTTTTCCCGGAGGAGTAGGCTGATATGCATTCAGTCGGAAAAAACTCATCACCCAGAGCAGTCATCTTTGACCTCGATGACACCCTCTATGCTGAACGGCAGTTTGTGTACAGCGGCTTTAGGGCCGTAGCCCGGTATCTGGCCGGCAGATATGGGTTAAATGAAGCGGAGCTATTGCTGCGGATGCAGCAGCTGTTATGTGATGAAGGCAGGGGCAGGATTTTTAACCGGGTCCTTCAGGAAAATGGGCTGGATTCCTCTCTTGTGAGTACATTGGTTGAGATTTACCGGAGTCACAAACCTGTTCTTGAGCTCTGTGCTGATGCCCGGGAAATTATCGGGGACTTAAGAGGAAAGGCGCATTGTTCAGAGGAAAATTCACAGGACCTTCAGCCGAAGGTAATGACCGGATTGATTACCGATGGGGCTGCAAAGGTCCAGTGGAACAAAATAAAAGCCCTTGGCCTGGAAGACATGATGGATATTATCATTGTCACCGACGATTATGGTATCGGGTGCTGGAAACCCAGTCCGGTCCCCTACCGGATAGTCATGGACAAACTGGGTGTTTTACCTCAATCGTGCCTATACATCGGAGATAATCCGGAAAAGGACTTTGTTACTGCCAGGGAACTGGGCTGGTATACCGTCAGGATCCGGAGGCCGGGCGGAATGTGTTATGAAATAGAAAAAACACCGCTGTATGAAGCCGATTATGATATTACCGATTTACTACAGATAAAAAATATTCTGCATAAGTTATGGGATCTGATAATTTAAACGTAAAATTCCCGAATTTAAGAGAGAAAATCTTATCACAGGAGGCCACCTAATGTCACAGGATATCCAAATTGCCAACAAAAAAATAGGCCCCGGCCACCCCTGTTTTATCATCGCTGAGGCCGGCAGCAACCATGACCGGGACCTGGGCCAGGCCAGGCAGCTTATTGATGTGGCAGTGGCGGCCGGTGCTGATGCCGTCAAATTTCAGACATTTACAGCTGACAAAATTGCTGCCAATACCTCTCATGAAATAATGAAACTGGGTAACGAGTACGAGGGTGTCCCTACTCTATATGAGCTGTATAAAGGCCTTGAACTGCCCCGGGAGTGGCAGGCTGAACTTATGGAATATGCAGCCCGAAAGGGAATCATATTTCTCACGACCCCCTTCGATTACGACGCTGTTGAACAGATGGCGGAACTCGATATTCCGGCATATAAAACAGCCTCCTTTGAACTGGTTGATTTACCCTTTCTCCATTACATCGGCCAAAAGGGGAAACCAGTCATCCTGTCAACAGGAATGGCATCCCTGGGAGAAATGGAAGAGGCCCTGGAAGCGGTTTATTCAGCAGGAAACCGGCAGGTAGTACTGCTGCACTGTGGTATCAGTTATCCCATGCCTTTGCAGGATGTTAACCTCGCTGTAATGGATACACTGGAAACGGCTTTTCAGGTACCTGTCGGGTATTCGGACCATACCCTCGGTATAACTGTCCCTGTAGCAGCAGCGGCCAGGGGGGCCAGGGTAATCGAAAAACACTTTACCATTGATAAGACCCTGAAGGGACCGGACCACAAGTTTGCCCTGAATCCCGATGAACTTACAGCAATGGTCAAAGGTATCCGGGAAGCCGAAATGTGTGTGGGCAGCCCGGTAAAAAGGCTTGCTGAGTCAGAGAAAATTCACCATAAGAGGGGCAGAAGAAGTATTTTTGCGGCCACAGACATTCCCAGGGGGACAGAGATAACCAGGGAGATGCTGGCCATACTGCGCCCCGGTGTCGGGCTGCATCCCAGGTATTTGAATATAGTCATTGGCAGGAAGGCAGCGGTTGATATCGGGGCCAATGACCCGGTAACCTGGGACAAGATATGAGGTGAAGTGGATGTCAAAAACAGCGTGTATCGTTCAGGCCAGGCACAGTTCCACCCGTTTGCCCGGAAAGGTGCTCATGGAGGTTAACGGGAAACCCCTTTTGGAACATTTGGTCGCCCGCCTGCGCAGGACAAAGTCAATTGACGAAATAGTTATTGCCACAACAGTGAACCCTGATTGCAGGCCTATCACAGAATTGGCTGAAAAATGCGGGGTTACCTGGTTTGCCGGCTCGGAGGAAGATGTCCTGGAGAGGTATCTTGGGGCTGCCCGGAAGGTAAATGCTGATAACATAATCAGGATTACCAGTGACTGTCCCCTGATAGACCCTGCTACCATAGACAGAGTGGTTGACTGTTACCTTTCGGGAAATGCCGATTATGTCAGTAATACCATCGAAAGGACTTATCCCAGGGGACTTGATACAGAGGTGTTTTCCAGGGATGCCCTGGAGCGGGCTGAAAGGATGGCAGCCGAGGGGCCATACCGGGAGCATGTGACCCTTTACATGTACCGCCATCCTGAACATTTTACCCTGCTTAATGTCAATGCTAAACCACCACTGGACAGGCCTGACCTGAGGCTGACTGTTGATACTCCTGAGGACTTCAGGCTGATTAGGGAAATCTATACATTGCTGTACAGACCCGGTGTTATCATTGACATGAGAGATGTAATCCGGCTTCTTGATGAGAGACCTGACCTGGCAGATATAAATGCTCATATTGAGCAGAAAAAGGTTTAGCCAATGAAAACAAGAAATAAAATTCGGGTGGCTTTCCGTGCTGATGGCGGAACTCAACTTGGTATGGGGCATATCATGCGGTGCCTGGCCCTGGCAAAAGCCATGCAGGAAACTGCTCCGGGGGAAATCCCGGGTTACCCGGCCATTAGGGACGAAAGTCTGGAAATAATATTTATTATAAGACGAAATACTGTTGTAAGTACTCTGATTGCAGAAAACAACCATAAAGTTATCGAAATCCCGGAAAATTTCCCTGGCGACGAAGCCGCACTTATTAAAGAAATTTTGGAAAAATACGATACAAATATTGTTATCACTGACTCTTATTTAATAGACCGGGATTATCTGGAACAGGCTGGCAGTGCAGCTGACCTTCTTATTTCCATCGATGACCTCAACAAAATTATATTTCCTTCAGACCTGGTCATTAACGGAAATGTATATGGTCCAAGCCTTGATTACCGGTCAGTCAGCATAGATACGGAATTCCTGCTGGGTACTGATTATGTGCTGCTCCGCGACGAATTTGCCCCAAAAGGGTATAGGAACATAAACAAAGAAGTTGAAAGAGTCCTGGTATCTGTGGGAGGAAGTGACCCGCTGGACCTGACCCCTAAAATATTACAGGCCCTAAGCCAGGTTCCCCTTGATTTTGAGATAAAAGTGATTATCGGGCCTGGTTTTCAAAATATGAAAAAAATAGCAGAATTTGCAGGTGTGACACAAAAGCCTGTTGAATTACTACATAATGTTAAGGCAATGGCATCACTGATGACATCCAGTGACCTGGCGGTTACGGCCGGGGGGACAACTTTATATGAATTGTCGTGTACTGGCACACCGGCTGTTGTCCTGCTTCAGGCGAACAACCAAGATATTGCTGCCGCTGAAATGGCACGGCAAGGCACTGTTATCAACCTGGGAATGGGAGACGGTGTATCAGTTCCCGGGTTAGCTGCAGCAATCACTGAATTATGCAATGACCCGGAAAAACGCAGGGAAATGAGCAAAAGGGGGCAGGCTTTGGTAGACGGTAAAGGCTGCCGGAGATGTGCCCGTAAAATAATCCAAAAGTTCCATAAGAAAAAAGGAGTGGGGTTTTAATGCAAGCTAATCCTTACAATACCTACAAACAGACGTCTGTGGAAACTGCCAGTCCGGAGCGCCTGGTGATTATGTTGTATGACGGAGCCCTGAAGTTTTTGCGGATTGCCAGGGAAGCTGTTGAAAACAGAAACATAGAAGAAGCAAACAGATATATTTGTAAGACCCAGGACATTATCAATGAATTTATTGTCAGCCTTGATATGAATACCGGGGAGATAGCCATAAATCTGCGCAATATATATGACTTCTGGAACAGAATGCTTATAGAGGCAAACATAAAAAAAGATCCCGTCCTCATTGAAAAGGTCATGGAACAGGTACAGGAAATGCGCGATACCTGGGCCGAAGCAGCACTTAAATACAAGTCAGGTCAGCCAACGGCTGCAGGTGGTGTAAATATTGAAGGTTAAAAACCTGAATAATCATATTCAACACATTGTTACCGGCTATAAGCAGCAGGCAACACTGTATGTAAAACTGCTCCAAATGGCACAGAGGCTGGAGACAATTCTTACTGCAGAGTCAGCCATGACTGACGAAGGGGATACGGCCGGGGGGTCTGAAAATCTGTCGGGACACCTTCAGCAAATAATGTCTGACCGGAGCCGGACTATTGATGATATTATCCGACTGGACGAGGATATCCGGCCCCACCGGGAAGCCGTAATGAACATCCTGCACCTGAAAGAGTTTGACCTCAGCAGGGTTCAGGATTTGATTCATGCAGACCTGAGGAAGGATTTCTTTGAACAACAAAAATTACTGGAAAAGCTGATTATAGAGATTATGGAAACTGACCGGAAGAACGAAACAGTTCTCAATAACAGAATGCAGGATGTTGCGGCAGAGCTGAAAAAAATAAAGCAGCACCACCGCATTCAGCAGACATATCTTGACAGGCCGGAAAAATATCCGGAACCGCGGTTTATTGATAGCAAGAAATAATCTGAAACTGCACAAGTACTTTACTTTATCCGGAAAAATAAACCGTGTTTACGGAAAATTATTGCAAAAAATACAATCAGAATATATAATTGACTCATAATACAACCTGCAACTGGGGCCTCCTTCTCGGGTGGCAAACGGGATCCAGGTTGAATCACCTAGAAGTGGGAGGTTCTATTATGTCATTCGAAGACAAGACACTGGTATGTAAAGAATGTGGCAATGAATTTGTTTTCACTGCCGGAGAACAGGAATTTTATGCGGAAAAGGGCTTTGAAAATGAGCCCCAGAGGTGCAAAAGCTGTCGCTCCAACAGGCGTGCCGGCAGGAACAATGGAAGGCCCAGGGAGATGCACACTGTAATATGTGCTGATTGCGGTGCAGAGACACAGGTTCCTTTTGAGCCAAGGAATGACAGACCTGTCTATTGCCGTGACTGCTTTGAAAGCAGAAGATAAACAGATTGTCGATAACCCGGAGAATTCCGGGTTATTTGATTATCTGCGTAAAAATATTCGAAACAGGTATTGGCGCCTGTTCGACAAATAGGTCAGGTAAATATGACAAAATTTTCGGATTCACAGAGTTATCCCCAGTTGAACCCTTGATTTTAATATTTATTAACAGGCTTATCCACATTATCCCCAGATAAAAGTATGCACAGTCGGGTTTTGTAACAGTAATTTTTCGACATTTGTTTTTTGGAATTTCAGCGAGTTATATGACAGAATTATGAATCTGATAGAAATTTACTTAGTGTTGACAAATTTTAGCTGCTATGTTAGGATGAATTAGTGGGTTTACCTAGGCTCACGGAGATATTTTTTAGGGGGAATGTAAAGAATGTTAGGTAAAGTAAAATGGTTCAACCAGGAAAAAGGATTCGGCTTCATTGAAAGGGAAGACGGAGGAGATGTATTTGTTCACTTTTCCGCCATTCAAGAAGAAGGATTTAAAACCCTGGCTGAAGGTCAGAGCGTTGAATTCGAAATCGTGGAAGGTGCACGTGGGCCTCAGGCTGCTAATGTTGTAAAACTGTAAAACAGTACAAACCATGTGAATTCACCCCAGGGACGGGTTCCCTGGGGTTTTTAAATGGTATTTGGATCGGGCGCAAATGAGGTAAAATTATACTGTTACACATTAGAAGGGGAAAGGTAAAGATAATTCCAAAGTATACAGAATATTTGCCGCTGCAGGAAGGATTTTTACCAATATTAAGGGAATAATAATAAAGAAAGTGACCGAAAGGAGTGGCCATTATGAAGATCATTGTCAGGGGAAAAAATATTGAAGTCACTAATGCTTTAAAAGACTATGTCGAAAAAAAACTTGTAAAACTTGAGAAATACCTTGATCTGTCCGAGGCACAGGTTACTTTGGTAGTGGTGAAAGATACCCACAAGGTTGAGGTGACCATACCTGTTAATGGAATGATACTTAGAGGTGAAGAGGCAACGGGTGATATGTATGCTTCGGTGGACCTGGTTATTGAAAAACTGGAAAAACAGATTAACAAGTATAAAGGCAGGTTTAATAAGAAAGCCAGGATTGATGGCAAAGTTGTACCAGTCACTGAGGACCAGAATTATGAGGAACCTCTCATCAAAAAGACCAAGAGGTTTGCTGTTAAGCCAATGCCGGTGGAAGAGGCTGTTATGCAAATGAATCTGCTGGGACACAGTTTCTTTGTTTTCTCCAATGCCGAGACTGAAGAGGTTAATGTATTGTATAAAAGAAAAGACGGAAACTATGGTTTAATTGAGCCAGAGTTCTAAAAATTATTAATACACCTTTTAACAAAAAGGGCTCACTCTTTCCGGGTGGGTCCTTTAATATTTTCAAAACTCAGCTCCGGGAGGAACTAAGAACTCTTGATTCACTAAGATGGCGGGCAAATCAAACGAAAATATATAAATTAACAGAATTTCGGAAAAATTTTCTGCTAATTTGTCTAAGAAAAAGAAGGAAAAATTGCTTAAAAGTAGAAAATAGAATTATAAATTTTCAGAAGTAAGAATTATTGCATGAATGCAGGTTTAAAAATTTAGAAGAAACGCGGGGGTTTTTATGGCATCAGAGAGATATGTCAAAGGCAAACTTGCCGATTATGAGGACATCATCAGACAGATAAAAGACGTCATTTCCGCGCGGATTGTTACCAACGAAACCGGAGAAATAGCCGAAATTCATGTGCTGGCCGGATCCAGCAGGAGCCCAAAGCAGATAGTCAGGGATATTGAATCGGCTTTTATGGCTCAGTTTGGGGTCAGTATTGACCATAAAAAAGTAAGCGTTGCCCAGATGCAGGATGATGAAGGCTCCGGGCCAATGCAGGAAATAAGGCCTAAACTTTCTGCTGTGACCGTTGTTTCAGGGGGCCGGAAGACTGAGGCCAAGGTTGATTTGGAAATTGGCGGCGAAATATATGGTGGTATAGCCTCAGGGCCAAGTACGGCAAACAATAAACTGAGGGTTATCGCCCAGGCTACGGTTTTGGCTATAGAAAGCTATATGAAGGGAACATGCAGCATTGTGACGGAGGATATTACACGGTTTCTGCTGGCCGGAAGGGATGCTGTGGCAGTTTCCGTTTCCCTGATAACTAACGTGGGAGAAGAGAGGTTGATAGGATCCGCATTCCTCAATCATGATGAAAGGGAAGCAGCTGTCAAGGCAACTCTTGCTGCCGTTAACCGGCGGATGGCACTGCTGCTCAATGATTGATACCAAAATGTAATGTTATTTTGAAGGACCGACAGAGGCCAGATCTTTGTTTTGAAATTTGTTTTTCAGTAAAGTAAGACCAGAAAAAAAAGCAAACAGACGAGCGAAACCCACCCGAGCGGAAGTCCAGATACCGACTGGTGCATAGCGATTACCGGTTGAGTCAGAGACAGAACGGGGGGTTACTTTACATGAAAGCAACTTTGGTTAAGATCGCTATGGCTATTGTTACTTTAGTTTTAGCAGGTGGTGCAGGTTGGAAACTGTAAAACATGATCTGCCAATTCCCTTAGAGTAACAAACTGTCGGTCTCTTATTTTTTAAGGTGGTCTATCTATGAAAGATTACCCTTTTTCAGCTAAAGTATATATATGGATTATCGTTATTGTTGCTTCAATACTGTTATGGTTCTTAAGCCATGATATTAGTTACAATTGGGAGACTATTACAGGTTTTATATTTTTTGCAATCCTTGCGGCTATTACTGATTCGCT
Source organism: Thermincola carboxydiphila (assembly GCA_016841325.1). Classification (GTDB taxonomy): domain Bacteria; phylum Bacillota; class Thermincolia; order Thermincolales; family UBA2595; genus Phosphitispora. The sequence continues at coordinate 204,630 of JAENZJ010000001.1, forward strand.
GCCTGTGTCATTACCCCGGGGAGGCCGTGTTACAGTCACAGTGGCAGTAGCTTATGCAAGTATCGTTTTGTTCGGCCCTTTGGTCTCGGTATGTATCATGATTTTTGCCAATTTAATCAGTGAGTTACTCTCAAAAAGTCAATTATATAAATTTACATTCAATTGTGCCCAGTTTATATTAGCTACTGGAACTGCAGGCTTGGTTTATCAATATTTAGGTGGAGAAAATTACGCTGTTAGTTTTAACAACTTAATCCCTTATCTGGGTGCTGCAGTTTGTTACATTACCGTTAATGCTATAGCTTTTTCTATTGCTTTCTCTTTAGTTAACGGAGTATCTATTTATGTGGTTTGGTTGTCTCATATCCGTTGGGCCATCCCTAATATGTTATTACTCGCTCCTTTAGGCCTCCTTATGGCCAAACTGTATACCTACACCGGTCCCATGGGAGTAATCCTCTTCTTTGCTCCACTGCTCCTGGCCCGCTATATATTCAAATCCTACATGGACACCCGGGAAGTCTACCTGAATACCCTGGAAGCTCTGGCCAGTGCCCTTGATGCCAAAGATAAATACACCAAAGGCCACTCTGACAGGGTGGCCGGTTATGCTGTGGAGCTGGCACGCCAGCTGAAGCTGCGGGAAGACCAGGTGGAAGCTGTTAACCACATGGCTTTTTTGCATGATATAGGAAAAATCGGAATCAGTGATGAACTCCTGACCAGGGTAGGCAGGCTGGATGTCAGTGAGTTTGACAAGATCAAGCTGCATCCCGTTATCGGGGAACACATCTTAAAGGAGCTTAACTACCTCGGCTCCTATACCCATTTTGTCAGGAGCCACCACGAGAAATATGACGGTTCCGGCTATCCTGACGGGCTTAAAGGCCGGGAGATACCTCTTGGCGCCCGGATTATCACCCTGGCAGATTCTTTTGATGCCATGACCACCGACAGGTCTTACCGTGCCAAGATGACACCCGAAGAGGCACTGGAAGAGGTAAAACGCTGCTCAGGGACCCACTTTGATCCGGAACTTGTAGAGGCCTTTGTGGCTCTGCGAAGTGAAAAACCGGCAGAGCAAACCGGCGCTTTTCTGGAGGCTGCATCAGCAGCCGAAAAATAAATGTTGGCATAAACAGGGCTAAGTATAGGCAGGGGAGAGCATATGGAAACAGGGGCTGTTTCAAAAACAACTGTTATCGGACACAGGGTAGTTTCTTTTTTTTCTGTAGCCTGTGGATTACTGGTTGTTTTCATCAGCGCTTTACATATTAATGAAAAATTTCTTTCTCCGGTGGCGATTTATGCGGTGCTGTCTTTTATCGCTCAGCTGATGCCGGTAAGGTTGTCACAGGGAACTGTTTTTTCGGTTGCTTTTATCCTGGATCTGGTACTGCTTTCCCTTTATGGTGTCCCTGCTGCCACATTAACAAGGTTTGTGACCACTTTGGCTGCCGGCTTCTTTTCGACTCTTTTGGGGAAGGACGAATCTCTTGGCAGTATAGTAAAGCTGGCCTGCCAGATGGTCCTGGCAACCGGGGCTGCAGGAGTGGTATACCTGATTATTCCTGCACCGGTTGTGGCATCTGTTATTGCATCTGTGGTTTATTTCCTGGTATATGCGGTTTTTATTGCTTTTGAAGGCATGCTGCATACGGGAGATTCCTTTTCTGCCAACTGGTCTGCCACGATAAAGACTATTGGGGGTAATTACTTTGCCCTGGCATGTTTAACATATCTTTTAATTTACATCATTCAGAACAGCATACTGGAATCACAGTTGTTTGTGCTTCTTCTCTTTTTTGTTCCGGTAATGCTTGTCAGCCACGCCTTTAGGTTGTCCCTGAACATTCAGCAGAGCTATCTGAAGACTGTACAGACTCTTGCCAAGGCCATAGAAGCCAAAGACCCTTATATGAAAGGCCATTCACAGAGGGTGGCCGAGCTCACCCTGGCCCTGGCAAAAGATTTCTACTTCTCGGATAAAGACCTCCAAAAGCTTGAGTATGTTGCCCTCCTCCATGATGCAGGGAAAATAGGGGTCTCTGACGAAATATTGAATAAGCCCGGACCGCTGTCCCTGGAGGAATATGAGATTGTAAAACAGCACACCATTCTGGGGGCAGAAATTCTGCAGAAGATAAAGTTTCTTTCTTCAGAGGCGCCATTCGTAAGGCACCACCATGAGAGGTATGACGGGACAGGTTACCCTGCAGGGCTGCAGGGTGAAAATATTCCACTCGTGTCACGGTTTCTGGCCCTGGCAGATGCATATGATGCCATGACCACTGACCGCCCTTTCAGGGGGGCCAAGACGCCGCAGCAGGCGGTTGCGGAGATAGAGATACTGGCTGGAACCCAGTTTGACCCTAACCTGATTGAAAATTTTAAGACAGTACTTCACAAACGGGGCGAAATTTAACTACGGGGTGAAATTTAAATGTTTTTTGAAATAATAATTATTGCACTTATCATAGGGTTGGTGACCGGAGGACGTTTCGGCAACCTTGGGCAGCTGAATATCAGGTGTATATACATTATTGTACTGGCCTACTTAATTCAAGTAGGCATTGATTTTGGGGCTTCCAGGTGGGAGTTTGGGGGTTACCCCTACCTGCATATCTTTTCGTATTTTATCCTGCTTTTTGCCCTTATTAAGAACCGCCGCATACCTGGGATGCAGTTGATAATTGCCGGGACCCTGCTGAACTTTGCCGTTATCGCACTGAACAGCGGCCAGATGCCGGTGCGTGCTGATGTGATTCCGGCAGAGATGGCAGAGTTTCTGGCATCCGGAAAGGCCGGAACCCATGGGCTGATGACAGGGGAGACCTATTTGGCTTTTCTTGCAGACATATTTTTTATAAAATTACCGTACCAGCACCAATTGATCAGCATCGGGGATATCCTGATAAATGCAGGTGTCATGGCCCTGATCATAAAAGGAGTACGGGGGAATACCCAATGAACTCCCTAAAACCCTAATATTCGCCATTCTGCCGCGGCTTGAACTCTTACCCTGAACGTGCTAAAATCTAAAATGTATATATCTGTGTTTATTGTGAGACCGCACAGGTCTCTTTCCTTATTGAAAGAAGGGGTGTTTTTTATGCTAGGGCTTGTGAAAAAGCTGTTTGATGATAATGCCAAGATTATTAAAAAGCTCCAGAAAACCGTTGCTGAAATAAATGATCTTGAGTCGGAGATTCAGAGACTGACAGACCAGGAGCTGCAGGCCAAAACGGGAGAGTTCAAAAACAGGCTGGCCAATGGCGCTGACCTTGATGACCTGCTGCCGGAAGCATTTGCCGTGGTCCGGGAAGCGTCAAAGAGAATACTGGGGATGCGGCATTTTGATGTCCAGCTGATAGGCGGGATGGTCCTTCACCAGGGAAGGATAGCTGAAATGAAGACCGGTGAAGGTAAAACCCTTGTGGCCACTCTGCCGGCTTACCTCAATGCCCTTACCGGGCGGGGAGTCCACATCGTTACAGTAAACGATTACCTGGCTACCAGGGACAGCGAATGGATGGGGCAGATTTTCCGTTTTCTGGGCCTCTCTGTTGGCCTGATAGTCCACGGGCTGGATTATGACCAAAAAATAGCGGCTTATAACTCTGATATTGTTTATGGAACCAACAATGAATTCGGTTTTGACTACCTCAGGGACAATATGGTGCTTCAGAAAGAGCACATGGTCCAGAGAGACCTCTATTATGCCATAGTGGACGAGGTTGACAGTATCCTGATTGATGAGGCCAGGACCCCGCTCATTATATCCGGGCAGGCTGATAAGGCTACCGACCTTTACTACACGATGGCCAAAGTAGTGCCCAGGCTGAAAAAGGAAGAACACTTCACTGTTGATGAAAAAGCCCATACTGTTGTCCTTACAGAGGAGGGTGTGGCTGCAGTTGAGCAGCTCCTGGGGGTGCAGAATCTGTATGAAGATGACCATATCGAACTCACCCACCACTTGAACCAGGCCCTCAAGGCTTATGCCCTGATGAAAAGGGACAGGGATTATGTGGTCAAAGACGGTGAAGTAATCATAGTTGATGAGTTTACCGGCCGCCTGATGCTGGGACGCCGTTACAGTGAAGGGTTACACCAGGCCATTGAGGCCAAAGAGGGTGTAAAGATAGAAAGGGAGTCCCAGACCCTGGCCACCATTACGTTCCAGAACTATTTCCGGATGTATGAGAAGCTGGCAGGTATGACAGGTACTGCGGAAACTGAGGAGGACGAGTTCCGCAAGATTTACGGCCTTGATGTGGTGGTCATTCCTACCAACAAACCAATGATCAGGCAGGATTTGCCTGATGTCATCTATAAGACTGAAAAGGCCAAGTTTGATGCCGTTGTAGACGAAATTGCGGAACGGCATGCCAAGGGACAGCCGGTGCTGGTAGGTACCATCTCCATTGAGAAATCCGAAGAATTAAGTGCTATGCTGAAGAAGCGGGGCATCCCGCACCAGGTGCTGAATGCCAAGTACCATGAAAAAGAGGCGGAAATCGTGGCTCAGGCCGGCCGTCTCGGTGCGGTCACCATTGCTACCAACATGGCCGGACGCGGTACCGACATCCTCCTGGGGGGGAACCCCGAGTTCCTGGCACAGGCCCAGGCCAACAAGGGAGAAAACGGGCAGGTTGACCGGGAGGACTATGAAAGGCTTTTCAAAAAAATTAAAGAGGAAACCGACCGGGAACACGAAAAAGTCGTTTCTCTTGGTGGACTGCATATTATCGGTACTGAGCGCCACGAGAGCCGCCGGATTGATAATCAGCTCCGCGGCCGTGCCGGGCGTCAGGGTGACCCCGGGTCCACCAGGTTCTATATTTCCATGGAAGATGACCTGATGCGCCTGTTTGGTTCCGATAACATCAGCAGCCTGATGGGTAAACTGGGGATGGAGGATGACATTCCTATTGAACATTCCCTGATTACCAGGTCAATAGAAACTGCCCAGAAAAGAGTGGAAAACCGCAACTTTGATATCAGGAAACACGTTCTGGAATATGATGATGTCATGAACAAACAGCGGGAAGTAATCTACGACCAGCGCAGGCAGGTGCTCCTTGAAGATAACCTCAGGGGGACCATCAACCAGATGATTGATACGCTGATGGACAGCGACCTGGATATTTACTGTAACCCGGGGGTGCATCCCGAGGAATGGGACCTCCAGGGGCTGCTTGACCACGCCAGGGATTTGTACCTGCCCAATCACTCGCTGACTCCTGAAGACCTGACTGACATGGGCAGGGATGCGATAAAAGACCTGTTGTACCAAAAGTCAATGGAAACCTATGATGCCCGTGAGCAGGAGCTTGGTGAAGAACGTATCAGGCAGATTGAAAAGGTTATCCTGCTCAGGATGGTTGATGAAAAATGGATGGACCACCTTGATGCGATGGACCAGCTGCGGCAGGGTATCGGGCTCCGGGCATATGGTCAGAAAGACCCCCTGGTGGAGTACAAGTTCGAGGGATATGAGATGTTCCAGAACATGATAGCCTCCATCCAGGAGGATGTTGTGCGCTATATCTTCCGGGTAAATGTGGTCCAGGAACCGGCACCCCAGCACCAGAATGTTACTGAGAACAGGTACAGTGAAGACAGCGGTCCCAGGCAGCCGCGGAAGGTGGAAAACAGGATCGGCAGGAATGACCCGTGTCCCTGCGGGAGCGGGAAGAAATACAAAAAATGTTGTGGGAAGTAGTACCCAACGGGCTCTTGGCACTTAGGTGCAATAGAGCCCGTTTATATTTATAAAGACTGCATAAAACGGTTGAGACAACTCAAGTGAAAAAAATGTCAAATTATCCATAATTTTTGCAGGAAAAGACGAAAAAACAGCTAATTATTATATTAAATATGTGATTAAGAAGGTGGGCCAAGAGTGGATTTAACGTCAATTTTGGGACTTGTGGTCGGATTTGGAATGCTTATAGGCGGCTTTATGCTGGAGGGCGGGCATTTTACTTCCCTGCTGGAACCGACTGCGGCCATGATCGTTTTCGGCGGTACGGCAGGAGCAACTATTGCCAGCTTTTCGATGGAGGATGTCAAGCAGATTCCCCAGTTGTTTAAAATCACTTTTACTGAAAAGAAATACGAGGTCCAGGAGCTTATTGCCATTTTGAGCAGTTTTGCAGAAAAGGCCCGGCGTGAGGGCCTGCTGAGCCTGGAAAGGGAGACGGCCACTATTGATGATGAGTTTCTTAAGCAGGGAATACAGCTGGTAGTTGATGGTACCGACCCGGCCCTGGTGAGGGATATTCTGGAGACCCAGATAGAGTTTACTGACCAGAGACATAAAATCGGGGCTGACATCTTTGAAGCCGCAGGTGGTTACTCACCTACCATGGGTATTATCGGAACCGTTATGGGTCTTGTCCACGTTCTCAGTAACCTGGCTGACCCGGACTCCCTCGGCCCGTCTATTGCTGTAGCCTTTATTGCGACACTTTACGGTGTGGCTTTTGCCAATGTTGTTTACCTGCCTATCGGCCACAAATTAAAACTGAAGAGTAAGCAGGAGCGGTTTGTTATGGAGATAGCCCTTGAAGGCATCCTCTCTATCCAGGCCGGTGACAACCCGAGTATTGTAAAAGAAAAACTCAAGGCCTTCTTATCAGCAAAAGTTCGCCAGGAAAACATAGCCGCAAAGGAATAGGGGTGATGGCATGGGCAGACGCAAAGGCGAGCCGGAAAAGGCACCCAACCATGAAAGATGGCTCATTACATATGCTGACCTGATTACACTCCTGATGATATTTTTCGTCCTCATGTACACCATCAGTAATGTAAATGCAAAGAAATTTGCCCAGTTGTCATCTTCCATGAGCCAGGCCCTGCTTGGGGAAAAAAGCGGATATTTTATCGGGGAAGCCCAGGGGCCGCTGATGGTGGATACCGGGCAGACCGCTGCCGGCGCCAAGACTGAGGCGGCCAGCATGGAAGGGGCTCTGGAAGAACTGGAAAAATACATCAAAGAAAAAGGCCTGGAAGGCAAGGTTGAGGTAGGCCAGGAAGAGCGCGGGCTGGTAATCAGTCTTAAGGAAGCCCTGCTCTTCAGGATCGGATCGGCAGAACTGACACCTGAAGCCAGGAATGTAGTTGCAGATGTTGGCCAGGTCCTGGCAAAGATGCCAAATAATATCCGCATCGAAGGGCATACCTGTAACCTTCCCATCAATACGAGCCGTTATCCTTCTAACTGGGAACTCTCAACTGCCAGGGCAACCAATGTGGTCAGGTATTTGGTAAACCAGGTAGGACTTAAACCGGAAATGCTGTCTGCCACCGGCTATGGTGAATTCCGGCCAATAGTTCCCAATACCTCTGAACAGAACAGGGCCAAGAACCGCCGGGTTGACATAGTGGTATTGAAGAGTGTGCTTAATGTTGCCGAACCCGGAAAGGATAACCAGGTAATCATTATTGAATAGCCCGGTAACTATTATTTAGACAACAGGGATGTCATGACACAATGTCAAAGGCATCCTTTTTTCTACTGCAGGAAAGTTTCTGCAGTAGGAGATGCGGTCGTTTACCGGGAGCAGCAGATGTCATTGGAGGGAGGCTGGCCTGTTGCAGCTTAAGTTAATGTGTCATGGGGAGACAGTTGAATGTGAACGGACCGGGGATAACTGTCATTCAGCTATGTGCAGCCGTGAGCTGATGCTGAAAGTGATGCAGAGCCTGGTCAGTCCGCAGATAATGCCTGTTATTAACAGGGTATTTGAAATACAGGAATTATTCCAGCTGGCTGATGTTGTCTGCCTTGGCGAAAATCAGCTGCACCATGTTGTACGTATGTGTGAACATGCACTCCAGGTCAGGGAAAACTGCCTTCAGGAGCTTGGTATAAGCCGGGAGACACTCCTCACGGCGGTCCTGTTCCACGATAGCGGTAAGGGAGAAGAAGTTGATGACAGGGGATTTGGGGAACGGAAGATTAAACAGGCAAAGGTGCCCAGGAAGCTGAAAAACTATGGTATTCCTGCCTGGGTAGAGTTCAGCACCCCGATCCATGACCATATTGAACGCAGCCTGGCGGTTGGGGAGACTTACAACCTAAAAGATGACATCCTTGAAGCCATTGCCTTGCACCACCACGCTAAAATCCTGCCTGAAACAGTGAAACTTATGGCAAGAGGGCTGTTCCTGCCGGGTGTAATCTATGAAGATATCCTGCACTATAAGCCGGAACAATATGCTGTAAGCGGCAGTACACTGGCCCAGGCTGTTGCTGTTCTCGACCAGTTGTGTGCTATTGAAAGAAAGTTTGAAGGGCGGGTTTGCCTTACCGGTAAACCGGAGAAAATGGAAGATGAACTGGTGAAAGACCTTGTTATTGGTGTCACCGATACTTCCGACCCGCGTATTGCCCTGCTGGGAAACAGCCTGGACGGGAGGGAGACAGTAATTCTGCTGGATATCAGGAGTTTTGGCTCCTTTGTGGCCAGTAACAGTGAATATAAAGTGCAGGCTATTAAGAAAGAGGTACTCCAGACCATCCGGTCGGTGATCCGGGTCCAGGATCTTTACCGGCAAAAGGACATGGTAAGTCTCGTCGGAGGGGACGAATATGCTGTGGTCACTAAAGTACAGGAGGAGACAGTAATCAATAAGATGATTAAACGGATCAGGGGTGCGATAAAGAGCCGAACCGGCCTTGATGTCCGTTACGGCTACGGAACCGGGGGCACGATAGAGGGGAATTTCCACGTTGCCAGGGAGATGGCTAATTCACAAAAGGGGATCTGAACACAAGGTACTGACATCAGGGGTATTAAATTTTGACAAAAATTTCAGCTAAAAGTATAATTATATAGGCTGAGAAATATAACAGCTATAAAAAGGATTTGGGGGTATACGCGTGCTGGCTGATTTGAAAAAAGACCTGGAAACGCTTGGAAGGCGTATCGAAGATTTGAGGGTTTCTCTTTGACTTTGACCAAAAATTAAAGAAGATGGCAGAACTGGAATCACGCACTGCTGAGGACGGCTTCTGGGACGATCCGGAAGCGGCTCAGAAAGTAATGCAGGAGATTAACCGTCTGCAAAGCCGGATAAATGACTACAACCAGGTGTCACAAAGATATGAGGATGTCAACCTTCTCTGGCAGCTGGGCATGGAAGAGGGAGATGAGTCCCTGGAAAAGGAAGTTGCCAGGGATATAGAAGTCCTGGAAGCCATGCTCAGTGATATGGAACTGGTGCTGTTGTTAAGCGGCCCGTACGACAGGGCCAATGCTGTTATTTCACTGCATGCCGGGGCAGGAGGTACTGAGGCCCAGGACTGGGTCGAAATGCTCCTGCGCATGTACACCAGGTGGGCAGATGAAAGGAATTATGGTGTGGAAACACTGGACTTCCTGCCTGGGGATGAAGCCGGTGTTAAGAGCGCTTCACTGCTTATTACAGGTGAAAATGTTTATGGTTATCTCAAGTCTGAAAAGGGAGTACACCGCCTGGTAAGGATATCGCCTTTTGACGCTTCAGGAAGAAGGCACACCTCGTTTGCTTCCGTTGATGTGCTTCCTGAGGTTGAAGATGATAACCAGGTAGTTATAGACCCGGGGGACCTCAAGGTGGACACATACCGTTCCGGCGGGGCCGGCGGGCAGCATGTCAATAAAACCGACTCTGCGGTGCGGATCACACACCTGCCAACAGGGATTGTGGTCCAGTGCCAGAATGAACGTTCCCAGCATGCAAACCGCCTGAAGGCCATGAAACTTCTTCAGGCCAAACTCCTGGACCTGCAGCTGAAACAGCGCGAGCAGGAGCTGAACGCCCTGCGCGGGGAACAACAGGAGATTGCCTGGGGAAGCCAGATAAGGTCATACATTTTCCAGCCTTACACCCTGGTGAAAGACCACCGGACGGGAGTCGAGACAGGCAATGTCGATGCGGTAATGAATGGAAATATTGACCCGTTTATCTCTGCTTACCTGCAACTACAGGCCAAACGCCGCTAAATGACACCGGCAAATATGCCGGTAAAATGATGCCGGTAAAATAATGTGGTTAGAACAGGAGCTCCCGAGGGATTATACTAGTAGCATGCTTGGGGAGTTGGCTTCCTTGAAATTTAGGGTTTTACGCGAATATTTTTTCATATTAATAGGAGTTATACTTACAGCAGTGGGACTGGACATGTTTCTGGTGCCCAATAAAATTGCTGCCGGCGGGGTAAGCGGGATTGCCACCATCGTTTATTATGCGGCGCGTTTTCCGGTGGGCCTGACTATGTTCATCATAAACGTGCCCCTTTTCCTGATCGGGATCAGGAAACTGGGGATGGGCTTTGGCATCAGGTCTCTGTTTGGGACGGTGACCATCTCCCTGGCTGTGGACCTCCTGGCCCCGGTTTTGCCCGTTCCTACCAGGGACCCGCTGCTTGCCTCCATTTACGGTGGTATCGTTACCGGAATAGGTATCGGTATTGTTTTCCGCAACAGGGGTACAACAGGCGGTACAGACCTGGCTGCCGCCATTGTGAATAACTATATGAAAATGAGTGTCGGTGTGGTTCTCTTTATGATTGATGCCTCAGTTATAATCGCCGCCGGCATTACCTTCAGGAGTGCGGAACTGGCTCTCTATGCCCTGCTTACTGTTTTCCTTACCTCAAGGGTAATTGACATGGTCCAGGAAGGATTTGGCTATGCCAAAGCGGCACTGATTATTTCAGACAGGCCCCGGGACATATCTGAGGCTATCCTGAGCCAGATGGACCGGGGTGTTACCACTTTAAAGGGTAAGGGGATGTATACCGGGACTGACCGGGATGTGGTTTTTTCTGTGGTTACCAGGGCCGAGATTTCCATCCTGAAGGAATTGGTACATAGTATTGACCCCAGGGCCTTTGTTATTCTGACTGATGTCCATGAAGTCCTGGGCGAGGGTTTTAAGAAAAGAGTATGAAAATATTCATAAAACCGAGAAGGAGTGACAGAAGACAATGGATAGTTCTATACTGCAGGATTTGGAGGTAAAGGCCTGCAACATGCGGCAGAATATCGTGAGGATGCTGGGGGAAGCCGGATCAGGCCACCCCGGGGGATCTCTTTCTGCTGCCGATATTGTAGCTGCCCTGTTTTTTAAGGAGATGAAGCTGGACCCGGAGAAGCCGGACTGGCCTGAAAGAGACCGCTTTGTGCTCAGTAAGGGCCATGCTGCCCCTGTTCTATATGCCGCTTTGGCTGAGAAAGGGTTTTTTCCGCTGTATGAGCTGTTGACTCTGAGGAAAACCGGCAGCAGGCTGCAGGGCCACCCCAGTATGAAGCACCTTCCCGGGGTTGAGATGTCAACCGGCTCGCTGGGACAGGGGCTTTCGGTTGCTAACGGAATGGCTATTGCCGGTAAACTGGACAAGCGCAATTACCGGGTATATGTCCTCCTGGGTGACGGAGAGATTCAGGAAGGCCAGGTCTGGGAGGCTGCCATGGCGGCTGCCCACTATAAGCTGGACAACCTGGTTGCCTTCCTGGACCATAATGGCCTGCAGATTGACGGACCGGTATCCCAGGTAATGTCACCGGAGCCTGTGGCTGATAAATGGCGTGCCTTTGGCTGGCATGTTGAAGAGATAGACGGCCATAATATGAAGGAGATTACAGATGTCCTGACCCGGGCCAGGGAAATCAAAGGCAAGCCTGTTATGGTTGTGGCCAGGACAGTAAAGGGAAAAGGAGTATCATTCATGGAAAATCAGGTTGGCTGGCACGGCAATGCCCCGAGGGCTGAGCAGACAGACCAGGCTCTGGCAGAGTTGGGAGGGAAGGCCGATGAGTAAAAAAATAGCGACACGGGAGGCTTATGGGAAAACACTGGCCCGCTTGGGTGCAGTGAACCCTGACATAGTAGTCCTTGATGCCGACCTTTCCAAGTCAACAAAGACAGCTGATTTTGCCGCCGAATTTCCTGACCGCTTTTTTGACATGGGAGTTGCCGAGCAAAATATGCTGGGGACAGCTGCCGGACTGGCAGCCGCAGGGAAAATACCTTTTGCCAGTTCCTTTGCGGTGTTTGCCACCGGGAGGGCCTTTGAACAGATCCGTAATTCCATAGCATACCCTGTACTGAATGTTAAGATTGCAGCCAGCCATGCCGGGATAAGCGTAGGTGAGGACGGTGCCTCACACCAGTCTGTTGAGGATATTTCCCTGATGCGGACACTGCCCAATATGACGGTGATTGTACCTGCTGATGCTGTGGAGACCGAAAAAGCGGTAGAGTCAGCAGTGGAGATCAAAGGGCCTGTTTACCTGAGACTTGGCAGGCTTGGCCTTCCGGTACTGTTTGACGAAAACTACCGGTTTGAGGTGGGAAAAGCAGTTACCCTCAGGGAGGGAAGTGATGTTACTATCATTGCCTGCGGCCTGATGACAGGACAGGCATTGGAGGCAGCAGATGCCCTGGGAGGGGAAGGAATTAGCGCCCGGGTAATTAATATGCATACTATAAAGCCAATTGACAGGAATGTGATTATCAAGGCTGCTCTGGAAACCGGTGCAGTTGTTACCGCAGAAGAGCACAGCATCATAGGGGGGCTTGGCAGCGCTGTGGCTGAGGTCCTGGTACAGTCAGAACCGGTTCCCCAGGAGATGGTGGGGGTCAGGGACACCTTTGGCGAGTCCGGGCCGCCGGCAGAACTCCTGCAGAAATACGGGCTGACGGCCGGGGACATTGCTGCCGCAGCAAAGAGGGCTCTGGGCAGGAAAAAAGAGATAAAGTAAAGAAGTGTCAGTGGCTTATGGCAGTACTTTGGGAGAGATCAGGCAAGGGAGTGAGTATAATTGAAACGGGTATCAAGCAGCAGTTCAGTGTTAAAGATGTCGCCGGATAATCAGCCGGCGGCCCATATAGACTCAGGCAGTACTGTTGTATTCGAAACAATGGACTGTTTCAGTAATCATATCCAGCGGGAGGACCAGTTGTTCAGCTCCGTGGGGTGGGATCTGATAAATCCTGCTACCGGACCCGTCTACATAAATGGGGCGGAACCGGGTGACACTCTCAAAATTGAGGTGCTGGACATCGTTACTGCTGAAAAAGGGGTTATGACAACCGCCCCCGGGATGGGTGTGCTTGGTGAAATCGTATCTGAAACCACCAGGATAATTCCTATTAAGGAAGGTAAAGCCATATTTAATGAAAAGATACAGATTCATGTAAATCCTATGATAGGAGTTATCGGAACAGCTCCCCAAAAGGGGGAGATACCTACAGGCACACCGGAAAGTCATGGCGGAAACATGGACTGTAAGAGAGTGGTCAAAGGGGCCACCCTTTATCTTCCGGTCAATGTACCTGGTGGACTTCTGTCTGTAGGAGATTTGCATGCGGTGATGGGAGATGGTGAAATAGTTGTCTGTGGCCTGGAAATTCCGGGTGAGGTTACTTTAAGGGTAACTGTTCTCAAGGGACAGACCCTGCCTCTGCCGATGCTGGCTGAAGGTGACTCTGTAATGACAATTGCTTCTGCCAAAACCCTTGATGAGGCTGCTCAAATGGCTACAGTCAACATGCATTCCTTTTTATGCCAAGAGTTGAAGATGGATATTGATGAGGCAGGAATGCTGCTGTCCCTGCTGGGTGACCTCAAAATATGTCAGGTGGTTGATCCCCTGATGACTGCACGTATGGAGTTCCCCAGATGGGTTCTGGAGTCTTATGGCTACTCTTTACAGTAATGTAATATTCTTGTGTGGTTTATAAATAATATGTTTTAAATGCAGGGGGCTGTCTGTTTGTTAAACTGACATCCGTTTCACGGACAGTTTCAAGAATAGTTCCCATGGTCAATCGATGCGCAGAACTGATGCTTTTTCTCAAAGGGTGTCAGTTCTGTTTTCAATTGCATTTGTTCTGATTCAATGTTCACCCGTTTCTTTTGTTTTGAGAAAAGGTATGTGGGTAAATTGTTATTATATTTTTCAGACAGTATATATAGAGCTAAAAAACGTATATTTATAGAACGGTTATCTGTATTAAATAATGCCTTGTGCTCTCATCGGGGCTATTGCCAAAAGAGTTAAAGCCCATTATATTACAGTTGGACTGCGCGGAATAATTTTTAAAAAACAACGCCATTAGCTTTGGCGTTTTTTTCCCCCTACCCTACACTCCGGCAATACCTCACTACCCTCCCTAGAAAATCCTGCTAATTCTAAACTTTAAAAGAGGAATTTAAGATATAATGTCGAAAAAATTAACTATATTTGTGAGTCTGTGAGACAGGCCTATGTTACGCCCAGCATATGTAGTACTGTGTCGGAACAATATTGTTAGGGGTGTTATTTATTAAATGATACATATGATTAATGTCTCCAAGATTTATCCTAATGGGACCAAAGCCCTGACAGATATAACAATGAGGATAGAGAAGGGAGAATTTGTGTTTCTGGTAGGTCCCAGCGGCGCCGGTAAGTCGACAATGACAAAGTTGATTTTTCGGGAAGAACAGCCATCAAGGGGCCAAATTCTCTTTAACCGAAAAAACATTTCCCGCTATAAGAGGCGTGAAATACCGTATATCAGAAGGTCAATAGGTGTCATATTCCAGGATTTCAGGCTCCTGCCGGGGAAAACGGTAGCTGAGAACGTTGCCTTTGCCCTTGAGGTGATTGAAGCACCCCGGAAGGAAATTAAGAAAGCTGTGCCGGCAGCGCTGGAAATGGTCAGGCTTGCCGATAAGGCTAATGTAATGCCATCTGAACTCTCCGGAGGAGAGCAGCAGAGGGTGGCTATCGCCCGGGCTATTGTAAACAACCCGCCTCTGGTTATTGCTGATGAACCTACCGGAAATCTAGACCCTGACACATCATGGGAGATTGTAAACCTGCTCCAGGAAATAAACAAATGCGGGACAACCATTCTCATGGCCACACATGCCAAAGAAATAGTGGACTCCATGAAAAAAAGGGTTATTGCCCTGGAAAAGGGCAGGATTGCCAGGGATGAGGAAAGAGGTGGATACGGGTATGAAGATTAGGACATTTGGCTACTTCATCCGTGAAGCCTGCAAATCCCTCTACCGTAATAACTGGATGGGCCTGGCGTCCATTGGCACAGTTGCCGTATCCCTGATTATATTCGGGGCATCACTGATAACAGTCATGAATGCGAATTACCTGGCTACCAGGCTGGAATCAAATGTGGAAATAATAGCCTATCTGAAGGATAACGTCCCTGAAGATGAGGCCCGGGGGCTGTATGAAGAGATTAAAGACCTGCCCGGGGTTGCCAAGGTGAAGTTTAAGAGCAGGGACCAGGCGCTCAGGGAATTCAGGGAGGAGCTGGGGGCCCAGCAGAATATGGTAGATGCCCTCGGGGGCGATAATCCACTGCCACATCTTTATGCCATAAATACCATAGCCCCTGAGGATGTGACCAGGGTGGCTGAAAGGATCCAGGCCTTAAAACAGGTGGACAAGGTGGATTATGGGAAGGATTTTGTGGAAAAGATGTTTTCCATCATTAAATGGGTGCGCCTGGTAGGCATGACGGTAATCGTCCTGCTTGGTCTGGCCGCTGTTTTCCTGATTGCGACTACCATCAGGCTGACCGTTTTTAGCAGAAGAAAAGAGATAGAAATAATGAAGGTCCTGGGAGCTACCAACTGGTTTATCAGGTGGCCCTTCCTGCTGGAGGGAATGGCTCTTGGTTTTACCGGGGCGCTGCTTGCAGTCCTTGTAGTCGGTGTGAGTTATGTGTCATTTACTGATTACATCCAGAAAAATTTCAATTATGCCGTTTTCGGACTGCAGACAGACCCGCAGTTTATGATGATACTTGGCGCTTCTATGCTGGGAGCGGGCATGTTTATCGGGGCTGTGGGAAGCGGAATTTCCATGCGCAGGTTCTTAAGGATCTAGTGGTGAAGGAGGGAAAAAACCGTGCATCAGATATCAAAAAAAGGGCGGATTTTTGCGGCTTTGGTACTATCCTGCATGCTGCTGGCAGGTTCTATGCTACCATCTTATGCCGGCGAACTGGAAGACCTGATTAATGAGCAGAAACGGAAGCAGCAGGAAATGTCCCAAACTCAGAAGCGGATTAATACAGAGAAGAAAAAGGAAAAGGCAGTATTAGAGGAACTGTCTGATCTGGACAGATCCATAGATCAGGTGGAAAATGACCTGGAGACGCTCCGTTTGCGGATTGAGGAGGTCAGTGGACAGGTTGATATAGTCAGGCGTGATTTAAAGGATGCTGAAGAAAGGCTGGGAGAGCGTACGGCAGTCCTTAATGTAAGGGTTAAGGACATATATATGAACGGACAGGTGAGTTACCTGGAAGTCCTGATGAGTGCCAACAGTTTTTCTGATTTTGTCACCAGATTTGAATTTTTGAGCCGGATTGTGAAACAGGATACTGAGCTGGTTAATGCAATTCAGGCTGAGCGGCGTAAAATAGCCAATAAAAAAGCAGACCTGGAGATGAAATTAAACGAAATTAAGGATATGGAACGGAAAAAGTCCCGGCAGCAGTCCAGTCTGGAATCTATTAAGTCCAGCCGGGAAGAAAAGCTTGATGAAATTAAGTCTACCCAGGAGACCCTGAAAAAAGTCCTGGATGATATGGAGAAAGAGTCCAAGGCCCTGGATGAGCTGATCAGGAGGAAGTCGGCAAACTCAGGGGCTAAGGGTACCGGACAGCTTACCTGGCCTTTGCCGGGACATTCCCGGATAAGTTCAGAGTATGGCTGGAGGATGCATCCCATATTGAAGGAGCGCAGGTTCCATGACGGGATTGATATACCGGCTCCCAGCGGGACAGCCGTAAAGGCTGCAGATAGCGGGACTGTCCTCTATGTTGGCTGGCAAAATGCTTACGGGAAGGTTGTCATTATTGACCACGGGGCCGGGATAACCACAATGTATGCCCACCTTTCGTCCCAGACGGTTTCTGACGGACAGGAAGTCACCAAGGGGGATACAATCGGAAAAGTCGGCAGTACCGGGTGGAGTACCGGCCCACACCTTCATTTTACAGTGAGGAAAGGCGGTTCACCGGTTAACCCCCACAGCTACCTGTGATGCGGCCACCTGCTATGAAAACATCTCAGCTGTTGTTTTTTTTCTAATATTATTGTACTATAATACATATATTTAAGTGTGTAGAAAATGTGGTTGGGTAGGTGGTATTGTTGTCAGAACGGCGCAGGGTACTGGTTGGAGTTGTGGGAGTATTGCTTGTTCTTGCTGTTCTCTCGGGTGGGTTTGTGACCGGTGCCTTGATAACAGATTACGATAACCTGGGCACACTAACCCGGGTTATTTCTTTGGTACAAAAGCATTACCTGGAAACAGCGGAACCTTCTGATATGGTCGATGGGGCCATAAAAGGGATTGTTGATTCACTGGGGGACCCTTACTCAGTGTATATGCCCCCAAAAATGTACAAAGAACTCACAGACCAGGTGAGGGGCAGTTTTGGCGGTATTGGTATCCTGGTAAGTCAGAAGGAGGAACACCTTGTAGTAGTCAAGCCAATAAAGGACACTCCCGCCTACAAGGAAGGCATTAAGGCCGGGGATATCATTTTTAAGATTGACGGGAAAGACACCAAGGATATGGATATGGATTCAGCTGTTAATATGATGCGGGGTCCTGTGGGCACCGAGGTCACAGTGACAGTTTTCCGGGAGTCAGATAACAAGATGCATGATTTTACACTTGCCCGGGAAATTATCAGGGTCCCAACTGTTGAAGGGGAAATTCTCCCGGATACGGATATTGCCTATGTCAGCATAATGCAGTTTACTTTGAATACAGCTGCAGAGCTCCAGAAAACCCTTGCTGAACTGGGGGTTTCCATGGAGAATCAGGACAACGGAAAAGTAAAGGGGATAATCCTTGACATGAGGGGAAATCCCGGCGGGGAACTGGAAGCTGCTGTTAATGTTGCCGACATGTTTGTCCCTGAAGGGCCAATAGTTTATATAACCTACCGGTCTGCAGATGAGGAAATGTATAAGGCCGACAACAGGTATCTCAATTTACCGCTTGTAGTCCTGGTTGACGGGAACAGTGCCAGCGCTTCCGAAATTGTAGCCGGCGCCATCAAGGATACTCAGGCCGGGACCCTGGTTGGGACTAAAACGTTTGGTAAGGGTGTTGTGCAGTCACTTTATGAGCTGCAGAACAATGCAGGCCTTAAACTGACTACCGGTAAATACCTTACTCCCAAGAGGAAGGACATTAACAAAAAGGGTATTGAGCCAAATGTAAAGATTGAAATGGCTGAAGATGCTGAAACAGATGTCCAGCTTGAAAAGGCAATAGAAATTCTTGAGCAGAAGATTAAGTAGACCCAAGAGCCACGATGGAGACTTCGTGGCTTTTATCAATATTTAGGAAATTATACTTTGAGGTAAAATCGTGGATAACCTCAAAGTATAATTTCCGGATATCAACAAAAGTTTCCTTAAAGTTTCGATAGAAACTCTTGTTCTAGTGAGGATATGGGTAAGGAGCAGGTCCATGAGTGAATTGCTTTTATTTGTTAAACTGATAGCCGGAGAATTGTTTGGGGTGCTGCAGAACCTTCTCTTCTGGGTGGTGCTGGCCCTGGTGGCCTTTCAATACCGCAGGATTGCCAAAACCCGGGAGAGCCTTTTTGGCATCAGGGGCAATACGGTACTCCGGGATACGCTTTCTGCTACATGGTATGGGCTAATAGGCGGCTTGCTGGGCAGTGTTCTCCTGGTTACGGCAGGGATTAACCTGACAGGCCTGGCCATCAACTTCGTCTGGCCCCTGGCCCTGTTCCTGATGCTGATAAATCCCAGGTTCCTCTGTTTTTCATATGCGGGGGGAATTGTTGCCCTGAGCAATTTGCTGCTTGGAGTTCCTGCGGTTGATGTGCCCCAGTTGATGGGATTGGTGGCCATCCTGCACCTGGTCGAAAGTCTGCTTATATATTTCAGCGGGCATGCAGGTGCTTCGCCTATGTACATGAAAAAGCCATCCGGACAACTGGTGGGCGGGTTTACCCTGCAAAAATTCTGGCCCCTTCCGATTGTGGCAGTGGCCTTTTTGCCTGATGCATCAGGACTTACCTTATTGCCCCCAATGCCTGACTGGTGGCCTCTGATACAGTCGGAAAGCGATTTTATCCTGGGAATGTCAGGGGTACTGTTCCCCTTTGTGGCGGGACTGGGATATGGCGACCTGGCCCTGGCCCATACGCCTGTTGAAAAAAGCAAACTCTCGGCACGGAATCTGGGGATATATAGTTTTGTTTTGCTGGGCCTGTCCCTGCTGGCCTCGTATTTTAGGGTTTTCGAATTCCTGGCTGCAATTTTTGCTCCTATTGGACATGAGATTGTGATTTATATAGGGCAGAACACAGAATTGAAGGGCAGGCCTATTTTTGTGCCCCCTCTCAGGGGAGTCCGAGTACTGGAGGCAGTACCCAACACAGCAGTACAGGCTGCCGGGATTCGCTCTGGGGATATTATCTTTACGGTAAACGGGGTACCGGTCAACAGTAAGCGGGATATAGAGGCAGTGCTGGGCAGCGGTACACGCCTGCTGGAAATTGAATTCATCACCCACAGCAGAAACAAGTGGCAGAGAGTCATCCTGAAACTGAAGCCGCACCAGCCTGCAGGAATAATCGCCGTCCCTGAAGGTGATGAATACACATATACGGAATTTGCCAGCCAGAGTATAATTTCCCGTATTCTGGAAAAGGTCCGCGGTGGTAAAGTTGTCAAAAAACGCAGATGAATGTATAATGTTATAGAATGTTAACTTTTCTGCCACAATTTGTTCACATTTAATCTATATAATGTTAGTCAGGGGTTTTGTAAAATGCTTTTGAGAAAATGTCCCCGAAAAAACTTATGGGAGACGATGCCGGTGAAATGTCCTAGATGCCAAAGTGACAGGTGGCTTGGTGTGCTGCATACTATCCACAGAAAAGACTGTACTTTGGAAACATATTTCTGTAAAAACTGTTATATAGAATTTGTCATGCGTAATGGCAGGCTTTCGGGGGTATACAGGGTTTTGGCCAATGGAAGACTGCTGCAGATAAGTTAAACCCAAATGAACGGTCTTTTCTGTCATGTCTGACCTGGCCCCGTCACACGAGTGGCGGGGTTGCGTGTAACCAGGTAATGAATCAGACCAGTCAGGATATCGGGGTGGTATGGGTGCCGCAACAGGAAGCGCTGGAAAGGTGCAATTCAATAGAGGCACTGGCTGTCCTGGCCAGTGACTGCCACAGCTGCGGGCTGCGGGAAGGCTGCCGCGGTGTTGTGTTCGGTAAAGGGAGCCCTAAAGCAAAGCTGATGTTTATCGGAGAAGGGCCCGGCGCTGAGGAGGACCGGCAGGGCCTGCCTTTTGTGGGCGCTGCCGGGAAATTGCTGGATAAGATCATTGCAGCTGCCGGGTTTACCATGGATGAAGTCTATATTGCCAATATAGTGAAGTGCAGACCCCCGGGCAACCGAAACCCCTCCCCTGAGGAAGCCGCTGCCTGCAAACCCTGGCTCTTAAAGCAGATTGAATTGATTAATCCCGCTATAATTGTACTCCTGGGATCAGTGGCCCTGCAGAACATGATTGACCCCAAGGCTCGGATAACCCGGGAACGCGGTAAATGGGTCAGAAGGCAGGGTATTTACTGTATGGCCACTTATCACCCGGCCGCCCTGCTTCGTGATGCCTCCAAAAAGAGGCCTGTCTGGGAGGATATTAAACAGGTCAGGGACCTCTATCACCGCTTAATTGGCTGCAGAGCTGAATTACCCGAACGTTTTCCGGGGATCAGCAAGGCACCTTTGCGGAGATAAGCTTAGACCAACAACGGGGCCGCCGGGGTTTTTCCCTGGGTGGCCCCAAAAATATCAGTCCAGAGGTTTGCTGTTTTCTTCAGCCGGTAAAGGTGGCTTCCCATGGCCAGGGAGATTCGCTGGGTTTCTTCAGAAACGACAATAATCAGGGCATCTGTCTGTTCTGTCAGCCCCAGTGCTGAGCGGTGCCTCATGCCCATTGGCTGGCCGTGTTCAAAAAGGGTCTTCTGGGACAGGGGGAGGACACATCCCGCTGCGGCAATCCGGTTTTGCCTGATAATCACAGCCCCATCGTGGAGCGGGTTCCCCGGGTGAAAGATGGTCTCAATCAAAGGGGCCGTGATCACCGCATCAATAGGTGTGCCTGTACATATATAGGGTGACAGGTCATCTCGTCTTTCGATTACCATAAGGGCGCCGTGTTTCCTCTTAACAAGCCTGTTGAGCGCTTCCACGACTCCTTCAAAATGCCCCAGGCTGGGGAGGAGACAGTTCTCGAACTGGTATGTCAGGAGCAGGCTTTCAACTTCGTCTGTTGTTTCCCGAAGGTTAGTAAAGCTGTGGAAAATTTCTTCACAGGATGCCTTCTTATCCAGCAGGTTTTCCGTCGCCTTAGCGGCTGTAATAATTTCGAAAAGGTGTGTATGGATTTTTTCTTTTACATCTGTGGTTACAGACTCAGCAACTCTCAATGTGTGCTCCCTCCAGTGACATGTAGTATACCAACAGTATTGTTTACAGATATTCGATTTTAATTCGTTGACATTTTGCAGCTATTGACATATACTGAAAACGTAAGTTGATATATAGCATCAAGCTTCGTTAGGTGAGGCTTCTGCACAGATCATACGCCACTGCCCGGAAATGTCGAGAGACGCCAATGGGTTAACAGGTACTGCCGGATTAAGGTTTTACCTAATGTGGCTGAACCGTTTGGGTTCTAGCTGTGTATGTGCCAAAGCTCGTACGAGGGAGACAGATGTGTTAGTTTCTTATTCTGTTAATACATCTTCCTCCCGGAAGATTTTTTTCATTTGGGGTGATTTTTATGGATGCTGCGCCTAGATGCGGCCAAAAAAATATGATAAAAACCGGCATCCAAAATTTAATGAAAGAAAATGCTGCGAGGGGGTCTTTGTGTCTTTTGAACTGAGACGGGTATTTCTGTTTATATTCATTTTATATTGATATGAATATCAGCGGTTGATGTTAGGGTCCTCCCCGGGTGTTTCTTTAAGGGGAGGATTTTTGTTTTCAGGTCACTGCAGGTAAATGATAAATGCAGAGGCAGTGCCGAAATAAATACTTAAGGAAAAAATATCGTTAAGTGTGGTAATCAGGGGTCCTGAGGCTATAGCCGGGTCTATCCTGAAATAATACAGCAGCAGGGGAATCACTGTACCGGCCAGTGTCCCGATTATAAGGGTCAGGAACAGGGAACTGCCAACAATAAAACCAAGGAACAGGTTCCTCTGCCACGTGTATGCTACCAGTGCAATCAACACTCCACAAATGGCTCCTATAGTGATACCTACTCCCAGCTCACGCATTAACAGCCGGAAAACTGTGCGCCGGTCAATATCATGGGCGGCAAGGCCGCGGACAACCACAGCCAGTGACTGGGTTCCGGTGTTTCCTGTCATCCCGGCAATCATAGGCATAAAAAAGGCAAGAGATACGGCTTTTTGCAGGGTATCTTCAAATTTGCTGATAATACTCCCCGATATTAACCCGATAAACAGCAGCATAATCAGCCAGGGCAGCCTCAGGAAGGATGCTGTTACAGCCCGGGTATTGAAATCTATTGCTTTACCTGATGCAGAAAGTTTGCCGATATCTTCATTGGCTTCCTGAATAAGTACATCAAGCACATCATCAACAGTCACTATTCCCAGGAGACGGCCCTGACCGTCAGTGACCGGAAGAGCGACAAAGTCATATTTTTCAAACAAGCGGGCCACTTCTTCCTGATCGGTGTCGGCGGTTACTGAAATGACCCGGCTGAACATAATATTGTCGATCCTGTCATTAAGGTCGGCAAGGAGCAGGTCACGGTATGAAACAACACCTGTTAACCTGCTGCCTTCATCGAGCACATAAAGGTAGTAAATGTTTTCTGCTATTTCAGCAAAGTCTTTCAGCTTATCAACTGCTTTTCTTACGGTATAGGCATTACGGATCCAGACATAACGGTTAGTCATAATACCTCCGGCGGTTTCCGGAGGGTATTGCATCAGGTTCCTTACATTTTGTGATTCTTCAAGGCCCATGGATGCAAGGAACTCCTGGCTTTTGTTAAGGGAGAGCTCATTGAGCAGGTCTGCCAGGTCGTCATTTTCCATCAGGTCCATGACTCTGGAAGCTACCCCGGTGCCCAGCCGGTTCAGGATATCCAGCTGCAGCGGTATATCCAGTTCCTGAATCAGAATTGCTGTCTCCTTAAGGTCCAGGTATGTGAGGAATTCATTCCGCAGAATATCAGGTGTATTTTGATAAGCTTCAGCCACATCATAGGGCTGCAGTTCCTCTATGACTTCCCGAAAACCCTGCCGGTTTTTGCCGGTCAGGCAGTTGGTCAGGGTATTTTGGGTCCGGATTTCCGACGTATCATGCAGCATAATTTTATCACCGCTAATCATGGTATTTTTAGATTACACAGCTTAGTGTACCCCTATCGGTGACTAGTTTACTACTTTACAGCTAAAGCCGTTTTTTGGCAGATAGGAAAGTATTACAGAAAGGAGTGAGAGTGGTGATCAAGATATATAATTCCGATTTATCAGGGAAATTTTTCGAGACAGACACAATAACAAGGGGATGTTGGATAAACCTGATAGATCCCACCGAATCGGAAATTCAGCTGATATCTGAAAAATTGGGGATTGAATCCGATTATATCAGGGACCCCCTTGATGAGGAGGAAAAATCCAGGATTGAGAAAGAAGACGGGACTCTTTTGATAATTGTTGACATACCGGTTTTCAATACTGTTGAGGAGACCTCTACCTTTGATACCATTCCCCTTGGGATGATAGTCGTGGGAGACAACTATTTTGTTACTGTCTGCCTCAAAGAAAACCCTATTATAAACGATTTCGCCAACAACAGGGTAAAGGGTTTCTTTACTTTTAAGAAGACCCGGTTCATCCTGCAGCTCCTTTACAGAATAGCTGTATATTACCTGAGGTACCTGAAACAGATTAACAGGAAGACTGACCAGATCGAGAGAAGGCTGCATAAGTCAATGAAGAACCAGGAACTCTTTTCCCTGCTGAGCCTGGAAAAGAGTCTGGTATACTTTACCACATCACTGAGGTCAAATGAGATTGTCATGGAAAAACTGCTTAAATCGGGCTGGCTGAAGCTCTATCCGGAGGATGAGGATATCATGGAGGATGCCATTATTGAAAACAAACAGGCCATCGAAATGGCCCATATATACAGCAATATCCTCAGTGGTATGATGGATGCCTTTGCTTCAGTTATCTCAAATAACCTGAACATTGTGATGAAATTCCTGACATCGGTTACCATTGTCCTTTCCATCCCGACTATGGTTGCCAGCTTTTTCGGTATGAATGTCAGGCTTCCCTTCGGTTTTGACACGGGAAACCCTTATGCTTTTTCGCTGATAATCCTAATTTCCCTGGGAGGGACATTTTTTGCCACCCTGTTACTGGCTAAGCGTAGGATGTTCTGAGGAGCAGTGACTTAAAATATCGGCAATACCGGGGTGTCCTGAAGTACTTTCAGGATGCCCCGAATTACTTTCAAGAATTAAGATTTTAAGAGAACTTTTTGGTTTTTAATAAATCTGAGACATGTATGGCTGTTTGCGGAGATTTTTCATTGTGTTCGAGGCGTAGTCCAACTTAACGAATCCCTTGATAGAGCACCGGGCGGAGGCCACGGATGGCCGGAGCCGCCATTGAGCCATGGAAGGCGAATTGGCGGGAATCCGTTGCGATATCAATGAAGGAGTTTAGTTGGACAGATGAGAACACTGAAAACATCGGAGCAAATTGCCATACATGGCGGCAGAAATAGAGAAATTAACATTGAAGGATAAGTTACCCAAATTATCTTGACAGCATCCGGGATATCCCGCCTGTTTTTCATTAAACAGAAATGTGTTATAATATAATGTTGCAAAATAAATAAAACGAATGTGGAGAGGGACTATGGAATTTAGGCTGCAATCAGAATATAAACCAACTGGGGACCAGCCCCAGGCGATTGAGAAACTAATCAGGGGACTGGAGAAAGGACTGAAGCACCAGACTCTGCTGGGAGTGACCGGTTCAGGCAAGACCTTTACCATGGCTAATGTAATTGCACAGGTAAAGAGGCCTACCCTTGTCATTGCCCATAATAAGACACTGGCTGCCCAGCTGTGCGGGGAGTTCAAGGAGTTTTTTCCTGACAATGCGGTGGAATACTTTGTGAGCTATTATGACTATTATCAGCCTGAAGCATATATCCCGCAGACTGATACCTATATCGAAAAAGATGCTTCCATCAATGAGGAGATAGACAAGCTCAGGCACTCGGCTACTGCGGCCCTGTTTGAACGGCGGGATGTGATTATTGTGGCCAGTGTATCCTGTATTTACGGCCTGGGTGACCCCACAGAATACCGGGACCTGGTCTTGTCTGTGCGTAAGGGCGCTGAAATTGGCAGGGATGCGATGCTGCGAAAACTGGTGGATATCCAGTACACCAGAAATGATATGAATTTCGTCCGGGGGACCTTCAGGGTGAGAGGGGATGTTGTGGAAATATTTCCGGCTTCCCACGGCGAACAGGCCATCAGGGTGGATTTCTTTGGTGATGAGGTGGACCGGATTGTGGAAATAGACACTCTTACCGGAGAGGTGCTGGGGGAAAGGAGCCATGTATCCATTTTCCCTGCCAGCCACTTTGCCACATCCCGGGAAAAGCTGGACAGGGCCATCGGCAGTATTGAGGCGGAACTGGAATGGCGGCTGGCTGAGCTCAGGGAGCAGGGAAAGCTCCTGGAAGCCCAGCGCCTGGAACAGAGGACTAATTTTGATATCGAAATGATGCGGGAAATGGGCTATTGTTCCGGAATCGAAAACTATTCCCGGCACATAACCGGGAGGAAAGAGGGGGAACCCCCCTATACCCTGCTGGATTATTTCCCGGAGGATTACCTGATTATTGTTGATGAGTCCCATGTTACCCTGCCCCAGGTCCGGGGCATGTATGAAGGTGACCGTTCCCGAAAGGCTGCCCTCATTGAGCACGGGTTCCGGCTGCCCTCGGCCCTGGATAACCGGCCCCTGATGTTTAGGGAGTTTGAGGAACATATCAATCAGATTATATATACTTCGGCAACCCCGGGCCCTTATGAGCAGGAGCACAGCCGGCAGGTTGCGGAACAGATTATCAGGCCTACCGGGCTTCTGGACCCCGAGGTTCACGTCAGGCCTGTCAAAGGGCAGATTGATGACCTTCTGGATGAGGTCAGGATCCGGGTGGAAAAGGGTGAGCGGGTATTGGTAACCACCCTGACTAAAAAAATGGCAGAGGACCTGACAGATTACCTCAGGGAAACGGGAATCAAAGTAAGGTACCTGCATTCAGACATCAAAACACTGGAACGGATGGAGATCATCAGGGAACTGCGCCTGGGAGTGTTTGATGTTCTGGTGGGAATTAACCTGCTCCGGGAGGGCCTGGATATTCCGGAGGTTTCACTGGTGGCAATCCTTGATGCAGACAAGGAGGGGTTCCTGAGGGCAGAACGCTCCCTGATACAGACCATCGGCCGGGCGGCGCGGAATGCGGGAGGCCAGGTTATCATGTATGGTGATGTGATTACAGATTCCATGGCCAAGGCCCTCAGTGAGACTAACCGCCGCCGCCAGATCCAGATGGAGTATAACAGAAAACATAATATCACACCACAGACTATTAAGAAGGCAGTAAGGGATGTAATTGAAGCTACCAGGGCTGCCGAAGCGGAGGCGGTTTACCGGACTGACGGTCCCAGGACAGAGAAGATGTCGCGCCGTGAGCTCAATAAATTTATTGCCGGGCTGGAAAAAGACATGCGGGAAGCAGCTAAACATCTTGAATTTGAGAAAGCGGCACAGCTGAGGGATTTGATTATTGAGCTGCGGGCGCAGGCAAGGGGGAAAAGCAGCAAAAGCGGCAGGAAGGAACTGTAAGATAGGATCGATCCCGGGTATACTATGAATGGTTGATTTGAAAGTAAAAAGACCAGTCATAAACGTAGCACGAGAAGTACCACTGACCAGCCTAATAATAGTATATCCAATAGCCCATAATTTGTAAACAGCTTTTAACAAATTTTCTATTCATTATATATAAAATGACTAAGAGGCATATGAAAAAAACCATACAGATTGGATATGCCTTGGGGATAATCCTTTTTCTTACGCTGTACAATTTTAAAAAACTTTTCAATATGACTAACGTATTCTGCATTTTTATATTTGATTTCAGTTTCATCTCTGGAAGCAATAACATTTTCGAAATAATGCCGAATTACACCGGCCACAAAATCAGCAATTTGAATTCCCGGAGTTATGGAACTTCTTACAAAAAACGGACTTTCTACTATGTTTGTGCACTGCTTTCCAAGTTCATGTCTGAATAAGTAGTTATTAAAAGCCAATGCTAAATTTTTATCTTTATTGTTGGCATCGTTATCATAAACTATTAGCCCTTGATGTCTTTGTTCCTGACAATATCTGTTAATCCGCTCGAGTAAATGGCAGTAATTGCGGGGGAGTAGTCCTGCTTCATATTTTATGTTTTTGGTTGGTCGGGGTATAATTATGGCAAAGATACCTAAGGTCATAGTGTCGATATATGCAAAAAGTTCTTCAACAAATTTATGTTTATTTAAACTCTCATTTCTTAAAGTGCTTGGGTTTAGAAATTCTGTTGACTTATACTCTCTATCAGAGTTTCCCAAGATGTTTTGCTTTAAACTGAACAATGTATTAGTTAGCTCCCTAACATGAATTTCTTTGATACAGACTGCAACCAAGGCGGAGATTTTGCAAGTGTCGGTCGGATGAGGGTGTCCACTCTCGTCTATAAAAGCAAGCATTATTTTCACCACTTTCTTCTTAATCTTTAATTAATACGACACATATATGGTAAATCCTGCTAATTAGTCTATATATTGATGAAAATAGGAGCGTTTTTTACGGTTTATAGGATATGTTATAATCAATTGAGTTGTTCAAACTATAGGCTTTTACTGGAGGAACGTATTTATGGCTAAAGACAAAATAATTGTAAAGGGCGCCAGGGTACACAATCTGAAGAATATTGATGTGGCCATTCCCAGGGATAAATTTGTGGTTATTACCGGCCTCAGCGGTTCCGGGAAGTCGTCCCTGGCTTTTGATACCATATATGCAGAGGGACAGAGAAGGTATGTGGAATCTCTTTCGGCTTATGCCAGGCAGTTCCTGGGCCAGATGGACAAACCCGATGTGGAGTACATTGAGGGACTGTCCCCGGCTATCTCCATTGATCAGAAGACCACCAGCCGCAACCCGCGTTCCACTGTGGGTACGGTGACCGAGATCTATGATTACCTGAGGCTGCTCTTTGCCAGGATTGGTCATCCCCACTGTCCCGAGTGCGGCAGGCCCATTACACAGCAGACGGTGGAGCAGATTGTGGACAATCTGCTGGGTATGCCTGAGGGGACCAAAATCCAGGTCCTGGCGCCCCTGGTTAAAGGGCGCAAGGGTGAGCATGCCAAGGTATTTGATGATGTCCGTAAAAACGGTTATGTGCGGGTACGCGTAGATGGGGAAATGATGGAGGTTACAGATGAGATCAAACTGGACAAAAACAAAAAACACTCCATTGAAGTAGTTGTTGACCGAATTGTCATCAGGCCTGACGGAGGTACCCGACTGGCGGATTCACTGGAACTGGCCCTGAACCTTTCAGGGGGCACGGTACTGGTAGATTTCATCGGTGGTGAAGAAATGGTTTTCAGCCAGAACTTTGCCTGTGCCGAATGCGGGATCAGTATGGAGGAGATATCCCCCAGGATGTTTTCCTTTAACAATCCTTACGGGGCCTGCCCCGAGTGCAGCGGGCTGGGGACTAAGATGGAGATTGACGCGGAGCTGGTTATTCCTGACCGGACCAAATCCATTGCCCAGGGGGCCCTGGTACCGTGGAGCTCCAATGCAGCCTGGTATTTCCAGTCACTGGAGAGCCTGGGTAAGGCTTACGGTTTTGATGTGCATACACCTGTCAGTGAACTTACAGATGAGCAGTTAAATGTAATTTTATATGGTACGGGAAACACCAAAATAAATTACCGCTTTGAAAAAGAGGGCAGAAGGCATATCTTTAATGCTCCTTTTGAGGGAGTTGTCAACAACCTCTCCCGCAGGCACAGGGAGACAAATTCTGAGTGGATGAGAGAGGAAATTGAGTCATACATGAGTACCCATCCATGTCCCAAGTGCAGTGGAGCCAGGCTGAAACCGGAAAGTCTGGCGGTAAAGGTCGGGGACAAGTCCATATATGAGGTCACCAGGATGACGGTACAGGAAGCCCTGAAATTCTTTGAGGGCCTGTTCCTTTCGGAAAGGGAAAGTGTTATCAGCCGCCAGGTGATGAAAGAAATCAGGGAAAGGCTCGGTTTCCTGATTAATGTGGGACTGGACTACCTGACCCTGGACAGGGCAGCCGGGACCCTGTCAGGCGGGGAGTCACAGCGAATCAGGCTGGCTACCCAGATTGGTTCCAGCCTTGTCGGGGTACTCTACATCCTTGATGAGCCCAGTATCGGGCTGCACCAGCGGGATAACAGGAGGCTGATCCAGACCCTGGAACACCTGCGGGACCTGGGGAATACCCTGATTGTGGTAGAGCATGATGAAGACACTATGCTGGCGGCTGACCATATCATCGATATCGGACCCGGTGCCGGTGAGCATGGGGGACATGTTGTGGCTGAGGGAACCCTCAAGGATATCATCGCTGAGAAAAAATCCATTACCGGACAGTACCTCAGCGGCAAGAAGAGGATACCTGTACCGGTGCTCAGGAATAAGCCCAACGGCAACTGGCTGGAGATTATTAATGCCAGTGAGCATAACCTGAAAAACATTAATGTACGCATCCCCATGGGGGTATTTGTCTGTGTGACCGGTGTTTCCGGAAGCGGGAAGAGTACCCTGGTCAATGAGATCCTGTATAAGAAGCTGGCCCATGACCTGCACGGGGCTAAGGCCAGGCCGGGCGAACACGGGGAAATCAGGGGGCTGCACCTTCTGGACAAGGTCATTAATATTGACCAGTCTCCTATCGGGCGGACTCCGCGGTCCAACCCGGCAACTTACACCGGGGTCTTTGACGGTATCAGGGAGTTATTTTCCCAGACTCCGGAAGCCAAGATGCGCGGGTATAAGCCGGGGCGTTTCAGTTTCAATGTCAGGGGCGGACGCTGTGAGGCCTGCCGCGGTGACGGGATTATCAAGATTGAGATGCATTTTCTCCCTGATGTTTATGTGCCGTGTGAGGTCTGTAAAGGCAAACGATATAACCGGGAGACACTTGAGGTAAAATATAAGGGTAAGACCATTTCTGATGTGCTGGATATGATAGTCGATGAAGCCGCTGAATTTTTCAAAAATATTCCCAGGATACACCGCAAACTGAAAACCATTCAGGATGTGGGGCTGGGTTACATCAGGCTGGGACAGCCGGCAACCACACTGTCGGGTGGTGAGGCCCAGCGTGTCAAGCTGGCCACAGAACTGAGCCGCAGGAGCAATGGAAAGACCCTCTATATCCTTGATGAGCCAACTACCGGGCTGCACATCGCGGATATCCATAAGCTTCTGGGTGTCCTCAACCGACTGGTGGAGGCCGGGGACACGGTTTTGGTAATTGAGCACAACCTGGATGTCATTAAGACTGCTGATTACCTAATTGACCTGGGACCTGAGGGTGGTGACCGGGGAGGGACTGTGGTTGCCCGGGGGACGCCAGAGGAAGTGGCTGCCGTACCCGAATCATACACCGGACAGTACCTCAAACAGCTTCTGGAACGTGAAAAGGCCCTGGTAGTCAATGGAGTGTGAACAGGATGGACTTAGCCGAAAAATTAAAATACCTGCCCCAGGCTCCAGGAGTCTATATAATGAAAAACAGTTCCGGAGAAATTATATATGTGGGTAAGGCCCTGTCCCTGAAAAACCGGGTCAGGTCTTATTTTCAGTCATCCAAAAACCACAGCCCCAAGGTGATCAGCCTGGTCACCCAGGTGGCAGATATTGAATATATCCTCACTGATTCCGAGGTTGAAGCCCTCATCCTGGAATGCAACCTGATTAAGAAACACCGCCCCAGGTATAATGTGAGGCTGGTTGACGACAAGAGCTATCCTTATGTAAAGGTTACCCTGAATGAGGAATATCCCAGGGTTTTTATGACCAGAAAGGTGGTCCGGGACGGGGCCCGCTACTACGGCCCCTATACCGATGCCGGGGCCCTCAGGGAGACTCTGAGGCTGCTGAAGAAAGTGTTTCCTATAAGGCAGTGCCGCCAGAAGTCGGTGGACAGGCAGAAACGACCCTGCCTTAACTACCATATCAGGCGCTGCCTGGCTCCCTGCCAGGGAGAAGTGAGTACTGTGAGGTATCTCGAAATGATAAAAAATGTCTGCCTGTTCCTTGAGGGCAGGCATGAAGAACTGGTTAGGACCCTGGCTGCCCGTATGGAGGAAGCGGCGGAAAACATGGATTTTGAGCAGGCGGCAGAGCTCAGGGACAGGATAAGGGATATTGAAAAGGTCGTGGAAAAACAGAAGATAGTGTCTGCTGATCCCACTGACCAGGATGTCATTGCCCTGGCCAGGGAGGGTGAGCTTTCCGGTGTGGTGGTGTTCTTTGTCAGGGGCGGCAAGCTGATGGGACGGGAACACTTTATCATTGACGAAACCTCGGAAATGGAAGACAGTGAAATCCTGACATCTTTTGTGAAACAGTATTATATCCAGGTGGAGTATATTCCCAGGGATATCCTGCTTCCTGCGGAACTGACCGAAACAGAGGTCATTAATGCATGGCTGGAAGAGAAGAGGGGCGCCAGGGTCTATCTCAGGGTCCCCCGCCGGGGTGAAAAGGCCCGGCTGGTGGAAATGGCCCGGAAGAATGCGACAGAAGAACTGGCACAGCACCGGGTCAGGGAGGAACAGGCCCGGGCCCGGCTGGAAGGTGCGCTCCTGGGGCTTAAGGATTACCTGGAACTTGCCAGGATTCCCCGGCGGATAGAGTGTTATGATATTTCTAACATCCAGGGGACGGAGTCTGTTGGTTCAATGGTGGTTTTTACGGGTGGGAAACCGCGGCCCGACCTTTACCGGCGTTTTCGCATCAAAACCGTTGAGGGGCCCAATGACTTTGCCAGTATGCAGGAGGTCCTCAGGCGCAGGTTTAACCGGGGGCTCCGCGAACAGGAAGAGATTGCAGCCGGGAAGCTGGAGAGGGAGAAGGCCAGATTTGCCGAAATGCCTGACCTGGTCATTATCGACGGGGGCAAGGGTCAGCTGAGTGCAGCCCGGGAAGTTATGCGGGAGCTTCAGGTGGACCCCATTGCCACATACGGCCTCGCCAAGGAGCAGGAACTCCTCTATGGTGAGGGCAGCCCTGAACCGGTTGTCCTGCCGCGGAATTCTGAGAGCCTTTACCTGGTCCAGCGTATCAGGGATGAGGCCCACCGTTTTGCCATCACATATCACCGCAAGCTGAGGGGGAAACGCTCCCTGAAATCGGTCCTGGATGATATCCCCGGTGTCGGGGCCAAGAGGCGCAAGGCCCTGGTGGAACACTTCAGGTCCATGGCCCGCCTGAAAAATGCAACTATCGAACAGCTTGCAGAGGTACCGGGGATGACGCGCCCGGTGGCTGAAGCCGTATATGAATTTTTTCAGCAGGAAGATGATTGATTTTTATGGTATTATATAGTAAAGGGAAGTAAAGGGAAGGGGGTTATCAAATGAGGGGCCTGATTATACGCTGGGTGTTAAATGCCCTGGCGCTGCTGGCGACTGCATGGCTGATGCCGGGAATCGGGTTGGATGGTTTCGGGGCGGCCTTGATTACTGCCCTGGTCCTGGGAATTGTTAATGCCATTATCCGACCGGTAATCCTGTTTTTTACCCTGCCTTTAAATATTGTCACCCTTGGTCTGTTTACCCTGGTAATAAATGCAGTCATGCTTCTGATAACTGCATCTGCAGTTGCCGGTTTTTCAGTTTCCGGGTTTTGGGCCGCATTTTTTGGCTCAATTATAATCACAATCATCAGTGGTATCTTAAGCCGTGCCGTTATTGATGATGACAGCGGCAAAAGAAGATACAGGTAAAAGCAGGAGGCAAGGAGAAATATAGATAACGGTGATGGAGGTTCCTGGTATTGTGCGGAGATTCAGACTTATAGCAACAGATCTTGATGATACCCTTCTGGATGATAACCTGCAGATTTCTTCCAGGAACAGAAGGGCACTGCAAAAAGCAGCTGAAATGGGATGTGTGGTCACCATAGCAACCGGCAGGATGTACCGTTCGGCCCGCCCGGTGGCCCTTGAACTGGGGATAGAGGTTCCGATCATCACTTACCAGGGGGCATTGGTGAAAAACGCCCGCTCCGGTGCGGTGCTGGCAGAAAGACCGGTGCCTTTTGGCCTGGCGTGTGAGGTGCTGGCTGAGGGATATAAGGCCGGTGTACATATGAATCTTTATTTCAATGACTGTCTCTATGTGGACAGTCTGACAGAAGAAGGGACAGGCTATGCCAGGCTGTCCGGAGTTGAGCAGCATCCGGTGGGCAGCCTGGTTAACTATCTGGAATCAGTGGGGGAGGACCCCACAAAAATTTTATATATTGCCGGACCTGAAAAAGTGGACAGGCTGCAGACTGCACTGGCGGTAAAATTTGGGGGCAGTCTCTATATCACCAAATCAAAACCAAACTACCTGGAATTTATGCACCCACAGGCTACCAAGAAACATGCACTTCAGGACCTGGCCCGGAGTCTTGGGATCCCCAGGGAGGATATTATAGTATTTGGGGACAGCTACAATGACCTGGACATGATCGGGTATGCCGGTTTGGGTGTGGCCATGGCTAATGCCCCGGCCGAGGTCAGGGAAAAGGCTGATTATGTGACAGATACCAATAACAGGGACGGAGTGGCCAGATTTTTGGAGCGGTTATTAACATAGAATTCACATCTAAGAGACTTATATTTAGGGGGATGGAAGTGGGCGGAGTAAGGCACAGAATACCGGTCATTGTTGGGACAGCAGCGCTTATTTTAATTCTGACAGTACTTGGGACAGCTGCTTTTATTGCCGGCCAGGCTAAAGAAAGGTTTAACCGGGAACGGGTGATTTTTGCCATGGCTGACCCGGCCGGTGATGATTATGGGCCGGGAACATACGAGTACCCCACGGATTCAATTTTTGACCCTAAAAAAGAACATTTTGACCTGCAGGAGTTTTCGGTTTCTGCTCACAGGAATATATATAATTTTGATCTGGCTTTTCCCAGGGTAACCAATCCCTGGGGGGCATCGGAAGGGTTCAGCCATACCATGGTCCAGATATACATATCAGATGACCCCGACAGAGGCAGGATTGAGACCTTCAGGGAAGGCGCCAATGTTATATTTGACCCCCGTCACCCATGGCAGTATTTTATTAAGGTAGTCAGCTTCAACAAGACTGCTGTATATCATGCCAGCGATTATGACGGAGCCGATGGCCGGGACAGTGGAGTCAAAGCCAGGCTTCAGCCTGACGGCGGCACATTAAGGGTAACCGTACCTAAAGAGCTGCTGCCCGGTGACCCCTATAAATGGCGGTATTATGTCCTTGTTGGCTCTCAGGACGGCCTGGGACCGGATAATTTCAGGAAAGTTAATACCACTGCCGGCCGATGGGTATTTGGCGGCGGCACAGACTCTGATTATGATCCTAATATAATCGACCTCCTGGCTCCTCCCGGCAAACAGGAAAGTCTGCTGGGCTCCTATGATGCTGCCCGGCGGCAGCCGGCGGTGATCGAGCCTGTGGGCCCCCCGGAATCGTCAATGACCGGGTGGGAAAAAATGCTTGATAAGGTTATCGTATTTTTGCAAAAAATGAAGGTAAAGATTTAAAAGGGGGCAGGACGTGAAACCGCTGATAAATACTGCAATTATCGGAAATGGCAGGATTCTGGCCGCACTAAGTTCCAAAGGCGGGCTGCACAGGTTCTTCTGGCCTCAGATAGATAATGCCCAGCATATTAACCATACCTGGGCTGCAGTTTTAACCCCGGCTTTTGGTGACCGGGCGATCAGGCTTGATGACGAGGGAAACTGGGTTTATTCCCAGGAGTATGTCAGTGATACCGGGATCCTGCAGACAACAGCAAGGTCCAAGAGGGGCGGCCTTCTGGTCATTTCCCGGGACTTCGCCTGCCCGGACAGGGACATTGTCTGCCGCAGTTTTGAGGTTAAAAACTGTTCTGACAGGCCTCTGCCGGTGGTGTTTCTGTTTTATGCCTCAATGCATCTCAATGAGAGCCCCCAATATAATGCCACCAGGTTTGACCATGATGAGGACATTTTGTTTCATTACAGGCAGGACATATGGTTTGCCATTGCCGGTGACAGGGAAACTGACGACTTCCAGTGCGGTATAGGAAGCGAATATGCATTATCTGGCAATTTTGACGGCAACAGTGTGGCTATGTCTCCTGACGGATGCCAGGCATGGAACCTGAGAACCCTGGAACCGGGGCAGACATCTCACCTGGCGGTTTTTATCACTGCAGGGCATAACAGGCAGGAAGCAGAGGATAATATAATATATGCCCGGAAAACAGGGTGGGACAATTTGCTGCAAGAAACGGCAGAGTTTTGGGAACATTACCTGGGGCAGGCATATATCCCTGCAGGGGCAGGGCCTGAGGTGGTTACACTGTATCAGCGCTCTGTTATGGTATGTAAACTCCTGATGAACCGGGATACCGGGGGAATTATTGCGGCCCCGGAATTTGATGAGCATTATACCCGGTGTGGAGGTTATGCATATGTCTGGGGGCGGGATGCGGCCATGATAGCTTATGCCATGCTGAAGGCGGGGTACCCGGGCTATGCCAGGGATTTTTTCCGCTGGGCGGCCAGGAACCAGTATCCTACGGGGGAATGGCCCCAGCGGCAGTATACCTCCGGGCAGCTGGCCCCGGGCTGGGGGGACCAGGTGGACTCAACCGGGGCAGTGATATGGGGCATTTACCAGTACTGCAAAGAAACATGGGACCATGCGTTTTTAGGGGAAGTTTGGCCTGCGGTCATGCGGGCCGGGGAATATTTGGAGAAGTGGATAAGTGAAGAATCGGGTTCTTCACGGATGTCATGGGACCTTTGGGAAGAACGCTTCGGCGAGCATGCCTATTCATGTGCTGCGGTCTGTGGCGGACTTAAGGCAGCAGGATTGCTGGCCAAAACGTTTGGAGAGTTTGATATTGCACTTAAGTGGCTGGAAACGGCAAAGGTCTTTGGGGAAAATATTGCCGCCTATTTCTGGGATCCCGCCCGGGAGAGGTTTATCAGGTCAGGATGGATGGCCGTCAGGTGGGAGGAGTTTGAAGACAGGAAAAGTAACGGCTTCCGGGTCAGGGAGGTTATCGGTAACAAGGGGTATATTTCCTATGAATATTTTGGAGATGATACCGCCGATGCCAGCCTGCTGGGGCTGACCGTACCTTTTGGAGTGGTCCTGCCGGAAGATGCAAAGATGGTTAAAACAGTGGAACACCTGGAGACAGCCCTGACAAATCCGGATACCGGCGGAATCCGGAGATATGCCACCGACAGTTATATTGGCGGTAATCCCTGGGTCTTAACAACCCTTTGGCTGGGGATGTACTATGGGTCCAGGGGGGACTGGGAGAAAGCAGCCGGGTTTGTCCGCTGGACCCTGGAGCACCGCACTTCACTGGGCTTCCTTCCGGAACAGGTAGACCGCAATACGGGACAAACCGCCTGGGTAGTGCCCCTGGCATGGTCCCATGCGATGTTCATACTCTTGGTGAACATGTTTGCCGAAGCCGGGCAGACTTCGTATTTAGCCTGATAATGATCCGATGTTTATTAACGCTGGTCAGGTTTGACTCTGATTGGAGGGCATAAGATGATTTTTGGCCGTAATGAACTGGGGGCATATGAACACAATACCGGCAGGCAGTGGCTGGTCGCCAACGGGTTGGGGGGGTTTGCCTCATCAACTGTCGTTGGTGCAAATACCAGCAAATATCACGGGCTACTTTTTGCCTCCCTGAAACCCCCTGTGGAGAGGACCCTGCTGTTGGCCAAACTGGAGGAAGAGGTAAGGATAGGGGGAGAGACTTATCTCCTGGGCTGCAACCGGACGGGAACAGGTATTTATCCTGAAGGGTACAATTACCTGCATGCTTTTGAACTGCGGCCTTTTCCCACATATACTTATGCCATAAAAAATGTCATCCTGGAAAAAACGGTCTTTATGGTCCGGGAGACAAACATTACCATTGTCAGGTATACTGTCTATTCCGGCAGCGCTGACCCGGTCAGGGTCAGGGTAACCCCTTTGGTTAACTGCAGGCATTATCACCACACTGTGCGCAAAAATGACTGGTCATTTAACCAGGAAACAGGGCAGAAGTCTGTGGTTATTGAAGCATACCCGGGAGCGCCAAGATTGCGTCTCTATTCAGACCGGGCAACATATCACAAGGGGAGCGGGTACTGGTTTGAGGGGATGTTTTATGTTCAGGAGGCGGAAAGAGGGCTGGACCCCTGGGAAGACCATTTTATGCCGGGCAGCTTTGAGGTGGCGCTATCTGACGGGGAATCCTTCAGTATCATCGCTTCAGTGGCAGAAGAAAGAGATGTTACCAATCCGCTGCTGGAGCAGGTAGGCGCTGAACGCCGCCTGGCCGGTATTATTGAGCAGCTGGGATTTAATGAGGAGTTTGTCAACAGGCTGGTCCTGGCTGCAGATACATTTATTGTGCGCAGGGAATCAACCGGGGCCAGTACTGTTATTGCCGGGTACCCCTGGTTTACCGACTGGGGCCGGGATACCATGATAGCTCTGCCGGGGCTGACCCTGGTGACCCGGAGGTTTGCAGAGGCCAGGGAGATCCTGAAGACCTTTGCCAAATACTGTGCAGACGGCCTGATTCCAAACATGTTTCCCGACCAGGGGGGAGAGCCGCTGTACAATACAGTTGACGCTTCACTGTGGTTTTTCCACTCTGTCTATAAATACCTTCAATATACGGGGGACCATAAATTTATTAAAAATGAGATTTATCCTGTCCTCAGGGAAATTATCAGGAATTACCGCCAGGGAACGAAATTTAATATCGGGATGGATGATGATGGCCTGGTTTATGCCGGTGAACAGGGTGTCCAGCTTACCTGGATGGATGCCAAGGCCGGTGACTGGGTAGTGACTCCGAGGCACGGAAAACCGGTTGAAATCAATGCCCTGTGGTATAATGCCCTTGAGGTTATACTGCGCCTGGCCGGTGCATACCGTGATAACGGAGATGATTTTGACAGCCTGGCTGCCAGGGTCAGGAACAGTTTTGTAAACCGGTTTTGGAACCCGGAACAAAAGTGCCTCTATGATGTAATTACCGGAAACGGTAAGGATGCATCGGTCCGGCCCAACCAGATTTTTGCGGTTTCCCTGCCTTTCTCACCACTGGACCACGGCAAACAGGTCCATGTGGTGAATACAGTATGGCGTGAGCTTTATTTTTCTTATGGGCTGAGGAGCCTGTCCCCCGGGGACAGTGAGTACCACGGAAGGTACTGTGGTGATGTCGTCGGGAGGGATTCGGCTTATCACCGGGGAACGGGATGGGGCTGGCTGGCCGGCCCGTTTATAACTGCTTTCCGGAAAGTACATGACTACTCTCCTGAGAGCAAAGTGATTGCAGAACGCTTTATGATGCCCTTTAAGGCTCACCTGAGGGACCACGGTATAGGGTCGATATCTGAGGTTTTTGACGGTGACCCGCCGCACCAACCCAGGGGCTGTTTTTCCCAGGCCTGGAGTGTTGCTGAGGTCCTGCGGGCTTATGTTGAAGATATACTCGTAAAGTTACCGAATAAAGGGGGAATGATGTTATGAATAACGTGAATGACCTCAACAGTGTTGAAAGGATTGAGACTAATGATCCCGGCCGGATGCTGGATGCCCTGTGGAGAATGCCGGAACAGTGTGAGGAAGCCCTGGCAATAGGCCGGAAGACTGAAATACCTTCCGGATATGCCTCTGTTTCCAATATAGTGGTGACAGGGCTCGGAGGGTCAGCCATCGGGGGTGATTTCCTGCGCCTGTACATAGCCGAAAAAACAGGGGTACCGGTGATCGTAAACCGGGACTATACCCTGCCTGCATTTGTTGACAGCAAAACACTGGTGTTCGCGGTCAGTTATTCCGGCAATACCGAAGAGACTCTCAGTGCATATGCCCAGGCCAGGGAGACAGGCGCCAGGATAGTAGCCCTGACCAATGGAGGGAAGCTGCGCCGGTTGGCTGAAGATGACGGTTATCCGGTGATAGTTGTACCTGCCGGGATATCACCAAGGGCTGCAACCGGATACCTGTTAATTCCCACTCTGACGGTATTGGAAAAACTGGGGCTGATCAGCGGCCTGGACGCTGAACTGGATGAACTGACCCGTACCCTGAGGTCCCTCAGGGAGGAACTGCAGCCTAAAGTCCCTGTTGAACAGAATCCTGCCAAACAAATAGCGACCAGATTTTATGGTAAAATACCGGTAATCTGGGGAGCTGCAGGCAGCACTGAGGTAGTTGCCATGAGGTGGAAAGGTCAGGTGAATGAAAACGGTAAAGCGCCGGCTTACTGGAACGTCTTCCCTGAACTAAACCACAATGAGATCGTGGGTTTTGAAGAACCCTCAGCCCTGCTGGGGCAGCTGGAAATTGTAATTCTCAGGGACAGCGGGGATCATCCCCGGGTTCAGAAGCGCATGGAAATAAGTAAAGATATTATCAAAGATGTGGTCAGTGGTATCACTGAGGTATGGTCCCGGGGCGAGGGGCGCCTGACCAGGATGTTTTCCCTGACCTATATAGGCGACTATGTCAGTGTCTACCTGGCAACCCTATATGGCATTGACCCCACACCGGTTAGAAATATTGACCACTTAAAGCAAAAACTGGCGCACAGCTAGCGCCCCTGGGACGTGTTGATGATAAGGGAGAGGTGAACTGCCATTAAACTGGAACTTAAAGCGGACTTACATATTCATTCTGTTGCCAGCGGACATGCATACAGTACTATAGGAGAAATAGCCGCTGCGGCCCGGGACAGGGGACTTCAGATGGCAGCTATTACCGATCACGGGCCGGCAATGCCGGGAGGCCCCCACTTTTATCATTTTGGTAACCTGCGGGTTCTGCCCCCTGAAATCGGGGGCGTCAGGATCCTTAAAGGTGTTGAGGCCAATATAATTAATGATAAAGGGGACCTTGACCTGGACAGGTACTATCTTGAAAGGCTGGACGTGGTCCTGGCTGGCTTTCATGCCAGGTGTTTCGGCTCTTCGGTCAGGGAGGACTGTACCAGGGCCCTGCTGAATGCCATGGAGAACCCCCTGGTAGATATCATTGTCCATCCCGGAAATCCTGAATTCCCGCTGGACTATGAGGCTGTAGTCAGGAAAGCAGCTGAAAAAGGCATTCCCCTGGAGATAAATAACAGTTCTTTTTGCGGCAGCCGTAGGGGAAGTTCTGCCAACTGCTCCAATATAGCCCGGATGATAGCTGCTTATGGCGGACCCGTGGTTATTGGGAGTGATGCTCACTTCGCTGAAGATGTGGGCCGTTTTGATTATGCCGTCGAAACTGTAATAGTGGCAGGTATCCGGGAGGAACAGGTGTTAAACACTTCTGTGGAGAAAGTACTGAATTACCTGAGCAGAAAGAAAAATGACACAACTGATGCCATTGAAAAATGATAAAAGGTGATACCATTGCATGATGAATTTTTGATTGGAATAGACCTTGGCGGTACAAACATAAAAGGCGCCCTGCTCGATATAAATGGGGGGATTATTGAAAAAAAGGAGATCCCCACTCTGGCTAATACGGGGCCTGAAGCAGTTGCCGGCAGGATTGCCGGGATGATAACAGAACTTGAGATTACAGCCAGGGAGAGGTCTAAGGGTGTAACCGGTGTGGGCATAGGGGTGCCTGGGCAGCCTGAGCGCAGTACAGGAGACGTTATTTTTGCCCCTAACCTTTACTGGAGAAATGTCCCCCTGGTTAAATACCTCCGCAGGAAAACTGCGCTGCCGGTATTTTTGGAGAATGATGCCAATGTGGCAGCTTTGGGGGAACAATGGCGCGGTGCCGGTCAGGGTTCGGCAAATATGGTCATGGTGACAATCGGTACCGGCATAGGCGGCGGAATTGTTCTTGACGGGTGCCTGTACACGGGAGCTAACGGGGCAGCCGGTGAACTGGGGCATACGGTTATTGAGCCGGGAGGGCCCCAGTGCAGTTGTGGCCGCAGGGGATGCCTGGAAACCCTGACTTCGGCAACAGCCATGGTCAGGATGGCCCGGGAAGCCATGGACAGGGGCGTCATTACCGAACTTTTCCGGGAGGAGAACCTAGAGGCCAGGGATATCATTATGGCAGCCCGGGCCGGGGACAGGCTGGCCCTGGAGATAGTGGAAAAGGCGGCATATTACCTGGGAATAGGGCTGGGCAATATTATAAACATCCTGAACCCGGACACCATTGTCATTGGTGGTGGTGTTTCCAGGGCCGGGGAACTGCTGTTTGAACCCCTGTGCCGGGCGGCCCGGGAAAACTGCCTGGAATCTGCCGGCAGTATTGTCAGGATAGTCCCGGCCCAACTGGGCAATGATGCCGGCTTTGTAGGGGCCGCGCAGCTGGTGCTGCAAAATACAAAAAGGTGAAAATGGATAAAATACCTCACGGACATTTTATTGTGTCAGCCGGTTATTTCCAATGTCAGCCGATTTAAGTGAGGTGTTTTTTATGGAGTTTTTTGCTGACTGGCACACTCATTCCAGTTATAGTGACGGAAGGGGCACAATCGCGGAAAATGCGGAGGCGGCCCTGGCCAGGGGTCTGTGCGAGCTGGCCATAACAGATCACGGTCCCGGTAATATCGGGACAGGAGTTAAAAACGGAGCCGCCTATTTTGATATTATTGATGAGGTCAGGGAAGTTGCCGAAAGGTATCCTGAACTTACCATAAAGGTCGGCGCAGAGGCAGATATTACCGGGAGTGACGGGGCTATAGATGTTCCCCGGAAAGTCCGGGACAAGCTGGATATCCTGATTGTGGGCTTGCACCCTTATGTTGTGCCTTCCTCTCTGGAAGGGGCCTGGTCGGTGGTGGGCATTAATCGGCTGGCCGGTATAAGCAGGGGGATGCGTGAAAGGGCTCGGACAGCCAATACCAAAGCCCTTAAAGAAGCAGTATACAGGTATGATGTGGACTTTATCAGTCATCCGGACCTGAAAATGCCGGTTGATGTTGGTGAACTGGCTGAGACCTGTGCTGCCTGCAATACGGCTATCGAAATAAATACCGGTCACCACTATGACAAAGAAGACCTGGTGAGAGCGGCATTAAAAACAGGTGTTAACTTTGTTGTCTGCAGTGATGCCCATTTCCCGTCATCGGTCGGGGAACTGCAGGAGGGGGCCGCAGTCCTGAAAAAGTTCGGGGTTCCCCGGGAGAGGGTATTAAATGCCGTAAAGAGAGAGTGTTAAATAGCATAAAAAGAGGGTGTCAAAGCAGTTTTGAAGGAGAAACGGTTTTGGCGACGAAATAGTCAGTAACCGATAATATGGGGTGGAGAAATGAATGATATAAAATTTGTAATTGTAACCGGGCTGTCGGGAGCGGGGAAAACCCAGGCCATATGGTGTCTGGAGGACCTCGGGTTCTTCTGTGTGGATAACCTGCCTCCGACCCTGATTCCCAAATTTGCCGAACTTTGTGCACAATCAGAAGGGAAAATAAATAAAATAGCATTGGTAGTTGATATCAGGGGCGGCGGATTCTTTGATGCAGTATATGATTCCCTGGAAAATCTTAAATCACTGGGGATCAAGTGTGAAATTCTGTTCCTGGATGCATCTGACGAGACCCTGGTAAGGAGGTTTAAGGAATCACGGCGGCGCCATCCCCTTGGTACCCATGGCAGGGTCCTGGAGGGTATTCGGGAAGAGCGGCTGAAGCTGGAAGAACTGAAAGGCAAGGCCAGTAAGGTGATAGACACCTCCAATCTCAGCAACAAGCAGCTTAAGGAACAAATAACCCTGCTTTACGGAGGAGAAAATGAAGAACACAACCTGAACATAAATGTAATGTCTTTCGGATACAAGTACGGGATACCGATGGATGCTGACCTGGTCTTTGATGTCAGGTTCCTGCCCAATCCTCATTATATTGAGGAGCTCAGGCCGCTCACCGGCAATGACCCCCAGGTTCAGGAATATGTACTTGATTCTCCTGTCAGCAGGACTTTTATGAGAAAATTTTCCGGCCTGATTAAATTCCTCATCCCCCATTACATCAAAGAAGGGAAGACCAGCCTGGTTATAGCCATTGGCTGTACCGGCGGGCAGCACCGTTCGGTTACACTTGTCAACAGGCTGTTTGAATCCCTGAAATCCAGCAACTACCTGGTTAACAAAAGACACCGCGACCTGGAGAAAAACACGTCAGGGGTGTAATGTATGGAGAGACTTAAATGGCTTTACCCCGGTTTGCGGATTAAGCGCTGGATGTTTCTGGCTTTTGCCGGGGCTGTCTGTTTTGGTGCCGGGGTAATACTGGTGACAAACAAGTTGCACCATATTCTTCAGGGGTTTCCCCTGGAAACAGGGCTCCTCCTTCTTGCAGCAGGAGCTTTTATGGTGTGCATCGGGACGCGAAACACCCTGAATTCAATAATACGGGCCCTGGCTCCGGGGAGAGAGGAGGATGTTGCCGGACTTATCTACCGCGAGCATCACCTCAAGCGGGGGCCCAAAGTCGTTGTCGTCGGTGGGGGGACCGGTCTTTCGGTGCTGCTCCGGGGCTTGAAAA
Organism: Thermincola carboxydiphila; assembly: GCA_016841325.1. GTDB lineage: Bacteria > Bacillota > Thermincolia > Thermincolales > UBA2595 > Phosphitispora. Next base: position 248,649 of record JAENZJ010000001.1, read on the forward strand.
AATACACCAGCAATATTACAGCCATTGTTACCGTTGCCGATGACGGGGGCAGTTCCGGAAAGCTGCGCGGTGAATTTGGGATCCTGCCTCCGGGAGATATTCGGAACTGCCTGGTGGCCCTGGCAGATAAGGAGACATTGATGGAAGATCTGTTTCAGCACCGGTTTTCCAATGGTTATGGCCTGGCGGGACACAGTATGGGAAACTTGCTGCTAACAGCAATGACCCAGGTGGTTGGAGATTTTGGGACAGCAGTGAGGGAGATGAGCAAGGTACTGGCTGTCAGGGGTCAGGTTTTGCCGGCCACCCTGAAGAACTGCAGCCTCTGTGCCGAACTCGAAGATGGCAGCATTATTGAGGGTGAATCAAAGATCCCGCGTACAGGTAAAAAGATTAAGCGGGTATTCCTGAAACCGGGAGACTGTGAACCTGTACCGGAAGCTTTTCGGGCTATCGCAGGCGCCGACCTGATTATCCTGGGTCCGGGAAGCCTGTATACCAGCGTGATCCCTAACCTCCTGGTACGGGGCATGGCTGATGCCATCGCCGCTTCCCCGGCAGTAACGGTATATGCCTGCAACATTATGACACAACCGGGTGAGACCGATGGCTTCACGGCATCTGACCACATCAGGGCGATTCACCGCCATGCCGGGTCAGGGTTGATTGATTATGCCATCGTCAATGTTCAGGAAATCCCCCGGAGGCTGCTGCGGAAGTATCAAAAGGACGGCGCTGTTCCGGTTAAGGCTGACCTGAGACAGATAGAAGAAATGAAAGTAAAACCCGTTAAAGAGGACCTGGTTTTCGAGAGCGATTTGGTACGCCATGACCCGGTCAAACTGGCGGAATCAGTGATGGGGCTTATCGGTCAACTTGGGCTGGGTCAGGAGAAATCCCTGCTGCCGGGGCTGTTTCAGGTAAGGCAAAAGGCAAAAGGGGTGTAGGTGCACCATATTATGACAAAATTTGCAATGTGAGAAGGAAATAAAAATATTTTGTCGAAAATAAAATACGTGTTACGAGTTTTAACTAAAATAGGAATGCCTGCTATTAAGAGTAGGACTTCCTTTCTGGCATCTATTGATACCATCCGGTATCCGGCGTGGAAACCGTATGGTACAGGGATGTCTTTTGTTTTTTTAGGAGAAGGTATTATCAGTGGCTACCAAGGGGGTGCCTGGAAGACGTGGAGGGGATCCGGTGTCTAACCGACCAGACTGCACTTATGCCCGGCATATACTGCTGAGTGAAACCAAAAAGATTTATAAGGAACTGTTCGGAAAGGGTCCTGAAAACGTTAGGTTACGTATAGCGGGTGATGTCGTGGTCATCGAACTTTCCCGTTTCCTGCGAACTGCCGAAGTCAGAATGATAGAGCAGCAGCCCCAAAAAGCCCGCCTTATTAAGGCATACCGGCAGGCTATTCTGGAATCTATGAAGGAAGAGGTTTTGCAAAGGGTGGAGGCGGTATTGGGCTGTAAAGTAATACGATATTTGTATGAAATTGATGTGCCGAAAAATTCGGCGATAACTGTGTTCATATTGGATAAACCATTTTAAATAACAGGAAAGCGAGTTTAAATAAAATAAAAATAGCTTGAAAAAGGTAAACCTGCCGAAAGGCAGGGGCACAAAGCCAAGGGTCTAAGGCAGTTATTCCTGGAGGATAACTGCTATGACTGCCGGCCGCCAAGCAGAAGAAAAAAGCCTTTAAACATTTTAGAGCCTTTTTGCCTGCCTGGCAGAAAGGCTTATATATTTTGGGAAATGCAGTCTTTACAGATTGAACTTCCCGGTCGACATCTGTGGTTCCAACCGGCCTTAAGTATGGGCCGAATGGTGCTTATAGATGTTTTTTGCATTTTTGGAGATTTATAAAACCAATTGTGGGGGGGATGACAAAGAAATTGTACAATGTTTGGAGGTGATTATCAGCCAAAGCCTTATTTTGTTATTGTAATGAAGATAGAATCGGAGGGGATAAAGTATGAAAATAACAATAGGTAAAAAAATTATCGGAGGATTCCTTTCAATTTCTCTATTATTAATTGTTACTGCATATTTTGGAATAGCCGGAATGACTACAATGGAGAAAAATTATGCTGAAATAATTTCCGTCAATATGCCGATAGATACATATGTATCGGATATCGGGACTATTCAGATGGAGCAGGTGGCTAAGGTGCGGGGCTTTATATTGTATCAGGACCAGGGAAATATTGAGGACTATAACAAACTTGACCAGGAACAGGCCCGGCTTTTTGAAGAGCTTTCCGGGCTGCTGGTTACTGATGAATCAAGGCAGTATAAAGAGAAACTCCTCGCGAGCAGCGATAGTTATAATGATATAGCTCAGGAGGTCTTTGGCCTTGTCAGGTCAGGAGATATTAACGGTGCGGCAATAGCATCTGAAAAAGCAAGGCCTGTCATTAATGAATTTAAGCAAATTCAGGAAGAATGGAACAAATTTGTGGCAGAGCAAAACAGTGAAGTAATTAAAGAGGCAGATAACCAGTTCCTAAGGAGCAAATATCTGGCTTACGGCATATCAGGGGCAGCACTTCTAATTTCGGTTATACTTGGCATAATCCTTAGCAGAGCTATATCAAGACCTATTAACAGGCTGGCGGCGGTTGCTGAGCAGATTTCCCAGGGGGACCTGACTGTAGATGTTCCTGAAGTTACGACCAGGGATGAGGTTCGAATCCTGACAGCATCATTTGGAGTCATGGTAAAAAACCTTAGAGAACTACTTAGAGGCGTAAATAATTCTTCACAGACTGTGGCAGCTACCAGTGAGGAATTGTCATCAAATGCAGAGGAAGCCACCAAGGCGACCCAGCAGGTGGCCAAAGCCATCGAACAGGTTGCTGCCGGAGCAGGTGAGCAGTCAAAGAGTGTCACCGAAACCGTCAAGGTGGTGGAACAGGTTTCCCAGGCTATTGAACAGATTGCCTCAGGAGCCCAGGAACAGAGCAAGAATGTAGTAAGTTCAACCGAACTGGTAAACGGAATGGCCCGGAAAATCGATACCATGGCTGACGGTATGGAAACAGTAAGAGAGGTGGCGGAACAGAGCAAGACCGTTGCTGAAAGCGGCGGTGAGTCGGTTAAGAAAACCGTTGCCGGGATGTATAAGGTAAAAGATGCGTCATCTGATACCGCACTGAAGATAAGGGAACTGGGAGAACAGTCCCAGAAAATCGGTGAAATCATCGAGGTGATTGATGACATCGCCGAACAGACTAACTTACTGGCCTTAAATGCAGCCATAGAGGCAGCCCGTGCCGGTGAACACGGTAAGGGATTTGCCGTGGTGGCCGACGAGGTGCGCAAGCTGGCAGAGCGGTCCGGTAAAGCTACCAAGGAGATAGCGGAACTTATTACCGGGATCCAGAGAGGAACAGCGGCTGCGGTTGAATCCATGGAAATAGGGACCAGAGAAGTTGAGGAAGGGGTAATCCTGGCTCAGGAAGCAGGAAAAGCCCTTGAGGAAATTATGTCGGGAGTAAAAACCTCCAGTGAACATGTGAACCGGATTATGGACATTATTGATGATATCCTTAAAGGAAGCAAGGAAGTAGCCGAGACAGTTAACAATGTCGCGGCAATAACAGAAGAGAATACAGCAGCGACAGAGGAGATGGCTGCATCTGCACAGCAGGTGAATTCTGCAATGCAGAGTATTGCCTCAGTATCTGAAGAAAGTGCGGCAGCAGCAGAAGAGGTCTCGGCCTCAACAGAAGAGCTGAACGCATCTGTGGAAGAGATTTCGGCGTCCTCTGAACAATTGGCCAAAATGGCTCAGGAGCTGCAGGACATGGTTGCCAGGTTCAAGGTGTAACCTGCATAATTTGGAGGTGAGGCAATGGAGTACAAGACATCTGAAGAAAAACAGTATGTAGTGTTCAGAATGAATATGGAAGTCTTTGGCCTGGAAATAAACAGGGTTAAGGAGATCATTACTTATCAGGAATACACTAATATACCCGGAGCCGGCGAATTGGTGGAAGGGGTGATAAACCTCAGGGGTCATGTTATCCCGATCTTTGACCTGAGGAAAAGGTTTGGCTTTTCGCAGGCGGAAAGGACCGGAAGTACCCGGATTGTTGTGGTGGAAGCAAATGATAATACCGTAGGTATTGTAGTCGATGGTGTATCAGAGGTGTTGGCGATACCCGGAGGCATGATAGAGGAACCGTCAGCTATGCTTACATCAGGACTCGATTCAGATTTCATTACCGGAATAGCCAAGATGGATGAAAGACTTATTATTATTCTGGACCTGGAGAGGGTTGTCAGCATAGATACGGACCGGAGTGCAGCGCCGGAAGCAGTTTAAAATGTGCTATAGATAGCCGCCTGATGGTGGTTATCTATTTTTTTAAAAAGATTTTAACAAATAATACCTAAAAAAGAGGAAAAAATCGAACAATGTCGTAATATGTATACATTGCTATACATAATAATGAGTTTGCTTAGTATTTATAAACCCGAAATAAACAAAAATAGAGGGTGAAAGTAATCCGGAAATAAGCCGGATTAAAAGACCTGGTGCTGTTTGGCTGTCCGTGGGCCTTCAAAAAAGGAGACGGTGGCCGGTTTCAGTATTGGGTTTTTATTTTTGTTGAAGAAAAATTAATATAAAGGGGGGAGAGTTGTAAACGAAAGGATTCTAATAGAATCGCATGGAAGAAAATAACTGCATAATTTACAAAAATGAGGAGGCGATTTTATGAAAAAAATTAGCTACAAGATTCTTGCCGGTTACCTGGTGGTGCTGATTCTCCTGGCAGTAGTTGCATATCTGGGGATCAGTGGTATGCAGAGTGGGCAGCAGGGTTTTACCGCACTTGTTAATAAACGTCTGGACCTTACCTCCAACATTGAAAGAATGAGATACTACATCACCAGTCAGGGTTACAGTTTCAGGGGATATATGATAACCAAGGACAGCTCCTGGTATGATAAGTTCATTGAATATGGTGAAAAGGTAGGGTTAGCTGAAGAAAACATCAAAAAAGAGATGACCACAAAGCAGGGGGCCGAAACGCTGGCCAAGATGGTAGATCTACAGAAACGGTATGAAGATGTCTGTGCACAGGTAAAAACACTGATTGATACAGGCCGTGAAAATGAAGTAACCCCGTATACAGATGAAGCAGGCAAGATATTTGCCGAACTGGAGACATTGGGAGATGAATTTGTCCAGCTGAATGAACAGGCCAGCCAGGACGGAATTCTTGCTGAGGTCCGGAATGCGGAAAGGACCCAAATGATAAGTATAGTGGTCTCGGTGTTGGCAGCGCTGTTGAGTATTGGCATCGGTCTGTTCCTGAGTCGGAGTATTTCCAGGCCAGTGGTGGCACTGTCCGCTGCCCTTACCAGGGTTTCCGACGGGGACCTTAGTGTGGAGAAAGTCCGGACAACCACCAGGGATGAGGTTGGACAGATGACAATGGCTTTCAACACTATGCTGGAAAGCCTGAGGAATATGATTAACCAGATTAGTGCATCCTCGCAGTCGGTGGCGGCAACCAGTGAAGAACTGTCATCCAACGGGGAGGAAGCTACCAGGGCAACCCAGCAGGTGGCCAAAGCCATCGAGCAGATTGCTGCCGGAGCAGGTGAGCAGTCAAAGAGTGTCACCGAAACCGTCAAGGTGGTGGAACAGGTTTCCCAGGCTATTGAACAGATTGCCTCAGGAGCCCAGGAACAGAGCAAGAATGTAGTAAGTTCAACCGAACTGGTAAACGGAATGGCCCGGAAAATCGATACCATGGCTGACGGTATGGAAACAGTAAGAGAGGTGGCGGAACAGAGCAAGACCGTTGCTGAAAGCGGCGGTGAGTCGGTTAAGAAAACCGTTGCCGGGATGTATAAGGTAAAAGATGCGTCATCTGATACCGCACTGAAGATAAGGGAACTGGGAGAACAGTCCCAGAAAATCGGTGAAATCATCGAGGTGATTGATGACATCGCCGAACAGACTAACTTACTGGCCTTAAATGCAGCCATAGAGGCAGCCCGTGCCGGTGAACACGGTAAGGGATTTGCCGTGGTGGCCGACGAGGTGCGCAAGCTGGCAGAGCGGTCCGGTAAAGCTACCAAGGAGATAGCGGAACTTATTACCGGGATCCAGAGAGGAACAGCGGCTGCGGTTGAATCCATGGAAATAGGGACCAGAGAAGTTGAGGAAGGGGTAATCCTGGCTCAGGAAGCAGGAAAAGCCCTTGAGGAAATTATGTCGGGAGTAAAAACCTCCAGTGAACATGTGAACCGGATTATGGACATTATTGATGATATCCTTAAAGGAAGCAAGGAAGTAGCCGAGACAGTTAACAATGTCGCGGCAATAACAGAAGAGAATACAGCAGCGACAGAGGAGATGGCTGCATCTGCACAGCAGGTGAATTCTGCAATGCAGAGTATTGCCTCAGTATCTGAAGAAAGTGCGGCAGCAGCAGAAGAGGTCTCGGCCTCAACAGAAGAGCTGAACGCATCTGTGGAAGAGATTTCGGCCTCCTCGGAACAATTGGCCAAAATGGCCCAGGAACTGCAGCAGATGGTGGCCAATTTCAGGTTATAGACTGCAGGTGGGGTGACATAACCCCAGGCTGCGGAAACAGGAGGGAAACTGATGTCAGAGATGGCTGTTCAAAGGCAGGATTTTGATGGCAGGACAAATGATGAGAAACAATATGTAGTGTTTCAACTGGGTGCAGAAGTATTTGGAATGGATATCCATAAGATCAAGGAGATAATCACCTATCGTGAAACAACCCAGCTGCCCGGCACGGGGCACCTGAGTGAAGGGGTGATTAACCTGAGGGGAACAGTAATCCCGGTCTTCTGCCTGAGAAAGAAATTTGGCTTTCCGGAGTCGGAAAAAGACCGTAATACCCGCATCGTTGTTGTCGAAGTCTATGACAATACAGTAGGAATAGTGGTTGATGCGGTTGCTGAGGTACTGCTGATACCGGAAGATACTATTGAAGAACCATCGGCAATGGTAACATCTGATGTGGATGCCGACTATATCACCGGGATTGCCAAGCTGGAAGACCGGCTGGTAATCATCCTGGACCTGGAGAAGGTAATCAGCACCGGTGCGGCAAACATTCAATAGTTTTTCAATAAAATAATTTAAAAATATCATCTGTAACATGTTGACTTATTGTCAAAGGCCCAAATGATTTCATAGAGAAGTTTTCAGCGGAGAAGTTCTCTATGGAACAACAGGGCCTTTATATCTTAAGGCTACGCCCCTGATAATAATACCTATTTAGTATAAAAAGGGAAAGGTCACAGGGTGTCGAAAGTATTGTTCTGAAAACAAAACAGTGCTGTTTACACAAGTCGCCCCGTAAGTGTTATCAAAAAAAGGTGTAGTGGTGCAGGTACAGGACAAATAGGCAGTAAAATCTGCTAATAAGTATTTGAAGGGGCAGCGTGGTATGAAAAAAGGGGAACAAACACTGGAGAATTCAATAGCCTCTATGATTGCCAGGGAGATAAAGAACGGTACCGGAAAAGGGCCCGCAAATACCGAGGTTTATCTGCACAGAAACTACCTGCTGGTTAAAGTATCGGGATACCTGCTTCCTTATGAGAAAGAGTTAAGTCGGGTTCGGCAGGGATGTTTTGATGTTAAGTTCAATAGAATCAGGTGGGCCCATACAAACATAGATGTGCTGATGGAAAAAATGTCATCCCTGGTGGGGAGGAAGATAAAAGAATTTTACTATGATGTCAACCCTGAACAGGATACCTCCGTAACGGTATGGTTTTTTGAATAATTACAGAGGCTGGTGCTGCAGACGGGCGTGACAACTGACAGCTTCTGCCATATAATAATGGTGAAGCCCCCCTTTTTTATTAAATATTTACTGATATTTTAATAGAGCAGGTGATCTGTTTGGACTTCCTGGCCGTTGCAATTGCCGGTTTTTTAGGGGCTGTCACCAGGGCAGCCCTGGGAGAGGGAATTAATATGCTGCTCCCCTGGAAATTTCCCCTGGGCACTCTGATACCTAACCTTACAGGGTGTTTTCTGTTAAGCCTGTTTATGGATCTAGCCATGGATCGCCTGCAGATATCCCAAAGACTCAGGGTTGCCGTGGGAACTGGTTTCCTGGGTGCCTATACCACATTTTCAACCTTCACGGTGGAATCATTGAATCTCATTGAAAACCGGCTTGCCCTGCAGGCAGCAGCCTATATATTACTGACACCGGCAGGTTGTGTCCTGATGGCCTTATGGGGCCACAACCTAAGCAAATCCATGGCTGGAAAAGGCGGCTTTGTAAAAAGGGAAAGGGCCGGTGAATTAGGTACAGGGGAGATACATGAATTAGATCCAGGGGATGAAAGGGAATAAGGTAGAAGATGAATTGCAATAACATCGGGCAGCATTACCGGAGGTAAGAGACATGGATTATATTTTTGTGGGCCTTGGCGGCTCCATTGGAGCTATGGCAAGGTATGGTTTAAGCAAATGGGTCGGGACCAGGTGGCGGGGTGAATTTCCGCTGGGGACCTTTATTATCAATACTTCCGGGGCATTGGCGCTTGGTTTTTTGGCTGTGCTGTTTTCGGTGAGCGGACCGGAAAAAGTATGGTTAAATAAACTTGTGACAACCGGGATGCTGGGAGCTTTTACAACATATTCTACTTTCAGTTTTGAAATCATAGATTTAATCAGGGGCGGGGAAATCCGCACCGGAGCAGTATACCTGGCGGCAAGTGTATTTACCGGACTGGTGGCCGCTTATTTTGGGATTATCCTGGCCAGATTACTGCTTGGGCAGTGATTTGCCCAGACCCTGAACAAATGGCCCTCTATGCGCCTGGCCCGCATCGCGCCTGCGCATAAAAACCCCCTCCGGAGGCAGACTAGTACTGACACGGAGGAGGTGAGACAAGTTGGCAAAAATAAAGGGTAAAATGTTGCCGGCCCTGGCTCTGCTGGCAGCCTTGATTGTATTGGGTGGGTGTGCGGCCCAGAGGAAACCGCTGCCGCCTGAACCGGATGCACCTGACAGGGTTCCCGAAATGCAGGTTAAACCTGCTCCGGAGCGAAGTCCTGCCGAGGACAGGGACATAGCTGCAGAGATTAACAGGACAGTCGAGTCTGTTCCGGGGGTGGAAAGATCTTATTCGGTTGTGGTTGGGAATGCGGTGCTGATTGGCTTTGACCTTGACCAGGACCAACAGGAACAGGGTATCAGCAATATCAAGAACAGGGTTGCCGAAAAGGCTGAGGCTGATCCCCGGATTGTCAGGGCTTATGTTTCATCAGACCCTGATACTACGGCAAGGATCAGGGAGCTGGCAGACAATGTCAGAAAGGGCAGGCCCGTTACCGAGTACCTGGATGAAATAGGCGAAATAATTCAGCGTTTAACACCCCGGACTGACTAGCGGGTATAATACGGGCCTGGCTGCAGACAGTTGATGCAGTTGGGCCCTAACTGTCTTATTTTAATCCGGTATGCTATAATGATTAACAGGTGAAGATGTGAACCGGAGGGCGGAAGGATGTCTTTTTCTACTGATACCAAAAATGAACTGGCCAGGGTTATGGCACAAAAACTTTGCTGCCAGACAGCGGAACTGGCTGCCCTGGCAAAAATGGACGGACTTGTCCAGATAAGCGGCAGACACCGGATCTCCCTGCATCTGATTACAGAAAGTGCAGCCGTTGCCCGCAAGGTAATTACATATTTAAAAAACCTCTATGGAGTTCAGACAGATATACTTATTAAAAAGAAAAACAAACTGAAAAAAAACAATGTCTACCTGGTGCGGATGCCTACTCAGGATGATGTGGTTAAAGTACTCCGTTCCCTTGGGATGCTTGATGACAATGGCCGGCTGGTTGACGGCATAAAGCCTGACCTGCTGAAAAGGGAATGCTGCCGGAGGGCCTATCTGCGCGGGATATTTCTTGGCGGCGGTTCTGTCAGCGACCCTGAAGGTGATTATCACCTGGAGATTCTTGTCAGTGACGAAGATTTCAGCCACTTATTATGTGATATTCTGAAACGGTATGACCTGGCGGCAGGAATCAACAGAAGGAAGAACTGGGATGTGGTTTACCTGAAGGGAAGTGAGGATATTATCAAACTGCTGAACCTGATGGGCGCCCATGGGGCGTTATTAAACTTTGAAAATGTCAGGATATATAAAGATGTCAGGAATCAGGTCAACCGCCTGGTTAACTGTGAAACGGCAAATCTTAACAAGACCGTCAATGCCGCTGTCAGGCAGGTCGAGGATATCAGGCTGATTGACAAGGCAATAGGCCTGGCAAAGCTCCCCCTCAATCTGAGGACAATAGCCGAATACCGCCTCACTTATCCTGATATCAGTCTTAAGGAACTGGGAGAGATGATGGAACCCAGGATTGGCAAATCAGGAGTCAACCACCGGATGAGGAGGATCCAGAGGATTGCGGAAAAGATCAGGGGAGATATGTAAAACTGAATAAAGGCACATTTTGGCTGCATAAGATTATATTAGTCGTAAAAGCAGGAAAACAGCGGGATTTAAAGAAATTATTTTAAAGAAACTATACTGATATACTAAATTGGGGAGTGGCTTTTATGCGTATGGGGTTTGGCCTATATCAGGAACAGACACAAAAACTTATGATGACCCCTGAACTAAGGCTGGCAATAAAGATACTGCAATTTTCAACTATTGAACTTACAGAATATATTGAAAATGAGCTGGTGGAGAATCCACTGCTGGAAATTGCCGAGTCTGCACCGGATACAGGTAATTCCGATGATTCTGCGGCTGGGACCGAACATGAGGAATCCGGACAACAGGATTTGACTGATGAAATGGAAAAGGTAGATATTGACTGGGACCAGTATTTTGATGACGGTACCGGCTACCGGAATGACTTCGCTGTAAACCGCCAGGAAGAAACCCCGCGTTATGAAAACTTTATCGCCGAAGTTCCCACCCTTCAGGAGTATTTAATGTTTCAACTGGCCCTTACAAGGATGACCGATCAGGAAAAGTCAGTGGGAGAGTTTTTTATCGGGAACATTGATGACAATGGCTATTTGCACTGTTCCCCTGAGGAGGCTGCAGTTAAATGTAATGTTCCTGTGGAAACTGCAGAAGATGTCCTGGGCATAATCCAGGGTATGGAGCCCCCCGGAGTAGGCGCCAGGGACCTCAGGGAGTGTTTGCTGATACAGTACGCGCAGCTTGAAGTTAAGAATGAGATGTTGAAAGAAATCATTTGTGACTACCTGCAGGAAATTGCTGCCGGGAAGGTTATGAAAGTTGCCAAAAAGCTGGGTGTTCAGCTCTATGAGATCCAGGATGCAATGGACCTCCTGAAAATGCTGGAACCTAAGCCGGGCAGGAGATTTTCACCTACCGACAGCACCCGTTACATTGTTCCTGATGTTGTTGTGGAAAAGGTGGACGGTGAATATATTATCCTGGTCAATGATGTCTCCACTCCACGCCTTACAGTTAATAATGCCTATAAGGAAATTGTCAGGGGAAGCAATGCCGACCAGGAAAGCCGCAGGTATATTGAAGAAAAGCTTAATTCTGCCGTCTGGCTGATGAAAAGCATTGAGCAGCGCCGGGAGACCCTCTATAAGGTTTCCCGCTGTATCGTTGATTTTCAGAAGGATTTTTTTGACAAGGGCATAAAACACCTGAAAAGTATGAACCTGAGAGATGTGGCCCAAATATTGGGGATACATGAATCCACAGTTAGCAGGGCTGCCGCCGGCAAGTATATGCAAACTCCCCGGGGGCTGTTTGAAATGAAGTTTTTCTTTTCCAGCGGGGTCTCCAATATCCATGGTACATCCACCTCCGCTGAGGCTGTAAAAAAAATAATCAGGGAACTGGTGGAAGCCGAAGACCCGCATAAGCCCCTGAGTGACCAGAAGATTGCAGAGGACCTCCAGGCCAAGGGGGTCAATATCTCCAGGCGAACTGTAGCCAAATACAGGGATGAAATCGGTATCCTGCCTACCTCCAAGAGGAGACGGTACTGCAAATAGAACAGGCTTGCCATATACCGGGCGGGTCTGCAAATTAACGAACAGTTTTGCAATCAGTAGAATAGGTTTGTGATACATTGAAATAATAATGCTGAAACGGGATATCAGAGGTTAAGGAAATTTTGGAAGAAAATTTTGGGGCGGTAAAAGGACTTTTGTATAAAAATGTAGAATTATATACCCGTTGAGGAAAAAAATGTTCTTCTTTTTTTGCTTGCCGGGACATATAATTATGTGGCGGGACACTAAATGACCCACTACGGGAGGCTGATTAAAGTGATCACAGATATTATTTCCCTGCAGCAAAAGATAGCTCCCGAATTAATAGAACTTATTGAAAGAAGATATACTATACTGCGACACGTATCTCATTTACAGCCTGTGGGCAGACGTGCCCTGGCCCATGACCTTAAACTGGGGGAACGGACGGTTCGTTCCGAACTGGATTTTCTGAAGAAGCAGGGCCTTTTGGAAGGTGACCTGTCAGGAGTAAAACTGACCACTGACGGAGAGGCTTTAATTCACCAACTCTCAGAATTCATAAAAGGCCTGAGGGGTCTGGTGGATATTGAATCCAGCCTGAGGGAACGCCTGGGCCTGAAACAGGTAATAGTTGTTCCTGGTGATGCTGATGAGGATGAACCAGTCAAAAAGGAACTGGGAAGGGCTGCAGCCCGGCACTTAATGGGGGTGCTGGAGGAAGGCAGCATTGTCGCGGTAACCGGTGGCACGACAGTTGGAGAAGTAGCCAATGCCGTGCCGGTTTCCTATAGTCCCAGGGAACTTTTGGTGGTTCCGGCCAGGGGAGGTCTTGGGGAGGAAGTGGAGACTCAGGCCAACAGCATTGCAGCTAAAATCGCCAAAAGGCTAAGGGCTTCATACCGGCTGCTGCATGTCCCTGATAATATCGGGGAAGATGCCATGAACTCATTGATCAGGGATCCCCATTTAAAGGATATTATCAGGATCATCAAATCTGCTGATATTCTTGTACATGGTATTGGGAATGCCAGGGAGATTTCTGCCAGCCGGGGCGATTCTGCTGAAGAGACCAGGCGGATGCTGGAATCGGGGGCTGTCGGAGAGGCCTTCGGGCACTATTTTGCTAAAGATGGGGCAATAATCCGGACAATACACAGCCCGGGTATTCGCCTCAATGACCTTAAAAAGATAGATCATGTAATCGGGGTTGCCGGGGGCCGGAAAAAGGCAGCAGCAATCCTGGCTGTTTTGTCCAGCGGCAGTGAAACTGTTCTGGTAACTGATGAAGGCGCCGGAAGGGCAATGCTGGAACAGTTGAATAGCATAAATTAAATTAATTGAGGAGGAGATTTTATGGGTGTAAAAGTAGGGATTAACGGATTCGGACGTATTGGAAGGCTGGTCTTCAGGGCGGCGTTTAATAACCCGGAAATAGATATTGTTGCCGTAAATGACCTCACTGATGCCAGAACTCTTGCTCATCTCCTGAAATATGACTCAGTACACGGGACGTTCCAGGCTGATGTTAAAGCAGGGGAAGGAGCCATTATTGTCAATGGACGGGAAATAAAAGTTACTGCTGAGAAAGACCCTGCCCAGCTGCCCTGGAAGGAATATGGAGTCAGGGTAGTTGTGGAGTCAACAGGAAGATTTACCAAGCGTGCTGATGCAGCCAAGCACCTGGAGGCAGGCGCTGCCAAAGTGATTATTTCAGCCCCGGGTAAAGAAGAGGATATCACCATAGTAATGGGTGTTAATGATGATAAATATGACCCGGCAAATCACCACATTATATCTAATGCATCGTGTACCACCAACTGTCTGGCGCCCTTTGCCAAGGTTCTTCATGAGAAATTCGGCATAGTCAGGGGCCTGATGACAACTATCCATGCCTATACCAATGACCAGCAGATTCTGGATCTGCCCCACAAAGACCTCCGCCGGGCAAGGGCTGCAGGGCTGTCAATGATTCCGACCACAACCGGGGCAGCCAAAGCGGTGGCTCTGGTCCTTCCGGAACTGAAAGGGAAACTCAACGGTTTTGCCATCAGGGTACCAACCCCTAACGTTTCAGTTGTGGATCTGGTGGCAGAGGTGAGCAAATCAGCTACTGCGGATGAAGTTAATGCTGCCTTCAGGGATGCAGCGGAAAATGAACTCAAAGGGATACTGCAATATTGTGAAGAGCCTCTGGTATCAAAGGACTTCAACGGAAATCCCTATTCTTCCATTGTTGATGCTCCCTCTACCATGGTGATGGAGGGCAATATGGTAAAAGTGCTTGCCTGGTATGACAATGAATGGGGCTACTCCAACAGGGTGGTCGACCTCATTGGTTACATTACCGGCAAAGGGCTGTAATGTAGGCAGATTTAATGGGGAGCAGGGAGGTAAGGTGTTTGATGCAGATTAATACTGTTAAGGAAATGAATGTAAAAGGGAAAAGGGTATTTGTCAGGGTAGACTTTAATGTACCTCTCAATAAAGACAGGGTGATTACCGATGACACCAGGATCAGGGCAGCCGTTCCGACGATAAAATATCTTACAGAGCATGGCGCCAAAGTCATTCTGGCATCTCATCTGGGACGGCCAAAGGGTAAGGCCATGGCAGAGTATTCTTTGGCTCCTGTGGCAGTGAAGCTTGAAGAAATTCTTGGCCAAAAGGTGGTTTTTGCGCGTGACTGTACCGGTGAGGAAGCCCATAAAACAGTAGCCATAATGAATGATGGTGATATAGTGCTTCTCGAAAACCTGAGGTTTCATGCGGGTGAGGAAAAAAACGACCCCGCTTTTGTCAGGGAGCTGGCGGGACTGGCTGACATGTATGTAAATGATGCCTTTGGGACAGCTCACCGGGCTCATGCCTCAACTGCAGGCATAGCAGGATTGCTGCCGGCTGGTGCAGGCTTCCTTATGGAAAAAGAAGTGGAATACCTGGGCAAAGCGGTCCGTAATCCGGTAAGGCCGTTTACTGCCATCATTGGAGGGGCCAAGGTATCTGACAAGATCGGTGTTATTGAGAACCTCCTTGACAAGGTGGATACCCTTATTATCGGAGGGGGTATGGCCAACACCTTTCTCAAAGCCCGGGGTTATGACATGGGGAATTCCCTGGTAGAGGAAGATAAGATTGCCCTGGCCGGGGAGACTATGGAAAAAGCCGCAGAAAAGAATATCAGACTGTTCCTTCCGGTTGACCTGGTAGTTGCGGAAAGCGTTTCTCCTGATTCACCCCATAAGGTGGTAAGCAAAGAAGGGGTTCCATCGGGGTGGGCTGCAGTGGACATTGGACCTGAGAGCGCCAGATTGTTTGCTGATGCTGTAAAAGGGGCCGGTACCATTGTCTGGAACGGGCCTATGGGAGTATTTGAGATGGCTCCTTTTGCCAGCGGCACAGAGGCTGTGGCCAAGGCGGTTGGTGAATCTGGCGGCACATCGATTGTTGGCGGCGGGGATTCGGTTGCTGCAGTCAGGAAAATGGGAGTAGCCGATAAAATAAGCCATATATCTACAGGTGGCGGGGCCTCACTGGAATTTTTGGAAGGGAAGGAACTTCCAGGAATTAAGGCTCTCGAAAAAGTGGCAGTCAGCTGAACAGAGATAAAGTGACTGTCAGGCAAATGGAAATCAGGAGGTGGCAAGTTTGCGAAAACCTATCATGGCCGGTAACTGGAAAATGAATAAAACCGTTGAAGAGGCAATTCTGTTGGTCAGTGAACTGGGAATGCTGGTCGATGATGTAAAAGATACAGAGGTAGTGGTATGTCCACCGTTCATCGCGCTGGATGCGGTGATAGAGGCCGGTGTCAAGTCTAAAATTGCCTTTGGCGCCCAGAACATGTACTGGGAAGAAAAGGGAGCTTTTACCGGTGAGATTTCTCCGGTAATGCTGCAGAATATGGGATGCAAATATGTGATTATCGGTCATTCGGAACGCCGGGAATACTTTGGAGAAACTGATGAGACAGTCAACAAAAAGCTGCGGGCGGCCCTCAGGTTTGACCTTATACCCATTGTCTGTGTGGGAGAGAAACTGGAGGACAGGGAAAAAGGAACTACTGAGGAGGTTATCCGGAAGCAGGTTGAAGCAGGTTTTTCAGGACTTGATCAGGAGCAGGCGGCAGGTCTGGTTGTCGCCTATGAGCCTGTTTGGGCCATTGGTACCGGAAAAACTGCATCAGATGAAGATGCTCAAAAGGTAATCGGTTTTATCAGAAAGATAATAGGTGGAATGTATGGAAAAGATGCAGCCGACAGGGTACGTATCCTGTATGGCGGCAGTGTCAAGCCCGAAAACATATCAGGCCTGATGCAGCAGCCGGATATCGACGGCGCCTTGGTAGGAGGAGCCAGCCTTGATGCAAAAGTGTTTACTTCAATAGTAAAGTATCAGAAATAAAGATACAACCGGTTTTGGAAGCAGTAAGTGAAAAGGAGGTGGTGTTGTGACGGCTGTGAGAGCACCATTGATGCTAATGATTTTGGATGGATGGGGAATAAGCGGAGAAAAAACAGGAAATGCCATCACACAGGCCAATACTCCTTATTATGATGGATTGCTCAGTACATATCCCCATACACTGTTGGGGGCAAGCGGTGAAGATGTGGGTCTGCCTGACGGTCAGATGGGCAATTCCGAAGTGGGACACCTGAATATAGGAGCCGGCCGGGTTGTTTACCAGGACTTCACCCGTATTTCCAAAGCCATCCGTGAAGGTGACTTCTTTAAAAATGATGTTCTCCGGGAGGCTGTCAACAGGGCCAGGAACAATGGTAAAGCCCTGCACCTTATAGGGCTGCTCTCCGACGGCGGGGTACACAGCCATATCAACCACCTTTATGCCCTCCTGGAGCTGGCCAAACAACAGGGGCTGCAAAGGGTTTATGTCCACGCCGTACTTGACGGACGGGATGTTCCCCCGGCAAATGCCAGGGAATACATTGATGCCCTGGAAAACAAATTTTCTGAACTCGGGCTGGGTGCTATTGCCACTGTCATGGGGCGTTACTATGCCATGGACCGGGACAAGAGATGGGATCGGGTAGAAAAGGCATATAATGCTATGGCTTTTGGGGAGGGTATCATGGCTACCCTGCCATCCGGGGCCGTTGCCAGGTCATACGAAAACGGGGAGACAGACGAATTCGTGGTTCCGACGGTGATTATCAGGCAGACCGGGGAACCTGTTGCTGCAATAAAAGACGGTGACTCCGTAATATTCTATAATTTCCGTCCTGACAGGGCCAGGGAGATTACACGCGCTTTTGTTGATGAGGATTTTTCCGGTTTTGTAAGGAAACAGGGTTATCCGCGAATTTTTTATGTGTGTATGACACAATATGATAAGACCATAGATGCACCGGTTGCCTTTAAGCCTCAGGCGCTTGTAAACACACTGGGAGAGTACCTCGGCAAAAAAGGCATCAGGCAGCTCAGAATAGCGGAGACCGAAAAGTATGCCCATGTAACATTTTTCTTTAACGGTGGGATTGAACCTCCAAACCCGGGAGAAGAGAGGATTTTGATTCCTTCACCAAAAGTGCCGACATATGATCTCAAACCTGAAATGAGCGCTTATGAAGTTACCGAAGCGGTCCTTGAGGAAATAGAGGCCGAAAAGCACGATATCATTATACTTAATTTTGCTAATCCGGATATGGTTGGTCATACAGGTGTCGTGGAAGCTGCCGTAAAGGCAGTTGAGGTGATAGATGACTGCATGTCCAGAATAGTTGAAAAAATCAAAAAGAAAAGAGGGATTGTCCTTATTACAGCCGACCACGGGAATGTGGAACAGATGACAGCCGGCGACACAGGCCAGCCGCATACGGCACATACTACAAACAGGGTTCCCCTGATTTATGTTGACGAGGCGAACCGGAATGCCGGAATACAGGAGGGAAGGCTTGAAGATGTTGCTCCGACACTCCTAAAACTGCTGGGCCTGGAAAAACCCGCAGAAATGACAGGAAGAGCATTAATTAGTTAGCAGTTGGCACTTGGCAAGGTATTATTAGAATGGAGGTTAAGGTAAATGACAATTATTGCTGATGTTTATGCCCGGGAAATTCTGGACTCCCGTGGTAATCCCACAGTGGAAGTGGAAGTGATTCTGGAAGACGGCAGCATGGGAAGGGCTGCCGTGCCTTCAGGTGCTTCAACAGGCGCTTATGAGGCCGTCGAGCTTAGGGACGGCGAGAAACGCTATCTTGGCAAAGGTGTCCTTAAAGCCGTTGAGAATGTGAATACTGTGATTGCCCCTGAAGTTATCGGGCTGGATGCTTTGGAACAGGTTGAAATTGACAGGATCATGATAGACCTGGATGGGACCCCCAATAAAAGCAAATTGGGAGCCAATGCCATTCTTGGGGTATCTATGGCTATAGCCAAGGCCGCTGCTGTCAGTCTGGAAATGCCCCTTTACAAGTACCTGGGAGGCATTAATGCCAAAGCACTCCCTGTACCTATGATGAACATCCTGAATGGCGGAAAACATGCTGACAACAATGTTGACATTCAGGAGTTTATGGTCATGCCCATAGGGGCCCCAAACTTTGCCGAGGCCCTGAGGATGGGTGCCGAAATTTTCCATAACCTGAAAAGCGTATTAAAAAGCAAGGGGTTAAATACGGCAGTTGGAGATGAAGGCGGTTTTGCCCCTAACCTCAAATCCAATGAGGAAGCCCTTGAAGTCATTATGGAAGCTATCTCCCGGGCAGGGTACAAACCGGGGGAAGATATCATGCTGGCTCTGGATGTAGCAGCCACCGAGCTGTACAAAGACGGAAAATACCATCTTGAAGGAGAGGGTACTGTCAAGACAGTGGATGAAATGATTGAGTTCTACGAAGTTCTTTCAGGAAAGTATCCCATTATTTCAATTGAAGACGGCCTCTCCGAGGATGACTGGGAAGGCTGGGAAAAGCTTACTGCCCGGTTAGGGAAAAAAATCCAGCTGGTGGGTGATGACCTTTTTGTAACTAACACCGAGCGGCTGGCCAGGGGTATTGAGACAGGTACCGCTAACTCTATTCTGGTAAAAGTAAACCAGATAGGCACCCTCACAGAGACCTTTGATGCTATAGAGATGGCTAAGCGTGCCGGTTACACGGCTGTAATCTCACACCGCTCCGGCGAAACAGAGGATGCCACCATAGCAGATATCGCAGTTGCCACAAATGCAGGCCAGATTAAGACAGGAGCGCCGTCCCGGACCGACCGGGTCGCCAAGTATAACCAGCTCCTGAGAATTGAGGAAGAACTGGCAGATATGGCCAGTTATGGAGGCGGTAGGGCATTCTACAATATTAAAGGCTAAGCCGATAATTTGTTTTCAAATTGCCTGTTTATCAGGGTTTTGGCATATTACGGGTCTGCCTCCATAGAATAATAAAGGGTGGACTTGTACATGTCAAAAGGTTTTGAATCTTCACTATATTAACCCTGATTGTTATTGTATTTTTGTCCATCGTATGGTATAATTGACCATCATGGGTTATCCTGGTTAGGGGGTGATGGAACTACATAATACTGGTTCCGGTTGTAACCAGGGACCTTTGTGATTTTGGGCAATATAGAAAGAGATCCCGCCAAGAAAACCAAAAATAAGGGAAGAGGAGAGTGAGAGTGTCCAATGAGTTTGAGTAATCCTGATATTACTTTGGCATGGCTGTCTTTTGGAGCAGGTATCATTTCCCTGATAGTTGCGTTTTTGTTCCTGAAAAGCGTGCTGAAGGAGGACATGGGAACCCCGAGGATGAAGGAACTGTCTGACGCTATTTTCGAAGGCGCCATGGCATTCCTGAATCGCCAGTACAAGACTCTGGCACCGATTGTTGTTATTATCTTTATTGTACTATTCTTTGTTCCTGTTGAGTTGTTCACTCATGGTGATCCCGAAGCAGCCGCACAGGTACAGGGACTGGCCGGTAAACTGGCCCTTCCGGTATCTTTCCTGGTTGGCGCTGTGGCTTCTGCTTTTGCCGGTTATGCCGGTATGGTCAGTACAACCAAATCCAATGCCAGGACCACTAATGCTGCTAGAACCGGTATCCGGAAGGCCCTGACTATTTCCTTCCGCGGTGGAGCTGTTATGGGTCTGTCTGTTGCCGGTCTCGGTCTGGCCGGTGTTTCCGGATTATATCTGGCCTTCAAAATACCTGCAGTTATCAACAGTTTCGCCTTTGGCGCCAGCGCTGTTGCGCTTTTTGCCCGGATCGGCGGCGGTATCTATACCAAAGCTGCTGACGTAGGTGCTGACCTGGTTGGTAAAGTTGAAGCCGGTATTCCGGAAGATGACCCGAGGAACCCTGCCGTTATTGCCGATAACGTTGGTGATAACGTTGGTGATACTGCAGGAATGGGTGCCGACCTGTTCGAGTCATATGCTGCCACTACTATTGCAGCTATGGTTATTGGGGGCAGTGTTCTCAAGGAAGCCGGACTGCAGATGCAGGGGATCCTGTTCCCGCTCCTGATAGGCGCTATCGGAATTATAGCTTCCATTATAGCCACTTCTTTTGTAAGAATGAGCAGTGAAGATGCCAACCCGCAGACAGCCCTCAACATGGGCCTCTGGGGTACCAATATTATTACTGCTATTGCAGGTTTCTTCCTTGCCAAGGCTTTATTTGGTGATATCGGGACAGGTATTTTTGTCGGTATTGTTGCCGGTCTGTTAACCAACGTAGCCATAGGTTATATTACTGAGCTTTATACTTCTTATCATAAGCGCCCGGCCCAGGAGATTGCAGAAGCATCTGAGACCGGTGCTGCTACAAACCTGATTAAGGGCCTGGCTGTTGGCCTGAAATCAACTGTATATCCGATCTTCGTAATTGTACTTGCCATTTGGGCATCATACTTCTTTGCTGAGACCGGTTTGGAAGGCCTTGGTATCTATGGTATAGCCATGGCTGCCATGGGTATGCTCTCAACAGCAGGTATGGTTGTTGCTATTGACTCCTTTGGCCCTGTTGCTGACAACGCCGGTGGTATTGCAGAAATGGCTGAACTTGGTCCTGAAGTACGGAAAAACACTGATAAACTCGATGCCGTTGGTAACACCACTGCTGCTGTTGCCAAAGGTTTTGCCATCGGTTCCGCTGCCCTGACAGCACTGGCCCTGTTTACCGCTTATGCGGAGTCAGCCGGTCTGGCAGAAACGGGTATAGATATCCTTAATCCGATAGTTATCATTGGTTTATTCCTTGGGGCGACTGTACCCTTCCTGGTTGCTTCGTTTGCTATGGAAGCTGTCGGTAAGGCCGCTTTTGAAATGATTGCCGAAGTACGCCGCCAGTTCCGGGAAATTCCCGGGATCATGGAAGGTACAGGCAAGCCTGATTATGCCAGCTGTGTTGATATCAGTACACGGGCCGCCATCAAGCAGATGGTTGCTCCCGGTCTGGTTGCTATCGGTACCCCGGTAGTAGTCGGCTTCCTGCTTGGCCCACTGGCTCTTGGCGCTGTCCTGGCCGGTGGTACAGCATCAGGTGTCCTGATGGCCCTCTTCATGGCTAATGCCGGAGGCGCATGGGATAATGCCAAAAAGTATATCGAAACAGGAAAACTCGGCGGTAAAGGTAGTGAAGCTCATAAGGCTGCCGTTGTTGGTGATACTGTGGGTGACCCCTTCAAGGACACTGCAGGTCCTGCAATGAACCCGCTGATCAAGGTTATGGGTACCATTTCCCTGATCCTGGCTCCTGTTGTGGCTAATTACAACGTATTTGGTGGTCTGTTCTAAAAGTAATAAATTATTAAGTTGGGTGCCGGCATGTCCGGCACCCTTTTTGCACTTAGTGTATTTTTTGTTGCCTTAGAGGACAAAATATGCTAAAATTTATTTGTTAGTCTTCAGGAGGTGTCGATAGTGAAAATCTTTATTACCATAGTCCATGTTTTGCTTGCTATCGGGGTTATAGCTACCATATTACTGCAGTCCGGTAAGAGTGCCGGTCTTTCGGGAGCCATTGCAGGTGGTGCGGAAACCTTTTTCGGCAAAAAAAAGGGCATGGATGCTTTTCTGAGTAAGCTGTCTACCGGGTTTGCCATAGGGTTTTTGATTACATCACTTCTGTTAAGTACAAATCTGGTGGATTAGCAGGGAAAGGGATACAGAAGCGACAAGCAGATATGGGAAGATACAGAGCGGGTTCTGATACCGGCTCTTTATTCTTTTTTTAGGTTCTTTATTTTTTAAGAATAGTTCCTGTGAGGGTGTGCGGCAAAAAATAAAGGACATGTATTAACTGGCTGTGTTATAATACACTTATAGTTGGCAATTTTAATTATAAGGAGGATTGTTTACATGACACTGGGAGATATACTTGTTAAGGGCTGCCGGGAATATCCGGAAAGAGTCGCGTTTAAATTTAGGGACAGGGAATGGATCTACGGAGATTTTGAGGTCCAGACCAACAGGGTTGCCAATGGCCTGAAGAAACTTGGTATCGGCAGAGGAGACAAGGTCGGCCTCCAGATGCTGAACAGTCCTTATTTTATTATAAGTTACTTTGGTATCGTTAAACTGGGTGCCACAGTTGTACCTCTTAATGTTATGTTTAAGGGTGAAGAGGTTGTTTACCAGTTGAACGATTCCAATGCAGCAGCACTGATCACCTCTCCTATGTTTATGCCTATGATATCACAAATCCGGGAGCGGATGGCAACAGTTAAGCATGTGATTGTTGAGGACCTTGACCAGGAAAATACTTATCCGGGTATCCTTTCCCTGAAAGAGATGCTTGAAGGGGAAGATGACACCCTAAACCTTGACTATACCGTGACTGATGAAGATATAGCTGTGTTTTTATATACTTCCGGGACTACAGGAAATCCCAAGGGCGCCATGCTGACCCATGACTGCCTGGTGGCCAATGCTGACCAGACCAGAATTGCCACAGATTCCACCGGAGATGATATTACCCTGTGTGTACTGCCTATGTTTCATTCTTTTGCATGGACGACCTGTGTGACCCTGCCCCTTTTGTGCGGCGGGAAGATAATAATCCATGAAAACTTTGCCCCCCAGGCTTTTCTGAGGACAATCGTGGAAGAAAATATTACTATTATTGCTGCAGTACCTACCATGTACAGTGTCCTTCTGCAGGTGCCTGAAGTTAATCCTGAGCATTATAAGAAAATTCGCCTGGCATATTCAGGGGGTGCAGCACTCCCGGTGGAAGTACTGAAGAAATTTGAAGCCAAGTATGGTATTAAGGTGCTGGAGGGTTACGGTCTGTCAGAATGCAGCCCGGTTTGTACGGTTAACCCGTGGCGGGGTGTCCGTAAACCGGGTTCCATCGGAATAGTACTTCCGGGAGTGGAATGCAGGATCATTGATGAAAATGGTAATGATCTTCCCCGGAATACTCCGGGAGAGCTGCTCTTTAAAGGCAGGAACGTTATGAAGGGTTATTATAACCTTCCTGAAGCCACTGCAGAAGCTTTGCGGGATGGATGGATGCATACCGGAGATATCGGGTATATGGATGATGATGGGTATATTTACATTGTTGACAGGAAAAAAGACCTGATTATCGTGGGTGGCTTAAATGTTTACCCCCGTGAAGTGGAAGAGGTCCTTTACAGCTACCCCAAGGTTGCTGAGGCAGCAGTTATAGGGGTTACCAACGAACTTAGAGGAGAGATGGTAAAGGCATTTATTACCCTTAAGGAAGGTGAAACAGCTTCAGAACGGGAAATAATAAAATACTGTCAGGAGAGACTGGCTAACTACAAGCTGCCCAAGGAAGTGGAATTTGTGGCTGCCCTGCCGAAAACAAGTACAGGTAAAATTCTTAAAAGGGCTTTAAAGAGTTAGCGGAAAAGGAGGAAACAGTCTTGGAAAGAGATGCAGCCTTGGCTGAATTAAAAAGGCATGTGAAGAATAAAAACCTGCTGAAACACATGTATGCATGTGAAGCAGTTATGAGGAGACTGGCCCGGCACTTTAGCGAAGATGAAAATAAGTGGGGCCTGGGCGGTCTGCTGCATGATATTGATTATGATGAGACCAAAGACGACCCTGTAAGCCACAGCATGGTTGGGGCTGAAATGCTGCAACAGCTGGGGCTGCCGGAGGACATAGTGTATGCAGTCAAAGTACATAATGATGCCCACGGTCTGCCCCGGAAGAGCCTGATGGACAAGGCCCTGTATGCTACCGATCCGGTTACCGGCCTGATAGTTGCCGGTGCTTTAATCAGGCCTGAGAAGAAACTGGCTGCTGTTGATATCTCCTTTCTGGTAAACCGTTTCAATGAAAAGTCTTTTGCCAGAGGGGCCAACCGTGAGCAGATAGCAAGCTGTTCAGAACTGGGGATGGAATTGGAGGATTTCCTGGGTCTTTCCCTTGAAGCCATGCAGGATATCAGCAAAGAATTGGGGCTCTAAGGTTATCAGCCAGAATTGCTGCAAGCCGGAGTTTTAGCGAACTTCGGCTAATTGTTTGTAAAAAGGTATTACTGGATAAAATATTGTTAAATGGGATGAGGAAAAAAAATATTGGACATTAATAGAAGGCAGGTGAAAATAAATGAAAGAGCGTGTGGTAACAACAGAGGAAAAAACGGGACCTGGGGGTTTTGATGATCATCCCGACAGCCTGAAGGATAGCTTAGAGGAAATAAAACAGCAGATTCTTGATTTTATGCGAAAGGCGGCTTACCGTCCGCTGGCTGCAGATGAACTTTACCGGGCCATGGAGATCCGGGACATGGACGGGTTTATGAAGTCCCTGATGGAACTCGAAAAAGAAGGTAAGGTTATCTGTACCAGAAAGCTAAAGTACGGAGTCCCGGAAAAAATGAACCTTGCCGTGGGTAAGCTCCAGGGACACCAAAATGGGTTTGGCTTCCTGATTCAGGATACACCTGGAGTACCGGACATATACATCAGTGCTGAAAACATGAACAGCGCCATGCACAATGACAGGGTTGTAGCCAGGCTGCTGGGGCACAACTGGGAAGGGCCCAGGCAGGAAGGGGAAATAATCAGGATACTTGAGAGGGCTAATACCCAGATTGTAGGCACATTTGAAAAGGGAAAAAGGTATGGTTTTGTAACACCTGATGAGAACAGGATTAGTATAGATGTATTTATAGCTAACGGGCACGAAAACGGTGCTGTCACAGGGGATAAGGTTGTTGTTGAAGTGACCAGGTGGCCTGAAAAACGCCGTAATCCGGAAGGAAAGATTATCAGGATTATTGGACACAAAGGCGACCCCGGTACAGATATCGAGTCCATTGTATGGAAATACGGCCTGCCCCAGCAGTTCCCTAAACCGGTTCTGAATGAGGTTGCCAAAATCCCCATGCAGGTAACAGAGGAACAGAGACGTGGCCGGCGGGACCTGAGGGCTTTGCAGATGGTGACTATCGATGGGGCAGATGCCAGGGACTTAGATGACGCCGTTTCCCTGGAAGTACTGCCAAACGGCAATTACCGCCTGGGTGTCCACATTGCCGATGTGGGGGCATATGTCCCCCCGGGCAGCGCCCTGGACAGGGAGGCGTATAAAAGGGGGACCAGTGTCTACCTGGTGGACCGGGTTATCCCAATGCTGCCGCAGGAACTTTCCAACGGCATATGCAGTCTTAACCCGAAAGTTGACAGGCTGGCCATGTCCGTTTTTATGGAAATCGACGCCCGGGGGCAGGTGCTTAACCATGAAATCACCGAATCGGTAATTAACGTCAATGAGCGGATGACTTACGGTGATGTTAAAAGAATTTTGATTGACAGGGATGCAGAATTAATCAGTAAATATGATCACCTTGTAGGGACATTTACCGAAATGGAAAAACTGTGCCTCATTTTAAGGGGGCGCAGGCTGCGTAGGGGCACAATTGATTTTGATTTCCCCGAGGTTAAAGTGAAGCTTGACAATATAGGCCGTCCGGTGGAAATTAATAAGTATGACCGGTCTGTTGCCGACCAGATTATTGAGGAGTTTATGCTGGTCACCAATGAAACCGTGGCAGAGCATTTTTATAATGCCCGGGTGCCTTTTGTTTACCGGATACATGAAACACCCGACGGTGAGAAACTCTCTAATCTGAACCGTTTTTTATTTACCTTTGGCCTTAGTATAAAAGGGTTTAACAAAATCCACCCGGGCGCCTTCCAGGAAGTACTCAGTAAGGTGCAGGGCAGGCCCGAGGAACGGGTTATCGGTACAGTCATGCTGAGGACTATGAAACTTGCCCGCTACAGTGAGGAAAATTTGGGGCATTTCGGGCTGGCGGCAGAGTATTATTCCCATTTTACATCACCCATCAGGCGTTACCCTGATCTTGTAATACACCGTATTATCAAGGAAACCCTGGCAAAGGACAGGCTTTCTGAAAAGAGAAAAGGCAAGCTGGCTTCCTTTGTCGCTGATGCGGCTATTCAATCCTCAGATAGGGAGAGGGTTGCCACTGAAGCCGAACGGGAAAGTGTAGACCTGAAAAAGGTCGAATTTATGAAGGATAAGGTGGGAGAGGAGTTTGATGCGGTTATTTCAAGTGTCACTTCTTTCGGTTTCTTTGTTGAGCTGGATAATCTGGTGGAGGGTCTGGTCCATGTAACCAACCTCGTTGATGATTTTTATGAGTATGATGAGGCCAGGCTGGCTCTTACGGGGATCCACACGGGCAAACAGTTCCGTATCGGCGACACTGTTCGGGTGAAGCTGGAAAAGGTTAACCTTGATGAGAGGCAGCTCGATTTTGAACTGGCAGAGTAGCCGGCCCGGTGACAGTAACCTGTTGCTGCGGTCGACATGATATCCCTTGACAGTGAACTTTAATATGTTATAATGATATATGCGTCAGATACAAAAATGCGTTACCCGTAAAAGCAAACAGTTAATGTAACCCTCTTGCTGTGGCTGTAGCTGCTCGTTCAAGAGGGTTGCTTTATCCGATAGCTAACCGCCCCGCTAAAGACTCCCACTTCGTCAGGAGGGAGATAAGCGGCGCTAAACTCTTGGATAAGTCAACTAAACTCAGATGGAGTTTAAAACTTCACCTGAAGTGAGTTTCCTTTATTAAACAGCTTTTGATGGCTAACTGTCAGGCTTGCAGAGGTGTTCATAATGGCCGAGAATGTCAAGACAATAACTGATAATCGCAAAGCTCGCCATGACTATCATATAGAAGAGACCTATGAGGCCGGGATTGTACTGGCCGGTACCGAAGTCAAATCCCTCAGGGCGGGGCGGGCCAACCTCAAAGACAGCTTTGCCAGGGTTGATAATGGGGAGGTATTCCTGTATAATGCCCATATCAGTCCATACGAGCAGGGCAACAGGTTTAACCATGACCCGTTGCGGACCCGGAAGCTGCTGATGCATAAGCATGAGATCCGCAAGCTGATTGGCAGGGTCCAGGAGAAGGGGCTGACCCTGGTCCCGTTAAAGATGTATTTTAAAAACGGGAAGGCCAAGGTGCAGCTGGCCCTGGCCAAAGGCAAGAAGCTGTATGATAAGCGTGATGACATGGCAGCTCGTGACGCTAAAAGGGAAATGGAAAAGGCGTTTAGGGAGAGGCAGAAGTACTAGGGTAAGTTATAAAAGTCTGAGAGAATAAATAATAAAGTTTTAATAAGGATGTTTAGAAACGAGCATAGCGCGGTTAACATCCGTCATGGGGGTGTACTGGTTTCGACGGGGGAAGAATGAGCATAGGCAGCGAGCCGGGGTCCCACAAGCCCGTTAACACGGTGGAAAACATTTAAACGCTAATAACGATTACGCTTTAGCTGCTTAATTGCAGCCTAACCTCTCTCTCTCTGTGCTCTGGGTGAGGGAGATGAGGTCATTTACCAGAGCTGGCTGATCCCCAATTCTCGGAGGTGTGAGGCGAGATTTATCGAGATAGTGACCTGACAGCTTGTCGGTAGGCGGTCAGTGAGCGAAATTTAAATTACCTGACTGCGCTCGGAGAAGCTTATGTGGGTTCTCTTCCGGACAGGGGTTCGATTCCCCTCACCTCCACCATAACCGTAAATTAAACTCAGGCCATTACAGCCTGAGTTTTTTATTTTTGATTAGTTACACAATTTGTAATTTCACATATATTAGATTACCAACTCAAATAGAGGAGGAAATAAAATGTCGCTTGAAAAGTATGTAGACCCACTCCCTCTTCCTGAAGTAATTGAGCCTGTTGGCCAAGTTAACGGAGTCGATTTATACAAGGTGGTAATGAAACAGGTCGAACAAAAGCTTCACAGGGATTTGCCGAAAACCACGGTCTGGGGGTATAATGGTGTTTTTCCGGGCCCTACCTTTGAAGCTAGAACAAATGTACCCATTAAGGTAAAATGGATCAATGACCTTCCGGTGGATAACCACTTACTGCCGGTGGATAAAACGGTGCATGGAGCCGAACCCCCTAACCCGGAAGTTAGGACTGTAGTTCACCTTCACGGAGGAAACAATCCCATGGATAGCGACGGGTACCCGGAGGCGTGGTTTACCAACAGCTTTAAACAAGTGGGACCTTTCTTTACTGCAAAGATATACAATTACCCTCATATCCAACCTGCCGCTACCCTTTGGTATCATGACCATGCCATTGGAATTACACGTCTAAACGTCTATGCAGGGCTGGCGGGTTTTTATCTTCTTAGGGATGAGTGTGAAGATCAACTTAATTTACCAAGAGGAAGGTACGAAGTTCCACTTGTAATTCAAGATAGATCATTTAATGAGGATGGTTCATTTTTTTATCCCTCTCAACCGGATGAACCTGTGCCTGTATTTCCCTCCATAGTACCTGAATTTTTTGGTGAAACCATCCTGGTGAACGGTAAAGTTTGGCCATTCCTTGAGGTGGAGCCACGGAAGTATAGATTCAGGTTGTTAAACGGTTCCAACTCTCGTTTCTATAGAATGAGATTCAGCTCAGGACAACCATTTATTCAGATTGGAACAGATGTGGGATTCCTTGAGAAGCCAGTTATAACGAATGAATTAATCCTTGGACCGGGCGAACGGGCTGATGTCATTATTAATTTCACGGATTTTGCCGGACAGCATATCGTACTAACTAACGATGCCCCGTCTCCGTTCCCGGACGGAGATCCTGTAGAACCAAACACAACAGGCCAGATTATACAATTTCGTGTAGTCTTGCCGCTGTCAGGTACTGACACGAGTTCCATACCTACGAAGCTGTGTGCTTTCGAAAAACTGACTGAGGGAGATGCTACAAGACGCCGGAATCAGCCGCTCATTGAAGGTGAGGATGAGTTTGGAAGACTCATATTGCTTCTTGAAGGATTAAGGTGGTCTGATTCGGTTACTGATAAGCCTGAGTTGGGTGATGTGGAAATCTGGAATCTAATTAATGCTACTCCCGATACTCATCCAATTCATCTGCATCTGGTACGGTTCCAAATTCTAGACCGTCGGCCTTTTGATGTGGAACATTATCTTGCAACTCGGGAAATTGTCTATACAGGTCCACCTGTTACTCCAGATCCGAACGAAAGAGGCCCTAAAGATACCGTAAGGGCAAATCCTGGAGAAGTGACACGAATTATTACTCGCTTTGAGGATTTTACCGGATTGTATCCATGGCACTGTCATATCCTTGAACATGAGGACCATGAGATGATGCGCCCTTATGAGGTCGTGGAAGAAATGGAAGAATAGATACGCTTTAGCTGCTTAATTGCAGCCTAACCTCTCTTTCTCTGTGCTCTGGGTGAGATTTACCAGAGCCGGCTGATCCCCAATTCTCGGAGGTGTGAGGCGAGATTTATCGAGATAGTGACATGACAGCCTGTCGGTAGGCGGTTGGTGAGCGAAGCTTAAATTACCTGACTGCGCTCGGAGAAGCTTATGTGGGTTCTCTTCCGGACGCGGGTTCGATTCCCGCCACCTCTACCATGACCGTAAAACTCAGGCTAAGTTAGCCTGAGTTTTTGTCTTTCTAAGAGTAGGGGTTCGACGGGGGTGGAATAATCCTCTTACGTACCATTCTGGAGTTTTTATTCAGTGCGGCTCTGATTTTAACTTCTGGTTTTAAGAGATAACTTGCCGTTTTAAACGGGTTTATCTTTTGATTATTAAATATATAGTTAGCTAATTTTGTATTAAATAGGGAGACCAATAAATCTAACTTGCGGTTATCTAATTGTTCCATGAAGCGACGGATAACCAGCGAATTATTATAGCTTTCTTGTAAATGTTTGACCAGTTCGGCGTAATTTCCTTTACCAACCAAATCAAAGGCCGCATAGATCCCTGTCAACATTGCAGGCAACTGCCCAAACCCAAAGGCCGGCATAATGGCACCGAAACAATTGCCCACGAAAAAGGTGTTTCCTAAACGCGGGTATTGACATTGACCAATTATGTACCTGGTAATTTCAAAGTTATCGGTGACCTTAAGGTTTTGATTTAAGTTAGCACATACTCTATCATAAAAGTTACCCCAAATAGCGTTAATGTCTTTTGACTGGTTCTCGGGATAATCTGGATAACCAATTGTGATTGAAGCTTCCCGTTCTGAGAAGGGCATTAAATAGCCGTATCCTTTCGGGGAAAGGTTATTGTCCAACCAAATTGCCGTGCTAAAACGGTCGAATTTACCTTCCACAGTAGCACCTTTGAGTGTTACTGTTAAGTCTACTTTAAAGTTCTGGATTTTGGAAGCATAAGCAGCGTCACCTGTGGCCAATATTACATGGGTAAAATCTTGTAATATTTGTTCATATGTGACATTTGAGTTAAAGATGATATTTGTTTTGACCTGTTTGAAAAGTTGGTTCTCAATAGACTGAGAATGTCTGCCCCTTGAGTTAAGAAAACCTAAATAACCACTCAAAGTAGCCACTTTGTTTTCCGAGTAAAAAGTAAGATTTTTAATGTTGCTTAACGGTTGTAAGAAGATACCATATTTCTCGGCAAGAAAACTGTAACTGTCATTTATTGGCCTATCCAATATAGGGATAAGAGCTTCACCATTGATAAACCGGTCTCCCACCTGGTTCCTATTTTCAAATATTGTTGGTGTAATTCCATGTTTTTCGAGTGTAATTGCGCAGGCTAAACCGGAAAGTCCCGCTCCCATGATTGCAACATTCAAATCCGTCTCCTCCTTGATCTTCAGATTAACCTGTTTATTTCGATTTTTTCTATTTTAAGATATACCAATGCAGCAGTAGTGAACCACACCAGAAATATAACAGGCATTATATATTTACCAATCCCTATGTAGTCGAATAAACCGAATGCCTGTAAGACTATCCCGACCGAATAGCTAAGACCTGTCCAGACAAGCAGATACAAGGCGAGGAATAATTTTCTGACCGGCATTAGGTAGAAAAAAATAGAAAACGCAAACATCCAAGTAACAGGAGTCCAAAACGAAAACACATCAAATATGTTAAAGTAACCCATGTTTTTATATCGAGTCAGGTGAAAAATTTTAGAGAATATTGGCGATAAAATAGCATCACCTAATCCACCTAAAAAAATAGCATAAAGCAGGTATTTTCTGTATAACCTTTTGGGGATTACAGCCAGAGCCGCAGTTCCCGTCATTACTGCAAATA
Source organism: Thermincola carboxydiphila (assembly GCA_016841325.1). Taxonomy (GTDB): domain Bacteria; phylum Bacillota; class Thermincolia; order Thermincolales; family UBA2595; genus Phosphitispora. The sequence continues at coordinate 280,241 of JAENZJ010000001.1, forward strand.
CAAAAAAGATAAGATATTTTCCGAACATTGAGATTCTCCTTGTGGTACTGCAAATCACATATACTAAATATTAATATGTAAATTGGGTCTCCTTTTATGGGTAGTTATGCTTTTAGGATTTCCAGTGCGAATACTTGATATACAAATTAGCAATGACTACGCTTTAGCTGCTTAATTGCAGCCTCGGAAATCTACCGTCAGTGGCGGTGGTTACTGGATGCGTGTGGTCTCAAGGTTCGGCATTTCCGCCAGTGGCGTTAGTCACTTTTTTAGGGTGCCGGAAAGCCCACCTTTTATGGCGGTGGGCTTAATGTGGATCTAACAACCGAGACAGTAATTAAGCCGCTTTCGCAGGTTTTGCGACAGCGGCTTTTTTCGAGTGCTGAAGAATTTTTTTAACGGAGTGTTTTAATAACGCCGGTTAAATCGTTATCTGCACCCGGTGATATAAACCCTTCCCACTCTAATTATAACATATAAAAAATTGAAAATGCAGACTGTTTGTTCCCATTTGCTGATGCTATAATGCAATAGACGTTGATGCGATTTGTTGGAGGGGTGACCTGAAGTATGTCATCAAAATTATCAAATAAGAAATCGCTAAAGGAGGGAAACCTGTGAGTTCCTATGTGCTTGGTTTTCAGGATATTGACAAAACAAAACTCCTGGTTGTAGGGGGTAAAGGTGCGAACTTGGGGGAACTTTCCAAGATTGAAGGAATACACGTACCGGACGGCTTTTGTATTTCTACGGAGGCCTTTAAAAGAATCATTGGAGAAACGCCGCCGATTAAGGAATTACTTCATCAGTTATCCCTTCTAAAGGTAGAAGACCGGGATAAAATAGGTGAACTTAGCGGTGAGATCCGCAGGATCATCGAAGGGGTAGCCATCCCTGAAGATATTAATGAAGAGATCGCCCGCCAACTCTTAATGCTTGGAGAAACAAATGCCTATGCAGTACGATCCAGCGCAACTGCAGAGGATTTACCGACGGCCTCCTTTGCAGGCCAGCAGGATACGTATCTGAACATTACCGGTAAGGAGGCAGTCCTTAAGCACATCAGCAAGTGCTGGGCATCGCTGTTTACCGAGCGGGCAGTGACTTACCGCCTACAAAACGGCTTCGACCACCGTAAAGTCCATCTGTCTGTGGTTGTTCAGAAGATGGTCTTCCCGCAGGCGGCAGGGATTTTGTTTACAGCTGATCCCGTTACTTCCAATAGGAAAGTACTTTCCATTGATGCCGGTTTCGGACTTGGTGAGGCCTTGGTCTCCGGCCTGGTTAATACTGATATATACAAAGTGCGTAACGGCAAGATTATCGATAAGAAGATATTCACCAAGAAGCTGGCAGTTTATGCCTTAAAAGATGGCGGTACGAAAGAACAGGAGATCGAGCCTGAGCGGCAGAACAGGCAAGTACTGACGGATGAGCAGATTTTGCAGCTTGAGTACATGGGCAGAATGATCGAAGCTCATTTTGGCTGCCCACAAGACATCGAATGGTGTTTGGTTAATGATACAGTTTACATTGTCCAGAGTCGGCCAATCACTACTTTATACCCCATCCCGGAAGCGAATGATCAGGAAGATCACGTTTATGTATCTGTCGGTCATCAGCAAATGATGACCGACCCTATGAAACCATTGGGATTATCTTTTTTCCTGTTAACGACTAATGCACCCATGTGTAAAGCTGGTGGAAGGTTGTTTGTTGATGTTACACATATGCTGGCTTCCCCTGACAACAGAGAAATTTTATTAGATGCCATGGGACAGCACGACCCGCTCATAAAAGACGCACTTATGACCATAATAGAGCGGGGAGATTTTATAAAATCGTTACCAGATGATAAAAAAGAACTGAGTCCCGGCAAAAGCAATAAAGGTATGTCGTCTGCGGGTTTTCAGGCACAAATCGAAAATGATCCGACAATCGTTTCTGATTTGATTAAGAGTAGTCAAACATCCATAGAAGAGCTAAAACAGAACATCCAAACGAAATCAGGAGCGGACTTATTTGATTTTATTCTGGAAGATATCCGGCAATTAAAGAAGATTTTATTTGATCCACAAAATTTGCGTGTGATTATGGCTGCAATGGATGCTTCATCATGGCTCAATGAAAAAATGAACAAGTGGTTAGGTGAAAAAAACGCAGCAGACGCGCTTTCTCAATCTGTGCCAAACAATATTACTGCGGAAATGGGGCTGGCGCTATTGGATGTCGCTGATGTGATTCGTCCTTATCCGGAAGTAATTGAATATTTAAAACATGTAAAAAACGATAACTTTTTGGATGAACTGGTTAAGTTTGATGGTGGACAGGAAACCCGACATGCTATCTATGCTTATCTCAATAAATACGGAATGCGATGTGTCGGAGAAATCGATATTACGAAAACCCGTTGGAGCGAAAAACCAACTACACTTATCCCCATGATTCTCAGTAACATCAAAAACTTTGAGCCTAATGCCGGCCACCGGAAATTTGAGCAAGGGCGGCGTGTTGCTTTGCAAAAAGAACAAGAGTTATTAGACCGATTGAAGCAATTACCGGATGGTGAACAAAAAGCCAAAGAAACAAAACGAATGATCAGCCTAATCCGGAATTTCAGCGGGTTTAGGGAATATCCAAAATACAGCATGATTAATCGCTACTTCGTTTATAAGCAGGCTTTACTGAAAGAAGCCGAACAACTCATACAAGCCAGCGTTATTCATGAAAAAGAAGATATATATTATCTCACTTTTGAAGAACTTCGCGAAGTCGTATGCACAAATAAACTGGATTACCAGATCATAAGCCTTCGAAAAGATGATTATAAATTACATGAAAAACTAACTCCCCCACGTGTTATCACGTCTGATGGTGAAATCATTGCAGGTGAGTACAAGCGAGAAAATCTCACTGCCGAAGCTATTGTAGGTCTTCCTGTATCTTCCGGAGTTATAGAGGGACGGGCACGTGTCATCTTAAACATGGAAGATGCTGATCTGGAAGATGGAGATATATTAGTCACCTCCTTTACTGACCCTAGCTGGACACCATTGTTTGTATCCATAAAAGGCTTAGTCACCGAAGTTGGTGGACTGATGACCCACGGAGCAGTTATCGCACGTGAATATGGCTTACCGGCAGTTGTCGGAGTGGAAAATGCTACCAAAATGATAAAAGATGGGCAGCGAATTCGCGTGCATGGAACAGAAGGGTATGTAGAAATCCTATAATGGGGATACGGTAGAACGTAATTAAGTTAGGCATAGCCTAATACCTTGAGCCCGTAGTAAGAAAAGGACTGCGGCCTCAAGGTATTTTCGGTTCCCGTATATAAGGCAAGGGATAACAATTTTGCCTCCTATAAGCTGTTCATAAAATGTTGACATTTATTGCAGTTATGATAAAATATACATGAACATACTTGTATATACAAGTAAATATCGCAAAAATAACATAGTGAGGGAGGGATAATTGGCTTGATTATTATTGGCGAAAAAATCAATGGGACAATCCCCGGTGTTAAAAAAGCGATTCAGGAAAAAGATGAAGCCTATATTCGGGATTTAGCCATCAGACAAACTGAGGCCGGCGCTCACTATCTTGACATCTGTGCAAGTACAAAGCCGGAAATTGAAGCAGAAACCCTGGTATGGCTGATGAATATTGTCCAGGATGCGGTTGATACGCCCCTTTGTATTGACAGCCCAAATCCGAGGGTCATTGAGCAGGTCTTCAAATATGCGAAAAAGCCGGGCCTTATCAATTCAGTATCTGAAGAAGGCGAAAAATGTGAGATAATCTACCCCGTGATCCAGGGAACTGATTGGCAGGTCATAGCACTAACCTGTGACAACAGAGGAATCCCATCTGACGTGCAGACCAGAGTGGAAATTACAAAAGTACTCGTGGAAAAAGCGGCCAAGTACGATATAACCCCTGGCAGAATCCATGTTGACCCACTGGTAATGGCCCTGTCTGCAGATAACCGGTCACTGTTAAATTTTGTTGAGTCATTAAACACAATTAAGTCTCTTTACCCAACTATCAAAGTAACTTCAGGCTTAAGCAACATTTCCTTCGGAATGCCATTAAGGAAAATCGTAAACCAACACTTTCTGACCATAGCAGCTTTTGTGGGTATGGATTCTGCAATTATGGACCCCTGCAACAGGGATATGTATACAACACTTCTGGCAACAGAAGCCCTGCTTGGCCGTGACAGGTTTTGCAGAAACTTCTCCAATGCATATCGTAAAAACAAAATAGGCCCGGTTAGGGTTGACTAGATGCTGCACTGGTTCGTGTCTGTTTATACCAGGATGTTTTCAAATATAACAAATTAATGAGGGGGATGAAAAGATGTTAGATTTAAATGCTTTAACACAGGCAGTAGGAGACCTGGACGAGACCGCAGTAGTACAAATTCTGGAAGCATTTGTTGCCGAAAATCCCAGCGGTGAAGAGGCATATAGTGTAGTTAATGCCTGCCAGCAGGGGATGGCCATTGTAGGTGAACTGTTTGAAAAAAATGAGTATTTTGTTGGTGACCTGATTTTCGCCGGTGAACTGCTTAACCAGGCAATCGATATCCTTAAGCCGGTTATCAGTGGGGACAATTCCAAGAAAATCGGCACCATTGTCCTGGGAACAGTGAAGGGTGACCTTCATGATATCGGTAAGAACATTTTCGCCAGCATGGTAGATGCAGCCGGGTTTGAAGTACATGACCTGGGCATTGACGTACCTCCCGGTGATTTTGTGGAAAAAGTCAGGGAAATCAAGCCACAAATAATTGGCATGAGTGGTGTGCTTACACTGGCCCTGGACTCTATGAAAGCAACTGTGGATGCACTTACAGCAGCCGGACTGCGTAATGACATAAAAATTATAATCGGCGGAAACCCTGTAACTGAGGAAGCCTGTAAGCAGATTGGGGCGGATGCCTTTACAACCAACGCTGCCGAAGGTGTTAAACAATGTCAAGGGTGGGTGAAATAGAATGACAGATGTGCTGGCTTTATCTCAGGAGAGAACTCAGCTGTTTCATGATTTAATTGATGGCAGGGTCCCCAAAAGAGTTCCTATAAGCGCTGCTTTTGCTCATGAATTTGCCATTCAGTATGCCGGCAGGGATTTGACAGAGGCCCAATGGGATACCGATGCGCTTGAACCGATATTTGAAAAAACATGCCAGGATTTTTACTCAGACCTGCTGCCGGTTTCGGCCTTCAGATTACCCTCTTTTTATAAAATTTTAGGTTCAAGGAACTTTGTCATGGGATCAAATGGTTTTATCCAGCACCCTGAGGTGGAAGGGCTTGCTCTGGAAGACTATGATGCTTTCATCGCCTCACCTTTTGACTGTATTGTGGAAAGAGTATTGCCAAAACTGTATTCAAACCTTGATACAGATTCGACCACCAAATCAATGGTGATGGCAAAGGCATTCAAAGCATATACTGATGAAATGGCTAACCTGGGCAGGATATACGGCAATCTTATCCAAAAATCCGGTTATGGTTATGTGAACTTTTACTCCGGATTTTGTGAGGCGCCATTTGATATCATTTCTGACCAGCTAAGAGGATTTAAGAACATTTCCATTGACGTAAGAAGGGTTCCCGATAAAGTGGAAGCAGCCGCTGAAGCTGCTACCCCATTAATGATCAAGATGGGGACTCCGCCAAACCCGTCACCTTACAATGCCACATTTATTCCGCTGCATATGGCTCCTTACCTGAGAGGTAAGGATTTTGAGAGACTCTACTGGCCAAGCTTCAAGAAGACTGTCGAAGGTTTGAAGGCAAATGGAATGAGGTCATTCCTGTTTGTTGAGAATGACTGGATGCGTTTCATTGATTATTTGGCTGAACTGCCTGAAGGGACTATCATGTGCTTTGAGTATGGTGACCCTAAACTGGTGAAGGAGAAACTCGGCAAAAAGCATATCATCGGTGGTTTCTATCCCGTTTCATTACTAAAGACCGGGACAAAGCAGCAGTGTATCGATAAGGCCAAGGAGCTTATTGATGTCCTGGCCCCGGGTGGCGGGTATTACTTCAGCTTTGACAAGGTTATAATTACCCTGGACAGCGCTAATGTGGAAAATACCAAGGCAGTGCTTGACTACGTGGCCGAAAACACCAATTATTAAGCCAATTACTAAAAGGAGGGGTCTTTAGTGAATTCAAAGTATTATAAGACCTGGGAGGAATATAAGGGTGAGAACCCTGACATTACTGAGAAGCAGGAAGAGGCAATGGCTCCCAAAATGCAGTCCTATGAGGAAATGCTGTTTAACTTTATTATGTTCCTTTGTGCGTAACGCCGTAAAAAGATCATAAAACAACAAATCAAAAAATCAACAAATCAAATAGGCGGAGAGAGCATAACTCTCTCCGCTTATTTCTGGCAGCAGGAGGGGAAATCATGACTGACAATGCAACACCGGTTATATCACCTTACCGTTGGGTCATCCTGTTTATAATGTGGTGCTCTTTATTTGTAGGGCTGGCGGCACAGTTTCAGATAGCTGGGTTAGCATATAAGATAATCCCGGAATTTAAACTGACCCCTGCACAGTTTTCCCTTGTTTTAACTGCCCCTATGCTGGCAGGTGTTTGTTTCAGCTTCGCGGCCGGGGCCCTGGCTGATAAATTTGGTGTAAAGCAGGTTGTTGCCATAGGATTTATTTTCTCTACAGCCGGTGTCTTTTTTCGTTATGCGGCTGTCGGCTTTTGGGATTTATTTTTCCTGATGTTTCTGGCAGGTATCAGTCCGGGCTTTTTAAATGCAAATGTATCCAAGCTGTTGGGTGCATGGTTTCCCAAAGAACAAATGGGGACTGCCATGGGCATCTATTTATCTGCTATGGGAGTAGGGGTTACTGCTGCTTTGGCCACTTCCGCCCTTTTTCCCACAACCAGGAGCGCTTTTGTTACTGCGGGTATTCTAATGGCATTGGTATGGGCTTTGTGGATTATCCTGATAAAACCTAAACCCCACGGCGCGCCAGATTTACCTGTTATGCCGGTTACCAGATATATCGGAGTAGCTGCAAGGAGCAGAAATGTCTGGTTAGTTGGCCTTGCCCTGCTGTTTTTTATGGGAAACTCTATGGCCTTCTCCGGCTTTTTGTCCAATGCCCTGAACGAGGCAAAAGGGATAGGCCCTGTAAGTGCCGGTTTTCTGGCATCTTTAGTCACCTTTGGGACAATTGTCGGCAGCATAATTGGTCCGGTCCTGTCTGGCCGGATGGGGAGGATCAAAGGTTTTTTAATTCCGGTTGCAGCAGCGGGTGCTGCTACGGGATATGCAGCCTGGGTTTTACCTCAGGGAACAAGCATGTCTGTGCTTCTCTTTCTTTTTGGTATCTTATCCGGTATGTGTTCACCCCTGCTGATGTCATTTCCAATGCTGCTGCCTGAAATAGGTCCTGTATATGCCGGAAGCGCCGGAGGAATTATCGGGACTCTACAGGTTATTGGCGCAGTATTTATACCATCCTTTATACTGACTCCAATAGCGGGCCATAACTACAACCTGTTTTTTGCCCTGGGCAGCTTATGCTTTTTATTAGTCGCTATTGTAATATTGTTCCTCCCCGAACTGGGTGTCAAGGCCCGGGCTAAGGCCTAAGCTAAGGCCCGGGCTAAGTCTTGAACCACCTTTTATGAGTTTTAAAAATGAGGGCTTATTGACAGGAATAATTACCGGCTATAATATATAAGCAATGGTATATTGCTGTATATACCACCATCTGGTAATCTCAGGGTAATTTTATAACTTAAAAACCCAATAATATCGTAATGTTGGAGGGTAAAATGGAAGACCTGAAAAAAATGGAAGGTACAATAATTGACCTTGTAGAACAACTGGATGAAGAAGGTGTCATCAGCTTGGCCAGCCAGGCGCTGGATGCCGGTATTCAGCCACTGCGCCTTTTGGAGCTGATAGACGAGGGGATGAACAGGGTAGGACAGCTGTATGAAAGTAAAGAATACTTCATTGCTGACCTTATTATGGCCGGACTGATCTTTAAGGATGTTTTGAAACTGGAAAAAATGGCGGCTCACTTTCAGCGCAGTTATTCCAAAAGGATAGGCAAGATACTGATTGGGACAGTTAAGGGTGATATCCATGATATTGGCAAGGAAATTTTCCGGAGCATGGCAGAGGCTAATGGATTCGAAGTAATTGATATTGGCGTTGATGTCCCCAAGGAACTGTTTGTATCCAGAGTTGTCGAGAACAAACCCGATATTCTGGGACTAAGCGGTGTCTTAACAAACACTATTGAGGCCATGAGAGAGGTCGTTGAGGCGATAACCCGGGCGGGGCTGAGAGACAGTGTCAGGATTATTGCAGGGGGTAACCACCTGACTGAAGATGCCTGCAGGTTTATCGGCGCCGACAGCTATGCAAACGATGCTTCATCAGGGGTGAAACGGTGCAGAGACTGGATCGGCTCTGCCGGGGGAAAGGAAGTTCGTGCAGATGATTAGCCCGGTTTATCTCAAAATAGTTGAAGATATCAAGAAAAAGATAAACAGTGCTGAATTAAAACCGGGAGATGCCATAAGTTCTGAAACAGCTTTATGCAAGGAATACGGCGCCAGCCGGATGACTGTCAGGAAGGGATTAGCCATTCTGGTTAATGAAGGGTATATTTATTCAATTCCGGGTAAGGGGAATTTTGTACAAAAACCTGACTATGATAAATATATCATTCAATATAATGAGATGAGCAACTCCATCAACACTGTTGATAAAACACAGCTTCTCGAAGTGAATATTGTGGTTCCTGACGAAAAACTGGCCAACAGCTTGCAGATAACCAGAAACAAAAATGTTATTATGATCCGCAGGTTATTTTTCACTGACGGGGATCCGGTGGCTTATGATGTCAAATATCTGCTTTATCAAAAGGGAATGCCTATTGTTGAGAAGGAGATTGAACATGCCACATTTCCTGAGATGATGTCAAAAAGCACGCCTATTTTTGCGTTAAAAAAGGAACTGACCATTTATGCCCAAACACCGGATGAAGAAATTAAAAGGTATCTTGATATATATGATAATGTTGCTATTTTAGTCGTGGAGCAAAAGTTATATAATAACGAAAACAAGCCGATGGGTCTCGGGATTACCTATTACAGGGGAGATTACATTAAATTACAGGGCATCACTGAATAAGTACCGAAATCCGTATTTTTCCGAGCTGTATCATTACCTGATGCAGCTTTATTGTTTAAAATTTGTTTGCTGTAATGATACAACGGCTTAAGGGGTATAAACACCTTTGCATGTATACACATGTAAGTATAAGGTGATGTGATGCAACACTTAAGGGGGATAGTGCTTATGGAACATTATAAAGTGATATTTCAGCCGGAAACGAGGGAAGTAGAAGTTTTGGCGGGCACCGACCTTATGGAGGTAATGAATGATGCCGGGGTTGAGCATGACTTTCCCTGTGGCGGCATGGGCAGGTGCGGCAAATGCCGATTAAAAATTTCTCATGGCCTGAACCCGCCTACCGCTAGAGAAAAGGAAATTCTTAATGCCGGGGAAATAGAGGACGGGGTACGCCTGGCTTGCCTGACCAAAGTCCAAAACGATATGGTTGTGGTAACAGAGGGTGACAAAAAGCTTCAGCACAACATTTTGCTGGCTTCTGAAGAAAGACCTTTCAATATAAAACCACACCTGAACAAAATATTTATTAATATTGAAAAGCCTGCAATCCACGATCAGCGTTCAGACTGGCGCCGCATAAAAGATACCCTGCGTAAAAATGGCTGCGAATATAATGACCTGACGGTTCCCATCAGAGTATTGCGCCAGATCCCTGCCGTCATAAGGGAGGCAGGGCACAGAATTACCTTGGTTACAGATGGCAATGAAGTACTGGGAATCGAAGCACAGGATACGTCAGAAAAAATGCTGGGAATGGCTTTTGATATAGGGACAACTACTATAGTTGGGTATTTACTGAATCTCTGTTCCGGGGAAATACTGGGTGTTGCGTCAACCCTTAACCCTCAGACCAGGTTCGGGGCAGATGTTATCTCACGGGTAAACTTCGCAGCACAGAATGAAGACGGGCTTGATAAGCTGCACAAAACTGTCATAGATGCTATCAACATGCTTATTGGGAAGGCATCCGGAGAAGCCGGGGTAAGCCGCAGTAATATCTACGGGGTTTCCATTGCGGCTAATACCTGTATGCATCACCTGTTCCTGGGGATAACCCCGGAAAACATAGCTGCTGCCCCTTATGTTCCTGCCACCGGGGAGCCGGTAGTGGCAGCGGCAGAGGAATTGTGTATTGAAATTAATCCGGCCGGCCGGATATTTGTGCTGCCTAATATAGCCGGTTTCGTCGGGGCAGATACCACGGCAGTCTTACTGGCTGCTGAGCTGGAACAGAGTGAGGATATCAAACTGATTATAGACATCGGTACCAACGGGGAAATTGCTATTGGTTCCAAAGCTGGGATTGTCGCCTGTTCCGCCGCCGCCGGACCTGCTTTTGAAGGCGCCCAGATAAGCAGTGGGATGAGAGGGGCAGATGGCGCCATCGACCACGTTCATTTTGCCCGGCAGCTTGAATATTCCGTTATCGGAGGGGGCGCCCCCCTGGGTATCTGCGGTTCAGCTCTGCTGGATACGGTGGCGGGTCTGGTAGAATTGGGGATCATTGATAAGCGGGGCAGGATTCTGAATCCGGATAAACTGACTAATCCTGCAGGCAAAAGGTTTGCCAACCATATCATTGAGCACGGGGGGCAACCGGCATTTTTACTTGTACCTGCAGGCAAAACCGGCCATGGCAGACCAATCACGTGTACCCAGAGTGATATTCGGGAACTCCAGTTAGCCAAAGGCGCTATGGCTGCAGGAGTAAAAGTACTGATAGACAAACTTGGCATCGGGACCGGGGACATTAAAGAGGTACTCCTGGCCGGCGCCTTTGGCAATTATTTAAACCCGCACAGTGCATGTGTGTTAGGTCTGATTCCCATGGAACTGGAAGGGAAAATCAGGATGATAGGAAATGCAGCAGGGACTGGGGCACGTCTTGCCCTACTTTCTTCTGACGAATACCGGAAAGCAGGGGATATAGCCGGTGACGTAGAGTTTGTTGAATTGGGCAGTTATCCTAAATTCAACAGTATTTTTGGTGAATGCACGTATTTCACGATTCAGGATAAAAACTAAAGAAGAAAGAAGTGAGAAGATGAAAGAGTCGGTAGTATGGGAACTTGAGTTGCCGGAGGTAACTTTGGAGGAGGTTTTTCAGGCGGAGGGAGCTGATTACAGCAGACGCCCGCCCCGCCCGGGGATCGTTGAATTACACCGGCAGATCATGGCAGAAGCAGAGTCTTTGGTCTCCCCGGTTGCTGTCTGGTGTGAGGTGGCAGTAAAGGATTTTGGGCAGGAAGAGGTTATTCTGGAAAATGGACAGAAGTTAACCAGCAGGCTTTTGGTCAGGACGGCCGGAACTGCGGAAAAGTTAATTTTGTTTACGGTGACTATTGGGAGCGCCATGGATAACCGTACCGCCGAATACAGCAAGGCCGGGGAAATAATGGAAGCCTTCATTTCCGATGCTGTTGGTACAGCCTATATCGCCAAAAGCGCTATAGCGGCTTTGGCGAAACTTGAAGAAAAGTATCACAGAAGTGGTCTGGAAACCACATTTCCCATGGGACCCGGGCACTCATACTGGAGGGCAATGGAAGATATGCGGACCATTTTTGGGATTCTGAGACCGGAGCAGGTTGGTTTGAAACTGACGGAGTCAAATTTGATTTTGCCCCGCAAATCAATTGCCATGGTAATTGGGGCAGGCAGTAAGCTGCCGGATTTCAAGGGGAAATCCCATTGTGATTTCTGTGACCTGCAAAATAGCTGTAAGATGCGAACCGGCAGTGGACCTATATGTTAATGGGGCTGACTCATACCTAATGAGTTGGCCCCTTCTCCATTGGTAATGAAGTTAGCAGGCAGCGAAAATCTGATCCCGAGCATTAATTAGTCGAAATATGTAAAAAATTATACAATTTTAAAGGAATTATACAAAAGTTTACAGAAAGAAATTATTTAAACTCAGGCACGGTCTAAACACGTTTGGAGTGTGTATCTGTTATGGAATCTAAAAAAATAAAGTCCAATCATGAACAAATTAAGATAACAGCAATATATATGCTATTTGGCGTATTATGGATAAAGTTTTCCGATGGGTTCCTGTGGCAAATAGGGGCTGATGAGGAGACAATTTCCAAAATCAGTTTATACAAGGGTTGGGCTTATGTAGCAATAACGGGTATTCTGCTTTATTACCTGATTAACCGGGCGATGCAGGAGGTCTTATCCAGTCAGAAGAAGCTTCATTACCTTGCCTACCACGATGCCCTGACAGGACTGCCCAACAGGGTCAATTTTTATGAAAAATTCAGTGAGGTTGTTGACGGTCTTTCTGCTGATAATATAAAGGGGGCTTTATTATACATAGATACCGATAACTTCAAGGATATAAATGACACCCTGGGACATTCATTTGGGGACCGGTTTATAGTGCAATTTGCTGACAGATTACTGGATCTTGCGGATGAGAAACGTAAGCTGTTCCGGCTTAGTGGTGATGAATTTATTTTCTTTTTGGTAAATACCCGGGATATAAGTGTAGTGGAGTCATTTGCTGAGGATATTTTGGAAGGGATCAGGAGGCCGTTTTATATAGATGAAAACACCCTGAACATTTCGGCAAGCATTGGGATTGCACTGTTTCCTGACCATGGCAGAGATATCGGTGAGTTATTGAAAAATGCCGATACAGCGACGTATCAGGCCAAGTATTTGGGTAAAAACAAATTTGTTTTATTTAATCAGGCAATGAATCAGGCGATTGTTGACCGAATTAACACAGAGAAGAATTTAAAAACTGCCCTAAGCAACGGGGAATTTGTACTTTATTATCAGCCTCAGGTGGATATGCAAACACGTAAAATAACCGGTTTTGAGGCTCTTATCAGGTGGGACAGCAGGAATCTTGGCCTGTTACTTCCTGACAAGTTTATCAAGATCGCAGAGGAAACGGGACTGATTGTTCCCATCGGTGAATGGGTTTTAAAAAATGCCTGCTCATTCATTAAAAAACTGCACAAAAAGGGTTATACGGACTGCCGTGTTTCTGTTAACATTTCGGTCCGCCAATTACAGCAGGACAGTTTCGTAAAAACGGTCTCCGAGACCCTGGAGGAAGCAGGGATACCTCCGGCATGCCTTGAAATTGAAATTACGGAATCAATATTTATGGAAACATTTTATGAAATTAATGAAAGACTGAATCAGTTAAGAAAAATAGGAGTAAATATAGCTCTTGATGATTTTGGAAAAGGATATTCATCTTTAACCAATCTGGAGCAGCTGCCTATTAATACTTTAAAGATCGATAAACTGTTTATTGATAATATCGCCGGTTCAAGGGATAACAAATCAATAATGGGGCTAATTATTCAGATAGGCCACACAATGGGTTTGAATGTTGTTGCCGAAGGTGTGGAAACAGAAGAGCAATACAGTTATTTGAGGAGAAACAATTGTGATATTGTTCAGGGGTTTTTGCTGGGCCGCCCTGTTGCTGAGGAAACAGCAGCCTCGCTTTTGGCCAGGTGTTCCTAAATTATTTGCAGGATAAAGTTCCTATATTGTCGAAAAAGTGAATTATTCAATTTACCTGGTAAATTTGATATAAAGGTGGAATTGATTTGAAAAAAGAGCCTTCTGTTTCCCTGTTTGAATTGGTAACGGCTTTATCTGAAGCTGCTGACCTGGTGAGCCCGGTACTGGTAAACCATCATAAGATGGTGGCGTATTTTTCGCTGCGCCTGGGTACGGAGATGGGATTATCAATTGAAAATATCAGGCAGACGGTTTTGGCCGGCGCTTTACACGACATAGGAGCATTATCAATCAGAGAAAGGCTTGAGGCGCTTCATTTTGAAGTAGAGAATCCTTACCAGCATGCAGAAACCGGTTATCATCTGATGAAGGCTTTTCCGCATTTCTCCAAAATAGCGGAATTTATCCGGTTCCACCATGTTTGGTGGAATTATGGTGAGGGAAAAGAGTTTAGAGGCCACGAGGTACCGATTGAAAGCCATATTCTGCATCTAGCAGACAGGATCTCTGTTTTGATTCATAAGGACCATCAGGTTTTAAGCCAGGTTGGCAACATCAGAGAGCAGATTGTCAATCAGTCCGAAATAATGTTTCACCCTGATGCAATTGAAGCCTTTAAAAGCTTGGCAGATAAGGAATATTTCTGGCTTGACTCTGTCTCCAATTCTATTCATACTATTTTAAAAAATCGCCTCGAATTTCAGACTGTCCTCCTGGACCTGGATGCCATTATTGATTTGGCTAATATTTTCAGCCAGATTATCGACTTTAGATGTAAATTCACGGCCAATCACTCCAGCGGTGTGGCTGCAAGTGCGGAAAAGTTAGCACAATTGGCTGCATTTTCTGAACGTGACCGTAAAATGATGAAAGTTGCAGGTTACCTGCATGACTTAGGTAAACTGGCCGTTCCTGTTGATATTATTAATAAACCGTCGGGACTGTCTGATGAAGAGTTTCAGATAATTAAGAGTCACACTTATTATACATATCGCATATTAGAACAGATAAATGGTTTTGAGAAAATAAACTCGTGGGCTTCATTTCACCATGAATGTCTGGACGGGGGAGGCTATCCATTCCACCTGGGCGAATCCGAATTGTGTATGGGGTCACGCATTGTGGCAGTTGCCGATGTATTCACGGCTGTCACCGAAGACAGGCCATACAGGGCAGGAATGGATAAAAAAAGTGCTTTGCAGGTTCTGCGGAAGATGGCAGATAAGCATAAGCTGGATCCGGATGTGGTCATGCTGCTGAAAGAAAATTTTGAAGAGGTAAATGTGTGCCGGTTATTGGCTCAGGAAGTGACCGGTAATGAGTATCACCGTATTCTTGAGCATTCTGATAACCCTGACATCTAAAAACAGACAGCTAATAGTTTCCTTAAGCAGTCGTTGTAACGGAAAAAGGAGCAAATATGTGGGGAATAATATCTACAGCTTTTTTAGGAATATATTGTTTAATGAGTATTTATATTGGCCGCAGGGGCTGGACTGCGTTTGGCAAATCTGTTTCACCCGTACTCCGGAGAATATATTGGGTGGTTTTGGGATTAACGGTTTTTGCCTTTCCCATTGCCGAAATGGGTGAGGACCTTCTGCCTGCCGCCGGCGGTGTTTGGTTAAACATCTGGGGCGGCTATTCAATGATAGCGGTCGTATATATATTTATGTTTCTTTTGCTGATAGATTTCTTCAGGCTTACTGATAAATTTATCGGCTGCATTCCCGGGAAGATAAAGGAAAATGAGAGGACTCCCGTAATATTGGGTGTTGCAGTCCTGGCAGTAGTAACCGCCATTCTTGCTTATGGTACCTGGAATGCGCGAAATCCCGTTGTTACAAAGTATGACCTTAAACTTGACAAACAGGCAGGTTCCCTGTCAGAACTTAAGATTGCCATGGTTTCAGATATCCATTATGGAACAATTATTGATGCCCAACGACTTGAAAGCATGGTCAGCATCATTAATGAACTGAAACCGGACCTTATCCTGTTTGCCGGGGACATTATCGAAGGGGCGCCCACAGAAGCAGAAGCCCGAAAACTCGTGGCTTTATTTAAACAGATGGATGCCAGATACGGGAAGGCTGCAGTTCCCGGAAACCATGACCGTGCCCTGCGAAATGACAATAAGGTGGTGGCTTATTTTGAAGAGGCCGGGATAACTATACTAAGAGACAGTTATATTAAACCCGGGGACAGTTTTTATGTAATCGGACGGGATGACCCGGGACACGGGAGCCGCAGCCGTATAGAGCTTGGCGAGATAATGAACGGAGTGGACCCATCTTATCCCATAATCTTACTGGATCACCAGCCCATTGACCTGGAGGCCGCTCAGGAAAACGCCGTTGACCTGCAGTTATCCGGGCACACCCACAGGGGCCAGGTATTTCCCAGCCAACTGATAACAGGAAAAATATTTGAACTGGATTGGGGTTTGCTTAAAAGAGACGATTATCACCTGGTAGTGTCCTCCGGTTATGGCACATGGGGACCTCCGCTGCGGATTGGAAATCATCCTGAGGTGGTTTACATCAAAATCAATTTTAGATGAGACAGGTCTGGGGCCAAAATTGATCCATATAAAAAAGAGGAATTTGTGGAATTAAATAGAAATACTAATTAGTGTCGTTGGGGATGGGTTGGAAATTGTTGCAGAACCAGTGGCACTAATTTTAGTTGGGGGAGATGAAAAAAGGTGTTGAAGAGGGCAATAGTATTAATGACAGTGTTTGTGCTCATGCTGTCTCTGGTTGCCGGATGTGGTGGTGAGCAGGGGGCAAAAGATTCCAGAAGTAATGCATCTGTTTCAGAAAACGGAGAATCCGGGTCTCCAAAACCTTATGTTAAAAAGGATATGGTGAGGTTTGCGTATATAGTCATGCCCCAGGCTGCTCCCCAGGCTTTAATCAACCGGGAGGCAAAAATATTTGAAAATCAGCTGCAAAAACTGGGGAAAAAAGTTGAGTTTGTTTCTACCAGGAGTTTGGACAAGATCTGGCCAATGATGGACGGGGAGAAGAATGCTCCTGACTTTGTGTATATCCCCACCGCCAATTTTGCGACATACATCACAGAAACCTCCAGGTTTGGCGGGAGCAACAAGTACACGATAATTGCCGGCAGTATTAATACCAATACAACAGTATTAATTACCAGGCCGGAGATAAAATCACTTAAAGACCTGGACGGTAAAAAGGTTGGGCTGGCTAACCAGAGGTACTCTGATGAATACCAGTTTAATGAAATACTTTCTACGGTGGGGTTAGCGACCACCAGTGCAGGCGGCAGTGTTGAGGTTGTATATGATGATATCGTGATGAAAGAGCTGGAAAACTTCGCTGCAGGCAAATATGATGCCATCATCATTTATGACCCGATGAATTTTGAGACTGCCCTGAGCAAAGTTCCCGGCAGCAAAATTATGATGTCCCTGAATCCGGACGGAATGTTCGGTGAAAAACAGCCGCGCAGTTGGCTGGTAGCCAGAAAGGACATTATAAAAAATGAGCCTGAACTGGTGAAAGAAGTGCTAAAAACCCATATTATGGCTACCGATAAAGCGCAGGAAGAGATTGCCAAAATACCTGCGATAAACCGTGAGGTCTTCCTTAATTATTTTGAGGAAATGAGTGCCGACATGACGGATATCCTAAAGGTACATACCCCGGAATTCTATGAGCAGAAGTGGCAGGAAGCTGAAATAACATATGACCCCAATATGGATTTTGTCACCGGGGTATTTGAATTTATGGATAAAAAAGGTGTGGTTGAAGGCAAGACACTGGATGATTTTGTGCAAATTGATTTCTTAAATGAGGTTCTGAAAGAAATGGGACGGGAAACGAGTGAATAAAAACAGCTCTTCTGAAAAACTGCCTGGAATTTTTCCGGGCAGTTTTTTTGTCGGGGCTTTATTTTTCCGTACCGGACTGTCAGAAGATGCAGTTTCGCGCAGAGAATATCCTGAGGCAGTTTTTGAGAATAATAAAACAAAAAAACAAGGATGGTGTAATTTGAAGTGGCAGGATTTTTTGAAAGAATTTTTGGTGACGAGAAGGCCCAGCGAAAACCGGAGCCCCCGGCAAAGAAAATGCATTGCCACCAGTGTGAGTATACTCCTGTGGGTGGATGTACCCAGGTGGGGGTATGTGGAAAAGACCCTGACCTGGCCAGTTTGCAGGATACTATAATCTTTGGTCTTAAGGGTGTTGCGGCATATGCAGTACATGCCAGGGAGCTGGGATATGAAGACCCTGATGTTAATGCCATTACCCATGAAGCGCTGTTTTTAACTCTGACCAATGCCAACTTTAATCTCCGGGAGCATATCGACATGTGTCTTAAGGTGGGTACGGCTACGGTCAAGGTACTGGACCTGTTGGACAAAGCACATACAACTGAATTGGGGGTCCCCAACCCGGTTAAGGTGACCAACAACAAGATTGAAGGACACTGCATCCTGGTTACCGGTCATGACCTGCTGGCACTGAAGGAACTGCTGAAACAAACTGAAGGTAAGGGTATCAACATATATACTCACTCTGAAATGCTCCCGGCTCATGGTTATCCCGAACTTAACAAGTATAAGCACTTAAAGGGTAATATAGGTAAAGCCTGGTATGACCAGAGAGAGGTTTTTGAGCGTTTCCCGGGGGCAATTCTTGCTACTACCAATTGTGTGATGCCAATCAAAAACAAGACCTATGGGGATCGCATGTTTACTTACCTGGTTGCCGGGGTTGAAGGCGCTCAGAAAATCAAAGAGCGGGATTTTTCCCCGGTAATTGAAAAGGCGCTGTCACTGCCGGCAGCAAATATTGATTCTCAGGAGACTTTAATTACCGGTTATCATCATCAGAGTGTTCTTCCTATGGCGCCGCTTATTGTGGATGCGGTAAAGGCCGGCAAAATCAGGAGATTTTTTGTGGTTGCGGGATGTGATGCACCTACCAGGGGCCGGGATTACTTCCGGGAGCTGGCTGTATCAATTCCGAAGGATTGTGTAATTATAACCACCTCCTGCGGAAAGTTCAGGTTTAATGATATTGACTATGGTAATATTGAAGGGACCGAAATTCCCCGTTATATAGACCTGGGACAGTGTAACAATTCCGGTTCAGCCACCAAAATAGCCCTGGCCCTGGCAGAGGCCTTTGACTGTACGGTCAATGACCTGCCCCTGAGTATTGTACTGTCATGGTTTGAGCAAAAGGCTGTAGCTATCTTGCTGGGCCTCCTGAGCCTGAATGTCCGCAACATTACCATTGGGCCCAAGGCGCCTGAGTTTTTGTCACCGGGAGTGGTTGAGGTGCTCCAGAAAACCTTTGGCCTGCAGTTAATCAGTGGTGATGCCAAAGCTGACCTGGCCCGGATGCTGGGGGAAGGATAATCAATTGGTTTAAAGAGTTATGCCAACAAACGGCGGTATCTGCCAAAGTATCAGGTAAATACCGCCACATTAATGTCATTACAACTTGTGAGGCTTGCGCAGTTTTTTGATCACCTTTTGGGGTTTTTTTGCCGGTAATGAGGCCAGCCTGAAATTCAGGCCTCTTGCCATTTTAGGCTTGTCTTTATTTTCTGCGGCAATCTGCCTGGAGTAACCCAAAAGATGAGTGAAAAACGCCAGTGCCAGACCAAAGAAAAAATGAGCAACCATAGTTACCATGATAGCCGGGGCATTATGGGGGATTTTGCCTTGTACCGACTGCCCCAGCAGTGTGCCAAAAAGCCCTACCCAAACAGCCAGGCCAAAGCCAATACCCTTTATGGACAGAGCCCTGTTTCCCAGTAGATGGATGATGTAAATAAACACTATGCCCAATCCTGCTGAAACAGTGATATCAGCAACCCCTCCAATCAGGTATGCCCAGGGTGTGGTCAATTCTTCCTTATCCAGGAAGCGTGCTGCGGTAATCTGCCAAAATACAACTGAAGTAAAACCGAGCAGGTAAAAAACATAATTGACTGCCAGCTTGACCGTATCTGCCAATAAGCCCAGCAGGACCCCCGGAACTACAATATCCTTAATCATGTGATAACCTCCATTAAGAGCATTTATTTGTATTATGTATCCTCTGGTGTAATTAATTCCGAATAATTAATATTTTTATGTTAATAATATAAGTGTCAAATTGTAACAAAGATTTAAGGGAGGCCTGTATTGATGCAAGGAAAAGTAAAGTGGTTCAATCCGGAAAAAGGTTTTGGCTTTATTGAGAGCAATGAAGGAGGAGATGTTTTCGTCCACTTCTCAGCTATCCAGAGCGAAGGGTTTAAAACCCTGGAAGAAGGGCAGGACGTTGAATTTGATATTGTTGAAGGCAACCGTGGCCCTCAGGCGGCCAATGTTGTCCCTGTAAGATAAGTAATTTTTCCCAATTGAATATTGTAAATCACTCCAAATTGTGGTATTCTTACCTTAAGCTAAACTTTTTCACTTTTATTTCTCCTTCAGGGGAGATTTTTTTTGCCTGTTCAGGTGTCCTGACTCCCGAAGCCGGCGAGGTAGTTGGCATAACCTACTATGTATTCATATACCTGTTTCCGCCACAGCGGGTACTCAGTTTGGATAAATGCCGGAGTTCTGGCCGGATTGGCGTTTGCTTCCAGCAGCCATGGTTTGCCCTGGCGGTCGAGAATTATATCTACTCCCAATTCACCTAAAGGACCGAAACTTTTGTCCAGCAGTGAGGCTGTTTTCAGGGTGATTTCTTCCAGCAGCAGCATAAATTCATCTTTGGTATACGGGAGAAGGGGTAATATAGTTTTGAACAGGTCTTTCAGGGGGATACGCCTGCCTCCGGAGGCATAATTGGTTACATGGCTTTTCCCCATAGTTCCTATTACAACCATCCCCGGCAGTATCCATCTGTTGCTTTCATTCTTCATGGGACAGGTGCGGAAAGAAAAGGGGCCTCCGCCGTATTCCATACAGTCAACAGCCTGCTGCATTATATAATGTTTTTTGCCTCCGGCAGCGGCCAGGAGAATTTCCGGGATTTCAGTGTAAGAGGTAACGGTTCGGATGGTATCCTTTCCGTCTGAGTTAAACCTGCACTCGAGGCCGTTGCCGGTCTGGGACACCATGACAATTCCCTTACCCTTCATGGAGTCGACCGGTTTCAGGAAAACCCTGCCGAATTTTAAAATAAAAATACTCAAGTCAGAGGGATATTTTAACAACTGCGTTGTTGGCAGGTATTTCTGCAGAAAACTATCCCTATGAACAGTTTTGAAAAAATCAGTTTTTGTGATACGGGTAGTATTATTAAATATTTTGCCCCGGCCCATAACTTCTGCAAGGAGGTTATGGGCTTTTTTCGAACTGGGATAACAGCGGTCCATTACTGTATCAGGAAACGGGAATAACCGTTGTTTCCATGCCTTGGCGGCAGAGTCATAATAATAACCCGTGATAGTTTTGCGGTTGACATCTATGTCCTGCCGGGAAAATACGTAAATCAGTCCCTTGTTTTTTTTGGCAAACACATATTTATAGTAATAATCCAGACGCGATGGAAGGTGCTTGGCAAAGGTGAGGACTCCGATAAGGGGCCCCAGTTTCAGTCCATTATTACCGGCAAACCGGGCAGTCAGGAGAATGTCGTCCGGAATATTAAGAGATTCCAGGACAGCGCCTGAGAGGCCGATTTCCGGGGTGTGCGGTGCTTCCCCGGAATCCGATTTAAGGGTTTTAGCCGGCACAGATGCAGAGCCACAGCTCAGTTTAACGGTATCACCTTCTTTTAATCCATAGAGATTCATTAAGTCCCGGGCCAGGTTGAGGACATACCCAGGTTCGCCGGTCCGGAGAATTTTATACTTTGTTTCCATATTAACCACCTTTACACAGAACATGTTAGATTGTTTTCAATTATACTATATGACTGCATTTGTTCCGGTGTGTAAAAACTGTTTGAATGCCAGGCGGATGAATAAGCGGTCAGTGATAAGGAAACAAATAAGACTAGCGGGGCAATGGGAATGAAAGGAGTGTCTGGATTGAAACTGTTTCATAAGTTTACACTATGTTTACTGCTTTTAATGGTTCCGCTTTTTGTATTCGGATGTGCAGGGGGAACCCAGCCTGAAGGTCAGCAGCAGGCCCAGGACCAGGGGCAACAGGATAAACAGGAGGATAAACAACAGCAGACAGGTGAAGCGGAGTTTGTATCCAGCGCGGAAAAACCGGAGGCGTGTGGTACCTGTCATGTGAAAGTAAGCGACGAAAAGGATTATTCCCTAAGTGCTGAGGTGAAGCAGATCGAAAACCACCCTCAGGTTGAGGGCAATACTGCCGGTGACTGTATAGGCTGCCACCGGGAGGGGGAAAATGGGTTCAGCACCATTATGCACAAACACCACTATAAGAAAGGTGAAAACAGTTTTGTCGCCAACTATAAAGGGTCCTGTGTCCATTGTCATAAGCTGACGGCAGAAGGTGAACTTCCGGTCCCTGGTCTTGCCCCCGAAGGCACAACATATGAAACTATAGAAGTGGCCCAGGTTGATAAGGCTCCGGGGGGCTGTCAGGACTGCCACAAAAAAATTAGTGATGAAAAAGACTACAGCCTGCCTACTGAAGTCGGCCAGATACCAAATCACCCTGCTGTGGAGTCAAATGATTTTAATGACTGTTACACTTGCCACCAGAGTGGTGAAAACTCATTTGACCGGATTCTACACCGGCACCATCTGAAAGGTGAAAAATACAGGGAATATGGAAATAGCTGCTTAAATTGTCACGAAGTCGCTGAAAACGGGACAATAACCTTAAAAGGTAAAAAGTAACCACTTTTCATCAGGATTTTCAGGGACAGGGTGTCTCAGAAGTTGCATTATTGGGGCACCCTGTCTTTTAGTTTAAACTTACTGCATACTTGACACGGGCTGTGCCACAAGGTAACATTATTATGCTAACCTATGCTAACCTGATATGATTAATTCATAACTAAATGAGGTGTGCCATGTATCCGGCAGAATTAAAATACAGGATGCCTCCGGAGTGGGCTGCACATGTGAGAACTTTAATAGAATGGCCTGTAAGGGAATCAATGTGCTGGCCTGATAACTATGCAGAAGTATGCCGCGGATATGCTCAGGTAGTCAGGGCTATAGCACGGTTTGAACCTGTTACCGTGCTGGTAAATCCGGAAGATGCGGTTGCGGCCGCAGGACTGTGTGGTCCGGATGTGGAACTGGTTGACATTAAGCATAATGATTCCTGGGTTAGGGATAATGGACCCACTTTTGTGACCGGAACCGGTGGACAGATTGCCGGAGTCAACTGGAAGTTTAATGCCTGGGGAGGCAGGTACCTGCCTTATGACCTGGATGATTCCGTACCGCCCAGGCTCCTGGAGAGAGAGCGAATCCGGATTTTTAATGCACCCATTGTCCTTGAAGGGGGGTCCATCCATGTTGACGGGGAAGGAACTCTGCTGACTACACAGGAATGCCTGCTGAACCCTAACCGGAATCCGGGGATGACCAGGGAGGACATAGTTGGCCTACTGAAAAAGTACCTGGGCATAGAGACTGTTATCTGGCTCAATAAAGGACTGTATGGTGATGAGACAGACGGCCACATAGACAATGTTGCCTGTTTTGCCCGGCCGGGGGTTGTGCTTATACAGGTATGTAATGATCCGGGTGACCCGAACTATGAGATAACCAGGGAGAACCTCGGTATCCTGCGACAGGCTGTTGATGCCCGGGGGAGACGGCTGGAAATAATTCAGGTGCCCCAGCCATACCCGGAATATTACATGGGAAAACGGCTGACCCTGAGCTATATCAATTTTTATTTTGTCAATGGAGGAATCATTTTACCTGTATTTGGCGGGAAATCCCGGGAGACTGATGATATCGCCCGAAATATTCTAAGAGACCTGTTCCCGGAACGGGAAATCGTCACCATAGATGGCCTTCCATTAGTGAAAGAGGGTGGTAATGTACACTGTATCACTCAGCAGATGCCCCTGGCAGGCGGCCCTGTAAGGCGGCCGGCAGCGGACATCCCGGGGGGACATCCTGACAGGAGGGGGTAAAGAAATGCGCCAGGTCAAAGTTGCCGTTGTACAGATGAGGTGCACCGGGGATACCGGGGAAAATATCGCCAGGGCAGAGCAGCTGGCCAGGGAGGCGGCAGCAGGTGGAGCCCGGATTATCCTGCTTCCGGAGTTGTTGGAGACACCGTATTTTTGCCAGAAGCAAAAACCGGAATATTATAGATACGCCGTAGAAACGGAAAATAACCGGGCGGTACAGCGCTTCCGTGAGACAGCCCGGGAACTGGGTGCTGTGATACCGGTCAGTTTCTATGAAAAGAGGCATAATGCCCTGTTTAACTCAGTTGCGGTAATTGATGCTGACGGTGCGGTTCTGGGCGTTTACCGCAAGAGCCATATTCCTGACGGGCCGGGGTATCAGGAGAAATTTTATTTTAGCCCGGGAGATACCGGCTTTAAAGTATGGCCGACCCGCTATGGCAGGATAGGCCTGGGCATCTGCTGGGACCAGTGGTTTCCCGAAGCGGCCAGGGTTATGACTCTTATGGGTGCAGAAATTTTACTGTACCCGACAGCCATCGGTTCAGAACCCGGTGACCCGGCTATAGATTCACGTGATCACTGGCAGACCTGTATGCTGGGGCACGCGGCCGCCAATCTGGTGCCGGTGGCTGCGGCAAACCGGGTGGGAACCGAAACTGTGGAAGAATCTGAAATAACGTTTTATGGTTCTTCATTTATAGCAGGACCCCAGGGCCAAAAGATTGCTGCGGCAGGAAGAGAAGAGGAGACAGTATTGACAGGAGAATTTGACCTTGACAGGCTGCAGGCAGAGAGGACGGAATGGGGTGTTTTCCGGGACCGCAGGCCGGAGCTGTATAAGGCCCTGGTTACCCATGACGGCACCGGTTGATATAATTTCTGCAAATCAGAAAGTGGCAGGTTGTTCCTGCCACTTTGTCATACTCTGTCAGGTTCGCCGTAATCTACGCCAAAGGTATCCACAGCTGCCTTTTTAATTATCTGGTCGGTAACGGGTTTGTCCCGGAAATCTCTGTCTGAATGGACAATTCTGTCAACTTCATCCATTCCTTCAGTGACTTTGCCGAAGGCGGCATACTCTCCGTCGAGGTGCGGGGAGTCCTGTACCATGATAAAAAACTGCGAACCTGCAGAGTTTGGATCCATGGTCCGGGCCATGGAAATTACTCCTCTTTCATGTTTTAAATTATTACTATGCTTGTTGGAGCTGAATTCCCCTTTGATTGAATAACCGGGACCACCCACCCCGGTACCCTGGGGACAGCCGCCCTGAACCATGAAACCGGGGATAACCCTGTGAAATGTAAGCCCGTCATAAAACCCACTGTTTACCAGTGAAATAAAGTTTTTTACCGTGTTAGGGGCAATTTCTGGAAACAACTCTATTTTTATTGTCTTGTCATTTGCTGTTTCCAGGGTCACTACTGGATTACTTGCCAATTTACGGACACCTCCTTAAAAGTAACAGACACCACTATTTTACCAAAATCCGGCTTTCATATGCAAGATACAATGGTATAAAAAGCAGTTTCTTCATAATCCAAAGGAATTTTTATATAAATATAGAAAGGTACATAAGACGGAAAAATACTGATGTAAATGCAAGTGATGTTTGGAGGGTGACCAATGTTTGCGATGATTCTTGATGCTCCCGGAAGGCCTTTGCGGGCTGCTGAGGTGGGAATCCCCGTGCCGGGACCGGACCAGGCGCTTATCAGGGTACATGCCTGCGGGGTCTGCCGGACTGACCTGCATATTGTTGACGGGGAACTTACGGAGCCTGTGCTGCCCCTCATTCCGGGCCACCAGATTGTGGGCACGGTGGTGGAGACAGGTGCAAATGCGGGTACTCTGAAGAAAGGCCAGCGGGTGGGGATACCGTGGCTCGGTTCAAGCTGCAATGACTGCCGTTACTGCCGCTCCGGCCGTGAAAACCTCTGTAATGGTGCCAGGTTTACCGGCTATCAGCTCAATGGAGGTTTTGCGGAATATACGGTTGCTGACCACAGGTTTTGTTTCCCTGTTCCTGACGGGTATCCGGACCTGCAGGCTGCACCGCTCTTATGCGCCGGGCTGATAGGATACCGGTCCCTGGTAATGGCCGGGGATGCAGAAAACCTTGGCATATACGGTTTTGGCGCCGCTGCTCACATTGTGGCCCAGGTGGCCCATTACCAGGGGCGCAGGGTTTATGCCTTTACCCGTCCCGGTGACCGGGAGGCCAGGGAGTTTGCCCTGGACATGGGGGCTGTCTGGGCAGGGGAAACAGGTGAGTCACCTCCTGAAGAACTGGAAGCCGCCATAATTTTCGCACCTGACGGGTCCTGCCTTCCGGCGGCTCTCCGGGCTGTTGCCAAAGGCGGCATTGTGGTCTGTGGCGGGATTCATATGAGTGATATCCCATCTTTTCCTTATGAAATAATGTGGGGAGAACGTGTTGTCAAGTCAGTGGCCAACCTGACCCGCCGCGATGGGGAAGAGTTCCTGGCTCTGGCACCCAGGATACCAATCCGGACAGAAATCCGGCCTTTCCCCCTGAGTGCAGCCAATGAAGCCCTGGATACCCTGAGAAACGGCAAAATCAGGGGTGCGGCTGTACTGGTGGTGGATTAGCATTATTTTGCAGGTTGACAGTTTGACTGAATAATCTTAGAATAAAATAAAAGTGAAAAAATACATAAATGGCAGAGCAGACGGAAGAACGGCAGGGCAGTAAATTTTTTATAAAGGGTATGTTCGCACTCCTGCGGGAGTGCTTTTTATATTTAGTCAAAAAATTTCAGAGAAAGTGCAAAAGGAGGAATTTAAAGTGAGGAAAATTCTTGTTGTTTGTCTCAGTGTGCTGCTCTTATTGGGGCTGGCCGGATGTGGGACAGAAAAGGCTCCTGCTGGGAATACCGGTGCTGAGGGTGAGGCCAAGACAGTGAAAGTGGGTATTATCCAGATAGTTGAACACCCGGCTCTGGATGCAGCGCGGGAAGGTTTCCTGGCAGCCCTCAAGGCAAACGGTTATGAAGAAGGAAAGAACCTGAAAGTTGATTACCAAAACGCCCAGGGTGACCAGACCATACTTAATTCAATTGCCCAGAAGTTTGCCAATGATAAGCCTGACCTGATCCTGGCTATTGCCACACCTTCAGCTCAGGCCATGGCCAGCGCTACCAAAGACATTCCGATTCTGATTACTGCTGTCACCGATCCTGTGGCTGCAAAACTTGTGAACAGCATGGATAAGCCGGGCACAAATGTAACCGGGACAACAGATATGAACCCCATCAAAGAACAGTTTGACCTGCTGAAGGCCCTTGTTCCCGATGCTGCCAAGGTTGGTATTATTTACAATGCCGGTGAAGTTAATTCCCAGGTTCAGGTTGATATCGCCAAGGAAGTGGCTGCAGAACTCAATCTGGAGATAACTGAGGCTACAGTGGCCAGTAGTGCTGATGTCCTGCAGGCGGCTCAATCACTGATCGGCAAGGTTGATGTTATCTATGTACCCACAGACAACATGGTTGTGTCTGCTGCCCAGTCTGTAGTACAGGTGCTGACCAGAACAAGATTCCCATAATAGCCGGTGAAAGCAGTGTTGTTGAGGCCGGAGGCCTGGCTACGATAGGGATCAATTACGCCAAACTGGGTGAACAGACCGGGGAAATGGCTGTAAGAATAATTGACGGCGCCCAGCCCCAGGATACACCTATCGAGAGCCAGAAAGATGTTGATATCATAGTAAACAAGAAAAATGCTGACCTGATGGGTATAACAATTCCCGATGATATTATGAGTAAGGCTGCAAAAGTTATCGAATAAAACGACAAAATCCGGAATCAGCGGATGAAACAATCGGCAACTGAGGTGTTATTATGTCATGGCAGATATTATCGGGTACTCTTGAGCTGGGATTAATGTATGCAGTGATGGTAATCGGTGTTTACCTTACATTCCGTGTGTTAAACTATGCTGACTTATCCGTTGATGGCAGCTTCACTCTGGGAGCTGCCATTGCGGCTACTTTAATAGTTTCCGGTTACAACCCCTGGCTGGCTACAGGTGCGGCTTTTGCCGGAGGTCTGCTTGCCGGAATTTTCACCGGAGTGCTGCATACGAAGTTTAAAATTACCCCGCTGTTATCGGGTATCCTTACAATGACGGCCCTGTACTCTGTTAACCTGAGGGTAATGGGTAAGGCCAATATTTCTCTGTTAAATACCAGGACCATCTTTACTGATTTTGCGAAGCTTCCTTTCCTGGAAGGTTATGCTGTACTGGTTTTAAGCCTGGCGACTGTTATAATTATAGGCTTTTTGGTATACCGTTTTCTGCTGACAGAAGTCGGACTGGCCCTGAGGGCGACCGGTGATAATGAACTGATGATTCAGAGCCAGGGTGTCAATATAGAAGTAATGAAGATAATGGGACTGGCCATTTCCAACGGCCTGGTTGCTTTTGCCGGGAGCTATGTTGCTCAAAACCAGCAGTTTGCTGATGCCGGAATGGGAATCGGGATGATTATAGCGGGTCTGGCCTCGGTTATAATCGGGGAAGTCCTGATCGGTACTTCTTCTATAGGAAGGACTGTAGTGGCAGTCATTTTCGGGGGGGTCATGTACCGTGTCATAATTGCATTGGTGCTGCAACTGGGCCTGAAACCCACCGACCTCAAAATGGTAACGGCATTTATTGTGATTATTGCTTTGATTTCGCCCGGAATCAGGAAGAAGGTCTTTTCACTGACTGGCAGGACAGAAGCTGCAAAGGGGGAGAGCCATGCTGAAAATCCGTAATGTCACCAAAATATTTAATAAAGGGACCATTAATGAAAAAGTTGCCTTAGACGGGGTCAGCCTGGAACTGAATGAAGGGGACTTTGTTACGGTAATCGGAAGCAATGGCGCAGGTAAGTCAACTCTCCTGAATGCGGTGGCCGGCAACTTTTCTATAGATGCCGGGGAAATATTTATTGAAGGGAACAATGTGACAGCCCTGCCTCAGCACAAGCGGGCTGAGTTTATCAGCCGGGTCTTTCAGGACCCTATGCTGGGTACCGCGTCTTCCATGACTATTGAGGAAAACCTGGTGATGGCCAGGCGCAGGGGACATCGCCGTAGGCTGCGGAAGGCTATCACCTCCAGGGACCGCACCATATTTATGGAGGAATTAAAAAAACTCGGCCTGGGACTGGAATCGCGCCTGACAAACCGGGTCAGCCTGCTGTCGGGAGGCCAGAGACAGGCGCTGACCCTGCTGATGGCTACACTGCAGACGCCAAAGCTGCTGCTGCTGGATGAGCATACTGCCGCACTTGACCCTAAAACAGCAGACAAGGTTTTGGAGCTGACCCGGAGTGTGGCGGAAGAGTCACGCCTGACCACTTTTATGGTCACACACAACCTGGAACACGCCCTTAGCATAGGTAACCGGACGATTATGATGCATGAAGGCCGCATTATCCTGGATATCAGTGGTGATAAGCGCTCTGGAATGACTATGGAAGGGTTGCTGGAGATGTTCGGAAAAGCCAGCGGCAAGCTCCTTGCAAATGATAAGATGCTGCTGGCGTAAAGAGTTCATATGAAATTAAAACCCTGCCAGGTAAGTGGCGTAGTCCACAGGGTACTTATAAAGCAGGAAGGGCCACAGGGGGTATTCCTTTTGGATGAAAATGGGAATGACACCGGGATTGCCGTTTGCTTCAATGATCCAGGGCTTTCCTTCATTGTCAAATACAATGTCAAAGCCCAGTTCTCCCAGGGGCCCAAATTTCTGGTCCAGCACCCGGGCTGTTTTCAGGGTTAATTCTTCCAGGAGCTGAACCAGGCTTTCCTTTGTATAAGACAGCATTGAGGTGATGTGATCATAGATTTCCTGCAGCGGAATAAGCTTTGCACCGGCAGTGAAGTTGGTCAGGAAACTGCTGCCAAAAGAGCCTTTGGCAAACATGCCCGGAATCACCCACTGCCCGCTGCCGTCTTTCATGGCCCATGTCCTGATGGAGAAAGGACCCCCTTTATATTCCATGCGGCTGATTCCCTGTTGGATAAGGTAAGGCCTTTTTCGGCCTGCTGCCGTTAACAGGACATTATGGATTTCTTCCGGATGATTGATAAGAACAGAAATGTTCCGATCATGGCTGGCATAGGTACATTCAAGTTTCCCGGATGTTCCGGGCCTGGCAGGCTTAACCACCACAATGCCGAATCCTTTCATGGCATTAACCGGTTTCAGGAAGACTTCCCCAAAGCTCTGCAGCATAGTCTCGAGCTGTGCGGCATTGGTAAACACCTCGGTTTTTGGCATATATGTTCTCAGGATGGGGTCACTGTTAAGGGCATTAAAGAAATCGAGCTTGTCAATCATGGTTTTTTTGTTAAAGATTTTGTTTTTGCCAATTACTTTTTCCAGACGGGCATGACTTATGTATCCATTGGGGTAACACTTGTCAATAACTGCATCCGGAAACGGGAACCGGGCAGGCTGCCATTTGTGTTCTCCGTGATTATAATAATAACCCTCAATAACCTGATTTTTCACATCGATGCTCCTGCCCTTAAATACATATAGTATACCGTTGTTTCTGGCAGCCCTGGCATAAGCCCTGTAGAATTTGAGGGCATCAGGGACATGCCCGGCAAAAGTGAGCACACCTATGACCGGCCCCAGCCTGAAACTGCGGGTGCCCTCCGGTTTCAGCAGAAGTGTTGAGTTATTCGGAATCATGAGGGTATCCATCACAGGTGCAGATAATTCCATCAGGGTCAGGTCAGGGGAATTTCCCCGGGATTTGCGGACATAGACACTGGTACTGGCAGAACCGCATTTAAGTGTTACCATCCGGTTTTCTTTTAATTTCAGATTATCCATTAAACCTTCCGGGAGTGTCCAGATATTTTCCTGTTGCCCACTTAGGAGAATCTTATATCGACCGTGCATAACTACCACCTTTACATAAAAGTTTGTGTTTTTAACACTATATGTTTCAGGCGGAAGTTCCGTGCTTAAGAGAAAAGGACTGTCCCTGCCGGGTCAGTCCCTGTAACACTCTGTTATACTATTGCGCAATTGAAATTGTCAATACGGCAACGGTTTTATCACCTGACTTGATGGGAAGGTACACTTTCTGGTAGTTGGTTGAGCCTATACTGCCGGCAGAAACTATTGAAGCCTTCCCGGTATCCATGGTTTGGCCAACGGCTTCCGGAGTCGGGTAGCCTTCCAGTACCCTTTTGCCATCTTCACCTGTTATGGTCCCTGATATCCTTTCCTCTCCCACAAACAGGGAAACCATACTTCCCGGATATATATTGGTTACCTCATCTACAATGCCATAGTTGCCGTTTTCGGTGTAATCCCCTTTTTGCAGTGTGGTATCCGAAACCTTCCATTCACCGGGGAATTTTTTGTCAAGAGCGGTATTGATCTTGTCCATGACTTCTTCTGCATCAACAGTCGGTTGGCCGGACGGTTGCTGACTGCCGTCAATTTCATCAAAAGACGGGTGGCCCGCAGGTAATTCAGTCTGGGATGTCCCTGTTGTATCAAGGGCCTGTTCTTTGTTACCGGAACAGCCCAGGGCTGTAATGACCAGCAGCCCTGCAATAACAGCAATCAATAGTTTTTTCATCAGTTCCTCCTTCTCCTGCTTTATTTAAGCTGTGAATTTCGGTACGGGTACCCTATTAATTATAACGCGTTCCCACACCTGTAGCCAGTATTAATTGGCCGGAATGCCACTCCAATTCATGGAAAGTGATATTCTCGTGTTTAGGATGAATTTCAGAAATCGGGATATACTAAGATTTGAAATAATGATAAAAGTGAGGTGTTGTTTATGGCATTGGACAGAATATCACTTGTACTTGTAATTATCGGGGCCTTAAACTGGCTGCTTGTAGGGCTGTTTCGGTATGACCTGGTGGCCGGTTTGTTTGGCGGTACTGATTCCCTGATAAGCAGAATTATTTACGTTATTGTTGGCCTCGCCGGAATCTGGTGTATCAGTCTGCTGGTGAGACCGCGGGAAAAGGCCAAGTAATACGGGGAGTATAGTTGTGCCCCGGAATAAACAAATATCATATATGATGAAATTTGTCTATGAGACGGGATGGTGAATCCGGGAAGTGACATATACCCCGGAAAAAACTGTCCCGTTCTTGTTTTTCCGACAAGGTCTGTAATTTAATAGTTGAAAAATAATTCCGGTCATGGTAATGTTATATATTGTTAGATATATTTGTGAGAACGATTATCAGCCGTAAGGCTGAGTCAGATTACAGGGGGAAAAATGTCGGGCATATTAACTTTTGTCCAGGGCCTGAATCCGGTTCTTCAGGCACTGGCAGCCACTTGCTTTACCTGGGCCATGGTAATGCTGGGAGCTGCGGCTGTGTTTGTGGCCAAAGACGTCAACAGAAAATTACTTGACGGGATGCTGGGATTTGCAGCCGGTGTGATGATAGCGGCCAGCTATTGGTCATTACTGGCCCCTGCCATAGAGATGTCGACTGACCTGGAAGTCCCGGCCTGGTTTCCTGTTTCCATAGGTTTTCTTGCCGGGGGAGTCTTTCTCATGGGGATTGACAGGATTCTGCCACACCTGCACCTGGGCATGCCGGTAAATAAAGCTGAAGGAATCAAGACATCATGGCGGCGAAGTACCCTGCTGATTCTGGCAATTACCCTGCACCATATCCCCGAAGGGCTTGCCGTCGGTATTGCCTTTGGGTCGGTCACTCCTGATTTTGGTTCTGCTAGCTTTACAGGGGCTGTAGCCCTGGCCATCGGTGTGGGGATTCAGAATATCCCGGAAGGCCTGGCAGTCTCGCTGTCTCTGCGCCGGGAAGGCTTATCACGTATTAAGAGTTTTGTCTATGGGCAGTTTTCAGGACTTGTTGAACCTATTGCCGGGGTTATCGGGGCTGTGGTTGTTTCCGCTTCCAAAGCTGTCATGCCTTATGCCCTGGGCTTTGCTGCCGGGGCGATGCTGTTTGTTATTGTTGAAGAAATCATACCCGAGTCCCAGAGAAGCAATAATGCGGATCTGGCAACCATGTGTACTATGATTGGCTTTGTAGTTATGATGGTCCTGGATGTCAGTCTGGGATAAAAGGGGCAGCCATTCGCCTATGACACGGTGAATGACGCCCCTTTTAAATCAGTAACAAAACTGCTTAAATCAGTTACGAAACCACTGTTTACTTATCCCATCATTTTGGCCAGGTCGGCTTTGGCGTCTCCACTGGTGAGCTGGAGGTTGAAGTTCTTCACCAGGACGTCAACAACGTTCGGACTCAGGAATTCGGGAGCGCTTGGACCGATCCACATGTTCTTCACCCCGAGGCTGAACAGGCCAAGCAGGATGGCAACTGCCTTTTGTTCAAACCAGGAGAGTACAATTGTCAGTGGCAGGTCATTAACAGTACAGTTGAATGCTTCTGCAAGGGCCTGAGCAATGATAACTGCGGAAACAGAGTTATTGCACTGGCCAAGGTCTATGAAACGGGGTATCCCTGTCCCTTCAATAACACCGAAGTCGATATCATTGAACCTGAACTTACCACAGGAAGTTGTCAGGATTACACAGTCTTTGGGAACAGCTGCTGCCAGTTCGCGATAGTACTCACGTCCCTTGGTCGGGGCATCACATCCGGCAATGCAGAAGAACCTCTTGATTTTCCCTGATTTAACCGCATCGATGATAGCCGGTGCCAGGGGCAGCACGTTTTCATGATGGAACCCTGTGGTCAGTGTCTTGTCTGACTGGATATTTGCCGGCGGCAAGGACAGCGCTTTTTCAATCAGCGGAGAGAAGTCGTTATCTACGATTTTCTTGGATTCCTGAACCCCTGTGACACCATAGGTCCACATCCGGTCAGCGTAGTTTTTGTTCCTTACCGGCATGACACAGTTGGTGGTCACCAGGATAGCGCCGGGGAAGTCCTCAAACAGTGTCCGCTGGTCATACCATGCCTTACCGACATTGCCTTTCAGGTGCGGGTATTTCTTAAGCTCCGGATAACCATGGGCAGGAAGCATTTCTGAGTGGGTATAAATGTTTATTCCCTTACCTTCAGTTTGTTTCAGCAGTTCTTCAAGTGCATAGAGGTCGTGGCCTGATACCAGGATTGACTTGCCTTCCACCTTATCCTGGGAGACTGTAACCGGTTTGGGCACTCCCAGCCTGGAAACATGGGCTTTGTCCAGCAGGCCCATTACCTTAACGGTGGCTGATCCTACTTTAAGGGCCATGTTGATGGTATCTTCAAGGTTAAAGTTGACATTTGTCAGGGTTGAATATAATGCCTCATGTGTTATGGCATCAACTTCAGGGTCAGAGGCCCCGAGTTCGCGGGCATGGACAGCGTATGCGGCGACACCTTTCAGGCCAAGGATAATGGTATCCTGCAGACTGGCAATATCCTCGTTTTTACCACAGACGCCTACCTGGGTACAGCCTCCTTTTGGGGTTTGCTGACATTGATAGCAGAACATTTTTGGTACCTTCGGGGTTTCCTTTTCTTTGCTGTTGAATAAACCGAACATGTAAAATCAATCCTTTCTTTTTTTTATTTCCGCTGCCGTTCCCGGTTAGCGTTTGTTCCTGTCTGATGTGTCAATTATATCCCAGGCCCGGGGATAAAACTGTAATCTATATCACACCCGAATGTGAAGTTAGTTAAGACAGCCCGGGATTTTAGTCAATGAAGGAATGCATGGTATCTAAAAATTCCGGGAGCGGATATAATGTAATTAAAGAACCTAAGCTAAAGGATTATGGCAGGTGAATCAGGGTGGTAAAGGTGGATCCGGCTGCATTAAAGGAAAAGGTGAAGGCATATGCCTATTCGATTGGGGTTAATAAGATTGGCTTCACTGACGCGGAGGCGCTCACAGAACACCTGCCCTTTGTGGTCCGGCGCCGGGAGGCTGGATACAGGTATGGAATAAATGAGGGGGATCCGGCTAAACGGATTGACCCTTCCCGGCACCTGCCCGGGGCAAAATCCGTAATTTCTATAGCTTTGGCATATCCGGGAGCGGACCCTGTGGTGGTTGCCCCGCAGGAAGGGGAAGCCCTCAGCAGGGGGAGGTTTAGCCTGATTTCCAGGGGCCGGGATTACCATGTGGTGGTTTCCGGCAAACTGGAACAAATCAGGGAATACATACTGTCCCTTGTCCCCGGATCCAGTGCTGTTCATATGGTGGACACGGGCGAAATTCTTGAAAAGGCCCTGGCTGTCAAGGCAGGACTGGGATGGTTTGGCCGGAATACCCTTCTGGTTACTCCGGAGTATGGCTCCTGGGTTTGCCTGGGGGAATTAATCACAGACATCCCGTTTCCTCCTGACCTGCCCCTGGACAATGGCTGCGGTCCCTGCAGCGCCTGTATCAGTGCCTGTCCTGCCAATGCCATCAGGGAAGGGGAAGACCTGGACCTCGACAGGTGCCTGGCCTGCGTGACCCTGGGCAAATCTATGCCTGAACCCAAAATAAGGGAGATTATGGGTGATAACCTATATGGATGCGACATCTGCCAGCAGGTATGCCCATATAACAAAAAAGCCGGGCAAATAAATGACAGGCCTGAATTTTTGTACAGCTATGATGAAGCATATCCTGTCCTCAAAAACATTTTAAGCTTGTCCAACAAAGCGTTTCGGGAGCGCTTCGGACATACATCCGGGGCCTGGAGGGGGAGGACCCCTGTACAGAGGAATGCGGTGATTGCGGCTGGTAACCTGGTCGCCAGGGATACCATCCCGGAGCTGGTAAACATTCTGGACTCAGACCCCAGGCCTGTACTAAGGGGGCTTGCCGCCTGGGCCCTGGGCAGAATGGGTGATCCCCGCGCATTTCAGGCTTTGGCTGATGCACTGGAAATAGAAAAAGACCCTGCAGTTATTGAAGAGATCATGCAGGGTCTAGGGAAGAAATCCTTTCCCGGTCCTTAACCTTTTGCCATTTTCAGGTAAATGTCCTTGCACATGCTGTGGATCTCCTTGACTTTACTATGGATATCCTTGAGCATCTCATGGTGTTCCTTCATTTCCTCCATCATCTCGCCCATATCCATGCCAGGCATCATTCCACCCGTGGGTGGCATCATTCCACCTGTCGGTGGCATCATTCCACCTGTCGGTGGCATCATTCCACCCATCGGAGGCATCATCCCGCCCATACCCCCGACTGCTCCACCAAAACCAGGTGCCGGTACGGCCGGCTGCATATAAGGGCACTGCCCTGGAGCATGCATTCCTCCACAAACCGGGCACATTCCCGGGCCTCCCATGTGACCTCTAGAGTACATAACCAAACCTCCTTTGTTAAAGTTAACATAAGTTAAATTTCTCTCTACTGTATTGTATTAATGAACAGGGTCGGATTGTGACATCAGGGGGCGATTTTTTTCTTGAAAATTGTCGACGTTTATGTTAAATTTATTTTGTAATGTAAATCTTGATTACATAGTTTTCCAGACAAAAACACAATAGCTCGTATATCTTTGAGAATATGGCTCAAAAGTTTCTACCGGGCGACCGTAAATTGCCCGACTACGAGTGAAATTATCCTCCAAGGAAATTTGGCACGGTATTTTACCGGAAACAGGCTCAGATGAGGGTTTTCACTCCCAGGAAGAGAAAACTGGTCATCTGGGTTTTTTGTTTGGGGTTTTTTCCGTATAATTTTCCTGGATGGGCAGATTTTGTCTGCCCTGTTTCACCGTAACCGTAGAATAAATTGTGGTCGTATTTTTTTGTTTAATTAAATAAAAACAAAAAACACAAAAGGAGGAGTATCATGTACAAAAAGGTATTAGCCCTGATCACCGTCCTGCTCCTGGCAGTTACGGTCCTGGCCGGTTGCGGCGGCGGTGAGGACAAGGCGGCTACGGGGCAGCAGGGTGAGGACAAGTCCCAAGGGGAGAAGACCAAAGTAGCTTTCATTTATGTGGGTCCCGCCGGGGATGCCGGTTGGTCTTATGCCCATGACCAGGGAAGAAAGTATCTGGAGGAAAATGTACCTGGGATTGAAGTAACCCCGCCGCTGGAATCAGTACCGGAGAATGCAGATGCCGAACAGGTGCTGGAAAACCTGGTACAGAATGGTAACAAAATAATTTTTGCCACCAGTTATGGTTATATGGATTCAGTAGAAAAGGTTGCCGCCAAACACCCGGATGTGGTGTTCCTGCACTGTTCCGGTTATAAGGTGGCTGAAAATGTGGGTACATATTTTGGGCGTATTTACCAGCCCAGGTACCTGTCAGGCATTGTAGCCGGAAAGACTACCAAGAGCAATATTATTGGTTATGTGGCTGCACACCCGATTCCGGAAGTTGTCCGTGGTATCAATGCCTTTACCCTTGGGGTGCGTTCCGTGAATCCTGAGGCTACTGTAAAGGTTGTCTGGACAAAAACATGGTATGACCCGGCAAAGGAAAAGGATGCTGCCAAGAGTCTCCTGACCCAGGGCGCTGACGTAATCGCTCAGCATCAGGATACCCCTGGGCCGATGCAGGCTGCTGAAGAAGCCGGTAAATTTGGTATAAGCTATAACTCAGATATGAGAGAGTTTGCTCCCAATGCGGTACTTACCGGCCCGGTATGGAACTGGGGTCCGTATTATGCAAAAACGGTACAGGCAGTTCTTGACGGGACCTGGAAGAGTGAGCAGTATTGGGGACCGATGGGTGACGGTATTGTTGACCTGGCGCCCTATGGTGACATGGTATCAGACGAAATAAAGGCACTGGTTGATGCCAAAAAACAGGAAATAGTTAACGGTACCTGGGATGTATTTACCGGCCCCATCAAAGATAATACCGGTCAGGAGCGTGTGGCTGCCGGTGAAAAGCCTACTGACAAGGAACTGCTTGAAATGCTTTGGTTTGTTGAGGGTGTAGACGGAACCATACCCCAAGAATAAATTTGGCTGGCTCCGGCTGAGCTTGCGCCTGCTGAAAGCTTGGCGCAAGCTTAGCCTTTTTCATCCGGGAGGAATCATATTATGACCACAACTTTAGTCAAAATGGTATCAATCACAAAGAGATTTCCGGGAGTTACCGCCAATAGTGGGATCAACTTCGAACTCAGGCCCGGGGAGATTCATGCCTTATTGGGTGAGAACGGTGCAGGCAAAAGTACCCTGATGAATATCCTCACCGGACTTTACATGCCTGATGAGGGGGAGATTTACATCAGAGGCGCCAGAGTAAAGCTTACTTCACCCCGAGATGCCATTGAGGCCGGAATAGGGATGGTGCACCAGCACTTTCGCCTGGTCCAGACCTTTTCGGTAGCCGAAAATGTCATCATGGGTTCGGGGGACCAGGGGTTTTTTCTCAATATGCAGGAAGTTGAGGACAAACTGGCCCGGTTTTCCGGGGAGTATGGTATTAATGTAATGCCAGGGTCAAAAATATGGCAGTTATCGGTGGGAGAGCAGCAGAGGGTCGAGATTGTGAAGATGCTGTACCGGGGAACTGATATTATGATTCTTGATGAACCTACGGCAGTATTAACACCACAGGAATCACGGGAGCTGTTTGCTACTCTGCGACGGATGGCTGACATGGGTAAGGGGATAATTGTCATTTCCCACAAAATCCAGGAGGTCCTGGAAAATGCAGACAGGATTACGGTATTGCGTGATGGGAGGTATGTAGATACCTTTTCCGGAAAAGACACGGACAGCAGGAAACTGACTATGGCTATGGTTGACCGTGATATTTCTTATGGACAGAATATTTCCAGCAAGCCAAAGGATGACTTTATCCTTTGCCTGAAAGGTCTGACCGTCCTGGGGGACAGGGGTCAGAAAGCTTTGAAATCCCTTGACCTGAACCTGCGTAAAGGAGAAATACTGGGTATTGCCGGGGTTGCCGGAAATGGACAGAAGGAACTGGCAGAGGTTATCGCCGGACTCAGGGAAGAAGCTGCCGGGGAAATTGAGGTCCGCGGGGAACGATTTACCGGCAGGTCGGCCCGCCGGATGATTGATGCCGGTATCAGCCTGATTCCGGAAGACCGGCTGGGTACCGGACTGGTTGGTTCCCTGAACATCCTGGAAAACAGTATCCTGAAAAAATACCGGTCCGGGGATATCAGCACGGGTTGGTTTATCAGCTGGAAAAGGGTTCGTGAGTATGCCCACAGGCTGGTAGAGAAATTTGATGTTAAGACTACGGGAGTGGAAGCCCCTGTCAGGCTGCTTTCCGGCGGGAACCTGCAAAAGCTGCTGCTGGCCCGTGAAATAAGCAATGACCCTGATGTGATAGTTGCGGTTTATCCGGTCAGGGGCCTGGATGTGGGGGCTATTGAATTTGTGCGTAACACCCTGTTGAGGCAGAGGGAGAATGGGAAGGGAATAATCCTCATTTCTGAGGAACTGGAGGAACTCTTCATGCTATCTGACCGGGTTGCAGTTATGCATGAGGGGGAAATAATGGGAATTTTAGACAGGGAAGAAATTGACCTGGAACGGGTTGGCAGAATGATGGCCGGTGAAAGAGAGGAGGGTTCCCATGAGCGGACTGCCGTTAGGTAGGAACAGGGTTATCACTCTGGAGAAAAGGGGCGGTTTTTCCAGGGGTGTGGCCCTCCTGGTACCTGTGTTCTCAATAGTCTGTGCTGTAATCGGCGGGGGGCTGTTTCTGCTGGCTGCAGGATATGACCCTGTTGAGATATATTTAACAATGCTCTCAGGAGTGTTTGGTTCGGCTTATGGATTATCAGAGACAGTAGTCAAGACCATACCTTTGCTCCTGTGTGGTTTGGCTGTTTCTGTGGCCTTCAGAATGCAGTTGTGGAATATCGGGGCTGAAGGACAGCTTTATATGGGCGCGGTTGCAGCTTCGTGGGTGGCTCTGTTCCATGGCGAGGGTTCGCCGGTTGTGGTAATTGCCCTGATGCTGCTTGCCGGCGCGGCAGCCGGTGCACTATGGGGTCTCATCCCTGCGATTCCCAGGGCCCTGTTTAAGGTTAATGAGACTATAACGACACTTATGCTGAATTATGTGGCCATTCTTTTTTCAGACTACCTGGTATACGGGCCGTGGAAGGACCCTAAGGGGATGAATTTTCCATTAAGTGCCGTGTTTCCCGATAGCGCTATTCTGCCTCATTTTGGTGATACCCGGATTCACCTAGGCCTGGTATTTGGCCTCATTGCTGCGGTATTGCTGTATATCGTCCTCTGGCATACCAAATGGGGATATGAGGTCAGGGTTATCGGAGAAAGCCCTGTTGCTGCCAGGTATGCTGGTATGAACATCGCCAGGAATATACTCCTGGTGATGGCCCTGAGCGGCGGGCTTGCCGGAATTGCCGGTATGGCGGAGGTTTCCGGGATAACCCAGCGCCTGCAGCCTAACCTCTCATCCGGATACGGATATACAGCTATTATCGTAGCCTGGCTGGGGAGATTAAACCCCTTTGCTATTATTGGTGTGTCCTTTTTAATGGCCGGTCTGCTGGTTGGGGGATACAATATGCAGATGAGCGGCCTTCCGGCAGCTATTGTATCTATTCTCCAGGGTGCCATCCTGTTTTTTATCCTGGGTGGGGATATCCTGACCAAATACCGGATCAGGATAAAAAATACCCGCGGAATTGAGGTGGCAGAATGAATGACCCGTTAGTTGTCGTGATCCTGTCTACTGCAGTTATTGCCGGGACCCCTCTTTTGTTTGCGGCTCTGGGGGAAATCCTTGCAGAACGTTCCGGTGTGCTCAACCTGGGCGTGGAAGGAATGATGCTGGTAGGGGCTGTATCCGGTTATATTGCCACCCTGCTGACTGGAAACCACTGGGCAGGGGTTCTGGCAGCATTGGCTGCCGGTGGAATGATGGGAATGATTCATGCTTTTATTTCAGTAAGTTTAAGGGGCAACCAGGTAGTCAGCGGCCTGGCTCTAACCATTTTCGGGACCGGGTTAAGCGCTTTTCTGGGCAAGAGCTATATCGGACAACCTGTTCCCGATGTGTTTAAACCGGTGACAGTCCCCTTGTTTTCACAGATACCTTATTTGGGCAAAATATTTTTTGAACACGATGCCCTGGTATATCTCAGTTATATATTTGTAATCGTGATCTGGGTTTTGGTTTTTAAGACCAGGTGGGGCCTGAACCTCCGTGCGGTAGGGGAAAATCCTGCTGCAGCTGATTCCATGGGTATACCGGTTTACCTTACGCGCTATATAAGTGTCGTTTCGGGAGGTATGCTGGCAGGGCTTGGCGGGGCATACCTATCCCTGGCCTATGCGCCGACCTGGCTGGAAAACATGACAGCAGGAAGGGGCTGGATTGCTGTTGCCCTGGTGATTTTTGCGGTATGGCATCCCTGGAAAGCCCTTGTGGGGTCATATATTTTCGGCGGTGTCGATGCCCTGGGATTCCATATCCAGGCCATGGGGGAAAAAGCGTTGTTCCTTAAGGATGTTTCCCCGTTTTTCCTGCAGATGCTGCCATACATCCTGACGATTATTGTATTGATACTTGTCACCAGTGAAACAAAAAAACGCCGGGTCGGGACCCCTGCAGCGCTGGGGCTCCCTTATGACCGGGAAGAGAGATAGGCGGGTTTTTGAGATGGAAATACTTAAAGAAAAAATAAGGGAATATGGGGTGCTGATATCTGATAATGTGCTGAAAGTTGATTCTTTCCTCAACCATCAGCTCGACCCTGACCTCATTGTGGCAATAGGCCGGGAATTTGCCTCCAGGTTCGCCAAAGACGGGGTAACCAAGATACTGACTGTCGAGGCTTCCGGGATAGCAGTGGCCCTGACGACAGCTATGGAAATGAAGGTGCCCTGCGTTTTTGCCAAGAAAAACAAGCCTTCCACACTGCAGGGCGAGGTCTATTCCTCTGTTGTCCACTCATTTACCAAAAATGAAACTGTGACCATTAGTGTAGCCGCCAGTTACATTGACCCAAAAGACAGGATTTTGATAATTGACGACTTCCTGGCAATGGGAGCCGCATCAAAAGGACTGATCGACATAGTCGGGCAGTCGGGGGCAAGCCTTGTCGGGGTGGGAGTTGTTATTGAAAAGGGTTTCCAGAAAGGCGGGCAGGAGCTGAGGGAAAGTGGTGTCAGGGTGGAGCCGTTGGTGGTTATCAGGAGCCTGGCAGCCGGCGAAGTGGAATTTGAGTGATGGGTTGACGTCAGACTCGTTCTGCGGAACGTATCCTCCGTTCATTTTTAGAGGGAGTTGTTGTAAGACTAAGTATAACAGGCAGAGATGTGTTCCGGAAGGCGGAGTCGTCTAAGTCAATGGGTAGCTTATCAATATTAGCATTAATTTAAGGAGTGACAGATATTTTCCGGAAGGGCGGACTGACGTCCGCTGGTCGGCCTAAAGCTCAACCGGCTTTAAAGAGGGAGTTGTTGTAAGGTTAAGTATAATAGGCAGAGATGTGTTCCGGAAGGCGGAGTCTGTCGTCCGTCCGGCCAACGACCCGCGAAGCGGGAGTTGCTGCCGGCGGAGATGTAGCCCGCCGGAGGAATACATCTCTGCCTATTTAATCATCTTACAACAACTCCCATTTTCCTCCACAGAGGAATTTAGGCTCCCAAAGGCGAATATCAGGATAACAAGCATGTTATAGGTAAGAAAACATAAAAGAGGTGGAAGTCATGGCACCCAAGATTCTTGTGGTTGATGATGATGCCAATATATGTGAAATACTGAGACTTTACATGGCCAATGAAGGACTGGAAACTGTTTTTGCCAGGAATGGCAGTGAGGCCCTTGACAGGTTCAGGGAAGAAAATCCCGATTTGGTTGTCCTTGATATTATGCTTCCCATTATTAACGGGTGGGAGGTATGCAAAATGATCCGGGCCGTGAGCAGTGTACCTATCCTTATGCTTACTGCGAGGGATACTACAGAGGATAAGGTAAGCGGTTTGGATATAGGCGCTGATGATTATGTGGTCAAACCCTTTGACCCCAAAGAGGTTTTAGCCCGTATCAGGGCGCTGCTGCGCAGGGCTGCTGATAATGCAGGCCCCGGTCAGGCTGAACCGGTGGAGCCGGGTCCCGGCAGGACAAGTCCCGGGCAGACAGGGGCGGAGCAAAATCAGGAGGTCCTCAGGCTGGATAACCTGGAGGTTAACCTGTCCCGGTATACTGTGCACTGCCAGGGGAAAAAGGTTAACCTCAAACCAAAAGAGATCCAGCTGCTGGCTTTCCTGCTGAGAAACCCCAATATCGTCTTTACCAGGGAACAGCTCCTGGAAAAGGTTTGGGGTTATGATTATATGGGTGAAACCAGGACGGTGGATGTCCACATCAAAAGGCTCAGGGAGAAACTGGCCTCGGGTGGCCCGAAGTGGCGGATCAGCACTGTCTGGGGAGTCGGTTACAAGCTGGAAACTGATTAACAGGGGTGGCCAAAATGAGAGGCGGGGTTTTCCGAAGGCTGTTGGTGGCCTATATTTTTATAATGATAATAATTGTCGGACTACTTTCACTTTTAATGTCACAGTACCTAAAAGTGTATTTTTTTAACAATAAGCAAAAGGAACTGACAAATATTAGCAGGCAGGTGGAAACACAGCTTATCAGGCACCGCAGGGGTGACCTGACGAGAGAGGAATTGGAAAAACAGGTTAATGTAATTGGCAGGGTGACCAATTCCAGGATTATCATTGTTGACGGGCGCAATTCCGGAGCTGCTGTTGCCAACACCGGCCTTGATGATGAACTGGAGAGAATCCTCAAAAGGGTCCTGGATGGTGAAAAAGTAGTCAGGAGGCAGCAGTATGCCAGTGAACTTGATACATATGTTGTTGCCGTGGGAGTGCCCACAGGGGCGGGAAAGAACAAGGGTGCGATTTTGCTTTTTTCACCCGTTTATGAAGTGGACCAGGCCCTGAGCAGGATATATGAAATAATCTGGATAACTGCCGGGATTGCCCTGGCAGTCGGTTTGGTCCTTGTCTGGGTGACTTCCCGCAGGATTTCCCGGCCGGTGGTTGAGCTGAGCCGGATGGCAGAACAGATTGCCAGGGGTGAGGCTGTGGCAGATGTCCCCGGAACGGCTGGTGATGAAATTGGGCACCTTACCCGTTCATTCAATTATATGAAAAACAGGCTTGCTGAGACTGACAGGATGAGGAGAGAGTTTATCGCCGGGGTCTCCCATGAACTGAGGACACCCCTGACTTCTGTGCGTGGCTTTATTCAGGGGATGCTTGACGGGGTAATTTGTGCCGAAGACCGGGAAAAGTACCTCGGGCTGGCTTTTGATGAGACTAACCGGCTTACCAGGCTGACCAATGAC
Source organism: Thermincola carboxydiphila (assembly GCA_016841325.1). Classification (GTDB taxonomy): domain Bacteria; phylum Bacillota; class Thermincolia; order Thermincolales; family UBA2595; genus Phosphitispora. The sequence goes on from JAENZJ010000001.1 coordinate 324,288, forward strand.
CTGCTGGACCTGACCAAGCTGGAGGCCGGGGTAATCAGGCTCAATAAACAGGAGATTAAGCTCTGTGAGCTGATAGATGACAGTATTCTCACTGTTTGTCGTTCTTCAGAGAAGGATATCTTTTATCCTGAGGTAACCGTTACCCCGGAAGACCTGTCCCTTCAGGCAGACCCCGACAGGTTAAAACAGGTCCTCATCAACCTCCTCAGTAATGCCTGCAGGTACACCCCGGAAGGGGGCCGGATAGAAATTGCAGCAGAGCTCACCGGCAGTACTGTAAAAATATCGGTAAAAGATAATGGACCAGGAATCCCGGCTGATGAATTACCATTTATTTTCGAAAAGTTTCACCGGGTGGATAAGTCGCGGGATTCAGCTGCAGGTGGTTCGGGGCTGGGGTTAAGTATAGTAAAAGAGCTTGTGGAACTTCACGGAGGCAGGATTACGGCACGCAGCATTTCTGGCAAGGGTACAGTTTTTGATATTGTTCTGCCCCGGTAGTGTTTCGAATAATATATTTACAATATAAATTAACGATTAACAAACTGTTTACAATTCTTTAATTTCTGTGTAAAAATTCCTGTGTAATATAGTCTTACAGAGAGATACTTGCACAGGAAGGGGGTTTACACTAAGGGGGTGGGTTGATTTGAAGAGGTGGATTAATTTTAAAAAAGGACTGCTTGGTTTTGTTTTACTTGTAGCTTTTTTAGCAGCTGCAGGTTGTGGGCAGGGCAGCTCACAAAATCAGGCAGATAATCCGGGTGAAGGCGGAAATAAAACAGAACAGAGAGATATTAAGAAAAAAGCAGAAAACACTGACCTTAACAGTGATATAGCCGACGATGCCGGAGCACAGGAAAATGCGGCGGTAATTCCGGCGGATAAGGCTGCAGGAGATAAGACCCAGACTGTGGAGCCGCCGGAAAACACAACAGGTGCCGACCATGGAGAGGACCTGGTAATAAAGAGTGATAACCGTGTTTCGGCCGGGTCCGGGCAGGCCCTGGTGAATGAGATGGATAAAGAGATCAATAAACTTGTGGAGTCATTGGAAAACCTGGATACAATTTCAGAGAGTGACCTGGAAGTTGAATAAAGGGGGTAAATAAATTGAAAAAGATACTTTCTGTATTCCTGGCATTATTGATGCTTGCCTTTGGCGCCATCGCATATGCTGCCCCGGGCAATGGGCAAAACGGTGCAGGTAACAGGCCGGGTGAGGAAATGAGAGATAACGGCAGTGACAGGCAGCAGCACCGGAACAGGATGAGGGAACGGGCTCAAATGGTACAGTCAAATAATTCCGAACTGGCTGAGCTCAGGGATGAGGTCCGTGATAAACTGCGTCAGATCAGGGATGAGCTAAGGAAGCTAAGGCAAGACCCGGATTCCCTTACCGAAGAAGAGATTGCTGAAATCAGGGAAAAACTGGAACTGATCAGGGATGACAGGCGCCAACTGGCCGGGACCCAGGGATTAATCAGGGAGGAAACCCTGAGACTGAGGCTGCATAAGCAGGCCATGGATTACGCCGGCGCTGCTATGGACTTTGATAATATTTGTGAGGTACAGGAGGATCGCATCAAGGCATTGAAGGCGTTAAGCGCTGACCTTGAGGAGCTTCTGGAACTGCTGTAAAACAGGGATTATTAAGTACTCCGGAGCGAAAAGAAGTTAAATAATGAAGAAAGAAGTTAAATAATCAAGGCTGTCCCGTTAATGAAATGAGTCACGATTATCCCGTAGCCGGGGTATGTAACTCAATTCATTATAGGACAGTCTTTCAATTTGGCCGGCTGTATCTGGCTTTAAAGCCGGCATGTTAAGGACAACAGTCACCGGATAAAAGCACAAAAGTGGGAAAAAATAATATTTGAACAATTGTTAAAAAATGCGGGGAGTGTACCTTAATGAACCAGATTGGGATAATCGGTATTGCAGTTAACAACAGGGCGGACAGGGCCGCAGAGGTACAGGATGTTATTACCCGGTTTGGGGATGCAATTATTGCCAGAATGGGTGTCCCCAGCCCGGACCGTTACACAGGTATCATTACAGTGATTATGGAGGCAGGGGTCTCCGAAATGGAAAAAATGGTAGCCGACCTGAGCAGCATAGAGGGTGTGGTGTCAAATTACTGTGTTCTTAATAAATAGGTTTAAATTGTAGTTAAGAACTGCAGGATTGGGGTGGTTAGGTGTCTGTCCCGGTAGTGGAAAGTAATGAAAAGAAATTTGCGGAAGATGTGGTCAGGAATAAAATGCCGGTAATTGTTAACTTTTATTCCGATGACTGTCCTCCCTGTGAAGCTTTGGCGCCTCTTTTTGAGAGGCTGGCAGAGAAGTACGGCAAGCATATGAAATTTGTCAGGATACTCCGGCAGCAGAACCGGACCCTGGCCGAGAGGCTGGGGGTAAAAAGCAGCCCAACGGTAATGTTCTACAGGAACGGGGAAGAGGTATGCCAGAGGTTAACTGGTTATATTACAAACCCGGAACTCAGGAGATCCATTGAAGATGTCCTGGGTGACTCCTGCCCGAAAACAGAACGGCAGAGATATGATTGTGATGCCCTGGTTCTGGGAGCCGGGCCGGCGGGACTGACAGCAGCCATTTACCTGGCGCGGGCCAAAATAAATACTGTGGTAATTGACCAGGGTCTTCCCGGAGGGCAGGTGGCCACAACTTTTCATATATCAAATTATCCGGGCACCAACGGGACTGTCAGGGGAGCAGACCTGATGCGGAACATGACAGACCAGGCGATGTCCTTTGGGGCCGCCATCGATTCTCTCAGGGAAGTCCGGGAAATTGACCTTACCGGAGAAATGAAGCATGTGAAAACAGAAGATGCCGATTATTACGCCAGGTGTGTGATTATTGCCACAGGGGCTGAGCCGCGCAAACTGCCTGCTGAAGGAGAACGTGAATTCCGCGGCCGCGGGGTGCATTACTGTGCAGCCTGTGACGGTGCGTTGTATCAGGACCGCCGGCTGGTTGTGGTTGGGGGAGGGAACTCGGCAGTGGAGGAGGCAGTTTTTCTTACCAGGTATGCATTACATGTCACTGTTGTGCACCAGCTTGACCATTTCCAGGCTTCCGGGGTTGCCCAGGATGAACTTCGGAAGAATCCGGTTATTGATGTTATCTGGGAATCGGAAGTAAGAAAAATTCAGGGAGACCATAGTGTCAACAGTGTGCTCCTTGAAAACCTGAAAACAAAGAAAACCACAACTCTTTCGGCTGAAGGTATCTTTGTTTATATCGGGTTAGAGCCCAGGTCCGAACCCTTTAAGGGAATTGTAGACTTAAATGAATTGGGATATGTTGTCACAAATGAGGATTTAAGTACCAATATTCCCGGGGTTTTTGCAGCCGGTGATATCAGGGACAAACAAATCAGGCAGGTGGCGACCGCTGTTGGCGATGGGGCGATAGCGGGGATGATGGCAGAGAAGTATTTAGCCGAAATAAAATCCAGGCACTAAAGGAAAACGACAAAAACCTCCAGGTTGAATTGACAGCCTGGGGGTTTTGATTTAAAATTATAACGTTACCCCTTAGGGGTATTGAAAAGTGATTTTGTGTTTGGGGGCATAATAAATGAACTTACCGGGGATAAAATATGGTACTGTTTCAGTACTTTCAATTGCTCACCTGATAAATGATACTTATTCCAACTTTTTGCCGCAGATGCTGCCTTTTCTGATTGCCGTAACCGGATTTGGTTATGCCAAAGCAACTTTCCTGGTCTCTGTTTTTACCCTGTCATCATCCATTGTTCAGCCGCTGCTGGGGTATTTTGTTGACCGCCAGGGAAAAAGCTGGCTGCTCTATGTGGGTACACTTTGGATGACGGTATTTCTCAGCCTGATGGGTCTGACCACCAATTACTGGTTTCTGGTAATGTTATCAGCCCTCGCCGGCCTGGGCACAGCCACCTTTCATCCCCAGGCCACCTCGTTACTGGGTGAGGTCAGCGGCAACCGCAAGGGTTTTATGATGAGTACCTTTATGGCTATGGGGAATACAGGTTTTGCCCTGAGTCCGGTTGTTTTCATACCTCTTCTTGACAGGACCGGGCTTAGCGGTACCCTGTACCTGTTGATTCCGGGAATTCTGGTATCCCTGTTTCTCATTAGGTTTGCCAAGGTCCCGCAGAAAGACAAAAATCCTGTTGACCATCCTTCCGGAGTTTCTTTCAGGGATATGCTGGGTTCTGTCTGGGAAATAAGCAAGATAGTGATAGTGATTGTTATCAGATCAACTGTTTATATGGGCCTGATAGTCCTGCTTCCTAATTTCTTCACTACCCAGTCAATTTCCAGCATTACTTCAGGACATCTGGTTTCTATAATGCTGTTTGCCGGCGCTGCCGGTGGTCTGGCTGGTGGGTGGATTTCCGACCGGACCGGGCGTAAGAGTGTCATAGTCCTGTCACTGCTGTTGTCCACACCGGCGTTTTTCGGATTTTTTTATACTCAGGGGCTTATCAGTACACTACTCCTGGGATTAGCCGGGGCTTTACTGATGGGGTCATTTTCCGTCACAGTGGTGGCTGCCCAGGAAGTCCTCCCGGCAAGCCGGGGCCTGGCATCCGGTATTACCATAGGGCTTTCCATGGGGCTGGCAGGCCTTGCAGTCACCCCGATTGGCTGGATTGCAGACGTTTATGGCCTGGTGACCGCGCTCAGGCTACTCTTTATTTTGCCTGTTGCCGCCGGATTGTTTGGACTTCTGCTGAGGAAAAACAGGAGCCTGCCGCAGGCGAGTGGTGTGAGTGCCTAATATCCGCCCTGTTTTACGGGTAAGGGGCTTTCTTAGGTAAGCCCTTGTTTTACTGGCTGCGGTTGTCAGTGTTCCCATGGGGCAAACGGTACACCAGGTGCGGGGCTGGTATTTTATACCCATGGCTATCCCCAGCAGAGTGGTTACCAGAATGATCTGGATAAATACTTTTCCGACCATTTCTGTGTTTCCGGCAGCCTGATATATTCCCCAGCCAAAATTAAAAAACAGAAAAACCAGCAGGCCATAGCGGAAGAGGCTGGAGGCAATAAATGCCGGTATCCTGCCTTTTTGGCTCAGGGGTCCGATGATTTTTGCCAGGAAGCTCCCCCTGGGGCAGAAGGTACCGCACCAGAAACGTCCTCCCTTCAACAATCCGTAGAGTACAGGAGCTATCATGCATATGATAGCAATAATACCTACAGTGGGGAAAAACCAGCCTGATATCAAAAACCCCAGGAGAATCATCCAGAGCCAGTCAGTTGTTGAAAAGCTGCGGTTATTTTCCTCCACCCCAATCCCTCCATGGAGTTTATTTTTCCTGTAAGCCAAATATACTATTCAATAACCTGATGGCATATTTTACATTGTCCTGCCGGCAGGTTTTTTGTTTTTTTTAAGGAATATATCTATGTTGCGGACAAATTAATTATTTCACAAACAACCTGATTGATTTCACCAGCGTACCAATAATGTCACCGGTGCACTGATAATTTCACCGGTCAAGTTATTTCCCGGCTGTGAGGAGTGGTATTATGGCAGTGGTAAAAACAAAAAAAGATCTGTGCCAGGCGTGTTACTCATGTGTGCGTGACTGTCCGGCCAAAGCGGTCAAGGTCGAGTCCGGGCAGGCCCGGGTTGTCGAAGAACGCTGTATCAGCTGCGGCAACTGTGTCCGGGTTTGTTCACAGGATGCCAAGGACATCGAGAGTCAGGCCATGGATGTAAGAAACATGTTAGACAGCGGTGATGAAGTAATCGCACTCTTGGCCCCATCTTTTCCGGCCTCTTTTTACTTTATTGACCGTGAAGAACTCCTTAATCAAATGCGGGCACTGGGATTTAAGCATATTGACGAAGTTGCCGGAGGTGTTGAATTAACCCTGCCCAGTTACCGCAGCCTGATCAGGGAAGGTAAAATGGAGACAATAATCAGTTCACACTGTCCGGCTATAGTCGGGCTGGTGGAAAGACAGTTTCCTGAACTGATTCCCATGTTGGCTCCGGTTGATTCGGCCTTGCTGGCCCTGGGAAAATACATGCGAAAAAATAACCCCGGTGCACGGCTTGTGTTTATAGGACCCTGTATAGCCAAAAAAGAGGAAGTCCGGGTCTACGGGCAGGGTATCATTGATGCTGTGCTGACATTTGGTGAGCTGAAGGAAATGCTTGGTTTTACCAAAATTGACTCTGATGATGCTGTGCCAGGTGAAAATCCGCAGCACATTAAGGCCAACAGTCCCCTTTTTCCTGTGCCGGGAGGATTTATAAAAAACATTGACCCCCAGAGGAAACTGTTTAAGTTTGAAGATGTCGCCCTCGTTGAGGGCAAGGATGAGTGTCTCCAGTTCCTGGAAAGCCTGGCTGCAGGGAAAATCAAACCCCGCCTGGTGGATATCCTTTTCTGTAAGGGCTGTATTGACGGGCCCGGAATTGACAGCCCTCTGGACATATTTGCCAGGCAGCATCTGATATATGACTATGCCCGTAAGCGGGACAGAAAAGAGCTAAAGGTTCTTAAAGGTATGGACCTGTCCCGGCATTTTGTTAACCGTTACCAACCCCTTCCGGTCCCATCAGAAAATGAGATTCAGGCAATATTAAGGCATACGTACAAGACCAAGCCCGAACATGAACTTAACTGTGGTTCCTGTGGGTACAACTCCTGCCGGGAGAAGGCTGTTGCTGTATACCAGGGGATTGCAGAAATTGACATGTGCCTTCCTTACCTGCTGGCACAGTCGCGGGGGGAACTGGACTACTACAGAAACAGACTTGACGGAAGTGACAATACAGAGGGGACAGATTTGGGCCTCATAGGGTCCAGTGATTCCATGAAGGAATTGAAGAATTTGATTATGAAGGTCAGTCAGAATGATGCTACTGTCCTGATCCTTGGGGAAAGCGGTGTCGGCAAAGAGGTTATTGCCAAGGCAATTCACCGCCTGAGCATTCGCCGGAAGGGGCCGTTTATAGGAATAAACTGTGCTGCCCTGCCTGAACTTCTACTGGAATCTGAGCTGTTCGGTTATGAAGACGGCGCTTTCACAGGCGCCCGCAAGGGCGGCAAGGTGGGCAGGCTTGAATTGGCCAAAGGGGGCACCATTCTCCTTGATGAAATTGGAGACCTTCCCCTGACAATGCAGGCCAAACTGCTCAGGGTACTGCAGGAAAAGGAGTTTACCAGGCTTGGGGGCTGCCAGAACATTCCCCTGGATGCGCGTATACTTGCCGCCACAAATAAGGACCTGAAGACCATGGTCACTCAGGGAAAATTCAGGGCAGACCTTTTCTACAGGCTGAATGTGCTGTCGGTGCATGTACCTTCCCTCAGGGAACGGAAGGAAGACATATCTGCACTTATTGGACACTTCCTGCACAGAATTGCCACAGAAAAGGAGATCCCCGCCAAGATTGTCACTGATGAGGCACTCAGACTGCTCCTCAGTTATGAATGGCCGGGCAACATCCGGGAACTGGAAAATACAGTGGAGCGGCTTGTCTATATCTGTGAAGGGAATGTGATCAGGGTAACAGACCTGCCAGCACAAATCAGGCAGCTGGGAGGCAGCGGGGCTGCAGAGATAATCCCCGGACCTTTAAAAGAGGCAGTCAGCCGCCTGGAACGTGAAATGATAATCAAAGCCCTGGAGGCTACGGGAAATAACAGGATGAAAGCGGCCAGTATACTGGGGGTACCCAGGGCGACCTTTTATCAAAAACTGAAGGAATACAATATTCCATGATTTATATTAGCTGGTGTATAAAAAATAGACATGTCTAAAAACAAGACAACAGAATCAGGGGCGGCATTACAAGTGCCATAGCGGTATTGTGTCTAAAATTTGTACAATAACAGGGGTTTTTGATTACCCCTGTTTTCTTTTTTTATGAAATGATTATCAATTTTCAAAAAATTACGGTTGTTTTGACATTACTAACTAATCTGAGAATGATGCCCGTAAAACACCTGAATAGTTACCGGAGGACCGGGGTTGTTGAGTTTATGCGGTTCTTTCCGGCAGCGGAATTTGGCTGCCCTTATCACTATGCATATTAAACTGGCATGTTTTTTGCTAATAAAAAATACCGGAAAAAGTTGTCGGGAAAAGGCGCCTGAAAGAGATGCCTGGAAGAGGGCGATAGAAGGAAAACAGTAGTGAAGGGGGTGAGTCCTTGAGAGGTGATTCGTATAGCCCGTTAGATGCGACGGTTGACAGGGCCGGTTTTTTTCGCTGGGGGGCAAAGAGTATCAAGAGCCTGACAGGCCATTTAATAGATATAGTTGCTGATTCGTCTGCAAAGCAGGAGAATGTGGTATGGAGCCGGCTGGTGGAGGAAAAGGCCGTTGGGACCAGTCCGCGGCTGCACTTTGCCAAAGGAAAGGCATTTTACGTGGTAATTGGCCAGAACCGTTCCAGAGGAAGAGATGGCGGCAGAGAGCTGCAGGTTTTCTCCGGGCTTTGTCCTGAAGAAGGCGGGCTCCTTGAATGGCGGGAAAAAATGAACGGTTATTACTGCCCGTTCTGCCGGGCGGTCTATGACCGTGACGGGCGGCCGTTAACCGGTACTGATACTTTTCTGGTAAGACATGAGTTTAAGATTGATAACGGTTATGTGAAGGTAAGTTTTCAGCCATAGGGCAGACCTGAGTTCCTGAATCGGTGATAAAACTGGGGGTTTATAAAAATGTGTCTGGCAGTGGCAGCACAGGTAGTTAAAATTCAGAATGAATTTTTCGTTTTGGCTGAAGTTGAAGGCGTTACAATGCAGGTTTGTACTACACTGCTTCCGGACTTAAAAGTAGGGGACCACGTTTTGGTACACGCAGGTTTTGCCATTGAGATTATTGACCTGGAGGTAGCCCGGGAGAATATCAGGATATGGCGGGAACTGCAGGAGTCTGCACCCGGTACCAAAGTGGGCTGAGATTTATGTTTAATTTTAATAGTTATCCGATAGCTAACCGCCGCTTATCTCCCACCCCGTCAGGTGGGAGATAAGCGGCGCCAAGAACTCTGTTGATGGGGTGATAATCAGTGGACTTATTTAACAAATTGGTTACCAGAGAAATAAAGCGGCGGGATTTCATGAAATTGTGTGGTGCAGTGACAGCCGCATTTTCACTCCCGGCGGGTTTCAAAAGAGATATAGCCTATGCCACTGAGCAGGCAATTAAAAAACCTCCTGTAATCTGGCTGGAAGGTCAGGATTGTGCGGGCTGCAGTGAATCCCTGCTGTCTTCCCTTAACCCGTCGGCCGAAGAACTTATTCTGGAAACCCTGTCGATAAGATATCACGAAACCATAATGGCAGGTACCGGAATGGTTGCTGAGCACGCCAGGGAAGAAACCATCAAAGAGGGTGGTTATATAGTAGTGGTAGAAGGGTCAATACCTAAAGCTGATGACAGGTTCTGTGAAATCGGTGGTAAAAGTTTCCGGGAAATTGTGATGGAAACAGCTGAAAATGCAGCCCTTGTCATCGGTGTGGGTTCATGTGCATCCTATGGGGCCGGAATCGTGGGCACAACACCTTCTGAGGGTGGCGGGGTTGCCGAGTTTGTGAAGAATAAGCCTGTTGTGCTGCTCCCCACCTGCCCCGTCAAGCCTTCACGCCTGGTATCAACAATAATGTATTACCTCAGTACCGGTAAGGTCCCCGAGCTTGACAGGTATAAGAGGCCGGTGGCCTTTTATTCGGAACTGCTCCACGACAACTGCCCGCGCCGGGGACAGTTTGAAAAGGGGAATTTTCTTACCGACTGGAATGACCCCAGGCAGCGTGAGTACTGCCTGCTGCTAAAAGGCTGTAAGGGTCCCAGGACCTATACGGATTGTGCTCAGGTATGGTGGAATGATGGCGCTAACTTCTGTATCAATGCAGGGGCCCCGTGTGCCGGGTGCACCCAGCCTGAATTTTATGCCGCCTTTAGTCCCCTGTACGATAAACAGGAAATTTTCAATATCGGGCCGGCCAGGAGCATTAATCTTGATTCCGTCGGAGCCGCTCTGACAGGAGCGGCAGCGGCAGGCGCCCTGGCTCACGGTCTGGGACGGGTGATCTTTGAGAAAAAGGACAGTCAGGACCAGGATGAAGATATGAGGGAGGCATTGTAAATGACCCAGAAAATTGTCATTGACCCGGTAACCCGTATTGAGGGCCACCTGGCCATAGAGGTTGAGGTGGAAAACGGCAAAGTCAAAAACGCGTGGTCCAAAGGCACCATGTTCAGAGGGCTCGAAGCCCTGTTAAGGGGTAAGGACCCCAGAGATGCCTCATATGTGACAGACCGGGTGTGTGGTGTCTGCAGTGCTTCACACCAGTGGGCATCCGCCCTTGCTCTTGATGATGCTTTTGGGTCTGATGTCCCTGACGGGGGGCGGCTGATAAGGAACCTTATCCTTGGCGCCCAGTGGCTCCACGACCATCCCCTGCACTTCTATCACCTTTCGGCACTGGACTATATAGATATTATGGCAGTTGCGCAGTATAAGGGAAGTGACCCCGGACTTAATGCAGTCAAGGGCAAAATCATGAAGCTGGTTCAGGTCAAGGATACCGCTCCCCTTACGCCGCGGTATGAACCAGATGAATTTTCGGTAACTGACCCGGAAATTGTGACTGCAGCTGTGGCCCATTACCTCAAAGCCCTTGAAATACAGGCTAAGGCGAAGCGTATGGGGGCTTTGCTGGGGGGGAAGATGCCCCATAATGCGGCAATCGTGGTTGGTGGTGTAACTGCATACCCGGACATGCAGATACTCTCCCAGTATCGTTCCCTCCTCAATGAAGTTGTCGATTTTGTGGAAAATGTCTATGTTAAAGATGTGCTGATGTTTGGCACAGGACCGCTGCTGCCGCTGGCTGCAGCAGGTATTGGCGCTTCGGCGGGACATTACCTGTCATATGGGGGATTCCCCAACTCTGCCGGTAATAAAGACCTTCTCTACCCGGCCGGAGTAATTTTCGACAACAAAACAGACCAGGTGGAACGGGTCAACTATGACCTGATAAAAGAATATGTGGGATATTCCTGGTATGATGACGGGCCGGGACGCCATCCCCTGGAGGGCGAAACCGCTGTTAACCGTGATAAGGAAAAGGGATACAGTTTCATCAAGGCACCCAGGTATGTGGGCAGGGCAATGGAGGTAGGCCCCCTGGCAAGGATGATGGTGGCCAAACCGGAGGCCTTTATGAAACTGATAAATTCCGGCGTAAAACCCGGCGCTGTGGCGCGCCATGCTGCCCGGGCCGTGGAAACCCTGGTGATAACCAAACAGATTTACAGGTGGCTGGATGAAGTTACTGAGCAGGTTGCTTCCGGAAAATGCAGAATTCATGACACTGATACCTGGGAAGTGCCTGAGAATGCGACCGGAGCCGGGTTAAATGAGGCCCCGCGGGGGGCTCTGGGTCACTGGATTAATATCAGGAACAAAAAAATCGAGAACTACCAGCTTGTAGTTCCATCGACCTGGAACCTCTCTCCCCGTGATGATAAAGGGGTCCCTGGACCTGTTGAGCAGGCCCTGATAGGCACCCCTGTGCCTGATGTGAACAATCCCCTCAATGTGGTGCGGATTGTACGGTCCTTTGACCCATGCATTTCCTGTGCCGTACACATTATCGAACCTGATTCCAACCGCATCCTGGAATTTATGGTGGGTTAAGGGGGTTAAATGGTGAAAAGCTCCGAAATAGCTGTCCCCAGGCGGGTGTACCACTGGATAAACCTGGTCAGCATGGCTGTCCTGGCTGTTTCCGGATGGTATGTCCACAAACCCTTTGCACCTGACCTGATGGGCCTGATGCGTTATGCACACCTGACGGCGGCCTATATTTTCAGCATTAACCTTGTTCTTCGGGTATATTACGCCTTTGGGAAAAACGGGGACTGGAGAAAATACCTGAAACCACAGATAAACAGGAAAATGCTCAGGCTGACCTTCCGTCACTACCTGCTTTATGAACACCTGCCGGAAGGAGACCATTACCGGATCCTGCAGAATGCGTCTTACCTGGTTATAGTAATTCTGCTTTTTGTCCAGATTATAACCGGGGTCCTGCTCATTGAAGCTGAAGGGAGCCTGCCGACACAGGTAATCACCCTTTTGGGCGGTATTAATGCAGTAAGGCAGGGCCATTTATTTCTGACATGGGTTTTTGCGGCTTTTACGGTTATTCATGTTTACATGGCCTTTACCGAAGACTTCCCCAAAGTGAAGTTGATTTTCCTGGGCATGGCTGATGAAAAATATTCCGGACAATAAATTGTAAAGCAGGTGAGTATGGATGGCAGTGAAAAACAAGGTTTTGGTCCTGGGAGTCGGGAACTCCATATTAAGTGATGAAGGCCTGGGGGTGCACCTGGCCAAGAGGCTCCAGGGGGAAGAATTTCCCGATAATGTGGAGATTATGGATGGCGGGACCCGGGGCCTGGAACTCCTTTCATATATGGATGATGTGGCCAAACTCATTATCATTGACTGTGTGAAGGCAGGAGCTGAGCCGGGAAGTATTTTCCGGTTTGAGCCGGATAAAGTGGATGTTATTCCAAGGGAATATAAAATCTCATTTCATGACCTGGGAATTTATGATTTTATCCAGCTGGCCACACTGCTGGAAACTCTTCCGCCAACCGTAATTTTCGGCATGGAGCCGAAGGAAATCGACTGGGGCGAGGAACTGTCAGCGCCTGTAACGGCAAAAATGGACAAACTGAAGGCCCTGGTTACGGATGAAATTGTTTTAAGTCTTAAAGAAATCGGGGCTGAGCCCTGTAAAGAATTGATTAACTGAATGGAGGTCGGGTCATATGTTTGCCTTTTCTCTGGGATTTCTAATAGTTGCAGTTTTTGCAGCTATCCTGGTTTTTGGTGCAAGTGTTAAAATCGTTAATGAGTGGGAACGCCTGCCTGTTCTCACACTGGGTAAATACCGGGGCCTGAAAGGCCCCGGTCTGATAGTGCTGATTCCCTTCATCCAGACAATAGCCAACCGGATTGACCTCAGGGTGATGACCAGCAAGTTTCTGTCAGAGACTACCCTGACTAAGGATGGTGTGGCGGTGACGGTTGATGCGGTATTTTTCTGGCGTGTTACCGACCCTGAAAAAGCAACCCTGGAGGTTAATAACTACCGGCAGGCAGTGGAACTGGCGGCCCAGACCACACTGAGGGAAGTTATCGGCAGGATGAACCTGGCCCATATTCTTTCCCACCTTGAAGAACTTGACCTGACTTTGAAAGAAATTATCGGGCGTAAGGTGATGCAGTGGGGTGTTGAGGCTCAGGCAGTTGAAATCAGAGATGTCCAGATTCCGGGGGAACTCCAGGAGGTTATGTCACGTGCGGCCCAGGCGGAAAGAGAAATGCAGGCCCGTATTACATATGGTGAAGCCGAAATTGAAGCCGCCAAAAAATTCGTGGCAGCATCTGAAATATATGAAACAAGGGAGAATGCACTTCAGCTTCGGGCGATGTCAATTATGTATGAGACCATCAAGAGTGACCAGAATACAGTGATAATCACTCCTTCAAGTATGGTAGACACCTTAAATCCTGCTTACCTGGCAGCGGTGTGGAATAAGCCGGACAAGGAATAACCGGATGTGGACAGGTGTATAAGAAGCAATAGGGTAATAAGTAAGATTTGTGGTACGAAAAATGGTAACTGAATAATCGGAAGCAGATGAATTCCTCCAGGGCAGGACGGACAATAATAAGGAGAGGTTAAAATCTTGTATCACTGGAGGTGAAAGAAGTGTCTGATAGGGGAACCAATAATTCTCCCAACACAAGGAACCCGGAACGGCCTCCGGGAAAACCGTCGAGACTGGACCAGTTTGCCGACGACCTCTTTGACGGTGATGATGAAGCTAAGGAAAAACTTGATGTAACTTCACGCATGGAAAAAGAGAAATGGCTGGATTAGTGCTGATGGTAATGGGAAAAGAAATCAAAAACCCGGAATGATTTCCGGGTTTTTTAATTCTTAGTATCTGCCAGGGTTATGCCTGGCCTCTGGCCGCACAGGCCTGCCGTTTTTCGGCCTTTTTCTTTTTAAGGTTCCGCAGTGTGCGGGGGTTCTTGACGGAACAGGCGGAAGCAAAACCCTCGAACTTCTTAAACCTGACCAGTTTAATCTTTTTTCCTCCAAATACTCTTCCGGCATTTTTATAAATTAACAGAAAAATTAAATACGATGCCGCTGCAGCCAGTGAGGCATTAATGACGCTCCCCAGCAAATAAGCAGGTCCCGTATGGCTAAAAAAGTCGATGACCTTTTCCCAGAATGTCAGGTCATATTCAAAATCCTGAGGAGGCTTTTCACCTGAAACAATGAAAAGGGTCCCTGTCTTGTAATTTAAGACATAAAGCAGTGGAGAAACATATGTCATCAGCAGAGCAGGTATGGTTGTGGCAAGAATATTTAATTTCAGCAGTTTGGCCAGAATTAGCCCAAGCGGCAGGTTCATACCGGGAAGCGGCAACAGCGCCAGGGCAAAACCCAGGGCGATACTTTTGGCCAGCTTGTGAGGATTGTCTTTAATATTGAACAACTTTATCAACTTGCTTTTCACTTTGTTATAAATTTTTTACCTCTCCTTCTCCGAACATTGTAAGAAACCTGACTTATCGATTTTCGCCAATACTTATTGATTTCCAAGCAGTATATGTCACTCAGAATGCATGTTAATATTATATTTCTTTTAATACTTGCTAATATTATATAATATCCTGGTACTTGCTGTACAGGTTAAGTTTCAAATGGGGCCTGATTTGGAAGATTTATATAAAAAATGTATTCATAAAAAAGGAAAAAAACAAAACACACCGAAATAACTTACTATTGCTGAAAGGAGGGATAATGTTTGAGAAAAGTACTGGTATTATTGTTGGGGATACTTGTACTCCTGACTGCCGGATGCGGCGGCAGCAAGAGCACATTTGCCCCGGATTCCCCTGAGGGGGTGGCACAGGCTTATTATCAGGCCCTTCAGGATGGCAAGCCTGATGTGGCCTATGGATACCTCAAGGACTGGTCTTTGAGTAAAGAGGATTATGTTAAAGAGAAAAAAAGCAATGGCATGATGTTTAAAAGCTTCACTGTGCAAAAGGGTGAAGTGGTTGGTAAGGCTGCCAATGTCCCGGTCAAATTTGAAACAGGTGTCTCCAGCATGCCTGAGATTAACATGATGATCACTCTGGAAAAAGATCAGAACGACTGGAAGATTACCAGCCTGGGCATGGAAGGCATGAGCGGTCATGGAGCCGAAGGCCCTGCTTCAGGGATGCCCCCAGCTGGCGGAATGGGCGGAGTAGACGGAACGGTTTACGGTTCACCCAACCCGCACGGCCCTGGCGGAAGTATTCCTCTCGACCAGTAGAATTACATAAGGAGCGCCCTTGGGGGCGCTTTTGCTTTAGACTCAGGCTGCTGAAAAATAATTATTGGAGTGGTGATTTTGCACAGCGATAAACCTGCAGGTCAGGGGAAGATATGGACCAGGCCTTTTGTCCTGGTAATATTAGTCAATTTTCTAATGTTTACCTCAATGTATATCCTGCTGCCAACCCTCCCTGTCTACGCTCAATCTATCGGAGGCAGTGAAACGGTTGCAGGGATGATTGTAGGCCTGTTTACCTTTGCCGCTGTTCTGGTGCGGCCGTTTTCCGGCAACCTCCTGGACAGCAGGGGGAGAAAGACAGTCCTGCTGGCAGGTATTTTGATTTTTCTTGTTTCCGCTGCCGGTTATACCTGGGCCTATCTGGTATGGATGCTCCTTGCCCTGAGAGTGGTCCACGGGCTGGGCTGGGGGGCTACCACAACTGCTGCAGGGACAGTGGCCTCTGATGTGATTCCGGCTGCCCGGCGGGGAGAGGGGATGGGTTATTACGGGATCTCATCTACCATAGCCATGTCAGTCGGTCCCGCGCTGGGGCTGGCGATAATCGCCCACTACTCTTTTGAATGGCTGTTTCTGATTTCGGTTCTCTTTGCCGCTGCCGGCCTGATATGCGGGCTTTTTATCAATTATGAAGGTATTGCCGGTAAATCAGTTGAGGTTAGTGCCAACAAGTCCGGGGGAAATAAACCGAAGGGTGTAATTATTGAGAAGAGTTCTATTGCCCCTTCACTGGTGCTGTTTTTTACTGCTGTGACTTATGGTGGAATTGTAACTTTTCTGAAACCCTATGCAGATTTCCGGGGAATTGAAAACATTGGCCCCTTTTTTACGGTATATGCCCTGGTATTGCTGTTCAGCAGGCCTGTGATGGGCAGAATGGCTGACAGGTACGGAGCCGGTCCGCTCCTGATCCCGGGAATCCTGATGGTTGCGGCGGCCCTGTTTACACTTATGAACGCATCTGCCCTGGTTATCTTTTTGCTGGCAGCGGTACTGTATGGACTGGGTTTTGGTGCGGTACAGCCGGTACTCAATGCCCTGGTAATCTCACTGGCTCCCCCTGAACGCAGGGGTGCTGCCAATGCCACGTTTTTCTCGGCAATGGACCTGGGAATCGGACTGGGGGCTGTTATCCTGGGGGCTATATCGGAACGCGTTGGCTACTCGATGATGTACGGGAGTTCCATATTGTTTGCCTTACTGGCCCTGGTAATTTATTTTGCTGTGCTCAGGCCCAGGCTGGCCGAGGGAAAGGTAAGAGGGGAAAACAGGTAATTTTGCCATAAAGATTCCTGAAAAAAGTGCAAAAAGTTTTTGACAAGTCAGAGGTTTCTTGTTAAAATAATAAATGCGTTGAAACAATTTGATATGTGGGGGCATAGCTCAGCTGGGAGAGCGCTTGAATGGCATTCAAGAGGTCAGCGGTTCGATCCCGCTTGTCTCCACCAATGAAATTAACACACCTGTCTGGGTGTGTTTTCTGTTTATAGGATGTTGTATTTGGGTATCTTACATGTTTTTCCCGCACCCCTGTTGAGGAAGCTAATTTCGGAAAACTGCGATACTAATCAAAGTCCCCGAACTTGTCGTTTCATTGGGTATTTATGAAGGGCGCCGGTAAGTTTCAGCAGAGCTGAAACTTACCGGCGCCCTTCGACTTCTGAATTTTGCCAGACAAGTCGATTTATTGTCTTTAAGTCCAAGAAATATTTCTATATTTTTGAAATATTAACCATTTTATAGCAGGAAAAACAGCAATATTTGTCGAATATTAATTGTGACTAATGAATATTTTTCCAGATAGACTGTCAGCTAAGGATGGCTGAAAACCTAAAATTGCTGAGGTGGTATTGATGATTTATCATTTTATAATTAACCGGATTAGCACCCTTAGAAGAATTGGTCTCATTTCAGCCATTATATTGTTTGCAGGTCTGCTCGCTTTTTTGCCGGCAGACCCCGCATATGCCGCAACCCTCACTGTCACCAATACAAACGACAGCGGACCCGGTTCTCTAAGGCAAGCGATGATAGACGCCGGCACAGGAGACACGATCACTTTCGGCGTTACAGGCATAATCACGCTTAACAGTCAATTACCAGCTATCAACAAGAACCTCGCCATTGAGGGTCCCGGCGAAGGGAATCTGACCATTGATGGGCAAAACCTTTATCGCATTTTCAGGGTGGACGGCGGGAACGTAGTAATTAACGGCCTCACAATCATCCGCGGCAAGGCTGTAGGATATCCTGGTTCCAATGGCAATAATGGTCCTTCCGGCCCCGGCGGTGGCGGCGGCGGTGGCGGCGCCGGTGTTGGCGGTGGCTTGTTGGTGACAGGTGGCTCAGTGACCATTGATCACGTTACCTTTAGCAACAACAACGCCACTGGAGGCGCAGGCGGCCACGGCGGGTTCAGTGTGTTTGGCAACACTACCGGTTCCGGCGGTAACGGAGGCGGTGATTATGATAACAACGGTGGCGGTCTCGGCGGCATTACCAATACAGAAGGCGGAGACGCCACAAGTGATTTTGCCGGCGGAGGAGGTGGCGGTGGCGGAACATATGATCAAACATGGGGCGGCTCAGGCGGCCTCTTCGGTGGTAGTGGCGGCTGGGGAGGCGGACAAGCCTTTGTTCCCTATGGCGGCCACGGCGGTAACGGCGGCCCCGGCTCCGGCGGAGCTAACTTTAATGGTCAGGGCCCATTGACCGTAACCAACAGCACCTTTTCCTCTCACAGCGCAGTTGGTGGCAGCGGAGGTCTTGGTGGTGGCAGCAGCAGCGGCGAAAGCATGGATTCCGGCCTCCCCGGAAACACCGGTCCCGGTTATGGTGGGGCAATTACCAATTACAACGGGACGGTAACAGTCTCGGACAGTATTTTCTCCGGTAACCAGGGACAAGTCGAAGCAACTGCCATTTATAATATGAATCTTGTACCGCTTTTTAATGGGATCATGAATACATCTAACGACACCTTTGGTCCAAATGACAGTACATACGGCGTTTGTGCTATAACCGGATTTTCCCCGCAATACGGAGTTCCGGGAAGCACGGTGACTATCACAGGCCGGGGCTTCACCGGCGTAACCAATGTTTCGGTTAACGGAGTTGCGGCAAGCAGTTTCACAGTGAATTCCGATACTCAAATTACTGCTGTAGTCGGTAATATCTCACAAAGCGGGAACATTTACATTACTGCTCCGCACGGGAACGCATCCAAATCTACATTCTTCCTGCTTGGTAATGTTAATTCCGGGCAATCAACGGTTACGACAAGTAAGTCACCTGTAACGGCTGACGGTATTGACAGTTCCATTATTACGGTAACGCTCAAAGACGCAAATGGTTTTCCTGTAAGCGGCAAGACGGTATCGCTAGCACAGGGAAGCGGCAGTTCAAATATCACGGCGGTCAACGCCGTCACCGATGTGAATGGTACCGCTGCCTTCACCGTGAAGAGCACCAAAGCGGAAACGGTGACCTACACTGCCACTGACACGACTGACGGCATATCGGTGACTCAGACTGCACAGGTCATTTATATAGCAGAACAGGTTAATGCGGTACACTCAACTGTAATGGCCGGTAAGTCACCTGTAACGGCTGACAATACCGACAGCTCGACTATCACAGTAACACTGAAAGACATTTATGATAACCCGGTCAGCGGCAAGACGGTAACTTTGACGCAAGGAAGCGGGAGTTCAAGTATAACAACGGTCAACGCCGTCACTGATGTGAATGGCGCGCCGCCTTCACCGTGAAGAGCACCAAAGCTGAAACTGTGACTTACACTGCCTCCTCGGACGGGGTTACGATTACCCAGACTGCCCAGGTGACATTCGAAGCCGGGACGATGGAAAGTCTGAAGGTGAGTGCTGCAGTAACACAGACGGCGGGAGTACCATTCGATGTGACGGTTACTGCCCAGGATCATTATGGAAATATAGTCACAAACTACACCGGAACGGTACACCTGAGCACAAATAACGGTAATAGCCCCGGAGGCACTGCTCTCTCCCTGCCCCAGGATTACACCTTTACATTAGCAGATGGCGGAACCTACACCTTCAGCAGCGGGGTGACCCTATACAACGCGGGGGCATCGTCTCTGACGGTTACCGACACAGTATACAACACCGTTACCGGGACGATAGGAAACATCACCGTCAACGCCGGAACTGTCAGCGCAGATCAGTCAACGGTAACGGCCAGCAAGTCAACTGTAACGGCAGATGATAATGATAATTCAATTATTACAGTTATATTAAGAGACATTTATGGCAATCTGGTCAGCGGAAAAACGGTAACCCTGTCTCAGGGCAGCGGGAGTTCGGAAATATCAACATCCAGTGCTGTTTCGGGCACAGATGGTACCGTCACTTATGCCGTAAATACTACCATAGCGGAAAGTGTGACCTATACGGCCGCAGCGGATGGTGTAACTTTAACCCAGACCGCCGGGGTTACATTCACACCAGGGAAACTGGAAGGCTTTAAAATCAGTGTCATGGGTACACAGACGGCGGGAGTTCCTTTTAGTGTGACAGTGACTGCCCGGGACCGTTTTGGAAACACCAATACGGACTATACCGGAACGGTAAGCCTGAGCACTGATAACGGGAACAGTCCCGGGGGTGAGGCTCCATCCCTGCCCCAGAATTACGCCTTTACCGCAGAAGATGCCGGAACCCACACCTTCAGCGGACTGACCCTTTTCAATGCGGACATATCATCACTAACGGTCACCGACACAGTGTACAACACCATCTACGGGACAAAGGGAAACATCACGGTTAACCCCGGCCCAGTCAACCCAGGTCTGTCAACAGTTACGGCCGGCAAGTCAACTGTAACAGCCAACAACACCGATAGTTCGACCATCACTGTAATACTAAAAGACGCTTATGACAATCCCATCGCCGGCAAGCCGGTAAATCTGACGAAAGAGGATACAATAATGGCTACCGCCACTTCAGATACAGCCGGCACCGTCACCTTTACCGTGAAAAGCACAAAGGCTGAAGAGGTGTCTTACACGGCCATGGCAGACGGGGTTACAATAACCCAGGATGCGACGGTTACCTTTACAGCCGGACCGGTAGATGCGGCGAAGTCAACTGTAGTGGCCGGTAAGTCACCTGTAGCTGCCGACGGAATCGATAGTTCAACCATTACAGTAACCTTGAAAGACGCTTATGAAAATCCCGTCAGCGGGAAGACGGTGATCCTGGCGGGGAGCGGGAATTCGCAGATATCACCTGCCAATACCATGTCGGCTGCGGATGGCACTGTTACCTTCACTGTGCGAAATACTACGGCGGAAATGGTGACTTATACAGTAACGGCAGACGGGATAACGGTAGCCCATGTTGCCCGGATTAACTTCACGCCGCCTCACACCGTCAGCGTCGCGGCCAATCCCCCCGCCGGCGGCACAGTGTCAGGCGGCGGTATATACGGGGAGGGAGTATCTGTTACGGTAACGGCTGCCGTAAACAGCGGTTATATATTCGTGAACTGGACCGAAGGGACGATAGTGGTCAGCAACAACGCGACCTATACCTTAATTCTTGGTACAGCAGACAGGACATTGGCAGCTAATTTTTCATTGATACATTCCTCAGGCGGCGGACAAACCACAAACCCGCCGAAACCGGAAGTAGATTCCAATGGAAATGTGGCCATATCCGTGTCCCCCACTCTGGACATAAGCACCGGCACAGCGTCCACTGAAGTGAACGAAACAGTCCTGATAGATGCCTTCGAAAAGGCTGCGGTAAACCAGGAAGGAGTCAAGACGGTCGCCATCGATATCCCCAAAGTCAAAGGCGCAACAACCTATACTCCAACCCTGCCCGCAAACTTTTTGACTTCAGGAGATGTAACAAAAAAGATTGAAATAAATACCGACATAGCATCAGTATCAGTTCCGGGAAATATGCTGCAGGCTGCAGACGCAGCCGGAGCGGAAAAGGTCTCCCTGACAATAGCTCTCGGTGACAAGAGCAAGCTTCCGAAGGATATCAGGGAGCAACTGGGTAACAGGCCGGTAACCGAACTCAGCCTGAAAATCGACGGCCAATCAACCTTCTGGAGCAACAACAGCGCGCCGGTAAAAGTAAGTATACCCTATACTCCGACGGCGGATGAACTGAAAGACCATGAGCACATTACAGTATGGTACATTGACGGCACCGGCAAGGTGGAATCAGTTCCCAGCGGCAGATATGACCCATCAACCGGAAAGGTGACCTTCACCACCACCCACTTCAGCAAATATGCGGTTGCTTTTGTGCAGAAATTCTTTTCAGACATAAGTAGATACGGTTGGGCAAAGAAGCAGATAGAGGTGATGGCCTCCAAGGGAATTATCAACGGAGCCTCAAAGGACACCTTTGCCCCTGCGGCAAATATAACCAGAGCCGATTACCTTATACTGCTGGTAAAGACCCTGGGACTTACGGCAGACTTCGATAGCAACTTTGACGATGTGAAGCCAGGCACCTATTATTATGAAGCAGCAGGTATAGCCAAAAAGCTGGGTATTGCCGCAGGCAGTGAGAATAACCGGTTCAACCCGCAGGAAAACATATCAAGACAGGATATGATGGTACTGACAGCCAGGGCTTTGGAGAAGTTTAAATCCCTCAAAGATACAGATAATGCTACTGTATTAAATAAGTTCAGCGACAAGGATGATATCGCCGAATATTCCATCAACAGTATAGCAACCCTGGTCAGAGAAGGACTGATAGCTGGCTCAGGAAATACGATAAATCCCCAGGACTCTACAACCCGGGCCGAAGCGGCAGTATTCCTGTACAGAATATATAACAAATACTAAGTCTCGAACCATAAAGAGACACGGGAGTATTTATACACTACCGTGTCTCTTTTATTTGTCTGCCCGCTAGCACCAAACATTCCGAAGTGAAGGAGCTTTTATTTAAAGACGAAGAGTTCAAATTCCTCCAAATGTTATTCCGTAAATTGATAAACGGCGTATTTCTGTTTTAGGAACTATACTTACAAGAATTGTCACGAAAATTGCTGTATAAACGAAAGGTATGATATTTATCGGCATTTTAACTGGCACCTCCAATTAGTCTAAAATTTGTGATAACCCATTTATTGTTAATACAGTCATGTTCGGTTTAGTTTGCTAATATTTCAAAAGTAAAACAGAAACAACGTAATTAAACCTAACTAAATTCGCACAATCTATCTGCCCAACGTTTGACGGAAGAATAGTTAGCTTAAATACTTCTCTACTAGCTTCTCCGCCGCACGAGTCGCCAGAGCTTGTGTAGTCAATGTAGGATTTGGACCACCCAAACTGTTATGATGCATACTGTTATCTGCGATAAAAAGCCGCTTGACTTGATACGCTTCACAATTGGCATCCACAACAAAGCCCATTCTCATGGTGCTTTCAACATGTCCGAATGTAGCAGGCCAGTCACATCGAACTACTTTTTTCGCTCCGGCCTTTAACAGCAGTTCTGCGGATATCCGGCACAGTTGATCACGCTTTTGATATTTGTTGCAATGGGTATTCTTCTATTGCCTGCTCTTCAGGCAATATAGCATTTGGCTGAGGACGAAGTGTGGGCCTCACTACATTTTTCGTTTTTATATATTCCCATCCTGCCCTCTTGCCTCCGTATAAAAACAGCTCATCCAGTGGTTCCGGTTTTGCAAAAGTGACAGGAAGTATGGATTCCACTTTCTCATAATAGGGTATAAAAATAATCCATAAATTAATGACAATTACATATAACAACCTTGTCTTAGACAAAATAACAAATGCTAGAAAGATAAAGTGAGGAATGTAAGGATGTTTAAATTTTGGAAAAGGAAAAAAAACCAAAGTAGTGATAATAATAGTATAGATTTCAATACAATTGAACTTAAAGAAAACCCCTCAAGGTCTGTGCTATTAAAAACAATAACCCATAACACTACCCAGGTATTGCGGGGGCCCAAACTTCGTTTTGTTGAAGATTTACAGACCAATATTGAATTAATCAAATATCTTGTTCCCTCAAAGGAATTGGTATTAGAGACGTTATCAATAGGAAGTTCCGCATCAATAACTGTTGCCTTGGCTTATCTAAAAAATGTAGCAAACCCTGGAATTGTCAATGAGGTTAAAAACCGGGTTAAGTCTATTAAAACAAGAAGTTTATTCGACAGCAGTTACATACAAAGAAACATTGAAGACTCTGCCTTGAGCCCTTTTCCCCAGGTCGAAACAACTGACCGCCCCGATAGTACACAAAGCGCTTTATGGCAGGGTAGAGTTGCAATTATCTTGGATGGGAGTTCGGACGTTCTATTGGCTCCCTGTACATTTTTTGAACTTGTAGACACTCCGGAGGATGCCTATTCTCGCTGGTTTTTTGCTGCAAGTTTTTTTAAGATTGCCCGATATATTATGCTTTTGTTTGCTTTATGTTTACCCGGGTTCTATATTGCACTACTCTCATTTAATCCCCAACTTGTGCCAACCCAGTTACTATTGCTGATAGTTAATAGCAGGGAGGGGCTGCCTTTTCCTATATATTTTGAAGCTTAAACCAGTAAGGGAACAGCTTTTGGGAGCAGGGCGGTTTTAAAGGATGGAAAAAAGATACTTGTCAGAGAAGGAGCGTCAGTATATAAAGACTGGAAACTTATAGCCTGGCTCAACGATGAGAAAGCTCAGGCTGCTAACTGGTTAGTTGAAAAAACACGACCAGTAGTTGTTGCAAATGATGGAGACAAAAGTTTCGCCTATCAGGTCTCAAAGCAAAAAACCAAAATTAAGCCTAAGTTCGAGAATGGAAAGCTCAGTTTTCAGGTAAAAGTAAATACCAACGGAATGGTGACTGAGGAAACCGGAGAAGAAATTGATTTTTCCAAGGAAAAGAACCTTAAAAAAGTGGAAGCTCTGTTTACTAAGGAAATAAAACAGCAGGTCGAATCAGGCATATATAAATCGCAACACGAGTTAAAAACTGATTATCTCGGGTTCGGCAAAGCGCTCAGGAAATATGAACCTGAAAAGTTTAAGTCGTTGAAGTGGCAGGAGGTATATCCGACAGTGCCGGTTACTGTTGAGGTGAAGTGTAAGGTTAGTTCCTCTGGTTTACAAACATAAAGGGTGTAATTGAAAGTTTTAGTTGATATGGAGAGTGGTCAATATGGATAGACTTTATAGGGGTGCAGTGGCAGGTATAGTTGGAGGAATTGTAATGAACGCATGGAGTTTCTTCTCTTATCATATCCTCTATTTTAATACAAGGCGTTATACTGACTGGATGGGAGTTATAGTTTACGGGGATTTGCCAAGAACTTTGGCAGAAACTCTTTATGCCCTTATGTTGCATTTAGTATGGGTTGGATTATTGGGTGTTCTGTTTGCTTATCTGATTCCGCATAATAATTCACGAGGTTATTTGCTTACAGGTGCTTTTTACGGACTTGCATCAGGAATTATAATTTATGCTATACCAACATTGCTTAGAACACCTTATATTTCCAAGTTTCCTTTCAATACTACTATTTCAAATCATATTGGTGCAATATTATGGGGAGTGACACTGGCATATACACTTCGTTGGTTGTATAACAGTTCCAAACTTGATTCTTAAAATGGAGGAAAAAATAGTGGATAGCATTTTAGAGGTTTGGTTGGAGGCATAGTTGATGGTGTAGTAAGGAACATATGGAGTTTTACTATTGTTGAAATTTACAGAACTCCGATGTATTAGATTGGGCATCGGCTGTTGTTTACGGTCGTTTGTCTCGCAATCTATTGAAATTGTCACATGCACTTAAACTTATCTTTTGTAGGGAATTGGAGTAATACGAACTAATGTAACCTGTATTGATGAACCGAAACGATGGTGGTTTAGAGTTCACATCGATTCAGATGACTTTCTTGGACAATAAGTGGAAGAGGTCTTATGAGGGAGTAATGGTATCTCATATATTTTGTTCACATACCATATGGAAAAGATAGTTTTTTATGGACGTAAAACTATAACCACGGCCGGGAAGCTTAGAAAATTAAGTATTTGATGGACTATAAAATACGTGATGGACTAGTTAAAACCTCAGAATTTTGAATGGCATTCAAGAGGTCAGCGGTTTGATCCCGCTTGTCTCCACCAAAACATAACATTGAAACCCATGCAATTATCAAAGTTTGCAGGGGTTTTTGGTTTTTCTAAGGGAAATTTAAAATTCGTGTAAACTGCCTTGTGGCAGTCTGTCATAAAAACACTTGCATTTCCAAATCATTCATGATATACTACTGTTAGTGTTAAGAAGTGGTAAAAACTTGAACGATCTTTGAGTCTCCATGAATGGTTTGACAAAAAGTGTTTGGGTATTCTGCTTTTTGATTCAATCTATTTAGAAGGAGGCTATCACAAATGCAGGGTAAAGTAAAATGGTTTAATGCAGAAAAGGGTTTTGGCTTTATTGAAAGTAACGAGGGTGGCGACGTCTTCGTACACTTCTCAGCAATTCAGAGTGAAGGTTTCAAGACTCTGAATGAAGGCCAGGATGTAGAATTTGATGTTGTCGAAGGTAACCGCGGCGTACAAGCAGCCAATGTAGTCGGTCTGTAAGATTAAATCAAATTAAACAAGTAAGGGCATTTTCCTGGTAATGGGAAAGTGTCCTTGTTTTTTGCCGGAGCGGAAACAATAAATAACTTTGAGTAAAAATGCAGATTATAGTAAAAAAAGAAAGGGGTTTTAAATATTGCGTACATTTTACGAGCTTGAGCTCAGCCAGCCGGTTATCCGGGCGGTAACAGACATGGGGTTTGAAGTGACAACCCCCATTCAGGAACAAACTATTATACCTGCACTAAACGGCAGGGATATTATCGGGCAGGCCCAGACTGGAACCGGTAAAACTGCAGCTTTTGGGATTCCACTGGTGGAGAAGGCTAATGTAGAAAACGAGCATATCAGCGGACTGGTGGTCACACCTACCAGGGAATTAGCGATTCAGGTGGCTGAGGAAATAAATAAAATCGGCCAATATAAAGGTGTTCGTGCTCTACCCATTTATGGGGGGCAGGATATTACCCGCCAGATCAGGGCGATCAAAAACAGGCCCCAAATAATAGTAGGGACACCGGGACGCCTGATGGACCACATGAGACGGAAAACTGTCAGACTGCAGCAGGTATCTGTGGTGGTTCTTGATGAAGCTGACGAGATGCTGAACATGGGTTTTATAGACGATATCGAAACAATCCTGCGGGAAATTCCCACAGACCGGCAGACACTGCTCTTTTCGGCCACCATGCCCAAAGCAATCGTGAATCTGGCGCGGCAGTTTATGATTAACCCGAAGTCTGTCAGTATAGAGGCCAAAGAAGTTACTGTCCCCAATACGGAACAGAGTTATATCGAGGTTCAGGAAAAACAGAAATTCGATATCCTCTGCCGGCTGCTGGATATTCAATCACCCGAGCGGGCTATTGTATTTGGCCGGACCAAGAAAAGAGTTGATGAGATTACCGAGGGGCTTAATAAGCGGGGTTACTCTGCTGAAGGGATTCACGGGGACCTTACCCAGGGTAAGCGGGACAGTGTCATCCGTAATTTCAAGAGAAATGTCACCGAAATATTGGTTGCCACCGATGTGGCTGCCAGAGGATTGGACATCACCGATGTGACCCATGTTTATAATTTCGACATCCCTCAGGACCCGGAAAGTTATGTCCACCGGGTCGGGCGTACCGGGCGGGCAGGTAAAAGCGGCAGCGCTGTAACCCTGGTGACTCCCAGGGAGTTGAACCATTTAAGATTAATTGAGCAAATCACCAAAAGGAAAATAGTGCGGCAGCCCATTCCTACCGTTAATGAAGCCATAGAAGGCCAGCAGCAGCTGGCGGTTAATAAGTTAATGCGAACAGTTGGGGAGGGTGGTACCGGTCAGTATAAGGAGCTGGCTGAAAGCCTGCTGGAAGCTAATGATTCGGTGACCTTATTGTCGGCAGCGCTGAAACTTCTGGCCAGAGAACCTGATACCACACCGGTAACTTTGACCGAGCCGGTCCCGCTGCGGCAGAATAAACAGAGATATGATAAGCGCGGCCAGCAGCCATTTCACCACAAGGGGGGAAAGACTAAGAGCGCCAGGTCTCATAACAAAAGGCCCAAAAGGGTAAAGAAAATCTCATAGGCACAGCAGAAAACACAGCGGTTCAGAGAATCGCTGTTTTTTTATTAAGATGTTTAGGTTTCGACATATTACTATAATAACAACCGACATGTTTTTTACGACTTGTAATAGACAGAACCATTATAATGTAGTATGTATGAAGTTTAACCAGAATTCTTGTTTGTGAACGGAGGTACTATGAAAGGCCAGGAAAAAACCCGACAACAGGATTTGGATAAGTTCATTTTAAGAAAACAATACGGGCACAAAGAATTCAGGAACCTGTACCACAAAATTCTTGAGAATTATTTTGACTATTCCCTGGCATCTATAGCTTTATTGGACAGGGAATTTAATTTCATCTGTGTTAACGAAAACTATGCCAGGGCAAACAACAAAGATGTATCGTATTTTACCGGAAAGAATCACTTTGATCTATATCCTTCAGAAGAAGCGAAACAGATATTTAAGAATGTGGTGGATAGCCAAAAAACTTTTCAGATTATTGCCAGGCCTTTTGTTTTTCCCGAAAAGCCGGGAGTCATTACTTACTGGGATTGGACACTGACCCCGGTATTAAATGAATCAGGGCAGGTTGAACTTTTAATCCTGTGCCTTATTGACGTAACAGAAAAACAGCGTTTAAAACAGGAAATTGAGCGCCTGGACCGGTTTAATCTTGTTGCTGAAACTGCAGCCGGGATAGGACATGAAGTCCGAAATCCGCTTACTACTGTAAGGGGTTTTCTGCAGTTGCTTACTGATAAAGAACATAATTCCCAGAAAAAGGAATATTATCACCTGATGATTGAGGAACTTGACAGGGCAAATTCTATCATTACCGAATTCCTTTCACTGGCCAAAGACAGGTTTACCGAGTTGCGTCCGTTTTCACTGAATGCAGTTCTGAACTCTATATATCCACTGCTAGCCACAGATGCCCTCAGACAGGATAAATATATTGTGCTGCAGAAGGGGAATATACCTGAGATTCCGGTCAATGAACATGAGATACGGCAGTTGGTTATTAATCTGGTCAAAAACGGACTGGAAGCTATGTCGGTTCACGGGGTCCTGACTATCGGGACTTATGCTGAGGGCGATGAAGTGGTGCTTTATGTGGCAGACCAGGGGCCGGGAATAGACCCGGATATTCTCAATAAGCTGGGCAATCCATTTGTAACTACCAAAGAAAAGGGGACAGGACTGGGAGTTGCAGTTTGTTACAGTATTGCTGACAGGCATACGGCTAAGATTGATATAAAAACAGGTTCTGCCGGAACCACCTTTTATGTAAGGTTTAAGATACCGGAGTGTAATTCCGGAACTAAAAAGGCAGTTAGTTGGAGTTACCCTGATACATTATTTACAGGGATGTTTCCAGAATAACATATTGTTGAAAATATCTGGATACAGGGGTATAATTGCAGTATGATACAGTAAGTATCTTGTAGGCGGGGAAAATATTTAAGGAGGGGTGATATGAGGAATAGAATGCGAATTTTGGCACTTTTGCTTTTCGCGGTTTTCATGGTTGGACTTTTAGGCTGTGGAAGTATTGAGGACAAGATTGCTGAAAAAGCTACCGAAAAAATTGTGGAAGGGGCAACCGGTGCTCAAGTCGACATTGACAACGGCGGTGTCAAAGTCGAAGGAGAAGGCGGCTCTTTTGAAGCGGGTGAGAATCTGGACTGGCCGCAGGATGCCATGGGGGACCTGCCTGAACCGAATGCCACAGTAACCGGGGTGATCAAAGGCGGTGAGGAGTCCTGTACTGTAGCATTCTCAGGGATGGCCGTTGATGATGCAAAGGATTATATGGCTGCACTTACCGAAATGGGCTTTAAGAACGGTATGAATTTAGCAGACCAGGAAAGCCTCATGTTAACAGGGGCAAGGGATGATGGTTCCAATGTCAGCTTTATTTATAATATCACAGCAAAAGAGGGTACCATAGCCTATGGCAAGGCAGTACAATAACGCAATTTAAAAAGTATTACGTATGGTCTTTAAGTATCGGATACAGGGTGTCTTTTACACCCTGTATGCACTATTTTTACAGGAAGTTGTGCCTATTTGTTAAAATCCGGTCTTTTCCGCGAGGGATTGCTCGTATGCCTGAATCATCTTTTTGACCATGTGGCTGCCAGCAATATCGGCATTTTGGCAAGGCAGTCTGTTTATTCCGGCCTGAAAACCGGAGCAATCTGAAGCCATCCCTTTACTTTGGCAAACTTGACCAGTTTATCGAAAAGAGAAAGTTCACTGGTCAGGAAACCGACGATTATATGGCGCAGGGGGTCATTTGTCAGAATGCTGCGGCTGACCCGGGCGATGTGGTCAATGAAACTCTGACACCCTTCAAAAACCTGGGCAAAGATAAAACGGTCATTGAGTGCCATACCGGTTTCGGCTATGTTAACATCTTTGGGTGGCCGGTAGGGCATCGGAAGTCTGAACAGGGACATCTGTTTTTCGAGTTCACTGACCTGATTTTCAAGAAATTTGATACCATATGCCAGCATTGCCTTTAGTTCCTCATCATGGGCGAAACTGTGGTACAACCTTGTCTCCTCCAGGCATTTATACCTGGCTGTTGTCAAATCCCACAAAATACCTGCTTCCATAATACTAATGGTAGGCTCAACAGCTGTCTGGGCTTTGCCAAAGTGAATATTACCGATCTGCACCATAGAAAACTACCCCTTTTAACTTGATTTTCTTGCAAGATTTCATTAGATATTATTTTAATTGGCAACCGGTATTATTCACAGAATATAAGGGACTGTCCCATAACTACATGGGCCGTCCCTTTTTAAATTTTGAGCCTTCAATTAGTGCCGGGGAATTTGGCGTGACACTGCATCGATTTTCCGCACCGGCGTCGGATGATTCTAACCTTGCTCCTGGCGAAGTCACGGACTAAACCGCCAATTCGCCATCCTACCCGCAAAGGGTACGCCGGAATCCGTAAGCCGCTAAAGCGGCAACGGCTCTGCAGATGGCTCGGTGGCGGCTCCGCCATCCATGGCCCCGGTCCGCTGCGTGAGACTTGGCGCTTTAGCGCCTTAGTCGAACGGCGCATCCTTGCGGGTGTGACTTCGCTTAGCGGAGCTTCGGTTCAATATTGGTAGTGATTCAGTGGGCTTAAGAAAAAGTCCACTGGTTTTTTGACCAAAAATAAAAGGACTATACCCATAAGATTTTAACTTATGGGACAGTCCCAATCTTATCTTTCACGCAGGGGTATATATTCCTTATGATTAACTACACTCTTATAGGCAGGCCGCATTATCGTCCTGACTGTCACCAGTTCCTCTATTCTGTGGGCACACCATCCCGGCACCCTGGCAATCGCAAACAGGGGGGTGCACAGTTCCAGAGGTATGTTTAGCATGCTGTACACAAAACCGGAATAAAAATCAACATTAATACAGAGATTTTTGTTTGATTTTTTAACCCTGGCAAACACTTTAGGTGCCAACTCCTCGATTGCCAGGTAAAGGTTGTACTCACCCACCTTGTTTTTCTCTTCTGCCAGTTCAAAGGCCTTCTTTTTGAGCAGTTCAGCCCTGGGATCGGAAAGGGTGTATATGGCATGTCCCAGACCGTAAATGAGCCCTGATTTATCAAAGGCCTCCCGGGCCAGAATTTTTTCCAGGTACCATTCGATTTCATTCAGGTCTTTCCAGTCAGAAACATTATCTTTGATATTTTTCATCATTTCCATTACCTTTATGTTTGCCCCGCCGTGTCGGGGACCTTTAAGGGAACCTACGGCTGCGGCAATGGCAGAGTATGTATCTGTCCCGGATGAAGAGACCACACGTGTCGTAAAAGCGGAATTATTTCCTCCGCCATGTTCGGCATGAAGGACAAGGGACAGGTCGAGGATGTCAGCTTCTGTCTTGGTGTATTTACCGTCCTGGCGAATCATCAGTAGGAAGTTCTCAGCTGTCCCCAGCTTCGGATTGGGTTTGTGAATAAACATGCTCTCATTCTTATGGTAATGAGCCATTGCCTGGTAACCATATGCTGCCATGGTCGGGAACCGCCCGATCAATTCAATACTCTGCCTGAGGACATTTTTCAGCCTCGTATCATCGGGGTTAGGGTCATATGAGTAGCTGGCCAGGACACTTCGGGCCAGTTTATTCATGATATTCTTGCTGGGTGCCTTCAAAATCATGTCCCTGAGAAAGCCTTCGGGCAGAATCCTGTATTGACCCACTACATCACTGAAATTTTCCAGTTGCTCCTGATTGGGAAGCTCGCCGAAAAGCAGAAGGTAACAGACTTCTTCAAATCCATGGCGGTCTTCGCTCTGAAACCCGTTAACCAGGTCATTTACATTGATACCGCGGTATGTAAGCCGGCCCTCAACGGGAATTTTTTCACCTTCATCTATAATGTACCCGTGAACCTCCCCGATTTCTGTCAGGCCAACCAGTACACCTGTCCCATTGCTGTTTCTGAGCCCTTTTTTGACATCATACCTGGCATAGTTTTCACTGCGTATTTTGTTGTTGTTTTTAGCCAGTATTGTTAACTGGTCGATAAATTCAGGATTAATGATATCTGCCATAAAATACCTCCGTAATGCTTGCTGTTCAGTTTACCTGAAGATTATATAGTTTCTTCCTTGATGTCCCGGACTCCTCCTTTTTGCAGAAGATTGTTGCAGTTTTGCAGCGAGTTTATTTGCCTTGCCAGTGACGCCAAAAGAAAAAATTTTATTGGAGGAAAAAGCCGCAAAAAGTAGAAAAAATAAGATGACCTTTTTGCGTCCGCAAAGAGGCCTTTCAGGAGGTGTTAAGAGTGACAGGATTTTTGCAGAGAGCCTTGCTCCTGCCCATACTATTGACTATGTTCATGATGACAGCAGTAACAGGGGCTAACCCTGTCCTGGCTGCACCGTATGATGACCCTTTACTTGCCAGTTATACGGGGCCCAATGGAATAGAGATTTTAAGCTATCATCCCCAGTGGACGGAACAGGCTAAACTCAAAGAAGTCTGGGATGAGCTGATGCGCAATACTCATTTTGAGGAGATCAGGTATTTCAAGAGAGTTAAAATTTACCAGGGAAACTACAACAGTATGTACCGAGGTGGTATCCAGACAATAACCTGGAGCGACGGACGAAAGAAACAAGAGTTTTTAAAAGACAATGAAATCATATACTTCCAAGATCCTGATGACAAAGAAGAAAATGGTATGGCTGTAACCCTGGCACACGAATATGGCCACCACTTTACGATATACTATCTGTTTAAACGGGAGAAAAATGACCTCCACGGGAACTGGCAGGACTCCCGGTATGCCAGGCTGCGGGGACTGGTGAATAACAAAAATGTTAATTCAGATGAAAATGCTGACCACCAGTGGCAGCCGGTTGAAATAGCGGCATCTGACTATGTTCAGTTATTTGGTTCACCCAATGCCAGGAAAATCTTTTATTTTGAAGACCAGCCGGACCGGACCGGGACTGTTCGTTTCAGTACCACAATGTACAATATCTGTCCCCAGGAAAATACTTATCTGCCCCTGGCCGCACAGGTCCCGGGACTTTACGAATACTGGATGCAGCTGGCAGGACAGCCCGCCGGGGACCTGAATCAGGCGCCTTTACCCCCGGTCCTGACCCTGACCGGAAAAAGGTATAGGGAGTATACGACACCCTATTATCAATTTCAGTGGAGCCGGAGCCTTGATGATAAGGACAATCCCCTGACATATACCCTCTTGGAATACGATTCCCCGGATGACAGGCTGGGTCAGCCTATAACAGTTGCTGCCGAGAGGTATTCTGCTGAACGGCTGCTTTATCCGGGAGAAGGGGGGATCAAATATTACCGGGTGCTGGTTTCTGACCCTGAGGGCCTTATCGTGGCTTCTGATATGCTGAAAGTAGATCTGGATAACCCCGATTTTCAGGAACCGCCTCCTGACATAATGTTCCGTGATGTCCCTGCCGGTTTTTGGGCTGTAGGTTCTATCCGTCCTCTTGTCGAAAGAGGTATCCTGCAGGGATATACAGATAATACATTTAAGCCGGGACGCCGGATAACCAGGGCTGAATTTGCGGCTGTTTTATGTAAGGCGCTCGGTATCAAGCCGGCTGACAGCGGAAACGGGTTTACTGACACTGCCAGCCATTGGGCCGGGGCATATATTACTGCTGTAAAGGAAGCGGGATTGCTTAATGGATACGGTGACAACACTTTTGGGCCTGACAGGCCCATCAGCCGGGCTGAGACGGCTGTAGTGCTGCAGAAGGCCCTGGAAGTGGCAGAGGGGACCGGTCAAACAGGCCGGGCAGCCGCCGAAACGGATGGAGCAGCCAAATTTACTGATGTCACAGGCCACTGGGCAGAAAAGGAGATTCTTCAGATTACGGGCGGCCTTATCATGAGCGGGTATCCGGATGGGACCTTCAAACCTGACGGAAAACTTACCAGGGCTGAGGCGGCCGCAGTCTTGGCCAGAGCTGTGCAAATTCATTAATCAGAAAGGAGTACCCATAGTGAGTGTTTTTGACGGAACAAGGCTTCCCGCCGGTTTTTTCCGGTTAGATACTGAACGTTTAAGAGAAGGCTGGTATTCTGATGCCTATTTTCTGAATACCGAACGGATCCTGGCAGCCCTTGCAAAAGAGGGCTACAGTTTCAACGGGGTCAGTGACATCACTGAATTAAATCCTGTCATCGTAGATACCGGAGATATTAATGTTGAGATGCAGTTTTTTACACGAAGGCGGCCTTTCAGCCTGATTGCCGGTACGGATGAGGCCCTTGCCATACTCAGGGAATGTACCGGATATTTTGATGATCAGGGACAATTTGTGAATACATATGAAAACCTGGAAGTTGAGGCTGTAATGGACGGTGTTTTCACTTATTATGAAGGGAATCCTGAACAGGTGAGCCCTGTCCTCAGGATACGGGGAAGGTACCGGGACTTTGCCAGGCTGGAGACTCCTCTCCTGGGTGTCCTTACTGAGGCCACCAGGATTGCCACTAATGTTTATCTCCTCCTGGCTGCTGCCGGGGGAAAGGATATCCTGTTTTTCCCGGCACGGTTTGCCCATTACAAAATACAGGAAATGCACGGATATGCATATGCCCTGGCAGTCAGGGCTTATAACCAAAAATACGGTAAACGCTCCCGGGCAATCGTCTCTACTGATGCCCAGGGAAACTGGTGGGGCGCCAGGGGCGGCGGTACGGTTGCCCATGCCTCGATAGCTTGTTTCCTGGGAGATACGGCTGAGACAATGATGCAGTTTTGCCGTATTATTCCTCCGGACGTACCCCGGATAGTGCTGGTTGATTTTCATAATAACTGTATCGGCGATACCCTGACGGTGATGGGAAAAATGTTTGCAGCATACCGGGAATTGTATCAGGAAGGTCGGCTGGAAGAAGCCAGGAGGTACGGGCTGTTCGGTGTCAGGCTTGATACTTCCGGGGATATGAGGGATATTTCCATATCCCCCCTTGGTGATAAGAAGCTGGATTGTGGAGTTAACCCCAGGCTGGTATGGAATGTCAGGAAGGCTATAGACAGGGCTTATGAGTCATGGGACCTGCCTGAGAACGATGCAGACTTGGCCAGGGCCTGGTGTCAACAGGTAAAAATAATTGCCACCGGCGGCTTTGATGCCGAAAAGATCAGCCGTTTTGAAGAATTGCGGGTTCCTGTGGATATTTACGGAGTGGGTTCTTCACTGCTGGAAAACTCTAGTATAAATAATACCAAAAATGACTTTACTGCTGATATTGTAAAGGTCAGACTTAACGGTCAATGGCATGAATTATGCAAGACAGGCCGCAAGGCCTGTAGCAATCCCGATCTGGAGCCGGTCCGCTAAAATTGGTGGAAAAGTTAACAATTTGTAAAAAAGTTGCCGGTCTAGCCATTTACAGGAGGAATTATCAGTATTATTGTAGAATCATTTATACTAAGCATCATAGTACTTACTGTTACTTTAATTATCCAAATAAACAACCATAATATTTCTGCTAATAGATTATTTAGAGCACCATTTCCTGACAAGGACGGGTGGTGAGGAGTAAATGAGCATGTTAAGAAGGATAGCACTCATTATTACCGTATTTTTCCTGGGGGCGTACGGGCTCTTTTACATATTAAACGGTGGGCTTAAAGCTGCTGCAGAACCTGCCGTAAACCCGCATGGCAATTATGACATTAATTCTCAGTGTGAAAAATGCCATTCAACCCACAGCTCGCTTGGTTCATACCTGATGACCTCCAGTACCCAGAGAGAAACCTGTTATTCCTGCCATGATGGCAGTAATTCCAGCCCCAATATCAGGGGGGAATTCGGTGAGGAGACAATCGGGTCCTCAGTGTACTCAGGCAGCGGGTCTCTGCACCCTGTACCTACAGGCACACAAAAATGTACCAACTGCCATGACCCCCACCTGGCAAATGAGAAATCGGCAGGAGGGACTGCCGGGCTGCTGGCAGTAGGTGAAGCCGGTTATTCCTCGGGAAATGATGTATGCGGGGCCTGCCACGGTAGTGGGAGCAGCCTGCCCGGGGGAGATATGCTGGCAGATTTTGTCTATACACCACATGATACAAGCATGGACCCGCCGGCATCAGGGACCCTGATTAAATGTGTCCGCTGCCACCAGCCCCACGGGTCGCCTTATGATATGCTTCTGAGGAATACCATCACCGGCCCCGGTGGAGTTGTATATCAGGTAAACGGGAATAACAACTCCGTATGTTTTGGCTGCCATACCGACGGTATGGGCGGGTATTCAGGGAGTGCAACTTTTAATGCTGTCTTCCATGGTTCAAAAACAACCTCAACTGTGGCCACAACTACTTATGGTGACACCGGATATGAGGCCACACTCTGCCTCAACTGTCACGAACCCCATGGGAAAACGGGTATCTCTGATTACAGAAGAGATGAGGGAAATGCCCTTTGCGCCAAATGTCATGATGACAGTTCGGTTGTCCGTCCGGATAATTATTCGTATCGTGGTATCGATACATATAATAATACTCCCCATGGCAGTCTTGAACCCATAGCAATGCCATATCTTTATACAACAGGCACTGATGGTACCGAAATTTGGGAGGCATCCGGATACATTGACCAGCAACCGACACCGGATGTGCCGGGGAATCCGGCAGGAGCCGGTCCCAAAAATAATATCTCTGTCAGTGACTCATCATTCTGGGTTACTGACCTTGCCGTGGCCCAGGATGTATATAACTACCAGGTTTACAAGTTCCATGTTACCCAGGATGTTGATAATATCAGGCAGCTTAAGGGAAAATGGGTGGGCTATGGAGAGCCGACTACGGGCCATGATACTTCCCTCCTGATATGGAACAAATACAGTCTCGACTGGGAAATGCTTGATACTGCACTGCTTGGTGACCCGGCCAAACCGGGTACTTTATCCTGGTCAAAATCAACCGGATTTGAAGACTACCTTGACGCCAACAATGATATATACATTTTGGCCCAGGCCAGACATGATGCTTCCGGGCCGGTAATTACCGGAGTTAATGCCGGTACCATATCAGCAACAGGCGCCATAATAAACTGGACAACCGGGGAGTATGCCACTTCTTATGTCTACTACGGTACAGTTGCCAATGTTTACCCTGATTGGGTCAGTGTGGACGGATATGCTCTGTCCCATTCGGTACCTATAACAGGCCTGACCAATGATGTAACATATCATTATCAGGTGGTTTCAGTTGATAAGCTGGGCAATGAATCCCGTTCTGCTGATTATACATTCCACACTTCTTATGCTCCGTCTGTGCCAACGGGATTATCCGGACCCGCAACTGACCCCTCGCCAAATAATTGGGTTACGGTGAATTTTTCATGGAACCCCTCAACTGACCTTGATCCCACCGATACGGTAACCGGGTACCAGGTTGAGGTAAGAGTTGATGGGAACTATTATACAACAGTTTCTACGGACACAAACAGTTGTTCAGTTTACCTGGGATATGACGGGCCGGGTACGGTATCGTGGCAAGTCAGAGCCAAGGATAATCATAATACCTGGTCCGCATGGTCAGCACCGGCTAGTTTTCCCCATACCGGCCCTGCACCGGATACATGTGCAAAGCTGCCGGACCCGTATCCTGCCACAAGGGTGGCCGGACACAGTAATTACAAACAGGATAAGCTCGGACAGGGCAGAACCGGTATAATTAAGACTGCCT
Organism: Thermincola carboxydiphila; assembly: GCA_016841325.1. Lineage (GTDB taxonomy): Bacteria > Bacillota > Thermincolia > Thermincolales > UBA2595 > Phosphitispora. The sequence goes on from JAENZJ010000001.1 coordinate 362,124, forward strand.
TCTTAGGGGAACCAATTTCTGCTGCCAGTCCGGCGGGCCATTACTCACTGAATACCGACTATGTGGAGCTGGAAGTGAGGGCTGTTGACCCAACTGTCCCCAATGGCTATTGCGGTAACTGCCACACCCCTCACGGTAAAGCTGATGCTTACGGAAATCCTTTCCCCAAGCAGTTGCAGACGGGGCTGAATAGCACCTGTTTCGGCGGGGGGCTGGGCTGCCACAGTGACCCGGACAATTCCTTCCGCGGCATAAATATTTATGAAAAATTTAATTCCGGTTCCAACCCGCTGAACCGTCACAGTGTGGACCCGGCAGAACAGCAGGCCGGGGGTACCAGGCTGGATTGTGTTAACTGCCATGAACCACATCTGAATACGGCCACAAACCGGCTGGTTGACCCGGCAAACAGGTACAGCCTTTACTACCTTAACAGCAACATACCTGAATATATGGGTGATTCCGGCGAGGTGTACCTACGGGTCCGGGCCAGGCATGACGGACAGGAGCCGGCATTTACGACCAATCCTTATGTGTCCTATATGAGTGACACCAGTGCCAACATTACATGGGGTACTAATGAAAAGACATCAGGTTATGTAGAATACGGACCTACTACTGCTTACGGTTCCAGGGTTGACAAGAATTATTTGGCTACTTCCTTTACAGCCGGACTGTCAGGGTTAGAGCTTTATACTAACTATCATTACCGGGTTTATGCCGTTGACCCGTCAGGAAACTATGTGTTTTCTGGTGACCAGGTATTGGATAGTACCCCTCCGGTAATCACTTCCGGGCCGTCAGTTGTTAATTCGACCGGTACTGAATGTGACGTTACCTGGCAGACCAATGAAAAGGCTTCCCGGTGGGTGGAGTATAATGATACTGTCAATTATACTGTTTATGGTTTTACTTATTCTGAAGGGACCAATAGCAGTCCCGGAACTTCTCACAGTGTTCACCTGAGCGGCCTGGTCCCGGGAACGGAATATATTTACCGGGTAAAATCGCAGGATGTGCGGGGAAACACTAAAACCAGCGGCAATTTTACCTTTAAGTCCAGTAATTCTCCCGGAGTACCTACCATTACATCGGTTAGCGATTCGGCGCCCGGCCAGCTCAATTTTAAATTAAGTGCTGTCTGGAATACTGTTTATGACCCGGACCCGGGTGACACAGTTGAATACTATATGGAGCTGAGTACCAATAATTTTGCCAGTACAGTTGCCAATTCGGGGTGGACCAGTTCTACCAACTGGAGTATTGACCGGACGTGCGATTATGATACAACAACTACTTATTATTTCAGGGTAAAGGCCCGGGATAACTGGGGAGCGCAATCCCTATGGTCAACGGTTAAAACACTGACTCATTACGGGCCAAGTTCCGGAGGCTCATGTCCCATCCTGTATTCCTGGAACGGGAAACAGTTTGAGTTCATTACTGACCTGGCGAGTTCCAATGTCGGGCTGGAGATAGCCCCAGGCCGGTTTTCAGTGCCGATTCCTGACCTTCCGGTGATTATACCGTGGGGTAAACTGCAGGAAAAAGACGGGCTGTATACAATAAAAATCAAGACTGAACGAGATGAGGTGGATTTCATAGACAACCTGGTCCTGCAGGCAGTTGACCATCCGGAGGGCACCAGGTTAGCTCTGAATGATTTTCAGCGGGAGGATAACCCGACAATTATTCATACTTATGCCAAAGATGTCAGGCCGGTTAAAAAGGCGACCTATGTTAACAACCCTACATATAACGGCGGGCAAAAGTCTAAACCGGTTGATATTACGGCAGAAGTAAGTAAGATTGACAACTGGCACGCCAGCGGAACGCTGCTGGATGATAACCAGTTTACCTTAGACCTGGGAGATTTAAGCGGAGCCAGGCACATTAAGCTGGTAGCTATCGGCTGGACCGAGTATGCCGATGAGACGGATCGGGCGCGACGGGTAGAAAATGCCAAAAAGGGAATCAAACCGGCGCCACGGTTAATAGAAATTCTACAGCCAGACGGGACCTGGAAATCCGAAAAAATCAGGCATTTCTCCGGGTACACCAAACCGGTGGTTATTGACCTGACCGGGAAATTCCCTGAAGGAACCACCAAGTATGTGGTCAGACTGAGGGGCATGTACAGGCCGCACTTTGATTTTTTTGGTGTGGATACTACCCCTGATTCCATTGCTGAAATAGTCAGCCTGCAACCCCTGACAGCACAGCTGGAGTACCGCGGTACGGCTAAGTACACCAAATTTCCGGCACCTTATCACGATTATGATGAATTGACCAATAACACCCTGACACATGAGGGCAGGTTCACCCGGTACGGAGACGTGCTGCCACTGGTAGAGAAAGTAGATGACAAGCTGGTGGTCATGGACACAGGTGATGAGCTTACCGTGACCTTTAAAGCCCTGCCGCCTCCCGGGCCGGGCATGACCAGAACTTTTGTCTTAAAACCTTGGCAGTATTATAAGGAATATGAGTATGCCAAAAGTCATCCCATGCCCTTCAGGGATATGGAGATGACAAATTGGCCTGATTCTTTGGGGGAATACCCCAGGGAACTGGAGGAATACGTAAAAGAATGGAATACTCGAATTCATGGTGATTTTGATGAATCTAGTATTGATGAGGATAAATCCGGCATATTCGACAGAATTAAGGGATTCCTGAGCGGTATCCTGGATTGGCTGCAGGGGCTTTGGGCCAGGCTGTTTGGCGGTCCTGAAACCAGAACTGCTGATTCTGTTTACCGGGAAATACCATATCAGCCCAATGATTATCCGGAAGATTTTCAGGTGCAGCCTGTCGAAAGCCATTATTCACTGAATACGGACTATATTGAGCTCCAGGCTGATAAAGGTACTGCCATCAGTGTGTATAAACCGGATTCGGCCGGATTTGGCATGTGGGAGAGCAGTACGGATCCCTCACCTTCGGCACCGGGCAGCTCAGCATTGGGTGAGTCTTCTGCAGTCCTTAGTGATAACAATGTGTATTTCACCACTGATTATTATCCCACACCCAATCAGGATGACGGAAAGTACAATTACCAGATGTTCAGGTTTGCCATCAATGAAGACCCGGCAAAGCTGTATAGTTTCAATATTTTCTGGAAGGGATACGGTGAAAACTCTGATGGATATAATGTCTCCTTAGGGGTATGGAACTTTGTGTATTCCAGGTGGGATGATGTGATTAACCAGAAGATGGGTTCAGAAACCGCTGTCAGTGTACCCAGAAGGGTTGACATGCAGCCATACTGCAATAAGTGCCACAGTGGTTCGGTACCCCTTGGTGTGGATCTTGGTCCGATAACCAAAAATATAGGCGCTACCTATACCGGTGATATTCATGGCAGTGCCGGCGGATACCAGACTTATGTGGCCGATTACGGTATCGGGCGTGTCAATGGAACCATCAAGAACCCTTATACCAGGGGGACTACAACACTGCAGTGTTATGACTGTCACGACCTGCACGGGTCTGAAAACATCTATCACCTGAAGGAGAATCCCAATGGACAGACACCGGGGAAAATTTCCGGCACCGGACTGGCCAATAACAGTGAGTTCCTTGCTTTTTGCCAGAGCTGCCATGCCGGAACCCTGTATAACTTCCACCAGGGCTGCCTGGGGTGTCATCATGAAGACCATGGGGACAGTAATCCACCGATGGCAGATGATTTTGGCAGGGCTTGTGCCAGCTGCCATTATCATGGCGCTATCTATCCGGCACACAGTTCAGGATGTGACCACTGCTACCTTGGTCAGCCGGTCAGGGCCTTTTAGGGGTCCCGTCAGGAGGTGTAGTTATGAAACTGAGGTCTGTAATGATCCGAATAATTCTGATAACCACCTTATTTGCCGTGTTGGCAGTTTATGCCTGGCAGATTGAGGGCCAGGCTGCCTCTCCCGGGAAAGAGAGGTATATGGTCGGGCAGAGGGAAATCATCATTGGTGATGAGGGCAACACCATTGCCGGGGACTATGTTGACCCCACCCCTAAGGGCATTGGTGTCAAGACCATCTACCTGGCCTTTACCTGTGTCAGCAACAGGCCGCTCTTTAATGAGATCATACCTGCTTTTAAAGAATACTGGTTTCAGAAAACAGGGGAGCGAGTGAGGTTTGAGACCGGTTATTCCACACTGGACTTTGATAAGATTGCAACTCTGGTTAACGGGGAACCGGCTCATGTACTTATCTCAACTTCTGCCCATGACTCTGTCAGAAGAGGCTACGAAACCACCAGGTGGCAGCAGGAGGCCAACCGCGGCGTGGTATATAGCACTCCTGTTGTTTTTCTGGTGCGCAAGGGGAATCCCAAGGGGATTTATACGTATGCGGACCTGACGAGACCTGAGGTAATGGTTGTCCATCCCAATCCCATAAATGCAGCAGGCTTTTGGCCTGTTTACGGTATCTATGGTTCAGCTCTCAGGGCTTCTGAGCTGGAAACCGGCCGCAGGGACAAGCAGGCTGCCCAGGAATTATTGAGGGCTGTGGAGGAAAATGCTGTTTACAACACAAGTACTTCAAAAGGGGCCGGAATACAGTTTCTGGAGCATGAAGTCGGTGATGTCCTCATCTGGTTTGAGAGCAGGGCCCTTACCACAGTCAGGAAAGATGATTCAGTGGAAATGGTTATCCCACCAAATACGGTGATGGCTGACCTCACTGTTTACAAGATGAAAAAAATCAAAAACGGGGAATATGAGGCACTGATCAACGAGTTTATTGATTTTATGTTTACTGAAGATTCTCAGGACAGTTTTGCCAAGTACGGTTTCCGTCCGTCAGATGAAAAGGTTCTTTCCAGGCACAGGGAGTTTACCTCCCTGGATAATCCGTTTCCCGTAGATTATCTCGGTAATGCTACCCAGCTGAAAAAGGAACTGATCCTCGACAAGTGGGTCAAAATAAATAATGCCAGAAAAGGCCTGAAAAACACAACAAAATATGAAGTCAGGGCCATTGAAGAGGACGTGGCTGACGGGGCAGACAAAGAATCAATTACCGGAGATGTCTATACCGACTAAGATGAACTATGAGCGGTCTGAATAACTACCAAACCGGAGGGGAATATGGCGGCAAAGCGGTATCCGGGAAAAATATGGGCTTTGGTCAAATCCAGAGTCCTGGCAATAGTATTAATTTTCATCATCTCTACTGCAGTTACCGTAGATGCCTTTGAACTGATGGGCCGCTGGGTCCCCTCAGAAGTTCCCCAGACCGGAAACATATACCGCTATTGGTGGTTTAAGGCACTGGCGGTTGTCCTGCTGGTAAATCTTGCAGCATGTACTACAGACAGGATTATCAGGCAGTTTAAATCAAAGGCCGGATTTTTAAGCAGGTGGGGCTCAGTGTTTTTTCATGCCGGACTGGCAGTGATCATTGTGGGAACCCTGTTTACCGGTTCCTACCGGGCACACAGCACCATTAAACTGGTTCAGGGTGAAACCAAGCAAATCCCATACCGGGCGTTGACTGCTCAGGAGGACTTTAACCGCGGCAGCGGACCTGATGTCAGCTTTACTCTGGATAAACAGGAAATCAAATTCAATGCTTCGGGGAGAATAGGAGAGGTATTTTCACACATTACCATAACTGACCATACCGGCCGTGACAGAAGCTATGATTTGGCTGAACTGGAACAGTTTTCTTACCGGGGTCTCTATATGTTTCCCGATTTATATGGCTATGCTGTGAAAATTGGCATCAGGAGCAATCCGGGAGAAACGGAGAGCATTACCATACCCTTAGAGACCACAGAGTTTTCTGAAGGTATCAGGTCTTATTCACAAAAAAACCTGAAGATAGCTTCTCTGCCATACAATTTTTCGGTGAACTTTTATCCTGATATAGCTGTTGGCGGGGATGCCGTAAAATCGGTCAACAGGTCATATCAACTGGAAAACCCCGGACTGTTCATTATGGCTAACAATGATAATGAGATTGGGGCACAGCAAGTCATCCCACTGGGGGGCGCTGTCAAACTTGGCGGATACACCCTGACTTTTGAGCAGGTAAAGCCCTGGACGGAACTGTCGGTTGTTTATGACCCGGGGGCCGGTCTGGTATTTGCCGGAATTATTATGGCAATTGCCGGGCTGTCAATTACCCTGTTGAGCCGGCCGTTTCCTGCTGTGAAGGGCCAGAATTTGAAAAGGAGTAACAATAATGAGTAGTGCAGAGACTCAGTTAACTTTACTATGGTTATCGGTCAGCTTTTGTTTTTTGGCCACAGTCTGTTTTTTCAGTGCCCTGAGTTTTAAGAAAGAGAAGCTGGAGAATTACGGGGTTACCTGTTCCCATATTGCCATCCTGCCGATGGCGGCGGCGCTGGCCCTGCGCTGGATCGAAACGGGGCATGTCCCCAGTATCGGGACATATGAGGTATTCACCATATATGCTGCAGGTGTTCTCCTGTTTTATAATATCATTCAGTATTGGAAACCAAGTGTCACCATCGCCGGGACTGTGGTTCTGCCTGTAGTGACCCTGATGACCGGAATTGCCGTAATGAGTTCAACTGAGCTTACTGAACTGCCAAAGACATATTTCACCTATTGGCTGGGGATCCATATGCTTTTTGCCACCCTTGCTCTCGGTGGAGTCCTGGTTGCCGCAGGTTTGAGTATCGCTTACCTGATTAAGGGCCGCCAGGAAGCCAGGGGCAGGGTAAATCCCTTACTGAAAAAACTGCCTGACCTGGACAGGCTGGATTACCTGGGTCACCGGATTACCCTTTTTGCCTTTCTCATGATAGGGATTATGATTGCCTCAGGTGCTGTGTGGGCTTATAAGTCATGGGGGCGTTACTGGGGATGGGACCCTATTGAAACCTGGTCTTTGATTAGCTGGCTGGTTTATGGACTTTACCTGCACCTCAGACTGACAGGTGTGAAAGGAAAGCTGGCTTCCTGGCTGCATATAGCTGTAGTCCTGATAGTGATATTTTCGTTTTATGGTGCACCGTATCTGTATCCAACAATTCATGACAGGTTTGTTAATGCCGACAGCATCTACCTTCAGGGGTCAGACTAAAAGGGGGTTTATAGCATGGGAAGAAATCCCGTGTCCAAAGAGGAACTTGACAGAGAGATTCTTGACTTTATTAAAGAGGGTACCGGCTACGATGATGAAGAAAGGTTTAATAACCTGGCTTTAAAGGAATTTGCCTACCAGTATTACGAAAACGGGGTATATCAAAAACTGTGCTGCTCCAGGGGGGTTAGCCCAGGGGATATCAGCCACTGGTCTGAAATACCTCCCCTGCCCACTAATGCGTTTAAGGAGGCTGTGATAGCATCATTTCCTCTTTCTGAGACTGAGCTGTCCCTCTTAACCAGCGGTACCACCGACCCTCATGCCAGGGGTAAGATATACCGTGACAGGGATAGCCTGGAAATCATTAAACTCTGTAATTATATGCTCACAAAGGAGTTTGTGTTTCCTGATGTGGAGCGGATGAAAATAATGCTTTTGGTGCCATCACCCAGGGTGGCTCCAGGTATGCCTATGGCCTATGGCCTGGAACAGGCGAAAAACGAGTTTGGTACTGCAGACAGTAAGTATTATATTACTCCCAACGGGCTGGAAGTATCTGAACTGGTAGCAGATCTCAAAGAGGCAGAGGAGAAGGGTGACCCTGTGTGCCTGATGGGGGCCACTTCAGGATTTGTGTTTTTTTACAATCATTGCCGTGAACAGGGGATTCGTTTTACACTGCCGCCCGGAAGCAGGGTCTGTGACGGCGGAGGCTATCAGGGCACCTTTGGTGAGTGTTCCCGGGAACGGTTTTATGAAGTGGTCAAAGACCTTTTTGGTATTCCCGTACACTATTGTGTCAATACCCTGGGTATGGGTGAGAGTGGGACCAACTATTTTGATAATGTACTCAGGGACCACCTGCGCGGCTTACCCGCCGGAGAAAGATATAAATGTGACCTGCCATGGACCAGGACGACAGTAGTAGGCTTCAGGACAGGCCAGCGCATGCCCAGGGGCGAGCTGGGCCTGATCAGGCATTATGACCTGACTAACAGGGCCACTGTTTTGGCGGTGCAGACTGACAACATAGGATACGAGACTGATCAGGGATTTGAAATACTGGGACGATCTGCAAATATCCCGGGCTATGATGTCCAGCTTCCCGGAGGAATGCTGAAAGACTGGATACTGGGCACCGGGAGCGGGCATCCCTGTTCCACAGTGACAGACGGGATGATGAAACAGGGGCACCCCTGTTCCACAGTGGCAGACGGGATGATGAAAAAATGAAAATAACCATAGTTTTTTCCAAATATCCCTTTTCCGAACGGTCCCCCGTACTGCCGCCAATACTGGAATACCTGGCGGCACAGACCCTTCAGGCTGACCCATCCTTAGAGATTGAGTTAATAGATGCCAATAAGACTCCGGTCAATCCGGACGAACTGAATACCGACCTTGTTGCTATCAGCATGATGACTGTTACCGCTCCCTGGGCTTACCGTTTTGCCGATGAGTGCCGTCTGAGGGGGCTTCGTGTGGTTTTGGGGGGGATTCACCCCACAATTCTCCCCGGAGAGGCTGCGGGTCATGCTGATGCTGTCGTCGTCGGAGAGGCGGAGTCAATATGGCCGGAACTGTTATGTGATGCCAAAGCGGGAAAACTGAAAACCATTTATTGGGGCCGTAAAATGGCCCTGGATGGTATCCCTGTTCCCATTGACAGTGACCTGAAAAGGGACTACCGTTTCCGGGCTTTTTTCACCATGAGAGGCTGTCCGTATAGCTGCAGGTTTTGCAGCGTACCCGGTGTTTACGGTAAATCAATACGTTACCGCCCGGTACAGGAGGTTGCTGCAGAGATAGAAACACGTGCGGGTAAGGTATGGTTTAACGGTGATGACAACATCTGGGGCGGGGATATTAAGAGGAATCTGGCCCTGTTTGGAGAAATAGCCCAGGGCACCAGAAAGTACTGGTACGGATTTGGTGACTTAAAAACTGTTCAGGGTGATGATGGAGACCGCTTACTTGCTGCAGCAGGGAAAAGCGGGCTTTTTTCAGTCATGGTCGGATGGGAGAGCAATTCTGAAACGGGCCTGAGGCACTTTGGTGCGGCAGGTAAGCAGGGCAGTGACAGGATTGAAGCAATCAGGCGCATCCAGAGTCATGGCATATATGTTGTCCTTTTTATAGTGATTGGCGGTATGTATGATGACATTGACAGTTTCAGAAGAACCCTGGAGATTGCCGATACCCTTAATGTGGGTGTTCATCCTATTTTAATCATGCCACTTCCCGGAACAGACCTTTTTGAGGAGTACAGGAGTTGCCTGCTGCCGGGACAGGGATGGGAGCATTTCACCGGCATTAATGCTGTATTTGAACATCCTGATGCCCAAATGACAGTATTCAGACGGGAGCAGGAATACCACCGGCTTCGCCGGGACTTATACAGTTTGGGAAGGATCGTCAGGAGAATTTCCATGATACCTCTCCGGGGTTTCCCACACTCCCATTTTCTTAGTTTCATGAAGGAAATTTCCATGCACCGGGAAATGAAAAAGGCTCATCAGGTGTGGCAGGAGAAATATTTACATATGTAAAACATTTTTATTGATTTATGCATGTCTGGCTGGTATAATTATTTACAGACGTAAACAGTTTACATTGGTAACATGTTTACATTGGTAACATATTTACATCAGTAACATATTTCTATCTGTAAAAATTTTTTTGTATTGGCAGTATTTTTCCAACCACCAAAATGACCGGGCAGGTGAAATTAATGCATCCATATGAGGAATTCAGTGAGCTCTTTCCACAGGTGATGGTTTATATGGGACCTAAGATTTATGGTGAAGCAGATATTACTGCACAGCAGTTCCGGGTCCTGCGCATAATTGGCCGCGGGCCTGTGACTGTAGGGGAGATATCAAACCATATCAACAGCAAGCTGCCTGCTGCCGCCAGGCTTCTCAGGAGGATGGAAATCAAAGGCTGGATTGTAAAGAGACAGGATGAACATGACAGGCGGGTTTTTTGGCTGGAGCTGACTGCAGTAGGCAGGAAATTCATGGAAACCATTGGTAAACGCCGGGACAGGGTTATTGAAGAAATATTTGAGAAACTATCTCCGGAAGAGCAGGAAACCATAGTTAGGGGAATAAAGCTGCTGTTAAAATCCCTGGCTGAGGAATAACGGGTTTAAGCACTGCTTTTGGGACAGAATAAGGCTTAAACACAAACAAGTGACAAGGAGGCGCAGTAATGCAGAATGACCGATTTTTAAGGGCATGCAGGAGAGAAGAGGTTGACCGTACTCCGGTTTGGCTGATGAGGCAGGCTGGGCGTTATATGCCTGAATACATGGAGATCAGGCGAAAGTATGACTTCCTGACGATGTGTAAAACACCTGAGCTGGCCGCTGAAGTTACTCTGCAGCCGGTTAACAGGCTGGGTGTGGATGCCGCAATATTATTTGCCGATATCTTATTGCCCCTTGAGGGGATGGGAATTGAACTGGCTTTTGCCAAAAACGAAGGTCCGGTAATTTCCAATCCTGTCAGGACCGAAAATGATGTCCGGGAGATTCGTATCCTGGAGGCTGAAGAGGCGACTCCGTATGTTTTGGATGCGATACGCCTGATTCGCAGGGAACTTGACGGCAGGGTCCCCCTGATTGGTTTTTCCGGGGCTCCGTTTACAATTGCCAGTTATATTATTGAGGGCGGCGGTTCCAGGGATTATAAGAACTGTAAGTCGATGATGTGGCAGGCCCCTGATGTCTGGGATTCCCTGATGAAAAAAATATCTGAAGTCCTGCTGAAATATCTTAAGGCCCAGATAAAGGCCGGGGCTCAGGCTGTGCAGATGTTTGATTCCTGGGTAGGGGCGCTGTCGCCTGATGATTATGAGTATTATGTACTGCCACATTCAAAATATGTCCTTGACGGGCTGCGTGATGAGGGTGTCCCGGTGATACATTTTGCCAATAATGCCTCCTCAATGCTGGAACTGGTTGTTGCAGCAGGCGGGGATGTAATTGGCCTTGACTGGAGAATCAACCTTGATGAAGCCTGGAAACGGGTGGGTTACGACCGCGCTGTACAGGGGAACCTTGACCCCTTTGCACTATTTGCCCCCCAAAAAGTAATTGAAGAAAAGGTCAGGAAAATACTTGATATGGCCGGCAACAGGCCGGGACATATCTTTAACCTGGGACATGGAATAAATAAGGAAACCCCTGTCGAACATGTAATTGCCCTTGTGGAGGCAGTCCATAATTACAGCCGCCGTTAAGGAGCGCGGATAAGGAGGGATTCGTTTGAGTGTCAGTCCCACAGGTGTACTGCTCATGGGTTTCGGGGGCCCTGATTCCCCCGAAGCTATCGAGCCGTTTATGAAAAATCTAATGGGAGGTAGGACACCTCCCCCGGAGTTGGTGGAAAAGGTCAAAGCCCGTTACCGGATGATTGGCGGTCATTCCCCACTCCCTGGTATAACCAGGGAACAGGCCGGTGAACTTGAGGAACACCTGTGTGCCGGCAGTGGAAATTACAGGGTGGCAGTGGGGATGTGTCACTGGCATCCCTTTATCAGGGAAGGTCTTGTAGAACTGGTTGACAGCGGAGTTGATAAAATTATTGCGGTCAGCCTTGCACCTTTTTTCTCAAAAGTGAGCACCGGTGCTTACCAGGCCGAACTGGACAGGGCCATTTCCGAAATCCGGGGCAGCCGGGCCGGGGGAGCAGGTTTTCCTGAGGTTGTAGTGGCTGGACCGATGTATGATAACACACTGTTTACAGATGCAGTTGCTGAGAAGATTATCCAGGGTCTGGAATACTTCCCCCGGGAGAGAAGGGCTGACATTCCTGTGATCTTTAGCGCCCATTCCCTGCCTGAGGAGTACATCAGGGGAGGTGACCCTTATGTGACTCAGTTCGAATTTTCAGTGAAACAGGTCGTGAAAAAACTTCGCCTGAGCAAGTGGTATACTGCATATCAGAGCAAAGGAGGGGGGCGCGGGGAATGGCTGGGCCCGATGGTGGAGGAAGTCATGGAACATATCCGGGAAGATGGGTCGGAAGATGTCCTGGTAGTTCCCATCGGGTTTGTCTCAGATCACATTGAAACACTTTATGATATTGACATAGCCCAAAAAAACCACGCTCTTTCTATTGGGTTGCATTTCTTCAGGACCGCCTCCCTCAACACTTCAGAACTTTTCATCCGGGCGTTGGCAGATGTGGTTTTGAGGGAGTCTGGCAGCAGAGAACATCACTAAAAAAACGGGGTGGTTAAGTATGAAAAAGGTAGTTGTAATCGGCGGTGGAATAACCGGACTGTCAGCCGCATACATGCTGCAAAAGGCCGTAGAGTCCGGCAAACAGGTGGATTACCTCCTGGTTGAAAAGGATGACCGCCTTGGCGGTAAAATCTGGACCGAGCAGATTGACGGATATACAGTAGAAGGCGGGCCTGACTGTTTTTTGGCAGACAAACCCGGTTGTTTTGACATGGCCAGGGAAACGGGGATAGAAGACCGTATAATAGGAAGTAATGAGGCCAGTAAAAAGACTTATGTTTTTGCTGACAACAGGCTGAACCGGCTTCCCGATGGGCTGATGGGTCTTGTACCCACAAAACTGGTGCCTTTTGCCCTCAGCCCTCTGATCTCATGGCCGGGTAAAATCAGGATGGCCTTTGATCTCTTTATTCCCAAAAAACAGGGAGACGAAGATGAGACCCTGGGCAGTTTTGTGAAACGCCGGCTCGGTAAAGAGGCTTTGGATAAGATAGCGGAACCCCTGATCGGGGGTATCCATGCCGGTGATCCTGACAAAATGAGCCTAAAGGCTACCTTTCCCAGGTTTATTCAGATGGAACAGAATTACGGCAGTCTCCTCAGGGCAATGCTGGCTGCCCGCGGAAAAATGCCAAAACCAAAACCCCCGGAACCCGGAAAGCCCAAAAGAACCTTCTTTATGAGTTTTGTCGGGGGTATGGGAGAATTAACAGATACAATTGCAGCAAAACTGGACCCTAAAAAAGTCCTTACCGGAAAAACAGTAACCCATATTGATAAGAACACCGGCGGGGGGTATCTGGTCCATATAGAGGGAATGGAACCCATTGCTGCCGATGCGGTTATCCTGACTGCACCGGCCCATGAGGCAGTCAAGGTTGTCGAAGGCCTGGATAAAGCCATGGCAGATAACCTGGCCGGAATTCCTCAGGCTACCTCGGCAACTGTGAACCTAGCCTTCAGGCGTTCTGATGTGAATACATCCCTGGAAGCCTTTGGATTTATTGTGCCTATCTCTGAGGGGAGAAAAATTAAGGCCGGAACTTACAGTTCAACAAAGTGGGACTACCGCACTCCCGATAATGATCATGTACTCATCAGAGCATTTGTCGGCGGGGCCATGAACCAGGAACTGGTGTTTCAGGATGATGAAGTACTGCTGAAAATGGTACTCGACGAACTCAAGGACATTGTTGGCCTTACTGCTTCTCCCGTAATGCACAGAATATTCCGCTGGGTCAAGGGTATGCCTCAGTATACAATAGGCCACCTGGACAGGGTGGCTGCCATTGAGGCCCGGACTGCAGCCAATCCCGGATTGTATGTCGTCGGCGGCTCCTACCGCGGAGTAGGTGTCCCGGACTGCATCAATGTAGGAAAAAAAGCTGCCGAAGGGGCCCTGGAATATCTAACCGGGCAGTAAATATAACTAATATAACGGACAGGGTCAGATGTGTTCTTCCGGTGGGCCAAGTCTCCGCCCAGCAGAATACTTCTGGCCCTGTCTTTTTTTGTCGCAGCCATGCGGTAAGTAAAAAAGTCAACCGTTAATAAAAAAATTACCGTTTTATCCAGTTGGAGGAGGAAAACGAGGAGAATGGTAGAATGTAAGGAACTAAGAACAGTAGTACTAAGTAGTGGCATAATACCTGGTTATATAACCAAAAAATTCCTGTAAGAAATCAGGACACTGCAACCAGAGAGGAGCATAGGTTGTCAGGAATAATGAGTATTTTTAAGAAAACGATACTTATTATAGCTGTAATCTGTCTAACGGCATATGGGCTGTTTTCTGCTCTGGCAGGCGGATTTAGGGCTGCAGCAGAACCTGCAGGAGAATCCGGAGGAGAACCCCTGGGTGCACCTGTTGCAAATCCGCATGGCAACTATGATGTCAATGCCCAGTGTGAAAAATGTCATTCCACCCACAGCTCGCTTGGTTCATACCTGCTGACTTCCCCTACCCAGAGAGAGACCTGTTATTTCTGTCATGATGGCAGCAATTCCAGCCCTAATATCAGGGGGGAATTTGGTGAGGAGACCATCGGGTCATCGGTATATTCGGGTGCCGGATCTCTGCACCCCGTACCTTTGGGTGCGTTAAAGTGTACCGGCTGCCATGACCCCCACCTGGCGAACGAGAAATCAGCCGGAGGGACAGCAGGGCTGCTGGCGGTAGGTGAAGCCGTTTATTCCTCCGGGAATTCCGTGTGCGGCGGATGTCACGGCAGTGGGAGCATGCTGCCCGGCGGGGATATGCTGGCAGATTTTGCATATACGCCACATGATTTAAGTATGGACCCGCCGGCATCAGGGACCATGATTAAATGTGCCCGCTGCCATCAGCCCCATGGTTCACCTTATGATATGCTTTTAAGGACTACTATAACCGATATGAGCGGAAATGTGTATCAGGTAAACGGGAATAACAATTCCGTCTGTTTTGGCTGCCATACAGGTGGTCAGGGACGCTATTCGGGAAGTACAGTTTATAATACTGTTTACCATGGTCTTAAAACAGAATCGACTGTGGCCACAACCACTTATAGTGACACCGGATATGGGGCGGCACTCTGCCTCAACTGTCACGAGCCCCATGGGAAAACAGGTATATCGAAATACAGAAGAGCTGAGGGAAATGCCCTTTGTACAACTTGCCATGATGATGATTTAGTTGTCCGTCCCGATAATTATTCATACCGTGGTATTGCTGCTTACGAGAATACCCCACACGCCGGCGCAGATGCCGACAATATGCCTGTAGCTTACTCTTACACAATAAATACCGAAGGTTCAGCAGCCTGGGAATCTGCAGGAGCTGCAGATCAGGCGCCCACCCCGTCAACTCCCGGCAATCCGGCAACGGCGCCCCAGTCAGCTAATGTCAGGAGCATTGATTCCCTTTTCTGGTCTACAGATCTCACTGCTACCCAGGACCATTACAATTATCAGATGTATAAGTTTCATGTTAACCAGGTCCTGGCAGATATCAAACAGCTGAATGGAAAATGGATTGGCTACGGAGAACCTACAGATAATCATCCAACTGACTTACTGATATGGAACAAGAATCAGCTGCAGTGGGAACAGATGGCAAGCGGTCAATTGGGTGACCCCGCTAACCCGGGGGCCCTGACATGGACGATTACCTCAGGTGTTGAAAACTACCTGGACAACAATAATGATGTCTACATACTGGCCAGGGCCAGGCACGACAATACACCTCCGTCTGTTTCACCTGGCTGGGGCCCTTTGTATAATACAACATCCCGCTGGAATGACATAGGCTGGACAACAGACGAAAATGCCACTTCCTATGTGGATTATGGCAGTACCACTGAATACGGGAACACGGTTGGCAATGACGGCCTGGTAAAATCACATTCTCTCAGATTATCAGGACTTACTGCAGGCCAGACTTATTATTACCGCATACGCACTACTGATGCCTTAGGTAATGAAACCCGGAAGACAGGTTCTTTTGTTGCCAAAAGCGGCTTACCAGGTCTGCATGCCATAGCTAATCAGGAGCAGGAAGCAAATTATATTTTTACAATCAATTTCAGCTGGGATGCGGTAATTGACCCTGACGGAAACCCGGTGACTTATGATATACAGATTAGCAAAGCATCTGATTTTTCTACTGTTTACAAACAATTACCGGATACAAGCGCTGTTAACTGGTCAACAACAGTAACTCATGTTGGAGATGATGTGCCGAACACCTGGCACTGGCGGGTTAGGTCCAAAGATAGTTATGGCTCAGTATCAGACTGGTCGGCAGGCAGTTTTCAGACCCTGGCCTGGTCCTGCCCCATTTTGTACACCTGGGACGGGGGAAAATTCCGTTTTAATACGGACATAGTGGCAGGTTCCAATGTTGGCCTGGAAAAGGCCCCCGGACAATACCTTGATCCCACACCTGATGAACAGGTAACTATCCCGGGAGAGTTCCTTAAAGAAAAGGACGGCAAGTACATTATCAAGATAAAAAATGAGCAAAATGAGGTTGATTATATTGACAACCTTGTCCTGCAGGCGGTTGACCATCCCATAGGCACAAAAATAGCTCTGAATGAGTTCGTCAGGCATAAAGAACCATATAAAATATACACCTACAGTGAAAATGTAAAACCCGTTAAAAGGGCAACTTACATAAATAATCCCACATGGTCAGGAGGTGAAATCAGCTCACCTGTTGATGTCACGGAACTAGTCAGCAAAATTGATAACCGGCATGCCAGCGGGTCATTATTTGATGATAACCGGTATGAACTGGACCTGGGTGACCTGAGCCATGCTGAAGAAATTAAACTGGTCATTAAAGGCTGGACAGAGTTTGCCACTTCCGAAGAAAGGGCGGAGCGGGTAGAAAAAGCGGCTGAAGGCATTAAGACAGCCCCCAGGCTTCTGGAAATATTACAGCCCGACGGGTCATGGCAAAGTGAAGTAATCATGCACATCCCGGGCTATACCAAGACGGCGGTCATTGACCTCACAGGGAAGTTTCCTGCCGGTACCCAAAAATATATAGTGCGGCTTAGGGGATTATACCGTCCGCACATTGATTTTATCGGTGTGGACATTACTAAACAGGCTGACCTCAAAATGGTTGATCTGGAAATGCAGGAAGCTGTCCTGAGCTATGAAGGGCCTTCGAGTTATGCCAAGTACCCGGCGCCAAACTTTGATTATGACAATAAGCGTTCTTTCGGGTTATGGATTCATGAAGGCAAATTTACCAGGTATGGTGATGTCCTGCCTCTGGTTGAAGCAATAAACGATAAACTGGTAGTAATGGATACAGGGGATGAACTAACAGTATCTTTTAAAGCTCTGCCTCCGCCGGCCCCCGGTATGACCCGGTCCTTTGTTCTCAAGCCCTGGGCGTATTACAAAGAATTATCAGAAGCAAAAGTAGACCCTATGCCCTTTAGGGGTATGGATATTTCTCTATATCCGGAATCACTGGGAGAATATCCTGATGAGCTGCAATCATATGTAGAAGAATGGAACACCAGGGAACATAAACCGGTGAACGGCCGGATTACAGCCCCGGAAAGAGAAAATGTGGCCAACTCTCCCGGTGCTGATGGCGGTTCCGGTAAGGAAGCCGGTATCCTTACCAGGCTAAAATACTTTATCATTAAGTTGTTTGCCCAATTGCGGGAAACATGGGACAAAATGCTCAGTAGTTCCACAAACGAATCAGCTTTTCTGATGACAGAAACTATAACCGGAAACCATATTACTGAAACAATTACAGCCGCCCAGGGAACTCCGACCGGTGCAGGACACTTTTCTCTCAACACTGACTATATAGAACTTGAAGTGCGGGCCACAGACCATTCCGTTCCCAACGGTTATTGCGGTATCTGCCATAACCCGCACGGCAAAGTAGACGGGACCGGAAACGTGATTCCGAAACAGCTGCAGGAAGGCCTGGAATCAGGCTGCTTCGGCGAGGGACTGGGATGCCACAGTGACCCGGCTAATTCAGACAGGGGTATCGATATTGAGGAAAGGTTCACGGCAGGGCTAAACGCAGCGTCCCGGCACAGTATAGACCCCGGGGAACAAAATGACGGGGGGACCCGGGTTCAGTGCGTTAACTGCCATGACCCGCATTTGAATGATGCTGAAAACAAAACCGTAGATCCGGACAACCGTTATACAGTGCTGGATCAGTGGGTAGACAGGGGCATCAAAGATTACGTTTATAGTGACGGAACACTGTATGTGTTGGCAAAAGCCAGGCATGACGGGACTCCTCCTGTGATAAACAGTGTATCTCACACGGTAAACAGCGCGGTATACAGTGCGACAATAACCTGGACAGCCAACGAGAGGTCCACCAGGCAGATAGAATGGGGGACCACTGTAGGTGAGTATGTCTATACAGAAGGCAGTCCCGGTACTTTATACGGATCGCCAACGTCGGCTTCACATTCTATTACTTTAAATGATCTGGAAATCGGTGTAGATTATTACTACCGGGCTAAATCTGCCGATGCCCTTGGGAATACCGCTTATTCAGACAGCGGGATAATCAAAATTTCGACTCCGCCGGGAGCCCCGTTCAATCTTCGCAGTGACCCTCCGGATTGGGTATATAAAGACGAACTGATAAGATTGATATGGGATCCGGCTGTAGATCCCGATGGGGACCCCTTAAGATACCGTGTTCAGATAACCAATCAGACTACCGGACAGCAAATTGCTGATTCCTGGTGGTTACCCGTGGGCCAGACCTATTGGGAAACCAGTTTTACAAACTCCGGGAACTATATCTATGAATGGCAGGTTCGGGCCAGGGATATATATGGCTCGGAAGGTCCTTATTCATCCAAAGCGAACTTTGATTACGTGGGGTCCTGTCCCAACCTTTATGTCTGGAACGGAAAGAAGTATGAGTTTGTCACAGACCTTGCGGGTTCAGATGTAGGGCTTGAAGTCAGGCCGGGTAAGTTTGCCGAAATTTTCCCTGACCTTCCTGTACCTATTCCCTGGAACAAACTCCGGGAAAAAGACGGGCAATATACCATCAAACTTAAGTCAGAAAGAGACGAAGTAGACTACATAGATTTTGCAGGTCTGCAGGCTGTAGACCACCCTGAGGGCACCAGGATTACGATCAATGATCTTGTCAGGGGGAGACAGCCTATCAGGGTTTATTCCTACAGCGCCGATGTTAAACCTGTCAGGAAAGCTACCTATGTCAACAATCCGGTTTACAGCGGGGGGAAACCTACGACCCCGGTGGATATCACCGAATTAGTCAGTAAAGTGGACAACAGGAATGCCAAAGGGTCATACGGGGATGATAACCAGTTTACCTTTGACCTTGGTGATTTAAGCGGTGCTAAGGAAATTAAACTGGTTATTACCGGCTGGACCGAATTTACCAGTTATTTGGAGCGAAAGGCAGACCGTGAGCGGAAGGATGCCAAAAAAGCCCGCCATTATGTGGAGGTCCTCCAACCCGACGCAACCTGGAAGCGGGAAGATATAAAGCAAATTAACGGGATGACCAAGACATCTGTTCTTGACCTCACCGGCAAATTCGGGAAGGGAACTAAGAAATACATGGTCCGGTTAAGGGGAATGCACCGGCCGCACATAGATTTCGTGGGGGTTGATACAACACCCCAGGCCAGGTTGAAGATAACCGACCTGGAGATGCTGGAAGCCAGGCTGGCCTACCGTGGCGTGTCAAAATCGACCAAGTACCCCGCACCATATTTTGACTACTATAAACTGGATGATAAAGTAATTCGGCACGAAGGTAAGTTTACCAGATATGGTGATGTTATACCACTGGTCAAAGAGGTTGATGATAAGCTGGTGGTTATGGATACCGGTGACGAACTCACTGTCAGCTTCAAAGCGCTGCCGCCTCCGGCGCCCGGGATGACCAGATCCTTTATCCTCAAACCATGGGTTTATTATAAAGAGTATGAACTGGCAAAGGCAGAGCCCCTGCCGTTTCGGGGGATGGACATGTCCCAACTTCCTGACTCACTTGGTGACTATCCTGATGAATTAAAAAAATACCATAAAGAATGGAATACAAGAAACCACAGTACTGATTTGAGTTTTTGGCAGAAAATGCTTAAACATTGGAAGGCCTTTGTACAGTTGGCAAAAACTCTTATTGCTCATCCTGACCTGGTGACAAAAGCGCCGTCAAAGGTGGCTGGTTACCGGGCTCTAAAGGGAATTAACCCGGATAAATCTGTCGATTTGCCTGACCACTATTCACTAAATACCAACTATATGGCTGTCAGCATCGGTGTCTATTCAGGTGGCGGAATAACGTATTACCCCAATTCTCCCACATCTGAGGCGTGGGAAAGCAGTACCATGCCTGATTTCGAAACCCCGGGATTCCCTGCCGGCAGTACTGATAAAGACAGCGCTTCTGTTCCTGACGGAGATAGGTGGTCTACAGACCGGGCCTCATCTGAAGGTTCTTACAACTATCAGCTTTATAAGTTCCTGTTTAATGAACCGTTGTCATCAATAAACCGCTTATCGGTCAAATGGATAGGGCATGGTGAACCTACGCCGGACCATGAGACTGCAGTATATATATGGAACTTCAGTACCAAGTCCTGGCAGCAGCTGGGAACCGGACAGTATAATACAGATACCACGGTGCCATTCTTCAGAAATAAAGAAAACTCCGCCTTCTGTAACAGGTGTCATGACAATGTGGCCCCCTCGGGTGTCCGGATGGGGGCAATACCCCCGGCCAATATTCAGGCCAGTGTTGTCAATGATTATCATGGTGATTATACAGGCACAACAAGCCATTTAGCGGACCCGTATATAATGGGGAGCAGCCGGCTGGCCTGTGATGACTGCCATGATCCCCATGGGAGTGCAAATATTTACCACTTAAGGGAAACGGTAAACGGAAACAGCGGGATATCGGCAATCCAGGCTGACGGTACCGGTGTCAAACCGTTTTGTCAGTCCTGCCATACAGGGGATATCACAAATGACTGGCATCAGTCATGTAAAGACTGCCATAATGGCTGGTCGGGAGATATTACGGTAGACGGTTTTGACGAGCCTCACGATTTTCCGGCGCCCCTGACGGAGTCTGATATTTCCAACTGTTTCAGGTGTCACGGCCATAATAAACAGTGGTATGGTGAGGCTTACTGCAACGACTGCCATAGTTGGAAGACCCATGATTATCCGAAAAGTTTTTAAACACATGAGGCTGCTCCTCACACTGAAGAGCAGCCTCAAATATTTGCAGGTCTTATAAGTCCGGGGCCTCCCCGGGGTTAACCATCCAGGTAGCGCTCTATACGGTCCGGAGTGGTCAGCTGGACACTTGGGCTGTTATAGTCCCAGAACTTATAGAAGGTTTCCTGGGTCAGGCTGCCGGCTCCCGGGACAGGCATTTCCAGGGTGGTTTTATACTGATAGATAAAATTATCCTCGATGCCTATCCATATTGTATAGACCATTGCCGCCCTGTCCAACAGGCCCCGGGAGTAGCTGTCATCAGGCAGTTGAATACCTGCCGGCACCAGTTGGGTCATATCGGACCCATTTAGCTCTGCCTGCAGGACCAGGCACTGCCGGCCCATAATTGTTTCTTCCGGAAGCTGCCGCATTTTATCAGCTGCCGCGGTAAGCTTTTCAAATCCCGCAAAGAGGTCCGTGGGAACCTGTTCAGACCCGGCACGCCGCCATTTTCCGTATTGATTTACATAGACCTTATCATCCCAGCGGTAGTAGGTATATTTCTTCTGCAGGATACTGGCATCAATGATAAAGCCTTTATCCCGGTCAACTGTGCCCTGGTTGAACATACTGGTGGTCTTCCTCTTTTGGATTTTGGAAGAAGTCCAGCCCTGGAACCAGAATCTGCGGCCTTCGCTTTCAGTCTTGGCGGCAGCTTCTTTCAGAAGTTCCGCTGTATTTTCCGGGTCAGGCTGCACTATTTTGGCATTTTCGGGCGCCGCAGCCCGGGGCATTGTTTTGAACCCGGATTTATAAGTACACCCACCTGAGAGTACCAGTATTGTCAGGATAAGCAATAATGGTACTACTGTTTTATTACGCCCTTTTAACCTGATGCCGACTCCTGTGAGCACAAGCAGCATTGTCAGGCCGTAAAGGACAGGGACTACCGGCAGGCGGTGCTTTTCCAGAACCATGATTACATGCTTCTTATAGAGGTAAGCAGCCAGTTCGTTTTCCCGATCACCATCCACATCTGCCGGGGTAAGGTTAATCATTCCCGAGAAGACCCGCCATTTTTGCTGCAGGCCCTGGTTGGTATATTCATAACCGGTCATATAGCGGGTCCTGTTGTTGCGGACATTGCTCTTTGAAAGCGCGATAATGTGCGGCTTCCGGTCCGGCCCCAGCGAAGCAAAGCCCTCAAAACGGAACGAGTCATCTGTGCTGGCCCAGAGCACCCTCCAGTTACCACCATCATCAAGTTCCAGAATCCGGGCCTGTTCCGTATTTAACATAAGTTCATCCGTGCCGTCTCCGTCAACGTCCGCCAGCAGTGCTTCAGCGCTGCTGATATCAGTTATCTGGTCCCTGGTAATTTCGTTAATCAGTTTAACTTCACCTGAAGGGCTGACATCGAAAATCCGAAGTCTGGTCCCCAGCACCACCAATTGGGCGGATGCACCGTTAAGCAAGCGCCCGGCGCCGAGAATGGCTGTGGCTTCTGTGGCCACTGAGAATTCCTTCCCGGCATAATTTCCCCTAAGTTCTGAACCTGTAATTTCAGCCGAAAGCTGCCAGGGTTCGGTGATGCTGATTGATGATACCGGGACAGTCTTTTCAGGGGATGTATCTGCTATACCGCTTATCAGGCGGTGCCAACTTTCCTGCCTCATCCGGGTACTTTCCAGACTAAGGACCAGGTTATAAAAAGGAGCATCTCCAAAACGCATCGTCTTACTAACAATTACATCCCGATCGGTCAGGGGATGCAGATCCTGTTGCAGGGCATCTCCGGATTCTTTCCAGTCTGCGGTGTAATAGGGGAAGTTAATATAATCCTGCTGCAGGGCGCTGACCAGGAGTTCCCGGGAATAAGCGGTTTTTGCCAGACGGTCAAAACTGCGCCCGTTCCAGCCAAATACCATGTACTGATTGTTTTCATTCCAAAGCAGTTTGCCGTCTTCTTCCCCGGCAATGATGTTCTCGCGTTCTCTGACCACAGAATCAAAGTTTCCCTGGGTGATAATTTCTGCTTTCCCGTCATCATTAAGGTCAACAGACAGGAGCGGGAAGTAGTCCACTGTGCCGCCCTGGCGGTAGAGCACAGGGCTGCGCCACTTGACGGTGAATTCACTCCAGAGGGGCACCTCATCTAGGGGTACAGTGAGGTTGATTGCCAGGGCTACCAGGAATACCGTAAGAAAACGGGTAGGTGCGACCCTGCCGAGGACCCGGCCGGTAAAGCCCAGGATGATAAAAATTACCAGTACCCCGGGGATCCTCAGGTACCACTCCAGGAATGAGATATTGTCCAGGGCCCTGACCATCAGCAGAAAAGTCAGGCCCAGCACCGTCAGGTTTCTGCGGTGGGCGGAAGGCAGTGCATAGACCAGCAGCCCGCTGATACCCACGGATACAAGAATACCGTAGACCGACCAGTCAAGAATGGCCGGGACTATGAGCAACTCATACAGGATAAACAGATACACAGCAAAGAGAATATATTTTAGGGTATTGAGCGTGAATTCAGCCGGCTTATTCATTGGCAGCACCTCCTGTACCTGCTTCATTGCAGGGCATCCCTGCCAGGAGTCCTGCCGTTAGCCAGAAGTAAGTGCTCAGATAGGGTATTTCAAATATATTTTCCACCCCATTGTGAAACAGTACTGCCAGGAGCCCGGTAAAAATGCCGGCTGCAGCATAACGCCAGCGCGGGTTGGCCAGGGCCTGCCAGGCACGGTAACCCTGGTGCAGGGCAGTTGAAACAAGCCAGAGGAACAGCCCAAGGCCAACCAATCCTGTTTCAGCAAGGGTTTTCATATAATAGTTGTCAACTGAGGGAGTCCCGAAAGCCCGGTCTGCCACAGCGCCGCCGTAGTGACCCAGGCCTGTCCCGAACAAGGGCTGCAGGGTCATCTGGTCATAAGCGTCCAGCCATCTTTTAATCCGGCCGCTGGCTGCGCTCTTGGACATGTATTCCGGAGTAAACAGGTAAGAAATCCGGTTACTTACCGCCGGGACAAACAAGACTATCAGGACCACAGCCACAACTCCGGCAACCAGCAGGCGGCGGTCGAAAATAATCCCGATAACAGCCAGTGCAAAGGCAAAAGCCAGCCACGCACCCCTGGTCCCGGTAAACAGCAGGCATAGCACCAGCAAACCGGCGGCAGCCAGCCACACCAGTCTTCTGGGCCATGTTTTTTCTGCTGCTGCCAGCCCCAGGGCAATGGGGGCCAGGAATGCCATATGGCCTGCCAGGGCATTGGGACTGTTGATAATGGAAAAAGCTCTGGTGCGCACAGCTTCACCGGCATCCACCCAACGACCCGGCATGGGGACCCCGACAATATACTGCCAGATCCCGTGGACAGCGAGGACAGTCCCTAAAACGACAGCAACAGTCAGCAGCAGTTTGGCATCTTCGTTCTTATGTATCAGGTAAAAGGAGGCGAAAAACGCCAGCATGTACTGGAACATGGCCCGGTAACCCTCTATGTTGATTGTCAGGTCTGTAAGGTTTAGAACCAAAAGCGCCAGGCCGGCTGTCATTACAAGACCCATTACCCTGGTAAGCGCCGTTGACCTTTCGGGGGGACTGAAAATCAGCTTAAGACCAAGTACGGCCAGGAGTGTAACCAGAGTAAGCTCGTCCCACAGTGAGCCAAGGACGGGGATTGGCAAAACATTGCGCAGTATATAATCAATACCTGGGTATAACATCAACAAAGAGAGCAGGGTTAGCACAAATCTGTCTGTCAGTGACCGTTTTTTCCAGCTGAGCATCTTAATCCTCCGTTTTAGTATTATATGTCGTCCTGAGTTATTATATCATATGACACAACGGCCTACAACGCGCGAAAAAAGCCGGCGCTAAATCATTTTTCAGTTCGGAAAGTGAGTCATATCACATACTTTTGCAGCCATTCGTGGGATAATAGGCACAAAAGAGGTGGTATTATGGTGTTTACAGTTATGCTCAAAGCCCTGTTATCCCTGACTGCCGGTCTGATTTTCTGGTTTTTTACCTTTCTGGTTTTTATGGTATATGCATTTATGCCGATAAGTAAGACAGCCAACTCCATTATTTTTACCATTTTGGCCCCTGCCTTATATCTTTTAATCACAAATTGGCTCCTGAAAAAACTGTTTAATGAAAAGGGGACCAAAAAACTCGCTGCCAATCTTATAATCACTCTGCTGAGTATGGGTGTGGCCCTGCTGGTAATAGATTTTGCGGCAAAAATCATGTAACTGTAACAGAAAAAGGTAATTACACCTAAAAAGAAGGAATTTTGGCACGGGTGGGTGAATTTAATATATAAGGTAGTCTTTTGGGGGGAGAAGGGTATCTCATGTTTGTTTTGAGCCTGTTTAAGGCCGGTTACCCTTATAACAGAAGTCCTCACGGCAGTCTGATGCGGTATCTGCAGAATTTCAGGTACCTCTCATTTGTCGTTACCACTGTTTGGGCCATACTTATGTTTAATTTTAAGTCCTTGGAACGGGACTTTTCTTTATCCTCTTTTTCCATTCTGATTATTACAGGAACTGCGTATATTCTGGTTGCAGAATGTATCATGTTTTTGGTTTATTCCAGGGCTCCGCGGTTCGGAGACCGGCTGGTGTTGTTTTTTGCCGTTGCAGATGTGGTTTTTATTTTGGCCGGTCTTTACCTTACCGGCGGTGCCACGAGCCCATTTTTACTGCTTTACCTGCTGCCCCTGGTTAACTGCCGGATTGTTTATGGTGCGAAATATGGCACAATTATGACTGTAATTTGCCTGGGGACTTATTTCGGAGCAGTTATGGTTTCACCAAACTTCCATCCCGTGAAACTGTTTAATTTTGCGGCTGTGGTGATACCTCTGTATTTTGCCTTCTCACATTACGTTGGTCTCATGATCCGGTCAGAGAGCAATACTAAAAAGGAAAAAGATGTCCTTGACCGGGAGTATCGGAAGAGTAAACTCCTCTACAGGTTCAGTAAGGAACTGAATCAGGCCAGGGAGTTCCGGAAAATATGTGACCTGCTCTTTGAGACTGTCGACCCGGTTGTACCTGTCAAAGGGATTAAGGTGTTTTTTGGCAGTGAGGATAATGGAGCATGCAGAGAGATATATTCTTATGAATCGGAACAGGTTGACTGGGGAGTAGAACTGGGATTTGAGACAGGGGAAGAACTCGGGCCGGAAATCCTGAAAAACCTCGGATATGATTTTGGGTTCTTTATTTTACCACTCGGTGACAAAGCCGAGTCGGGGTTCATTATTATCCGCGGCCAGCGGGATTACCTGCAGGCGGATTATTATGAACGGTACCTGAAAACGGTTGCGGAAATTGCTGCTGCAGGCTTGCGGAATGTGGCCCACCTGAAGAGGCTGGAAATGCAGTCTGCATGTGACGGATTGACAGGACTGTTTAATAATGCCTGTTTTTACCGGCGTCTTGAGGAGATGGTGAACCAGACAGAGAGATATCACCTCAAATTCGTTGTTGCCATGATTGACCTGGATTACTTTAAAAAAATCAATGACAGGTATGGGCATGTTTTTGGGGATGTGGTCCTGCGGGAACTGGCTGCCCTTGTCAGGAACAGGGTGCGGGTTTCAGACCTGATAGCAAGGTATGGGGGAGAAGAATTTGCTGTTATTATGCCCCATACCGACATCACCGGCGCCTATCAGCTTATGGAGCGGATACGCAGTACCGTAGAAGCACACGTTTTTCAATATAAAGGAGAATACTGTAAGGTGACTTTGAGTATCGGCCTGGCTGCCTGGGAACCTTTAATGGAAGTCAGGGAAATTGTCAAATTTGCGGATGATGCCCTTTACGCGGCTAAAGGCAGCGGCCGGAACAAGGTCGTCTGTCATGACTCCGGTGGGCCGGGAATGAACATAAAAAAGAACATTGGCTAAGAAAAGGGTTTAATAAAACTAAAAGCAGCTTGCCGGAAGGCTGAGCTGCTTTTTCAATGTTTCAGGGGCTGGTTACATTCTGTTCATCAAGCTGTAAAGCTCTGCTTCATTGTCAACCAGAATTTTGTCAAGTTCTCCGATACATTCATTAAACAGGCTGATCTTTTCACCAAGGATGGAAAATATTTTTTCCTCAATGGTATCCTTCATGATAAAGTTATATATATACACACTGCTGGATTTTTGTCCGATCCGGTCAATCCGGCCAATTCGCTGTTCAACCTTCATGGGGTTCCAGGGCAGGTCAAAATTAACGATGACATCACAGTATTGGAAGTTTAGGCCCTGGGAGCCGGAATCAGTACAAATCATAACCGGAATATCCCTTTTTTCAAACAGGTGTTTTACCCATTCTTTCTGGTTTCTCCCCAGTTTTCCATTAAAGAGTGCAAATCTGATATCCTGCATCATCAGGTACCTGGCTATATAGTGCTGTGTCTGGATATATTCCGTAAAAACAAGTATTTTTCCCCTGTGGTTCCGAAGGATCGTATCCAGGTGCTGCAGCTTTGCGGAGATTCCGCATTCCTCCAATAAGGCCAGGATCTCTGTATCCCCCTTTTTCTGCAGCGTATCATAAAGGGCTGAGTAACTGCTGCAAAATTCTTTACACAACAGTAGTGACAGGAATGTGCCCGGGTATGATTTAATCCTGTTGTAGATTTGTCTCTCCAGATCAGTGGGTTCCACGGGAATCAGGTTTACTTTGCGGGTAATATTTTTTACACCCAGTTCCCGGGTCAGGTTTCTGATCATTACATCCTGAAGTTTCTCCCGCATTTCACCTATCAATGACCGGGGGTTCAGCTGGTAATGGTCCAGGAAGCTGTGGTAATCAGGAAACAATTCCGGTTTCAGGAGACATACAAGGTTATATACCTCTTCAAGTTTATTATGCAGAGGTGTTGCTGTGAGCAGAATAAGCCCTTTGGTATTAAGCCTTGATACAAAAGTCCAGTTTCCGGTTTTCCTGTTTTTCAGCTTGTGAGCTTCATCTATAACTACCAGGTCATATTTGTTTTCCAGGATAAGTCTGCTGTGGTCTTCCCTTTTTGCCTTATCCAGAGACCCGATGACAAAGTTTCCTGACCAGGCCCAGGGGCCTTTACGGCTGACCCAGAAATTGAGCCCGAATTTTTCGTTTAATTCTGACCACCACTGCTGCACAAGTGAGGCCGGAGTCAGGACCAGGACTTTATTAGCCTGTCCTGTGGCAATCATTTCTTTGATAATAAGGCCTGCTTCAATGGTTTTACCAAGACCGACCTCATCGGCGATCAGGGCACGGCAGCCCATATCCTTCAGGACCCTGACTGCAGTCTGCACCTGGTAACTATGAGGTTCAAAAGGCAGTTCAGGGAGACATGCTAACAAAGGACCACCTCCAATAAACGGCATTAAGCCCCCTGAAGTAATTGTCCTTTATAGTATGGCTCTTTAGGTATGGTACAATAGGAGGTAAGTTGTAGATGGAATGGTGAAGCTGCCCAAATGGCAATACTAAGCTGCAAGGGTCCACAGGTGATATCAGAACAATTTCTCAATCAGGGTGAGGATAACTTCAAAGACAAAAAGGGCAACAATAGCCACTTCCAGCAGCATGGAACGATGGTTGATGACCTCATCACTGAGCATAGCATAATTGCCCTGAATCAGCTGTACCTTATGCTGGATACTGTCGGTCCATTCCCTGGTGCGGAAAATCGACAGGGCAGCCCCGTAAACCCGGGCATAAAAAACATCCTCAGTTACCTTGAGCTGTTTTTGGATTCGTTCGGTCACCTCTGTAATGTCAATAACCAGTTCCATGAGATTTTTCATAATCCGGCGGTACTGGCGCAGTCTTGTCCACCAGCCTTCCTTGTCTGCCATTTCTATTGAGTCATACATCCGATGAAGCTCAGTTGATAATATACTGTCATAATAGCGCAGTTCCAGGAGCTGGGTAATGGCAAATTCAATAAGGTCAGGGATATCGGTACTTCCCTCCGAATCATAGACCAGGGCGGAGTCCCAGGTAATTACTGTCAGGTCTCCGGGGCCATATGAAAAGGTATTTTTTATGGTTTCCTGCTCAGTCTGTTCACTGACAGGCTCCTTTTCGGCAAGCAGGATGGGTACGGGATTCCAGGAGCTATCCCATTTCCCGAAGAAATAAATCACAAAATCCTCCATATATTCTTCTATGGGTTCAGGTGCCGATATATTGAGGCTTATTTTGATTATTTCCAGGTAATCTTCAAATACCGGCTCCAGGTCATCGGTATTATAGAGAAAAACGGAAAGTTCCCTGAGCTCACTGTAACTAATACCTTCTGGCAGACTTATTTTAAACACCAGACTGACCACTCCAAGATCAAAAATCCTGGCTGTTACAATCACCTGATAAGGGAGCCCATTGAGATTAAGTTCTCTGGATCCCAGTTCAACTGTTACCGGAGGGTTGCCTATGTGGATGGATTTTGGCCTGACACGGCTCAGCCTCATTCGGCTGGTGGGCTTATCGGGTGACAGGATATGCTCTACACTTCTCAGGTCAATTTCATCAGTAATGTCAAAAATGCGGTAAACCCACACTGAGTTTTTGGATGCTGAATTATTCATAAGGTACCTCCACGAAGTATGTGTTTCTGTTGCTTCCAATTTATTGTACCTAATATTTCCTGTGTAGATACATAGAAATTAATATTTAGCATACCACTTATTTGCTGCATAAAATGGTTAAGGAGCAAATTCAAAGGGGAGGTATGCTTGAAATGTTTTACAGGGGATTGCAGGCAAGGCCCTATACAGGGAACAGGCAATACAGACCGGCCGTTGGTTACCCCGTACCCGGTTATCCAATGGGTGGTTATCCAATGGGTGATTATCCGATGGGTGATTATCCGATGGGTGATTATCCGATGGGTGGTTATCCGGTTAGTGGGTACATGATGTTTTCCGATTACCAGAAATTCATCAGTGATTTGGCAGATGCCATTAATAACG
>JAENZJ010000036.1 GCA_016841325.1 Thermincola carboxydiphila
CAGAACATCAGATTCAACGACAAAATTACCTATATTGAAGATATCGATACAGATGCTTTGGATATACCGATTCCACCCCTGTTAATCCAGCCTCTTATTGAAAACGCCATCACTCACGGGCTGGCCAATAACGATAAACCTGCCTCCGAGCTGCACCTGAGAGCCTCCCTGGAAAAAGGCTTTTTAAACATTACGGTCGAGGATAACGGAAATGGCATTAATGCTCAGAAATTGATTCAGCTGGAATCATCTGCGTATGTGGGAAGTCAGCGGATCGGCATCAGGAATGTTAAGGAACGGGTCAGCAATATAAAAGGGTCTGGTTTTAGCATTAAAAGCAAGCTGGGGGTTAAAACTACTGTTACGATTAAGATGAAGGTTGATGGCTAATACTGCAATAAATAATTTAGGGGCAGGAATTAAAACTAAATTCCCATAGTTGAAGGCCTGACTAAGCAGTCAGGCCCTCAATGTTTTCGTTGCTTAAAGCAGCTTATACACCTGTTTTGCAAATTCCCCAAAATCATCAAGATGTTTCAGACTTTGATAAACAATTTTATTATCTATTTCCAGATAATCATGAACAAGTATGTTTCTAAAACCGGCCACCATTTTCATTTTATCAGACAATATATTAGGGATGATGCCCTCTTCTGATAGCACATTAAAACTGTCGGCATACCCCTTGGGTGTCCTATACCCCTTATCAGCAATAATATGATTAGCGATGTCTATACAAGCCTGGGCGGCAACCTGTAGATTGCGTTCTGCCCTGTCTCTGAGACCTTCATTACTCTGGTATTCTTCCCATGGCTGCTTTGAAATTTCCCTTAATTTACGTACCGCCTGTTCAAGTTTCATAAGTCTTTGTTCGACCTTTTCCTTATCTACCACCAAAACCGCCCTCCCTGGTCCGCCTGGCTAAACTTTCAGAAAACATCTTTTGCACCGGCAGAAAATCGAAATATCTGTCCATTATCCTGACCTTAAAAGCAACCAGCTGCTTTTTCGCTTCATCCCGGCTGAATAACATTTCTCCATCCTTAATAATCCGGTATGCCAGGGTCGGTTGTACTTCATTAAGCACTACCAGTTCAACTGCATCAATGCCAAGAAACGTTGAAATTTCACCCATCAGCCTGAGTCGTTCCATAAGGTAGTCTTCTTTATTCACCGATTCATCCAAAAGGACAGCTAAATCAACATCACTGGATGGCATTGGCCTGCCTTTGGCATAAGAACCAAAAAGGTAAAAGGCAATTATCTTCCCGTCTTGTCTGATGCGTTCTGTAAACCCAAGCAGCTTAACAATTAATTCATCTTTTGAGGTTATGTTTCCCAACACAACAACCTCCCACCGTACCTTTTAATTTATTATACCTCATCAGGTGTATCATTTCCTGCAATTTTCCGTAACCAAAATCAATTATTTACCATTTATTTTTCACAAAATTACTGCTAAACAAACTTAGTAATGAACTTCTTATTTACTAATCGGCACCTTGTGTCCGGAAGTTTTGGTATTACTCGACAACATTCCTGATGAAGCCCTTTAAGACTGCCGCAACCTCGGCACGGGTGGCTGAGCCTTTTGGATTAAAGCCGTTGCCTGGTGTACCTTTGATAATACCGGCTTCCTGTACCATCTCTACCGCATCTTTCGCCCATAGGCTGATGGTGCTGCTATCGGGAAAGACCACTGCTTCATTCTCTTTGTTCAGCTCCAGTCCCGTATACCCGGCATATTTGGCAATTATAAGCGCCATCTGTTCACGGGTAATTTCATCATCAGGGCCAAAAATTCCGTTGCCATAGCCATTAATAATCCCGGCTTCTGCTGCCCACCCAACATAAGGAGCGTACCATGCATCAGCCGCCACATCAGTAAAGCCTGAATCTTTGAAACTGGAATCGGTTAAATCACTGGTACTACCTCTCCACAATCTTCCTAGTACTGTCACAAACATTCCCCTGGTCATACTCATATCAGGTGAAAATTTACCTGGGGCCGTTCCATTAAATAACTCCCTGGCAGAAACAAACAGAATGTCATCTCTCCCCCAATGAGCCTGAATATCGTCAAACTCACCGGAGTTATATTTAAACCAATAAGTCTTACCCTCCTGTGCAATCCACTTCAGCTGCCCATTAGTTACAGCTGACAGTCCCGCGATGACCTCCGCCCCATTCTCTGTGAAATAGGGCAGCAGAGTATTCACGTTTGCAGCAGTACCGGTATTTATTTTCAGTTTTGTCACGTCGACCGCCATCTGTTTTGTTTCTGCAGTTATGCTTGATATGATTTCAGAACTGCCTGGTCTGTGTCGGTAGGCAATGGAATAGGTAGAAAAACGGTCAGTCCCGAAACGAAGCCTTGTCCCATTGTCTATAACTTCAGCCGGCAAAACATCTATTATACCATTATGCTCACGGATAATCTGATAAATGTACCTGCCCCGCAGTTCCTCGGGAAGGTCAATGATAATGACAACCGGCTGCTGTGTAGCTGTGACGGCTTCAGTATCTGTTATGGGTGAACCCCCTGCAACTGTGGTTGTAACAACCTTTTCCAAAGTAATATCCAGGAACCGTAGAGCAGCTCCGGGTACAGCCTGTTGGATTTCTCCGGCACCCGGGATTTCTGACTTTTCTTTCTGCTCAATAACCAGTTTAAGTGTCACATCAACTGTGGTACCCGGCTGCTGTGCCGTTTCGACTTCCTCACTTAAATCCACAGAATTGAGCAGATTGGTTTCATCTGCCGATGCATTAATGCCGCCGCTGATCTCTACCAGAGCCGTGTAACTGGAATTGAGAATTATTAAGGTGAACTGATTATCTCCTGCGCCCCCAAGTGAAATTGTTACGACTGCTTCACTTGCGTTCCGGGGGATAAGCACATCAATGTACTTTTTGTCTCCGGAAAGCACGGCTGTGCCTTCTGTGGTGGATACGTTAATCAATTGCGGAGTGGCGCTCATTATCGGAGTGATTTTCAGCTTCATGAAATAATCTATACCATTTTCACTATAGCCTGCCCTGGCTATAATGTTATGCTGTTTTACCGCCTGCCTATCAGTGACAGCAGTAAGGTTTTGACTGGTTTCCTCCGCATTTGTATCAGCCTTTGAGATCAATTCCACCGAGTAGCCAAGAACAACAATTTCACTGTCGGAAATTACAGGGTTGGCAGCGGTATTGAAGCTCCATGCTCCTTCCCCGCCAAAGCCAGCCATTTCATTTCCGGCACGGTCCGTAACAAAGCCCTCATCTATTACAGCATAATATTCAATACCTTTTGCCAGTAGTTCCGGCAAGGCTATACTGACGTTTTTGTCCTCATTCGACAGTTTTACACGGTTGTTGCTGCTATGGACATCCATCACCTTTTCCCGGGTACGTTTATTATAGATGGTAAAATAACCGTCTCCCTTAACAAGCGGCTTATCTGCTGTAAAGCTTACTAACGGGGTAATACTTTGGTCTGTTGCTCCATTTGCCGGAGTAAACCCGCTTACGCTTGGCCGTGTATTGTCACAGTTAAAGGTATAAGTAACACCGCCGCTAATGTTTCCTGCCGCGTCGATGGTGCGAAGCTGAATGGTATTCGGACCCTCTAACACGGAAATCACGTTGTTTTGGGAAACCTCCGTCCACACGTTAACATTGTTAGCCGTATTAATGCTGTTGTTTAGCATGTATTGTGCTTTAACCGGGCTTTGCTTGCTGTCTGTTTCGTTAACAGGAACAACAATATAATTAAAACCCTGATAGTAGGCATTATTAACTACCTCTGCCCCATCAAACGTAAGTATTGGATTGTCAGCCGGACTATCTGTATCTACATTGATATAGCGCTTCTGCAGGTCAGCAGAATTACCTGCGCGGTCGACAGCCGTAACGGTAATTTCATATTTTCCGCCGGCATTAAACACAACATCGTGAGCTTTGGAGACAGTGCCAGTGGTGTCACTGATATTGGCAAAGGTCTGAGACAGGTCTGTCATAATCTCATCATATGCCGTGCCATCCCGGCGTTTTACAGTTATACTCATTTCATCCAGTGATGAACTAACCTCGCCATTTACAGAATCATTGCTTTCCACTGTAACCATTTTAGCCCCTTGCAGCCATGTATTGCTGCCGGTATCAGTGACAGCTGCACCGCTGAAGCTGATAACCGGTGGATGATTCTCCAAATTTACTGCATAGACAGCCTTATCTTCATCAGCTGTGGCATTTCCGGCAATGTCTGCCGCACCTATGACAAGGTCTCCCGAAATATCAGGTGCAAGGTCAAAGGCCGCTGTTCGGCTTTCACTTACAGTTACCGTATTTATTGTGCCTTCAATAGAGTAAGTGACTGAGGCGGGGCCGGAAACTATATCGGAGACCTTTGCAGTGATTCGGATGGGTTTGTTAAAGAAGGTACCGCCCGTGTTAAAGTCTGCCGGCTCACCGATTGTACCGTCACTGTTTATTATTTGATATTGAACACTTTCAATTAGCGGCTCAGCTGTATCGATATTGATTTCATCTGACCAGCCGTAAGTTGTGTTACCCGCATTGTCGGTCACTTCATAATAGATATAGCTGCTTCCCTGAGCCGAAACCATTATACTGCTGCCGCTTTCCGGCAGGCTGGAAAGGCTGGCAGGAGTGACAGCCTTACTGCCGGCAATGGCATACTGTGCTGAAGATATACCGCTATATGCATCCGCATAGGTTACCATTGCGTTATAAGCTGTCCTCTGCCAGGCAGCCGGTGTTTCAACATCGATGGTCGGGCCGGCTGTATCAATGCCACTTATAGGAAGGGAATATTCGGTGCTGTTACCCGCCGCATCGGTAACCCGGACATAATAAATGGAATCTTCATCTGCAGTAAAGCTGCCGCCATTACTAATCATTGAATAGGCGCCGCCGGCCCCTTTTTTCCATGCCACGAAAGTTACACCGCTGCCACCGTAAGCTGTGATGGCACCATTTGAATCAACCACAGGACTCGCATTATCATTGACGCTTACGGTAACGGTTTTGCTTTGGGCCCAGCTCGTCGGCGTGCTACCGGAGCCATAACCGAACAAAGCAACCGGGGCTTCATTATCGATAAAATTAACTACGACAGTCTTGGTATCACTCAATCCATTTTCGTCCATCACCATAAATGTATACAGCCCGTTTTCACTGACAGAAATACTGCCTATATAGGGGTAATCAGAATCATTCGGCAGGTCCGTACCCTGCATCACAGTGTTGGCCGCATTGATATAGACGATTGCCGCACCTGTTTTGGTAACTGTATAGTTGAGTGTGACACTGCCCCCCTGCCACACCGGCAGGGTGCCGCCTGTTACTTCAATAGCCGGCGGGGTATTGCTGATTACTGTATACCCTTCCGAACAGGCATAAGCAGTGTTCCCTGCATTGTCACGAGCCTTGACATGGAGATATACTGTCCCAACGGTACTGTAAGTGGGAATTACCCCTCCTGTCACAGCCATTACTGTCCAGCCTGAGGCCGGCACAGCCTGGCTGTCGGTCCACTGATATTCCATTGCGGCAAGGCCGGAGCCGCCCTCCTCTTCCGTGGCCGAAGCGCCGAAGTCCAGTGAGGTGTATTTTATATTTGTATTACCATATTCATGGAGAGTGATAACGGGCTGTGTGCGGTCAATCCGGGACACCTCAACCGATTTAACAATAGAGCTGCCATAGCCGTCAGTAAGGGTAAAGGTATAGGTTCCGTCGGCTGTCACATTAACAGCCTGACTGCCTGTATAAGTGCCTGTCCCCTCACCTGTCATAGAAATACTTACCGGTGCACTGCTGCTGTTTGTCACCGCCAGTGCCAGACTGCGGCTCTGTGCCCAATTAGTATTATCAACAGTAACACTCAAAGTCGGCTGTTGAAATATGAACTCCTGGTATTCCCAGCGTGTGTTGCCATTTGCATGGGCTGCCAGTACATGAAGATACCAGGTGGCGGCTGTTCCATTGGCACCGCCCGCAAGCGTTTCGGTCAGGGTGTCACCGGTGGCATCGGTAAAGCTCATCCAACCGGAAACCGGCATGGCACTGCTCTGTGACCAGGCATATTTGGCTGAAACCGCATCACCAATTGCCACTACAGCACTGTGCCTGGGCAAAGTGCCGGTGCTGCTTCCGGTGAAGCTGACAGTCGGACGAAAAGTGTTGGCATCAATTCCGGTACTGCCGGTTGTGGCTGTCACCGGTTGTATGGCATTGTTTGCTACATCTTTAATACTGTCTTTGCCATTTATATCAAGAAGCTCTACCGACGTAAAACTCTGTCCCTCTTTATCTACTATGCCCTTGAATACCAGCACATTTGTCCCAACACCGCCAACATAGGTAAAAGGCGTATCTGAGACATTTGTATTAATGGTTATTCCGGAAACACTGCCGATTATTTCATTGAAAATAAGACTGATATATACTACATCACCATAATTGTATGTACTGCCTGCCATAGGTGCAACGGCCAAAAGCTGTGGTTCTGCAGTGTCAATGGCGCGAATTGAGGGTCTAAAGTCGTCTTTATACCAGTCATCATCACCTTCTCCGGAAGCATCGTAGTTTAAATAAACTGTCCTGTTCTTGCCGATATTGACAGCATGGTTACTATCCGTCAGGGAACCTCTGTACTCAGCAACCCGGGAGCTTGAATAAAACGCTTGAGCCTCAGCATTTGTAGTCATGGGGAATGTGTAATTAATTCTGGTTGGATCCCAACTGCTTATATTATGATCAAATCTCACAAAATAGAATTCGCTAATGTTATCAGCTACTTGTATCCACTGATAACCGTCATCATCTTCTGAGATCGCCAGGTCAAATCTCAGTGCATAATGATCAGCCGTGGCATCCAGATAAGCAGCAGGTGTATTGTCTAAACTGTCGAAGCTTACCGTGTCCTGTGCCGGCGCATTTCCCGCATACCCTTCATCAACAATAAAGAATTGGTTTAAGTTTATAATACCCACTGGATTGTATTGGTTATAAGAATTTGGCGAGACCTGCATAGAACTGTCCAGGGAAATAGTCTTTTCCGCCCTGTTGGTACCTATGGTTGCCCCCCCTTCCACCTTGTATATTTCAAAATAGAAACTTCGTGCATTATTTTGAAAGGCGGTTGCAGTGTTGCTGCCGTACTGTACGGAAACGCCATATACCGGTACTTCAACTGTTTTGCTATATTCCCCCTCTGCAAAAGTCAGTGTGCCTGTTTGGTGCTGAAAATGCAGATTTCCGACAGCAGTACCGTTTACCGTGCGGTAATGGACAATTTGACTTCCCTCAGTCTGGTCAGACGGACGGCTGATTGTAAATGCCGCCATACCTCCGGCAGCCGGCAAGTACCCTGCAGAGGTGGAAACACTGAAGCTGCCATTTTGCGGGGCGCCGATACCAAAGCTTTTTTGGTCACTGTAATAGTATGAACCCCCGGCTTTAATATAGGCACGGGCATAGCAATTTACACCCTCCGTAAGATTCCCGGCACTGGCGCTGATACTGCCTCCCTTTACAACTGCACCGGCCACCACTACTCTGCCATTGCAAACCTCATATGTGGGGTTCTGTGAGACACCCCATACAAAGCCGCTTTCCGTAATATCAAGGCCGCCGGTAAAATCGAGGGTAGCGGAGAGGGAAGCCGTTAACGCCGTATCGTTTACACTGACCTCATGTTGGGTTATCTGAACCGTTTTGGGTATAATTGTCACAGTAATATCCTTTGCAGATTCATTCCCTGCCGTGTCTCTGGCAGTAATAGTAACAGTCTTTGCCTCTGTGGTTGCTGCAAATCCGCTGTTTAGTGATAAGGTATAGGGGTCTGCCGGCAGGGGAAAATTATCAGTTACGGTAATAGCATTATGAATATTTGTGAGTACATCAGCATCATTGGTCTCCTCAATTACGGAAACATTTGTGGCGGTTATGAGAGGGCCGGCCTTGTCGATATTTGATACCGTGACATTATAGTTTGCTGTACGTGTTGTCCCGTTACGGGTATATTTTATAGCAAAAGCATAAGTTCCGCTTTGGGACACACTCTGAGCTGCAGTGGTAATACTGCCGCTGGTATTGCCGATAATATTTTCGCCCTCATACCAAATCTCCACATCTGTAATTATACCAGGATCGTTGTTTTCCGCTGAGAGCTGGATGGTGACACTGCCATTGGTAATTGTCGCCGGTGAAAGGCTGTGACTCACCTTGGGCCCGAATACCCGTACCTGTCCGTTCACAAAATCAAAGGTGATGGTATCACTGGCCTTAATGGTTTCAGTTACTTTATCCTTTATTAAGCCTGTGACGGTATATGTGCCTGTTGGGGAGTTTAGCGGCATAGACAGGCGAGCAGTTTCTACACCGGCAGCAGTACCAAAATATGATGAAATGTTATCCCCTGCCGCATTGTTCAGCATATACTCGGTATAATACTCTGTTGATCCGGTTTGCAGAATTTTTATTGTAGATTCAATTTCCACATTACTGCCATTTTGCACCGAGTTATTCAGTTCTATCGAAAAATCAGTGATATTTGTGTCTTCCGCACCGCCGTCCAGAATTACCTGTATCCAGTCTATAGTAACATACCATCCGCTGGAAACAGTAATGGAAACATAGTTTTTGCCTAAATGCAGCTTGGAAATCGGTATCTGCATCACTGTAGTATTCCATTGGTTATTATTACCTGAAAGGGCGCTGATGGATTCCCCTGCAATACCCTGATAGGCCGGAGCATCATTGATGAATACATAATCCTTCTCCCCCGCTTCCTCGTCCACATCTAAGGCCTTGATAGCTATATAAGCACTCTCAGCCGGCAGGTTATTAAGGGTGAATGAGATCTCAATCGGATAGTTTGCCTTCCCTCCCCCCAGGACGGCATCCACATCACCATCAGCAATACCGGTATGAGCGTTGTTTTCGTTATCACTTCCGATCACGACAGTGTCAGGATAAGTTGGGGCCGGTACGGAATTGACAAGCATCCTGCTTTGTAACAGGAAGGGCGCAGAACTCTGGAACAGCGAATCCTGTGTCTGTAAGGAAGGCTGTATATCAAAATCAGCAATAAGGTCGGCGAGTGTCAATGGTTTGGGGTTGTCCTCCAAACCCGCTTCCATTAGTCTGAGATCAATCTCATCTTCCATTTTGAGACCAACATCGTCTTCCGGGTGATAGACATCGTCGACGACGGCTTCCGGCTTCTCGTCGACGACGGCTTCCGGCTCTTCGTAGACTACTGCGGCGGCTGTCTCATCTTGCTGAATAGCTGCCGGTTCCGGAACAACGACTGGTTCCGGTTTATCGTAGACAAACACGTCTACCGTTTTGTCAAGCGGCAAAATTTCGTTAGTAACTGTTGTTCCATCTGCCAACCGGTTACCGGCACCGGTTACGGCAAAAGCAGTGTGTGGAAACAGTAACGCAATACATAGCATCACAACAAAGGCCCTTGTTCCAGTCCGTCTTTTCATGCTGTCTCCCTCCAAATTCTCAATGGTGTCATAATACAATACTTTTATCTTTCAATGATGCTGATGACTTCATCAATGGTTATCTGACACAGGTCATCCCAAATAATGGTATTCCTGTTTTCAACCCTGAGAGATTTAAACCTGTCCAGATCTGCCAGATTGGAAAATCTGACTGTCTTCAGCCTGAGTTTCATATCATAAATAATCTTGTGCATGTTATCAAGTTCTATGACCAGAGTATGGTCATCCTGTGGCACAACATTTACAATCTTGGGCAAGCAAACTTCCTCCTTTAAAATTACAAATAAAAAACTCTACTATACAAATCATAGCAGAGTTTTCCAGGAGAATATATTATCGCAAAAGATACTTTTTTGTCGAATTTTATATTATTTTTAGCTCCATGGCTTTTTTGACTGCTGAAGCCCTCCCGGTTACATCTAATTTACGGTATATAGAGGTAATGTTTTTTCTGACAGTAACTTCAGCAACGAAAAGTTCGGAAGCAATCTCCCGGTTGGTTTTGCCTGTGACAACCAGTTGAAGTATTTCCTTTTCGCGATTAGTCAGCATTAATGCCGCTGATTTTATACCTTCTGTTTTGTTCAGATTATCACTGTATTGGGACACACAGTTCACCAGCCTGTCCAGATATTCGTCTGTCCCGGCCTCTTTTTGCACATCTTTCAATACTTCCAGAATATATAAGCCATACTCCGCAAATGGCATTACGATAGCATCTGCCCTGCCTATATCCAGGGCAGGAAAAATCGCAGATTTTGCCCTTTCCATGCCATAGAGCCTGTACTTGGCAGCTGCATCCAGTATGTGTGTATGTAAATATCCCATTAAGTTGTTGAATGAAGAAAAGACCTGCCCCATTTCTTCACAGATTAGCTCTAGCTTTATATATTCTTTTTTAAGCAGGAGGTACTTGCCATATATAATATAATTAAACCCCATACCCTGATACAATACTTCACTCTGTCCCATATCCCCGGACGTGAGCCACTTGGCAAAACTGGTATCTTTCCCGGTTATCCCCCCTATGTACCCGGCACATAAATCAAACGCACTGCTTAGAATGGGGCTGTTACATGCATCTACCTCTTCACTTAAATCATCCATAATTTCCATTGCCTCATCAAACTCCCCCTTTGCAGCACAAGCCCTGGCAAGGGTCAGCTGGGCACATATAATGACAGAAAACTGTTCCAGGCTTTTGGCCTTGTAAATGGCCTTATATGCACATAGTTCAGCTTGGGAGAGGTCACCGGTTTCCAAATAATATTCGGCCTGCAACAGGTAATCAAATCCTCTGCCACAACCATCAGCCAATTCTGTGTAGTAAGAAAACATCTCCTCAACACACTCTCTGGTCCACAGTAATTTTCCTTTTTCACGATAATAAAGACAGAGAGAATGCGGAGAGCCAAATGTAATAATCTTATCCTTGTTGGCTATAACAGACCGTCCCTCCAGTATCCCGTGGGCTTTGATCAATTTTTCCCGCATCAGTGCAGCATCATTGAAGCCGGTATAAGCTCTTATCAGCTCAATTTCTCCGGAAATACGTTTTTTCAGAGCATCAGAAATATTATCATCGTCCCGGTAATGCTGCTCTAAAGCTGTTAAAAGGCGTACCCCACCCTCCTTGTCTATGTTGGTGACATAAAAACCGATGAAGGCAAGGTAACCAATGGGGTGGCGGTATCTTACCTCAACAGGAATATTCTCAAACAGTTCCAATATGTACCTGGGATTGTTGTCTATCACCAGGTTAATATGATTTGATTCAAATTGTGAAAGAATCAGGTCATATTCCTTAGCTTTTAAGAGATATTTCAGACCGGCGATAATGTCACCGTTTAGAATATACCATTGCCCGGAGCGCCTGTGCAGTTCATCAAACTTCAGGTCAGATGGCTGCTCCTCAAGCAGTTTCCTTAAATAATTATTGAAGATATTGTGAATCCTATATACACCTTCAAGCTCATCATAACGAATAAAAGAGTTGCCATAGCTTAATTCCCGGATAATTTTTTCTGTACCGGCATCATCTGTTACATATACCGCCTGCTGTGGTGTAAAACTGTCAAGTACACACAGAGATTTTAATATTAGCGCTTCCCGGTCTGTATACCTTGACATAACCGTTGTTTCAATCAGTCTTTCTATACTTCTTCCCGGCTCAACTCTGCCTGTCTCGGCATATCTCCGCATCATCAGATATACGGCCGAAATCCAGCCCTCTGATATTTCATAAATCTCACTTATTATATCTTCAGAGAGATTGTAGCCATAGAGTTTAAAATACTCCTTTATCTCATCCATGCCAAGCTCAAACAAGCTGCTTTTAATCATATAACAATACCCTTTGAGCCTTAATTCATCAATATTAATTTCCGGAATTGTCCTTGAAAGGAGGAGAATATGTAATCCATCTATGCTTGCCCGAACAATTATTTCAAGCAGCCTGTCAAACTCAGGAGCGTGGGAAAAATGATAATCATCGATTACCAGTACGGTTTCGTTTGAATAGGTATACTCTTCTATTATTCTTAATACCTTATCTCTTTGCGGCACATCGGCAGGAAAACCCAGGGCACGAAGCTGACTGCCCAGTCCGGGCAGGGTTTTCGACAGCTGCCTTGAAAGAGAATCCCATATATACTGAGGTGATGATTCATTGCTGTCAACAGATACCCAGACATATTTTGCGCCGGTATCGTTTAGAAAATCCTTTGCTGAGGTGGTTTTTCCATAACCCATAGCTGCTACTGCCACTACCAGCGGAAAACCAAATATGTTATTGAACTCTTTCTTTATATGCCTGCGCTTTAATATGTGCTGCTGGGTTAGCATAAACCCTCCGCCCTTATTGGTAATTTATCTTATTATATCATCACCCTGCAATTTGAAAAAGGACCATCTGACAATTGAAGGCTCAAAATTTAAAAAGGGACGGCCCATCTAGTTATGGGACAGTCCCTTCCAAAGAGCTACTATATGGATACCATTTTACATAATAAAAAGGCGATAGAAAAATATATCAGAAAGCAAAGAGCTGGTAATCATGATTAACCGATATTAAAGATGTCAAGACTGCTCTCTGATTTTTCTTTGCTTAGAGCAAATTACCGCTGCGGAAGGCATCCAGGTACTTCTCACAGTATTCATCCCGGCCGGCCAGAGTTTCGGCAGCAACCAGACTTGCCATCATCTGCCTGTCCAGGGGGTTGACAATCAGCCCGTCCAGGCCTTTGGCAACTGCCATGATAGCAAAAGATACGTTCAGTATTTTCCGGTTCGGCAAACCATGGGAGACATTGGAAAGACCACACATGGTATGCACTCCGGGATAACCGGTCATAATTCCCTCAATTGCATTCAGAAACTCCATTCCATAGGACTGGTCTGTGGCAATAGGCTGGACCAGGGGATCAACAAAGATGTTTTCCAGTTTAACATTATTCCTGCAGAGGTCGTTAATTAGCCGGTCCGCAATTTTCAGGCGGTCCTCCCTGGTCACTGGCATCCCTTCATCACTCATGCACAGGGCAATAACCTTTAAATCTGTGCCTGCAATAATAGGAAGTATCTGGTCATAACGTTCCTTTTCCAGGGAAATGGAATTAATCATGGCAGTGCCCTTATGAACCTTAAGGGCCCGGTTCAGCACTTCCGGATCGGGGCTGTCCAGGGAGCATACGGCATCGGTGTTGTCCTGAATCAACCGGACCATCCATTCTACGTATTCTCCCTCTTTATTCATAAAGGTACCTGCATTAACATCAATATAATCTGCACCGGCTTCCAGCTGGTCCCTGGCAACCTGCAGGATATAATCAGCATCAAGAGCTTCAATGGCTGTACCAACCGCCTTACGGCTGGCATTGAGTAATTCTCCTACAACAATCATTTATTTATCTCCTTTCAGACGTCTGCTGCCTTAGTTAGACCCGATCAGCATATTTGCTATTTCTGCCGCACTTGCTGCATCTGCAGCATATGCATCAGCGCCTATCTCATCACAGAATTTCTGAGTTATTGGAGCGCCGCCGATCAGGATTTTAGGCCGCGGTTCCAGTGTAAGCAAGGTTTCAACAGTGTTTTTCATTTGTTTCATGGTAGTGGTCAGTAAAGCCGATAACCCCATAATTTGCGGCTGGTGTTCCTCAATAGCCTTGACAAATTTCTCTGTAGGGACATTGATGCCCAGGTCTATCACCTTGAAGCCGGACCCTTCAAGCATCATAATTACCATATTTTTGCCTATATCGTGCAGGTCACCGGCAACGGTTCCAATAACAATGGTGCCCTTCTCCTGAATATCGGAACTCACTATCAGGGGCTTAATTACATCCATACCGGCGTGCATGGCCCGGGCGCTTTTAAGCACTTCAGGAATAAAGATTTCGTTGTTTTTGAACCTGGGACCTATTATGTTCATCCCGCCAATAAGGCCTTCATCAAGAATCTGAGCAGCGCCGAAACCTTCTTCAATCGCTTTTTGGGCAAACTCCTTAACCTGTCCTGCATTACCTTCAACAACCGCATCCCTAATTTGTTCTAAGATGTTCATGTTCTTCCTCCCCATTTTCAAATTTGGCCTTTATATCCCCAGTCCACATGGTAACAAACACTATTTCCTCGGTTTATCAACAATCTGGTAGACCACAACAATAACAAT
Organism: Thermincola carboxydiphila; assembly: GCA_016841325.1. GTDB lineage: Bacteria > Bacillota > Thermincolia > Thermincolales > UBA2595 > Phosphitispora. Next base: position 14,206 of record JAENZJ010000036.1, read on the forward strand.
CAGTAACAAACCTTTTAAAACCTGCTCCATATATGTCCCTACACCGGACAAAGTTAAAACATTTAATAACAACTGGAAGGTCAATGCCCCCAAAATTGTACCGATAACTGTACCTTTTCCCCCTATAAGAGAGGTCCCTCCCAAAACTGCAACAGCAATTGCGGACAATTCAAATCCCACGCCCTGGATGGGAGTTATCCTGTTAGTCTGACTGCTTAACAACGGTCCTGCCAAAGCAGCTGTCAGACCTGATATAGAGTAGGCAATGAGCTTGATCCTGTCGGTATTAATCCCTGATATCCATGCTGCTCTTGTGTTAGCGCCGGTAAAGTAAATTTCCTTTCCGGTTTTTGTATATTTGAGCATTATCGAGAGCAGAATTCCAACTGAAAGAAATATGATAACCGGAACCGGAATTCCTGCTATATATCCCCGGCCCAATGACAAGTAAAAGGGCGCGTCATAGAGGAAAACAGACTGTCCCCTGGTAACCACATTGGCAAATCCGGCAAATACCGACATCGTTCCCAATGTTACCATCAGGGAATTAATCTTCAGCTTGGTCACCAAAACCCCGTTAATGATTCCCAGAACTATACCGGTAAGGCATGTTGCTGCCAGCGCCGGTACCGACCCATATCCAACCATCATTCCGCCGGCTACCAGAGACAGTGACATTACAGAACCAATGGACAAATCAATCTCCCCAACCAATAACACCACTGTTGCCCCAATGGCCGCCAGACCCACTATCGAAGCCAACCGTAACACATTCAGCAAGTTGCCCTTTTGGGCGAGAGAAGGTACAAAAATGCTGCCAATGATCATCACACACGCCAGAATGATAAACAGAATAAAGGTATGATTTTTCAAAATAGCTTTCTTTACATTGCCATTGTCCAGGTCACTGGAAACCACCGAATTCTCCATGTCATAACTCCTTCCCGCGAATTAACTCTGTCACATTGCCTGAGCAGTTGTGTAATGTTGGTGAGAGGAATGAATAATATTCAGGATATCTTCCTCTTTAAATTCTTTGGCGTTTCTATGCACTTCGGAAACAATTCTGCCGCTGTTAATGATCAGAATTCTGTCACAGATGCTTAATAATTCCCTGATCTCGGGAGATGCTACCATTAGGCTCTTACCGTTGTTTTTTTCGTTAATCAGGAGTTTATATATTTCATTTTTGGCTTTTACATCAACTCCCCTGGTGGGTTCGTCGACAAGGATTATGTCCAGGTTTCTTAATAGCCATTTGGCAATAACAATCTTTTGCTGATTGCCGCCTGACAAATTTTGTACAAACTGGTTTATTGAAGGCGTTTTAATCGATAACGCCTTAACGTATTTTCCTGCATTATCCTTTAACAGTTTAGTGTTTAATGTCCTAAACCTGTTACGTAAGTAATTTAAAGAACTCACGGCAATATTGTCCTTTACATCAAGAGTTAAGGCCAGTCCTTCCCCCTGCCTGTCATTAGTGACCATTCCTATCCCTGCCTCTATTCCATCCTTGGGGTACTTAAACTTAACCTTTTTGCCTTTGACATACATATCACCGCCGTCAAAGGAGAGTATCCCCTGCAGCGATTGAAACAACTCTGTGATTCCGGAGCCTTTCAACCCGGCAAATCCTACTATCTCTCCTTTATAAAGGGTAAAATTAATATCCTCATAAAACCCCTGTTTCGAGAGACCTGCCAGCTTCAGCACTTCCTGCCTCTGCCCTGTGTCATCTTTATCTTCACCGGTTATCAGGTCCTCATTAAGAGTTGACCCCAGCATTAAAGATATTACCTCTTTCTCGGACAAACTCTCAGATGGAACCAGTTCACCAACGTTTTTGCCATCCCGGAATACCATGATAGAATCCGATATTTCAATAATCTCCTGGAGCTTGTGGCCGATAAAAATGATACCCATTCCATTATTTTTAAGGTCATTAATAATCTTAAAAAGGTGGTCTACTTCATCCTTGTTCAGCGGAGCAGTTACTTCGTCAAGGATGAGAATTTTCGGCTTAAGCAGCATAGCTTTGGCAATTTCAACTACTTCTTTTTCTACCAGTGTTAATTCTTCAACTTTTTTACCGACATTAATATGAAAACCCAGAAACTCCAAAACCTTTTCACTCTCTTGTTTCATCTTCTTCAGGTCAAGAACAATACCGTTTTTGGTTATTTCCTTGTTAAGAAAAATATTTTCCACAACTGTCATGTTAGGAACCAAAGTAGGTTCCTGGTGCACAATACCCACACCCAGCTGTTCGGCAGCTTTCGGATCTGATATGGTTACCTTTTTCCCTTCAATAAATATTTCACCTTCATCGGGAGAATAAATGCCAGCAATAATGTTGGACAGGGTAGACTTGCCCGCCCCGTTAGTTCCTACCAGAGATACAATTTTCCCTTTCTCAAGAGAAAAGTCTACACCTTTCAGCGCTTTTACGCCCGGAAACTGTTTATGAATGTTTTTTAGATACAACAAAGACTCCTGCATTAATATCCTTCACCTTCCTTATACGGGGAATTACCGTTACGCTGTCCTGCGGGAAAAAGCATGCTGTGATGCGGCGCCGATTATGATCAGACCAATAATAATTGTTTTATACCAGGCTATTAATCCTACCAGTGATAAAATGTTTAACATAATGCATAATATAGCGCTTGCAATGATTGCCCCAAATATATTACCCCTGCCGCCTTCCAAGGTAATCCCGCCTATTACGGCAATGGCTATTGATATTAGCTCATAACCGCTTCCCTGAATGGTTTCCACTGATTGCAAACGGGAACTGTATATCAGGGCGGCAGCGCCGGCACATACTCCGCTTATTCCAAAGGCCATTATTTTCCAGAAGTTTGTATTGATCCCGGAATAAATGGCAGCCTTTTCATTACCCCCGGTGGAATAAATCCGGTGACCGACTTTGGTATACTTTAAGACCAAAATAACTAAAACCCCGATCACCAAAAACAGAATAAAATTAACCGGGATGCCGGCAATCATATTATTGCCCAGCGATTTTGCTCCCTCTAGGTTGGTTAGGTAAAGAGAGTACCCTCCTGACAGGATATAGGACATGCCGCTGAGAACATACATCATGCCCAGGGTGACTATCAATGAAGGAACCTGTGCTTTTACCCTGATAATTCCGTTTAAGATACCGATTAAGGCGCTGATAAGAAGTACCAGGATAACAATGAGGAGCAGTCCGTCCACCACATAATTGCCGCCTACAATAATTTCTGTCCCGGAACCGGACAAAATCTTTTCGGTCAAAGCTATTGCAGCAATTGGGCCAAATGCCATCATTGCACCTACTGACAGGTCTATTTCCTTAACCAGCATTACCAGTGACTGGCCAACAGCCAGGAGCCCAAAAATTGCCGTATTGATCAATATGCTCTGGATATTGGTTTTTCCCAAAAAGACGGGAGACAGTATCACACCAATTATCAACTCCAAGAGCAGGATGATGATAAGCATGTTGTCTTTAATCAACTTTGCTGAGACTCTGTATCCTCCATTTATTGAAGAAGTATCACTAGCCATTTCTACTCTCCTTAAGTAAACAGGTTATAGTTTGCCAGGGTAGCAGCCCTAAAATCTCTCTCTGCAGGCCATCCAGCCTGCAGAGAGAGAAAAAAGCGGCTATTTGTTCTCCTAATTCAGCGCCGGACCAAAGGTATACTCATACCATTGGTCAGGTGTCTGGGTCTGCATTCCGAAGATAACATCACCCTTCTGGGTAACCATCGGAATATTGGGGGTGATTACATCCTTAGGCATTTCAGCAGATTTCGTAACTATGTTAAGAAGTACCCGCATACCTATGTCTGAAATAAGCGGAGTGTAAGGAGTATTGACTTCAAACAGTCCATCCTTGACCTGGGTAATGGCTTCCTTGGAATCATCTATACTGAGGAAAATGATCTTCTTACCGTCTTTTCTACTTTCCAGACGATTAGCCATCTTGGTTGCTTCCAATGCAGCAAGGGCTTCATGGTCACCGGTGCCAAAGAAGATATCGATTTCGGGATATGCCTGGAGTGCAGATTGGGCATTAGTGAAGGCTTCTTCCCTGTTATCTGTGTCATGATACGATTTAAGTATTTCGATACCGGGGAAATAACTTAACACTTTCAGGAAGTGACCGGTTCTAACAGCATCAGCAGTACTCCCCAGCGGTTTGCGGAGCATGACTACCTTGGCGTTTAAGTCGCCCTCCTGGGCCAGTTTCCAGATGGCGTACATACCTGCCTGGGCTCCATTGGCCGGGAAGTTACCGGTAATTCTGGAGGTTATATCCTGGGTACCGGCTGTCCTGTCAACACTTACAACAGGGATACCTGCCTGCACTGCACGGTCAACGGGCGGTCCTGTGGGAGCTTCAACCATTGGCCAAACCAGAATGCCATCTACTTTTTGAGCTATAAATGAATCCATAATTGAGGCCCACTTGTTGTTATCAAACTCAGCATCCTGGACGTTTATTTTAACATTAGGATGCCTGTCAGCCTCCCATTTTGCGGCATCAGCCCAGTTTATCAGCCAGGGATGGCTGAAGCCATGGAAGACAACACCGATGTTGTAAGTCTTATTGGCATCACCCACCGGTCCTTCAGGAAGGGCCACATAATCTGTGAAGGGCAGTTTCAGGTCGTTTTTGCTGAATGGGCCGGTAATCTTGGTGCCGGAACCCTTTGACCATTGGAAACCGTTATAGGTTTCGCCTTTGGGGTAGGATTTGCTGTACATTTCGAAACCTTCATCTTTGTACATCTTAGCGATTTGCTCATTGGCCTGTGATAAAGGAAGGTCGATAAAGAACTGGAGTATTTCTGCATCACTCAGACCTTTGTCTTTAAGGCCTTCAAAGAATTTCAGGGCTTCTTCTCCCTGAAGACCGGCAACTTCCTGATAAAGGGCATCAAGTTTTTCATTTCCGGTAGCAGCCGGCTGTTCGGTATTAGTCTGGTTATCCCCGGTTTGCGCCGGCTCTTTTTCGCCGCCTCCGCAGCCAACAACAGAGAACACCATCACTAATATAAGCAAAACATACAATAATTTGGAGACTCTTTTCATCTGCACATATCCTCCTTATAATTGGACTTGACCATACAATCCTGGCGTTAATACACAAGTCTGTGAAACTATAGACAACACCCCTTTCGTCATTAATTTTTTATTTCTTACCCCAACTCCAAGCTTAATAGTAGCTATTGACAGCTTCATACATGGCAATAATGTTTTCCAGAGGAGTGTCCTGTTGAATCCGGTGTGAAGGGCTGAAGAAATACCCGCCGCCCTTTGCCAGGATATCAAGCGTATTTTTCACTATCTCCCGGATCTCTTCCGGACTGCTGTTAGGCAAAACCTCCTGGGTGTCAATAGC
>JAENZJ010000037.1 GCA_016841325.1 Thermincola carboxydiphila
ACAAAAGTTTCCTTAAAGTTTCAATAGAAACTTTTGTTATTATTACATTATATATCAATTTTCTTTCATTTACACCCCAAACGGGCAAGTGTGAGCGAAAGGGCTGTGGGCTGTCAGGTCCGCGGAATTTAATGCAGCCTGGCACAGCACACAGCCCTTAAAGCCGGTCTTCATATTCTCCGGAATACCCGGCAGAAACACAGTCCCTCTGCCCCAAAAATCAGTTGGAACGGTAATTGGTAAACTGCAGGGGAATCTCATAATCCTTTTCCTTAAGCAATTGGATTACTGCCTGAAGGTCATCACGGTTTTTACCTGAGACCCTGACTTTATCCCCTTGGATAGAAGCCTGTACCTTAATCTTTGATTTTTTAATTTCTTTTACAATATCTTTGGTCAGGTCGGAATCAATTCCCTGCTGTATATTTACCTGCTGCCTTACGGTGTCCCCTGCGGCTGGTTCAATCCGGCCATACTTTAATGTCCTGATATCTACACCTCTTTTTATCACCTTTGACTCCAGGATGTCAACAACGTTTTTCAGTTTGAAATCATCATCAGAAACAAGGGTTATCACTTCACCGTCAAATTTTATTTCACTCTTGCTGTCCTTAAAATCAAAGCGGGTTTCAATTTCCCTTCTGGCCTGATTGATAGCATTGTCAATTTCCTGCATATTGACTTCACACACTATATCAAAGCTATTCTCTTTGGCTGCCATATTTTTCCCTGCCTTTCTTTATATTTAGGGCTTTTGCCGCGGACTATTAGTTTTAGTCGGGCTGGACGGCCCGCGCCGCCACTGAGCCAAGGATGGCGAATTGGCTGTGTTCATGGACTTCGCCAGGAATAGGGTTAGATTTCTCCGGCATCAGTGCTGAAAATCGGTACAACAGCTCAACAAATTAATTCTCAATCATTTCCAAGAGCCTCCCCAATTAATTACATAGTACCGGCTGTAAACTCCCTGTTTTTTACCACTTCTCCATATTCACCCAGGACCCCAAGGCTTGTTCCGTCTTTTACAACCTCAACTGCACCTGCATTACCAAGGGTCAATACAATTTTGCTGCCGGTAAATTTTTTCTCCTCTCCCGGGCTTAGATTACCGGTAAATGTGTTCTCACCGTCGACCCGGACATCTGTCCAGCATACCTGGTCCTTACCCCTGAGAGTGATAGTAACAACATTCTGCCTGACATTGTCTTCACTGCCCGGACCTTCATTCTGTCCGACAGGAGGGGTGCCGGGTTCTCCGGGTACATCCGGCTGCTGTCCCGGATTTTCGTCTGCACCAGGCCCATCACCGCTTTCATCCGGAGCCTGACCACGGTTGTTGTCTGTCTGCTCCGTCGGGGGAACCTTACCTTTATCCTGTAAACCCTGACCTTCTTTATTTTTGGTCATATAGCCATAGGCCACCAGTGTAATAATTGCCAGGAGAGCAATTACTGCAGTCATCAGGTAGGTCCGCCGGTTAGAACGGTTATTTCTCCGGCGCAGCACCTTCTTGTGGAATTTTGATTCCTGATATGTTTCCCGCACAGGCGTTCCCAATAACTTATATTCCATAAGTATTTCTTCCTGGTCAAGGCCCAGGTAATTGGCATAATTACGCAGAAATCCCTTGGCATACACCCTTCCCGGAAGAATGTCATAGTTTCCCTCTTCAAGGGCCTGGAGGTATTTCTTCCTGATCTTTGTGTCTTCTTCAGCCTTCCTCAGGCTAATACCTTTGGCCTCCCGGGCACTTTTAAGCGTCTCTCCGATACTGCCCATTGCCACACCTCCATTTCTGAAAATAACTCTGCCTAGAATGCTGCCGGAAATTTTTGCTTCAGAAAACTCCTTATCTTCTCTGCTGCAGTGGAAATATCACCGGTATCAACACTCAGGTCATATTCTGCACTGGGTTGGGACGGGTATCTGTACAGGGGGTCGTAATAATTCACCAGAAGATGTTCCACAACCTCATTAAGCTTTCCCATGTCCACCATTCTGCAAAACTCAGCGGTTCTCTGTTTGCCGATTCTTCTTTCAAGCGCTTTGATGGCATTTTTCAGTTCTTCTTTATTATCTACCAGACCAAATTCATTTTTAGAACTATATATTCTTTTGATACGTTCCATACGTACATTTAACGGACAGTAAGCTAATATTTTGATTCCATTTTTCATTGATTCGGTAAGTGTTTCCGGAAGTATTATCCTGCCTATCCTCCTGCTTTCACACTCAACAATTATAAACCCGGCTGCTTCCCAGTACGCCAGTTCCTTTACCAGTAAACCATCGAACATCTTCTGGCTGGGTTGTGGATGCATACCTATCTGACCAAAAACAGAACCCCGGTTATTGGCCAGCCCTTCCAAATCGACAGCAGGCAGCGACCTCCTGCGCAGTTCATGAAGCACCTCGGTTTTACCAACACCGGTAAGGCCATGAATGACCACAACCTTATGCCTTAAAGGCCGGGCAAGATATTCATTGACATATCTGCGGTAGGCCTTATATCCGCCAACCAGCCTGTAAACCGGGAGGTCCATTGATTCCAGCAACGAACAGACAGACTTACTGCGCATCCCGCCTCTCCAGCAAAAAACAACCAGGGGCCCTTCCCGGGACAGTTCACTGAACTGCCTGACCATTTCTGACAGCCTGGGGGACACCAACCGCAGCCCCAGTTCCCTGGCCTCTCCAGCGCCTTTTTCCTTATACAGTTTGCCTACCTCAGCACGCTGGCTGTCATTAAGTAAAGGAAGATTTACAGCTCCGGGAATTGTTGCCTCTGCAAATTCCGATTCAGACCTGACATCTATTATCTTGGCCCCGGGTAGCTCCAATGCTTCCCGGACAGAAATTTCTTTTGTCATTAGAATTTCACCCTTATGGCTAATTATGTTTCTACATTAAGTACTATTATTCCTTCTGTATTGGCAAATTACGTGGTCAGCCCTCTTTCTGCCCCGCAGAGCCAAGGGCCAGCCTCAAAGACTGGCGGTAATCATAAGATCTGATGATTCCGTTTACCACCGCAGCAGTAAATATATCGACAGCCCGTCTGTCCGGTATTCCCTGACCGGGCTGCAGCGGAACAGAAACAGAACCCTCTGTTCCTGTCATCACAGCCCCTAATTCTGGAAAGACAATAACTGCTTTGGCAGCACTTTTTTTAAAAATCAGTTGTGCTGCCTCAATGCAATCATCAAGGGTCTTCATTTTCTGTTCACATATTTCCGCTGCCGTATCCTGGGTCATAATAATACTGTCAAACATTTCAAGTCTGCGGTAAAGGTACCTTTCCCGTTCCTCGCCGTTGCATCTCAGACAAACAGGAATCCCGGCCGAAACACAAAGTTCAGCTATGTAAATGACTGTATCCTGAGGAATGCCTGAATCAATTATGACCAGTCCACAGTTATTAATAGTTACATCAATGCCGGGTATTCTCTCAGGTGTAAGCAGGTCAACGGCCCGCCGGTCAAATATTTCTTCCTTCCGTGTGATGCCGGAAAGTGCTATTCTTGCAGGTGTCGGAAGCTCGTCCTGTTTTATCACCAGCCTGGTGTCAATGCCATTTTTATTCAGTTTGTCCCTTATTATTTCAGCATAATCATCCCTGCCGACAATACTTACGGGAACAACAGGGATATTCTGTACCGCAAGCTGAAGTGAGATATCATAAGCAGGGCCGCCGGGACGGATATCAATTTCTGCCGTTGACTCCCCGGTCCCTTTTTTTACTGCACTGACCGCAGTATAAATACTTCCAATTACAAGCACTCCGGACCTGTCGTTAAAAACATAGCCCCTGCCCAGGATATATCCCTTCCTGATCAGGTTAGAAATATGGACTGCAGCGGCCGACCTGGTTATTCCCAATATCCTGGCAAGGTCCTCCTGGGCTATCATAGGGTCATTTTTTAATATTTTAAGGATTTCTTTTTCCCGTTCAGTAATTCTGCTCATGATGGGCCTCCGTAAACAATTGTTTGGTTGTCTTTACGGCTGTTAATAAAAGTATATCAAAGTAAATTTTGGGGGTCAAGGTATAAGATAAGGGCAATTGTTTAACCTAATGCCAGGAGGTTTGCCATGAACAGTGTTTTTGTCCTGGGTTCAGGTTTCTCATCAGGTGCAGGTGCACCCCTGACCGGCACCGTTTTGGAGACAATCTTTCACGAGGGCCGGGTTACCCGGCAGCTTTCAGAGTTGAAATCATATATTAGTGCCTTCCTATATCAGGGCAGGTCTGACTGGGTTAAAACCTCAAGCCTGGAGGAGGTCTTAAGCAGGCTTGACATAATCAGGCATTATAAACCATATCCCCATGTTGACTATAATGAGGTTATCTATTACGAAGAATTACTGCTCAAAGAGTTCACCGGACTGCTAACACCTGAGAGAACCTGCCGTTTGGAAGACTCATACCGTATATTTGCGGATATTATCAATTCCGGTGATTTGATAATCACATTTAATTATGACCTGGTCATCGAAAACCTTTTAACCGGTTCCGGTAAAGACTTTTTTTACCCGGACCTTTCTTTTGTTGACTATGGGGCTTTGCCACAAAAACGCAGCATTTGTGTCAGGTCATCGGTCAATTTATGCGAAACTGCGTCCTCTGTCAGGATATTTAAACTGCATGGTTCCATAAATATGTATTACTGCCCTGTCTGTGGTCAGATATTTTGTTTTCCTGAGTCAGTCACAGCTCACCCTGTCCCGGGGGCATCCGGAAAGGAAAATGATATTCCGGCGCTCCTAAAGTGCCTGAAGTGTTCACGACAGGACCAAAGTATTCAACTGCGGCACTTTATCATCGCCCCTACTCTTTTTAAGTCTTACTCCCTGCCAGCCCTGCGCAGCCACTGGTTTACTGCCCTTAAAACCCTTGCCGGGGCTGAGGAGATATTTTTTATCGGTTACTCACTGCCGCTGGCCGACATTCTCTCATACCAGTTGTTCGACTTTGCCGCAAGGCTGGCGAACCGTAAGCAAAGTGTCTTCCTGGTTAACGGACCGGGAAAACATCACCAGAGGTTCGGACAGTTATATGGGGATTCTGTCTGTGATACTGCCATGACTTTTGAGGACTGGACAGAAAGTAAAAAGAGGTAGGTGTATTCCCCTGCGGGCTACACCTCCGCTTTCGGGAACACATCTACCCCATGATTAATGTCTTATTCGGCAGGTTTTTCTTCATTAGGATTTACCTGAGCAGGTTCTTCTTCAGCAGTTTCTTCGACCTTTTCCATCAGTTTTTTGTGTGTTTCAGGGTCAAGTCCTTCTCCGATGGTGGGTGCCGGAACGTCTTCCTGAAGCACGGTTTCTGTGACCTCATCCTGCTGAGCTTCAGGTTGATGTGCCTCAGGTTCCTTTTCGGCAAGTTCTTTAATAGAAAGACTGATTTTGTGCTTCTCGGAATCCACGTCAATAACCTTGGCAGTCACCTGTTCACCCACACTGACAACCTCACCGGGGGTGCCAATCCGTTTTTGTGACAGCTGTGATATGTGTACCAGGGCATCAACACCCGGTTCCAGTTCAACAAAAGCGCCAAATGGCACCAGTCTGACAACCTTACCTGTCACTACCTGACCGGTACTGTATTTTTGTTCAATATTGTCCCATGGATTAGGGATAATTTTCTTTAAACTGAGGGATACTTTTTCATTTTCTTTGTCAACTCCAAGGACAAAAACCTCTATTTCGTCATTTTCCTTCAAAATTTCTGAGGGGTGGCCTACCCTGTACCAGGCCATCTCAGATACGTGAAGCAGGCCGTCTATTCCGCCCAGGTCTACAAATGCTCCAAAATTTGTCATACGGCGTACAGTCCCCTTACGGACCTGCCCCTCTTCAATTTCTTCCCAGAGAGCGGCTCTCTTTTTGCTGTATTCTTCTTCCAGGACGGCTTTTCTGGAGAGAATGACTTTTCTTGATTCCTTTTTCACTTCAATGACCCTTGCCTGCAGCCTCTCTCCGACATATTTGGAAAGGTCCTCAACATAACCGCGTTCCACCAGTGAGGCAGGCATAAATGCCTGGACTCCCACATCCAGCAAAAGGCCGCCTTTAACAACTTCCATAACAACTCCTTGAACCACGTTCTTGTCAGTTACTGCCTGGGCCAGCTCATCCCATGCCTTTTCAGCATCTGCCTTTCTCTTTGAAAGGAGTATCTTGCCCTCATCGTCCTGAACCCTGATAACTGCAACCTCTACCGTATCCCCAACATTAAACATTTCTTTCGGTGACCTTATATCGCAACAGGAACACTCCCGCATAGGAATGACTCCTTCAGATTTTCCACCGACATCCACCAGAACTTCATCATCTCCAACCTGGACTACTACTCCCCTGACTATGTCTCCTTTGCGAAGTTCTTTTACTGACAATGCCTCCTCAAGTTGCATTTTTTCATTTTCCTGACTGGTAACATCTTCCATGTAGCTCCTAACCTCCTCTATTATCCAATCCGGGGTCGAAGCCCCGGCAGTTATCCCTACCAGTTCCATTCCGGAAAGCCATTTCCTGTTAATTTCGCCGGCAGTTTCTATATGATATGTCGGAGTGCCCGTATCGGCACACAAGCGGGCAAGTTTCTGGGTGTTGGCACTGTTCTTCCCGCCGACAACAATCATCACATCAACACTTCTGGCCAGTTCCACAGCTGCATCCTGCCTGTCCCTGGTAGCATGACAAATAGTGTTGTAAGTAATTGTATCAGCAGCCTTTTCCTTTAAAACTGAAACTATTTTATTGAAATTTTCCTCCGGCTGTGTGGTCTGGCTGATTATCCCGATTTTATCCATTGCAGGCATGCTTTCAGCCTGCTCCGGGGTTTCCACAACAATTCCCTGGTTACCCGTCCAGCCAAGGATTCCTGTAACTTCAGGGTGTTCCTTATCACCTACCACAATAACCTGATAGCCCTGTTCATTTAACTTTTTGGCCAGTTCCTGAGCCTTTTTTACGAATGGACAAGTGGCGTCAATGACCTTAAGGCCTTTTTCACCGGCCCTTACAAACACCTCAGGGCCGACTCCATGTGACCTGACAATAATTACTCCCTCAGGAATATCTTCAATGTCCTGGACAACCTTTAGCCCTTTTCTGGATAAGTCTTCGACAACCTGGGGGCTGTGAATCAAAGGACCCAGGGTATAAATCTTTTTTTCCTCTTCCTTTGCTGTATGCATAGCCAGGTCCAAAGCCCGTTTAACCCCGAAACAGAAACCAGCCTTGGGTGCCAGGGTTGTCTTCATTATACCACCTCTGGGACCATAATTTAACACTTTCACTAATATTTCTTAGCAACTGATATTTTTTCTATTCTAGACCAAGGCACAAATTCCTCCAAAAAATGATAGTTACTTCAGGTGGAATTTGCCCGGTCAACCCATATCACTTTTTTTGCAGGATATATTCCTTTATTTTTTCCACAACTTCATTAAAGGACATGTCCGAGGTGTCCACCAGGATTGCATCAGGGGCCTGTAACAGCGGGGCCATTTCCCGGGTACTGTCTATCTGGTCCCTGGTGATGATTTCCTGTTCCAGCTGGTCAATATCTACCTCATATCCGGAAGCTTCTAAATCCCTGGCCCTCCTTATGGCCCTCTCCCTGGGAGAAGCGGTAAGGAACACCTTGCATTCTGCTTCCGGAAGCACATATGAGCCAATGTCCCTGCCATCCATCACAACCCCGCCTCTTTCGGCAAGTTTTCTCTGCAGTTTTACCATTTCAGTCCTGACACCCGGTACCCTGGCCACCAGGGATACATTCCGGGAAACCTCAGGAGAACGTATTTCGACACTTACATCCTCACCGTCCATAATAATAACCTGAGTATGGTCTTTATAAGTGAGCCGGATTTCAGTCTCCTGTGCCAGCCTGGTTAGCGCTTCTTCATCACTGAGACTGATACCCTGCCTGAGGGCTTTCAGGGTCAGTGCCCTGTACATGGCCCCGGTATCAATGTAAATGTAACCGAGGTCCCTGGATACCTGTCTGGCTACAGTACTTTTACCGGCCCCGGCCGGTCCGTCAATTGCCACAACCAAATTTCGCCCTTCTCGCTGCATTTTTTCACTCCTTACAGATATTCATTCCCCGAATTTTAACAAACTAGGTATTTTCTTTCGACATAAATACTGTTTTTCCTTGTCGGGACTGAAGAAGTTCAAAATTTAAAAGACCATGCATGAATGCACAGTCTGATTCTAAACAACAGTCTGATTCTAAACATATGTACATTTTGCAAAACCGGCAAGGGTTTCGGCAAAACCCGGAAATGAGATCCTGATACATTCGACGTTATTAATTACTGTCTCTCCCCTGGCAAGGAGACCTGCCACCGCCACAGACATAGCCACCCTGTGGTCATCATGGCTTTGACAGACAGCCCCTTTCAGTGTGCAGCCTCCCCTTATAATCATTCCATCCTGTAATTCTGTTACCCGGGCACCCAGCTTGCCTAATTCAACAGCCATTGTCGATATCCGGTTCGATTCCTTGACTTTCAGCTCAGCTGCATCCCGGATTACCGTCTCTCCGGAAGCGGCTGCGGCAGCAACTGTAATTACCGGTATCTCATCAATAAGCCTGGGGATGAGGCTGCCCTCAATAACCGTACCCTTAAGTTCACTGCCCAGGACTGTAATATCTCCCACAGGCTCCCCGTTTACCACATCTTCATTATGAATAGTTATCTTAGCTCCCATATTTCTTAAGACATCGATGATGCCAGTCCTGGTGGGGTTTATACCAACCCTTTTAACAGTCAGCCGGGAACCGGGCATTGCAGCTGCAGCGACCAAAAAAAATGCTGCTGAGGAGATATCCCCGGGAACTTCCACAGGTTTACCCACCAAATTCGGCCTGCCTTTTATTTTTACGACATTATCACTGACTTCAATTTCCGCACCAAGGTATGCAAGCATTTTCTCAGTATGGTCCCTGGATCTGTGGGGTTCCCGTATCAGGGTCTCACCTGCAGCATACAGTCCGGCAAGCATTACCGCCGACTTCACCTGGGCGCTGGCTACAGGTGAATTGAATTCTATCGGTCTCAGGGTGCCGCCCCTGACTGCCAGGGGAGCTGTGGAGCCGTTCTGCCTGCCGTCAATATGTGCCCCCATGTCCCGGAGAGGACCGGCAACTCTCCCCATGGGCCTTCTCCGTATTGAGGAATCACCGGTTACCGTGGCAAAGAAAGACTGTCCTGCCAGGATTCCCATCATCAGCCTGATTGTTGTACCGGAATTGCCGACATCAAGGATATCTTCAGGTTCACTTAGTCCATCAAGCCCCTTCCCCTGAATAATTATTATGTTATTGTCCGGCCTGCTGAATTCAATACCCATTTTTCTAAAGCAGTCAATGGAACTGAGGCAGTCTGCTCCCATGAGAAAATTCGTTACCTCTGTCGTTCCCTCTGCCAGTGCCCCCAGCATGACGGCCCGGTGGGATATTGATTTATCTCCCGGAACTGAAATTTCACCTGTTATTTCTTTTGCCTGTGTGACCTGCAGCTTCAAAAAAATACACCTCTATCTTTTCTTGACAGCAATACCTGCGGAACGGAGGATATGGACCGCTTTCTCCTGGTCATCCTCATTTCCCAGGGCAATCCTGATGGTACCGCCTTCGCCTTCCCTGACCCTTAGTATTTCGATATCATTGATATTAATACCTGCATCTCCAAGGCAGGATGCCAGCCCGGCAATTGACCCCGGGCGGTCAGGCACGGTTACAGTAATCTCATACTGCAGGGGAAGGTAACCCCTAATTCTTGATGGCATGTTTTCCCTTATTTCCCGTGCCCTGCAAAAGCTTGCTGCAAGTGATCCGTGGTCACATGCAGCAACCATTTCTCTTGTCTGTTCCAGCATATCACCGAATTTGTCTAATAACTTTAAAATATTGTCCCTGTTTGATATACAGATGTCTCTCCACATTTGCGGATGTCCCGAAGCAATCCTGGTAGTGTCCCTGAAGCCGCCTGCCGCAAGCATCAACAACCCCCGGTGCTCCTTTTCCAGGTCACCGGCAGTGTTTACCAGGGCAGTGGCCACTATATGGGGCAGATGGCTCACGGTTGCCACCATCAGGTCATGCTCGTCAGGGTCAATTTCAATCACCCTGGCGCCGACCGCAGAGGCCAGGCGGCTGACCCTGGCTACTGATTCACTGTCGGAGTTTTTACCAGGTGTAAGGACATATACAGCGTTTTCAAAAAGGTACCTGTCAGCGCCTTTGACACCACTGACTTCAGAACCGGTCATAGGATGGCCGCCGACAAAACTGGTTCCCGGCGGCATCACCCGTTCTGCTTCCCTGACAATGCCGGATTTGGTACTGCCTACATCTGTAACAATGCATCCCTGTTTAAGCAGTGGGGCAATCTTCCTGATGATTTCACCGGTAACCCCGACAGGGGTTGCCACAACAACCAGATCCGCACCTGTCACTGCAGCCTCCGGACTGGTAGTCCCGTCATGAACGGCTTCAGCTTCAATAGCCAGTTTCAGGTTTTCCGGTTCATCCACACCGGTTACCCTTAATGCCAGCCCCCGGTTCAATACTGCCATACCCAGGGAACCACCGATAAGTCCGACACCGATAATTGTTATTTTTTCAAAGATTGGCTGCATTTAAAATCTCCCCATTAATCTTCAGAATGTCTCCATGTTATCAGACAGTTTTACCCATGACTTCGGCCACTTTTTTTATTTCGCTCATCAACTCGCTGAAATTATCGGGGGTCAGTGACTGTGGACCGTCACAGAGTGCACTGGCCGGGTCAGGATGGACCTCCACCAGGAGCCCGTCAGCCCCCGCAGCAACAGCAGCCTTAGCCATAGGGGTTACAAACCTCCACTTGCCAAGGGCATGGCTGGGGTCAACAATTACCGGCAGGTGGGAAAGGTGTTTGACAACCGGCACCGCACTCAGGTCCAGTGTGTTTCTAAGGTAGGGCTCAAAGGTCCTGATTCCCCTCTCACAGAGAATAACCCCATAGTTACCGCCTGACATAATATACTCTGCTGCCATCAGCCATTCCTCTATGGTTGCTGACGGGCCTCTTTTAAGGACAACAGGTTTGTTGGAAGATGATACTTCTTTAAGCAGAAAGAAGTTCTGCATATTTCTGGCCCCAATCTGCAGGATGTCTGCATACCGGGATACCAGCTCAACTGTCCTCGGGTCTACAACCTCAGTCACAATCTTAAGACCGGTCTTTTCCCTGGCTTCAGCCAGCATCTTTAACCCTTCTTCTTCCAGTCCCTGGAAGGCATATGGCGATGTGCGCGGTTTAAAGGCTCCTCCCCTGAGCACCGTGGCTCCCGCCCTGCTTACCTTTTCTGCTGTCTCCATAAGTTGTTCCTTACTTTCCACTGCACAGGGACCGGCCATAACATGTACCTGTCCCCCGCCAAATTCAAGCTCTCCCACTCTGACCACTGAATCATGGCGCCTGAATTCACGGCTGACCAGTTTATACGGCTGTAGTATAGGTACAACCTTTTCCACACCAGGCATAGCCTCAAGAGCAACTTCATTAAGGATTGTCTTATCACCAATTGCTCCAATAATAGTCCGCTCCACACCCTCTGAAAGATGTATCTGGAACCCAAGGTTTTTCAGTCTTTTAAGGACTTCATCTATTTCATTTTTCTTGGCACCGCTGTGCATAACAACAATCATATCAATACCTCCGTCAAACTTTTTAATATGTACATTAAAACTTTTACTCCGTTTGAAAAAATATGCACCCTATTGAAAAAATATGTAATTAAAGGCACTCCTGAAAGAGGAGTGCCCCTGAATCTCCTGATTATGACCTCCCTTCCTACCGTACTACCCGCATTTTGTCAGACAGCCAACAAATAAACCATCCTACAGGCAGCCGTCCACTAACAGCAGCCATCCTACAATATTTATCCTATCATATTATATTTTGTCTGACAAGGTTTTTCGCCTCATCAAAACAATTTCGTCCCACTGCTTCTGCCACCGGACGCAGCTGACTCATCAGCAGCGAAAAATTAACCATATTAAGGGATTGCCCTCCATCAGACAGGGCCTCACCCGGACAGGGATGGACTTCAATAATCAGCCCATCGGCTCCTGCGGCCACCGCCGCCTTCGCCAAGGGCGCTACCATGCCCCATTTTCCGGCAGCATGGCTGGGGTCAACTATTATCGGGAGATGTGACAGGTGCTTTACTGCCGGGATAGCGCTGATATCCAGGGTATTCCTGGTATGTGTCTCAAAAGTCCTGATTCCCCGTTCACACAGGATTATCTGGTTATTCCCTTCAGCCATGATATACTCTGCAGCCATCAGCCATTCCTCAATGGTTGCTGCCAGGCCTCTCTTTAACAGGACCGGCCTGTCGCCCCGCCCTACTTCCTTGAGGAGGACAAAATTCTGCATATTCCGGCTGCCAATCTGGATTACATCGGCATAGCCGGCCACAAGTTCAACATCCCTGGTGTCCATCACCTCAGTAACCACCGGAAGCCCGGTAATGCGTTTGGCTTCAGCAAGTATTTTCAGACCTTCCTCGGCGAGCCCCTGAAAGGCATATGGTGAGGTGCGCGGTTTAAAGGCTCCTCCCCGGAGCATCTGTACTCCTGTTTTTTTCAGCTTCACTGCTGCTTCAATAAACAGGTCACGGTCCTCAACAGCACACGGTCCGGCAATGATGGCAAGTTGTTTTCCACCAACACTGCTGTTACCCACAGTTATAACCGTATCATCTTTTTTTTCCTTTCTGCTGGCCAGTTTATATCCCATTTTTCTATTTTACCTCCCGGAGACCGGCACTGTCCTCTTTCCTTAATATTAACGGTTCTTTGAGGCTTTTGACAAGCCTGTAAATAATATTATAAAATTCCGGCATACCGGCCTTTTCACCGATAGTTTTGACCAAAGCGCTGCCAACTATTACGGCATCACAGTATTGGGAGACTGCTGCCACCTGTTGTGGTGTGGAAATGCCAAACCCCACGGCAACAGGTATACTGCTGGCACCCCTGACCAAGCCGGTAAATTCCTTCAGATTGTCGGGCAGTCCTTCCCGGACCCCGGTTACGCCGGTAAGGGACACACAATAAACAAACCCGGAACCGCCGGCAATAATTCGTTTTATTCTTTCCGCCCCACTGGTCGGGGCCACCAGTGGAATCAGGGAAATGTTCAGCAAAGACAGCTTTACCTTCAGGGCTCCGGATTCCTCCATGGGCAGGTCTGGTACTATAAACCCGTCAACACCTGACAAAGCAGCATCTGCCGCCACCTTTTCCAGGCCGTACCGCAACAGGGGATTATAATATGTCATCAGGATAATGGGAATCTGGGTCTGCTGCCTAATAAGTGACACGGCCTTAAATATTTTGCTGAGACAGGTTCCTGACTTCAAGGCCCGCTGTGAAGCCTGCTGTATTACCGGTCCGTCAGCCAGGGGGTCCGAATAGGGTACACCCAGTTCAATGATGTCAGCACCCGCCCTTTCCAGGGTCAGTACCAGGTTAACGGTGGTTTCCAGGTCAGGGTCACCTGCCGTTATGAATGTGACCAGGGCTTTTTTGTTTTCACCCCGTAGTTTCCCGAACTTACCAGATATCCTATTCTGCAAAGGATCCCTGTTTCCTTCTTCTGTTTTGTATATAAAGGCTGTTTCGCGGTCCATATTATTTCACCTCCGGAATCCCGGAAACTGTATGCACATCTTTGTCACCACGTCCTGATAAATTGATAACCACTATTTCTTCAGGCTGCATTTTGGGGACTTCCTTCAGAGCATAAGCCAAAGCATGGGAACTTTCCAGAGCCGGAATGATACCCTCTGTTCGGCATAATACCCCAAAGGCTTCAAGGGCCTCACTGTCAGTAACACTGGTATACTTAACACGACCGGATTCCTTAAGATAACTGTGTTCCGGGCCTACCCCGGGATAATCCAGGCCCGCGGAAACGGAATGGGCTTCCAGTATCTGGCCGTCATCATCCTGCAGGATATAACTGTAAGCCCCGTGGAGGACTCCATGGGACCCCCTTGACAGTGTGGCGGCATGATAAGGAGTGTCCAGTCCGTGTCCTGCTGCTTCAACTCCAACCAGTCTGACATCACTTTCCTCCAGAAAGGGGTAAAATATCCCGATAGCATTGCTCCCTCCGCCGACACAGGCAATGATAGAATCAGGAAGACGGCCCTCTTTACGGAAAACCTGTTCTCGCGTCTCTTCACCAATAATCTTCTGGAAATCACGCACTATCATCGGGTATGGGTGGGGTCCGCCAACGGAGCCAATGACATAAAAAGTGGTCCTGACATTGGTTACCCAGTCACGGATGGCTTCATTCATTGCATCCTTCAGGGTCCGGCTTCCTGAAGCAACCGGTCTGACTTCGGCTCCCAGGAGCTTCATCCGGAAGACATTCAGTTCCTGTCTCCGGATATCCTCTTCACCCATAAAAACAACACACTCCAGACCAAATAAGGCGGCAGCGGTGGCAGTGGCCACTCCGTGCTGCCCGGCACCTGTTTCCGCGATAACCCTTTTTTTGCCCATTCTCCGGGCCAGGATCGCCTGTCCGATAGTATTGTTAATCTTATGGGCTCCGGTATGGTTCAGGTCCTCCCGTTTCAAATATATTTTGGCTCCTCCGCAGTATTCGGTCAGCCTTCGGGCAAAGTACAGCGGTGCAGGCCTTCCTACATATTCACTGAGGTAATACTTTATTTCATCGGTGAAGGATCTGTCAGTTACAGCTTCACTGTATGCCTGTTCAAGTTCTTCAAGAGCCGGCATCAGGGTTTCCGGGACGTATTTTCCGCCAAAATCCCCGTAATGCCCCCTGTCATCAGGTAATGTGTACATTTCTCTTCCCCCTAACGCTGGCTATAAATGCCTCAATTTTGGACAAGTCCTTTTTCCCGCAGCTTTCCACACCGCTGCTGACATCCACCCCAAAAGGTCCGGCCACCCTGACAGCCCTGGAAACATTTGCCGGAGTAAGGCCTCCTGCCAGCAGGATTTTGCCGTATTCTGCCCCGTAACGGGCCAAGTTCCAGTCAAAAGCCTTTCCGGTACCCCCCGCAGAACCGGGAATAAATGTGTCCAAAACAAACATCGCCACACAATCTTTGTAACCGGCCATATCCTCAGGGGAACTTTTATCTTTAATCTTGATGCCCTTAATTACCGGAACAGATATTTTAAGGCATTCCTCAGGTGTTTCCCGGCCATGAAGCTGGACCATGTCAAGACCGCAAAAATCCGCTGTTTCATTTATGACGGAACTGTCTTCATCAACAAAGACCCCTACCGTATTTACTGACAAAGGCAGCTCCCGGATTATCCCCCTGGCCTGTTCCGGGGTTACTTTCCTGGTGCTCTCAGCGAAAACAAACCCCAACAGGTCGGCTCCCTGTTCGGCTGCAAAAACAGCGGTCTCAACATCACACAGGCCGCATATCTTTATGATCATAATACACTGCACCCCAGAAGTTCACGTATTTTAAGGGCAATATCATCCTCACGCATCAGGGCTTCCCCAACCAGCATGGCATGAATGCCATGCTCTTTCAGTCGGACAACATCTTCCCTGGTATTGATCCCGCTTTCACTGACAACGGTAACCTCATTGTCAGTAATCATATCCCTCAGCCTGAAGGTAGTTTCCAGGTCTGTTTTAAATGTCTGCAGGTTTCGGTTGTTGATACCTATCAATTTTACCCCCAGGGCCAGGGCCCTTTTCATTTCGTGTTCCGTATGTACCTCCACCAGGCACTCCAAACCCAGGAGACAGGCGTATTCCATCAGATCCGCCGCCTCCCTGTCAGTGAGGACAGCCATAATGAGCAGCACCGCATCTGCCCCCAGCAGTTTGCCCTCAAATACCTGATAAGGATCAATAATAAAGTCTTTTCTGAGCAAAGGCAGCTCTGTGGTTTTCCTGACATCACTGAGGAAGTCCGGGCTACCCAGGAAGAAGTCCCTGTCAGTCAGCACAGATATGGCGGAAGCTCCTGAAGCCGTAAATGTCCGGGCGATATCCCGGTGGTCAAAATTGTCACGGATCAGTCCTTTCGACGGTGATGCCTTTTTTATCTCAGCTATCAGGGCTACCTCTCCCTCTTTTCTCAAACGGGAGGCAAACCCGGCCTTCCGGCGGCACTGTCCGGACCTGTTCCCGCCATAAAGGCCGGATTTCTCCCTGAGTTGCTCAAATGGGGCCAGCCGCTTGATTTCATCAAGTTCCAGTCTCTTATTAGCTATTATCTTATCAAGAATCATTGTCATCCTACCCTTGCTTCTGTCATCTCATGCCCGGTAAATGAATTACTGAATTCCTTCAGCTCATTAAATTTTCTCATGGCTGCGCCTGAGTCTATTGTCAAAGCGGCCCTTTGAATGCCTTCGGATATTGACGTCACAACACCTGCAGCCACCAGGGCCGCAGCAGTGTTCAGCAGCACTATGTCCCGCCGCGGTCCGGGTTCTCCACCGAGCAACCTGAGTGTGAGGTCTGCATTTTCTTCAGCTGTACCCCCCCTGAGGTCTGCAATAGAAGCATAATTGATGCCATATTCCCCCGGGTCCAGGTTATAAGTGACCACCGTTCCGTTCCTGACTTCACTCACCAAACTCGGCCCGATGGTGGATATTTCGTCAAGTCCGCCGGCCCCGTGGACCACAAATGCCGTCCTGGTGCCAAGGTTGGCCAGGACACCTGCCATTACCTCGGTCAGGGACGGGTCATATACCCCTAGGATCTGCACCTGTGCCCCGGCCGGATTTGTCAGGGGCCCCAGGATATTAAAAACCGTCCTGATCCCGATTTCCCTCCGCGGTCCAATGGAATATTTCATGGCTCCGTGAAGTGCCGGGGCAAAAAGGAAGCCGATTCCGGTCTTGTCGATACATTCCCCGACCTGTTCCGGAGTCAGGCTGATATTTACTCCCAGGGCCTCCAGGACATCAGCACTCCCACTCCTGCTGGAAACTGAGCGGTTGCCGTGTTTGGCCACCGGAATTCCCGCTCCGGCTGCCACAAAGGCTACAGTGGTCGAAATATTAAATGTCTGTGAACCGTCGCCACCGGTACCGCAGGTATCCACCAGCACGGGATGCCCTGTCCGCACCGGGGTGGCCATTTTTCGCATCACCCGCGCAAAACCGGTAATCTCGGCGACTGTTTCACCCTTAATCCTGAGAGCGGTAATCAACGCAGCTATCTGGGCATCTGTAGCCTTCCCGCTCATTACCTCTTCCATCAGTTCAACAGCCTCCGGCTCTGTCAGGTCCTGCCCGCTGACAACCCGGTCAATTGCATTTTTAATCATCTCATCTCTCCTCCTCTAAACTAAACTATTCTTGTCATTTCCTGTAGTCTAAACCCAGAAAATTTTTCAGCAATGTTTTGCCGTGTTCGGTAAGGATGGATTCCGGATGGAACTGGACGCCCTCTACAATCAGTTCTTTATGCCTCAGTCCCATAATCTCACCTTCTGCGGTCCATGCGCTTATTTCAAAGCATTCCGGAAGGGTTTCCCTCTCCACAATCAGGGAGTGATAACGGGTAGCCGTAAAGGGTGAAGGCAGTCCGGCAAAAACGGTTTTCCCGTCATGGTAAATGAGAGATGTCTTCCCGTGCATCAGGTTATCTGCCCTGATTACCCTGCCGCCGTATACCTGGCCTATGGACTGATGTCCCAGGCAGACACCGAGAATTGGAATTTTCCCACCAAACCGCTCAATTACCTCAAGTGATATTCCGGCTTCATTGGGAGTACACGGCCCGGGTGAAATGACGATATAGCCCGGATTCAGTTCACCGATTTCGGCAACCGAAATCGCATCATTACGGTAAACCCTGATATCCTCCCCCAACTCACCCAGGTACTGCACCAGGTTAAAGGTAAAGGAGTCATAATTGTCTATCATTAAGATCAATTCAGCCAACCTCCTCAAGAGTTAGTGTCTCCAACAGAGCCATGGCTTTATTTAAGGTTTCCTGGTACTCCCTTTCCGGGTCAGAATCAGCAACAATTCCCGCACCTGCCTGCACATAGGTCATCCCGTTATGTACCAGGATGGTCCTGATGGTGATACAGGTATCCATATTACCTGTAAAACCAAAATACCCTATAGCACCTGAATATACCCCTCTCCTGACAGGTTCCAGTTCTTCTATAATCTCCATGGCCCTGATTTTTGGGGCCCCGGATACAGTCCCTGCCGGAAAACATGCCTCCAGGGCATCGAAAACCGTTTTCCCCGGAAGAAGGCGGCCGGTAACTGTTGATACAATGTGCATCACGTGGGAATACCGCTGTACCTCCATAAAGCCATTCATATTAATACTACCATAATCACAGACCTTCCCCAAGTCATTTCTGCCAAGGTCAACAAGCATGATATGTTCGGCCTTTTCCTTTTCATCTGCCAGCAATTCCGCCTCCAGGGCATCATCCTCCTCCGGTGTCCTGCCCCTTGGCCTGGTCCCGGCTATGGGACAGGTCTGCACCAGGTCATCCTCCACCCTTACCAGCATTTCCGGAGATGAACCGATGATAACGGTCCCTCCGAAATTCAGATAATACATGTATGGAGCCGGGTTTATTGTCCTCAGGGCCCGGTAGATATCAAAGGGATCACTCCTGAGAGGGGTTTTCAGCCTTTGGGAAAGCACTACCTGAAAAATGTCCCCTGCCCTGATGTACTCCCTGGCTTTGGCAACGTGGTTCATAAATTCCTGTTTAGACATGTTGGCATCAATTTCACTGCATTTGCATCTGATTGACTGACTTCTGCCGGATTTGGCAGGGGCCTTGATGATATTCTGGAGGTCTCTGATCCGATCCACTGCATCCTTGTAGGCATCGGCAGGTGCCGCGTCAGGTTGGGTATTGCAGACTATTTTCACCTTGTGCCTGACGTGGTCAAAGACCAGGACCAGACGGGTAATCACAAAATGACAGTCAGGCAGGTCGGGGTCATTGGGAGTATTTACCGGGAGGTCTTCCATGTGTCTGACAACATCATAACCGAAGTAACCTACTGCTCCCCCGTAAAACCTGGGCAGCCCGTCAATTTTGGGCGCCCGGTAACGGTCCATAATAATTCTCAGGATATCCAGCGGCCCCCCCGGGACCTCAACCTGACCACCTATTTTATTTATTATTCCGGTTCCGTTCTCATAGCGGTAATTAACCATCGGTTCCAACCCTATAAAGGAATATCTGGCAAGGTTTTCACCGCCTTCCACACTTTCCAGCATATAAGTATAATCCTCATGACACACCTTTTTAAAAATTGATACTGTGGTTTCCATATCAACAACCATTTCAGCATAAACGGGAATCAGGTTATATGTTTCACTCAGTTTCAGGTATTCATCACAGCCAGGGTATATCATATTGATGCTTCCCACCTTTCTTTGCCTGATCAACACAAAAAACCGGTACTCAAATGAGTACCGGTATCTTAACTCTAACCAGCATAACTCATCTCAGCTCATCTCAACTATGC
>JAENZJ010000008.1 GCA_016841325.1 Thermincola carboxydiphila
CTGACCTAGAATCAACACGGGTACGCTTTTCTTAAGTCTACCATTGGTAGGCTTGGTTTGCTATGCCCTTTTAAAAGGACGAAAAATATTTTTTAAAAAACTCTTGACGTTTACTAGCTGGTTTAGGCGATGTTGTGCTTGTCTTTGCGAAAAATTTCCTCTAAT
This sequence comes from Thermincola carboxydiphila, assembly GCA_016841325.1. Lineage (GTDB taxonomy): Bacteria > Bacillota > Thermincolia > Thermincolales > UBA2595 > Phosphitispora. The sequence goes on from JAENZJ010000008.1 coordinate 166, forward strand.
CTGTTTCTGTCTTTTCTAGAGAGTGAATTAAGATATATCCAAATACAGTTCCACCAGCAAAACAAAATTGCCATGGAGATGCGTTGAAAACAGTCATAAACCACATCGGCAATATATGACCCAGCGGTGTATAAAAATAGTGAATCGGAAACATAGCTACTGTAATAGCAGGTAAACCAATAAATATAAATTTAACCCAATCATACTTCCAACTACCAGTTTTCTTGATTCTTCTAATTAATTGAGGAATAGCCAAAACTAATCCAAATATCACAGGCAGAAACGCCATTCCCGCTAAATTATACATAACGTTGTACGAACGATCTGAAAGATGTCTTAAATAAATCTGAGCCTTCCCTTCAAAATATAATAAAACAAGAACTCCTATAAAAATTGCCAAATATTTTACTCCGCGTTTTAAATTTGACAAAATAATTTCACCTCATATTAGTTTTTGTGACCCTAAAGAATACTCCGATAGCACAATTTCGCCTAACTCCCGCATTCACGTAAAAAACTTTCGTTTATGCCACATATCAACAAAACTTCCCTCTCAGCGAAAATCCTCTAATAGGGAATTAAATTCCATAATTACAATAATGATTTCTAATTCTACATAAACCTATTTAATCCCTTCTTTTTCCACCAATGTTACAATCTGATTTATTCTCCCTGAGATTACAAAAAGGAGAGGTTCTTGCGAACCCCTCCTTCATCATAATTTAGTGCAGCCCGGGAACCAGCAGACTGAGTGCCATAATCAGCAGTACCCCAAAGGAAATCAGACTGTATTTGATATCCTTTTCAATCATGAGAAACGAAATAAATGCGCCGATCACCCTGAGAAAAGGAGTAAATAACAGGACAAGGATGCCCAGTGTCATTATGGCCAGGGGATTTAATTCCATCACCCCGGTAATTACCTTGATGAATCCCAGACCCGCTGCCCGTTGTCCTTCCAGGCCTCCGACTGCTGCCAATGCAAGCATTAAGCCGGCGGCCATCAGGATCACGCTTAAAGCCGAACCGGCGCGCAGCAGCATTGCCAGTATCCTGTTAATATCAATACTCTTCTGATTCATCTGCTACCCCCTGAAACCCTTGATAAACATCTGAACTGCAATATAAATAAACACAAATATAAATACTTTTTTCAGGGATCGGGTGGAAATCCGCTCATTAATACGGGTCCCCACAGCTGCCCCGCCAAACACTCCCAGGGCTACCGGGACCGCTGCCACTGCATCAATGTTACCGTTCAGATAATATATAAAAGCACTGGCACTGGCAGTAACCCCAATCATAAAATTGCTGGTAGCGGCAGCCACCTTCAGGGGGACACCCATCAGCAAATACATTACCGGGATCTTTATCAGGCCCCCGCCAACCCCCAGGAGGCCCGACATAACGCCTGCCAGTGATGACAGGGAAACCCCAAGGGGGATATTGGTTACAGTATATTCGGCCCCTTCCCCCTCACCGGACGTATTATCACCTGTCTCCCGGGAATCTTCCTTAGCCTTGTCACTTTGGTCCTCCTTGCGGTACATCGTATAAGCATTATAGATTACCATCCCTGCGAACAAAAAATACAGCACCCTGGAGCTGACAAACCCGGCTACTACCGCACCGGCCACAGCCCCAACAGTAGTCCCCAGTTCCAGGGTCATCCCCAGCTTAATATTGGCTTTTCCCTCGCGGACATAGACAACTGCAGCGCCGGTAGATGTAGCAATAACCCCGACCAGGCTGACCCCGATAGCAGTATGAATGGGTAGCCCAAACAGTATAGTCAGTACCGGGATAACAATAATACCTCCCCCGAGGCCGAGGAGGGCTCCAAAGGTTCCCGCGAGCAATCCGGTTAAAAAGAGAAACAGAGTGGTCACAATAGAACTCCTTTTTTCTGTCAAATAAAAATATTTATGATCCCGTCTTTTAATTATAGCATACCCATATTGCCCATACACTAGAAAAGCGCGCTGTATTATCCGGAAACAAAAAAGCCCGGTTAAGGGCTTATTGGCACTAAAATTGAGGGGTAATATACGTCTCTGAGGGTTCAGCTTCCTTCCTGCATTCATCATATATATTAAACAGTTTCTTATCTGCCAAATTCAGAAATGCCCGCAAACATACCGGGCAGAACTGAGTGCCGCTGCCTGCCTTCAACTCCCTGATGGCGCTTTGAATATCCATGGCACTACTGTAAGGCCGGACGCTGGTCATGGCGTCAAAAGCATCTGCAATTGCAAAAATCCTCGCCCCAAGCGGTATTTCCTCTCCAGTCAAGCCATCGGGATAACCCGTGCCGTTGTACCACTCATGGTGGTGCAGCACTATTGGAATAGCCGGCTGCAGTGGTTCAAAATCTGATATCATATCTGCCCCCAGACGGGGATGGGTCTTCATAATCACCCATTCGTCACTGGTCAAACTACCGGGTTTTTGTAAAATTGAATCCGGAACTGCTATTTTTCCGATGTCATGAAGCAGTGCCCCTAATCGGATATCTTCCAGCTTTCTTCCCTGTATACCCAATTCCTGTGCAATTGCCTCCGCATACCTGACCACCCTCAGGGAATGACCTCCGGTAGCGGTGTCACTTTTATTAAGCAATACCTCCAGGGCTTCCAGGGCAGTTCCGGTTTTGCCACCCCACAGGTTAAGACCATGCTGTTTTTGTGTATCAATTTTCGCGAGTTTATACATAGCATTCACTTTCCTTAGAAAATTCCAATACAATTTTATGTTCGTTATGTATTTCACAATCACTTCCGGATAATAACTTAGTCTTTCTGAGAAGCGCTGAAAATTTTGTCCTTTTCCGGCACTGAATTGCCTTAAAATTCCGCTTTTTGACCTTATTTGCCATATGTCCCTTTTTTCCTGCCTTGATTTGCTTATACCGGTATAGAAGTTTATTATGACCTGGGCTTAAGCGCTCCAAAAAAAACAAAAGCCAACCCGGTATTAACCTGGTTGGCATAATTGTGCTTCATCCCTATGCTTTAATTTTTTTGGACAGTAGTTTTTTGGACAATAATTTTTTTGAACAAAAAAAATAAAGGCCCCAACGAACCTTTATCGATTTCCCATCTGTCTGTACCATCCCACTTCCGCTTCCAGTCATCAACTTTTTGTGACCCCTTCGTCGTCCGGCTACCCGGCTACTTCCTCCTATAACAATCCTACCTTCACCTTATCACCCTCGTGAAACTCTGATTGAGTTCCCCCATTAAATGATACGATGCCGCTAGTCCTGCTATAGTAGTGATTCGCCAAATCCCTTCCGATATAGTGAATTTTCATTCGCCGGCTTCACTGATTATGTCGATACATTCCGTTTCTGTGGTTCGGCCTTCCAGATATTCCATCTTAGGAATTCCTTGGAGCTTGATACAATTTTACTAAATTATCCGCCTACAGTCAAAACCTGAAAAGGTCCATATTTTTAATTTGCATCTACAAAACACCATATTATCTTCCTGTACTTGCCTGTAGCACCATTTTATCTTTTAGTGAAAAAATTTTGCCTGGGGCTTATTCGGCTGATTTCTGGTATAATATTACTGAAACTGAGAATGCTGACTTACGGGGTGAAGATATGTTTTTTATTACCTGTTCCAGGCAGGCGGGAAGCCTGGGATATGAAATTATCCAGATGCTTGTAAAACGCCTTGGCCTTGAAGTAATCACCCATGATTTCGTTATGAACAACTGGCTTCCGGAAATAGCAGATGACCATGAAATGCGAATGCTGGCTGAAAGTCCCCGGTTCTTTCTGAAACGGTCCGGTACAGGGATGACATTTGCCGAATATCTCGAGACCAGGCTCAGGGAGATGGTGACAAAACAATCCGTAATTATACAGGGTTTAGGGTCCCAGGTAATATTTGCAGGCGACCCTGATGCCCTGCATGTACGGATAATAGCATCTGATACTGTCCGTCTAAACAGGATTATGCAGACTCACGGGCTGGAAAAACAGGATGCCAGAAGGTTTCTTGAGCTAAGCGACCGGAAACGCAGGAGGTTTATTAGGACAGTATATGAGAAAGACTGGGCAGACCCCGGGCTTTACCATGTTACCCTGAATACAGATTATTTAGGTGTCACGGAATGCGTTTCCCTCCTGGCACACCTGGTTGAAGTCAAAACGACCGCTGCAGTCGGCCCCGGCGGACCCGACAGCACCGAAGAATCCGATAAGGCTTTTTCCTTCAGGCATTCTTCTGAAGAAGAATTTGCCAAAATTCTTGATATGTATAATATCGTCTGGGAGTATGAGCCCCGGACATTTCCCATTGAATGGGATGCCGAAGGGAATATTACCAAAGCATTCTCCCCGGACTTTTACCTGCCCCGCTTTGACACTTATATCGAGCTTACAACTATGGAACAGAAGTATGTCACCGAAAAAAAGAAAAAAGTACGTCTTCTCAAAGAATTATACCCGGGCACCAATATAAATATTGTTTTTAAGAATGACTTTTACTCACTGCTGAAGAGATTCGGACTCCGGGAACCTGGGCCCACAGTACATGCGGAAAGGCCGGAACGGAACGAGAAAGGGAATACACTGATGAAGGAGGAGCCAGGGAAGAATGAAAGAAACAGGAATAGGTAAAATACTTTTCAGTGAAGAAGAAATCAGGCAGAGGGTTGCCGAAATGGGCCGCCGGATCAGCTCTGACTACCAGGGTAAAGATACTGTTATTGTCAGTGTCCTTAAAGGGTCACTGTATTTTGTGGCCGACCTTACCAGGCAGCTTACCATTCCACTCAGTATAGATTTTCTTTCAATCGGCCTTTATCCCGGCGTGACCAGTGAAACAGGTATTGTGCGCATTACCAAGGACCTGGACATCTCCATAACCGGCCGCCATGTCCTGATGGTAGAGGATGTCATCGGGACCGGACTGACTCTTGGTTATATCTGCCAATACCTGGAATCCAGCAGACCGGCCAGTTTGAAAATCTGCACCCTTCTTGACAACCCCTCGGAACGGCTCCTCAGCATTCCCATTGATTACCGGGGATTTGTTCAGCCTGATACCTTTGTGGTCGGCTACGGCCTGGATTATGAAGAAAAATACCGTAATCTCCCGTACATTGCTGAGCTTTCACCAGGAGAAAAAACTTAGGACCTTCCGGTCAGGAAGGTCTCAGGGATTACTTCAGCAGTTCTTCTTTTATTTTTTCGTACTCCTCATAAGAAATTTCGCCTTTGGCAAGCCTTTCCTTGAGATACTCCATTGGCTCCCTGGATTTATTGATAAAGTGCCCTGTTTCGGATCTCCTGATTATTGCAATAAGCCCGTACAGAGCAAAGATTATAACCACAGCCATTATTATCCAGCTTATCAGCATCCATATGCCCATTCCATAACCGGCCCCGGAACCCCAGCCGTACATCATTTTTCTTCACCTCCACCTATAGCATAAACCAAAATTATGACCAAAATGTGAAGAAAAAATGTACTTTTTCAAAAATTTCCGATTAACTTCTGTTCCCGACCTGGTGCCTATCTTCTGCCGGCCAGTTCCCGGTAGACTTCTTCCGGGTCTACACCCTGTTCAGCCAGCAGTACCAGAAGATGATAAATCAGGTCACCGACCTCATAAATAACCTCTTCCCTGTTCCTGTTTTTGGCCCCGATAATCACTTCAGCAGCCTCTTCCCCAACCTTCTTGCAAATCTTATCAATTCCCCTGGTAAAAAGGTAAGTGGTATATGAACCCTCCGGCATTTCGCTCTTTCGGCTCATTATCACATCATAAACTTCTTTGAGTATGCCTGCTGAAACCGGGGCTCCTGCTTCACCTGTCATAACCGGATTATGAAAACAGGTGCGCTCCCCGGTATGGCATGCCGCACCGGTCTGGACAACCCTCACCAGCAGTGAGTCAGCATCACAGTCATATCTTATCTCTTTTACCTCCTGGTAATGCCCGGAGGTAGCCCCTTTATTCCACAGTTCCTGCCTGCTCCGGCTCCAGAACCAGGTCCGCCCGGTTTCCAGAGTTCTTTGGAGTGATTCCCTGTTCATATATGCCATCATCAGTACTTCATTTGAATCCACATCCTGAATAATGGCAGGAATCAGCCCATGGGCATCAAATTTAAGCAAATTCATGTCAAAATCCATTACCTGACCACCACCCCTTTTTCCCTCAGGTACTGCTTTGTTTCCCTGATTGAATATTCGCCGAAGTGGAAGATAGAAGCTGCCAGGGCGGCATCAGCCTTACCTTCGACAAGTCCTTCCCTGATATGTTCCAGATTGCCCACACCGCCTGAAGCAATCACAGGTATGTTAACCAGTTCGGCAACTGTTCTGGTAAGTTCGATATCATAACCGTCTTTGGTCCCGTCGCCATCCATACTGGTAAGAAGTATTTCACCGGCTCCGAGCTCTTCAGCCTTTTTGATCCATTCCATGACATCTATCCCGGTAGGAGTCCTCCCGCCGTGGATATACACTTCCCACTTCCCCGGGACACTTGTCCTTTTGGCATCAACCGCCAGGACGATACACTGGGACCCAAACTTATTGGCCCCCTCTGCTATCAGCTCCGGGTTCTGTACTGCGGAAGTATTTACTGAGACCTTGTCTGCCCCGGCGGCCAGCATCACTCTCATATCTTCAACCTTCCTGATCCCGCCGCCAACGGTAAAGGGGATAAAGACCTCCTCTGCAGTCCTCCTGACCACATCAAGCATTGTATCCCTGCCGTCCGATGAAGCGGTGATATCCAGGAACACCAGCTCATCAGCGCCTTCCCGGTCATAAAAAGCCGCCAGCTCCACCGGGTCGCCGGCATCCCTCAGGTCTATAAAATTTGTCCCTTTGACCACCCTGCCCCCGGTTACGTCAAGACAGGGTATTATCCTTTTTGCCAGCATTCCTATCTCTCCTGTCCCTCACTGATGCACAGTGCTTCTTTCAGGTCCAGCCTGCCGTCATAAAGGGCTTTTCCGGTAATCACCGCTTCCACACCCACCGGTTCCAGCTCTTTTACCGCCCTGATGTCTTCAGGCCCCGAAATGCCTCCGGAAGCTATTATCTTCAGCCCTGTCTTAACGGCAATCTCCCTGGTGCTCTCAATATTGGGACCCTTAAGGGTCCCGTCACGCCTGATATCTGTATAAATGACCCGTGCGGCCCCCATCTGTTTCATTTCCAGGGCCAGGTCCACTGCTGTCTTGGTAACTGTGGAGTCCCAGCCGTGAATGGCAACCATCCCGTCCTTGGCATCAATTCCCAGCACAATTTGGTCTGCCCCGAACCACTTGACTGCATCCTCGACAAGTTTTGGGTTTGATATGGCCACCGTCCCCAGGATAACCCTGCTGACACCCATTTCCAGGTAATATGAAACTGTCTCCATATCCCTGATGCCACCACCCAGTTCTGTAGGAATAGACACGGCCCTGACAATATTGCGGACTGCCTCATCATTTTGCGGTTTCCCGGCAAAGGCGCCGTCCAGGTCAACCAGGTGCAGGAACTGTGCCCCCAGGGCTTCCCACTTGCGCGCCATCTCTGCCGGGTCATCAGAATAGACTGTCTCGTTCTCGATTTTGCCTTCTACAAGCCGGACACATTTTCCGTTGCGCAGGTCGATTGCAGGTATTACAAGCATCATCTCATCTCCCCGAAATTCTTTAGAATCTGCAGCCCCAGTGAACTGCTTTTTTCCGGGTGGAACTGAATGCCAAAAACATTGTTCTTCCCGGCTATGGAAGTGAATTTTATCCCGTAATCCGTCACTGTTGTAATAATTTCGGGGTCACTGGGTTCGGCATAGTAAGAGTGTACAAAATAGAAGGAGGATCCTTCAGGAATACCTTTAAGCAGGGGAACCTCCTGCCGGATCTCTATCTGGTTCCAACCCATATGAGGGATTTTCAGCCCCGGTGGAAGCATCCTCACCCTCCCGGGGAATATTTTCAGGCCTTCATGAAAGCCAAATTCCTCACTGGAATCAAACATCAGGTGCAGGCCCAGGCATATCCCCAGGAAGGGTTTCCCGGCCTCTATGGTTTCGGCAATTACTTCTGTCATTCCGGCATTCCTCAGGTTTTCCATGGCATCACCAAAGGCCCCGACTCCGGGTAATACAACCTTATCGGCTCTCCTGACCTCATCAGGGTCGGGGGTTACCACAGCATTAAACCCGGCATTTTCAAACCCCTTCTGCACACTCCGCAGATTCCCCATACCATAATCAATTATAGCTATCATAATATTTTCCTATCCTCCGATTTTTCATGCTGCAAAGCTCCGGGCCGGCCTCCGGTGCAGCCGCTCCCATCCAGAGGCCCCTTTGGCCGGCCATTTTTACAGCTGCCCTTTGGTGGACATGATCCCCTCAATACGTTCATCAATGGAAACAGCCTCCTTAATGGCCCTGCCCAGAGCCTTGAAAACGGCCTCAATGACGTGGTGAGTGTTCTTACCCTGCAGCAGCCTGACATGGAGGGTGATCTCAGCATTGGTGGCCAGGGCCCGCAAAAATTCTTCAACCAGCTCGGTGTCAAAGTCTCCCACCTTTTGGGCCGGCATAGGTATATCCAGAGAGGTAAAGGCCCTGCCGCTGATATCGATTACGACCATGGCCAGGGACTCATCCATTGGTGCAAAAGCGGTCCCATATCGCCTGATCCCTATTTTGTCCCCCAGGGCCTGGGCAATAGCCTGCCCCAGGCAGATCCCGATATCTTCGACCGTATGGTGGTCATCAATCCCGGTGTCACCCTGGGCCTCTACATCCAGGTCAAACATGCCGTGCCTGGACCATAATGCCAGCATGTGGTCCAGAAAAGGGACTCCTGTATCCAGTTTGTAGCTTCCTTTGCCATCCAGGTTCAGTGAGATACTGATATCTGTCTCTGTTGTGGTCCTGGATACCTTACTTTTCCGTGCCTTAGCCACTTCGAATCACTCCTCATCAAATCGGAATCAGTTTAGTTAGTTTCTCCAGAAAAAAGTCATTTTCCTGCCTGGTACCCACGGTTACACGCAGGCACTGCTCCAGCCCGTGGGTAATGCCGGGATTTTTCCTTACCAGGACACCGCTTTCCAAAAGCGCGTCATGAAGTCCGGCCGCCGGGACCGGGACCCTGAACAGGATAAAGTTGGCTTTTGAAGGAACTACATCAATCCCCTTTATTTTTCCCATTTCAGCCTCCAGTCTTTCCCGTTCTGCAACTATTTCCTCAATTTGATCCCGGAAATACTGCCAGTTTCTCAGCACCGCACGGGCAGCTGCCTGGGAAAAGGCATTGACATTGTATGGCTGCTTTACCTTCAGGAGTTCCCTGACAACGGCGGTATCTGCAGTCAGGTAGCCAAGCCGCAGCCCCGCCAGGGCAACCTTGGAAAAGGTCCTCAGGACTACCAGGTTGGGATATTCCCGGATAAGGGGCAGACATGTCTGCCCTCCAAAATCTATATATGCCTCATCAATTATCACCAGGGAATCCACCTGCTCCAGAATCCGGCGTACCTGTGCCACCGGCACGACGGTGCCTGTAGGATTATTGGGAGTGGCAATAAATGCCGTGGTAGTCCCTGCAACCTGCATTTCGGCCAGGAGCCGTTCTTCATCCAGGGTAAAATCACTGTTCCGGGGGATTTCCACAGGTTCAGTCCCGGTAATCTGTCCGTGTATCTTATACATTGAGAATGTAGGCGCCGGAATAACCACCCGCCGGCCCGGCCCGCCAAACGTCTGCAGCAGCAGCTGGATCAACTCATCAGAGCCGTTCCCCAGGATAATGTTTTCCGGGGACGCTCCCGTCACCTGACCAATGGCCTTCCTCAGTTCGTTACCCAAAGGATCCGGGTACCTGGTGAAAACGTCACCGGTAAGGGTTTCAAAAATTTCTTTAATTACAGGGGCAGGAAAGGTATGGGGATTTTCGTTGGCATCAAGTTTAATCACATCCCCATACGGATGGGGCTCATAGGGCACCAGGTTCCGGATATCTTCCCTGACCAGGTCTCTGATTTGCATAATATCTACCCTCACTTTTCATCCGCAATATGTCCTTGGGATTATTTTTTCAGCCTGACCCGCACCGAGTTGGCATGGGCATCCAGGCCTTCTGTCTCTGCCAGTTTGATAATATCTTCACCGTGCCGCCTGAGCCTTTCAGGAGAATATGCAATCAGGCCCGATTTCTTCATAAATGTATCCACATTCAGAGGTGAATAGAATCTGGCTGTCCCACCGGTCGGAAGCACATGGTTGGGTCCTGCAAAATAGTCTCCCACAGGTTCAGGAGTATGGTGACCCATAAATATGGAACCGGCATTCCTGATTTTCCCCAGGATGTCAAAGGGCGCTGCCACAGCCAGCTCCAGGTGTTCGGGGGCGTAGCTGTTGGCCAGTTCCACAGCCTCTTCCAGGTCCCTGGTCACGACTATGGCACTGTAATCCCTCAGTGATGCTGTCATGATTTCCTTACGGGACAGGTAACCGACCTGCCGGGGAATCTCTTCCCTGACAGCTTCAGCCAGCCTCCTGGAGGGAGTCAGCAACACAGCCGAAGCCAGCACATCATGCTCAGCCTGGGAAAGCAGGTCTGCCGCCACATAAACCGGGTCGGCGGTATCATCGGCAATCACCAGTATCTCACTGGGCCCGGCCAGCATATCTATATTTACCACACCATAGACCATCTTTTTTGCCAGGGTTACATATATATTGCCCGGCCCGGTAATCAGATCAACAGGCTTTACGGTTGCGCTACCATAAGCCAGTGCCGCCACCGCCTGGGCTCCCCCAAGCTTATATATTTCCGTAACTCCGGCCTCTGCGGCAGCTACCAGGGTAGAAGCCTGCAGCTTACCGTCACCCCCGGGAGGGGCTACCATTACTATCTGACGTACCCCGGCAACACTGGCCGGAACCGCATTCATCAGCACCGAAGAAGGGTAGTTGGCTGTGCCTCCGGGGACATAGATACCGGCCCGCTCCACCGGCCTGATTATCTGTCCGAGAATTGTACCGTCCGCACTGGTTTCCATCCAGGATTTACCCAGCTGTTTGCGGTGAAAAGCGGCAATGTTGTCCCTGGCCCGCCGGATGGCAGCCACAAACTCGTCATCTACCCCTCTGTACGCTTCTTCAATTTCCCAGGCAGAAACCCTTAGGGTCTCAGGGGTAAGTTCAGCCCGGTCAAACCTGGCGGTATATTCAATAAGGGCCTCATCACCGCGTTCCCTGACGTTTTGGAGGATTTCCCGGACACGTTCCTCATAAACCGCCTGGTCAGGATACTCTTTTTTAATAATATCTGCAATGGCAGTATCACCGGATTCCAGTAATCTTATCATTCAGGTATCCCCCCGTTTTCCACAATTTCTCTTATCTTCCTGACGATTGGGTTAATCCTGCCGTTAAGCATCCGGTGACTAACCCTGTTAGCAATCAGCCTGGTGGTGGAATTGAAAATCTGAGCCACCTCCACCAGCCTGTTTTCCCGCAGTGTCCTTCCTGTGGAGACAATATCCACTATCAAGTCAGATAGGCCAACCATAGGGGCCAGCTCAATATTGCCGTGGAGTTTGATGATTTCCATCTGTTTACCCCTGCTCATGAAAAACTCCTCAGCAACCCTGGGAAATTTGGTGGCCACCCTGGCATGATTGAGCTGTTCCCAGTCCTTTTCCCGGGCCGCCTCCTCAGGCATGGCCACAACGAAGCGGCAGAAACCGTACTTTAGGTCGAGCAGCTCAAAGACCTCTTTTTTCTGTTCCACTATGGTATCCTTACCGACAAAGCCCAGGTCTGCCGCGCCATACTCCACAAAAGTAGGGATATCGGTTGGCCGGCAGACGATATACTGGACTTTCTGTTCCTCATCTGTAAACAGCAGTTTCCGGGTATCTGTCTCCATGTCACTGCAGCTGAATCCCGCTTTTTTGAGTAAAGCTACAGTCGGTTTATACAGCGTCCCCTTGGGAACCGCCAGGACAAGATTTGACCTCATTCTCTGCACCTCTTTACTACGTTAAAATGCTAACACGTTAAATTATACCACCCGTCATATTTAGGTGTCAATCAAAATGTAAACCAAAACATCAAACCATATTTTTTCTAAATTATATAAAGATTTTTTCAGGTTTGCCGATATTTAAAATGTATGATAAACAAGTACAAGTCAAGTTGTACAAATTTTTACATGCCTTACTGAGGTGATCTGTATATGTTAAAAAAGATCTGTCCATACTGCGGCGCCGCTTCGTTTAGCTCCACAACCCTTGGCGAACCGTGGTTATGCCCAAAATGCCAGGAGGATATCAGCCATGTTCCTGTTGAGACCCATACCCCCGAACCCGTGGCAGATGTCCCGGCAAAACCCGAAAAATCCTGGCTGGCAAACATTAAAAACTTTTTCCGAAGCTGATTTTAAACTGCCTGTTATCGTCATTTCCCTGTATCATCATTAATGAATATAACCCCTCTGGCGGGAATCTCCCGGCAGTCCGGGGCTGTGCCTGACATCCCTGGCGGACATGACGGGTTTTCCATGTCAGCCCGGAGGGTTACCACAACCTGTCCCAATTCCCGCAGTTCCCGTGCTTTTTTAAATGCCGCATCAGCCTTGGAGGGTTTGTAAATAATCAGGCAGTCGGCATCAGGAGCCGGACCGGTTTCATTCCCTTCTTTTTCCAGAGAAAGCAGCAGTCTTTCCATTCCCAGGGCAAATCCGGTAGCCGTACAATCGAAACCAAACCGCCCCAACAGGTTGTCATACCTCCCACCCCCCAGAATGGGGAATCCCAGGTATGCCGAATACCCTTCAAAAACTATTCCTGTGTAATAGTCCAGGCCGCGGAGTACCCCCAGGTCGATTTCCACATGTGAGGTCACCTCATATGCCCTGAGGGCATCATACACATTTTCCAGTGCTGCCAGAGCTGCAGCCGTTTTTGCGTTTTCCGCAAGACGTCCGGCCTCGGCAGTTGCCTCCCGGCCTCCCCTTGCGGTAATCACATGCATGAATTTTTCCTTTCCGGTATCACTTACCTTAAACTCATCTAACAGCTCTTCGAGGCCGACATAGTTTTTGTTGCTCAGGGCTGCTTTTATTCTCCCTTTATGTGCTTCAGGAAGGCCCAGTTCCTCCATCATACCATAAAGTATGTCAACATGACCGATACTCACTTTAAAATTCTGCAAACCCGAAGCCTTTAATATTTCCACCGCTATCGCTATTGCTTCAGCATCGGCAAAGGGGCTGCTGTCACCGATTAGTTCTATTCCTGACTGGTAGAATTCCCGCTGCCGTCCGGCCTGGGGGTCTTCAAAACTAAACCCGTTTGCCATATAAAAAAGCCTTAGCGGAAATGCCTCATCCCGCATCCGAGTACTTACCAGGCGGGCTATAGGTGTGGTCATATCAGGACGCAGTGTGAGGATATGGCCCTGGCGGTCAATAAACTTGTACATCCTGGAATCCTCTTCGGCGCCTCTTCCCGTGGACAGGGCATCATAATATTCGAAGGTAGGTGTAACCACTTCCCGGTAGCCCCAGAGCCTGAAGGTCTTTTCAAAAGTATTTTCCAGGCTTCTCTTGCGCATGGCCTCACCAGGCAACAGGTCCCGCACCCCGGCAGGGACCTGTAATCTTAAATGACTGTTGGTCATAATAACAGCTCCTTCTTTCGTGCTTTAACTAATTAAAGTAATAAAGATATACTATCATACCCTGCTGCCCCTGTCAATATACAGGGCCAACATCCTTTTTGTTCAAAAAAAACCAACCCATTGGTTATGAGTCGGTCCTCTGGTTTATATTTCACTTTTTCAGTCGTTCAAGTACCAGCTTATACCCGTCAGCCCCATAGTTGAGACACCTTTTCACCCGGCTTATGGTCGCAGTACTGGCTCCCGTTTTCTCGGCAATTTCGCCATAGGTGCGGTTGGCTTCCAGCATTTTGGCCACTTCCAGCCTCTGTGCCAGAGACTTCAGTTCAGCCACGGTACAGATATCTTCAAAAAAACGATAGCACTCATCAGAGTCTTTCAGGCAGAGTACAGCCTCGAAAAGTCTGTCAATAAGCGGGTCTTTTAATCTGCTGGTCACTCAAAACCCCTCTTTCCTTATGCTCCCGATAACCGTTCAATGTCGGTATATATTCTCTGTCTTCAGGAAAATTCCTCCTTTAATTTTCCCACCGTGGTCCTGTGTTTAAACAAAGAAATATTTTTTTCTTTGGAAAAACAAAAAAAGCCGCTTTACATGAATAAAGAGTGTAGAACAGGGAACAATAAAAACAACAGCCGACAACGATGTCGGCTGTCTAATAACTCCTTAGCTTTAGGATACGAGGGAAGCCCTTTGGGGGCTTTTCTCGTTTTCCGGCATTTAATACGCATATCCCTGCCCGCTATAGGTGTTTGAGGGCCTTCCGCCCAATATCCTTCCGGTACTGTACCCCTTCCCAGGTGATTTTCTCCACAGCCCGGTAAACATTTGCAATTGCTTCAGGTATTGTGCTGCCCAGAGCTGTGACCCCCAGCACCCGGCCGCCGGAATTTACTATCTGCCCGTCCCTGGCAGCAGTCCCGGCATGAAATACAAGGGCCCCTTCTGCCTTTGCCTCATCGAGCCCGAAAATAACCTTCCCCTTTTCATAGCTCCCCGGATAGCCTCCTGATGCCATGACAACACACACAGCGGCATCATCGGACCACTTGATTTGGATATCGGCAAGTCTTTTCTCCAGGACAGCATCAATAATATCCACCAGGTCGGTTTCCAGCCTGGCAAGAACGGCCTGGGTCTCCGGGTCGCCAAAGCGTGCATTGTATTCGAGGACCTTGGGGCCATCTTTGGTCATAATCAGCCCGGCATAGATAACCCCTTCATAGGTGCGCCCTTCTGCCTTCATACCCTGAATGGTCGGCACCAGGATCCGGTCATAGACAAAAGGCTCAATATCACGGGTATACACCGGAGCCGGGGAATACGCCCCCATACCGCCGGTATTGGGACCTTCATCATTGTCAAAAATGCGTTTGTGGTCCTGTGAAGAAACCATAGGGACAACTTTGTTCCCGTCTGTAAAGGCAAGGATACTGACTTCCTCTCCTTCCAGGAATTCCTCAATAACCACCCTGTTGCCGGAATCGCCAAAAGCGCGGTCTTCCATAATGCTCTTCACGGCATCGACGGCTGTCTGCTCATCCATAGCCACAATGACACCCTTCCCTGCCGCCAGGCCGTCAGCCTTAACAACAATAGGGGCCCCGACTTCCCTTATATAGGCAATGGCTTTGTCAGGGTCAGTAAAATCCGCATATTTTGCTGTCGGGATGTTATACTTATACATGATCTCCTTGGCCAGAACCTTGCTGCCCTCAATCTCGGCAGCCTTTTGGGCAGGCCCGAAAATTCTGAGCCCTTTTTCCCTGAACCTGTCCACTATTCCAAGGGTCAGCGGGGCTTCCGGGCCGACCACCGTAAGGTCAATCCCCTGTTCCAGGGCAAAAGCCAGCAGGGCATCAATATCATCTGCCGCAATATCAACACAGGCAGCATCAATGGCAATCCCGGCATTTCCGGGAGTACAGTAGATTTCGCTGACCCGCGGGCTCTGTTTCAGTTTCCAGACCAGTGTATGTTCACGGCCTCCACCGCCTACCACAAGTACCTTCAATTGATTCACCCCTATTCCCCTTTTACCAGTTTGTTGAGGTAAGTACTGATATATGAGTCATATTCGGCTGTATGGGTAAAGGCCTCTGCAGCCAGCTTAAGCCTCTTTTCCGGAGAAACCTCACCCTTTTCCTTCAGTTCAGCTATTACTTCATCATACCTGGCAGGGTTTACAATGATGGTAACACTCTCACAGTTTTTGGCTGCAGCCCTTACCATGGTCGGCCCGCCAATATCAATGTTTTCGATGGCCTCCTCGAGGGTTACATCAGGTTTTGCAATAGTTTCCTTAAATGGGTACAGGTTAACGGCAACCAGGTCAATTGTGCCGATATTGTGTTCTTCCAGCTGGGCCAGGTGGTCAGGAGTCCTCCGGGCCAGAATGCCCCCGTGAATATACGGGTTCAGAGTCTTAACCCTGCCGTCAAGGATTTCCGGAAAACCGGTAATTTCAGTCACATACCTGACCGGGATCCCGCCCTCTTTAATCGTTTTATAGGTCCCCCCGGTGGATATGATCTCAAAACCCAGTTCATGGAGCGCCCGGGCAAACTCAACACAGCCCGTCTTGTCGGAAACACTGACAAGTGCACGTCTTTTCAAAATAAATACCCCCCTTTTTTATTGACTGATAATTACCCTTCTGCCTTCAACCCGCAGCTTCCCTTCAGCAAAGAGCTGAATTGCCCGGGAATAGACCTTATGTTCTTCTTTAAGGATACGTGCCGCCAGGCTGTCTTCATCATCATCGGGCAGCACCGGGACAACCTCCTGCAGGATAATCGGCCCTGTATCCATCCCGCTGTCCACGAAGTGTACCGTACATCCCGAATACCTGACCCCATACTCAACCGCATCCCTTTGTCCGTGAGCCCCCGGGAAGGAGGGCAGGAGTGCAGGGTGGATGTTCATAATACGGTTAGGGTATGCATCCAGGAGAACCCTTCCCACCAAACGCATATACCCGGCCAGAACCACAAGTTCCGCCCGGTTTTCCCTGAGGCAGTCAACTGCTGCCTGTTCATATTCTTCTTTTCCCCGGTAATCCGCTGGTTTGATATGTACAGCCGGGATACCGTGGTTCCGGGCCCGTTCCAGGGCAAAGGCATCTGGTTTGTCACTTATAACTACAGCAACTTCAGCATTAAGTTTTCCGGCTTCGATGTTATCAATAATGGCCTGCAGGTTTGAACCACGCCCTGATGCCAGGACCCCCAGGCGTAATTTTGACACCGTCTCACACCTCCTCAGGTCTGTATTCGACCTGCCTCTCACCTTCAGCCACTGCTCCTATCAGGTATGCCGTCTCACCGGCCGCACCCAGTTCCGCCATTACTGCATCTGCCTGGCCGGATGGGACAATTATCGCCATTCCGATACCCATATTAAAAGTCCGGTACATTTCTTCAGTCTCTATCCCGCCGGTCCTCTTGATAAGGCTAAAGACAGGTTTTTCCGGCCATGCCTTGGGATCAAGCACGACCTTGGTGCCTTCCGGCAGAATCCTTGGGATATTTTCTGTGAGCCCACCTCCCGTTATATGGGCCATGCCCCTGATATCGTATTTTTCCAGAAGGGGGAGGATCTGCCGGGCATATATCCGGGTAGGTTCCAGCATTTCCTCACCAACAGTCCTGCCCAGTTCATCAAGGTAAGTGTCGGCCTTAAACCCTCCCACTTCCAGGAGCGCCTTCCGGGCCAGTGAATACCCGTTACTGTGGAGCCCTGAAGACGGCAGCCCGATTACCGAGTCTCCGGGAACAATCCGGCTCCCGTCAATAATGCGCTGCCTGTCGGCTACCCCGACAACAAATCCGGCAATATCGTATTCATCTTCACCGTAAAAACCGGGCATCTCGGCAGTTTCCCCGCCAATCAGGGCACAACCCGCCTGGCGGCATCCTTCTGCAATACCCTTAACAACATCTGCTACCCTTTCAGGGACAAGCCTGCCCACTGCCAGGTAGTCAAGGAAAAAAAGGGGTTCAGCGCCCTGTACCAGTATATCATTGGCACACATGGCCACAGCATCTATGCCTACTGTATCATGTTTATCCATCATAAATGCCACCATAAGTTTGGTCCCTACACCGTCAGTACCGGAAACCAGAACAGGTTCCTTATACTTTGCAGTATTCAGGGCAAAAAGACCCCCGAAACCGCCCAGGTCAGCCAGCACTTCCGGCCTGAAAGTCTTTTTTACATGCTCTTTCATCAGCTCTACTGCCTCGGTGCCGGCATTTATATCCACACCGGCATCGGCATAAGTGAGGCCCTTCCTGTTGCTTTCATTCATACGCATTTCCTCCCGTTTTCTAGGCAGAACTTACCTGCCTGCCCGGCAACCTTTATCGGGTAATCACCGTCAAAACACGCGGTACAGAAGAAATTCCGCGGACTGCCAAATACCTTCAGGAGACCTTCCATACTGAGGTAATGCAGCCCGTCGGCCCCGATGTGTTTCCTTATTTCATCGACCGGAAGCCTTGCCGCAATCAGCTCATCCCTGTCAGACGTGTCTATCCCATAGTAGCAGGGCCACTCTATCGGGGGGGAACTGATACACATATGGACCTCCCGCACACCCGCATCCCGCACCATTTTAATCATTTTCCCGCTGGTAGTGCCCCTGACAATGGAGTCATCTATCATCAGGACCCTCTTGCCTTTGAGGACATTCCTCAGGGGATTCAGCTTTAACCTCACTGCCAGGTCCCTCATGGCCTGGTTCGGCTGGATAAATGTCCTCCCGATGTACCGGTTTTTCATCAGGCCGTCTTCAAATGGTATCCCGCTCTCCAGGGCATACCCCCGGGCAGCGGCATTACCCGAATCGGGTATCGGAATCACCATGTCGACATCAGCGGGATATTCACGGGCCAGCTGTCTTCCCATCTCACGCCTGACCTCACTGACATGAAAACCGTCAATTATACTGTCCGGACGGGCAAAGTAAATATATTCAAAAATACACATCCCTTTGCGTTCCTCAGTTTCTGTCCTATGTGACACCAGACCGGCTTCACTGATAATGACAATTTCCCCTGGCTCCACATCACGGACCAGTTCAGCGCCAACAGTATCCAGGGCACATGATTCGGATGCCAGGATATAAGCGTCACCAAGTCTTCCGATACAGAGCGGTCTTACCCCCCAGGGGTCGCGGACCCCGATAAGTTTGTCCTCAGTCATGACGGCCAGGGAATAAGCTCCCCTGATCTGTTTCATGGTCATTTTGATGCCGTCTTCGATAGACCCCTGGCTGTAGCGGGCAATCAGGTTAACAATAACCTCACTGTCGATGGTGGACTGAAATACCGAGCCCTCCAGGGCCAGTCGCTCCCTGAGGTCAGCGGTATTGGTCAGGTTCCCGTTATGGGCCAGGGCAATCATTCCCTTGGAATAATAACACACCAGGGGCTGAGCATTCAGCACCAGACTGGAACCCGTTGTGGAATAACGGACGTGTCCGAGTGCCATCCTGCCCTGCAGCTTCTGAAGTATTTCATCAGAGAAGACTTCCGGGACCAGGCCCATATCTTTATGCAGGCTGATAACTGAACCGTCGGATACGGCTATCCCGGCACTTTCCTGACCGCGGTGCTGCAGTGCATACAGCCCGTAATAGGTGAGGCTGGATACATCCAGTCCCGGTCCGTAAATGCCAAAAATACCGCATTCCTCTTCAGGTTTGTCAATGTCACTGTTCTTCCTGTTAAACCGGTCAGTTTGAAATAACATTTTTATTCCTCCGCCATTTATTCTTCTGGCCCGGGGTATATCTGTTACAGGGTTTCCCCGGTCAGTCTCCTGAGAACTTCCCGGTAGGCTTCCTCAACATTCCCCATGTCTCTGCGGAAACGGTCTTTATCCAGTTTTTCCCTGGTCTCCATATCCCAGAAACGGCAGGTATCGGGAGATATCTCATCAGCCAGGATAACCTCCCCTTTGTGGGTACCGAATTCAAGTTTAAAATCAATCAGGTCGATTTTCTTGTCCTTAAGGTAATCCCTGAGAATATCATTGATTTTAAGCGCCATTTCAGACATTGCCTTTATCTGACCCGGAGTTGCCAGGTCAAGTACCGCAATGTGATAGTCATTAATCAGCGGATCACCCAGGGCATCGTCCTTATAGTAAAATTCCAGCACCGTTTTAGGCAGCATGGTCCCTTCCGGCAGCCCGATCCTCTTGGATAACGACCCGGCTGCAATATTCCTGACCACAACCTCAACCATGATGATATCAACTGCTTTGACGATCTGCTCCCTGTCATTGACCTGGTTCACCAGGTGAGTGACAATCCCCTTATCTTCCAGCAGGTTAAAGAAGTGTATCGATATCCTGTTGTTAAGGATTCCTTTGTTCATGATGGTCCCTTTTTTCTTGCCATCAAAGGCTGTGGCATCATCCTTGTACTCTATCCAGTACAGGTCCGGGTCATTGGTCTTATAAACCTTTTTGGCTTTGCCCTCGTGCAGCTGTTCCAGTTTTTGAATATCCATATTCTCTTACCTCCTTTTACTCTTCAACAAGTTTCTTTTAACAATTTACTTTTTAAACAAACTTCACTGCCGCCGTTATGAGTCTTGCTGTAAGCTCACCGGCATCAAGGCAGGGAGTCCCCGCATGTCCGAAGATGGCGAAGGCCGCCGGGAAGTTTTGGCTCGCCAAAACGAGAGGCGGCCATCATGTAAGACAGGCCCCATGAGCCATCGAGTTCGGGGACGCTGCCTTGATGCCGGGGGGTGGCAGCTTAGACTCATAGGCGGCAGTGCGGAAAATCGTCACAATGCCTCACCACACTCTATTCCCGGTCATTTCCGGGAACCCACTACAGTCCAAACCTCTGAAAAACCGTATCCACATGCCTGAGGAACCAATTATAGTCAAACAGGCTGCGGAGTTCTTCTGCAGGAATCAATTCGACCACATCAGCATCCTTCAGCAGCAGGTCGAGGAAGTCCTGCTTGGTCCGCCAGACCTCCATGGCATTTCTCTGGACCAGTTCATAGGCCGTTTCCCGCAAAACCCCTTTATCCACCAGTGCCAGCAGGACTCTCTGGGAATAAATAAGCCCTTTGGTCTTATTGAGATTTTCCATCATGGCATCCGGATAAACAAGGAGGTTGCTGACGATCTTTATGGTAAGGTGCAGCATGTAGTCAAGAAGGATGGTGCTGTCAGGGATAATTACCCGCTCCACTGATGAGTGTGAGATATCCCGTTCATGCCAGAGGGCCACATTTTCCATGGCAGCAAGGGCATTACCCCGCAAAATACGCGCCAGGCCGCTGATGCGTTCACCGGTAATGGGGTTTCGTTTATGCGGCATTGCCGAGGACCCTTTCTGGCCCCTGGCGAAATACTCTTCAGCTTCCCTTATATCAGTACGCTGCAGGTTGCGCAGCTCAGTGGCAATCTTCTCCAGTGAACAGCCTATTACCGCCAGGGTTGACATATACTCGGCATGCCGGTCCCGCTGGATTACCTGTGTGGCAATCGCGGCCGGCTGCAGGCCCAGTTTCTCACACACCCTTCGTTCAACTTCAGGGTCAATGTTGGCATAAGTCCCTACAGCCCCGGACAGTTTACCCACACTAATGGTTTCCACTGCCCTTTTGAGTCGTTCAATATTGCGGTCGGTCTCAGCGATCCACAACAGCATCTTCATACCAAAGGTCATGGGTTCGGCATGTATTCCGTGTGTCCGCCCTATCATCGGTGTGTACTTGTACTCTGCGGCCTTTTCCACCAGCTTTTCCCTCAGGGCTGCCAGTTTAGGGAGCAGGTGCTCTGCCGCCTCTTTCATCAGCAGGCACAGGGCCGTGTCACCTACATCTGATGAGGTCATTCCCATATGGATATACTTGGACTCCTCACCGACATTTTCGGCCACATTAGTCAGGAATGCAATCACATCATGATTGGTGACCTTTTCAATTTCATCAATCCGTTTTACATCAAAAGCGGCCTTTTCCCTGATGACCCTGACGGCTTCGGCAGGTATCTGCCCCAGCTCGGCCATGGCTTCACAGGCAGCAATTTCAACATCAAGCCACTTCTGAAACTTGTTCTCCAGAGTCCATATTTTCCCCATTTCAGGCAGGGTATATCGTTCAATCATTTTGCGTGGTACCTCCGTACATTTTTTCAGTATTTCAGAGTAATATCGAATAATAATCAGTGCTTATTTGCTGTTTTCCAGATAGCCGTCTATCCCCAGTTCTGCCAGCCTGGCAGCCTTGGCCTGAACCTCTTTTTCCATTCTGGCCTTGTATTCTTTGATGTTATCCCTGATTTGGGGATATTTAACGCTCAGGATCTGGGCCGCCAGGATACCGGCATTCTTGGCGCCGTTGACGGCAACTGTGGCCACAGGGATTCCCGGAGGCATCTGTACTATAGCATAAAGGGCATCAACTCCCGACAGGGCCCCTGACTGGATAGGTACTCCGATAACCGGCAGGGGAGTCATGGCAGCTATTACCCCAGGCAGGTGGGCAGCCATGCCGGCCCCGGCTATGATAACCTCCAGGCCGCGGGATTCGGCAGTTCTGGCATATTGAGCCGTCTGTTCCGGCACCCGGTGTGCCGAGGAAATAATGACTTCACTTTCGGCGCCCAGTTCAGCAAGGATTTTGGCAGCCTCCTTCATTATTTTTAAATCAGAATCACTTCCCATAACTATGCCTACCAATGGTTTAGCCATAATCTGTCCCTCCGTTTTCAGAAAATTGATAGTACTCTTTTCAACAAATTATCTTATAATCCTCTTATTAATAAGGGTAAATCCGGCGTATTTCACTGTATTTCATTCTCCTCCCAGGAATGCATAGCGGAGAGCTATCAGTACAAAAAGTATGTACATCAGCCAGTGGACCTCCCTGGGCCTGCCGGTAGTTACCTTTAAAAAGACGTAAGTAACGATGCCTGCCGATATGCCATTGGCGATATTGGCTGTAAAGGGCATGAAAACGATCGTGAGGAATGCCGGAATAGCATCAGCCATATTGTCAAAATCGATGTCCCTGATAGCAGAGACCATCAGCAGCCCTACCAGTATTAGGGCCGGTGCGGTAGCCGCACTGGGGATCAGGATGAAAAACGGTGCCAGGAGTATTGCCAGGAGAAACATGACTCCTGTGGTCACTGCCGTAAGACCGCTTCTACCCCCTTCACTGATACCCGCGGCACTCTCGATATATGCGGTAACGGTACTTGTCCCCATCAGGGCCCCGAAACTGACGCCAAAGGCGTCCACCAGCATGGCCCGCCCGATTCTGGGATTATTGCCCCTTTCATCCAGCAGGCCCGCTTTTCCGGCAGTACCGATAAGTGTCCCAAAGGTATCGAAGAGTTCCACAAAAGTAAATGTCAGGATAACTGTCAGGAGTCCCGCTCCCAGGGCGCCCATGATGTCCAATTTGCCTATGGCCAGATTTTGAAATGAAGGCAGGCTGTAACTAAAGCCCTTAATATCGGTGACCCCTAATGGGATCCCCGCCAGTGTGGTGATAATGATTCCCCAGAGCAGAGACCCTTTAACCCGTTTGGCCAGCAGGAGTCCTGAAAGCAGCAGTCCTATCACAGCCAGCAGGGCAGGTCCCTCTGAAATGATACCCAGTTTTGCTGCCCATTCACTGGGTGTAATGACCCCCTTGCCGGACTCTGCAATACTCTCAAAACTGCCGCCAAACTCTCCGGGAAGCAGCTCGATAAATACCACCGCCAGCCCTGACAGTTTCAGACCGATAGAGGTAATGAACAGCCCAATACCTACTGTAATAGCCCTTTTCAGTGAGTTGGGCACAGCATCAACCAAAATCTGGCGTATATTGGTAACAGTCAGCACAATAAAAATGATACCTGACAGGAACACAGCCCCCAGGGCCACCTGCCATGACATCTGCCCTGAGGCCACAACTGCCGCAAAGTAAGCGTTAAGGCCCATTCCCGGGGCAAGGGCTATCGGAAAGTTCACAAAAAGCCCCATGGCAATCGTGACTACCCCTGCCGCCAGAGCGGTGGCAATAAATACTGCATTATAGTCCATCCCGGCGCCTGACAGGATAATCGGGTTAACTGCCAGGATATATGCCATTGTCATAAATGTGGTCAAACCTGCAATAACTTCAGTCTTGGTATCTGTCCCGAGCTCCCGGAACCTGAATAACCTCTCTAACAACTTAATACAGCCCCTTTCTTTTTTATGCTGGCTGTATTAAGTTTGCCACCTTTCAAATTAATTTATAATAAATAATAAAGCCCGGGCGAGCAGATTATCACAATCGAGTGAAACCTACCCGTCTGGGCTTTTATCCCGTCGGTGTGGCGCATACTGGCGCCTGTACCACTTGGACCTGGCCTGATACTAAAATCAGCGGAACCCTAGGTACACTTTCTCTCGTGTCCCCGGTAATGTCCCGGAACCTACGAAGATTCAGTTTGTTACAGTTATATCTTAACAAGGGCAGGAAGCAATGTCAAGCAAAACAGCCTGGTTCATTTTTCGCCTGGTTTAGTCTTAATTTTTAGTTTATGTTCCTTTTTATTTTTGGAAACCACTTTCTTCCTCACAGATGCCCCCTGTGGATGCGAATCCTTTAGTTCCTCCCTGGTCTTCCGGAAAACCCTGTTAAAAATCTGGTGGTAAAAAACCATTTCCACGGCCTCCTAGGTAAATTTTAGGGACTTTCGTCAGGTACGGTAAAATTCCTCATCTCATCCGATTTGCTGACCCGCACCGAACAGATCGGCAGCGTTAGCCAGCCTGTCACGGGGCCCGACAACCACGGCCACATCCCCCGGGAGCAGTTGAGCTTCCCCGTGGGGGTTTGCCCTGAATTTCCCGTCACGCCCTATTGCCAGCATGGTGATGCCATACTTCTTCCTGAGCGCTATTTGCTGCAGGTTCTTCCCTGCCGCTTTTGAATTCTCCTCTACCCGGAATGAACCGATTTCGTAATCAGGCATTTGGAGTTTCAGTTCCGTCAAATGCACCGGTCTCCGTGAATAGCTGCGAAACATCTCATAGGTGTCAGCCCGCACTTCAGAGATAAACCTCTCAATTTCCGCCCTTGGCACCAGATACTTATTGAGCACCCGGGTAAAAATCTCCACAGAGGTTTCAAACTCTTCGGGAATAACCTCACTGGCCCCCAGTTCATGCAGGGCCTCTAACTCCTGAATATAACGGGTCCTGACAATAATACACAGTCTTTTGTTGAGCCTGCGGACGACTTCAATAATCCTCCGGGTGGCCGCCGGGTCGGAAATGGCCACCACAGCAACCTTTGCCTGTTTAATATGGACATGTTCCAGAACTGCTTCATGAGTGGCATCACCGTAATAAATGGGTTCATCATTTTCACGTTCATCCCGGACCGTGTCAGGATTCATTTCAATGACCACATAAGGTATATTGACAGCCGCAGCGGCTCTGGCCACATTGCGGCCATTGATGCCAAAACCGATTATGACCAGGTGGTCCTTCAGATCCTCGGCAATCTCCCGTGTCGAATATCCCCTTCCGGAAACCAGCTTTTCGGGGAGAGGCAGTCTGACAACCCGGTCCGCCAGCCTGTGAGCAATAGCCAGGACAAAGGGAGACCCGGCCATGGTAAGTATGGAGACAGCAAGGAACAACTGGTAGTTATCCCCACTGAGCAGACCATATTCCACACCGCTGCGTGAGAGTATGAAAGAAAACTCCCCCACCTGGCTGATGGCAAGCCCCGTAAGCACCGTACTCCGAATAGGGAAACCCATCATGAGGGCTGTAAAACCCGCCATAACAGCCTTCAGGAGGACCACTCCCGTAACTGCGGCAGCAACCAGCAGGGGATGCTGCATCAGGTAACCTACATCCAGCAGCATTCCTATGGAGACAAAAAAGAAGCTGGTAAACACATCACGAAACGGCAGGATGCTGCCCAGGGCCTGATGGCTATAATCTGATTCCGATATGATAAGCCCTGCCAGAAAGGCGCCCAGGGCCAGGGACAGGCCGGCGCTGGAAGTCAGCCAGGCCACCGCCAGACAGATTACTACAATGCTTAACAGAAAAATTTCCCGGTTTCGCGTCCGGGCAGCCTGGTGCAAGGCATAGGGTACAACCCACCTGGCGCTTACAATTACCAGGATAAATATAATCATGCCCTTAGCAGCCAGTTCAATCATGGATTCGGCAAGGTTGCCGCCCTGTCCGGAAAGCAGAGGGGTTAACAGTATCATCGGGACAATGGCGAAATCCTGGAAAATAAGGATCCCCAGGGTCGCGCGCCCGTGAGGGCTGTCAATCTCAGCCCTCTCCTGGAGCAGCCTGAGGACAATTGCCGTACTGCTTAAGGATATCAGGAAACCGATAAACAAGGACTTTTCCGGTGAGAATCCTATGGAGGCAGATATTCCAAAGGCAACCGCCGTAGTAAGAAACACCTGAAGGGAACCGCCCATGAGCACAGGTTTTCTAATCTGCAGCAGTTCATCAAAAGAGAATTCTATACCAATGGTAAAGAGGAGCAGGACTATCCCAATCTCAGCCAGCATCTCAACCTCATGGACTTCATTTACCAGCTCAAACCCGTGTGGTCCTGCAAGTATCCCGGTCAGGAGGAAACCGACAACTGCCGGAATCCTCAACCGGTGGAAGATGAACAAAACCACTACTGACAGTGCAAATATAATTGTGATCCCCTTTAATATCGGTATCTCCATTCCTTCACCTCACCGGATAAATATTCAAAAATAGCAGATTTCACAAGTAACATTTGCTTTCAGCCAATTCAACGTTAATTAATCTATGTTTCTCCAGTTATCACCTTTTTTTGCTTATTTTTATTATATCATAACATACAAATTTCATTCAACCAATAGTCTTACAATCTCCCAATAAAAATCTTACCTGAAATAGGCCACACCGGCCTCAAATATCTTCTGGTCTTTCTCTCCCGGCACATTTATGGCAACATGGGAACCGATCCGCTCCGAATGACCCATCTTGCCCAGGACCCTGCCATCAGGACTGGTAATACCTTCAATGGCATGCAGTGACCCATTAGGATTATAAGCAATATCATAAGTGGGTTTGCCGTCAGAATCAACATACTGGGTAGCCACCTGGCCATTTTCAATCATCTGTCTGATTTGCTCCTCACCGGCGACAAACCTGCCTTCACCGTGAGAAATAGGAATTGTGTGCACATCACCTACATTGGCATTGGCAAACCACGGTGAAAGGGTGGAAACCACCTTTGTCCGCACCATACAGGAGGCATGTCGGCCAATGGTATTAAAGGTCAGTGTGGGGCACTCTGCAGTGATTTCAGTGATTTCCCCATATGGCACCAGTCCCAGCTTGATCAGCGCCTGGAAGCCGTTACAGATCCCCAGTATCAGTCCATCCCTGTTTTTCAGGAGGTTCATCACCGCATCCCTGACCCTGGGATTCCTGAAAGCAGTGGCAATAAATTTTCCCGAACCGTCAGGCTCGTCGCCGGCGCTGAAACCACCCGGAATCATGATTATCTGGGCTTTGTCTATACCCCTGGCCATGGCGTCAACAGACAGCTCTATTTCTTCCGGGGACAGGTTCCGGATAACCAGGGTTTCCACTGTGCCTCCGGCTCTTTCAAATGCTCTGGTGGTATCATATTCACAATTGGTCCCCGGAAACACGGGAATAAAGACCCTGGGCCGGGCCAGAGTCAGCCTGGGCCGGGCGGTATTTCTCCGGTTACAGGACACCTGTGCCGGTTTTTGGGAATCCCATTCAGCAGCCACCCGGGTGGGGAAAATCCTCTCCAGGGGAGCAGTCCAGTTTTCAATTGCTTCATCAAGACTGATTTCAACATCATGAAGGCTTTTTTCAACAGTACTTATCCTGATGACAGGCTGTTCCAGTGTCCGGCCCAGTTCCCTGAAGGGGACGTCGCCAAACAGGTCATCCAGATCAACACCTGCATTAATTTCCAGGACTATAGAGCCATAATCAGGGGCAAACAGTTCCCGGGTGGTTACCGGTCCGTCAAATTCAATACCTATCTTATTCCCGAAACACATTTTGCTTACAGCCTCAGCCAGGCCGCCGCCCCGTACCGAGTGTGAAGCCAGCACATGCCCCTGCCGAATCAGCTGGTGGATTTTGGTATAGTTTTCTTTCAGCCTGTCAAAGCAGGGGACCTCATTTTCATCCCTGGGTGCCGGAATCAGGACCAAACGGCTGCCCGGTTTCTTGAATTCCTGGGAAACCACCTGTTCCACGTTGACGGTATCCACGGCAAAAGCAACCAGGGTGGGCGGGACATTCAGGTCCTTAAAGGTCCCTGACATGCTGTCCTTACCGCCTATCGCCGCAATGCCCAGCTTCTTCTGGGCATAAAAGGCCCCCAGGAGCGCACTGAAGGGTTTCCCCCATTTGACCGGGTCTGTGCCCAGTTTTTCAAAGTATTCCTGCAGGGTAAGCCTGACCCTGCTGTAATCCCCGCCAAGGGCGACAATCCTGGCAACAGCCTCCACAACAGCATATAAAGCCCCGTGGAACGGGCTCCAGCAGGCCAGTTTCGGGTTATAGCCAAAGGCCATCAAAGTACCGGTTCTGGTTTCACCCGACACCAGGGGAATCTTGGCAGCCATTCCCTCAGCCGGGGTCAACTGGTACCTGCCCCCAAAGGGGAGCAGCACCGAACCTGCGCCGATGGTACTGTCAAACATCTCCACAAGGCCCTTCTGCCCGCAAACATTAAGCTCCCTGAGGTTTGCCAGCCACGCCTTCTTCAGGTTTCCGGCTTCCCGGGCAACTGTTTCGGGAATAATATTAAAGAAATTCCTGCCTGCATCAGGTGCAGCCACCCCGACAGTAGTGTTTTGTTTCACACCGTTTGTATTCAGAAAATCCCTGCTTATATCTACAATATTCCGGCCCCTCCAGGACATCCTCAGCCTCCGGTCTGCGGTAACCCTGGCCACAACCGTTGCCTCCAGGTTTTCCCGGCGCGCCCTGTCTATGAAGGTTTCTGCATCAGCAGCTGCCACTACCACTGCCATCCGCTCCTGAGACTCGGAGATGGCCAGCTCTGTCCCATCAAGCCCTTCATACTTTTTCGGTACGGCATCAAGGTCTATTTCCAGGCCGTCAGTCAGTTCACCTATGGCCACAGATACTCCACCGGCTCCGAAATCATTACACCTCTTAATCATGGTACTGACCTCAGGGTCCCTGAAGAGCCTCTGAATTTTCCGCTCCTCAGGCGGGTTCCCCTTCTGCACCTCGGCCCCGCAGGTCAGGATAGATTCTTCATCATGTTCCTTGGAGGAACCGGTAGCCCCTCCGCACCCGTCACGGCCTGTCCTGCCGCCTACAAGGATGACCAGGTCACCTTCTGCCGGGGCCTTCCTGACCACATTTCTCCTGGGCGCAGCGCCGATGACCGCTCCAATTTCCATCCTCTTGGCAATAAACCCCTCATCATAAACTTCAGCCACCTGACCGGTAGCCAGCCCTATCTGGTTGCCATAAGAGCTGTAGCCTGCAGCTGCTTCGGTGGTAATCTTCCGCTGGGGCAGTTTCCCCGGCAGGGTGTCTTCTATTCCGGCCCTGGGGTCGCCGCTGCCGGTAACCCTCATTGCCTGGTATACGTAAGACCTGCCTGACAGCGGGTCCCTGATAGCCCCTCCCAGGCACGTTGCCGCACCTCCGAAAGGCTCAATTTCAGTGGGGTGGTTATGGGTTTCATTCTTGAACATTACCAGCCATTCTTCGTCTTTTCCGTCTACATCAACAGTCACAGCTATACTGCATGCATTTATCTCATCTGACTCGTCCAGGTCATTGAGTTTCCCGCTCTTCTTGAGCTCCTTCATTGCCATCAGGGCCAGGTCCATCAGGCAGAAGTCTTTCTCTCCCTGTTCAGCCCCTCCGCCATAGACATATTCCCTTGACTGCAAATACTCCCTGTAAGCGGTCTCCACCGGAACCGTAAAGTCTCCCTGTTCGACTGCCACCTCACGGATTTCTGTAAGAAAAGTAGTATGCCTGCAGTGGTCTGACCAGTAGGTGTCAATAACACGCAGTTCGGTGACGGTCGGGTCCCTTTGCTCAGTGTCCCGGAAATAATCCCTGAGAAACCTGAGGTCATCAAAGCTCATA
The DNA here is from genome assembly GCA_016841325.1 of Thermincola carboxydiphila. Lineage (GTDB taxonomy): Bacteria > Bacillota > Thermincolia > Thermincolales > UBA2595 > Phosphitispora. Next base: position 29,997 of record JAENZJ010000008.1, read on the forward strand.
GCAAAGCCCATGCTGTCAAAAAACTCCTGCAGCTCTGATTCAGTTTTCGAAATAAACCCGGTAATCACCGCAACATCTGAAGGCACCGCACACTCAATATCCAGGCTTTCCGGTTTGTCCAGAGAGGCCTCCCTGGAGTCAACCGGGTTGATGCAATAGCTTTTTATCCTGGCAAAATCAGCATCAGATATTTCCCCTTCCAGGATGACCACCCTGGCGGAGCTTACAGCCGGTTTTTCCCTTTGGCTCAGGAGCTGCAGGCACTGGGCAGCAGAATCTGCTCTCTGGTCATACTGTCCCGGCAGGTATTCCATGGCAAATACCCTGCTGCCTGCAACCGGTGCCGGCAGAATTTCATCATATACATAATCAACGGGCGGCTCTGAAAAAATGGTGGTTCGCGCCTCCCGGTATTCTTCACCGGTAATTCCACATACGTCATAACGGTTAATCATCCTTACCGCTTTCAGGCCTTTAAGGCCGAGGTTTTGCCTGAGGTCGGCCAGAAGGTTGCGGGCTTCAATATCAAAGCCCTGCTTCTTTTCCACATAAATACGTCTTACACCGGAATTCATCAGTATTACCTCCCGCAATTTGTTCTTTACAAATACAATTGTAACATAATAAAATTAATAAGAATAGTTAATAATTCTAATGTATTTTATTAGCTCAGTTAATATATGGAGGCGGTTAGCGTGGATGTGAATTTTGAGCTGTACAAGGTGTTTTATTATGTGGCCCGGGACCTGAGCTTTTCTTCGGCCTCAGACCGGCTGTATATCTCCCAGTCGGCGGTCAGCCAGTCAGTTAAACTCCTTGAAGAGAAAATGAACTGCAGGCTCTTTATAAGGAATACCAAGCGGGTCAGGCTGACCCGGGAAGGTGAAATGCTGTTTGAGTATATCTCTCAGGCTTTTAATTTTATCAGGGCCGGGGAACGGCGGGTCAGTGAACTGCGTTCCCTGGAAAGCGGTGAAGTCAGGATAGGGGCCAGTGACACCATCTGCAAATACTACCTTTTGCCATATTTCAAAAAATTCATCAGCCTATATCCCAATATCAATATCCAGGTCACTAACCGCACCTCACCTATGTGTATTGAACTGCTGAATAATGGGGCAGTGGATGTTATAGTTGTCAACATTCCGCAAAAAATGGATAAGAATCATAATATCCGGGAATTAAAAGAGATTCAGGATGTTTTTATTGCCGGAAACAATTTCGCCCAACTTCAAGACAGGGTACTGCAGCTTGAAGAACTCGCTGCTTATCCCCTCCTGATGCTGGAGAAAAATACTATTACCAGGGAATTCATCGACTCCTATCTTAAGCAAAAGGGCATCAGCCTGACTCCCGAGATAGAGCTGGGAAGTGTCGACCTGCTGGTGGAACTGGCAAAAATCGGCCTCGGCATATCTTTTGTAGTCAGGGATTATATTGCCAGGGAACTGGCCAATGGAGAAGTCTTTGTACTCAACATCAAAGAAACCATACCCCAGAGGAAACTGGGTATCATCACCCACCGGAGAATCCCGGTATCTCTGGCCGCCCAGAAGTTTGTCCAATTATTCCATAAATAGATATTCTGTTATATGTAAGGGGCCGCTCATTAATTAAGCGGCCCCTCATTCAATCCCGTGTTTTCCTTCATGCTCCCCCTGCCGGTACTTTTCCGACACATGCAGGTTCCCTACCGTATCCAGACCGGCATAAACCACGTTTTTAACATCCCTGACCCCCTGTTCTTTGAGCCTGTCAAGGAGCCAGCTTTCATCCAGATAAGCATCATAAAGGTTATCATACATAATGTGTCCATCTATGATAATATCCCGTGTCAGGCCTTTATAAGCTGTGGGAATCCCTAAATCCGAGGGGGTCAGGGGCTGCTTCTGGGACCTGGGAAGCACAGATACCTTGCCATTGGTTTCAATGACTGCAAATTCAACATCTCCTATATTGAACACATTTTTCTGCCTCAGCTGCATCTGGAGTTCATCCAAAGAAAGCCGTGTCTTTCGGAGATTCTGGTCAATTATCTTACCATTTTCAATCAGGACCAGAGGTTCTGAGTCTAACAGTTTCCTCATGGCAAAACTCTTAATGTGCAGATAATCCACCGCCACGGTAAGCAGGCTGAATACTGTCAGCGACAGCAGGGCTGAAATACGGTCGGGCCCCAGAACCACATTTGCTGTTAAGGTACCGAGTGTCACCCCAAGGATGAAATCAAAAAACGTCAGTTGTGACATTGTTTTTCTGCCGACCACCCTGACTAAAAAGAGCACATAACAGTAAGCTGCAAAGGCAATAAATACTGTTTTTATTAACACCACCGGAATTCCTCCCTGTCAGAAAGGCGCGGGCCTTTCTTTTTTTTAATTTCCCAGTTCCCTCCAGTGCCCTCTGGCTTCATAAAGCTCACCCAGGGCGCCTTTTTCGTCATTGGCCTGAATGTATCCCTCGATACGGTCCAGGTTAATTATCAGGTCTGCCATTTCATCCAGTTCCACACTGTAGCGGAGGATTTTAAATGACTCATTCAGTGAAGACCTCAAAATATGGGTATTGGCCGCTGCCCCGGACCAGTTTTTTTCCTTCAGGTCTTTTTCAATTACGGCAAAAGTCTGCGAGATATGATGCCTGGTATCAAGCGGTCCTTTCAGGACGGGACCCGAAACCATAACTGCCAGGAAAATGCCCAGTAACATTATAGGCAGCAAGTAGGACGAAATTTTTTGTGATTTGGCATTTTTTCTTTTAGTTAAACCCATTCTAATCACTCAAGTCGTTCAATTTTACCAGGTGGTCCCTGTATTTGTCCACATAGAGCGTCCCCTGGGTATCCAGTGATGCCAGCAGGACCTGAGAAACATCACTGACCCCGTGTCTGGTGAGTTCGCTTTGCAGCCAAACCCTGTCGAGATTAAGATGCTTCAGGTTCTGCTCCAGTACCTTTCCGTCATAAATGATTACTGTTTGCAGCCCGTCATATTTTGTATTTAGGTTAAGGTCATTTGGGGTTACCGGCTGGTATTGTGATTTCTTCAGCACAGAAATCTCTCCACTGCGCTCCAGAACAGCAAACTCAACCTGCTTGATATCAAAAATATCCTTGCTTCTCAGTTGTTCCAACAGGTCAGAAACAGTATACCGCATCTTTCGCATGGTATCTTCCATGATCATGCCATTCATAATAACTACCGACGGCTCTCCGTCAACTAACTTGGAGGCTTTACGCCACTTAACACTTGCCAGCTGCATTAAAAAAGCAAATCCTACCCATGTTAAAAGTCCCACCCAATGGGGTAAAACACTGCTGGTCAGGTCGGTTGTTAATGAAGATGCCGTTGAACCGATTGTGATGCCTAAAATATAATCAAAAACAGTCAATTCACTTACCTGCTGTTTCCCCAAAACCCGCGTGAATATCAGGAGGGTGAAAAACCCAATAGCTGCTCTCACAACCTCAACATAGACTTCACTGATTAACATTTGCATCCCCACCTGGAATTATTGTTAGCATTTGACACCAAAATTATTTGCCTGACAAATATTCCGATGTGAATTAAAGAATATTTTGGCCCCTGTCAGAAAACAATATTTAGGAATAAATCTTTAATCAGGAAGAAACAGCTAATGCCAACAATGGCAGGCTGGAGGCAGCAGAATGAAATAGATTAACACTAAGGCAGCAGAGGAGGAGGTGAATAAATGAAGCATGCTTTAGCTCTTGTAATTAAATTTGCCATGATAGCCGTGGTATTGGAAGTCGTCCTGGGATATTTAACTGACCTCTCCATAGTAAATATCCTGTATGTTGCCCTGGCAGTAACCCTGTTAGCCTATCTTATAGGGGATTTGTTTGTCCTCGACAAGACTAACAATACTGTCGCCACAATTGCTGATGCCGGACTGGCATTATTCACAATCTGGGCATTCAACTGGATCATGCCTGATGCTGATATTTCCTTTACTGATGCCCTTATTGCAGCTGCAGTCCTGGCAGTTGGAGAATGGATTTATCATAAGTATGTCAGGCGGGCGGTATTTCCTCCGGTCGAAGGAGCATGAGAATTATCAGCAAACAAACAAGCAGACCATTTCAGGTCTGCTTAATTTTACACACTATTCAGAGGTGAATAACAATGTTTGATAGATTTACCATTCGGACATGGATATCTGTGACTTTACTGTTTGCTTTTGTTCTGCTGTGGGTCCTTTTTGAAGTTTCAATCCCGAAACAACAAATGCTCAGTACAGTAAACCGCCTGGAGTCGGCAGTTGAGTCTGAAAACTGGAGTGCTGCCGAGGCATCCATGTCCCAATTGGAATCCCAGTGGAAAGGATCTAAACTTGTAATTCAGATGGCAAACGGGAGTGAAGAAGTACTGGTGGCAGATAATCTGATAGGTCAGGCTAAAGCGCTGGTTGAACATCAGGAAGACGATGTTATTGAACACATCGGGGCTCTGAAATCGGCATTACAATCTACGACAGTTGCCTTTCCCGGTCCTTAGGAGGGTAAAAAACGGAGAACTTTCTTTCTTATTCATTCAGAGTATTAATCATCTTCTTTTTCACTTATTTATCAGCAAGGGCTTTATCCAAAAAAGCAATTGCAGAAATGACATCCTATGAAATGGCTGGAATAATACTTTTATCAACAGTTGCGGCTGAGCCTTTGGTAACCAAGGTAACCACAAAAGCAATTTGGGGTACCGGATTACTTGTCTTTTTAATTATTGTTGTATCCCGATTATCATTGGTAAAAAAATTAACACCGATATTGGAACATACTCCAACAGTAGTGATTCAAAACGGGCAAATAGACATGAATGCCTTAAAACATAATACTTTAAGCCTCAACCAACTTATGGGGCTGTTAAGACAAAAAGGGTATGACAAAGTTTCTGATGTGGAGTTTGCCATTTTTGAACCACAGGGAAATATATCTGCATTTCCCAGGTCGCAAAAGCGCCCTGTCCAGCCAAGTGACTTAAACATCGCCACCAAGTATGAGGGGTTGACAATTCCCTTGATCATGGATGGGGAAATAATGAGGAAAAACCTGAAACACGTGAATCTCGATGAGACATGGTTAATGCAGGAAATCCAAAAACAGGGTATTACTGATTATAAGAATCAGGTTGGACTTGCCCAGTTAGATACTCAGGGGAATTTATTGATCTCCAAAAAAGCTACCTAAATGAACCTTCCTGAATAAAAAATACCCCCCGGGAAGAGGGGTAAAATGAATTAATATCCGTCCTGGTCCGGGGAGACCTTGCCGCCAAATACTCTGTAGACATAAACAGTATAAAAGAGTACGATTGGAACCCCGGTCAGGGCAATAACCAGCATAGTCTTCAGGGTTAACGGCGAAGAAGCCGCATTATAGATGTTAAGGCTTAAATCCGGATTCAGGCCTGGCACCAGGTTGGGGAACATCCCCAGGGCCAGGGTAAGAATCATGGTCCCGAAAACTACAGCTGAAGCCAGGAAGGCCAAACCTTCCTTTCCCTGCTTAACCAGTATGGGCAGACTTACTATACCGGTAACTGTCAACAGGGGAACCAGGTATAAAGCCGGATATGCTGCATAGTTAGCAAAAAGACCAGGTGCTGTCAGGTAAGTATAACCCGTTACCACTGCATAAAGAATAGCAAAGGTGAGCCAGACTTTGGGGAAGAGTCTTTGAGACCTTACCCTCAGGTCTCCGTCCTGTTTCAAAATTGTATAAACCGAACCGTGCATAATAAAGGCTGCCAGCCCCAACAAGCCGGTTAGCAGGGCATAGGGGTTTAACAGGGCCCAGAAACCGCCTGTATAATGGTAGCCTGCATCCAGGGGTAAACCCCTGGCAACATTACCCACAGCTACTCCAAAAAGGAGGGCAGGTATCAGGCTTCCGGCAAAAAACAGTATATCCAGTCTGCCATACCATTCCGGGCCTGACTTGCTTCTGTATTCCAGGGCTGCTGCGCGCATTATAAGTCCAACCACAACAAGAATCATTGCCAGGTAAAAACCACTGAAAACAGAGGCGTAAACCATCGGAAAAGCAGCAAACAGGGCGCCGCCGCCGGTGAGCAGCCAAACCTCGTTTCCATCCCAGAAAGGCCCTATGGAATTAATCAGGGCTTTTTTGTCCCTCTCACTCCTGCTGAGGAAAGGATACAGAATGCCCACCCCCAGGTCGAAACCGTCCAGAATGGCATAACCGATTATCAATACTCCAACTAGCAAAAACCAGATTGTGTTTAAATCCATCATATTACACCTCCACATTAACAGCCATGTCCGGGGATTCCATGGGTCCAACAGCTTCAGTCTGCCCCATGGCTGTTCTTATCTCTTTACGAATCAGATAGACCACCCCTGCTGCCAAAAGGCTGTAAACCAGAGTAAAAATGATAATGCTCAGAAGTATCTGGTACGCCGGAAGCGGTGAAACGCCTTCCGCAGTTTTCAGCAAGCCGTAGACCGCCCATGGCTGGCGCCCGATCTCTGCAGCCATCCAGCCAAACATGTTCACCATCATGGGCACAAACATTGAGTAAAGGGCCAGTTTCAGGAATAACGTATGGTTATAAATCCTGCCCCGCCATGCCAGCCAGCCGCCCCACAAACCCAGCAGTATCAGCCAGCCAGCCCCAAATATCATGGCCCGGTAAGACCAGTATGTAGCAGCTACAGGGGGCCTTTCATCTGTTTTAAACTCTTTAAGTCCCTTGATTTCTGCCCCGGTATCTCCCGCAACAAGCCAGCTGAGAAGGCCGGGAATCCCCACTTCCAGACTCGTTTTTTCCTCTGCCGCACTGGGGAAGCCGATCAGGTTAAGAGGGGCATTGCTCCTGGTCTCCCAGGCCCCTTCAAATGCAGCCAGCTTTGCCGGCTGGGTATGGGCAACCTGTTTGGCATGAATATCTCCCAGGACCCCTTGCAGTAACAGGGCAGCCAGTACAAAGAGAACAGAAATTTTCATGGATGGTTTGGCAATCTCCAGATTTTTTTTCTTCAGCAGGAAGTAAGCACTGATACCCATCACAAAGAAAGCTCCGGTAATATAAGCGGCATCAACTGTATGGAGATACCTGGGTATAGTTGATGGATTGAAGACGGCCCCAAAAAAGTCTGTCAAAACTGCCCTTCCCCCTTCGATTTTAAAACCGGTGGGAGTTTGCTGCCAGGAGTTGGCCACGATAATCCAAAAAGCTGACAGAGTGCTGCCCAGAGTCACCAGAAATGTGGCCAAAAACCTCATATTTCGGCCGATCCTGTCCCGGCCAAAGACCAGCAGGCCCAAAAAAGTTGACTCCAAAAAGAAGGCAAAGACCCCCTCAGCCGCCAGGGGAGCCCCAAATATATCACCTACAAACCTGGAATACTCAGACCAGTTGGTGCCAAACTGGAACTCCATGGTTATCCCGCTGGCAACACCGGCAACAAAAATAATGGTAAACAGCTTAAACCAGAACCGGGCCATCTTGTCGTAAACCTCTTTACCGGTACGCCAGTACATGCCCTCCATAATAGTCAGAATAGTAGCCAGGCCAATTGAGACTGGCGGAAAAAAGAAGTGAAAAAAGGCAGTCAAACCAAACTGAAATCGGGAAAGAAACAATGCATCCAACACGTAAAAACCCTCCATTCAATATTGTTTACCATCGGAGTATACTTTGTCCCTAAAAAAAATCTCCACCACCTTTCCTGCCGCTTTATTTGGCCAAATCAGGCATACTATGATAGCATACCGATACCTGATTTGTGTGCATATTAGTTACCGTAATGTTTACTCATTTAGTATACTTTTATTTTAGACTATTTTTTACCTGATGTCAACAGGTCCTGTCTGTATTATCACAGTTTTTTGGGTTTCACTGCTGCTTATTTGCCTTTCCCCTTTATCGCCTTTAAATAGACCCAGGCAACCGAACACTCCCAGGGAAGGTAAATGATAAGCAGGTGCAGGACGGGACTTCCGTAATTCCACCTGAAAATACCCATTTCCTGTAAGACATATGAAAAATATAAACTAAAGCATCCCGCAGTTACCGGGAAAATGTACTTCCAGGGTTTATTCTGAGGCATGATATATAAAAACATAATATAATAGGCTGTCCAGGCCATTGGCGGAAACAAAGGTATTCCAAAGGCTCCGAAATATTTAAAATTTATGTATCCACCCATACCAAGGACTTTTGTAAAAAGCAGAATTGCCAAAACATCGGCTATCCCGCCAAAAACTATTGCGTAAATTGCCAGGCGGCGGATTTCCTTTCTTGGAACAAGGGCAAAAGCCAAAAGTGCCAGTATACCCGTATAAATTGGATATATCAAATGTTTGGACATGGTTAAATCCCCTTTATAATATTAATCTTATAGTTTCCCCATTTTCTCAATTCTAACCTTTAAAACATTATTACACCACTGAGTTTCAGACATTATTTTAAACATCGGTGGATTAGACAACCACCCCTTGACCTTCCCATACTTGCAGAGGTTATCAAAAACATCCAATTCCTGATGGAGGAACTTGACAAACATCTTTCTCAATAGGTCATTAGTCGTTATTGAACGAATTGTTCATTCCACGGTCATACACTCAAACCCAATAAATTTGGACAGAAAATAGCCGCTGATGAAGTGTAAACAAAAGTGGGGGTAATGATTTCCTCGAAAATACGAGGAAATCATTACCCCCACTCCAAATCTTAAACTCTCGTAAACCCCGCCAAACTTGATTTTCCTGACTCTTCCCCTACTCCCACTCAATAGTTGCCGGAGGTTTCGAGGTAATGTCATACACAACACGGTTGATATCTTTTATCTCATTCACAATCCTTGATGAAATGCTCTCCAGCACATCATAGGGTATCCTGGCCCAGTCGGCCGTCATCCCGTCATGGCTGGTCACAGCACGCAGCACACAGGTATAGCTGTAGGTCCGCTCATCACCCATCACACCAACGGAACGCATGGAGGGCAGGACTGCGAAGAACTGCCAGATTTCGCGGTAGAGGCCGGCCTTAATTATTTCTTCATGAAGGATGGCATCTGCCTCTCTTAAAGTATCCAGCTTGTCTTTTGTGATGTCCCCCAGTATCCTAATGGCAAGACCGGGTCCGGGGAACGGCTGCCTCCAGACAACTCGTTCCGGCAGCCCCAATTGCTCTCCGACAAGGCGGACCTCATCTTTAAATAACCACTTCAGTGGTTCGATAAGTTCCAGTTCCATGTCCTCTGGGAGCCCGCCCACATTATGGTGGGATTTAATAACGGCAGCGGTGTCTGTACCGCTTTCAACAACATCAGGGTACAGGGTCCCCTGGACAAGGAAGTCTATTTCGCCGAGTTTACGGGCCTCTTCCTCAAATACGCGGATAAACTCATTTCCAATGATCTTTCTTTTCCGTTCCGGGTCAGTTACCCCGGCAAGCTTGTCCAGAAACCTTTCAGAAGCATCAACAGCAATAAGATTGATATGGAACTGGTTGCGGAAGGTCTCAATTACCTGCTTGGCTTCATCCTTCCTCAGCAGTCCATGGTCAACAAAGACACAGGTCAGCTGGTCCCCAATAGCCTTATGGACCAGCGCGGCAGCCACCGATGAATCCACCCCGCCGCTTAAAGCACAGAGCACCTTCTTATCACCTACGGCTTCCCTGACTTCCTTTACAGTCTGGTCAATAAAGGACTCCATTGTCCAGTTTCCTGAACAGCGGCAGACATCAAAAAGGTAAAACTCCAGCATTCGCTGGCCCTCAGGAGTATGAACCACTTCCGGGTGAAACTGCACTCCATACAGTTTCTTTTCATCACTGCCCAGTGCCGCCACTGGGGTATTACCGGTACGGCCTATTGCCTTAAATCCCGGCGGCGGTGCTGCTACAAAGTCACCGTGACTCATCCATACCTGAAGGGTTTCAGGAAGTCCCTTAAAGAGAGGGCTGTCCTTTTCAAGAACCTGCAGCTTTGTCTTCCCGTATTCACGGTTATCAGCCCTGCTGACATTGCCGCCCAGGACCTGGGCCATAAGCTGCATGCCGTAACAAATCCCTAAGACAGGTATTCCCAGGTTAAAAATCTTCTGATCACATACAGGGGCATTTTCGGCATAAACACTTGAAGGCCCCCCGGAAAGAACAATACCCTTGGGTTCCATTGCTGCAATTTCCGCAGCAGGGGTGCGGTAAGAAATTATCTCACAATACACCCTGCACTCCCTGATGCGCCGGGCAATCAGCTGAGTGTACTGCCCACCGAAATCGACGACCAGTATAAGTTCTTTATCTCTTGCCATCCCTGTTTATCCCCCTCAATACCTTTTTGTTTTATTTTCCCTTTAACCGGAGTATACTTCTTTTTTTAGCACATAAATTCCCGGAAGATTGCGGTACTTATTGTTATAATCAAGACCATAACCAACCGCAAATTCATCCGGAATTACGAAACCGTTATAGTCTATGTCAATCTTAACCTTTCTCCGGGCAGGCTTCTCCAGAAGTGTACAGACCCTGACCGAAGCAGCCTTTCTGTTTTTCAGGTTCTCCACAAGGTATTTGAGAGTCAGACCGGTGTCCACTATATCCTCAACGATGAGCACATCCATCCCCTCAATGCTCATGTCAAGGTCATTGAGTATCCTGACCACTCCTGAAGACTCAGTGGAGGATCCGTAACTGGAAACAGCCATAAAATCAATATGCAGAGGTATAGAAATCTCCCTGACCAGGTCAGCTAAAAATACCACCGCACCTTTTAGGATTCCCACCACAACAAGGTCCTTACCCCTGTAATCCCCGGATATCTGCTGTCCCAGCTGGGCAACCTTCTCAGCAATCTGTTCCCTGGAGATCAGGCACTTTTCCACATCGTTTACCATTGACTTACCTCCAAAGTAATCTGCATATACTACATATCAAAGCATAGCAGAGTCACTTACCTGTTGTCAATCCCCGGGCTTTTCGGTCCACTTATTTACCAGAGCCCGCCAAACCGACCTGACCTCCTCAAACTCCTCTCTGCTCAGCTCCCTTTTCCCATATTTATCAGCAAGGTATGCATTGGTAACAGCACAAATACCCGCATAGTCATCTTCAGGAACCTTACCGTACAACTCCTGCACATATTCAAAGGGGGTCTGGTCGGATGTCCGCGGGAATCCCCTCCGGCTCAGCAGTTCCACAAGAGAAATGTACATATCCCTGATTCGGTCCCCGGTGCCAATTCTAAATATACCCCTGGTGCGCCATAAATAGTACCCGAACCCGGCACCCACAATTATAAAGCCGGAAACAAGCGCCGCCCCCCAGGAAAATCCATCATCTTCTATATCCAGAATCTCCTCCGGAGAGAGCCCCTGTAAATCTTCTCCCGGTCCGGAATTTTTTGTCGTAACCGCAGTCTCACCGGGTGCAGTACCTGCTCCGATAAGGGCAAAAGTCGGAGTCGGCTCAAAAGGCACCCATCCATAATCAGCAAAATAAACCTCCACCCAGGAATGGGCATCACCCATGGTTACCTCATAAACCCCTGATTCAGGTTCAAATGTTCCTGGTGTAAAACCCTTGACCCATCTTGCCGGAATCCCTATTGACCTCAGCATTACCACCATCGCCGTAGAGTGATATGTGCAATATCCTTTTTTCAGGTCAAAGAGAAAATAGTCAGTGACATCACGGGAACCGGAAGCAGGCTTTACTGAAAGGTTGTAGGCATAATTTGACGAAATGTAGTCTTCAAGGATGACCGCCTTGTCATAGGAGTTCCGGGCATGCATGGTGAGCTTTTCAGCAAGTCTGCCGACCCGTTCCGGGAGGTTCTGGGGAAGCTGGAGGTAATACTGTTTTATTTCCAGGGGATACTCTGCAGTACCCCGCCTGAGTCTGGCCTCGTCACGTTCCGGGATATAGGACACAACCCTGTATGTGCCTCCTGAAGTTAAGCCTGATGTATATATGTTGCCCCCGGCGTCAGTCATGATGTCTTCCCCGTGCAATTCCACCTTTGCCGGAAGCCCGGGACTGAAAATTACCTGTGAGCTGACCCCCGGCGCCAGGACAAAAACCTGTTCTACCTTATCCACAGCCACATTCCGTGAGTAGGGATTAGAAATTTCGTCATTACCCAGGCTGCGGGGCACAAGGGTATTTCGCCAGCCCTTTCCGGTATAGAAATCCGCAGTGTCACCGCGCCAGTAAAACGGCTGTGTCGACTTGACATACATAACAGGCCTGTTATCAGCTGCCACCTCACCTTTTAAATCAAAATTCTCCAGCCTCTTCCAGAATAAATCATAACTCCCGGCAGCTGCCTGTCTTACCGCTGCAGAATTACCGGTTACCTGCATGGCAATCCTGTTCCCGGTGGCAGCCAGGTCTATCCTTGGTTTTCCTGCCGGCAGCATTGATGTAACCATGACAACTGCAGTTATGAATACCAGACTGACCCAGCTCCATGACCTGATATTGAGCCCGGCTCCCCGAACCTGCCTCACCCGGAAATCACTTTCCATCTCCAGCAGCCAGACCTGGCTCCTTAGTCCGACACTGCAGCAGACATTTAAAGCCACATATCCCATAATGCCTTTCCCTGAAACAATAACCGCCACACCCTGGAGAAGCATACCGAAAAACAACATCTCTGTCAGGTTCTTCTTTTCAATAATATATCCTGTTATCAGGAAAACCAGGAGGGCATAAAATGAAACCACAAAAAAACAGAATGCCCCGTAATACTCGGGACTAATGGACCCCAATCCGAAATCAGGCAGGCCAAAAAGAACCTCCCCTGCCCTGGAAATTTCCCCGGGTCCGTTAGAACGGTTAACATACCAGACCATACCGGCGTAAAGGACGGCAGCTGAACCGGTAACCTTCCTCCTGACTCCCGAGGGGTAAAAGTAATCCGTGAACTGGTAAAGCAAAACTATCAATACACTTATTGTCAGGGCCTGTCCGCTGCCGGCCCAGCCAAAGGCATGAAAAACTGCCTGGCGCAAAGTCTCCAGGTACCCGAAAATCAATACCGGTAGCAGCATTGTTCCTTTAGTTCCCTTAGCAGCTGCCATACTCCAGCCCCCTAAACAGCAACCGCAGGTCAGTATCCCGGTCTGCCATAACCACAGATATGCCCCCCGCCCTCAAACGGAGCACTTCCTTTTGCCTGCTCTCAGCTTGCCTGCTCTCAGCTTGCCTGCTCTCAGCCCTGATTTCCCAATCACCGAAGGTCTCCGTTTTTAGGAGGAAGACAACTATTTCCCAGCCCCGGTTCTTCATCCTGACCAGCCTGTCCCCAAAATTGCTGTCAATGAAACCTGTTATCACATATATGCCGCATTTCTTTCCGGCAAAAACGGACTCACTGAACCTTTCCCAGGAGTCAGGACCAGCTTGTGCCCTGACGCCCACCAAAGTTTCCAAAATCAGGTTAAAATGGCTTTTGCCATATCCTATGGGTATATGGGCACTTTCTCCCCCAGAGACAGCAATACCTGTTCCGTAATTGTTTCGTGTTCCCATTGCTGCCAGTGAGGCCGCCAGGGTTACCCCTTTTTCCAGACTGCTTTCGGGTCCGCTCCCGGCGTGATGCCTCTCATCTGCATCAAGAATTATCATGAAACCGTAACTGTTGTTTTCCTGAAACTCCTTTACCAGGAGGTTCTGGGACTTTGCTGAAGCCTTCCAGTGAATTCTGGAGATCCCGTCACCGGTATCATATTTCCTTACTCCGATAAATTCGCTGCCACTGCGTCCCTTTCTTACCGAACCGGGAATTATGCCCAACCCCTGGGAGTAGATTTTGCTCAGGTCATCACCCAGGTCATATATTTCGGGCAAAACCGCTATTTCTCTGATTTCCCCTATATGCTGCGAACTGGTAAAAAGGCCAAATATGTCACCGGTACGCACCAGCATGTTACCCCAGCCAAACCGGCCCCGCTGCCGGCACTCAAGCTCCTCATGGAGGACTTTCTTTTCATGGGGCCTCAGGGAAACAGTATAGCACCCCAGATTATCTGGAAGACAGAATGTCCCTGGCATCCGGACCCAGCACTGAACCCAGGGCACAGGCCACCCGGAACGATTCTCCACTTCAAGGATAACTTTTACCTTTGACCCGACCTGAGTACTCTGGGTTTCTGTATAGCAGTTTGCAGTTACCCTGCGGTTTATTGATGCCCATACAAAACCGACCGCAAAAATAATCAGGCTGGTGTAAAAAAGAAAATAGGGCACCTTTCCCCCGGCCATATAGGCATAAAGGAACACCAGCCCCAACCAGATTACAGCTTTTATAATTGCACCAACTTCCATATGCAACCCCCGCACTTATATATCCAAAGGAACCTGTGCCAGCACCTCTTTTATTATATCCTCAGAGTTCTTCCCCTTAAGATGCGCCTCAGGCTTTAGTACTACCCTGTGTGCCAGCGTGGGCCCTGCCAGGGACTTGACATCATCAGGAATGACAAACTCCCTCCCGGCAAGCCCTGCCTTGGCTTTGCTGGTTTTCATCAGCGCCAGGGACCCCCGTGGGCTGGCCCCCAGAGCCACATCAGGGTGGTGTCTGGTAACCTGCACGATTTTGACAATATAATCCTTAAGTGACTGTTCTATGTGTACATTTGCCACCTTCTCCTGGAGGTTTAACAACTCACTGAGGTCAAAGACCTGTTTAATATCAGTGATCGGATGTCTTTTCTCCAGGCGGTCAAGGATTTCCATTTCCTCGTCATACGAGGGATACCCCAGGTGGGCCTTGATGAGGAACCTGTCCAGCTGGGCTTCCGGAAGGGGAAATGTCCCTTCATATTCGATAGGGTTCTGTGTCGCCAGGATTAAAAACGGTTTAGGCAGTTTGTAGCCCACCCCGTCAATGGTAATCTGGTCTTCCTCCATACACTCCAGAAGGCTTGCCTGGGTCCGCGGCGAGGTCCGGTTTATTTCATCTGCCAGTACTATCTGGGCCATTACCGGTCCCGGCCTGAATTCAAATTCATGAGTCTTTTGGTTATACACCGAGACGCCAAGAATATCTGAAGGCAGCAGGTCAGGAGTGAACTGGATCCGCTTAAAGGCACACCCCAGGGACTTGGCCAGGGTCCTTACCAACATTGTCTTACCCATCCCTGGCACATCCTCAAGAAGCATATGCCCGCGACATAGAAGAGAAATCATTATCAATTCAACTACTTCGGTTTTACCCACAATGACAGTATGAATGTTCTGCCTCAGTTTTTCTAATAGTTCCTGAATTGCCTTCATATAGTACCTCCGGTGAAATTATGCAGTAGAGCTAATGTAATGGAGTTCATAAAATAAAATTTCGACACATTCCATCAAATTCCTCTAGAGTTTAGATATTCCTTTTACAAAAATACTTATGTTTCATTTCCCTGTCCCATGGCAAAAAAAATCCGCCCCAACCAGGCGGTTATTGGTTCCTGACTTCAGGAGGCTTTATCTTAATATTACTGTCATAATTGCGTAATTCTACCACAAGTCGCAGTTTATTATCCGGATCGTTTTTACTGACTGCGGTAACCTCTCCCTTAACCAGTCGTAAGCTTCGGGGTTCCAGCCAGAATTTATACCTGAAATCCTTCCAGAGTATCTCCATATATGGATTATCAATAACAGGAACAGCTGAATAGATCAGCAATTTTGAGGTTCCGTCCCCTTCGGTCCCCTGGAATTCTGCTTCCTTCAGTTCCCTGTAAGTAAAACTGGCCAGGGGGTTAAGCTCAGCCATAAAGATCTCCTGCTGGTTAACCTGATTTCCGGTAAGCCTGACCCAATCACCGCTCAACTGGTCTTTGGTATAAGTACTGTCATCAAACAGATAAAATTCAACTTCAGAATCAAAAATACGGCCACTGATGTGTATGCGTTCCGGGCTTTCGCGACGTCCCTCAACATGGCTGACCTGCTTTTCGCTGCCGTCAATAGTGGTGGACATTTTGATCGTATATTCGTACTGTTTTGCTTTTTCCGTGTTTCTCAGGGATTTGCCGATTACTTCCCGGGGAGGGCTGTCAGGTGCAGCCGGGAACAGGTAATATCCTGCCATGACCAGGCAGATAATGAGCAGTAAAGCTGCAACAAGCCACCTGGCGGAAATATCTTTTCCGATGATACGCACCCTTATCCCTCCTTCCACTCGTATGACAGAGTCCTGCATTTCATACAATATATTGTTACGTATATAAAAAATAATTTATGCCTGTTCCATTAACATTTCATATCAGGCTTTTATCAGCCGATATGTTAAACATTGTAGTACCGTTCCACTTTATACTCTACCATATATCAATCAATTAGTGAATACCATTACATACCTCATATACTACACTTGTAGTTGATTCGGCACCTGATTTCGACCGGTGAACCTTTAAATTCTGCATTTCGCCGAAAAACTAATTACTACAGGTGTAGGTTTTGATAAACTTGATAACAAGAAAGCCCTCTCCCCCCAAGGATTAAGGGCAGACTAGAAAAAATACACACATAGAAAACAAGGGACAGCAATGTCCCTTGTTTTCTTGCAATTTATGTTTAAATTCTTTCCAGCTTAACTCCCTCCATCCCCAGCATCTGTGCTTTTAACTGCAGCCCGGCCCCGGTAAACCCGCCAAGCCGGCCCCGGGCACCGATAAGCCGGTGACAGGGAATAATAACAGGTACCCGGTTGGCTGCCAATGCTCCTCCCACGGCCCGGGCACCTTTGGGTTTCCCTATCCGGGAAGCCAGCTCCCCATATGTCAGACAGGTCCCCCGGGGAATCAGGGCTGTGGTTTCCAGAACCCTTCTCTGAAACGGAGTGGCCCAGGACCAGTCCAGGTCACACTTAAAACATACATCTTCCCCTCTGAAATAGGCCTGGAGCAGCTTTTCTATTTCTATAAATGCGCGGCCCGAGAAATCAGGGATGAATCCCACCAGGGAAAAAATCTCGTCCCGGGCTTCAGTTTCCGTCTCCCTGGGCAGCACAGCAGCGCAGATTCCCCTGTCATTGCCGGCCAGCCCCATCCACCCCATCGCGGTGGAAAAAACAGTATATTTCCCGGACGGATATTCGTTTGTCCGGTTTTTTCCGGCCTGTGCTCTCATAAAAACCTGGCCTCATTAATAAGGAGTTCAAACTCACACCCCAGGTGACCGGCAGCCCGCCGGCACAAAACCATCCGGGTAAGGAAAATCTCAAAATACTCCATCACTGAGCTGATTTCCAGGTCAATAGTAAGTTCCATGGTAATCTTCCTCAGGTCTGGGTCTATCTTGAGCAGGCTGTGCTCCACAGCAAAATTCACCCTGTCCCTGGTGGTAAATGTGGAAAAATCGGTTTTCCTGACCCTCACCCGGTGTACATCTGCCTTATCGGAAATAATAACCGCGGCAGCCACACTGCTCACCGGACTACCGGTCTGTTCCTCATGGTTTCCTATGGCAGACACAACTACTGCTATTTCCTCGGGGTCCATACCCATGCGCAGCAAAAAAGAAAATACCAGGGCAGCCCCAACCCGACCATGGTCATACCTGTTGATTACATTCCCGATATCATGCAGGTATCCGGCAATTTCCGCCAGTTCTGTTTCCCGTTTGGGATATCCCAGGGCCTCCAGGATCCGCCTGCTGTTTTCAGCCACGGTATTGGAATGCTCATAGTCGTGCACAATGGCCCCCATTTGGCCAAGGTAAACATTAGTGGCCTGGAAATATGAATCTATTTCGGTATCCTTCTTTATATCATCAAAACTTATCACCGGAAGACCTCCTGTAATCCGCAGCCATGCTGCTCACTTTGGGCATTGATCCTTTTAGATATATGACCTTAAAGAAAAACAGCACAGTTGTATGCTGTCCTGTTTACATTTTATCATACAACTATAAATGAGAAAAACCAATTAACAGGGAAAAACCAAATAATTGCCAACAATGTTCAGATAATATTTTTAACTGATTCCATCAGGTTAGAGGACATTTTCTTCAGTTCATCTATAGTGGCAAAGGTCTCCTCTGTCATCGCCATCTGGGCATGGGCAACACTGTTAAATTCACCGACCTTGGAAACAAACATTTCTATGGTATTTTGAATATTTCCCAGGGTCTTTTCGATTTGTTTGACAGATTTAAGGCTGTTAGCCGAAAGTTTCTGAATTTCCTTGGCCACCACTCCAAATCCCAGGCCATAATTTCCGGCCCTGGCAGCTTCAATGGATGCATTGATCCCCAGGACTTTTGTTTCATCAGCAATATCTTTGATATATTCAATCACTTCATTAGTATTGGCAACCTCCTCCTGAGTCCGGGCCGAAAATCCAAGCAGTTCATCATTGAGGGCTGAAAATTTCTCTGTTTCCCGTACCAGGTCATTTGCGGCCGCATTTATCTGTTCTATTGCAGAAGCCAGGGCGCCGGATGTTTCCTTGATCAGTGTCTCCTTTTCAGTAGTGGTCCCTGTGGCTATAGCACCAACCACCCTGCCGTCTGCTGCAATAACCGGGCAGGCCGTGATTATGTATGGAATGCCAATGACCTCACTGGGTATGTTCTTCATAACCCGCCGTCTTTCCCGCATGGCAACTTCCGCCGGAGAACCGGGCCTTACCGGATCCCCTACCTTGATCCCAAGGTCCAGATACGTCCCTTTATAATATGCAATGAACTTTTCCGTATCGGTAATTCCCGTGGATATTTCATTAAACGTAATCTGTCCCATGTATGGGGCCACTTTTTGGTAGGCTTCCATTACCTCCAAAGGTATTTGTGCTTTGCCTTCTTTCAATGTCATACATTCCACCCCACTTAATAATCGGATCAAATTCAGTAATGTCACATTTTTCTACATTTTTCTACATTTCCCTGCTTATATTTGGTAAAATGCCTGTTTTGGGGGTTAAAATGTACTAAGACACCCTCGAATGGTAGCCCCTTTATCCGCCTTGTATAAAAGCAGGTATTAATTTCTCTCAGGTGCTTCAAATATCCTGGGGAGTCGCGGGAACCTCGCCACAAATCTCTGTCGAAAAAAAGATCGGTTTTTTTATTCTTAAAAAGCAAAAAACCGCAATCACTTGCGGTTGTAAGTCTAAAAACTGGAGCCGAAGATGGGATTTGAACCCACGACCTACGCATTACGAGTGCGTTGCTCTACCACTGAGCTACTTCGGCATAATTTGCTGTAACAAATATTATAGCAAACTACTCCCCCAAAGGCAACAGGGACAATTTTCTGTTGGATTGGGCGGTGGGGTTATGTTAATATTAAGGTGGCAATACATAAAAAATTCAGGAGGTCTGTAAGTGACTGCTGCTAAGAACAAAAACACCTCAAATAAACCGTCCCGCAAAAAAATCAGTGATAAAAACTGGTCCCGGTTCAGTATTGTGTCCCTGGCGATTGTCGGTATCATCACTCTTATACTGATAGCATTAAGCTGGATAAATGCCCCCGCAGGGCAGCCGGTTTCCGGTAACCCGCCGGTATCCGAAACCGGGCAGAAATCGCCGGGCAATGAGCCGTCTCAAAATCAACCGCAGGAAAATGAGCCTTCCGGTAATGAGCCCTTACCTGCTGATACAGAGCTGGACAAAATTCCGGGACAGACCGATGGCAAAGCCTGGCTGGCCATGTCGGACAAAGAGAAACAGGATGTTGTCAAAAGGGCTATGTCTAACTGGGAAATTACCGGGGTTCAGGTATACCGTGATGTGGACTGGTTTGTTGCAGCTCTGGACATGTTTTATGAAGACAAACACGCAGACACATCACAGGTTAAGGTAAGTGATGCCATGTCAGTACTCGGCCTGAGCGGCGGCGCCTTCAGCAAATAATGTTTTCGACCTGTTCTTCCCTGAGTACTCTTGTTATAAAGGTCTCCGGGTTCTTGGACAGGTCAATTTCAATGATAGACTGGATTTTGGCGGCATTGGAATCATACATTACCCGCACCACCGGCCGGGTCTGCTGCCCTTTGTTTACATCCACAACTACCCCGGTTTCCCCGGTATTCAGCGAAACCACACTGCCAACCGGGTAGATGGCGACATTTTCTATAAATACCCTGAGGACCTCCGGGTCAAACTGACCGCTTGAATTGCTGATAATATCCACTGCCTGGTGAGGAAAAAAGGCCTCCCTGAAGGGCCGGTCGGCCAGGAGGGCATCAAAAACGTCCGCTACCGCCAGTATCCGGGCAAACAGCCCAATCTCATCTCCCCTGAGCCCTCCCGGATACCCGGAACCGTCCAGCCGCTCATGGTGCTGCAGGACAGCCTGGGTCACCTGCTCAGGCAGGTGGTCACACTCCCTGATGATTTCATATCCATAGGCCGAATGTTTTTTGACTTCAGCAAACTCCTTCACTGTCAGCGGACTGGGCTTGTACAAAATGTGCCTTGGTACCCTGGCCCGTCCCACATCGTGGAGCAGTGCAGCTATGCCAAGGTCCTTCAACTCCCCTCTCTTTAGTTTAAGAAACAGCCCCAGTATCAGGGAAAGCATACAGACATTAAGGGAATGACTGAATATGTATGTATCCACTTCCCTGACTTCGGTAAGGTGCAGCAGCACTGCCCTGTCTTTCAACACCATCCGCAGCATATTATCCACTGTGCGCTTAATTGTACCCTTGTCCAGCTGGCTGGAGAGGGTGATTTCCCTGAAAATGCACTGTACCGTCCGGGTGATCTCTGTCCTGGTCAACTCATCATCTGCTGCTGCAAAGACTGGGGGTGCCACCATACTGTCTGTATCGACTATTTCAACACACTTAATCTGGGAGTCAGCTAACTGTTTTAAATGATATTCATTAATCACAGTGCCCGGAGTAAGCAAAACAGAACCGTCGGCAGCACAAACGGCCTTGCCTATAACCATTCCTTTTTCAGCCTTTTCAACTGGCAGTCTCTTCATATCCCTCACCCAGTCGGACAAATTATATAAATGTTACTAATTTCTGCTAAATCCCCCCGAAATCCTGCCTGAATTATAATTATTAGTTTAAACCACTATAAAGAAGGCCTGAAATAAGAAAAATAACTTTAATATGGAAGGTGAAAAGGAATAATCTGCCGAAATAGTATATAAAGTTGAGTCAGGAGGAGATTTATTTGGCTAAATACCGAAAAATGCTGCGGTCATTTAAGAATTATCTTGATAACTTAAGTTCTCTTGACTATGCAGAGTTAAAAGACTGTATTAATTCCGATGTGGTTTGGGATGACGGGTTCACCAGGCGCAACCCGACTGCATATGAACTCTTTGCCACACATGAACACCTCGATTTTGCCAAAGAGGATATATTCAAATTTTCCGGGATTACGCTGGACCTGGAAGCCTTTGAAGCCTCTGCAGCCAAGGTTGCTGAAATCTGGCAAAAGAGGCTGCCCGAATTGTTTCCCGGATATGAATTTATTATTTACAAAGACCGGCACCACAGGCAGGTGGCCTTTTGCCGAAAAAGGACCGGAGTTACCGGGGATCCCGAAGAAATAATCAAACACCTGACATATGAGCACCATAATATCAGATGGAATGCGCTGTTATCAGCAACTCTCCATCCTGACCCGCAGCTGGTCCCCCACATCCTGAAACGGCTGGATGATGATGACTTATATAATGTACTCAAGGCAATCATTGCCCTCGGGGAATCAAAAGACGAAAGTGTAATCCCTGTCCTCAAAAAACGCTTTCTCATTCTGGAGAACGGTCCTGACGGGAAACAGTTCATTAATGACTTTTTTGCCTATGACCTCTTCCGCACCCTGATTAAACTGGGTGACAAAGGTTATAAAGAAGTCTTCAGGCTTTTCAAAAAGTATAAGTCTCTGGATATACATACCCTGGAACACCTGTGTGAACTCCTTGGCAAGACCGGCAAAAAAGAGGTCCTGGAGATACTCCTGGATATTTATTTCACCGAACCTGAAGCATGTGAATGTGCCCTTACCGGACTCCTCAGTATGGAAGAAGCTGCCCTTCCGGAAATTATCCCGAAGCTTGCTCATCCAGACGCGGAAATACGTAAAAAAGCCATGCTGTTTATGGCTAACTGTTATCAAACTGAAGCCAGGGGCTACCTCCTGAAAGGCCTGAAAGACACCAACCAAAATGTGCGGGAAGCATCTGTCCAGGGCATAGGACGATTCTATCACAGGACCCGGAAGACCATCCTCAGGAAGTGCCTGGATGACAGGGCAACCGTCGTCAGGGTCCGGGCCGTAGAAGCACTGGGATCTCTGTTTGACCCAAAACTGCTGCCCACATTTCAGATGCTGTGCCTGGACAAAAACCCCCGGGTCAGGCATGAGGCCATGAGAGCCGTAGCAGCGCTGGACTCAAAAGAGGCAGTCAACTTCCTTACAGAACTATATGACCAGGTTCCCAGGAAGGATAAAATTCGGATTATAGACTCCCTGTATGCCTATACCGGTAACCCCTCCTACCTGAATCTGATTGTCTCCAAGGCTCTCTCCAGCAATGACAATCAGCTGGTCCGGGAAGCAACAGAATTAATGGAAATGTTATAATACAAAAGACCCCTGAATTAACAGGGGTCTTGGTTTATTCTTACATCATTCCGGGCATCCCGCCGCCAGGCATTCCTCCAGGCATGGGGTTTTCTTTTTCCGGTTTATCGGCAACAACTGTCTCAGTTGTCAGGAGCATTGCCGCAATACTTGCTGCATTCTGCAGGGCTGAACGGGTTACCTTGGCCGGGTCAACAATACCTGCTCCGATCATGTCAACATACTCTTCGGTAGCGGCATTGAAGCCTATGCCAGGCTCCTGTGCCCTGACTTTCTCCACAATAACCGAACCTTCCAGTCCGGCATTGTTGGCAATCTGGCGAACCGGTTCTTCCAGAGCCTTTTTCACGATTTTGACACCGGTAGCTACTTCAGCAACAGCCTCAATCTTGTCAAGGGCAGGAATAATGTTGATATATGCAGTACCGCCTCCGGGAACAATCCCTTCCTCAACAGCAGCCCTGGTAGCATTGAGGGCATCCTCTATACGCAGTTTCTTTTCCTTCAGTTCAGTCTCAGTAGCTGCACCAACCTCAATAACGGCTACACCGCCGGACAGCTTGGCAAGACGTTCCTGGAGCTTTTCGCGGTCAAAATCTGAAGTAGTTTCCTCAATCAGTGTCTTAATCTGGGCAATCCTTTTCTCCAGCTCTGCCTGGTCACCCATACCACCAACAATAACGGTTTCTTCTTTCTTCACTTTAACCTGACGGGCCCGACCAAGCTGCTGCAGAGTAGCATTTTCAAGCTTCATGCCCACATCTTCTGAGATAACCTGACCTCCGGTAAGGATTGCGATATCCTCAAGCATAGCCTTACGGCGGTCACCGAAACCAGGAGCCTTAACAGCAACACAGGTAAATGTACCGCGCAGTTTATTGACAACCAGGGTAGCCAGGGCTTCACCCTCAACATCCTCAGCAATAATCATCAGCGGCCTGCCTGCCTGAACAACTTTCTCGAGTACCGGAAGGACATCTGCAATAGCGCCTATCTTCTTATCACAGATGAGTATGTACGGCTCGTCCAGAACGGCTTCCATTTTATCGGTATCGGTAATCATATAAGGTGAAATATAGCCGCGGTCAAAATTCATACCTTCGACAACATCCAGTGTAGTAACAAATCCCTTGGATTCTTCTACGGTGATAACTCCGTCCTTACCTACCTTTTCCATTGCCTCTGCAATCAGGTTGCCAATCTCTTCATCACCTGCTGAAATTGAAGCCACCTGGGCGATAGCATTCTTTTCTTCGATAGGCTTGGCTATTTTCTTGATTTCTTCAACTGCCACTTTAACTGCTTTTTCAATACCGCGCTTGATAATCATCGGGTTAGCACCGGCAGCCACGTTTTTCAGACCTTCACGGATAATTGCCTGAGCCAGCACTGTTGCTGTAGTGGTACCGTCACCGGCCACATCATTGGTTTTAGTGGCAACCTCTTTTACAAGCTGAGCGCCCATGTTTTCAAACGGGTCTTCCAGCTCTATTTCCCTGGCGATGGTTACACCATCATTGGTAATCATCGGGGAACCGAATTTCTTATCCAGAACAACATTCCGGCCTTTGGGGCCCAGTGTAACACGGACAGCTTCAGCAAGCTGGTTCACACCGCTCTCCAGGGCACGGCGCGCTTCTTCTGCAAATAAAATTTCCTTAGCCACAATCAATCAACCTCCCTGAACTTGGATTCTTGATTACTTAACTGAGTTTGTGATACTTAACTGAGTTCGTGATTACTTGACTTGACAATCGGCCTGACTGTTACTCAATAATTGCCAGAATGTCTCTTTCGTTCATGATCATGCATTCTTCGCCATCAATCTTGATTTCATTGCCGGCGTACTTGGAATAAATGACCTTGTCACCGACCTTAACCTCCAGGTCTACCTTCTGGCCGTTTTCAAGAAGTTTGCCGCTGCCTACTGCCAGGACCTCTCCCTGCTGCGGCTTTTCCTTTGCCGTATCGGGAAGTACAATACCGCTTGCGGTCTTCTCCTCAGCAGCCAAAGGCTTTACTAAAATTCTGTCACCCAAAGGTTTTACATTCATGACGACCCCTCCTTTATTGGATTTAAGAAGTTTCTTTTATTGTTAGCACTCAACAGAGTTGAGTGCTAATACACTATTTATAATATAAAATGAGAATTGGAAAATCAACTGCCTGTAATCAGCAAAATTACAGGGTTTTAGTCCAAAATCTCATTTTACATTAATCTTACCTTATTTTTCTTCTATTATCATCTTATTTCTTTATATTAAGCATCTCCTTAAAATGCAATTAAATCCCTACAAAATAATAATTTCCATTTTGAGATAAATATATACATTTTATTCCCTGCTTTTCAGGTTTTTTTGTGGCCCGTTTTTTCAGTAATCCAGCCTACCTGGCACACTCCGAATCTGTCCCTTTGAGGATATCCAGTCCGTGGGGCAGGGCCTCCAGTATCCAGCCCAGGTTTTCCCGGACAGCCCTGGGACTTCCGGGGAGATTAATAATCAGGGTCTGTTTTCTGATCCCGGCAGCCGCTCTTGAGAGTATTGCCCTTGGAGTTACCTTATACCCTTCCCGGCGCATCAGTTCAGGTATTCCCGGCACCAACCGGTCAACCACGGCCAGGGTTGCTTCAGGCGTAACATCCCTGGGACTGAAACCTGTTCCCCCTGTGGTAAAAACAAGGTCCAGCTTTTTCACATCAACAAATTCAATTAATTTGTCCTTTATGATATCCCGTTCATCGGGAACTACCACATATTCCAGGACCTCTCCGTTTATTTTGGCAACTTCTTCCCGGATCACGCCGGCGCTTATATCTTCCCGCTCGCCCCGGCTGCCTTTGTCACTGGCTGTAATAATTCCAACTTTGTACATAAAACCAGTCCCCCTATCATGCTAACTCCACCGTATCTCCTACTTTTACCGGGCCTCCCCGGAGGACCTTAATGAAAATTCCCTCCCTGGGCATCACACAGTCACCGGCCTGGTAATAGATGGCACACCTGTCGTGGCATACTTTGCCTATCTGGGTGACTTCCCCCAGGGCCTTACTGCCAATCCTGAGTTTTGTCCCCACAGGCAGGTCAACAAGCACCAACCCTTCTGTGGTAAGGTTTTCGGCAAAGTCCCCGGGATTCACGTCAAGTCCCTTTGCCCTCATTTTTTCAATGCTTTCCAGGGCCAGCAGGCTGACCTGGCGGTGCCAGTCCCCTGCGTGGGCATCACCCTCAAGCCCGTGGTCAGGTTTTAATATTCCCTCACCGATATTCTTTTTCCGCATGCCCTTTTTTTCACTGGTACAAACAGCTACAATTCTTCCACCCATTTCTCTTCACCTTCCCTTAAATACCGGCCGCTTTTGCCGCCGGATTTTTCCACCAGTCTGATTTCTCCGATTACCATATCCTTATCTATGGCTTTGCACATATCATAAATGGTCAGCCCGGCAGCGGAAACTGCTGTCAGGGCCTCCATTTCCACACCTGTTTTGCCGGTTGTCCGCACGGTAGCCTGAATCTCTATCCTGAAGCCGGCTTCATCAGGTCTAAACTCAAGGTCTGCCCCTGTAATAAACACTGGGTGGCACATAGGAATGAGGCCGCCCGTCTTTTTGGCAGCCATAATCCCGGCGACCTGGGCCACTGCCAGGACATCACCCTTGGCAATCCCGCCATCCCTGACTGCTTTCAGGGTTTCCGGTTTCATCCTGATCTCCCCTCTGGCTACGGCAACCCGCACAGTCTCATTTTTGGCCGTCACATCTACCATCCTGGCCCGCCCGTCCTTGTTGAAATGTGTCATTTCATTCATGGAATCCTCTCCTGTCAATACATCATAGAAATTTTACCCAGAGCTCGCATTACCTGTTAACTCGCAGCCTGCTTAGCCGCCTATCTGGGTCATGCAGCGCCGGTTCCCGGCCCAGCCCGCCTGTTCCATATTATGCTTTTCGGGTTTGCTGCTAATGGCAAACCGGATGACCTGTGCCAGTTCCTCAGTTGAAGCCCCTTCCCTCAGGGGAGTCTTCATGTCAATCTCCTGCGGAGACTGCAGGCACGGGCGCAGCTGTCCTTCAGCAGTAAGGCGCAGCCTGTTGCAGGAAGCACAGAAATGATTGCTGATGGGGCTGATAAATCCTATGGTCCCCGGGGCGCCCGGTATTCGGTAAGATTTAG
The DNA here is from genome assembly GCA_016841325.1 of Thermincola carboxydiphila. Taxonomy (GTDB): domain Bacteria; phylum Bacillota; class Thermincolia; order Thermincolales; family UBA2595; genus Phosphitispora. The sequence continues at coordinate 56,710 of JAENZJ010000008.1, forward strand.
CGGGTCCGTTCCCGGCAACCTTTTCGGGGACCAGGCCATACCTGTCCTGTAACATTTCTGTTAATTCAGCAGTTGCTACAAACCCCCCCCCGTCCCCCAGATCACTTACCCCAATGGGCATTAATTCAATAAAACGGACATTGAGCGGTATTTTAGTGGTCAGCCGGGCAAAGTCATATATTTCATTGTCATTGAAGCCGCGAATGATTACTGTATTTATTTTTACCGGGTCAAAGCCAACTTCACGGGCTGTCTCCACACCGAGCCAGGCCTCGCTAAGCCTGCCACCCCTGGTGATGCGGCGGAACTTCTCCGGCGAAAGGGTATCCAGACTGATATTCACCCTTCTCAGTCCCGCTTTTTTCAGCCCTACCGCCATTTTAGGCAGCAGTATTCCATTTGTGGTCAGGGCAATATCATCAATTTCGGAAATTTCGTTAACCCTCTCGATAAGTGATGTAATTCCCCTGCGCACCAGCGGTTCTCCACCGGTAAAACGGATTTTCCTGATTCCTGTGAGGACGGCACTCTTAATCACCCTGATAATTTCCTCATGGCTCAGGATTTCTTTATGATCTGTGAGGTCCACACCTTCTTCAGGCATACAGTAAACACACCTGAGATTGCACCTGTCGGTAACAGATATCCTGAGATAATTAATTTTGCGTTGAAATGTATCATTCATTCTAATCATCCTTCCTTGCTCAGGTGAGGAACACTTAGTTTCTCCGGAAGACCTCCTGCCCTGTGGCCCGGGTACTATATCCGCCAAGGCTCTCTACTGCGGTCCGGAAACCGGGGTCATTGAGGACACCCAGCAGGCTTTGTATATGGCCGGTATCCCAGTGGGCCTGTGGGATAACCAGGTCATACCTCTCCTCGGTTATAGGCACAAAATCAAGCTTCAGGGCATTGGCAGCAGCCCTTATGCCAAGCCCCACGTCAGCGCTGCCCCCGGCAACGGCCGCAGCAACAGCCATATGGGTGTACTCCTCCCTGTCATATCCCTCAATGTCCTCAGGGTCAACACCCTCTTTTTTCAGGTAATAATCCAGCAAAATTCTGGTCCCTGCGCCTTTCTGCCGGTTAATAAACCTCATATTTGGCCTGGCCAGGTCCACAAAGGTACGCACACTCCGCGGATTGCCGCGGGGCACCATAAAACCCTGTTCCCTGTAAACCAGATTAATCAGTACTACCGGGACCCCGGGCAGTAATTTGTCAACATAAGCGATGTTGTACTCCCCTGAATCCTCATCCAGGAGATGAACCCCTGCCAGGTGAGCTTCTCCCCGCCTTAGGGCCAAAAGGCCGCCAAGGCTGCCCACATGGGCTGAAGAGAGGCTCCGCCCCGGATACATCTGTCTTAGTAAATTACCTAGTATATCCAGGGAAACATCATGGCTGCCAATAATAACCAGGGTATTTTCAATTTCATTTTTATCCCTCAGGAGTTCAACTTCCACCTCAGCCCCGGCGTCATGTCCCTCCACAAACCTGGGGATTTTCAGGATACCATCAGCCCTGATCAGTGAAGTTAGTACCCCTGCACCCCGGGAGATGGGGGTGGCAATGACTCTTTCACCAACCCGGCCGAGTTTTACCCGGACAAACTCATCCACTCCCTGGGGGGAAACAATTTTGCGTGACAGTGATGCAGTCAGCCCAGGCCTTGCAGCCGGGTAAATCCCGGCTTTGGCTGTTACCACCGGTTTTAGAAACAGCTCACAGTCCAGAATGGCTGACACCGGGTAGCCCGGAATACCTAACACCGGCTTATCGGCAATAACTCCAAGGACCACAGGCTTACCGGGTTTTATGGCAACCCCGTGGACCACAACTTCACCCAGTTCCCGCACAATGGCAGAGGTGTAATCCTCGGAGCCCGCGGAAGAACCTGCATTGACAACAACTATATCTGACTCTTCAACCGCATTCCAGATCTGTTCCTTCAGGTTATCGTATTTATCAGCGGTGATAGCAGACCGCACGGCATGTCCGCCCCACTCCCGGACCAGACCCCAGATTACCCTGGAATTATACTCAATGATATCACCTTTTTTCAGTTCCGTCCCCGGCTGGACCAGCTCAGTGCCTGTTGGCATCACGGTAACCACCGGCTGCCTGCAGACCCTGATTTCGGTCACCCCTCCGGCAAGGAGCCCGCCTATATCCATGGGGCGGAGGAGATGATTGGCCGGAACAATCATCTCAGTAGCCACGATATCCTCACCAAGGGGCCGGACATGCTGCCAGGGAGAGGCAGCGGCAATAATCTCAATTTCATTGTCGGCAGTTAAATGTACCTGTTCTATCATGATTACAGCATCACAGCCATCTGGCAGCGGGTCCCCGGTGTCCACCGGAAATGCCCCTGAACCGACCTTAAGCCTTACAGGGTTGGTTTCGGTGGCCTTAAAGGTGTTTTCAGCCTTTACTGCCATTCCGTCCATGGCACAGGCATGATAATGCGGTGATGACACCTGTGCAAAAACCGGTTCAGCCGTAACGCGCCCCAGTGCCTCATCCACCGGTATGAGTTCTCCGGACAGGGGTTTTAAGGCACCAATTTCCCTGAGCCTGTCCAGGTACTTGCCGACAGCTTCTTCCAGAGGAGTGTTATCCAGATAAACATTTCGTTTCACCAAAATTACTCACCAACCCAAACAGATTTGGCAAAAAGGAACAGAAGTTTCCTAAAACAAAATTACTTCAATCTCTTCTCCTGCCTCAATTCCTTCTTTAGCCATAGGAATAATGACTACACCATCAGCCTTAACCATTGTCGTAATCAGGCCGGATTTACCCAGTACAGGTTCAGCTCTCAGTTCCCCGCTTTCACCTTTCAGGGCCACCCTGATATAGTCCAGGCGCCCGCTGGTTGAAGCCATGTTCCGGCCTATAACGGCCCTTACAGTCCTGCGCTCAGGGGAAGTAAAACCCAGTCCCAGCATCGCCCTGACCAGGGGAACAAGGAAGATATCAGCCAAAACCATTGCTGATGCGGGATGACCGGGGAGTCCCAGAACCGGCTTATTGTTAACCACCCCAAGGATAGTCGGTTTACCGGGTTTGACCGAGACCCCGTGGACCAGGACACCCGGCTTGCCGATGGAATCAAGCACCCTTGAAGTAACATCCCTTGTCCCGACTGAACTGCCCCCTGATACCACAACAATATCGGTTTCTGCCACCGCTTTTTTCACAGTCTCCTCAAGCCTGGTAAAATCGTCCCTGATAATCCCATAGTTTACGGCCTGTCCACCGGCTTCAGCCACAAGTCCGGAAATGGCATATGAATTAATATCCCTGATCTGTCCGGGACCCGGTTCCCTGTCAGGTGCCACAACCTCGTCACCTGTTGATAATATTCCTACCAGGGGCCTGCGGACCACATTGCAGGATGTAATCCCAATGCCGGCCAGGGCGCCCATTTCCTGAGGCCTGATAACTGTCCCAACCTTTACCAGGACCTGGCCTTCACTAATGTCCTCTCCCTTTTGGACAACATTCTCTCCCGGGGCCACCGGCCGTACCACCAGTATTGTCTGACTGTCCAGTTCTTCAGTGTACTCCACCATCACAACGGCATCGGCGCCTTCCGGCAGCATTCCCCCGGTAGATATCTTCACTGCATGTCCGGGTTCCAGGCAGCTGCCGGCCTCTTCCCCCATCATCACCTCACCGGAAACCTCCAGCATGGCAGGCATGGCCTCTGAAGCCCCAAAGGTATCGGCTGCCCGGACAGCATAGCCATCCATGGTGGACCTGGTGAAACCCGGTACATCTACCCCGGAAACAATATCCCGGGAAAGGACCCTGCCAAGGGAATCAAGTACAGGCACCTGTTCCTCAGCCGGGCCGTTGAGGGAAATATTATCCCTGAAGGCCTTCCAGGCTTCGGAAACACTTGTAAGTTTAAATAGTTCAGTCATTGGAAACCTCCGTTTTAAAAAAGGCTTGGATTTTTCACCGGTATATCATGCTAGAAACAGCCTAACTGGCAGTTCTTTATTTTAATCTTCAGCTCGTCAGCTGCTTTTCCGATTAGAAGCAATTCAACACCCAGCCTTTTTGCCAGTTCATGGGCATCGGCACAGCTTATCCTGCCTTCAGGAGCCGCTTCCTTTACCGCTTCCAAAACCCTTACAGGAATCTCATCCATCTCTCTAACCTCCTTTATGCGCAAAAACACCCCTGGGAAAGGGGTGTCCTGATACCGCTAATCTCCTTTCCAAATACGGGAGGCATCACAGTTTCCTGGGATACCCTTTGCCGGTCACCCGGCAACGGTTGACCGGCCGTACCCTAAAGGTCTTAGGCCATGTCAACTCGGAGTTTATTTACCTTGTTTTTATATTATATCTTTTTTTAAGAAATTTCGCAATGAGCACAGGCTTTTCTACATACCTGACCTCTGATTATGGTAAAATAAAATATATCCGGAAAAAGTAAAAAAAAACTAAACGTGAGGAGGAGTGTTTAATTTGATTATTACAACCACACCCAATATTGAAGGACAAAAAATCACCCAATACCTCGGACTGGTCGCCGGTGAGGCCATCATGGGGGCCAATGTGGTCAGGGATTTGTTTGCCAGTATCACCGATATTGTCGGCGGCCGGTCCGGGGCTTATGAAACCAAGCTTGTTGATGCCCGGACAATCGCCATCAGGGAAATGTCCGATAAGGCGGAACGCATGGGAGCTAATGCCGTTGTCGGGGTTGACCTGGATTATGAAGTCATCAGGGAAGGTATGCTGATGGTTACTGTAAGCGGAACTGCTGTCGTCACTGAGCAGGCATAGACCTGTTGAACCTGTCCAGCAGTCTCGAGATTACTGCGGAGAATTCCCCCCAGGTGACCGGGGAATCAAGGTTATGGTCGCTGTTTACCAGACCCGCATCCCTGAGGTGCCTGAAGTAATCTGCAGCCCAGTGCGGCGGTTCTTCAGGCTGTTTCGGTGTCAGTTTCAGGGCTTTGATAATGCCGTATGCCGTTGCCGCAGCAATATTCTCCCGGAACAGAGGGTCCTGAAGACGGTCTGCATCCTCCCTTGTATCAATAAACAAATTTTCCATCAGAATCGCCGGCATCTCTGTTTCCCGCAGAACAGCATAATTGGCCTCTTTAAACCCCCTGTCAGGAAAACCTGCCGACAGGTAAAAGTCTGCCACTGCCTGGTAAATGTCCCTGGTAATGGACCTGGAGACAGCGGATGCATTGGGATAGATATAGCTTTCAAAACCTGTTCCACCGCCTGCGTTGACATGTATCGAAACAAACAGGTCCGTATCCTGCCTGTTGGCAAAGGCCGCCCTGTCGGAAAGGCTGACAAATACATCACTGTCTCTCGTCAGGCTTACATCAGCATAATTAAACAGCCTGTTCCTGATTTTCTGTGCAATATCCAGGGTAATATTTTTTTCCTGCAGACCATTACCCAGTGCACCCGGGTCATGCCCGCCATGTCCCGGGTCAATTACTATTCTGGGTGCCATCTTCATACCCCTTTCTGTGTTACACCTTCTCTCTTTTACTGGTTTATTCTATTCCACAGCAATTCAAAAAGTTAAGAAAAATTAAGAAGTGGCAGATGTCTGCCACTTCTTAATTTTCGTGCTCTAAATCTAGATCAGTTCAGCCGCAATCTGGGCCAGTTCAGAACGCTCGCCCTTAACAAAGGTTACGTGACCGGCCAGCTTAACCCCCTTGAATTTTTCCACAACATATGTCAACCCATTGCTGCTGGAATCAAGATAGGGGTGGTCAATCTGATATGGGTCGCCGGTAAGTACCACCTTGGAGCCTTCACCGGCCCTTGTCAGGATAGTCTTTACTTCATGCGGGGTAAGGTTCTGGGCCTCATCCACAATGATGTACTGCCGCGGCATGGTCCGGCCCCTGATATAGGTCAGGGCTTCCAGTTCGAGCTGACCCTTGTCTTTAAAGTAACGGATCATTGTATCAATATTGTTTGACTTGGGCTTATCATGTTCACCCTTGTCGATTTTCTCCCTTTTGGTCTCTTTACCGATTCCGAAAATGTACTCCAGGTTGTCATAAATAGGGCTCATCCATGGCCGCATCTTTTCTTCCTTGTCACCGGGGAGGAAACCAATGTCACCCCCAAGAGGTATTACCGGCCTGGTAACCACCAGCTTCTTGTAACTTTCCGCATCAATGGTCTTTTCCAGTCCGGCCGCTACTGCCAGCAGGGTTTTTCCTGTACCGGCCTGGCCTACCAGGGTGACCAGCTTGATATTGTCATCCATCAGCAGTTCCATGGCATAACGCTGTTCCTTATTCCGGGCCCTGATGCCCCAGGCCTCTGCACCTGCGTGAATTAACGGCACCAGGCCTTTCTTATCCGGGTTATAGCGGGCCAGGGCAGACTGACCGGTTTCATTGATATCCACCAGAGATACAAACTGGTTGGAAAACAGCTCCTCAGGGTCATCCTCAGGCCTCTCCCAGGGGAGGAAACTGTTGCTGTAAAACTGGTTGATCAGCTCAGGGACCACCTTTATTTCAAGGGCACCTGAATAGAGTTCCTCAATATTTACCTTATCTGTTTTGTAATCCTCTGCCTCAACTCCGGCAACATCAGCCTTGATCCTGAGGTAAGTGTCTTTGGTAACCAGAATGACCTTCCGGTCGGGAAACTCTTCCTTGTAGGCCATGGCAACACAGAGTATCCGGTTATCTGCCTTAAATTGCTCTATGGGGCCACACATATTCTGGACCTTCTGGTGGTTTAACTCTACCTTCAGTGTCCCCCCTGTCTCTAACAGGACCCCTTCAAATATTTTCCCTTTATGGCGGAGTTCATCAATCAACTTGGCGACACGGCGTGCATTCCTGCCTACCTCATCCTGCCTGCGTTTCTGGTTATCCATTTCCTCAATTGCTATCAATGGGATGACAACATCATTATCCTGGAATTTGAAAACTGCAAATGGGTCATGGAGCAAGACATTTGTGTCGATGATAAATATCTTTTTCAAAACATCGCCGCCTTTCATGTCTTCTGTATAAAGATAGTATTCGACACTGCTGCCCTGTTTCCTCTATTTTTGCCCCCTGCTAAATACCTTCCTTATTTTGCCCCTGGTATAATTTCAGGGAATGTAAACCAGTTTATGGTCATTATTGCCCAACAGCGGGAGTTCTGCCAGATCATTTATCAGGCCGGTCCCGTATTTGAACAGGTACGGAAAAATGTTAAAAACCCTCTCCTGCCAGTTGTTACGCGGGAACAGCTGGTTTTCCACAGCATTAAACCTGCTGATCAGGGTATCACAGGATTTCCGGTGGCACTGGTGAGTTTTCTTCCTGAAGTATTCCATCTGGTGCATAATCTTACCAAGACTTTCCTCCCCATGTCCGGCCAGTGCCTTATCTGTTCCGGCCACCTTCAGGATGAATTCGCGGTAAGAGTCAGCAAACTCAGCGATATAGGTATCAAACATCGGATCAATGCCCAGCACATCCCTCTCGTCCAGTTGTTCCCGCAGTCTGCGCTGTAAGCCGTCAACTCCTTCAGCAAAAATGATGCCATACTCCTTCAGGTTCCTGGCAATACCCGGTTCCAGCAGGGAAATATTAGCTCTGGGGTAAATAACAGGCATCCTCTGGTTAAACAGCCGGTAGATGTCCCGATAAAGGGCATAATATGAAATCTCACCCGGTCCTGCAATATATGCCATTATAGGCAGTAATACATCCTGGGCCACCGGACGCAGCACCACATTGGGGCTAAACAGTTCAGGAGTCTCCCCAGCCGCCGCCAGCAGTTCCGCCAATGTCCATTGCGTTGTCCGGCCCCTTACGCCATAACTTTCACCCGACCTGAACAGTGGCAGCCGTTCTCCGTCTATGTAAAGAAACATATTCACATTGTCCCGGTCCTTTTCAACCTGGGGCTCTACACCCAGGTCCCGTACCAGGCCTGCTGCGGTGTCAAGTTTTTCAGCAACCGAAGCATTGTTGGCAAGTAATTCCTGAAATGTACCGCTCCACAGGCGGCGCAGTTCCACAAGCAGCGGGTTTATCATTACCAAACCGTGGTCCTTAAACAGCCAGGCCATGATGCGGGCAAACCATTCGGCAAGATTGGCGCTGTCCCGGGCCATTGCACTCACCTGGGCCAGGATTTCCCCTTTCCATTCTGAGGGGTTGGTACATTCCCCCAGCCTGCCAATAAGGTCAAAAACGGCCTCACTTACCGGGATATGTCCGACTGAATACTTTCCGCCGGGTTCGCATTCCAACTTCAGGCGTTCTATATTTTTCTCCCGGTTAATCACATAAATGTGGTCAACCTCTGCAAAGTCATGGTCCTCGGCAGCAACCCAGAACATGGGAATAACGCTCCTCCCGGTCCTGACCGTAAGGTCTGCGGCAAGCTGCACAGCTGTAATTGCTTTGTAGACCGTATACAGGGGGCCTGTAAAAACACCTGCCTGCTGTCCCGTGATTACCACCGCAGCGGCCGGGTCTTCCAGCTTCTGCAGGTTTTTCCTGGTCAGGTCACCACACTGCAGTTCCTCATTATATTCAGTTAAAATACGGACCAGTGTTTTCCGGTCCGTATGATAATCCCGCTTTATTACATCATACCTGTCAGCAAAGGAACCGGGATTCCCGGGGTCGTGTTCAAAAAGATGGGCAACCCGCGGAAAATCCTTCAGGTAAGCATTGACCAGCGGGCTTTTATATTGTACAGCAACAGATTCCAGTCTCAAGACTCTCTCTCCTTCAGAATTGCTACGGTTTTACGGTAATCCGGCCCCCGCCCGCACCGGTAACCTCACCTATCACAGCAGCCGCTGTGTTACCCCTGCGGTGCAGGTTTTCTGTCAACAGGGAAGCCTTATCCCCCGGGAGGGAAATTAACAACCCTCCGGACGTTATGGCATCAGCAAGTATTAACTGCTGAGTCTCGTCTATTTCCGGGTCAAAATCAACAAATCGCCTGACATACTTGAGATTTCCCCTTGTCCCCCCGGGAACTATCCCCATTTTCGCATACCCGTAAGCCGCTTCCAGGACGGGGACTTTAGATGCATATAAGTTGAGGGACACATCACTGCCCCGCGCCATTTCAGATGCATGGCCCAGGAGTCCGAAACCGGTGACATCGGTACAGCCGTTAGCTCCTGCTTCCTGCATGGCTTCGGCAGCATCCCTGTTCAGGGCAGACATCACCCGGCAGACAGCCTCGGTTTCTTCGGCAGAAGCCAGACCGCCTTTAATGGCTGTAGTGATGATACCAATTCCCAGGGGTTTAGTCAAAACCAGAGCATCACCCGGCCTCGCTCCCGAATTTGCCATCACCCTGTCAGGGTGGACAATCCCGGTAACCGCCAGGCCGTATTTTGGTTCATCATCTTCCACGGAATGTCCTCCCACCAGCACAGCTCCGGCTTCTCTGACCTTATCAGCCCCGCCTTTCAAAATCTCGGCAAGTACCGCAAGTTCCAGTTTGGAGGTGGGAAAACAAATAATATTCATAGCCGTTAGGGGCCTCCCCCCCATAGCATACACATCACTCAAAGAATTGGCTGCCGCAATCTGACCAAACATGTAAGGGTCATCGACCACAGGTGTAAAAAAATCCAGGGTCTGGATCAGGGCCGTATCCTCATTAAGCCGGTATACCCCGGCATCATCATTGGTATTCAGGCCAACCAGCAGGTTCGGGTCAGGCAGTGACGGCGGCAGCAGACTAAGCACCTCTGCAAGGTCCTCCGGACCTATTTTGGCCGCTCACCCGGCTTTACATGAAAGTGATGTCAGCGAATACAATGTTTTATCTTCAGTCATCTGCTCACCCCATTTCCATGATCCGCTTCATGTTTGCTGCAATAATTTCATCGTCATTTTCCAGCAGTGTCCTAGGGTCAAACAGCAGCCTGTCTTTCTGTATCCTGGCCAGGACAGGCGGCTCCAACTCCCGGAACCGCTTTTCAAGTGTATTTACACTTAATGATTTGGGCCTGACAGAAACCAGGAAAGTCGGAAGGTTTTCTTCCGGCAGGGCGCCCCCGCCTACCTGGGAAAAACCTGCAATAATCTCTGTGTCCACACCGTTGCCTGCGCGTTCGCGGAACAGTTTTTGCAGGTTTTCCGCCCTTGACCGGATTTCTTCAGGCTGCATCATAATCATCCTTAGTGTGGGTATCCCGGCTACAGCCTTCTCCTCATCGAAATACAGGCGCAGAGTTGCCTCCATGGCTGCCAGGGTGAATTTGTCGACCCGGAGAGCCCTGGTAAGCGGGTTCTGCTTTATTTTATCAATAATGTATTTCCGGCCCACAATAATCCCTGCCTGGGGCCCGCCGAAAAGCTTGTCCCCACTGCAGGTCACAATGTCTATTCCTGCTTTAATGCTTTCCCTCACGGTGGGCTCATGTGATATCCCGTATTCGGCAAAGTCAACCAGTACCCCGCTGCCCAGGTCTTCATATACGGCAAGGCCCTGTTTCCTGCCCAGGGCTGCCAGTTCCCCTGAAGAAACCTCGGCTGTGAAACCGATTACCCTGTAATTACTGGTATGCACCTTTAACAGCAGTGCTGTATTTTCGGTAACAGCGTTTTCATAATCCCTCAGGTGGGTCTTGTTGGTTGTGCCAACCTCCACCAGGACAGCGCCGCTCTGAGTCATGACATCCGGAATCCGGAAGGAACCGCCGATTTCAACCAATTGTCCCCGGGAAACAATTACTTCCCTGTCCTTTGCCAGGGTATTTAATACCAAAAGCACGGCAGCGGCATTGTTATTTACCACCATCCCTGCTTCAGCCCCGGTCAGCCGGCATACCAGCTCCTCAATATGTGCATACCGAGTCCCCCGTTCGCCTGTGGCCAGGTCCAGTTCAAGATTTGAATAATTGGCAGCAACCTCGTTAATGGCTTTTACAGCCGGAGCAGCCAGGACAGCCCGGCCCAGATTGGTGTGTAAGACGATTCCGGTAGCATTAATGACTTTTCTCAGGTTGGGCCCGGTCTTCTCATGAACCTTTTTTACCACAAGGTCAACGATTGTATCCAGAGCGGTAATTTGGTCCAGGTTAGTTATGGTATTCCGGTCTGCCGCTTCTTTCCCGTCCTGTTCAACGGCTAAAATAGCTTCCCTGATACCCTGGACTGTTTCTGAGGCAGCCTCGGAAATCAGGACATGGGGGCAGTGGGATCCAAGGTCTTTAATCCTGACCTGTTCCAGGATCACACTAATTGCCGGAAGTTTTCTTAACAGATTCTGTTTAGGGTCCATTTAATACTCCTAACTCATTTAGCTCGTGCCGAATTTCGTAATATTATGATTTATCTTCAATATGGTTTAATTCTACAATACCGCCATATTTCCTTTTTGAGGCAACCTGTTTTGACAGATTAATTCACTTTACTTCTAATTTTTACCGGTATCCGGGGTTTTATACTCTGCCTTAATAACCCGCAGCGGGAGCCGTACCCCTTCTTTAAGATGCCCTCCCCTGATCTCCAGGGTACAGTCCGGGTCCGCAATTCCCCTGGGAAGACTGATGACAACAGTGCCCTGTGAGAGTGCGCCCGGGTTTATGGTGACCCGGGGCTGAGCTGAACCCTGCAGTCCGTATTTCCTGCCGTCTTTCACATGCACACTTATATCAGGGTCAAAATCCAGCGGTGTTGTGCCATTATTAGCTACCAACAGGTCAATAAATTTAAGGTCCATCTCCTTATCACCTGCCGGCTTTGTCTCCACACCGATTACGGCAATCCCGGCCTGACCGCACCATTTCCCGGCAACAGTCCCCATACCGGCTACAAAAACACGGTAATTCATTTCATCCACACCTGTGCCACAACCGGGATCTTGCAGGACAATAATCCCAGCAGCTGTCAGGATAAATGCTATGGTAAAGACCAATAACCATATTTTCCTGATTACAAAAACCATCAAAAACCCCCCTTTGTAACTAGTACGCCGGGGGGCTTCCAATAATTCGCCAAAATCTATGCCAAGGGTAGTCAGGTTTACTTTATCTCCCTCTCGTCATGTTCACGGGAGGCAGCAACAAGGTTTTTAGTACCCCTTTCGTTTATCACCCGAATAAAAACGGCCACCAGTTCGGGGTCCCACTGAGTACCGGCGCCCTCTGCAAGGACCCCAAGGGCCTCATCGACAGTCATCCCGGGGCGGTACGGGCGGTCAGAAGTCATGGCATCAAAGGCATCTGCAATTGCCACTATCCTTGCCATCAGGGGAATCTTTTCCCCCTTCAGGCCGTCAGGATAACCCTTGCCGTCAAAACGCTCATGGTGATGCCTGATTATTGGCAGCATGTCCCTGGCAAACTTCAGGGACTGGCAGATACGTTCCCCGATTCCCGGGTGTTTTTTGACCTGCTGAAACTCAATGCCGGTCAGTGAACCCGGTTTCCTCAGGATTGAGCCGCTAATCCCTATTTTACCGATATCATGCAGCAGTGCGGCCCCCCTGATAATAGCAAAGTCATGGGTATAAAGTCCTACCGCATCAGCCAGCCTGACACTGAACTCGGCAACTCTCTCAGAATGCCCCCTGGTGTAGGGGTCTTTAGCTTCAACAGCAACAGCAAGGGCATAAATAATACTCTGGCTGTCATCAAGGGCCTTCATGGAGGCCTCCAGCTCCTGGTTAAGGGCCATTAGCTGCTGTTTCTGGCACTCCAGTTCATCCCGCTGATCGATGAGTTCGTTGTTCTTGGTCTCAAGCTCCAGGTTCAGGTCATAAAGGGAACGAGTGTACTCCTGAATTGATGCTGCCATATAATTGAAGGCATCAGCGAGCTGTTCGATTTCATTGCCTGCCAGCTGGCGATAAATCCGGCAGCGGCTGCAGGAGTCGTTTTTATTACTTTTGACCTTTTTATTATCTTTGTCCGTTTCACAGCATTTGGTCTTGGGCACAAGCCAGCACTTAATATTTGGGCTGTTATATGCCGGACATTCGGGAAACTCGCATTGCCTGATCAGCCAGCACCTGTTGGGGTTATCTGTGGGAACCTGGACTTCCAGCTCACCCCTGGCAAAACTGATGGCTGAAGCCGACATCCTGTGGAGTGGTATCACTATAGACCTGTAAAGCCAATACAGGGCTGATACAAAAACAAGGGTCAGTACTGCCAGGGTAATCTTGATTTCATTGTCCATTTCCTGCTGCATCTGCAGCAGCGGCGCTTCTTTCAGGCCAACATACAGGGAACCGATGACCCTGTTATTAATATCCCGGATAGGCTCATATGCAGTGACATACCAGTCATTGACCACAAAAGCCCGCCCGAGGTATTTTTGTCCCTTAACCAGGACCTGCTCCTCCACCGGTATCGACAGCAGGGTACCCATAGCGCGTTCTCCGGCTTCATTGGGGACCGTTGTGGAAATGCGGATATTTCCCATAAAAATGGTAGCACTGATATTATATTCACTGTTTAGCCGGTCAACTATGTCATACCTGTTATTAAGAATACGCGCCGTTACAAAGGCCCCGTGCAGCTGTCCGTCTACATAAACGGGTTTGGCAGAAAACATGGCCATAGCCCGTTCTTCCACCGAGTATTTAAGCTCACTGGAATTGGGTGTCGGTACAATGGGCACTTTCACCATATCCAACAGGCCTTCTGCCCTGACAATATCGGCAGAGATAATATCGAAACCGTCAACACTCTGGCCCTTTAACGCCTTTTGTACCGCCTGCATAGACATAAAATCGTTTTTTATTTGAGGATAATCACTGGAGTCATAAGTCCGGTTGCAGGAATACAGTATATTTCCCCTGGTGTCTATGTAAAACAGCAGGTCGGGCCTGAGGGGCCGATCCCAGGACCTGGATTCCCGACAGACTATGTGAAATGTCTCGGGAGTGGGTCCGAAATGGTTTATATCCTGAGCCAGTAAATCTGTTTTTAAGGAAAAGCTCTCAGTATTACTGTAAAGGTAGCTGTGGGCAAAACTCAGAATTTCGCTTACTTTGTCCTCACCCTGGAGTTCCACAATGTAGTGGTGGGTTGAAGAACTTATACGGTATACAAAGACGCCCATGATTACCAGGAACATGACTATGACCTTGGTCCTAAGGCTAAGTCTATTCAATTCCCTCATTAGCTGTCTGAGAAAACCCACGGTTATACCCACCTTTTTCCTGTAAGGTAATTAAGTACTTCTACAAACATCTACATTTTTCCTCCAAATTCTGCATGCAATCTTTATCATCCATAATAGGGAACAAAAAAGAGAGGAACAAAAAAAGCAGCCAGCCTATGCAAGGATAGCTGCATTTCAGGTAATCTGCGGCCTTTAGGCCCGCTTCAGCCTGTAAACAGGGAACAGGTTCTTATGGGCAATAACTGTTTGGGCAAGGGTTCCCGATATCACCCTGGCCATATTGTAAACGGTATTCATCCTGGTATTCTGAATCACCATTTGGGGCATAAACCCGGCAATATTGACAATCCCCTGGATATTTACGTGTCCCACCTCCGGCAGGGATTTTGATACCCCGGTCCCCGGCTTCAGTGGTCTCCTGGCAAAAGTAATCTTCTCAACATTCATGGCCCTGCCCAGGCAGGCATCTATTGCTATCACAAAGGCTTCGGGATGCAGGTGATTTATCTTTTCAATAGCTGCCTCCAGGTTCTGGGCATGCACCGGACTGTCAAGAGTACCGTAAACATTGGCATACCTGCATTCTTCCAGCAGGAAGGTACCTACCATAGGCCCCAGGCTGTCACCGGAAACCCTGTCGGTCCCCACACAGACAACGACCAGTTCGTGATAATCCATTGACAGAGTCGTCAGTGAGTTTAAGAGGTTCTTTTGTCCTTCAATGTCACTGTAGTGAAAACAGATATCCATATTAACCCGCCTTTTTACTATAATCTTGGTTTGGTCAGCTCAATCCTGGCGCAAGTCCGTTCTGCTAAACCTATTATATAAAATCAGGTGTGTCGAATGCCTGAAAAATAAAAAGGCAGGGGGAAATAAATTATCGCGGTATTATGACATAATAAGGCAGGGGTAGATGTGTTCCGGCAGGCAGAGTCTGTCGTCCGTCGGCCAGCGACCCGCGCAGCGGGAGCTGCTGCCGACGGAGATGTAGCCCGCCGAAGGAACATATCTACCCCTGTTTATATTACATTTTAGCTTACTTTTTCCACCTTAACCGCAGCTACCTTGAGCTCAGGTATCTTGGCGATGGAATCGCGCGCTGAGTTTGTCAGGAAGTTAACCGGTGCTTCCGAGAAGTGGAATGAGGTAAATACCATACCCTGCTGGACCATATCGGTAACCTGTGCTTTAACGGTAATTGAACCGCGGCGTGAACTGACTTTTACCAGTTCACCGTCACAGATACTCAGTTTGGCCGCATCTGCAGGATTTATTTCGATAAATTCCTCACTGTAGATGGCATTCAGTCCTTTGGCCCGGCGGGTCATCGTGCCTGTGTGGTAATGGTACAGGCGGCGTCCCGTATTAAGCACAAACGGGTACTCCTCATCAGGCAGCTCTGCCGGAGGCTCAAAGTCTACCCCGGTAAACTTGCCCAGGCCGCGGGAGAATTTACCCTCATGCAGGTATTTGGTACCCGGGTGGTCCGCATTGGGACACGGCCACTGCAGGCCTTTTTCCTCAAGGCGGGCATATGACATACCGGCATACTGCGGAGTAACCTTTGCCACCTCATCAAATATTTCTGAGGCGCTGGCGTACTTATGAGGATATCCCATTGCAGTAAGGACTTCTGAAATTACTTCCCAGTCAGCTTTTCCTGCCAAAGGCTCAATTGCCTTACGCACACGCTGGACACGCCGTTCGGTATTGGAAAAAGTCCCATCTTTTTCGGCAAAACTGGCTCCAGGGAGGACCACATCAGCAAGCATGGCGGTCTCAGTCAGGAAGATGTCCTGAACAACCAGGAATTCCAGGTTTTCTAGTGCCTGCTGGACATGATTAATATCCGGGTCACTGAGCATGGGGTTCTCACCAAGGATATACATTGCCTTAAGATCACCATGGTGGGCCGCATCCATCATCTCACCGACTGTAAGGCCAACTTTGGCCGACTGGGGAATACCCCAGAATTCGGTAAATTTCTGAACATTTTCAGGAACCGTAACACCCTGGTATCCGGGGAATACATTAGGCAGTGCCGCCATATCGCAGGCGCCCTGGACATTGTTCTGACCCCTCAGGGGATTCACACCACTGCTGGGTTTCCCTATTTGACCTGTCAGCATAGCCAGGTTGGCTACAGCCAGGACGTTATGGGTACCGGAGGTATGCTGAGTGATACCCATTGTATAGAAGATTGCCGCGTTATCAGCCTTGGCATAGGCCCTGGCAATTTCCCTGATAGTCTCTGCCGGGACACCGATTACACCGGCGTAGTTCTCAGGGGTGAAGTTTTCCACAGCTGACTTGAGTTCCTCAAAACCTTCTGTCCGGTTGGCCACAAACTCCTTATCATAAAGCCCTTCAGCAATAATTACATTACACATTGTATTGAGCAAAGGAATATTGGCCCCCGGCTTCAGGGGAACATGCACATCAGCAAGCTTGGCTAATTCAGTTTTCCGCGGGTCAACTACCACGAGTTTGGCCCCACGGCTGACAGCCTTTCTCATCTCAAGACTGATAATAGGGTGTGTCTCAGTGGTATTGGAACCGATAACAAAGAGGAAATCACATTCTTTGATTTCTCCAATGGAGTTGGTCATCGCGCCACTCCCAAATGCAGTTGCCAGACCGGCAACAGTAGCGGAGTGTCAGAGACGCGCGCAGTGGTCTATATTGTTGGTACCCAAAGCCACCCGTGCCAGTTTGTTCATGAGGTAGTTTTCCTCATTGGTACAGCGGGCGGAACTGAGTACCCCTATAGCTTCACTGCCATTTTTCTCCTTGATTTCTTTCAGCCTGGAAGCCACATGCCTGATGGCTTCATCCCAGGAAACCTCAACAAAATCGCCGTCTTTGCCGCCTTTTTTAATCAGGGGCCTTGTCAGGCGGTCAGAACTGTGAATAAAGTCATAGCCGAAACGGCCTTTGACACAGAGGTGCCGGCCATTGACCACACTGGTCGGGTTGGAGGTAACACCCACAACCTTTCCGTCCTTAACATTAAGGTCAAAGTTGCAGCCACAGCCACAATATGGGCAGGTTGTCTTGACCTTTTTAACTTCCCAGGGGCGGGCGATACCCTGCATGTTTTTCTCTGTCAGGGCCCCGACCGGGCAAACGGCAACACAACTGCCGCAGCTTACACAGCCGGCTTCTTTCTCACCCAGTCCCAGTTCCAGGGCCGGGCTCACTTTGGTAGTAAAACCGCGGGAGACAAAATCAACCACATTCCGTCCCACTATCTCGGCACAGACCCGGACACATTTGCCGCAGAGAATACATTTATTTACATCCCTGGTAATGACAGCACTGGATTCATCAACCGGTACATTGGTCTGTTCTCCGACGAAAGTGGTCTTTTTCAGTCCATACCTGTATGCATAATCAGCCAGCCGGCAGTCGCCGAACTTCTGGCAGGTCATGCAGTCCTGCGGGTGGTTGGCCAGGAGCAGGTCCAGTATCGTCCGCCGTGCTTCCACCACGGCTTCTGATTCAGTTTCCACTTCCATGCCCTCAGTAACCGTAGTTACACATGAAGGCGGAAGATTACGCCAGCCCTTTATTTCGACCACACATATCCGGCAGGCCCCAGGCCTGGACAGCTCAGGATCATGACAGAAGGTTGGAATATCTATCCCCATCTGCCGGGCAGCTTCCAGAACAGTTATCCCTGCCGGGACCGTTACCTTCTGGCCGTCTATGGTAAGGGTTACGTTGTCTGCCATATCAGCTTCCCCTCCTTCCTATTTTTTCAGTGCATTGATTTTTTCCACAATCGGGCCGATACCAAGGGCTTCTTCCCATGATACCTCAACAAATTCGCCGTCCTTGTTGACCAGCGGCAGGTCTGTTTTGTCAGGGTTCTTCATGAACTCGGTACCCAGCCGCCCTTTCAGGCACAGAGGCCTTCCAGCAGAAGGGTTTTTGGCAGTAACGCCAACTACCTTTCCGTTCTTGTAATTAACATCGAACTTGCATCCGGATTCACAGAAGGTGCAGGTAACTTCCTCCTTTTCCAACTCCCAGGTGCGTCCTTTACCCATCATGTTCCGGTCGGAAAGGGCCCCGACAGGACATACTGTGACACAGCGATTGCAGTAGACACAGGCAGAATCCTTCAGCTCCGTATCCATGAAAGTAGCTATCTTGGTATTAAAGCCCCTGAAGGCATAGTCAATTACATTCCTGTCAGCAACAGCCCTGCAAATGGCAACACATTTTCCGCAAAGGATGCACTTGTTGGGATCCCTGTAAATATAAGGATTACTGTCATCAACTGCAAACTGTTTTTTCTCACCCTCATACGGGGTTGGACTGGTAACCCCGTAGCGGTAGGCATAATCCTGAAGTTTACAGTCGCCACTCTTCTCACAGGTCATGCAATCCAGAGGATGATTGGCAACCAGCAGTTCAAGGATAGTCTTCCGGGCCTCAATAACCGCAGGAGATTCAGTCTCTACTTCCATGCCCTCGGCAACAGTTGTCACACATGAAGGTGGCAGGTTTCTCCAGCCCTTAATTTCCACAACACATATACGGCATGCACCGGGTGCTGTCAGATCCTTTTCATGACAGAAAGTCGGCACCGAATAACCGCACATTTCCGCTGCCTCAAGAACCGTAATTCCTGAAGGTACGGTAACCTTTTGCCCGTTTATGGTTAAAGTAATATTGGCCATAATTAAGCCCCCCTCTAACCTTTAACGATGGCGTTAAATTTGCATTTTTCGATACAGCTTCCACATTTGATACACTTGGAAGTATCGATTTCATGAGGTTCTTTTTTCTCACCGGTAATTGCTCCAACCGGGCAGACACGGGCACAAGCGCCACAGCCTTTACAATTTTCGGCAACAATTTTATATTCCAGCAGGGCTGTACAAACACCTGCAGGACACTTCTTGTCATTTATATGGGCCTCATATTCATGGCGGAAATACCTGAGAGTAGCCAGAACCGGGTTGGGAGCCGTCTGTCCCAAGCCGCAGAGAGCAGTATTCTTAATAACTGCACCCAAGGTTTCCAGGGTAGTGATGTCTTCAGGGACACCGTTACCGTCACAGATCTTCTGGAGGATTTCCAGCATCCTTTTGGTACCCTCACGGCACGGTGTACATTTGCCGCAGGACTCCTTCTGGGTAAAGTTAAGGAAGAATCTGGCCACATCAACCATACATGAGGTCTCGTCCATAACCACAAGACCACCGGAACCCATCATAGCACCGAGGGCTATCAGGGAATCATAGTCAACCGGGGTATCCAGGTGTTCTTCAGGAATACATCCTCCTGACGGGCCGCCTATCTGGACAGCCTTGAACTTCTTATCTTCCATGATACCGCCGCCGATATCAAAAATGATCTCCCTCAGGCTAATACCCATGGGAACTTCAGCCAAACCGGTGTTCCTCAGTTTCCCGGTAAGGGCAAACACCTTGGTACCCTTGCTGTTTTCTGTCCCCATACTGGCAAACTTTTCAGCGCCATGGAGGAAAATAACCGGTACATTGGCATATGTCTCCACATTGTTGATATTTGACGGTTTTTCCCAAAGACCCTTGACTGCCGGGAAGGGCGGTCTCGGATTAGGCATGCCGCGGGAACCCTCGATAGAAGCCATCAGGGCTGTCTCTTCACCACATACGAAAGCTCCGGCGCCCTCTTTGATGTGCAGGCGGCAGCTGAAGCCGGTACCCAGAATATTGTCACCCAGGAGGCCCAGTTCCTCAGCCTGGGCAATAGCTACCTTCAGTCGCTTGATGGCAAGGGGATACTCGGCACGGACATAGATATAACCTTCATCTGCACCGATAGCATAAGCACCAATCAGCATGCCTTCGAGCACACTGTGGGGGTCGCCTTCAAGGACACTCCGGTCCATAAAGGCACCGGGGTCGCCTTCATCAGCATTACAAATAATGTATTTCTTAGGCCCGGGGGATTTGGACGCAAATTCCCATTTGAGACCTGTCGGGAAACCACCGCCGCCGCGACCCCTCAGACCTGATTTTTTCATTTCCTCAATAACCTGCTGGGGAGTCATGGTTGTCAGGGCTTTGGCAAGACCCTCATAACCGTCCCTCGCAATATATTCCTGGATATGCTCAGGGTCAATATGCCCGCAGTTCCTGAGGGCAACCCTATGCTGTTTTCTGTAGAAAGCAATATCTTTATAAGAAGGTACCTGTTCCTCAGTAAGCGGGGCTTTAAATAACAGCCTCTGTACTATCCGGCCTTTAACCAGGTGTTCGGAAACAATCTCAGCAATATCATCAACCTGTACCTGGCAGTAAAAAGTACCTTCAGGGTAAACAATAACAATCGGACCCATTTCACAAAAGCCGTGACACCCAGTCTCAACGACTTTTATTTCTTTGTCCAGATTCTGCTTTGCCAGTTCGTCAACTATGGCCTCCTGTATCTTCTTTGACCCTGAAGACACACAGCCCGTACCGCCGCAAACCAGCACGTGAGCACGATATAACTGCATTTAAAAATTCCCTCCTCTCTCCCAAAATTTAATCAAGCTTGGCTACAACGAGGTCATCAACTATCTGACCGTTAATTACATGGGAACTGAATATTCTCGTTACATCCTGGGGCTTAACGTTGCCATAGGTAATTCTTTTTTCCCCGGGGCGGACGACATCTACCAGGACCTCTTTTTCACACATACCGATACAACCGGTCTGAGTAACCCTTACATCGGCTAATTCCCTCTTGTTGAGTTCTTCAAGGATGGCACTCATTACTTCCCTGGCACCGGCAGCGATACCGCAGGTTCCCATCCCGACAATTATTTCAACACCCTGACCGGCACGAATACCGGTCAGCGCCTTGGCTTCTTCCTTAAGGCGCTTAAGGTCTTCGGCACTTTTAATCACCAAGGGTCACCTCCTTAATTAATAGGATGATTCCAATTTACTTGTACTGTTTACTTGTACTGTTCGAGTAAAGGTGCAACTTTGTCCGGAGTTAAACGGCCGTGGGTATCATCATTAACCATCATAACGGGAGCCAGGCCGCAGGCGCCCAGACAGGCAACTGATTCGAAAGTATACCTGAGGTCTTCGGTTGTTTCACCATCTTTGATCCCAACGGCCTTGGTAACTGCTTCCACAATTTTGGCGCCGCCGCGCACATGGCACGCAGTCCCGAGGCATACCCGGATAATATTGCGACCCCTGGGATTCAGGTGGAACTGGGCATAAAAAGTAACTACACCGTAAATCTTGCTCACCGGGATCCGCAGCCTTGCGGAAATCTCCTTGAGCACCTCTGCAGGCAGGTATCCGTAGATGTCCTGAGCCGCCTGGAGAACAGGTATTAAAGCTCCTTTTTTACCCTCATACTTGGCAAACACCTTTTCCAGTTCAAGGGCCTCGTTTGATTTGGGTTCCTCACATTTACACTGACACATGATTCCTTTCCCTCCTTCCTTAAATCTTTCGTTTATTATTGGATATAGAATTGTGAAGGTAAATAGCAGAAAACAAGGGTAACAGTAAAGTATTTGACAAAAAAACCGCGATTCCTGCCAAAGCTGTCTCAATTTTTTGAATATACCGGCCAAGCCTAGCAGGAAATCTCAAAATGGTATAGAAATACTTCATAAATTGGAAAACATTCCATATTCACCGGGAAACAACACATTAAATGGGTATCGTAACTTTAAATGATAATTACGAAATGGGAAATTATACTTTTGTCCGGTGTAAGTTGTCATTGTGTAAGTTATCCTTTTAGTTGATTTGACAAATCTCGTAAAATTCCTGCCAGAAAAGTCCCAATTTTGCGACTAGTCCCCTCTAACACTATTCCTAAAAGGATTATCCGAAAACAGCAAGAAAATAATATGTACGGGACTTATACTGAATGTAGTACTCTACTAATGAGGAACCAGATTCCCGACATTTTGAGGGGGGACTAACTTGAACCTGCGAGAACTGTGCAAACTTCTTGAAGCTAAAATGCACTGCTGTGAGGAATTGCTGGAAAAGGAGATTACCTATGTTTGTGCCGGTGACCTGATGAGTGATATCCTGATGTTTTCTGAACCTAATGCGCTTCTGGTTACCGGATTGGTTAACATCCAGGTAATCAGGACCGCAGAGATGCTTGATATCTCGGCCGTACTATTTATTCGCGGTAAAACCCCAACTGATGAGATGCTTGAACTGGCCAAAACCAAAGGTATCCCTCTGCTGACCACAGACCATACGTTTTATTTAAGCTGCGGACTCCTCTATGAAGCCGGCTTAAAAAATGCTCCTATGAAAACAGATAAAAACGAATTAAAATACTGAAAATAAGCTAATCAGCGACTAAAAAGATAAATAATCAGATCACCGGTTTCAAAGGTCCGGTTACGAAAGGATAGTTAAATTGGAAAAAGGCAAAAAACCGGTATCCAAAGACATCAAACATGAATATCCCATCAGGGGAATGGACTTTGTTGCTGCCGGGGAAGCCTCCAGCAATATTAAACATACCCTGCAGCTGATTGGATTTGCCCCTGCCATTATCCGCAGGGCAGCTATTGCTGCCTATGAATCAGAGATGAACATCGTCATCCACGCCACGGAGGGCACCCTGAAAACCACTATCAGCCCGGAGCGAATAGAAATTATTGCAGCCGATACCGGCCCCGGCATTCCTGACATCGAGCTGGCCATGCGGGAAGGATACTCCACCGCACCTGACCACATCCGTGAAATGGGTTTTGGAGCCGGAATGGGTCTTCCCAATATTAAGAATGTTTCTGATGAATTTACACTTGATTCAACTTTTGGTAAGGGCACAACATTGAAAGTGGTCATTTATAACCAATAACAGTCTGGAGTGAAACCCGTGACTAAAAAGCATTTTCTCTGTGATATTGTGGATGCTGAAAAGTGCAAAGGGTGTACTAACTGTGTCAAGAACTGCCCTACCGAAGCCATCAGGGTCAGAAAGGGTACTGCCGTGACAATTGAGGAACGCTGTATCAATTGCGGCAACTGTATCAGGACGTGTCCCTATCACGCAAAAATTGCCATTACCGACCCCCTGGACCTGAGGCGTTTAAGGGAATTTAAATACACCATAGCCCTCTGTTCACCGGTATTGTATTCCCAGTTTCACAGGGTAATGCCACCGGGAAAAATTTTAAATGCCGTGAAGGCTCTTGGTTTTGATGATGTATTCCAGGAATCCATAGGCGCTGACGCATACACAATTGCTGCCCGGAACCTGCTTAAGTCACGCCGGCTGAAAAAACCGGTGATATCTTCTGCCTGTCCTGCGGTCGTAAAACTTATCCAGGTGCGTTTCCCCAGCCTGATTGACAATATAGCCCCACTCCTGTCACCAATGGAAATTGCGGCCAAGCTGGCCAGGGAACAGGTAAGCAAAAATAAAGGCATCCCGGAAGACCAGATAGGTATTTTCATGATCACCCCATGTACTGCCAAAGTCACTTCAATCAAAAGGCCTGTGGGTATTGACAAGTCTCCAATTGATGGGGCCATTGCCATGATACACCTTTATGGCAATATCCTTAATGCCCTCCATACCGTCCCGGAAAACAGCAGCCTGGCAAAGGCTTCCGGAACGGCCATCGGCTGGGCCCGCTCCGGTGGTGAGACTATTGCGGTAAATGCTCCCAATTATCTGGTGGCAGACGGCCTGAATAATGTTATCAGCATATTTGAAGAAGCCGAAATGGGGCACTTTAAGGATGTTGATTACATAGAGTGCCTGGTTTGCCAGGGAGGGTGTGTGGGGGGGCCTCTGACTGTGGAAAATCCCTTTTTGGCAAGAATAATGACCAGGAACCTGATTAAAAAACTGCCTGATTCACTGCCCCAGCATACAATCGAAAAAATTGAAAACCGTTACCGGGAAGGCTACTTTCATCACAGCAAGACCATTGAGGCACAAACCGTCCTGCCCCTGAACCAGGACATTACCAAGGCCATCCAGATGGTCAGCCGGGCCGAAGAGATCTTACGAACCCTTCCGGGGCTTGACTGCTGTTCCTGCGGTTCACCCAGCTGCCGGGCTCTGGCTGAAGACATCGCCCAGGGATATGCCTCTGTTACTGACTGTATATTCAAACTTCTGGAAAATATTCAGGATTCAGCTCAGGATATGCTGAACCTTTTAAAAAAAGAAAAACGTATCCGGAACACAGGAAAGGGGAGCAAAAAATGAAACTTAGCGAAACTATCGGTGAACTGGAAGCAGAAGTCAAATGCTGTGAATCATCACTGGACAGGGATGTTAGCTGGTGCTACTGTTCCGACCTGCTAAGTGATGTCATGGCAAATGCCAAAAAAGACAGTATCTGGATTACCCTCCAGACACATCCCAATATTGTGGCTGTGGCATCCCTGCTCGGGTTGTCTGCCATATTAGTCTCAAGGGGTGCGGAGCCTGACCCGGAAACCATCGCCAAAGCCGTCCAGGAAAATATCCCTGTACTGACAACAAAGCTGCCCACCTTTGAAGCAGCGGGCAGACTGTATAATCTCCTGAACGGGTAAGATATGGAGTGATATACCAATGAACCCTTATAAAATAGACCTTCACATCCATACTGCCCTCTCACCCTGTGCCGGGCAGGAAATGACACCACCCAAAATAATCCATGCAGCAAAGGCCAAAGGCCTTAAAATGATTGCGGTTACCGACCACAATACTGCCGAAAACACAGGAGCAACTGTTAAGGCCGCTGAAGGGAGCGGCATTTTTGTTATTCCGGGAATGGAAGTTCAGACCCGTGAGGAAGTCCACATGGTCTGTCTCTTTCCCGGCCTCGAAGCGTGTCTGGCCTGTCAGGAGAAAATATACCAAAACCTTCCCGACCGGTTGAACAGCCCCGAAGTTTTTGGCTCCCAGTCAATTATGGACAGTTCGGGCCGGATTATCGGGGAACTGGAACGGATGCTCCTGATATCAACAGATATGTCTGTGGAAACAACTGCCGACACGGTCACCGCCCTGGGGGGACTGTGCATACCTGCCCATGTGGACAGACCGTCATACAGCCTCGTGGCTGCCCTGGGTTTCGTGCCCCCGGAGCTGGCAGTAACGGCCATGGAACTTTCCCGGAATATGTCGGCAGACGAAGCGGCGCTTCTGCTGCCCGAACTGTCCGGCTATACCCTGTTGAGCTCTTCTGATGCCCACTGCCTTGAGGATATTGGGGCAAACCCTTCCGTGATTTATTCAGACACTCCCCCGGATTTTGATACCCTGGCAAAAGCACTTAACAAAATCTCCGGTAGAAAGGTGTTGGCAAAAATGAAAGACCTGGCCATGCATATTACAGATATCGTGCAGAATTCCATTGAAGCAGGGGCAACTGAAGTAAAACTGTTGATAACAGAAGATTTCGGCAGAGATATTTTTAAGATAGAAATATCAGATAACGGACGAGGTATGGACAAAGAAATGATGGCAAAGGTAATTGATCCGTTTTTCACCACCAGGACAACAAGACGAATCGGACTGGGCCTCCCCCTGCTCAAGGCAGCCGCAGAACGCTGTGAAGGCAGTATGGATATCCAATCGGCTCCCGGAAAAGGTACCACTGTTAAGGCTGTGTTCCGTCACAGCCATATTGACAGAGCGCCCCTGGGCAATATCATAGATACTGTCATTAACCTAATCGTAGGCAACCCTGAACTAAACCTGGTTTTTATCCATAAGATTAATGACCGGGAAATAACCTTCGATGCCCGGGAACTCAGGGAACAGCTTGAGGATGTCTCTCTTAACAACCCGGCGGTGATTAACTGGATTAAACAGTACCTGTCCGAGAACTATAAATAGCAAGACAATAATGAAAATCAAAAACAAAAGCAGCACCGAAACACATCAGAGCGGATTGTTTTTTGAAGCAGTTAGACGAAGTTTTAAACCAACCGTCATATATTATCACATTTGATAACCCTGTCCTCTGTAACCACATACCTCATCGGATAATCATGGGCTTCAGGATAAACATCCTCCCTGATCTGAAGTTCAAAGGCAAGGGCGGCAAATGAGGCATCAGGCCGAAGCTGTCTCAGGAAACGGTCATAAAAGCCGCCCCCATAACCAAGCCTGTTCCCCCTGGTATCAAAAGACACCCCCGGTACCACCACAAAATCTATTTCAGTCGGCTCTACAGGCCGTACACACTCGGGTTTTGGTTCCAGTATCCCCCAGGTACCTGAAGTGAGGTCACCGGGGTAATCTTTAATTTCTGAAGGAATAAGCCTGACATTTTTTGTATCAGTGATGGGGACAACCACTCTTTTCCCGTTTTGCAGGCATTTGGCAATTAAATCCCCGGTGGCAACTTCATTCCTGAAATCCAGGTAAAACATTATTAACCCGGCCTTTTGGAACTCAGGCAATTCCTCCAGTTTTTCGATTATGCGCGCACTTTTTTCGGCCACCTCTTCGGCGGACTGGCCCATCCTGGCCGCAATAATTTCTTTCCTCAGCTGTTTTTTCATCCCAGAACCCCTTCCTGCATTTTATTTTTTCCATGAGCCATCAATCTGACCTATTCTATCCAGAGGCCAGAACCTGAAAAACGCCCTTCCCTTGACATTCTCCTGAGGCAGAAAACCCCAGGAATGGCTGTCAAAACTGTAATTCCGGTTATCCCCCATAACAAAAAGATAACCCTCAGGAACCGTAACCGGCCCAAAGACATAATTAAGCTCCTCAGCAATATATGGCTCATCAAGGGGCTTTTGGTTAATAAATACCCGGCCCTCTCTTACTTCCACCGTATCACCCGGCAGTCCGATAATCCGCTTGATCAGGTCATCGTCACCTGTCCCTCTTTGTGCTTCCGGAGGAGGGGCAAAAACAACAATATCGGTCCGCTCCGGTTCCCAGAACTTAAACACGATCTTGTCAACCAGGAGCCGGTCACCGATTTCCAGTGTGGGCAGCATTGACCCTGACGGAATCTGCCTGGCTTCGACAACATAAGTACGTAGTAAAAAGGTTAATATTAGGGCAAAGAAAACAACCTGAAAAACATCCTTCAAAAAACCCCATACTTTTTTTAAAAAATCCCCTGAATCCCCAATGTTGTCCGAATATTCCTGAGACAACTGCAACACCCGCCTCTCTGAATCTGATAATGACTTCTTGCTGCCGATACATACCATTATTATATTTTATTTTAACTGAAAAGAAAACCTGCGGCAGGCCGGCCCCGCCACTTTTAACCAAAAAAACAGCCCGGACCGGAAGTCCAAGCTGAATTTACCCTCTCTAATTATAATTCAGATTATGATTTTCCATATTGCACTTGCTGCTGCCACCCCGCCAAACAGGGGCAGGAACTGGTTGACTGCCCACGTAAGGCCGGGACCGTAAACCACATAAACAGCCATAATGATTACAAGACCCAGTGCAATGTTCTCCGAAATAATCACCACAACAAGAGTAATAATAAAAGCTGCAATTATGCTTCCCATCCACGCGGGATAAACTGCCACCGGCTCCACTGTATAATAATACCACCAGGCAAAAGCCCCGATTAACACAGCCAGCAAATGCCTGAAAACAGTGGACGAGCTCATCCGGATCACCTCCGTCCTCTTAAATTGAGTGATGTCCGGAGAACACCAAAGCCTGTCTCCGGAAGAAAAGCCGAAGACAGGCCATCAGGCAACCAATTTCTCCGGCAACCCGGCTGTCATAGCATTACAGCGGTTTCGTGGCCAACCGCCACCACGCTTTAGACCCGTGGTTTTGCGTCCCCGCCTTTCGACGGGTTTGCCTTTATCGGGAAGGGCATTATACCCTTATTTTCTTATCGGTAAATCTGGAGAAAAACTTTATACTTTTTAATAATTTACCAGCACAGCCCGTGCCTTCCCGTCCTTTGTCACAATAACACCAACTACATCCCCTGCTTTGACCCTTTCGATAGAAATAACCTCCTCCTTGTTGCGTACAATTGCATCTTTTTTCACCGCAACATTGGGACTTATTTTAACACTGTTATCATCCATTTCCTGGTCAATGGTAATTATCCTTTTATCAATGTCTACGGCTTTAACCTCTCCCCAGACAATCATCTCACCGGCGTTGGGGTCCGCATTCTCCACATTGGTTTCCTTAAGAGTTTGGGGAGACAATTCAGACTCCCGGTCAATACTTTGGACTTTGCTGCCGGAATCGACTTCATCTTCTGATATCTGCGGTGGCGCCGCCTTAATGTCCCTGTTTTCCGGGATTACGGTTTTCTCTTCATTCAGGGAAGTGAAACCGAGGTAACCGCCGATAACCACTGCCACCACAACAAAGAGAATTAAAAACGGCAGGTTCTTCCTCATAGCATTCCCCCCTTGGTAGGATTTTTTTGACATGGGCCGTAATCAAGCAAAAAGGGGCATTACCCCCAAAACACAGGTAAATCCCCCCAAAAATTTACAGTTTATAAACATCGCTGCCCTTCACTACATTAACATTATGCTTCGCCAGCAGGTCAACAGCCTCATCTATCTGCTCCACCCGGAACACAACCAGGGCATCGTTTGATGACTTTTCCAGAAAGGCATACAGGTATTCAATGTTTATTCCTGCAGATTGCAGGATTCCCAGCACCTT
The DNA here is from genome assembly GCA_016841325.1 of Thermincola carboxydiphila. GTDB lineage: Bacteria > Bacillota > Thermincolia > Thermincolales > UBA2595 > Phosphitispora. The sequence goes on from JAENZJ010000008.1 coordinate 85,457, forward strand.
GGCAAGGCCTCCAGGTTCATCCTGAACCTCAACGGCAATTACGTCGGTAATGCTGACACTAAATCCGTCTTCCTTCAAAATCCTGAATGCATCTTCAGGTTTATTGACAATGAGCCTCAGGATTCCGAAATCAGAGGTATCCGCTATGGAAAGGGCCCTGATATTAATTCCCGCTTTACCCAGCACATCTGTAAGTTCGGCCAGCCTCCCGGACTTGTTTTCCAGAAAAACAGAAATCTGTTGTACTTTCATTGCTTTCCCTCCTGTTCCCTTTTACTATGGTTTCCATTTTACAGTACCTGTCTTACGTTCCAGTCTTACGTCCCTGTCTTTGGTTCCCGTTTTATATTTCCTCTTTTACAATTCCCTCTTGTCAATAACGCGTTTGGCCTTCCCTTCGCTCCGTGGAATTGTCCTGGGTTCCACCAGCTTAATCCTGGCTGATATACCAAGAATGCTGGCAATTTCATGTCCCAGTTTCTTCTCAAGCTCTTCCAGTTTACGGACTTCGTCAGAAAACATTTTTTCTGACACTTCCACAAGAACTTCAAGTGTGTCAAGTGTACCCTGCCTGTCAACAACCAGCAGGTAATGGGGTTCGGTTTCGCCGAAATTAAGCAGCACACTTTCGATTTGTGAGGGGAACACGTTAACACCACGGATGATAAGCATATCATCAGTACGTCCCATCACCCGGTCCATCCTAACAAAAGTACGGCCACATTCGCATTTTTCCTCAGTCAGAACAGATATATCCCTGGTCCGGTACCTCAGGAGAGGGAATGCTTCCTTGGTAATGGTTGTAAAAACAATTTCTCCTTTGGACCCGTATGGCAGTGTTTCTCCCGTCTGTGGGTCAATAACTTCGGGAATAAAATAGTCTTCCATCACATGCATCCCGCATTGGCACTCACATTCCATGGAAACACCCGGTCCCATAATTTCACTCAGGCCGTATATATTGTATGCCTTGATACCCAGACTCTTTTCAAGTTCATCGCGCATCTTTTCAGACCATGGTTCAGCGCCGAAAATACCGGCCTTAAGCTTACCGTTAACCAGGTCTACCCCAAAATCCCCGGCCTCCTCGGCAAGGAAAAGGGCATATGACGGAGTACAGCAGAGTATAGTGGTACCGAAATCCTCCATCAGCATCAACTGGCGTTTAGTGTTACCTCCGGAAATCGGGATAACAGTTGCACCCAGCCGTTCAGCTCCATAATGCAGGCCCAATCCCCCGGTGAAAAGCCCGTAACCGTAAGCTACCTGGACCACGTCTCCTTTGCTGCCTCCGGCCATGGCCACACAACGGGCAATTAGTTCAGACCATGTGTTAATATCATTTTGGGTGTAACCGACTACTGTTGGTTTACCGGTTGTCCCGGAAGATGCATGGACCCTCACAACCTCCGACATTGGCTCAGCAAATAGTCCAAAGGGATAATTGTCCCTGAGGTCCTGTTTAACGGTGAAAGGCAGCAGCTTCAGGTCGTCCAGGGTTTTGACGTCTCCGGGCTCAATTCCTTTTTCCTGCAGTTTTTTCCTATAAAACGGTACATTGTCGTATACCCGGCGCACAGTCTTCTGCAAACGTTCCAGCTGCAGCTGCCTGAGCTGTTCCCTGGGCATAGCTTCATATTGAGGATTATACATCATCATGCCCTCTCCTTTATATTGACTTTTTGAATTAACTCTTGAATTAACTCTTATGTATGGTTTCCCGGTGACAGAGCCGCATTGGCTGTCTGCAATTCCAAATTGGCTGTCTGCAAATTCATAGAAGCCGAAAAATTTTTAATTATTTCCACAGAAACCTGTAAAATTCCTGCTTTATGAACAAAAGTTTCTACTGAAACTCAGAGAATTTCAACCCTGATGCCGGTTTTTTCCTGTAATTCAAGGTAACTTCTCCCTGTCAGGTCCCTGCCCCTGTCATCAAAAGCAATACCGGGAACAATTAGTACATCAGTACCCGATTCATTTTTCAAATTCTCTGCAGCTGCCAAAAAGTCTGTGACTGAAAGCAGTCCCGCAGCTGCAATCGAACCTCCGAATAAGGTGTTAGGTACCGGTACTATGTCAACGGCATCCCCCGGGGGCCACTTTTCCAGAGCCATTCTGAGGACTCCCTCACCTAAAACCGAACACAGGATTTTCGCCCTCCTGTGCCTGGCTGCCACAGAGGCCACGGCAGCAGCCGTTTCCGGGGCAATGTCGTAATCCATTACAATCCCTGGAGCCTGGCCATGTTTCTTGACAATGTCAGCTGTAAATATGCGGCCATTTCTCCTGACTGCTACCCTCACCGGTCCGCCCTTCCTGACCCTGTTGAAGGCATCCACTCTGGAGAAACAACAGGTGCCGTCAACAGAAAGGATAATATCACCCCTTAAAAGGCCTGCCTCCTCAGCCGGAGAACCGGAAATAATTCCGGTGACCACTGGGTTCAGGTCTTTGATGAGAGGCGGTTCAAGGGTAACCGGCACCTCTATCCCCGCCCTGAAGGAATCAATATGCCGGGCCAGTTCATTATGCATCCCGGGTGGAAACTTCAGGTTTTCCGGAGCACAGCCGGTGAAACCGGGTAAAAAAACCCGGATAGTCTTTGCACCACACTCTGCCAGGCAGGACAGTGTCTCTCCCAGGTCCTCCCAGCCGGTTATATGGGGCATCGCCACAATACTGCCGTGAAACGTTACCCCTGCCTCCGTCAGGCGCTGCACTGCTTTTACAGCCTGTTCAGCCAGAGAGTCATTCATCAGCCTTCTCCTGGTATCCGAATTGGAGCTGTTAAGGGAGAGATAAATCTCCACACCTCCCAGCATGGCCAGAAATCCGGCTGTATCAGCATCGATGAGAGTCCCATTAGTAGTTATCTGTATGCGGGTCCCGGGGAAATGTTTCCTGACCATCAGGAGGATCTGCCGGATATACGGATGGGTGAAAGGTTCCCCTTCCATAATCCTGGTTACTGACTCACCAATTACTATTTTGTCTTCAGGTGACATAAACTGCAGGGTTTGGGCCACATCTTCCAAAGACCGGGGTCCTGTTTTATATATTTGTATGCCCGGGGGATTGTGTCTGTGACTGCAAAACACACAGCCTACATTACATAAGGATGTTACCGGCAGAATGTTTCCCCTGGAGGCGGATTCATATATCAGGTACTCGGGGGGTTGTTTCATTCTCCCCCTCCCTGTTGTTGCTGCCGGCTTCGCCATCGGTAAACAATAATTGCACTCAGGACAATTATGGCACTCACCAGCTGAGACACCGTAATATTGCCAAATACCAGCAGGTTCTCCCTGAAGGCTTCTACAAACGACCTCCCTATCCCATAGAGAATCAGGAACAGCAAAAACACCTGCCCGTCAAAACTTTTGCGGCGCCAGACCAGCAATAATACCCCAAAGAGCAGAAACCCAATAGCTGAAGAAAAGAGTTGGGTGGGGTAACGGGCAATCAGGTCAGGGCAGGGTGCCCCCTCAATGTATGGAAAAACAACTCCGATAAAAGAGTCGGTTTCTTTCCCGTAACAACAGCCATTCATAAAACACCCCAGGCGCACTATTCCATAGCCAAGGGCCAGGGGGGGAGCCACTACATCTGCCAGGGACCAGAAAGGAAGCTTTTTTTTGATCACATACCATGTCCCGGTTACAAAGCCTCCGATTAGTGCCCCGTAATAAACAAGTCCGCCCTTCCAGATGGCAAATATCTGCAGGGGTTCCCGTAAATATCTTTCAGGTTCATATACGAAAACATAAAACAGCCTGGCGCCAACCACTCCACCCACAACAAGGACAATAGCAAGGTCCAGGATGCGGTCGGAATTCATCTCGATTCCCCTGGCCAGTCTAACGGCAACCAGCGTCCCCAGCAGTATTGCCAGGCTCAGGGTGAATCCCCAGGCATAAACAGTAAAAGAGCCATACTCAAATAGAACCGGCAGCAAATAAACTCCCTCCTTTTCCACATCTCGCATACCTTACAGAGTGCAGCATGATTAGACTTTTCCACATAATCCACACCGGCTTGATACCATGTGGACTAAAATGTTTTACACATGTAAAACTCCCCGGTTTTCAAGTTATCAACAGACTTATACACATTATCCACAGGGAATTTTCATCCACAAAACAGGTGTTCCCGGATTCACATTCCCGGGAAAAGCCGATTAATTCTTAATATGTATCGGCGCCCAGTTTCAGTCCCGGTACGGCATTGAGGGTAAGGGGGGCAAATTCGCGCCGCAGAAATCTGTAATAAGCCGCACAGGCTACCATAGCAGCATTATCGGTACAAAAGACCGGCTTCGGATACCTGACACTGATACCAAAAGGTTCGGCCCGCCGTTTCAGCTCCCGCCTGAGGCCGGTGTTGGCAGCAACCCCGCCGGCAAGCAGGATGGTACTAACCCCGTATTTCACTGCAGCCGCCACCGTCTTATCGGTAAGCACGTCAACAACCGCTCCCTGAAAACTCGCCGCCAGGTCGGCCTTATCTATCTTCTCACCTCTCATTTTAGCCTTGTTGAGATAATTTAGCACAGATGACTTGAGCCCGCTGAAGCTAAAATCAAAACTGTCACTCTCCAGGTAAGCCCTGGGAAAATCAACAGCTGCGGGATTTCCCTCTGCTGCCAGCCTGTCAATCAGGGGACCTCCGGGATATCCCAGTCCCATGACCCTGGCAACCTTGTCAAAGGCCTCTCCGGCAGCATCATCCCGTGTCTGCCCGATGAGTTCATAATTTCCGTGCTCTTTGATAAATATCAGGTCCGTATGCCCGCCGGAAACCACCAGGCAAACCACCGGCAATTCCGGAGGATTAATCAGAAAATTGGCATAGATATGGCATTCAATATGGTTCAGCCCGATTAGGGGCAGGCTAAGGGTATACGCCAAAGCCTTGGCAGCAGAAACCCCGACCAGGAGCGCGCCCACCAGTCCGGGACCGTAAGTGACCGCTACGGCATCAATATCCCTGAAAGTAATCCCTGCTGTGTCCAGACTTTGCCGGATCACCGAATTGATCAGTTCCACATGCTTCCGGGACGCTATTTCGGGGACCACACCCCCGAATCTCTGGTGCACCGGAACCTGTGATGAGATGATATTTGACATAATCCTGCGGCCATCAGCAACTACTGCAGCTGATGTTTCATCACATGATGTTTCTATTCCAAGTATGATTGTCTCTGCCGACACTTGACCACACCTTTCAGGTATCATTGCGAAGGTTTTTCCACATTATAACTGCATCTTCCCCGGTATCAGAGTAATAACCGGGCCTGACCCCATGAGAAACAAAACCCGTGTTTTCATACAGTTTCAAAGCTGCAAAGTTAGAGGGCCTTACCTCAAGGGTCATTTTCACACAACCCCTCCTGGTGGCTTCTTTAAAAAGCTCACAAAGCAGGGCTCCCCCGATCCGTTTCCTCCTTTGGGAAGGGTGGACCGCCAGTGTGGTCACATGCCCCTCATCAAGGATTATCCACATCCCGGCATATCCTACAACCTTATCCCCCTCAAGAGCAATGATATAATATGCAAAATCATTATTGCCAATTTCATGTGAAAATGCCATCCGTGACCATGGCGTAGGAAAAGACATGTTCTCTATCTCCAGGACATCGTCAAGATATGACTTGGACATCCGTTTAAACCGGATCGCTGGTTTCATATTATCCATTCTGGTTCGCCTCACCTTACTGCCCGTGTTTTTTCTCCCAGGTAATCTCAGCCTCCGACTTCCTGAGGTATATGGGCTGCAGGAAGGTATAATCCCCTGTCTGGCCCTGCTGCAGTTCAACCATCCCCAGTTCGGCAACAGCCCCGGCCCTGGGGAAACTGTTGATAATTGTCGCCAATAAGGCCCGGGAGCCAAGTCTTCCGACAATTGCATCTTTGTATACCGGAACCCCGTCACCCAGAAAAATTACGTCTTCCCCGTTCAGGGACAATTCATCCAAAAGCTGTTCGATACCCATAGCCGCAGGATTTATCATTTCTTCCAGCCCTTTGAAGCCTGACCGGTAAATACAGGTGTAAACCTCATTTCTCCTGGCGTCAAGGACAGGGCAAATCAACCCGGAAGCCCGGTAAACATTCCAGGCAAGGGCCTTCAGGGTTGAAACGCCCACAACCGGTATTCCCAGCACCTGACCCATTGTCTTGGCAACCGCCATCCCTATTCTGAGCCCGGTAAATGACCCCGGCCCACCGGTAACAGCAATTCCTCCAAGATCTTCCGGTTTAAGCCCGGCATCATCCATAACCTGCCGGATCATGGGAATTATGTTCTGGGAATGTGTCTTCCGGTTGTGAATAAACCGCTCCGAAACCAACCTGCCTTCCCCGGCCACAGCTGCACCGGCCACCCTTGTGGCTGTATCAATCCCTAATATGTACAACTCTTTTCAACTCCTCAAACATTCCGTCCATCAGGATATCATATTCCCCGCCAACGGGCAGGAACTCCAATTCCCTGTAATTATCGCCATCTTCAGCAGTGGTGATTTTTACCATCAGATATTCATCAGGAAGAAAACTCCTGACGCGTTCCGGCCATTCGATCAGGGTAATCCCGCTGCCGTAAATGTATTCCTCCAGGCCCATTTCATATGCTTCATCTTCTTCCTCAAGCCTGTAGGCATCGACATGGTAAAGGGGAAGCCGCCCTTCATATTCGTTTATGATGGTAAATGTCGGACTGGTAACATGCTCCCTGATATCAAGCCCAAGGGCAATCCCCTTGGCAAAATGGGTCTTGCCGGTGCCCAGGTCGCCTTCCAGGCAGACCGTACTTCCAGCCCCGAGTGCCTTGCCCAGAGCCTGACCGATTGCAATGGTTTTTTCCGGTGAATCACTTAGTATCCTCATCCGGTTATCTCCTTCAATTATCTCCTCAGTTATCTCCTTCAGCAGCATTTGCCCCAGCCGTATTTGTTAATATAACACCTGTTTAATACTGCTATTCCACCAATACCGCTATTCCCTGAAATGGTTATATCCCCCGGGTTTAATCTCCCTGCTCCTGCCTCCGGCATCTGTCAGCAAACATCCCTGCCCGGGTGCTGTAATCCTGCCGACTTCGCGGGGAAAAGCGCCGGCTTCCTTCAGTGCAGAAGTGACACGTCCCAGGCCGTCCGGCTTTACGGTAAAAACAAGTTCAAAGTCCTCCCCGCCATATAATGCCCATGCGGAGGGGGATACCCCTGCTTCTGCGGCAACTGCAGATACGGCTTCCGTAATTGGGATGGCAGTCTCATAGATTGTACATCCGGTGCTGCTGGCGCGGCATATTTCCAATATTTCACTGGCCAGCCCGTCACTAATGTCATTCATCGAACTTATGTATCCCGACCCACTTAAAATCCGGCCCTCCCTGAGACGGGCCCTGGGATAAAGATGGGCACTGATAACCTGGTCCTGCAAACCTGTCCGGTTATCGGGCAGGTAATTATTAAGTACGAATAAACCGGCTGCAGAACTCCCCAAAGGGCCGGTAACCATAATTATATCTCCGGGAGACGCCCCGGAACGGTAGACCACCCGGTCAGGCTCAACATAACCGGTGAGGGCTACGTTTATGGTCAGCCCCCGCATCGAACTGACAGTATCACCGCCAACAATGTCGACTTCATATTCTCCGGAACACGCGATAAGGCCGGAATACAGTTCCTCGACCTGCCTGACCTCCCACTCAGGAGGGATACTGACAGAAACAACCGCAAAACCCGGTACTCCGCCCATAGCTGCTATGTCACTGACATTAACAGCCACTGCCTTCCAGCCTACCGCCTTCAGGGGACAGTATCTCAGGTCAAAATGAATATCCTCCACCAGCATATCTGTAGTCAGCAGTAATAATCTGCCAGGTTCTTCCTGCACTACAGCAGTATCATCACCGATTCCCCTGACTACTCTGCCGGAATGAGGAAGTATTTTCCCGGCCAGAGTGTCGATCAGCCCAAACTCTCCTATATCCCTGATTCTCATATATATTCGGCCTTCCTGTGATAAAATACTAGAACCATTATACCTGTTAACCCTTGAGGTTGCAAGAAAACGTAATGCACGCTCCGGAAATGACCTGATAATTATATGCTTGAGGGGAGGGAATGAAAAATTAATGTTGAATCAGTGGTTATATTGAATTGTGCCTGAAAAAAATGGTGAGGTGGTTTTGATGGACCATGTGGTGTGACCGGCACCGCACACAAAAAGAAAAGGCAACAGGAAGCCTTACCTGCGGCCTTTGTGTGTACATATGCCCCCATGGAAAACAGATGAAATGAGGTGAATTGACATCAATACCCCCAAGTATCTTTTTGCTGAAATGACATGGCCTGAAATAAAAGAAGTTATCAAAGAAGAAAGAATAGCTGTTGTTCCGGTAGCCATAATTGAGGAACACGGTTACCACCTCCCGGTCGATACCGACCTTGTCCTTGTCACGGAGGTATGTATCAGGACTGGCCGGAAAATCCCCGGAGACATTGTTGTCATACCACCGGTAAACCACGGCTACGCGCCGCACCAGATGGATTTTCCCGGAGTTATCTCCATAAGCGGAGAGACCTTTACCCGGTACGTGACTGATGTCTGTACCAGCCTGGCACACCAGGGTTTCAAAAAAATTCTCCTGGTCAATGGCCATGGAAGTAATGTATCTTTTCTGCAAATTGCAGCCAGGGCAACAATCCTGGAATACCCTGAGGTAATGTGTGTCGCAATCTCATACTGGGACCTTCAGCCTGTAGTTGATACCGCAGCCCGGATACGTGAATCCCGGAACCCCGGCGGCATGAACCATGCCTGTGAACTGGAAACCTCAATGTATCTGTCCATAAGGGAAGACCTGGTCCAAATGGACAAGGCAGTCAGGGACCTTGACAGGTTCACTGTTTCAAAATACTTCTGGCTGGACCTGGTCGGGCAGGGAGAAGGCCGTCCTGTCCTCATGATTCCATACTGGAGCAGCATTTCGGAAACCGGCACTCTGGGTGACCCGACAACTGCCACAAAAGAGAAGGGCAGGCAGCTGCTGGCAGCGGCAGTCGAAGGACTCACTGAATTTATCGGCATTTTCAAACACCGCACAAGCCGCTCCCGGGTCAGTCACCTCCCCTGATTTACAGTATCAATTTTAGAAAAATCTCTTAAGTATTCCCTCAAGGGCCTGGGCGTGCCGGGCTTCGTCCCGGGCAGATTCATCCAACAGGTCATGGGCCTCATCAATCCCGCATTCTTTGGCTTTGACTGCTGCTTCTCTTTTGCCCTTGTTGGCCATTATCTCACCCTGCAGCATTTTTTCTATGTTTTCTTTGGTCAGGACACTTATCAGCCCGTTCAGCTCGGCAAACCGGGCTGCATGCCAGGCTTCATCCATGGCAATGGCTTTAAATACTTCGGCAATTTCGGGGTAACCCTCCCTCTGCGCCTGTCTGGCCATAGCCAGATATAATCCGACTTCCATTGTTTCTCCCCTGAAATTTTGATTCACAGGCTCCTCAATTTCTGTCCCTTTGGTTACTCCAATTTCATTTTGACGTACTAATTCCATAATTATTTTCCTCCTTTTATTTTTGGTTTTATTAATATAATGTTTACTCTTTTAGTATACTTTAAGGCCGAAAAAAAGTATTCCTATTCCCTCAGCAGTTCCGCAAAATTATGTGCTGCCAGCTCCCCAGTCAGCTTTTCCTGGATATCTGCCAGTGTCCGGTGGACCATGCATTCAGGGGCGCCATTCTTACTGCAATAGGAAGGGTCAATAAGACACCGGTTTATGGTAACCGGTCCTTCAATGGCCTCAACAACATCAAGAAAGGTAATGTTTTCCGGAGCTTCAGCCAGGTAATAACCACCGCCGGCACCTCGCTGGGAACCTATGATACCCTTTTTTATCAGTGAGGGCATTATTTTAAGCAGGAACCGCATTGGAATAACCTCACTCCTGGAGATTGTCTGGGCATCTACCACCTTTCCCCGGGTCTGCCTGGCGAGGTACAAAACTGCCCTGAATGCGTAATCTGTGGCCTGGTTTATGTTCATCATATCTACCGCCTTAAAGTATACCTTTTAAGTATATTTATTTTACACAAAACTGCTCTAATTGTCAATATAACCAATGCATTTTTTCAACCGGAAAACATCATTAATTATCTGCCTGATCTCTCCAGTGTCAAAGGGTTTAATAATACATTTAACTGCACCATTGTTACGGACTTTGTCAATAACATCGTTTTCAATAAAGGAGGTCATGACCACGACCTGGCAGTTGTACCCCATTTCTCTTATCTTTTTCAGAGCTGTCGCACCATCCATAACAGGCATGCGGATGTCCATAAATACCAGTTGGGGATTTATTTTGCGAACCTTATCAACTGCTTCCTGTCCATTTACCGCCTGAAAAGGCCTGTGGCCCTCTTCCCGGACAATGATGTCAAGCAGGTAACGGACCCCGGGCTGGTCATCCACTATTAACACATCAAGACATTGGGATTCCACCATGACATCCCCTCCTTTACTTAAAAATGTTTACCTTTCAGGTATACTTTGAAGGTCAAAAAAACCAAGCCTGTAAGACACCTGTTAACAGTATCCTGACCATTTTAATAATGTATACCATTTCAGTACACTTTTATTTTAAACAAAAATGCATTGCTTGTCAATACAATCAATGCATTTTTTTATATCAGCACTTTAAAATCAGCACTTAGGAAACTTTGTCCCCAAGTATTCACCGATCACCTTCATGGCACAAAACTCCCCACACATGGTGCATTCCTTCATGCCCTCCGGGTTTTTGTCCTTTCTCACAGTCCGGGCTTTCACCGGATCAATGGCCAGGCTGAGCTGGGCTTCCCAGTCGAGGTTTTTCCTGGCCCTGGCCATAGTGTCATCCCATTTCCTTGCTCCGGGGACACCCTTGACAATATCTGCGGCATGCCCAGCTATCCGGGCAGCTATCACCCCATCGCGGACATCCTGTTCGGTAGGCAGTCCCAGGTGTTCCGCAGGAGTAACGTAACACAGGAAATCAGCACCGTTCCAGGCTGCAATGGCTCCGCCGATGGCTGACGTAATATGGTCATAACCCGGTGCCACATCAGTAACAATTGGACCCAGTACATAAAAAGGCGCTTCCTTGCAAAGCCGTTTTTGCAGCACCATATTTGCCGCAATCTGGTCCATAGGCACATGCCCGGGCCCCTCAACCATGACCTGGACCCCCTCTTCCCAAGCCCGGTCCACAAGTTCGCCAAGGATAATCAACTCCTGGACCTGAGCCTTGTCTGTAGCATCAGCCAGACAGCCGGGACGCAGCCCGTCCCCGAGACTTAAGGTCACATCATGTTTCCGGGCTATTTCCAGCAGGCGGTCATATTGTTCAAAGAGAGGGTTTTCCCGTTCGTGGTGCAGCATCCAGCCGGCCAGAAAAGCCCCTCCCCTGCTGACAATATCGGTAAGCCGCCCTTCCCGGCGCAGTCTCTCAATTACTTCAAGAGTGACACCACAGTGTACGGTAATAAAATCAACTCCATCCTCTGCCTGCTTCTCAATAACCCCAAAAAGGTCGTCAGCAGTCATCCGGATCAGGTTATCATACTTTTCCTTTGATTCCACTATGGCCTGATATACAGGTACCGTTCCGACACATACAGGGCAGTTCTCGATTACTTGTTTCCGGCAGGCATTGATATCGCCTCCCGTACTGAGGTCCATCACGGCATCGGCCCCTGCTTCCAGCGCAGTCCGAAGTTTGGTCATTTCCTTTTGTATATCAGGGTATTGGGGTGATGTCCCGATATTGGCATTAACCTTTGTTTGCAGCCCTTTCCCTATCCCACAGGGCTGTAAATTATGGTGGTGAATATTGGCCGGAATTGCTATCTTCCCCGCAGCCACCCCTTCTAAAACGATATCCGGGGCTATGCCCTCCTTTTTAGCCACTTCCTTCATGGCGGGGGTCAATTCCCCTGCCCTGGCTTTTAATATTTGAGTCATTTGCTGTCCTCCTTTTTTGCTCTCTCAATTTCTGCAGTTAAAGCCCGTGCTGCCGCAGCTATGTCCGCAGCCCCGACGACCGCACTGACAACAGCGGCACCATCTGCCCCGGCCCTGATTACCGGAGCCACATTATGTAGTTTGATTCCTCCAATGGCATATATAGGCAGGGAAACCGCCTGTCTTATCTCTGCCAGGATCTCAAGCCCCCTGGGTGACCTGGTATCCTTTTTGGTCTCAGTGGGGTAAACAGGCCCGACACCAATGTAGTCAGCGCCGTTATTCTCAGCCTCCAGCGCTTCCCGGGGATTTCCGGCAGAGACACCGATAATCATTTTGTTCCCTGCGAGTTTTCTCACCACCGGCAGCGGCAGGTCGTCCTGTCCGACATGAACTCCGTCAGCCTCAAGGGCCAACGCCAGGTCAACACGGTCATTAACTATAAATAGGGTGCCGCTTTTTCGGGTAAGCTCACGGATTTCGCGGCCAACTTGAATGAGCCGGGATGCTGACCAGGTTTTTTCACGCAGCTGAATAATACCAGCTCCGCCGTTAATACATGCACTGACTACTTCCCGGTAAGGCCTGCCGCCGGAAAATTCCATTCCGGTGACAACGTACAAACCGCTTCGGACAGGTATACCGGTATATTTCATCAAAATCATTATCTGTCATCTCCCCACCGGGCAAACCCGGCAAAGTGGTTGGGCGGACCGCCGCCCCGCCCTATGGAATAACTCTGTTCCAGGGCATAACTGACATATCTTTTGGCATCCCCCACTGCTTCCCTGATGTCCCTGTCAAGGGCTAATCCGGCAGCCACTGCAGCAGCAAAAGTACAACCGGTTCCATGAGTATTCCTGGTGGGTATCCGTTTACCAATAAATTCAGAAAAACCGTTGCCGTCAAACAACAGGTCTACAACTGTATCACCATTATCCAAATGACCGCCTTTAATAACAACATTGGGCACCCCCAGGCTTTGCAGGTCTATGGCGGCAGCCTTCATGTCGTCGATCCCGGTAATTTCCCTGCCGGTAAGGATTTCTGCTTCAGGTATGTTGGGTGTTACAATGTGTGCCATAGGAAGGAGCCTGTTTCGGAATGCCCAGAGGACGTTTTCAACCCGCTCATCCATAAGCAGGTCCCCACTGGTGGCAATCATTACCGGATCTACCACAACATTATGCGCATTAAACCTGGTCAGTTGTTTACAGGTAGCTTCAATAATACCGGTATTGGCCAGCATGCCTGTTTTGACAGCAGCAATTTCGATGTCTTCAAACAAAGCCTCTATCTGTCTGGCCACAAATTCCGGGGGGATGGCATGAACCCCGGAAACACCTACTGTATTCTGTGCGGTAACGGCAGTCAGGGCGCTTAATCCATAAACACCCATGGCCGCAAAGGTTTTCAGGTCTGCCTGAATTCCGGCTCCGGCTCCGGAATCAGAACCGGCTACAGTCAATACCTTTTTCAGGGTCACCGGCCATTCCTCCTTTAAATAATAAATCCCACCTTCGGGAGGTGGGTATAAGCATATCCTGACCTTATCCCACTTCCCTCCGCCGGTATTACCCGGTTTTATGCAGAACTGCCCCAACAGCCGGGACAAATGCGCATTCATCAGGTTCCAAGGGTTGACCTTAACAGTCTCTCAGCCGCTTTCGCAGCACCCCCAGTGGTCTGTATGAGTTTCAATAATTATAGCATTTCAGATATATGATTGTAAATAGAGACAAAATAAAAACAAGGGGTCCCACAACATAAATGGGCTCCCTTTGTTATCCTTACAAGGCGGATGCCTTGGGAAACCTTTTCCGGGAAACTTCATCAATTATCTGCCGGATCTCCTCAATATCAAATGGTTTGATAATACACTTAAAAGCGCCATTAGTACGCGCCCTGTCAATAACATCTTTTTCAGTGAAGGCCGTCATTATCACAACCTGGCAGTTACATCCCATTTCTTTCATTTTTTCCAGGGCCTTTGTCCCATCCATAACAGGCATTCTGATATCCATAAATACTAAATGGGGATTTATTTTTTTCGCCTGTTCCACTGCGTCCTGTCCATTAACGGCGAGGAAAGGCCTGTGTCCTTCTTCCCTGACAATGGCATCAAGCAGATAACGTACCCCAGCCTGGTCATCCACTATTAACACATCGAGGCGTTGAAATTCCACCTTGACACCTCCTGACATAAATTGCCCCATTCAACTTGTATTTTCCATGTAGTTAATTCTTTCGACGTCTACAGCTTAATCCCTCTAAAAACTTATAGTCTTTTTCCGACAAATAACGAGCATAATCGATAATAACGGTGAAATTTTAAAAATTCAGGCAATTTAGGCGGAATATGCCGTTTTCCCGCCAATTATAACATGTTCAATAACGGTCTTTATGTCCAGGGGATGCCCGTTCATTATAATCAGGTCAGCATCTTTGCCTTTTTCAATACTGCCGATTCTGTCAGCCAGCCCGATTATTTCTGCAGCATTGATAGTAATGGCCTTTAACGCCTCTGTCTCATCCATCCCTGCCTTTACAGCAAGGGCTGCACTCAGGCTGAGGTAGTTAATGGGAATAACCGGGTGGTCTGTCATGATGGCCACCTTTACTCCCGCCCTGCTTAATATGCCTGCATTGGCATTGCTGCGGTCTTTTAATTCGACTTTGGCCCTGCTGGTAAGACTCGGTCCGGTTACTGCCGGAATCCCCCTGCGGGCCAGTTCATCAGCTATTTTAAAACCTTCGGTACAGTGCTCGATAACGATTTTTACCCCGAATTCTTCGGCAACCCTGATTGCAGTCATGATATCATCCGCCCTGTGGGCATGGGCCCTTAGGGGCAGCTGCCCGCGCAGGACCCTGACCATTGTTTCCATCCCCAGGTCCCTGTCAGGAAGTTTCTCGGGATCACGTGCTCCCAGCTCCAGCTTCCTGAGATAATTCTGTGCCCTGACAAGGCTTTCCCGGAGCAGGGCCGCAGTAGCCATCCTGGTCATAGGACTCTTTTTACCGCCGCCATAGACGCGTTTGGGGTTCTCCCCAAAGGCTACCTTAACTCCAACCGGACTCTTCAGGACCATTTGATCAATAATGATACCGGCGGTCTTCATGGCCAGGTTCTCGCCGCCGATAACATTTCCGCTTCCCGGGCCGGTGACCACAGTTGTAACCCCGCCTTCCCGGGCATCGGCAAATCCCTCGTCTTCAGGATTGATGGCATCTATGGCCCTCAGGTGGGGAGTTACCGGGTCTGTCATTTCGTTAACATCATCACCTTCAACCCGGTATGTCTCTTCCATTATTCCCACATGGCAGTGGGCATCAATAAACCCGGGCATCACAATCTTTCCGGAGGCATCCAGAACTTCGGCGCCCTCAGGAATCTCCACGTTTTTTCCAACTTCCCTTATCTTGCCTTCTTCAATCAAAACAGTCCCTTTATCAAGATCCAGCCCAGCCATGGTAATAATTCTGCCGTTAATTACAGCCAGCATCATCCATCTCCCCAATCTGTATTATTATAGAGGCTCTAAAACTCCGCTCATCCGGAGAACCTGCAGGCCTTTTTTCTCGAGTCCGCTGATAACCTGATTAATACCCACAGAGTCGCTGGCCATATGCCCGGCCACCACAACATTGCCGATATTCTGTTTCTTAACCGCCTTTATTGTATTATCCGGCATGTGCATGACAACAAGGGTGCCTACCCCCGCTTCAAAGTACGCCCTGGTGACATCCTCTCCGCCACTTGTCCCCCCGGCCATAGTCACAAAGACACGCCCTGCGTAGTCCGACTCCCGGCCTACCCGGACAACAGGTTTGGCCAGGGTATTGTGGTATTCGGGAATTTGTTCCAGGGCCTCAATCACATCTCTGACAACAGCTTTTTCCGACTGCCCGAGAGTCCTGTCAAGGTGTTCCTGGACAAGGTTTTCCGCCAGAATGTCAGCAGGGGTATGGATCACTATAAATGGCATCTCCAGCAGCTTTGCTGCCGACATTACCCGGTCATAGTTGGCGACATGATGGGCGCGGCTTACCTGTTCAACACGCTCTTTCAAAGCCTTCTGGGCCTTGTTTATGGGTACCCCGGCCTTAACCATCCGGTCAATCTGGTTAGACATTACATTATGGAAATCAACCATAGGCAGCCCGCCCCGGGGGTGATGGGTAATCACCGCATCAACACCAAGTTCCCGGGCCAGCAGCAGTTCCGCAACCTCAATATCAACTCCGAAAGCGACCTTGGAGATATTCTCCCCGGCAACCACCACCCCTGAATCTGCAGGGGTCTCCTCCAGCCCTGCCAGTTCCAGGGCTGTATTCAAAATATCCTGTGTATTCAAAGCTACACCTCCATATTATTTGCGAGCCAACAAGCCACTATCGGGATCGGCATCCCATTGCTTCGGTTCACCGGGTCCCCTTCATACTGAGGCTGACCCGCTCCCTGGCCATATCGACACTGAGTACCCTGACCTTTACATTGTCTCCCACAGAAACTATTTCCATCGGGTGTTTGACAAATTTGTCAGCCAGTTCCGATATATGGACCAGCCCGTCATGTTTCACCCCAATGTCGACAAAGGCGCCGAAATCAACAACATTCCTTACTATTCCCTCTAGTACCATCCCGGGCTGAAGGTTTTCCAATGAAGTAACATCAGTACGGAAAACCGGTCTGGGCATTTCATCCCTGGGGTCCCTTCCCGGCCTCTGTAAAGCCTCAATAATATCCCTGACGGTAGGTACTCCTGATCCCAGCTCTGCGGCAACCTTCTCCGCATCAAGAGAGGCCAGGTCCCGGCGGATTTTTTCCATAACAGGCTTACCAAGGTCATCAGGAGCAGCGCCAACCATCTTTAGAATCCTTTCAGTAATACCATACGATTCCGGGTGAACCGGGGTGTTTTCCAGGGGATTGCTTCCGTCGGGCACACGGATAAACCCTGCACACTGAATGAAGGTCTGCTCACCCAGCCGCGGAATCTCCAGGAGCTGGCTCCGGCTGCTGAACCTGCCGTTCTTTTCCCGGAAGCTGACTATGCTCTTAGCCACCGCAGGCTTAATCCCGGCAACATATTTCAGGAGTGAAGGTGAAGCCGTGTTCAGGTCAACCCCTACTGCGTTTACACACGATTCCACAACTCCTTCCAGGGACTCCTCCAGCCTTTTGGGAGACACATCGTGCTGGTACTGGCCGACACCGATTGATTTGGGATCAATCTTTACCAGCTCTGCCAGCGGGTCCTGCAGGCGCCTGGCAATGGAAACAGCGCTTCTCAGGGAGAGGTCGTACTGGGGAAATTCCTCCCCTGCAATCCTGGAAGCAGAGTAAACAGATGCTCCGGCTTCACTGACGATGGTATAACTGATATTCAGCCCGTCTTCCCTGATCATGTCGGCAACCACCGTCTCTGTTTCCCTTGAGGCCGTACCGTTACCGATAGCGATAAGCCCTGCTGCGTTTTCCCTGATCATCTGCTTCATAATTTCCCTGGCTTCGCCTGTCCGGTTCTGCGGCTGGTGTGGATACATCACTCCCACCTCCAGCACTTTACCTGTATCGTCAACAACTGCCAGCTTGCAGCCCGTCCTGAATCCGGGGTCAATGCCCAGGACTGTCTGTCCCCTCACCGGAGGCTGTAACAAAAGATTGCGGAGATTTGCCGAAAATATTTTTATCGCCTGCTCTCCGGCCTTTCCGGTTAATTCATTTCTGACCTCCCGTTCTATTGAAGGGGCCAGAAGCCGCTTATAGGCATCCTGAACCGTTTCTTCCAGGACCGTCCTCCATATGCTCTTCTTATTTGATATGAGCCGTTCACAAATGAGGGATACCGCTTTTTCTGCCGGGGCCTCCACCTTTACGGAGAGGATTTCATCTTTTTCACCCCTGTTGATGGCCAGTATCCGGTGGGGAGGAATCTTCCGGAGCGGTTCTCTGTAGTCATAGTACATCTCGTATGGTGTGCGTTTTTCCCTGTCTGCCGCCCGGGTAACCATCAGCCCCTCATTAAATGTCAGCCTGCGCACCGCCTTGCGAATTTCGGCATCATCAGAGATATTTTCGGCAATGATGTCCATGGCTCCGGTGACAGCATCCCGGGCAGTATGGATTTCTTTTTCAGGGTTGACAAAACAAGCTGCCAGGTCTTCAGGGGTCCCTTCCATTTCCTTTTGAGCCGCTATTCTCCTGGCCAGAGGCTCCAGGCCGCGTTCCCTGGCTACGGTGGCCCTGGTGCGCCGTTTCTGCCGGTAAGGCCGGTAGAGGTCTTCCAACTCCTGCAGTTTTTGGGATTTAACTATTGCTTCCCTGAGTTCATTGGTCAGCTTGCCCTGTTCCTCGATTAACCTGATTACTTCCTCTTTCCTGGCCTCCAGGTTACGCAGGTACCTGATCCTGTCATCAATTTCCCGGATCGAATTTTCATCCAGTTCACCGGTTGCTTCTTTGCGGTACCGGGCAATAAAGGGGACTGTGTTGCCATCATCCAACAGCCTGACAGTCCCGAGGACCTGCGGCTCCCTAAGCCCAAGCTCTACAGCAATGATTTTCACATGTTGTTCTGCCTGTGATACAGTATTTTGGATTTCCATGTCTACTCTCCTCTTATTTCAGGTAACGTCTCCGCTTTTTTTCCTTACTGTGGCTGACAATGCCGGCCAAAACCCTGCCCAGAGGGTGTATCTGTTTCATTTGTACAGCTTTCCGGGGACACAGTTCCTGGCAGCAAAGGCAGGAGATACACCTGTTATAGTCGATAACAGGGATCTTTTCCGACATCTCCATTGCCTTCACCGGACAGCTGTCCACACAAAACCTGCATCCGGCACAGGCATCCTCAGCTATAACGGGCCGTGCCCGCAGCATTCCCAGGACCCCGCTGACCAGAAATCCGGGCATGACCTCAAACATTAAATTGGAGGGAAGGTCAAAATCCCTGAGTTTCAGGTTTTCCAGCCTCTCTCCCAATACCTCAATTTTAGACAGGTCCCCCATGCCCACACCTCTCTGGTGAGCAATCCTGGTGGTATGGACCTTAAATGGGGCTATCCCTGCTATATGGGCCACAACCGCGTCCAGGGCCACTCCGTCGGGGGCGGCCAGGATTAGCCCTAATTCCCTTGGGTTGCCTGCCGACGGTCCGCTGCCTTCCATGCCGACAATACCGTCCATAATCGTCAGGGCAGGTCTGGTGGCCTCATAAACATCCACCAGCACCCGGGCAAAGTCTTTCACCCGCGGAGCCATCCTGTGATACTCGGCCTTCCTGTGTCCGGGCACACATCCAAACATATTTTTCACCGCACCTGTCAGAATGGTCACCGAATGGGTTTTCAGTTTTGGCAGGGAAATCACCACATCGGCTTCCAGGACCGGCCTGGCAAGGTGCAGTATGGGTATGGGCCCTTCCGCAGGAACAGCAGCTGCTCCTGCCATATCAAAATTGACCAGTTCGGCTCCGGCGACCTCAGCCGCCCCGGCTATTCCGGCTACCTCAAAGGTCTTTTTTGTAGGGGCCTGTCCGGCTGCCATACCCCCGGAGCTGTCGCCTACCAGGGGAATCCCGCCGGCTTTTTTGACTTCAGCAGCCACCGCCATGATAACTGCGGGATGAGTTGTGACCGCTTCTTCCGGAAGCTTCATGGTAAGTGCATTGACCTTTAACAACACCTTCTGTCCCGGCCTGACAAACCTTTCCATACCTCCTATATGCGTCATGGCAGCATGTACCGCCTGGTCAACCATGTCCTGATTATAATCAGCACACCTGGATACCGATACCTGCAACTTCTCAGCCTCCGTCCTGTATTCGGATTACAGTTCCACAACATTATTATTCCATGAACGGTGCAAATCCTGCCGCAAATAATTATTTTTTTCCGGATTTTCCACCCGCGCCTCCCTTTTCAGTCTTCCCGGCAGCGGTCTTTTCCGGCTGCTTTACTGATAAGGCCGCCTCCACAAAGGCCCTGAACAACAGTCGCGATTTGCGGTCCCGGGAGACCATACACTCAGGATGCCACTGTACCCCAATAACAAAAGGGCTGTCCCGGTGTTCAATTGCCTCAATGACCCCGTCACTGCTGCGGGCCGTAACTTCAAAACCCGGTGCCACGCTGCGGACTGCCTGGTGGTGGAAACTGTTAACCCTGGCGCTGCTGCATTTCATAATCCCTGCCAGCCGGCTTTCTTTGTTAATAGTGACCTGATGTGTGGAATGCCACCTGGGTGCCGATTGTGAGTGCTTCAGGGGGTCCTCAATTTCTGCGGGGATGTGCTGGATAACAGAACCTCCACAGGCCACATTAAGTACCTGGATGCCCCGGCAGATTCCCAGAATTGGAACTTTTCTGTGCATAGCAGCCTTAACCAGCATAATTTCAAATCTGTCCCTGTCAGGAGTAACCTCACCCAGACCGGGGAGAGGCTCTTCATTAAAGAGACCGGGGTCTACATCCCCGCCTCCGGCCAGCAGCAGGCCCTTTATCGCCCTGAAGTAGGGAGCTACAGCCTTGATGCTGCCTGAACCGGGCAATATCAGGGGAATACCCCGGGCTTTGATAACAGCCTCCACATACGCCTCAGGCAGAAAAAAACGCTCATCCTTTTGGTTAAATGAACATGAAATTCCGATTAAAGGCTTCATCCCACACCTTCCCCACAGATTATTTGATCTGTTGTGATTAAGATTCTACTTGTATCTATATTATTCTGCTGATGGAAAATGTGTTTGAAAAATCAGGAGGCAATTTCTCTGCAGGAAAAACAGCCATATGTAGCGAACTATTAGCATATCCCTTTTAAGGAGATGAAGACATGGCTATCATCATTCCATTTCCGAATAACAGGAATTCCTATCAGATAAAAGACAGCGAAGAAGTTGAAATACTTAGCGAAAAACACAGGGAGGTACTCCGGAACAAGCTTGAGGAAAAGACCAGATATATCTCCGAACAGGATATCAAAACCATCGAAAACATGACCCACATCAAACTAAAAAAAATCCGCAGCCGGAAAATGTTTGTCAAAAAGATGCGTGAAAGAGTCAAGCTGCTTTATGAAATGCTGTTTGACCGGGAAATAAAATTAACAAAAGCTGCCAAAAAAACCGTGGCAGCAGGATTGCTTTATTTTGTATCCCAAAAAGATTTGCTTTGTGATGATATCCCCGGCCTGGGTTACCTGGATGATGCCTATATCATCAGACTGGTCTGGGAAAAGGCCGCTTCTGAAATCCAGAATTATCTTGCCATCAGGGGGAAGGATGAACGGCTGTATATTTAGTACAGACCACAGATAACCCGGGAGGTTCACTATGGCAGAAATTGCTCTTAATGATCTGATCCAGGAATATGGGACAATGGTTTCTTCCATAAGCCGGAGAATGCTTCGTGATGAAGAACTGGCCAAGGATGCAGCCCAGGAAGTGTGGCTGCAGGTAATCAAAAGCCTTCCCGGGTTTCAGGCCAAATCCGAGGTTTCAACATGGATATATACCATTACCCGCCGGGTGGTCTCCAAACACGCCCGGAATGAAAGGATTTATTCGGTCCGCTTTTTAAGGGATTATTTTCGCCAGGGAGACCCGGAGGTTCCTTTTCAGGAAGAGTATGATAAAAAACTCTGGATAAAAGAGATGTGTGATAAGTGTCTCACAGGCATATTACACTGTCTCGATAATGACTCCAGATTAGCCTTCCTGTTTCGCGATGTTGCCGGACTGCCATATAAAGATATTGCCGGGATTTTCGCCCAGGATAAGGCCGCTGTCAGGCAGACGGTTTCCCGCTGCCGCAAAAAACTAAGAAATTTCCTGAAGGATGAGTGTATTTTATTTAATCCGGCAGGAAAGTGCCGGTGCCGCATGAAGAACCTTGTTGCCGGTATTAACCTGCCGGGAGAATATGAAAGACTCAGGAGGCTGGTGGGAAGGGTCAATGTCTTCCGGGAATCGGAAAAAATTCTGCCCACCAAAAATTATTGGGAAAAACTTTTATCTGATTAAAATTTTTGCCCCTGAAAACAGAAATAATCTTTGGCAAGCTGTCACAAATTCATCTTTTTCCTCCACTAATCTATTAAAAGGCTGTTTTAAGCATCACAGCCAAATAATTAGGGAGGGATTTTTTATGAACACAGAAACCAGGCTCAGAGTGCTGCAGAGTCTCTATGCAGGAGTATTGGCTGATTCTGTGCGCAGGTACTCCGGTGCAGGAATATTGGAAAAGGTGACAGAGGAAAAACGCAGTGAACAGATAGGCCAGGGAGGGCAAATAGTAAAGTCTCTCAACATCCAGAGTCCTGAAGAAGTCTTTACTGCGCTTTCTGAAATTACTAATTGTGCTGTTTGGGAAAAGGCTGACAGTCCGGAAGGGATTGTGATGGAAACCGGCAGCTGCCAACTGTGTGCATTGGCCAAAAGGTTTGCAGCGGGATGTCCGTGTCATGTCTATTGCCTGCATCCAATGGAGGGCATGGTCAAAGGCCTTGACTCCGGTTACCGTTTCATTGTCGAAGAAACCCTGTGGGATGGAGCTAAATGCAGGGTAAGGGTTATCTAAAATGTATATAATATGTATACAATAATATTAATACAGTTTTACATATAACTAAGCAGGCGGGTTCCGCCTGCTTATATCTCGATTAATCCCAGGGAAATTTCTATTGCCTGGGCTATCTTTTCCATTATCTCTTCATTAAGGGTGGTTACCTTTTCCTTTAACCTGCTTTTATCGATTGTACGAATTTGCTCAAGAAGAATCACCGAATCCTTTTCCAGGCCGCTGCTCTTTGCGGTGACCTCGACATGGGTCGGTAACTTTGCTTTACTAATTTGTGAGGTAATTGCTGCCACAATGGTAGTCGGACTATACTGGTTACCAATATCGTTTTGCAGGACCAGCACCGGCCTTGTCCCACCCTGTTCTGAGCCGACAACCGGACTCAGATCGGCAAAATAGATTTCTCCGCGTCGAATCTGCATTTATTCATCCTCCGCCAAGCGCCCGCTATACAGTTTACTGACTTCGTGTTCCAGGGCAAAATTCTCTCCCGCAAGGGCCAGGTTAATTTTAGCCATCTCAATATATCCCTTTTTCATCTGTTCCCTTATAGTTCTCCGTTTCTTCTCCTGAATATAGAGTTTCATTGCCTCGCGGATAAACTCGCTCCTGTTGAGTTTTTCCGCAGCAACAATTCCGTCAACTTCGCGCAATAGATTGTCCGGGAGGCTGATCATAATCCTTTTAACTTCGGCCACCAAAGGGCACCTCCTTAGTAAAGCGTATAATACCAAGTATTACACCAAGTATACACCCTATTATATACCAGAGTATATACTCCAGTCAACTCGCATGCCATTATTCTATCATCCTTTTGGGCATGTATTATAAGGTCCTATGTGCGCCAACGGGCACCGGCCTATGCCGGAGTGTACAGGTTTCCGTAAGGACGGTGGGAAACCGGTATCAGTTTGACAAAGTTTTCTTTAAATACCTCTTCATAGTCTATACCTAAATCATTACAATATTCATTCAGGCAGGTGCCAAGGATTTGATTGTCTGCTTCATCAAGTTCAAATACGGCAACCTCCCTGCCCAGGAGTGTCTGGTCAACCCGGCCTCTGACATAAATTACCCCACCGTGCATCCCTGTACCCAGGTAATCCCCGGTAAGCGGCCTGCCGGGTTTACGGTCCAGCCCCAGTACTACCAGAATACCCCCGGCCATATATTCGCCCAGAAAACTGCCGGCTGTCCCGCCTACAACGATAACAGGAATATTGTCCTCATATTCCTTCATGTGAATTCCCACACGGTAACCCACATCGCCCCTGATGAAGAGTTTCCCTCCCCGCATGGCATATCCCAGGACATCTCCGGCATGGCCGTGAACCACAATTTTGCCTGAATTCATGGTATTGCCGATGGCATCCTGCCCGTTATCACGGACAATAACAGTAGAGCCATTCATATATGCCCCCAGGTCATTACCCGGCACACCATTAATCTCTATTTCAACAGGTCCGGATACCCTCGTACCGATATATCTCTGACCATTGACATTGGTCAGGACAATCTTTTGGGCACCCTCTGCAACAGCCTTCTGGACCTTATCATTAAGCTGTCTGTAATATAGGCCTTTTGCATCTATTGTTTTTGTCACTATGCCACACCCCCGCTCAGCCTGGACTTTCTTTCTGACTCCGGAAAATCAATGTAACCAAAACCGTATTTTAACAACCGGTCCTTAAAGGGGGTAACATCAGCCTTTTCCCGGATTAATCCCGTAAGTATCCCGGCACGGTCAATTTTGTTAAGGAGAATATAACCCATTATCCTGTTGTCTTTTAAAACAATTTTCCGGTAAGTACGGGTTTCCGGAGCAGAATCGACCAGGACCTCAAATTCCTCTGTATCAGGCTTGACAATACCTGCTGTTAACATTGGAAGGTCCCCGAAACCAATTGCATTCATGGCCAGCCCGCCGTCAAATACCGTCTCTGCTCCGGCCATGCTGCGGCCTGCCGTTTCTCCCTGGAGATAAGCATTGGGCAGCAGGGGCAGGACCCTGTTGGTACCGTAAACGACATCAAAACCCTCGGAAACATCACCGGCGGCATATATTCCGGGCAAACTGGTTTCCATTTTTTCATTGACCAGGATGCCCCGGTTAACACTGAGGCTGCCTTCCGCCAAACCAATATTTGGATTTACCCCGATAGCGACAATAAGCATTTCACACTCTGCAAAAGTGCCGTCCTTAAGGGTGACTCCGCTCACCGCATTATCGCCGGATACTTCTGTAACCGTGTTATTAAGGCTAAATTTGATGCCCGCTTCCTCCAGGTATCCCTGGACCATTTGTCCGGCCTCTTCATCAAGGATAGCCGGAAGAATGCGGTTGGCAAGTTCCACTACATTTACGTCAGCACCCAGCCTGTTAAGGGCTTCAGCTGCCTTCAGCCCTATCAGGCCGGCCCCGATGACTACGGCTTTCCTCTTTCCGGCGGCAACTGCACTCTTAATGGCTTTGACATCATCAAACTTAATAAATGAATAGACTCCTTTTTTGTCCAGGCCTGCCACAGGCGGTACAATCGGCTTGCCTCCTGTGGCTATAAGCAGCCTGTCATAGGAGACAGCGCTTCCGTCCTCCAGGCGGACCTTCCTGCCTTCAAAATTTATTTCACAGACCCTCTTGCCCAACAAGGGCTGAACATTATTGGTTTCATAAAATTTTTCGTCACGGTAAATCATCTTGTCTGCAGTAACCTTTCCGGCCAGCCAGTATGAAATCAGGGGCCTGGAATAAGTATGGTAAGGTTCATCTGAAATCACGGTAATCCTGCCCTCACGGTCAACCTGCCTGATTCCTTCAACAGCGCCGACAGCAGCAGCAGAGTTACCTATTATAACATAATCCATTTCCGTCCCTCCTTAGTTTGCCAGGCATTATTCCCTCTCTTCAAAAACCAGGGCATCATTGGGGCAGTTAGCCACACAGGCCGGGACCCCGTCACCCGCACTGCATAAATCACATTTGGAAGCCACCTTTTCTCCTGACTCATCTCTCTTAATGGCCCCGAAGGGGCAGGCCAGGATGCAGGTCCAGCAGCCAACACAGCGCTCTTCATTATTGATAACAATTCCCGTCTCCAGGTCCCTGTGCATAGCCCCGGTAATGCACGCTTTGGTACAGGGGGCATCCTGACAATGGCGGCACTGCAGGGCAAAGGAAACCGGTCGGTCCTCTTCCACAATAACCCTGGACACCGGGAGGACTCCTTTTTTGAATGCCTTCACAATGTCATTGGGATATTGAGAGTGAGCAACTATACAGTGTACTTCACAAAGTTTGCACCCGGCACATACTTCTTCTCTGGCATAAACTCTCTTCATAGTTCCCCTCCTACTCTCCGGCCGCTTTAACGCCAAGTATTTGCAGTTCTTTTTCAGAAAGGCCCACACCCCGCAGCATCAGCCTGTTGCCCCTGAGGCTCTCCAGGGCATTGATACCCATTCCGCCAAGGAGTTCCTTGATTTCCAGCGACCAGGCCCTGAGCAGGTTAGTAGCACGCTGTGCCCCTATATCCGGGTTCAGGCGCTTTACCAGATTGGGGTCCTGGGTTGCTATACCCCAGTTGCATTTACCGGTATAACACTTCTGGCACATATGGCATCCCAGGGAGATCAGGGCTGCTGAGCCAATATATACGGCATCAGCCCCAAGGGCCACTGCCTTCACAATATCTGCGCTGTTACGGATACTGCCGGCAACTACCAGGGAGACCCGGTGCCTGATTCCCTCTTCACGCAGCCTGCTGTCCACAGCGGCCAGGGCCAGCTCTATGGGAATCCCTACATTGTCTCGGGTCCTCAGGGGCGTAGCCCCTGTGCCGCCGCGAAGTCCGTCTATGGTAATAATATCGGCACCTGCACGGGCTATCCCGGAGGCGATGGCAGCCACATTATGGACTGCAGCAATTTTTACAGAAACAGGTTTTTGGTAATTGGTTGCTTCCTTAAGGGAATAAATCAGCTGGCCCAGGTCTTCAATGGAATAAATATCATGGTGCGGGGCAGGTGAGATGGCATCACTTCCTTCGGGTATCATCCGGGTCAGGGACACTTCACGGCCTACCTTTTCACCCGGCAGATGTCCGCCTATGCCTGGCTTGGCGCCCTGGCCAATCTTGATTTCAACTGCCGCACCGGCATTCAGGTATTCGGAATAAACACCAAAACGCCCTGAAGCCACCTGGACTATAGCACTCCCTCCGTACCGGTAAAGGTCCCGGTGCAGTCCGCCCTCTCCGGTGTTAAAAAAAGTCCCTGATTCTGCCGCTGCCCTGGCCAGTGATTTCTGCACATTGAGGCTGACCGAGCCAAAGGACATGGCACCAAACATGACCGGTACTTCCAGTTCCAACTGGGGAGGCAGTTTTTCTGCCAGCCGCCCGTTTTCTATTTTCAGGGAATCCGGCTTCCGGCCCAGGAATGTCTTCAGTTCCATAGGTTCACGGAGAGGGTCAATGGAAGGATTGGTAACCTGACTGGCATTTAACAGAAGATGGTCCCAGAAAATCGGGTAATTCCGGTCTGTACCCATACCTGTAAGCAGTATCCCTCCTGAAGCTGCCTGCCTGTAGATTGAATTAATATCATGGGCAGTCCAGCCGGCGTTCTGCCGGTATTCAAGGGGGTACCTCCTGACAGTGAGGGCCCTGGTAGGGCACAGGGCCACACACCTGTGGCAATTAACGCATTTAATGTCATCAGAAACAACCCGTTTTTCCTCTTCATCATATATGTGGGCTTCATTGGCACACTGGTTGACACATACCTTACAGTCAATGCACCTGTCCCTGTTTCGTTCTATTAAAAATTCCGGAGTTGTATAGTCCAGGCTCATAATATACTGTTCACTCCTTCCAACATCCCGATAACAGGTTCTCCGCCCCTCGGTATCCAGATATTTTCCGGGTCAGGGCATATCTCCCTGATAGCAGATTCCTCACTGGCAACATACAGGAAATCTCCTTTTGTTGCTGCTGCCAGGGAGCGCAGTTTTATCCTGTCATTCAGTGCGACCATGCCATTGGCGGTCCCCAGGATAATAGAAAATGGACCATTTATCAGGAGACTGCTATATGCAGTCCTCAATGCCCGGTAAAGCTCTCTGCGGCCGGTATCCATCCGGTCAATTTCTTTCCACAGGGGTGCTGCCACAACAGCAATGGCCAGTTCCAGGGGAAGGCCCTGTTTCCTCATCAGGTAGTCAAAGATATAAGTAATGGCTTCAGTGTCTGTCTGCAGGGTACACTTGTAGCCAAACATTTCCAGAAAACGCGCATTGGCGTGATATGATGAAATCTCACCATTATGAACTATCGACCAGTCCAGCAGCGTAAAGGGGTGGGCCCCGCCCCACCAGCCCGGGGTGTTGGTCGGAAAACGGCCATGGGCAGTCCAGATATATCCCTGGTACTCTTCCAGGCGATAGAATTCGCCGATATCCTCAGGAAATCCCACACCTTTGAAAGCTCCCATGTTTTTGCCACTGGAGAAAATATAAGCACCTTTATAAGAACTGTTAATCTTCATAACACACCGGACAACATACTCATCCTCTGTCAGTTCCGAGTTTAACAACCTGTTTTTCTTGGGCTGCACGAAATATCGCCATATCAGGGGTGGGTTGGTTATCGACTTTACCTTCCTGGTGTGTATCAATTCGCTGGTATCAACATTAAAGTGTTCATTAATAAAATCCTCTGCGGTCACCCTGTCATTCAGGCTGTCATAAAACACATGCAGGGCATAATGGTCCTTAAACTCGGGATAAATCCCGTAAGCGGCAAATCCCCCGCCCAGACCGTTAGAACGGTCATGCATCAGGGCTATAGATTTGATTATGTCTGTCCCCGGAATACGCTTACCTTTTTTGTTCATAATGCCACTGATTGCACAACCTGAAGGAATTCTGGGAAAAACTTTATCCATCTTATCTCACCTGCCATCTGAAATTCATTGTGAACAGACATAGTGTCCGCTTGTAATTTCATCCCTTTTTTATCATATTTTTCCACCTGGAGGTAAAAGGAATGCCGGCCAAACAACATTCTCAGCCGGCACACCGTCTCAGTGAAGTTTGTTTAGTATACTGCCAGGTATTCTTCCAACTCCCAGGGATGGACCTGTATCCTGAACTTATCCCACTCAATCATCTTGGCTTCAACAAACCTGTTATAGGCGTGGCTGCCAAGAGCACATTTGAGGACCTCATCCTTTGACAGGTACTGAATTGCCTCATAAATACTTGATGGCAGGCTGTCAATACCGTCAGCCATTCTTTCCTCAGGAGTCATTTCATAAATGTTCTTATCTATCGGCGGCGGCGGCTGTATTTTGTTTTTAATTCCGTCAAGTCCCGCTTTCAGGGCAACTGCTGTCGCCAGATACGGATTGCATGCCGGATCGGGATTTCTCAATTCGATCCTGGTACTGACCCCGCGCTTGGCAGGAATCCGGATCAGGGGACTTCTGTTCCGGGCTGACCAGGCTATATATACCGGCGCTTCATATCCGGGCACCAGGCGCTTGTATGAATTTACGGTAGGGTTGGTGATGGCAGCAATGGCCTTGGCATGTTTAATCAGGCCGCCAATATAGTGCTTTGCCACATCACTTAGCTGGTCAGGAGTATTGGGGTCATAAAACGCGTTCTGTTCCCCGGAAAACAGTGACATATTCATGTGCATTCCTGAACCGGCGATCCCGAAAATCGGCTTCGGCATAAAGGTTGCATGAAGCCCGTGACGCTGGGCCACTGTGCGCACCACAAATTTAAAAGTCATAATCTTGTCTGCAATATCAAGGGCATCATCATACTTAAAATCTATCTCATGCTGCCCCGGGGCCACCTCGTGATGGGATGCCTCAATTTCAAAGCCCAGTTCCTCAAGAGTCATAACCATATCACGACGGGCATTTTCGCCAAGGTCTACCGGGGTGAGGTCAAAATAACCTGCTTTGTCATGAGTTATCGTGGTCGGTTTTCCCTCGGCATCGGTATGGAAGAGGAAAAACTCAGCCTCAGGACCAACATTCATACTGAAACCCATCTCTGCAGCCTCAGCAAGAGCCCTTTTCAGCGTATTTCGCGGGCACCCCTCAAACGGAGTACCGTCATGGTTATACACATCACAGATCAGGCGGGCCACCGAGCCTTCCCTGGGCCGCCATGGGAAAACCGCAAATGTATTGGGGTCAGGTATCAGATACATATCAGACTCCTCTATCCTTACGAAACCTTCTATAGATGAGCCGTCAAACATCATTTCCCCGTCAAGAGCCTTTTCAAGCTGCTCGATTGTAATGGCTACATTCTTTAGAATCCCGAAAATATCTGTAAACTGCAACCTAATGAACTTAACATCAGCTTCCTTTGCCCTAAGTAAAACATCTTCTTTGGTTAACGTCATTGTTAACACACCTTTCTGTATGAATATTAAAAGTATTACTGCGTGAGAGCAGCTCAAAAAACAGATTGTCCCTCCTTTCAAAAATCTTAAATAAAATTTGTCAATTAGTCAATAAATAAAGCGCTCACAAAAACAGGTTTATAGAACCTGATATTCGTGAGCGCCGTTGCTCAGTTTCCCTACATGATACATCATTGTATCCGGGATATTAGATTTTATGCAGGCCGAGATCTTATCTGGTATTTATTATATCATAAATCATATCAAATGCAATACTTATTTTATTGTTATCATTGTATACTTTCATCTGTCCCGGGCAATTATTGACAGTTGTTTGGTGAACCGTGTCCGGCACGATATCCATTATTTACTTGAAGGTATTTGTCCAAAAGCCTTGAATTTCATCATCAGGAAAGTTATCATAGAAGTCCGCACCGCTGCCATTGATTCCTGCCGGAGTTAAGAAGAGGTGCTTTTTTACTGCCTGGTTGTGATTGTGAATTTTTTCATTTTCCTTCACCGGTAAACCACTGTGCTATTGGTCCATTAAACTACTACTAATTCACAAATGAAAGGAGATTGATCAATGGGTATCAAAAAAATCTTATCTTTACTGGCAACTACCCTGTTACTGTCAGTCACTTTTGTATCTCCGGTTTTCGCAGCCCCTGTTGATATACCGGCTCCCAATGTACAGGCCATCTGGAACCATGTTCAGGACATGATCAACAGTCAGGAATCTGCTCCTTCTCCGGCTCCGCCGGAATCTGATACTCCGGTTGTTACCTCTCCGGCACCGACACCTGCAAAAGACCCGGCACCGGAAAAAATACCTGAACCACAACCAAAAGCAGAGCCACAGCCGGCTCCTGAACCGGCACCAAATCCTGCTCCGGCGCAGCGGCCGGTTCCGCAGCGGGAAACTCCTGCAGGAGAACAGTTCAGTCAATTTCAGTTAAGAGTAGTTGAACTGGTGAACATGGAACGTCAGAAGGAAGGTCTGCATCCCCTGGTTGCTGACACCCTGCTGATGAAAGGCGCCAGCGCAAAATCACAGGATATGGTTGAAAATCAATACTTTAGCCACAATTCACCCAAATACGGCTCTCCTTTTGACATGATGAGGACTTTCGGCATCAGCTACCGCAATGCAGGAGAAAATATTGCCTCAGGCCAGACATCTCCTGAAGCAGTAGTCCGTGCCTGGATGGAGAGTCCCGGACACAGGGCAAATATTATGAGTTCAAAATTCAATAAAATCGGTGTCGGCTACGCATATACAAGTGCCGGCAGCTATCACCACTTCTGGACCCAGTGGTTCACCAACTAAAATAGTACCGGTTTGTGTAAGGAGCGCTCAGCAGGGTGCTCCTTACTTTATCTTATGTCAACATGGTGTTTAGTGGTAATTTCTCCTTAAACCCTGGCAAATTTTACTTAAAGGGAATATCGATTGATGGTTGAATCATATAAAAAAGGCTTTTTATGTTAACTCTACACTAGTTTGCTAATGGTTAATGCTTTTCACAGGCAGTAACCTTTTTCATAACCTGTTGCCCGGCCGCAGCTTCACCGCAGTCCGGCAAAACCCGTGAAGGAGGTGATATGTCAGGTTAACTGTGAACCATATTATTGTAATCCGCAGTACCCGCAAATGAACCAAAATTTTTCCGTGAATTTTTTAATTTGAAAGGAGACAAATGATGAAGCTAAAGAGAATACTGTCCCTTCTGGTTGTAACCATGTTCCTGTCAGCTACCTTTGTGACACCTGCCCTGGCGGCTACATATAACTATTCCTCGTTTCAGTCGGTATGGAGTTTGATATATAAGATCAGGGCCTCACAGGCTCCGCAGCCGGCACCACAGCCCGCTCCGCAGCCTGCT
>JAENZJ010000009.1 GCA_016841325.1 Thermincola carboxydiphila
GAACAGCCCCCTGCCCAAACTCCTGCCGGCTCTCCTGTTAGAGCCGGGGCGCTGCCTTTCTCCAAAACCAAGAACCTGCCTCCGACCGGTTCCCGGACCGAAGAAACTGCTGTTACCAGGAAACATTTATTATTTACCTCCTTCTTTACTCCGGGTTAAAGTCATATTCCATTTATATTATGTCAATATTGATATTAATGTCCCTGGGAATGTCCGGTTCAAGTTCTTTGACCCAGAGATTCATGTCCTCAAATTTGCCCATAATGTTACAGTTGTTTATCAACCGTCCCCCGTACGTGTAACCATGGCGATGGAAGACCAGGTTAATGCCGTGGGACAGAGCACGCGACAGGGAGTAGAGTGTCTGCATCTGTTCCTTTCTCATTTCATCTTCAAGGGCATTAATCAAAATGGACATCAAACCCTGGCCTCTGTAATCAGGGAGGGTGGCACAATCAGTCATTTCTGCAGCCATATTGGTCCGGCTGAACTCCGCAGAGGCAGCGCTGATGATTTTCCCCTGGTTTTCAATCACCTTAAAATGTGCTTTTTTTCCAATTACCTGTTCCAGGTATTCGGGCCTGTTTAATGGTGTGGGATAACTGGGGAATACCGCTGTGAATAGTTCTACCAATACCGGAATATCATCTGTCCCGGCTGAACGCAGGCGGCTGCCTTCGGGAAGCTTTTTCAGTTTGACTGCAGCGGGCTGGGCCAGTATCTGCTGCAGTATTTCGTCTTCATCTTCAATGAACTGGCTGATGCGCCGCTCTTTTCCGAAAAACCGGGACAGGCAGTAACCGGTTTTTCCCCGGAAATAGCTTTTGATAAAGCCTTCCAGGATGAAGCCGCGGGAAAGGAAGGTCTCCCAGTCTGCTTCCCTGGAGACCAGGACAACCTTGCCGAACCCGTTTTCCCTGGCCAGGTAATTTAGGTATTCGGCCAATGCCGGAATATTAGCGCCGTGGTAGTCAAGCACTTTGACCCTTTCATTGGTACAGTCAATAAACACCTCAACTGTGAAGTCCTCTGCTATCATCATTTTCGGTCTCCTTATTGTAAATAGTCCTGCCTGCGGCTTTCCCTGATATTTCCCCTGGGGACCAGGCTGATTTTCCGGTCAGCAAACAGTTTTGCCAGTCCTGACCTGATGGGCACCTGGTCTTCACATATCCCGCACTCCATACAGCTTCCGGTGCGGTTGTCGGGCTCAGTATAAGCACAAATGACCCCTTCGTAGTTGCGCAGGATAACTTTCTCGTCAGACATGGATATCAGGTATTGGGGTGAAACCGGGATTTTCCCTCCACCCCCCGGAGCATCCACGACATAGGTGGGGACCGCCAGCCCGGAGGTATGGCCCCGGAGCATTTCGATTATCTCAATACCTTTGGCAACTGAGGTCCGCAGGTGTTCCAGGCCCTCGGAGAGGTCACACTGGTACAGGTAGTAGGGGCGCACCCGCATTTTTACCAGCAGGTGGACCAGCTTCCTTACAATGTATGGGCAGTCATTAACCCCGTGTAACAATACGGTCTGGTTGCCCAGCGGGATTCCGGCATCAGCCAGCATACTGCAGGCGGTTTCTGCCTCCGGGGTAATCTCTCTGGGGTGGTTAAAGTGTGTATTCAGCCACACCGGGTGAAAGCGTTTCAGCAGTTGGCACAAATCTTCGGTTATGCGCTGTGGCAGGACGACAGGGGTCCTGCTGCCGAAACGGATTATTTCCACATGAGGGATCTCCCGTAAACGCCGGAGCAGGTATTCCAGGCGATCATTATTTACCAGCAAAGCGTCTCCCCCGGAAATCAGGACATCCCTGACAGCAGGTGTCCCGGCTATGTAGTCCAAAGCCTGTTCGATGGCATCTTTGGGCATGGCCTTGTCGGTACTGCCGGCCAGGCGGCGCCTGGTACAGTGACGGCAGTACATGGAGCACTGGTCTGTAATCAGGAACAGGACCCGGTCGGGATACCGGTGGGTAAGTCCGGGCACCGGGGAGTCTGCATCTTCTGAAAGCGGGTCTTCCAGGTCGCAGGGGCTTTCATCCAGCTCCCAGGTGACCGGGACAGCCTGCTTGCGAATGGGGCATTTGGGGTCATCCGGGTCCATGAGCAGGGCATAATAGGGTGTGATGGCCATCCTCAGGGTCTGCAGGCAGTTTCTGATACCTTCTTCTTCTTCACCGGTTAGATTTATTACCTGTTTAAGCTGTTCTATTTCGGTGATCCGGTTGGCGACCTGCCAGTGCCAGTCGTTCCACTGTTTATCTGTAATGTCCTGCCACATTGGTATTTCACGGTAACTGCGCAAAAAAGAAAACCTCCCCTGCTTTTTTTAGTTATTTTTTCAAAGCAGGGGAGATTTTATCCTGAATGTTTGTGGCAGCCTGATTTTATAGACTAATCATCCGTCGGTTTTCAGTTCACCAGGTGAACCTTCTTCCCATATGGTAACATAGACCTTGCCGTCCTCACCCTTAAAACCCCTCAGGAGTTCACAGTGCCTCAGGGTGGCGAACTGCTTGTCAAGCTGCCACTTGGGGAGCCGAAATTTTTTCATTATCTGTTCGTGAGTTACAGGGCCTTCCTGTTTTACATAGTTATAAATATCTGTCTGTAGTTCTGTAAGTCCCTCGGTCCCTGTCTGGCCGGCCATTTTGCGGGCGACTTTGGCGCTGTAAACCGCGGTAACATCACATGTACGGGGGGGTTCAATTGCTTCAATGTAGCAGTCCTCACAGAGAGTCTGGCCCATGTGTTCACATTTTTCACCATCAGGAATCGTATCTTTACACCTGTCACAAATCATTCTTTTCCCTCCTCTCCATGATTTGGTGTTCTGAATTTGCGTAACAGAACATATAATTCCTGCTGTTCTTCCCAGGTAAGTCTGGTATCAATAAGCCTCCTGACAGTTTCCAGGGAACTGAGGATATCATCGCGGACCAGTCTGCCCCTGGGGGTGACAAATAATACGTAGGAACGGCGGTCATGGGGGTCCGGTTCCCGTGTGATATACCCCAGTTTTTCCAGCCTGTCGGTAATGCCCCCGATTGTAGTCCGGTCAACCCGCATCAGGCTGCCCAGTTCATGCTGGTTGAAGCCGTCACACTTCCAGAGGAAAGCCAGGGTGGCAAACTGCGGTGGTGTCAGCCCGAATTCCGCGACTGCATCTTTCATCATCCCGTGGGCCTCTTGGTGGCTTTTGGCAAGTAGGAAAGGAAGCCACTCCTCGATATCAAACAAGCAAATCATCCTTCACAACACAATTTAACAGCGAGTCTTCGTCCAGGCTGCCAGGTTACTAACGGAAAATCATCAGTATACTGATTATATTTTAGCAATTATTTTGTTCCAGGTCAAACTTTTATTGCAACAGGCTAAATAATACCTGCGGCTGTTAGTTTTCCCAGCAGGTTAAGGGGGTTCGGGCAGCGAATTATACTGGAGCTGATTCTATAAATGAGTAACTTTATTAAGATGACAGGAATGATGAAGGAATATGAAAAAGAGAGCTTTTGGATATTTGCTGCTTGTTATAGTGATTATACTTGGCCTGAGTTTTTTTCCCCAGCATCGCAGGGTCAGGTCCCTGATGCCCCACCTTCCGGCTCCCATTGCATCTGAAAAGGCCCTGGTTACTCCTGCGGGGCAGGGGCTGGAGGGATTGATTGTAAGTGAAATCTGTGACAACCTGAACATTGACAACCGGTTTATGTACTGGGCTGAGCCACAGGACCTGGAGGGCTTTAACAGCCTCATTATAGCCCTGGGGTTCAGCCAACAGGGGTTGTATTCACTGCATAAAGAAGAGGAACAGGAAATTGAACGGGTCAGTCAACTGGTACAGGCTGCAGAGGAGCGGGACATTCCTGTTGTCCTGATACACTTAGGCGGTCAGGACCGCAGGGGTACGGCAAATGATGACCTGGCCGAAATCCTGGCTGCCGGGACGGACTATATTATTGTCACCCAGGATGGTGAAAGGGACGGCTTTTTTACCGGGCTGGCAGATGAAAACAGTATTCCTGTTACTGTGGTTAACGGAGTTTCGGCGGTAAAAGTGCCCCTGAACTCTGTGTATAGATAGGAGGATTCATACCATGAGGACCACTGACCCCAAAAGGATTATTTATGCACTATGTGCCTTTTTTTTGGCAGGCACCAGTGCATATGAAGGAATATACCGCCTGGAATCCCGGCAGGTGATCGGAGGGCTGCTGGAGGAAGCTGTTACCAGAGGGGATACCGGGCTTCTGGTCCTGGCATCCTTTGAACTGGTGACCCTGGATACCCTTTGGCTTATTCCGGGAGTTTTAAGCGGCTTCCTGCTAATAGATGTGTGGCGCAGCCGTCTTCCTTTCAGGTGGTGGGTGAATTATTTCCTGGTGCTCCCCTGGGTGGCTGTAATTCACCTGGCCCTGGCCATGCAGGGGTCGGATTACAGTTTTATCGGCGGGTTTATTGTGATCGCCCTGACGGTCCTGGCAGTGATAGAAATGGGGGAGGGCAGGGAGAACTTTGCTCCGGTGGTGCTGGTCGTCTTTGGGGTGGGAATGGCTGTTAACTGGCTTAATATAGTCCCGGCATTTTCCTTTATACCCATCAGCCACGGCGACCTGGATGTCGGGATAAAGCTGGCTGCCGGTTTCATGCAGGGGGAAACTGTGCTTAACCTGGTTGGCTTGTTTTTCTCGGTTTTTTTTATGTTTACCAGTTTGGTGGTAACCCTGCTGATTTCAGTTTATCTCAGGCGGATCAGCCTGGTGGAGGAAAATAAGGTCAAGGAGATGAAGCTTCAGGAAATGGAGATTCAGGCCAGGCAGGCCAGGGTACTTCAGGAAATGCATACACTGGTCCATGACCTGAAAACACCGCTGATGACTATCAGAGGACTTAATTCACTGGTAGAAATGAGCGCTGCCAATGAAAAGGTTGCTGAATACTGCCGCAGAATCGACGGTTCTGTGGACAAGGTCAATGCGATGGTTTCTGAGATCCTGTATGATGAGGTACGCAAGAAGATTACGGTGGAAGAACTGATTACGTATGTCAGGGCCCATGTCCTGGTGAAAAAGGCCGGTCAGGAGGTTATCTTCGATATTGCAGAAGGACTGCCTTTACTGGAGATAAATGTTATCCGAATGAGCCGGGTCCTGATAAATGTAATTGAAAATGCATTTACGGCAACGGTGGGGGTCAGGAATGCCAGGATTACTATCAGGGTCTATGCCAAAGAGGGGGATGAGGTTATTTTTGAAATCTCCGATAATGGAAAGGGCATCCCTGCCGGGCAGCTGGATAAGGTCTGGAACTGGGGATACAGCACCAGTGGAAACTCTGCCGGACTGGGACTGGCTTTTGTGAGGCAGATAGTGGAAAACCACCGCGGGGCTGTGGAAATCAGCAGTTCTGAAGGCACCGGGACCAGGGTGACTATTAGCTTAAAGGGGGCAAAGGATAGTGAAAGTACTGATTATTGATGACAATGAGGACATCAGGTTTACCGTCAGCGAAATATGTGATTTTGCCGGGTGGACTCCGGTAACGGCCGGTAACGGATATGAAGGGGCCGAACTTTTCAGGACTGAAGAGCCGGACCTCGTCGTCGTTGATTATCATATGCCCATGCTGGATGGGATGGAAACCATAGAGCAGATCAGGAAACTGGACCGTAAGGTCCCTATTATCGTCCTCACGGTAGACGAGCGCCAGGAAGTGGCTGATGAGTTCCTGGCCCTGGGGGCGACCGACTTTGCCTTAAAACCCATCAAGGCCCCGGACCTGATTGCCCGTATCAAGGTAAACCTGAGGATTGCCCAGCTGCTTAAAATGGAGTCCGGTCTTGCGGAAGACAATGTTAAGGGGATCAGTGGGGCAACTCAGAAACTGATTATTGATTTTTTGAAAAAACAGAGTGAGCCGCTGACCATTGAAGAGATTACCACAGGTGTGGAACTTGCTTACCAGACGGTGCACCGGTACCTGATGAATATGGTCAGGGAAGGAATAGTCATTTCAGTCTGTGACTATGGGAAGGTAGGGAGGCCCAGGAACCGTTACCGGCTTGTTTAGAATGGTTTTAAGAGAAATATGAGATAAAATAGGATTTTTCATAATGTTCCGCTAAAATAAAAGGGCAGGTCCCAGGATGCCCTTGTAAACAAATGATATGGGGGATATTAAGTGGCTGAGATTTTACTTTCAATTGAAGACCTAAAGACATATTTCTATACAGAATCCGGTGTTGTCAAGGCGGTTGACGGGGTCAGTTTCAGTATTGAGAGGGGCAAGACCCTGGGGGTTGTCGGTGAGTCCGGTTCCGGTAAATCGATTACCGCCATGTCGATTCTGCAGTTAATTCCGTCACCACCAGGGAAGATTACAGGAGGCAGGATAATGTTTGAAGGGGTGAACCTGCTGGAAAAATCCCCTGAAGAAATCAGGAAAATCCGGGGCAATGAAATTTCAATGATATTTCAGGACCCGATGACTTCCCTGAATCCGGTCCTGACAGTGGGTGAACAGCTTGCTGAGGTAATTATGCTGCATCAGAAACTGGATAAAAAGGCTGCTCAGGACAAAGCTGCTGAGATGCTGGGGCTGGTTGGGATCCCTGACCCCGCGAAACGGCTCAAATCCTATCCTCACGAATTCAGCGGCGGGATGAGGCAGAGAGCTATGATTGCCATGGCCCTTTCCTGTAATCCCAAGCTTTTGATAGCTGATGAGCCTACCACTGCCCTTGATGTGACTATTCAGGCCCAGATCCTGGAACTTATGAATGACCTGAAGAAAAAGCTGAACACATCTATTATGATGATTACCCATGACCTGGGTGTCATTGCCGAGATATGTGATGATGTTGTGGTTATGTATGCAGGTAAACCTGTCGAGTATGCAGATGTGGAGACAATCTTTTCATCTCCGCAGCATCCCTACACATGGGGACTCCTGGCATCACTTCCCAGGATTGAAGGGGAGCGCAGGCAGCGCCTGGAGGCTATTGAGGGGCTCCCCCCTGACCTGAGGAACATGCCTGATGGTTGTCCTTTTGCCCCGCGGTGCCAAAAGGCAATGGACATATGTTTCCGGGAGCAGCCTGCCACCAGGGAGATTGTTCCGGGCCATTCTGTTTCCTGCCATTTGGCCGGCAGCAAACAAAGCAGGTGATAAACTGATGGAAGCATTACTTAAAGTAAGGAATCTGAAAAAGCACTTCCCAGTTACCAAGGGAATTATAATGGAAAAACAGGTAGGCCTTGTCAAAGCGGTAGACGGTGTCGGATTTGATGTAAATAAGGGGGAAACACTTGGATTGGTAGGGGAGAGCGGTTGTGGCAAGAGTACCACCGGCAGGTGTATCCTCAGACTGATAGAACCTACTGAAGGTGAAGTGGAGTTTAACGGAGTAAATGTCCGGACACTGGATAACCAGGCCCTGAGGCGGATTCGCAAGGATATGCAGATGGTTTTTCAGGACCCCTTTGCATCCCTGAACCCCAGGATGAAGGTAGGGGATATAATTATGGAGCCTATCCTGCTGCACGGGATTGCCAAAGGCAGGGAAGCCCGGGAGAAGGTGAAAAACCTTCTCGATGTGGTCGGGCTGGCCGGTTACCATGCTGAGCGCTATGCCCATGAATTTAGCGGTGGGCAGAGGCAGAGAATCGGTATTGCCAGGGCCCTTGCAGTTGAGCCTAAACTCATTGTCTGTGATGAACCGGTATCTGCCCTGGATGTCAGTATTCAGGCCCAGATTATCAACCTGATGGAAGACCTTCAGGAACAATTTGATCTGACTCTTATTTTTATTGCCCATGACCTCAGTGTAGTTCATCATATCAGTGACAGGGTTGCCGTAATGTACCTGGGCAGGATTGTGGAAATGGCAGGCTACCGCGAGCTTTACGAGAACCCGTGCCATCCATATACCAAAGCCCTTCTTTCAGCTATCCCGGTCCCTGACCCCAAGGCCAAAAAAGAGAAAATAATGCTCAGGGGTGATGTTATCAGTCCCCTGAACCCGCCTCCGGGGTGCAACTTCCATACCAGGTGCCCCTACGCTATTCCAAGGTGCAGGGACGAGGCCCCTGAACTGAAGGAGACTGATACCGGGCACAGCGTCGCCTGCCACCTGGTTAACCCGTAAAGGTTTAGTTTAACGGTATTAATTCCTGCAGGAGTTAAAATACAAAAAAATTTATTTTAAGGAGGTTTATGAAGTGAAAGTGAAAAGACTGGTTGCCGCAATTTTCCTTGTCCTTGCCATGATGGTTACCATTACCGGCTGTGGGGGCGGGGATGATGCGGCCAAGGACACAGGGGCAGACAAAGAAAAGATCTTTGTCTTTGCCAGGAGCGGTGACGCTTCGGGTCTGGATCCCATCAATGTCACCGACGGAGAGAGCCTTTATGTGACCCAGCAGATTTTTGACACACTTTTGGAGTATAAGGAAGACAGTACCGAGGTTCAGGCCGGTCTGGCCACAGACTGGGAAAGCACCAAAGATGGCAGGGAATGGACCCTTAAGCTGAGGGAGGGTGTTAAGTTCCATGACGGGACCCCCTTTAATGCAGAAGCAGTGAAATTCAATTTTGACCGCTGGCGTGATGAGAATAACCCTTATCACCACGGAGATTTTAGCTACTATACCTACATGTTTGGCGGTTTCCCCGGAATCATCGAAGATGTGGTCGTTGTTGATGAATACACCGTAAAATTTGTCCTGACCCAGCCACAGGCCCCGTTCTTAGCTAACCTTGCCATGGCCACCTTTGGGATTTCCAGTCCTGAGGCCATTAAGAAGCATGGGGAAGACTACTTTAAGAACCCTGTAGGGACAGGACCCTTTAAGTTTGTCAAGTGGGAGAAAGACCAGCAGGTAGTTGTTGAGAAAAACCCCGAATACTGGGGAGAAAAAGCCAAGGTTGACAAGGTTGTCTTCAGGACCATTCCGGACAACTCTGCCCGCCTGATGGAGCTCCAGGCGGGGACTATTGACGGCATGATAGGCTTAAACCCTGACGATGTGGAGACTGTCAAGAATGACCCTAACCTGCAGCTTCTCCTGAGACCAAGTATGAATGTCGGCTACCTGGCTATGAATACAGAAAAAGAATACCTCAAGGAACAAAAAATCAGGCAGGCCATCAACTATGCAGTAAATAAACAGGCACTTATTGACGCTTTTTATGCCGGACTGGCCAAGCCTGCCAAGAACCCGCTGCCTCCTTCACTCTGGGGCTATAATGATGAAGTGAAGGGTTATGAATATGACCCTGCCAAGGCTAAAGCGCTGCTGGCAGAGGCAGGATATCCCGACGGTTTCGAGACCACCCTGTGGGCAATGCCTGTAGCCAGGCCTTATATGCCCCAGCCCAAGGAAATTGCCCAGGCCATCCAGCAGGACCTGGCCAAAGTGGGGATTACGACAAAAATCGTGACTTATGACTGGCAGACATATATTGAAAAAGGTGAAAACGGGGAACATGACCTTTACCTGTTTGGCTGGACAGGGGACAATGGCGACCCTGACAACTTCCTCTATGTCCTCCTTGACAAGAGCAATACGGTTAAAGGTTCCGCAGGTAATGTTGCCTTCTACATGAATGACCGGGTTTCTTCACTTCTGGTTGAAGCCCAGAAGGAAAGTGACCAGTCTAAAAGAGATAAACTATATAAGGATGCTCAGGTCCTTATCAATGAAGATGCCCCCTGGGTACCCCTGGTACACTCAACTCCTCCCATTGCAGCCAGGAAGTCAATCAGCGGATGGGTGCCTCATGCTACCGGAACTGAGTGTTCGTAGGTGTTGACAAGGCTGAATAACAGCCGGGGGCTGACAGACTGAATAGCACTTAGGTATGATTGCAGATCGGAGCCGGGGGCAGGCCCGGCTCCGATTGATTACAGTGTTTCACCGGGAGACCTGCAGTGTTTCCTGAAGCAAGTTTTGCCCCGAGATTTAAGGAGGGTATACCTTAAATGACCAGATACATTATCAAACGACTGATCGGACTTATACCGGTTATCATAGGAGTTTCCATATTTGCCTTTTTACTCATCCACCTGATTCCCGGTGACCCGGCGAGGGCGATACTGGGGGAGCGGGCTACCGCCCAGGCTCTTGCTGACCTTCGGGAGCAGCTTGGCCTGAATGACCCCCTGTATGTCCAGTACGGACGCTTTATGGGACAGATTCTACAGGGTGATTTCGGACGTTCCGTGATTACCAATTCCCCGGTTATTGAGGAATTTGCTGCAAGATTTCCCGCAACCCTGGAACTTTCCGTTGCCGCAATGCTGATCGCAGTTGTTGTGGGGATACTGGCAGGGGTCATCAGTGCGGTCAGGCAGTACTCGGTTTTTGATAATGTAAGTATGGTCGGTGCTTTAATTGGGGTGTCCCTGCCTATCTTCTGGCTGGGACTGATGATGCAGTGGCTGTTTGCATTCAAACTGGGTATCCTGGATGCTTCGGCCAGGCTGAGTGTGGGGACCAACCTTGATAATGTTACCAATTTTTATGTCATTGATTCCCTGATTACAGGGAACTGGGCGGCGCTGAAAGATGCCCTGAGGCACCTGGTGATGCCCAGTCTTGCCCTGGCTACCATTCCCATGGCTATTATTGCCCGGATGACCCGTTCCAGTATGCTGGAAGTCCTGAAGCAGGACTATATTCGGACTGCCAGGGCCAAGGGACTTAAAGAAAATGCCGTGATTTTCAGGCATGCCCTAAAAAATGCATTTTTACCTGTACTAACTGTTATGGGCCTTCAGTTTGGGACCCTGATGGGAGGAGCGGTACTGACAGAAACCATCTTTTCATGGCCCGGCATCGGGCGCCTCATGTATGAAGCAATAATGCAGAGGGATTTTCCCGTGGTACAGAACGGGATTCTGATAATTTCACTGATATTTGTTTTTATTAACCTGATAGTGGATATTCTTTACAGTTTTGTTGACCCGCGGATCAGGCTGGAATAGGGGGGGTAGGACATGACTGACACAACATCACTACAACTGAAGGCAAATGGACCACAGCCCCGGACAAATGAAAAAGAAAGCAGAGGGTTATGGGCTGATGCCCTGAAACGCATTATCAGGAGCAGGATATCACTGGCGGGCCTGATCATAGTGGCGGTTTTTCTGCTGGTTGCTTTGTTTGCTCCTTTGATAGCCCCTTATGACCCTATCAAAGATAGTGATCTGGTCAAGCGGCTGGAAGCACCCAGTGATGAGCATATCATGGGGCGTGACAGCCAGGGCCGGGATGTATTCAGCAGGCTTGTTTACGGAGCCAGGATTTCGGTAAAAATCGGTGTGATTTCGGTTGGGTTTGCTCTGGTCCTGGGAGTCACCCTGGGTGCGGTTGCCGGATATTACGGAAAGTGGCTGGATGGCCTTATTATGAGGCTGATGGACATCCTGCTGGCTTTCCCCAGTGTCCTGCTGGCGATTGCCATTACTGCGGTGCTGGGGCCTGAACTGAGAAATGCCATGATAGCCATAGGTATAGTATATACACCGCATTTCGCGCGGATTGTCCGTTCCACAGTCCTCAGTGTAAAGGCAACAGAGTATATTGAGGCTGCCAGGGCTGTCGGGTGCAGTGACCTGAGGATTATCATGCGTCATGTGCTGCCAAACTGTATTGCCCCGATTATTGTACAGTCAACTCTGAGTGTGGGTACGGCAATCCTTGATGCAGCAGCCCTGAGCTTTCTGG
This sequence comes from Thermincola carboxydiphila, assembly GCA_016841325.1. Taxonomy (GTDB): domain Bacteria; phylum Bacillota; class Thermincolia; order Thermincolales; family UBA2595; genus Phosphitispora. The sequence goes on from JAENZJ010000009.1 coordinate 11,738, forward strand.
GTCTTGGAGCACAGCCCCCTGAGCCCGAATGGGGGGCTATGCTCAGTGATGGCAAGAGTTACCTGCAGAAGGCCCCCCATGTGATGATATTCCCGGGATTGGCGATCATGTTTGTTGTCCTGGGATTTAACCTGCTGGGTGACGGGCTGCGTGATGCTCTGGACCCCCGCCTGAAACAGTAATGATATATAAAGGCCGGTTAGTGAGCCAAACATATTCTGTGAGCTCATTAACCGGCTTTTTTTGTATTTTAACAGCCGCAGGTGTGATATAATAAAAGGGTTAGCAAAAAGGTCTTTTTTAAATAATATTACAAAAAGCTTTCTGAAATTGGTATGAGCAAATTTGGTGGGGTAATATGAACAATGATACTTTAAAGATTTCCAACGTCAGTTATTCCGGCGGTAACAGTACTGTTATTGCAGCAAGGGACCTGGTGAAAACCTTTGATGATTTTGAAGCTGTCAGGGGAGTCAGTTTTTCCGTAAACCGCGGCGAGTGTTTTGGCCTGCTTGGTCCCAACGGAGCCGGAAAGACTTCCATAGTGAAGATGATTTACGGGTTTTCTCCGGTAACTTCCGGAGAGCTGCAGATTTTCGGGATGGATGTAGCCGGCGGTGCCAGGCAGATCAAGGCCAGGATCGGGGTGGTGCCCCAGGAGGATAATCTTGACCCCGAACTTTCGGTAAAAGAAAACCTGATCATTTATGCCGGTTATTTTCGCTTAAAGAAGGATGAGGCCCGGAAGCGGGCTGCTGAGATTCTTGAGTTCATGGAATTGAGTGATAAGGCCGATACCGAAGTCAGCAAACTGTCCGGAGGTTTAAAGAGGCGGCTCACCATGGGGAGGGCCCTGATCAACAGCCCTGACCTGATTATCCTTGATGAGCCGACTACCGGTCTGGACCCCTATGCCCGTCATCTGCTGTGGCAGCGCCTTAGGAGGCTCCGGGACTCAGGGACCACCATGCTCCTGACGACTCATTACCTGGAGGAAGCCAGTCAGCTGTGTGACCGGTTAGTGATTCTCCACAGGGGCAAGATCCTTGAGGAGGGCGCTCCCCAGGAACTTATTGACCTTCATGTGGGTCAGGAAGTAATGGAAGTAGGGGTCAGGGAAGAATGGCGGGAAACTATACTTGAAATTGCCGGGAATTTAATTAAGGATTACCATGTCCTGGGTGACAACCTGCTCCTGTTTACCAACAAGGGCAAGGAACTGGCCGAACAGGTCCCCCTGAAGGCAGCTGCCCGGAATGTTCCTTTGTTGTACAGTCGCCTGAGACCTTCCAACCTTGAGGATGTGTTTCTTAAACTGACGGGTGAGACTCTGGAGGGGAAGGGGTGTAACAGGTTTGAACAGGATTAGGAACTTACTCAAAGGCCTTTTTACTGTCCCAGACATTTCCTGGCCCCTGGTGGGACGGGTTTTTTACCGCAATTTCAGGGTTTTCCGGAAAACCTGGAAGACAAATATTATGTTCCATTTTATTGAACCGGTCCTCTACCTCTGGGCAATGGGGTTTGGGCTGGGGGTTTATGTAAGTGATGTCCACGGCCTGTCCTACATACAGTTCCTGGCTCCGGGGCTGGTCGCGTCTTCCACTATGTTTGCCGTCTCTTATGAGATGACTTATGACAGCTTCACCCGGATGAACTACCATAAGACATTTCATGCTATGGTGGCCACACCTGTGAGTATGGATGATGTTGTCATGGGAGAAATAATTTTCGGGACATTTAAAGGGCTTCTGTATGGGGGGGTATTCTTTTCTGTGACCCTCCTGTTTGGGCTGGTGAAGTCACCCTTTGCGCTCCTGCTGCCGGTGCCGCTGATACTCCTGGCCCTTACGTTTTCCGTCCTTTCCCTGATATGGACCAGTGTGGCCCCCAATTATGATTCTTTTGGGTATTTCTTTACTCTATTCATATCACCGATGTTTCTTTTTTCCGGGATATTTTTTCCGATAGAAAGCCTTCCACAGGGAGTCAGGTATGTGGCCTGGCTTACCCCGTTATTTCATGCTGTTGAAGTGGTCCGCCCGCTTATTCTGGGCCGGCTGACCACAACCATGCTGGTACACTTGGGAGTATTGACGGTGTTTGCCCTGCTGCCCCTGAGGATTCCCCTGGCAATGGTGAAAAACAGATTGATTAACTGATGATTCGGATTAGTTAATGTTTTTTGGGCAAATGCTATTTAAATACAAGACTGATTAAGATATAATATAGATACGGAAATAATATAAGGCCTGATTAAGGGACCTCGAAAACCTGTACCAGGGCTACCGGACAAACAACAACAAAAATGTCAGTATTTTTCAACAAGAGGACTTGCACCTTATGCCGGTCCTTTTTGCTTTTTTGCAGGCTCTCGGAAATGACCGTGGGCGCATATGGTGAGCTATTATACCGATTTTCCGCAGTGCCGCCTATGAGTCTAAGCTGCTCTCCTCCGGCAACAAGGCAGCGTCCCCGAACTCGATGGCTCATTGGGCATTTCTGATTAGATGGCCGCCTCTCGTTTTGGCGAGCCAAAACTTCCCGGCGGCCTTCGCCATCTTCGGACATGCGGGGACTCCCTGCCTTGTTGCCGGTGCTTTGCAGCAAGACTCATAACGGCGTCAGTGCAAGGAGATAATTATTTTTTATTTGGGGAGGAGGTTAAAAGATAAGGAAAGGGGGACAGGCAGGTCTGATTTCTAAATCAGGAGTAAATAAAATGTTTGGAAGGAAGGTGTTTTGATGACAATACGCCAGGATGTAATGTCTCCTCCGGAGCGGATGCAGGCGCTCCTTACCGGACAGAAGCTTGACAGGATTCCTTTTATCCCCTTTTTGTTTGGGTACACCGCTGTGACCACAGGTTATAAGGTGGGTGATATCTATGCAGAACCGGAAAAGAGTTTCCGGGCACAGGTACTCACCCAGGAGATGTTTGGATATGACGGGTCTCCTCTTTATGGTTATGCATCTTTCGGAGGCTGGGAGCTTGGTGGTGATGTACATTTTCCTTATGGCAGATATGAACAGGCCCCAAATGTTACCCGGCACCCGCTGAGTACTCCCGAAGCAATAGAAAAATACTGTGTCCCCGATGATGTCAGCCAGTGTGGTGCGGTCCCGCTGATGCTCCGCTTTTCCGACCTTCAGGCACAGTACCGGATGCCGGTGATTGTGCAGGCCGGGACTCCCTTTACCTGTGCCGGGGCAGCCATTGGTGAAGAAACAATGCTCAAATGGATGAGAAGGGAGCCGCAGTTGGTGCACCTGGCCCTGAGGAAGGTTACCGATTTTCTGTTAAAGGTTATCGAGCTCTTTGTTGACCGTTACGGGGCAGAGAGGATGATGGCTTTTGACGGAGGGCCCACTGAGGCCAACCAGTTAATCTCCCCCAAACAGTTCGAAGAATTTGCCCTGCCATATGTGGCCGAAATTCATGACAAGGCAATTGCTATGGGGATAAGGCATTTCTTTACCCATATTTGTGGGGAACAGAACCTGAACCTGCCTCACTGGCAAAAAGTTAACTGTGGTTACCCGGGCATAGTCAGTGTCGGTCATGAGGTAAGCCTGGAAACCGCCAAAAAGATCTTTGGCGATAAAAATGTGGTTGCCGGCAATATCAATACAACCGTAATCCAGATGGGTACACCTGAGGAAGTATATGAGGTGACCAAAGAGTGCATTCTTGAAGGCAAAGATTCACCCCATGGGTTTGTCCTTATGGCCGGATGTGAAGTACCGGTGCTGGCCCCGCCGGTGAATATGTATTATATGATGAAGGCCCTGCGAGATTATGGCTTCTATGACTGATATATTGCTACCCGCGTGATTAACCCTAAAAACTTTAGGGTTATAATCAGGCACCCTGCTTCCGGTTTTCCCCAAACACCGGGAGCAGGGTTTCATCTTTCTGAGGAGCGTGGGCTGTTGTCTGGCAGTAAAAAACTGTGAGTAAAAACAGTTATTTGAAGAAACAATATTCAATGTAAAGATAAATCTTTTCGGAGGGACAATAATGGTTTTTTCCATCATTAAAGGCTCCAAGGAGCGTGCCGAGCTGGATACCAGGGAAGCTTTCAACCTGTGGGATGTTCTCAAATCGGATTATGATACGGTATACCGGTTGAAAATTTATCAGAACGATACCCATGATAAAGACCTTGGTGTCTTAATTAAGAGAATTTTGGTCTTGCTGGAAGGAAATATTAAAAATATGGAAAAACAGCTGACCAGCTATTCTATTCCGGCTCCCAACCGGAACAGGGCTGCGGTAAACTTTCCCAGAAACTCCCAGGTAATTTCAGATGAAATGGTTGCTGCTGACATGTTTACCTTTCTTCAGGAGAGCATAGAACATACCATGAGGGGATTCCGGACATCGGTCACTTCTGATTCCCTTCGGGAATACTTTAAAGACCTCTCTGTCAAAAAAATTGAGCTGGCCGATAAAATGGTTCATTACCTGAAGTTTAAAGGCTGGATAGAGACGCCTCCACTCTTTAACCACACTCCGGGAGAGGTGAATGAAAAAATATCCACGGTCGAAATCTCCAATCTCTTTGACCACCTGACCTTCAGGTATGACAACATCAATACCTCCGAGATAATCCGGAACTTTGCTTATGACGGGGATTTTAAGACACTCCTGAATATGGGAATCAGGACCCTGAGCAAACAGGCCAGGATTCTGGAGAAGGAGCTTGAGTATTTTGGGGTAACCTTACCCAAAAGGCCGGGTAAAGTTACTGTATTTCCTGATAACACTGAAATTCTTCATGATGACCACATGTTCCGGACCCTGATTATCGGGATGTATGGCGCTACAGTACTGCACATCATGCCGATAAAGGAGTGTACCTTTAATGACAGGATCAGGAGAATCTTTATTAACTTCCTGATAGGTGAAATTGATATGCTGGATAATATGCTGAAGCTGGGAAAGGTGAAGGGCTGGTTTCACAAAATGCCTATGTATCAAACCTGAACTTCTGCGGCTGTTTTGTTTACAGAGCGCCAATTCCGTATGAATTGGCGCTCTGATAATTTTTGGTTACCTTCTGTTTTGGGTTTACATAAACTAAACTATATTTACAAATAAATTATCAGCAGAGGTGATATCATGGCATATCATGATGTTTTACTGATTAATCCGCCGTCAAGGCAGAGGGAGTTTTATGAGCACCTTGGGTTGGGCTACCTGGCAGCCTGTCTTAGGAAACAAAACGTTGATGTTAAGATCCTGAATATGCCTCATTGGATGGCCCCCCGGGCCTTACAGGAGGTTAAGAAGTATTCCTGCAAGTTAGTTGGAATCAGTGTTCCATTTCAGAGGAGTGCAGTACAGGCCTTTAATTTTATCTCCCGTCTCAAAAGAGAGGGTTTTGAGACTGCACATGTGGCGATAGGCGGCATCTATCCCTCTTTTGCTTATGAGGAGATTTTGAGCCAATTTCCCGTTGTGGATTCGGTTGTTATCGGTGAAGGTGAAGAAACCATAGTAGAGCTGGCAGAAGCAATAATCAGCGGCAGTAACTGGAAGAAAATCAGTGGGATAGCGTTCCGGGAGAATAAAGATATAGTGACAACAGAACTGCGCCCCCTTATTGAGGACCTGGATGCCATCCCTTTTCCGGAACGCGATGCCCTGCCGGAAGTACTGGAAAAACTGGAACATGCACCGGTCCTTTCGTCACGGGGCTGTTACGGCAGGTGCACCTTTTGCAGTGTGGTGCCGTTCTTTAAAAAGTTCGGCCCATCGCTGCGTATGCGTAGCAGTGCCAACGTGATTGAAGAACTGGAGTTCTTGTCCAAAAAATACGGAGTCAGAAATGTGGATTTTAATGATGCCAATTTTATTGGCGGGAAGGGACGCGGAGCTCGCAGGGCACAGGAGATTGCGGAACTGATGCAGAAAAAAAACCTGAACATAAAGTTTGGCATCCAGTGCAGACCAAATGAGATCGATTTGGAGCTCTTCACTATTTTAAAAAGAGCGGGTCTCAGCAAAGTTTTTGTTGGAATAGAATCAGGCTCACAGGCAATGCTGGACCGGTTTCAGAAAGATATCACAGTTGCAGAAAACCTGAAGGCCCTGGAAATTTTAAGCAAACTGGATCTAATTACATATATGGGATTTATAACCTTTGACGATAGGACCACAATACATGAATATAATGAGAACATGGCATTTATTGAGAAGGCCAAAAAACTGATGCCGCAAAACAGGCTTTTTTATGACCTGGGAACCAAACTTCTTCCCCTGGCCGGAACAGATGCCGAAAAAAACATGAAGGAAAGGGGAATTTTAGTTGGAAATTCCCTGAAATTTGATTATAAAATGGATGACCTCAAAATGAATTATATTTACAGCGCCATAAAGATTAAGGAAGATATAACCCGAATTGGGAGAAAGGTCAGGGAAACCGATAAGGAATGGACAAAAGATCAGCCTTAAATAAAACCGGATGAAGTTGTTCCAAAGTGGGTAACATCTCCATCCGGTATTTTAATTATCAGATTTTACCTGATTTCAAGACTGTTTAGTTCCGCCATGGAGTTCATGTCATGGACCTTAATCATGGCCCTGGAAACTGTATACAGGGTATCAGCGATATAGATGATCCTTTCCACATTTTTATTACTGTCATACCATCCATTGCCTGCTTTAATCTGTTCTGATTCGTGTAAGTGGGTAATTTTACCTTTCAGCCTAAAGCCATTGGTCAGGTCAAGATTGTAGACATAGGCGCCCTGGAAGGTAAACTGCCCGTGCTCGGGTATCTGGCGGCCGTTTGCCTTATCTGAAGATGGACCGGTATTATCCAGTTCCATTACGGTTATCGGAAATGCCAGGAGATTTCTTTCCCTGGAAAACAATAGGGCTTTGTGATTTCTGAGAAGTTCGGAATCAGTACCCCGGTCACCAATTATTTCCCTGAATTTTTCCACCGGGCGGGCCACATCAGTGACATCAAAAACGGCTATTTTCATGCCCTGGTAAAATGCCCTGGTACCTGTTTCATCGCCGGCAGCATCCTTCATCCCGATTTCCACGGTATCTTTGCCGAAGCCAATGATATGATTTTCATCATAGGGATGTAGGTAGTCACTGTATCCTGGTATTTTCAGGGCCCCCAGAATTTTAGGCGACCGGGGTTCTTTCAGGTCAATCACAAACAGCGGGTCTACTTTTTTAAATGTTACCATATACGCCCGGTCTCCCATAAACCTGACGGAATAAATCCGTTCCCCGGGGGCGATATCCTCGATTTTTCCTGCTACCTCCAGGCTTTCATCCAGGATATACATGTTGTTTTTTGAGGTATATTCATCATTCCGCCAGACTTCCCCTTTGGTAGTGGCAATACGGAAATAACCATTGTGTTCATCCATGGAAAACTGGTTGAGAATTGTGCCTGGCACTTCACCCTTGCCCAGGTACTTTGTGAGTCCACCATTTAATTGGAACTTATAGACCATTGTCCCTGATTCATCTGCCCTGACATGATTTCGTGAAAACCGGGAAACAGCCACATACAGGTTTTTGTCAGATGCATAGATATTTTCACCACTGCCCAGGTAGGTGGAGACTTCCATTTCTTGCTCAGGTTCATCCAGATTCAGCCCGGCAACCATAAGGTAATTGGGCTGCGGGTCCTCCGGAAAATACCTGACATCAGTTAAGTCTATTTTTGTAAGTCTGTCTGTTCCCGCAGAATCCCGGTAAGCAGGAGTCAGGTAAGCATTATCCGGGTTTGCTTCCTGCTGTTCCATGAGGTAGTAATAATCAATTTGTTTATTGGCTACCAGGTAAAGGGCGGGGCCCATTTTCCGTGAAGAGACATAATGCCCTTCCAGCTCTGTCTCCCGGAGCTTGCGGATATTTTGGCGGTCACTGATATCATAAATTATTGTTTTTACAGTGTTATATGGCTGTACCGGGGGATGGATTTTCTCTGACGGCGCCCGTCCGGTGACAGTTTTACCTCTTGATTTGGTGTTTGTGGGGTTATCAGGCCAGGGTCCGCCTTCAGGAAAAGGCGCCAGGTACTGAGTATGTCCGATCACCACCATATACCTGTCATCCACATAGAGTTCCCGGGGCATAAAATTATCATCACCAAAGGTTATCTTACTTACTACTTCCATCTCATCAGCAGGGTAAACCCGGGTAATTATCACCTTTTGGTCATTAACCTGGTAAATGTATGTTCCATCGGTCTTAATCACATCAGCCTCGTCTACTCCCCGGACCTGGACATTGGTGCCGGAATAATCAGCCTTGCTTTTGGCCTCATTTACAGCCACTGTACTTTCTGCGGTATCAGCAGATGCCTTCTTCCTGATAACCTTCATACTGTAATTAAAATAATTTCCGGACTCATGAATATCTTTCAGGATTGTTTTCAGGTTTGTTAAAGATTCCACTACCGGCAGCGGCTGAGGTTTGAGGCCAATGTTACCTTCAGATGGTTCCGGTGGGACACCGGCACTGGTTATGGTCGTGGTGAAGGCAGCGAAAATCAGCAGTACCATGACCGGGTATAACCGGAGCAGCAGCCTGTTCATCTTAATCCCCCCTGTTTAAGATTGGTTTGAATAATTAATGATAAGACGCATTTCATAAGAAATTTGTTTCAGAATAAGGGGCATTTCAACTCCTTTTTCGTATTATGGGAGAAAAAGATAAATTTTCAGAAGGGAGATCTATATGGACAGAGATTTCTTGTCAATAATCTGCAGTCCGGAGACAGGGGAAGGTCTGGAGCTGATTAGAGAGGAGGGGCCCGGGGGGAGGGTAAGGGAGGTGCTGACAGATACCGGGACTGGCAAGAAGTTCCCGGTACGCCGGGGTATCCCCCTGTTATTAAAAGACGATGAAATCCCGGGTGAAGGAAAGAAAACCCGCGCATTTTATAACGTGATAGCCCCCTTTTATAATGTACTTCATGAATTACTGGGCAGTCAAAAAGGGGGAGAAAAGAAACTGCGTGAAAAGATTCTCAGTCCCCTTGAAATAGGTGAGGGAGACAGAGTTCTGGAGGTGTCGGTGGGTACAGGCAGTAACCTGCCTTACCTGCCGCGAAATGCTGAATATTATGGTGTGGATATCTCATTACCAATGCTCAGGCAGTGTGCCGGACTGATAAAAAAGCATGGTATTGCAGGGAAATTGGTTTTGGGAGCAGCTGAATACCTGCCCTTTAAGGACGATGTATTTGACTGTGTGTTTAATGTATGTGGTTTCAGACTTTTTAATGATAAACCAAGGGCCATGAGAGAGATGGTCAGGGTGGCTAAACCGGGAGCCAAAATCCTGGTTGCAGACCAGAAAAAGAGCGGTATTCCTTTGGATCTGGTACCCCACGCGACATCTCCGGTAAAAGTTTCAGAAATAGAAGAGTGGGAGTTGTATTGCATGATGTTTAGGAAAAAGTACTGATATTCAGAAAATAATGCTGCAGAATTTTTAGGGCAGCATTTTCTTTAAATACAAGTTGAATGTAACCTTTCTTAAAGCCTTAACATAAGATTTAGTAAAGAGTTGAAACTCTTACTCCAAATATTTTAAATTCTTTGAAGGAGGGTATGCAAATGTCTGTTAATACCCAGCAATGGGGATGGACCGCACCGTTTTTCCTGTTCCTGATCCTTATCCTTCTGTGGGGAGGAGTAGACGGCGGTTTCTGGTAATAACCGACAAAAAACCATATGTAAATATATCAAGCAGAAAGGAGGGTATTTAGATGGCTGATGCGAGATCCCAGGAATTTGGTTGGACCGCACCGTTTTTTCTCTTCCTGATCCTGATTCTTCTGTGGGCAGGGGTAGACGGCGGATTTTGGTAAAATTGGCCGGTTATGAACACTTTGGGAGATATGTTCATAGTATACCAGAAAGGTCGGCAATTTAAATAACTATTAAACTATTTAGTAAAGGGGGACCTAAAATGGCAGACGGATTCTTTGGAGGCGGCGCTACTTTCCCGTTTTTCCTGTTTCTGATTCTGATACTCCTGTGGGGAGGAGTAGACGGCGGTTTCTGGTAAAAATACCCGCTGTTAAACTGATATAGTAAATATATCCCTATTATCAAACCCGCTTTATTATTGAGCGGGTTTGATTTATCAATGTGCTGCCAATGAACCTTTTAAGCAATATAAACATAGTATGTAGCGAAGGTCGATAGATTTTGTACCCCGAAATTTTATAGTGTTCCTGAAAGGAGGTAAAAAGAATGGCCGATTTTAAGTCCCAGGAATGGGGAGCAACAGCTCCATTTTTCCTCTTCCTGATTCTCATTCTCCTGTGGGCGGGAGTTGATGGCGGCTGGTGGTAGAAACCGAACATTAAAGCAATACTAAGCACGTCATAGTCAAACCGGTAATGAAAGCCCCGGATTCGTTCCGGGGCCAGAACCATAAGAGAGGAGGCGAATGTATTAAATGGCTGACGGGTGTGGAGCAGGCGCTAATTTCCCCTTTTTCCTTTTCCTGATTCTGATCCTCCTTTGGTCAGGAGTAGACGGATGCTGGTGATAGCTTTCTATATCCGCTTCCTTAGTGAAGCGGATATTAATTTACTCCAGGAAAGCATATTTAGCCCATTTTAAGAAATGTGGAACATTCATGAACCTTTCAACATCAGCTGACATAATATATAGCAAAGACCCGGGTCACACTATCAAAATTTTCATGGTCAACGGAAGGAGGGTCTTAGATGGCACGCACACAATGGGGCGGAGGCTTTTTTGGCATATTTTTCCTATTCATCATTTTATGGCTTTTCTTTGGAGGACAATGGTGGTAATAACAAGCATGAATTAAAATGTACCCGCCTCAATTAAATCTGAAAGGAGGTTGAATAAATGGCTGATGTTAAATCTCAACAATGGGGATGGACCGCACCGTTTTTCCTCTTCCTGATTCTGATCCTTCTGTGGGGAGGAGTAGACGGAGGTTGCTAGTAAAATACCACTGACACACTTTAAGAATTAATTGTTTAAGCCCACTTCCAGCTGTATGGAGTGGGCTATCAAATAATTTATATGGAATCCTGTTAGGAGGTAAAAGAATGAGCAGTACCCTTTTCGGTCCGGACCTGCCGCCGCTGATTAAAGGTGTGAAGCCTTATCTGCCGGAAAAAGCCCAATACCTTGCGGATGGCGTACTGAGTCTCATTGAACTGGTAACAAGCAGGCCGGCACAGGAGGCTGCACAAAAAATGAACCGGCTGTTCCAACTGCCTGGTCAAAAATCAGTTACAATTGATACATCCCTGGGCCCCATTACCCTTTCCCTGGACTCTGCATTCCTGCTATTTTTGATCCTGATTCTACTGATTCTGTCAGGCAATATCCTGACTATCGGCGCCGGGATATCAGATAATCCTTAATTAAAGAAGTTTGACAGGCAAAGAACCGGCAGTGACTACCGGTTCTGATTTTTTAAGAGTTATGTTATCCGGGTATTTAGTTGAGGGTGCCCCAGGTGCCTTGCAGGTTAGCATTGGCACCAAATCCACCCCTGAATCCTGCTCCGCCGCCGCCACAACCGGCACCGGCTCCGTAACCACCGCAGCCGCCTCCGTTTCTAAAGCCGGCTCCCGGGAGGATGTTGTTTTCCTGGCGGTACTGTTCAGCCTGGTCCATCCTGTCCTTGATTGCCTGTCCCTGGTCAGAGGTGATCTCTCCTGACTCCACATACTTGTCTACCATCTGCTTCCTGAGTTCGAGAATCTGTTTGTGCAGGTCAAGAATATCTTGTTTCTGGGTATCTGTAAGGGCTGCAAAAGCCGGTACGGCAAAGGCCAGGACCAAAACCGCGGTCAGGGCAATAAGTAGTTTCTTTTTCATGTCAATTGTCACCTCCCTTCTCCGCAGTATAAGTATCACCGGGTTGCTGTTTCTGTTATACTAAGTATAACGAAATGTTGTGTGTAAAATGGGTTGAAATTGTTAAGAAATTGTGAACATTTGTTTCCAGTACCTGTCGGGCAGGTAATCAGACAACAATTGTCGAAATAGTACAAAAACTGCCGGGAGGAGGTAATTTATGTCGCCTGCGTCAATTACCATTGACCCTGCTCTCTGTAAAAAGTGCGGGCTGTGTATTTATTTTTGCCCCCAAAAGGTACTCACAGGGACACCGGGGGAGCTGCCACAAGTTAAGGACTTAGATAAATGTGCCGGTTGCCGGGCTTGTTTTGACAGGTGTCCTGATTTTGCCATTGAAGTGGAGGTGGAGCGGTCTTGAATTTCGGTGAAAAGGTATTTCTTCAGGGTAATGAAGCCTGTGTCCGGGGAGCCCTTGATGCCGGCGCCGGGTTTTTCGCCGGATACCCCATCAGCCCGTCAACCGAAATCGCAGAATTATGTTCCCGGGTACTTCCTGAATCCGGAGGTACATTTATCCAGATGGAAGATGAGATTGCTTCTATAGCCGCAGTTATCGGAGCCGGTCTTGGGGGGCTGAAGGCCTTTACCGCTACCAGCGGGCCGGGTTTTTCACTGATGCAGGAAAACCTGGGGATGGCGGTCATGGCAGAGGTGCCTTGTGTGATTATAAATGTCCAGCGTTTTGGTCCGGCCACAGGTATTGCCACCAAGCCGGCCCAGGCTGATGTGATGCAGTCACGGTACGGGTCCCACGGTGACTATGGAATGATTGTGCTTACACCCAGCTCAGTACAGGAGTGTTATGAACTGACCCTGGAAGCCTTTAACCTTGCCGAACGGTTTCGCAGCCCGGTTATAGTCCTTTCAGACGCTGCCCTGGCACACCTGAGGGAACAGGTGGTGATACCGGGAGATATGAGGGTTGTGGACCGGAAAAAACCTGCCTGTCCTCCGCAGGAATACCTGCCATATAGTCCGGGTCCGGATATGATTCCACCAATGGCGGCTTACGGTGATCCCCATATTATGCGTGTTACCGGTCTGGTCCATGATAAAAGGGGTTACTCTACGGCAGACGGCGCTGAGGCTGACAGGCTGCTGCGCAGGCTGGTGCACAAAATAGAAGATTATGCCCATGAGTTCCCACCGCCGTTATATTGGGGTGACCAGGATGCGACGACATTACTGGTTGCTCATGGAGTTGTTGCTCGGGCGGCCCGTGGTGCTGTTGTACAGGCCCATAAAATGGGGATTCCGGTGGGCCTCCTGCAGTTAAGGACACTCTGGCCCTTTCCTGACCGGATCCTTGCAGGATACCTGGAAAAAGCCAAAACAGTACTTGTCCCTGAGATGAACCTGGGCCAGGTAGTCCGTGAAGTGAGGCGGGTAAATGAAGGGAAAGCAGATATTCATCTGCTTTCGCGCACAGATACCGGAGTAATTACTCCGGCACAGATTATTGCGAAACTGCAGGAGGTGATATAAGTGGCCGGTTACAGTTACCGTGATTACATTGCCTGGGAGCGGCTGCCCCACCTCTGGTGTCCCGGCTGCGGGCACGGCATTATTCTTAAGGCCCTGGCCGGGGCCCTGGCAGGTCTCGGCCTGCCGCCGGATAAGATCCTGCTGGCTACCGGGATCGGATGTTCCGGGCGCAGCGGAGATTATGTGAACTGCCACCGTTTCCAGGGGACCCACGGCCGGACCCTGGCTTTTGCCACCGGAGCGAAACTGGCCCGCCCGGAAATGAAGGTTATCTGTGTAATGGGCGACGGTGATGCTTCCGCCATAGGCGGAAACCACCTCTTGCATGCCGCCAGGCGGAATATGGATGTGACCGCAGTGGTTGCCAATAATTTTAACTATGGGATGACAGGGGGGCAGTATTCACCCCTGACACCTGCTGACAGCATTTCCAGCACCTCCCGAAAGGGTACGGTTGATATACCTATGGATATATGTTCCCTGGCCAACTGGGCAGGAGCCAACTATGTCGCCCGGTCCACGGTGTACCATGTTGCCGAATTAAAGCGTTTCCTCAGGGAGGCCTTGCAGAAAAAGGGTTTTTCCCTCGTGGAGGTGTTGAGTGACTGCCCGACATATTTCGGTCGTTATAACAAGGTTGGGTCGGCTCCGGAAATGGTGGAATGGTTCAAAAACAATGTCATCCCTCTGGAAAAACACCGGCAGCTACCTGCAGAGGAACGGGGAAACTATTACTGGCGGGGCTGCCTGGCTGACCGCAGCAGGCCCGGTTTCCTGGAGCGTTCCGGCCGTCAGGTGGAGGGCCTGCCTTCTGATAAGGATCCGGGAGCAGTTACCGGCGGGGGTGAAAACCAATGAGCAAAACATGGAATGTCATTATTGCCGGTTCCGGGGGACAGGGCCTGGGCCTGGCCGGTCGGATTCTGGCAGAGGCAGCCCTGGCTGCAGGACTCCACGCGGCCCAAAACCAAAGTTACGGCGCCCGGGCCCGGGGTGGATACAGCCAGTCCTCTGTTGTCATCAGTCCTGATGAAATAGTCTATCCCTTTGTGGACGAACCAAATCTGGTAATTGCCTTATCCCAGAAAGCATATGATATCAATCTGCCCCTGATGGCTCGCGGGGGATTGATGATTTATGACTGTGAACTTGTGCAGGGACGGGAGGCAGAGCTAAGCAGGTGTTTCCCTTTCAGCGAAACTTCCCGCAGGGCCTGTAATTCACTGGGGATTTCCATAGCGGCCCTTGGTACCGCGGTGCGGTTAACCAATATGGTCCCTGAGGAAATGCTCAATAAAGTTCTGGGGAGTCATTTCCGGGGGGATACCCTGACCGTAAACGCCCGGTGTCTCAGCCTGGGCTTTCAATTAGCTGAAAAATAAGGTTTGAATAAAGGCAGCGCTTCTTAATTCAGGATAGGAGCGCTGCCTTTTTGAGCTTTACCGCCTGATCAGTATTTTCCGGCCAGTATCCGGATGTCTTCCAACCTGACCTGGAGACCACTGCTTTTTTCAAGAATCATATTGACAAGCCCAGTGTGGTTAAGGGCCATCATACAAAAGCCCGGCAGGAAAGTTACCCGGCATCCGAAATCCGGTTCTTTCCTGATATTAGCGGCAATGCCTTCAAAGCCTATCATATGGTAAGCGATAACATCCTTAACTTTATGTTCCCGGGAGTATTTTGGCCCGACAACCCACGTGTAAAGAAGTCCGGTTACCTGTTCAGCCTCTATCACCTGGAGTACATGCGGGATAGGGCAGCCGGCGCCCATTGGCCGCCCCAGGACATAATCCCCTTTTTTGATATCCATTTTTTCCACCATGTCAGGCCGGAAGGGTAGGACAATTTTTCTGGCTGAAATTTCTCCCGGGAGCGGTTCCAGCACAAAATCATACTTATGTCCCAGGACATCCTGTTCCGGATACAAGGCCTCTGTTTCGATTCCGGCAACCTCCCCGGAGTCTTTTAATACCTGATGTTCATAATAGTAGGGGCAGTCAGAATAACTCTTCTGGGAAGAATTAATCATCCTCAGAAAGCTTTTGCAGCTGTCTTCGCCGCATAAACCGCAGTTTTTTCCGGGGGGGAGCCATGACTTTACTGCATTCATACACTATTCACCCCTATAGAGGTAGTCTGCGATCCGGCCGTCCAGTTTTTGAATGACCCCGAAATGGTGTTTCCAGCCGATTTCTTTTTTTCCGACACAGATAGTACAGGTACCCAGGGGCGGGTTACCCTTCAGGAAAAGATTATTCTTGTTAATATCCTCAGAGTCGCTGATCAGTTTATACAACCTGTTCAGAGAAGTCCCCTGCAGGGCATTGGTTTCCATTAAAACAATCTTGCGGTGGACTTCCTTGATTTTCTGGATAAGGACTTCTCTTTCGGCCTGGCTCACCAGGTCAATTTTTGTGACCACGGCTATATCAGCCAGGCTGACCATGGCGCCCATTTTTTCCGGGGCATGGATCCCCGAGATTGAACTTAAAACAATGACCCCCAGTCCCTGGTTAAGGTATGGTGAGCAGCGCAGGCAAAGTCCGGCACTTTCAACTATGAACAGGTCTGCTCCATTACTTTCAGCCCATTCTACGGCATCACCCAGGACCATTACTCCCGCATGGTCAGGACAGAGGTCACCTGAGTAAATTTTTTTGGTCATAATATTAAATTCTTTGTTTAGCTCAATATCCTCATAAGCCCTGACCACATCAATTTTAAGAAAGGCTATCCGTAGTTCATTATTGAAGTGTTTCACAATCTGTTTAGTGAGTGCGGTCTTGCCCGCAGAGGGGGGGCCGGCTATAACCAACAGCTTCAAAAAACATTCACCGCCTTTTTATTAAAGTAAATATCTGTTAACCCTCAGATAACTATCTGTTCAGGATGCGAAATTTACGGCAAGGACATCATTGGTGATGACGTCTCCTGCCCGCAGCTGCTCCCTGATGCTGCCCACCCTGCGGTCGATTTCAAGGAGGTTCTGGGCAGCCCTGATTTCCACTTCATTTTGGTACAGCACCTTCTTAACAGCCCCGTTTTCAATTATAATCCGTTTCTTGGTCAGGAGTGCAATCACCGGGTCGTGAGTTACAAAAACAATAATTTTCCCGGTATCTTTAATTATGTCGATGACCTCCTGTTTGAAGATACCGGCATTTTCAATCTCGTCCAGGAGTATGATGGGCGCTGCTCCAATCATAATAGCATCTGCAATCAGGAGGGACCTTGTCTGTCCTCCGGAAAGAATAGTTACCTTTGTGTCTTTATGAATTTTTTCACCAGTAAAACTGTTGGCCAGGTTTATAGTTTCAGGAATCACTGCACTGTCGGTAATTCCACGGGCACGGGCATGAATCTCTAGGAACTCTTCTGTAGTTAGGTCTGCGAAACATTTGGTATTCTGAGTAATCATAGCTATGGGTTTAAGTGAAGGGTTATACCTGATGTCATCTATAGGGTGAGTTCCGTTAACCAGAACAGTTCGGCCGGTGGAGGTATCTCCCTGGGCCAGCAGCTCAATATCAGTAATAAAAGCGGTTTTTCCGCTTCCTGTGGGGCCGACAATAGATACGGTTTCTCCTGCCCTTAATGTAATTTCAGTGAAGTTTTCCCTTACATTTAGTTTATCTGTACCGGGAAGAATTGTGATTTCTCTGAGCATAAGTTCTCTCCTCTCAACAATTTATTTCCTGCAGTCTAAACTATGTATTATGTATTCGAAAGGTTACTTTTAAAGGCAGGTAATTTGAGGCTATTTAGAAAAACTGGATGCTGTTTCCTTGAAAACTGTATCAATAATACAGTGTTGACATGGTAAATCCAAAGAAAAAGATTAAGGGAACGCACCTTGATAATCAGAACTCTGAAGGATGCGTTCCCCTGGCATTATTTATTAAATCTCAATCTTAGTAAGTGCTTACATATTGTCCGGTTGGTCCGAACTGGGCGGTATTGATTGGACGGTTAGCCCAACTGCTGGTAGTAATTGAACCCTGATACGGGGATCCAAATTGCTGCCCCACGGTGCCGAACTGAACACTGCTCATCATTGACTGCATCTGTGAAGCTACCTGTTGGCAAAGCTGGGCAGCTTGCTGCAGCTGCTGGGCCGCGTTGCGCTCAGACTGCTCAATCTGGTGCAGCTGGGTTGCGTGAGCGCTCTCGCTCTGGCTCAGCTGGTTACAAATTTGAGCAATCTGGTTCAGGCTGCTCTGAATCTGACTGACTTGTGAATACATTAGTAAAACAACACCTCCATGGAAATTTATTGGTGAATCTGAGCATTAGTATTTCAATATTTGAGTAAATTATTCCGGCAGTGGAGCAAAAAAATTTGGAATTTTCCCGGCAGGGACAGGGGAAACTAGTAGAAAATGAAAGGAGGCACTTGAATGGCTAAACATATTTTCTGCCTGATGACGGTGTTATTGCTGCTGGCAGCCGGCTGTGCGGGTGAGGAGGCAGAAAAGAAACCCCTCCCCCGGGAGCAGGCGCCAGCCCATGAGACAATGCTGGATGCCGCTGCCGCTGACCCTTTTGCAGATGGATGTGTGTCCTGTCACAAGAAGACGGCCCAGGTCGACCAGTCCCTGCCGGCCTACGTATCAAGAATTTCCGGACATCCGGAGGTCAAAGAAGCAACTGTCAATGAATGCTACCGGTGTCACGAAGCTGAAAAGGACTATTCCCTCTATAAAAAATTTTACCGGGGAATTCATAAGGTCCACTGGGAAAGCCAGACTTTTTATAATGAACAGAAAGGGCGCTGTTATTCCTGTCATACTGTAGAAACCAATGGTGTATCAGGAATAAAAAAATACCCCCTGGCGGGCTACCGTTCGGGGATAGAAACAGCAGGAGAAGATGTTTCGGAGCAAAAGGCAGCTCCACAGACTAAAACCCGGCAGCCACAGGTAACGCCGGACCAGAAAGCGAAACCGGAACGCCGGCCGGCACAGGAGCCGGAACAGCCGGAACAACCTGAACCCCAGCCGGAACAGGAGCCGGAAGAGGAACCGGAAGTGCCAACACCTGGACCATAAGCTTTCACTGTTGATGGTCTTTGTATATAAAAGTGTTAAGACAGGGGTTTCGCTGGAGGCACCCCTGAGCTTACAATTGTTATTAAAACAGGGGTAGATGTGTTCCTGAGGCGGAGTCTGTCGTCCGTCCGGCCAACGACCGCGAAGCGGGAGTTGCTGCCGGCGGAGATGTAGCCCGCCGAAGGAATTCATCTATCCCTGCCCATGTTACAATATAAGCTGGGAAGTCTCCTGTAAGACCCCTATCTTAATCTGAAGAACTTTGACGACTCCTGCAGGTTCCGCAGCTGTTGGTTGAGGTTGCTGATTTCGTTCTGGATATGGTTTGTGTTTGTGGTGACTTCACCGGCTGATGCACTTACTTCTTCTGTAGAAGCCGCATTTTCCTGAGAGATGGCAGAAATATTCATTATAGCCTCAGTGGCTGATTCAGTTTCTGCTGCCAGTTCTCCGGTAATACCGGTGTTTTCTTCAGTAATCCGGGCGATTATGTCAGTGGCCTGGGCAATTTCCCGGCTTTGTGATTTCATGTTTTCCATCGAGGAATTAATTTCGTCCAGTCTGCTGACTACCTGGTTTACTGCTTTGATGATGTTCCTCAGGGCTGTACCTGCCTTGTAGGCAACTTTACTTCCTTCTTCCACGTCTAATGTGGCCCTGACTGTTTCATCGACCACATTCTTTGTTTCTGCCTGAATGCCTGTAATCAGTTCCCTGATTTCTTCAGTTGATTTCCTGCTGTTTTCCGCCAGCTTACGGACTTCATCAGCTACCACGGCAAATCCCTTGCCGTGTTCTCCGGCCCTGGCCGCTTCTATGGCTGCGTTTAGGGCCAGCAGGTTTGTCTGTTCGGCAATGTCGTCAATGACCTGGATAATCTCACCTATTTGCTGGGAGCGGTCACCAAGGGAAGCCACTTTTTGTGACAAATTATTGACAATTTCCTTGATTGATTTCATATCATCTATGGTTTCATCAACAAGGTCTTTACCTTCATTAGCGGCGCCATAACAGTTTTCAATATCTTCATTTATCAGTTTTGTATTTTCCACAACCAGGTCGGTTGCTTCCGAAACATGGTCAATAACCTGGACAGTGGTATTCACACTTTCAGTCTGTTTAACAGCATTTTCACGGATGGCATCTGTTACCTGGCCCAGTTTATTGATCATATCAGTGGTTTTTTGCATATCTTTAGCCTGTTCCTGGCTGCCCACAGATATCTGTTCGATAGCCTGTTTTACCTGTTCTATTGTTTCCAGGTTTTTGGCTGCATTGGTGTTTAAGGTATCACTAATTTCAACCATCTGGTCAGTGGCAACGAAAACATCATACATGTATTTTTTGAGGTTTTTATACATTTCTTTAAACGAAGCGCCCAGGTTTTCCAGTTCATCTCCGGTTTTAATAATATTGATTTCTTTAGCCGGAGCTGAGAGGTCTCCCTGGGAAATCCGGTGTATCATTTCATGCAGCACCTTCACGGGCCTGTTGACATTGCGAATTATGTAGACCGTAAAAGCCAGGGAAATTATGAGGGCAACAATTATTATAATGCCGGTTTCCAGGGCAAGGTTTTGAAACCGGTCATTAATTATCTGACCAATCTCCGGATTATCTGCAGCCGCTTTCAGGAGAGAGGTCTTCAGGCCGGACAGGTTTAAATAGGCTGCAACAGCCGTAATAACCAGTAACCAGAACATAACTGCAAAGGCGGTACAAATCTTAAAAGCCAGTTTGACCTTCATAAATAACTCCCTTCCTTTTCAGGCTATTTCATCCCAACAGGCCTTCGCAGAGGCCGCCGCTTTCACTTGTAGTACTGTATTCCATATGAAATAACTTTTTCCTGCATTATTCGACAAAAAAGCACTATGGGCACAGGTTTTGGTCACCCCGGAAGATTGCACACAGAAAAAGAAGAGACTATAAAAAGGGAAATAACGTATAATAGTAGAATAATGTCAAAAAACTTTAATTTTTCCGGGGGAGTAAATGTCTGAGCTTTGGAGCGAGTTTTTTATAATCTTCCTTTTGATACTTATTAATGCGTTCTTCGCTGGGTCTGAGATTGCACTGGTGACTTTCAGGAGGAGCCGTGTCAGGCAGTTGGTAAAGCAGGGGAGTAAGTCCGCCAGGGCTGTGGAATACCTGCTCAGGGACCCCAGCCGTTTGCTGGCGACGATTCAGGTTGGGGTAACTCTGGCAGGTTTCCTGGCAAGCGCTGCTGCTGCTGTGAGTATTTCCGGATTTCTGGCAGATTTCTTCAGTACGATACCGGTATTGAAGAAATACGCCCAGGTAACGGCAGTGGTTATAGTCACTATTGTAATTTCATATATTACCCTGGTCCTGGGGGAACTGGTGCCCAAAAGAATGGCAATGCAGAAGGCGGAACGGTTTTCTCTTGTAATCGCCCGCCCTATTGTTGTTCTGTCCAAAATTGCCGGACCTTTTATAGCATTCCTGACGGCGTCAACCAATTTTGTGGTAAGATTAGTGGGCGGAGAGGTCAGGCACAGGGAGCAGAAGCTTACTGAAGAAGAAATCAGGCTGATGGTTTCTGAACAGGGGGCCCTCGATGAAGGTGAAAAAGAACTGATTGAAGGTGTCTTTGAATTTGGAGACACTGTTGCCAAAGAGGTAATGATACCAAGGACAGAGCTGGCTGCACTGGAAAGCAGCCTAACAGTAAATATGGCCCTTGAGGAGATAATCAGGCACGGGTTTTCGAGGTACCCGGTTTTTGAGGACAACATAGATAACATAACAGGGATTACAACAATCAAAGACCTTTTGAAGGCTGTAAAAAAAGGTCAGGGAGAAATGCGGATCAGGGATATTAAACGAGATACCCACTTTATCCCTGAATCCAAAAATGTAGCAGAATTATTGAAGGAGCTTCAGAAAAGAAGGATGAATATGGCTGTTGTCCTGGATGAGTACGGCGGGACAGCAGGTATTGTTACCGTGGAAGACCTGCTGGAGGAAATAGTCGGTGACATTGATGATGAGTATAATGAGCACAAAGATGAAGTGAAAATGGTTGAAATAATTTCCCCAAATCACGGAATTTTTGACGGCAGGGTCAGGGTTGAAGAAGTCAATGAACACTTAAATCTTGACCTTCCTCTCGAGGAAACATATGAAACCATAGGCGGACTTGTTTTCCACCAGTTGGGCAATAAGCCCCATGCAGGAGACAGGGTAGACTTGGACTGTGCCTCGATTAAGGTACTGGAAATGCAGGGCAACAGGGTAAAACGGGTGGAAGTGGTCAGAGAGAAAAACCCAGGGCAGTGTCCTGAAGAAGGGGATACTTCCGGGTAATCCACAGGGCGGCAGAATTATGGGATTCTAACTCCCTCAAAGCCAGTGGGGCTTAAAAAAACATTAAAAAGAAAAGCTGCAGACTTTCCGGACTGCAGCTTCTGTTTGTTATTCCATTATTTCTCTTAACTGCTTTGAACCGATGACAGGCTGGCGACAGGCATAGTTAGTACAGACATATGCCGTAGCCCTTCCCTCCATAGGCCTTCTGTCTTTGGTAAAAGGGACAATCTCCGAAATCTGTTCACCGGCATCTCCCGGGGGCTTCAGAGTCAGGAGAAGTTCGGGCCTGAAATCACTGTTGATTACCCGCAGCATTTCTTTCATTTCACCGGATTTCGGGTCACCACAAAGGGTAACTTCAAGCGGTGGCACCATATCGAACCAGGCCCCCATCAGGAAATGAGAGTGGCCCATTGGGGCCTCGTTTATAGACCCCCCAAATACCTGCAGCTGTATCCGGGATTTTTCTTCCAGGTTACTGTCACCGGTAAGCCTGGCCAGTTTTAGCAGGTTGAGGGCTGCCACCGAGTTTCCGGAGGGTGTGGCGCCATCATAAGTCTCTTTAGGACGGCTGATGAGGTTTTCCGCATCAGAGCCATACTGAAAAAGACCACCATTGCTTTCGTCCCAGAAATACTTCAACATATCACGGTTAAGCTCTAGAGCCAATAACAGCCAGTCAGGTTTAAATGTTGCCTGGTACAGTTCAATCAGTCCCCAAACCAGGAAGGCATAGTCGTCAACATAAGCCGCATATGCAGCCTCGCCGTCCCTGTACCGGGCCAGCAGACGCCCATCCTCCCGCCTGAGGTTTTCCATGATAAAACTTACAGCTTTTTCGGCTGCTTCAGCATACTGAGGTTCTTCCAGTACACGGGCCCCCAGGGAAAGGGCAGCAATCATCAGGCCATTCCATCCGGTAAGAATTTTATCATCTTTGAATGGATGTACCCGCCGGTCCCTGTAAATGAAAAGCTGTTTTATGGCCAGGGGGTCGCCGCTCCTGTAACCTGTCCTGATAAGGTTGGGAATACTTTTTCCCTCGAAATTACCTTCAGGGGTGATGTCATACTGCTGACAAAATTTTTCCCCTTCTTCCGTCCCCAATACCTCTTTAATTTCATCAGGTGTCCACACATAGAATTTGCCTTCCACACCCTCCGAATCTGCATCTTCGGCAGAATAAAAAGCCCCCTCAGGGGAGGTCATGTCCCTGAGTACATATGTGAAAATATCACGGGTGATTTTGGCCCATTTTTCCTTTTTAGCGGCCTGGTATGTTTCCAGGTAAGCTATAGCCAGCAGGGCATTGTCATAAAGCATTTTCTCAAAATGCGGGACCAGCCAGCGCCTGTCAGTGGAATATCTTGAAAAACCAAAACCGATATGGTCATATATACCGCCCAGATACATGGATTCCAGGGTCTTTTCCACCATTTCCAGCGCCTGTTCCCTGCCGGTCATCTTCCAGTAGCGCAACAGGAAGGACAGGTTGTGGGGGGAAGGGAACTTGGGAGCCCTGCCAAAACCGCCGTATTCCGGGTCAAAGGAGTTTTCAAAATAATTGTATGCCCTTGACAGGGTGTCTTTTGTAATTGCGCCCCTGTCATGGGTAAAAAAGTTGTTTTCGATGACCCTGGTTATGTCATTAACAGTGTACTGCAGCTTTTCCCTTTCGTTTTGCCACAGCCCGGTAATCCGGGTTAACATCCCAATCAGTCCGGGCATCCCCCGTGAATCCTGTTTGGGAAAATATGTCCCGGCGAAAAAGGGCTTTTTATCAGGAGTCAGGATAACCGTCAATGGCCAGCCGCCGTGACCGGTGATGGCCTGGCAGACGGCCATGTAGATTGTATCGATGTCAGGGCGTTCCTCCCGGTCGACCTTAACTGAGATAAAGTGTTTATTCAGAATTTCCGCTACTTCCGGATCCTCGAAGGATTCACGTTCCATCACATGGCACCAGTGGCAGGTACTGTAGCCGATAGAGAGGAAAACAGGCTTGTCTTCTGCCTTTGCTTTAGCAAATGCCTCATCGCCCCAGGGGTACCAGTCCACTGGATTGTGGGCGTGTTGGAGAAGATAAGGGCTTTTCTCGTTTATAAGTCTATTGGATGTCTTTGTGAGTTTCATTGGGCACACCTCCTATCTTTAATTGCTATTAGCGTACCCGGAAAGCAGGGGAATATTTCAACCGCACAAAGTATCACCAGTTTAAATGAATAAATGCTTCTAGTTACCAAATATTGTCTGGAAAAAAATGATTATTTATGCTAGACTACAAAACGTAATACTACGCGAATGACATAATAAAATGTATTATTATGTCGATTATTGTATGTTATGGCTGGTGCAGTCAATTCACTAAAAAGTGGTTATATGTGAGCAAACAGTAGCATACTAACACTGACAAAGGAGGGGAGATTAACAGTATTTTAAAAAAAGAAATGGAGGGGAAAGAACCATGAAAAGTATTAAACATGTTGTCTTAAGTGTGGGACTTTTGTTGATGCTTCTATTGGCTGCGGCCGGGTGCAGCCCGAATCAGACTGAAACCCCAAAAGAGGATGATACAAAAACAACTCCAAATACAGAAGCTGCGGCTACATATGTTGGGGACGATGCATGTAAATCCTGCCATGATGAGGCAAGTACTGCCTTCCATGGTACGAAGCACTCAGAAGCGCTGCAACCCATTTCGGAATTTCAGTTAACCGGTGACCTGCCGGAGGTTGAACTCTTTGACGGGGCAGACCCTGATAACACAAAGCCTGTTAAAATAGATTTGTCCAGTGCCAAACTATATGGTGTTATGGTAAATGAATACCTGCTGGCAGAAGTACCTGGTTTTAAAAGTAATATTTACCGGGTTGCCAAGCTTGTGAAGAACGGGGACAAATATGATGTCCAGGCTGCAAAATCTGTAGATGTTGATAAAGACGGGACAGAGGATTGGCAGGCTGCAGACGGTACGAGCTGCGCCAAGTGCCATGCACCCGGAGTTTTGGTTGAGTCCCCGACCCTAGGAGTTTCCTGTGAATCCTGCCATGGCCCTGGCAGTGCCCACGTAGCTGCAGCGCCGGACAAGAAGAAGGGTTCTATTATGGCTTCACCGACCAGCGCACTGCCTGATACCGGTACCTGTCTGGAATGCCACAGGTCTGACCCGGAGAAAGATGATAATGGAACACTGATTGCCAACAACCATTATGGTGCACGTAACTGGTTCGCCAGTGAACATGCCCGGAGCGGGCAGCTTACCGGTTGTATGGCCTGTCACACCCCACATAAAGCAAATGCCAAAGGACAGCTGCTTCTGGAGGACAATGCTGCAGATGTCTGTGCAGCCTGTCACGCAGGGGACAATATAGACCTGGAAAAGCTGATGTGGAAAAATCCGACAGATCCCCACAACCATATTACTGCTGACCACAGCTTCGGAGCCATGAAATATGAAGATATGGGGGACGACCCGGATACCAAAGAGATTGAAATTACAAATCCGGCATATGTTGATTTGGTAAAGAAAGCCTTTCCGGACCTGGCAGAATAAAAGCTAAACCGGGAAAAAACAGAAGTAAACAGGCAAAAACAAAAGTAACAGGCAGTTCAAATCGGGCTGCCTGTTTATTGTTTGTTCAGGGCTTTAAAATTACCTTGATACAGCCATCCTGTTTCTGATCAAATATCTCATATCCCTTTTCCCCCTGGCTTAAGTCGAGCCTATGGGTGATTATATCTGTAGCATCTATTTTCCCTTCTTTAATCCAGTTCAATAGCTCCTCGACATATGCTGTGGCCGGGCATTGGCCCATTCTCAGAGTTACGTTCCGGGCAAAGAAATCTCCCAGGGGAAATTGGTTGTATCTAAGCCCATAAACACCTACCAATGCAACAGTACCCGCTTTCCTTACCGCCTGGGATGCCATCAGGATGGCTGACATAGAACCACCCTGTATTAAAAGGGCTGTTTCAATCATTTCGATTACATTCATCTTTCCATCCATCCCCACACAGTCTATAACAGCATCGGTTCCGCCCTTGGTTATTTCCTGAATATAACCCCCTGTGTTTTCATGGTCATTAAAGTTTATGATTTCAACATTGTTATATTTTTTTGCATGCTGGAGCCTGTAATCAATATAGTCTACTGCTATAACTCTTTCAGCCCCCAGGGCCCAGGCAAATTTTTGTGCCAGCAGTCCCACCGGCCCGCAGCCCAAAACAGTTACTGTTGAGCCTTTTTCCACTCCGCCTATCAGATTACCCCAGTAAGCTGTGGGAAGAATGTCTGTCAGGAAAAGCACCTGTTCATCTGTAAGGTCGTCTGCTATCTTTAGCGGCCCAACATTGGCATAGGGAACCCTCAGGTATTCTGCCTGTCCCCCTGCGTATCCGCCAAATGTTTCACTATAGCCGAAAATTGCTCCAACTTCAGCATGCGGATTGGAATTATCACACTGGCTGAACAAGTCATGTTCACAAAACCAGCAGTGCCCACAGGCTACCGGAAAGGGTACAATAACCCTGTCTCCTTTTCTTAAATCTTTAACCTCAGGCCCTGTTTCCTCGACTATGCCCATTGCTTCATGGCCAAGAATGAAATTTACAGGCATATTTGGGACTAACCCGTGGATCAGATGAAGGTCTGAGCCGCAGATTGCAGTGGAGGTTACTTTTATAATTATATCATCCGGTCGTTCAATCTTGGGGTCGTGTACCTCTTTGACACGTACATCTTTAACTCCCTGGTATGTAATGGCTTTCATAAATATCCCCCTGTTCGACTATTTTCTGTCACCCGTTTTGGGACCCATGGAATCAAGACTGACCAACCTTTTCAAATAAGGATGGTAAAATAACCCTTCAACAAGAACAAGAATTAAAATAACCCATAGAATTGTTGACAGGAGCAGATTTATATTAAAAAACCTCGCTCCCCAAAGAATCCCCAGGCCTAGAAAGGCATCGGCAAGGGTGGCAATCAGGTTTCCTGCTGCCGGTAAAATGATTAAATCATCAATTAAATAAGCTATCCCCGATAGTAAAAATGTTAAAGCCAGTGCTGAGAGCCAGTTTATATTTCCTAACAGGAAAAGGATAAGAAATACCGGCAATCCGTTTGCCGCGGCTTTGGTCAGAAAGGTTTTAAAATGACCCAATGTAACATCCTCCCAAAATTAAAAATCAGTAGATGTAGAATGCCCATAGTTTTGAATTAATAAACCTAAACCGGCAAATACTTAACAACAAAAATGTATTTGACGGAGGTTTAAAAATGTCCGATTATAACGTTGCCCAGGTGATTCTACGGCAGCTTGCGGCCTGGGAAATAAAAAATATTTATGGTTTTATTGGTGACGATGTATTTTACCTGTTTGACGCTATTGCAAAACAAAACCAAATCAGTTTATACCAGGTCAGACATGAAGAGGCTGCAGCATTAATGGCTTCAGTTGAGGGCAAAATAAGTGGAAAGCCAGGTGTTTGTATTGCTGATGGAGGTCCAGGTTTCATGCATTTATTAAATGGCCTGGCCGATGCTTATATTGACCGGGTACCTGTTCTCGCAATAACCGGTCAGGTTAGCAGGAAGGATATAGGGACCAATGCCAAGCAATACTTAAACCAGCAGGTTATTATGTCGGCCATAAGCGGCTACTCGGATATAATAACAGATCCCGAAGCAACCATAAAAGTAATGGATATTGCCTATCATACTGCATTGAGTAATAATACCGTGGCCCATATATCGGTACCTATGGATATATTTTCAATGCCGTGTGATCTTAATACCGTCCCATTGGCTCCTTACCTGACCAATTCTCCAATGTCCGGTCCGGAAGTTATAAATGAGGCCGCAGAAAAGATAGGAAAATCTCAGAAACCTGTCATTCTTGTCGGGGAAGGAGGGCGAAACAGTGGAGAATTAGTTTCTGAGCTGGCTGTCAGGTGTGGGGCTGGTATTATTACTACTCTGGCAGGGACAGGAACTATCAGCAGAAGTCACCCTCTTTTAATCGGGGGATTGGGTCATGCCGGCAGCCCGGCAGCCTTCCAACTCCTGACCGAAGCGGATCTCTGCATTATAATCGGTGCTAACTGGTGGCCGATTCAATATGTGCCTGAAAACATTCCAACTATAGAGATAAATAACAAACCGGCCAATATAGGCTCATCCTCTCCGTACGCCTTTGGACTTGTAGGTGACTCCAGAGCAATTTTAAGTTCAATAATTGCGGGACTGGAGAAAAAAGAAAATCATGAGTGGCGTAGACGAATTCAGGAAGCAATCCAACTTTGGTTTAGACAGCTTGAAAAAGAGGCGGAGGCCCCAAGTATACCGATTCATCCGGTGGCAGTAGTCAGGGCTTTGGAACAGGTTTTATCCGGGGATGCCTGTATATGTCTTGATACCGGTGACAATACTGTTTGGTTTGGTCGTGCATTTAGACCGGAAAATCATCGTATATTAATTTCCGGAAAGTGGAGAACTATGGGGTTTGGACTCCCTGCTGCCCTGGCAGCGAAAATAAATTTTCCGGGTCGTCAGGTAATAGCCTTAGTGGGTGATGGCGGCTTTACAATGACTATGGCTGATTTTCTTACGGCCGTTAAATATGGACTGCCCATTGTTGTTATTATCCTAAACAATCAGTCATTAGCCATGGAAAAAAACAAGATGGAAGCGGGCGGCCTCCACCCCGAAGTGACATCATTATTAAATCCCGATTTTGCCCTTTATGCTAAAAGCTGTGGCGGTGAAGGATTTTCAGTCACGAAAACCGAGGATTTAGTCAATATATTTCAACAAAGTCTCAATCAGAAAAAGCCTGTCATAATTGATGTCCATGTCTCAGGCAGACCGGTACCGGGAACAAAGTTTCCCGCCGGCAGTTAAATCAGGTTAACGGCCCCCCCACAGTACTTTACTACTGGCGCTATGTCTTTTAATCTGATGTATCACATGAGAAATAATATGTCACTTTGTTAAGGTGCGGGAAGTATTATAGTTCACAATAAATTCATATATATTTTATTTTGAGGGAAAACTATAACCTGAGGGAAAATGAAACCTGCAGAAATCATTTTGCTCATTAGATTATGCATACCTCGGGAGATATACATGAGAATAGAAATTCAGGGATTACATAAAAGCTACCAAAACGGTGACCAGATAACTGAAGTCCTGCATAATGTCAACTTACGGGTTGGGGATGGTGAATTTGTTGCCATTATCGGTCCTTCCGGTTCAGGGAAATCGACCCTGATGAATATCATCGGCTGCCTGGACCGGCCAACCCGGGGGGTCTATTACCTGGAGGGACAGGATACGGGTAAATTGGGAGACCGCAGACTGGCGTCCATCAGAAACAGGCATATCGGGTTTGTCTTCCAGTCCTTTAATCTTTTGCCACAGTACACGGCACTGGAAAATGTTGAACTTGCGGGCCTTTATGGTAATGAATCACCCAAAAGGGTCCGGGAAGTCGCTAAAAAAGCCCTGATTTCCCTGGGCCTGGAAGACAGGATGAAATACAGGCCCAACCAGTTGTCGGGAGGACAGAAACAACGGGTAGCCATTGCCAGGGCGATAGTAAACTCACCCTCAATAATACTTGCAGATGAACCGACAGGCAGCCTTGACTCGCGGACCGGAAGGAAAGTGCTGGATATCTTCAAAAAACTTAATAAAGAGGGCAGAATTGTTATCGTAGTAACCCATGATCCCGGTATTGCCCGGGAAGCAAGCCGGATTGTAGATATCAAAGACGGTATTGTCAGGGAGGTCCCCAATGAGGTTTCGTGAGAGCTTCCGCAGCAGCTTTAAGTCCCTTTTCCATAATAAGCTGCGCAGTTTTTTGACGATGCTGGGAATCATCATCGGCATTTTTTCGGTAATCATGCTCACTTCAATCGGAGAGGGCATTAAAAATCAGGTAACATCACAGGTGGAATCCCTTGGTGCTAACCTGTTGTATGTGTTCCCCGGCAAAATTCAAATGGGCCCCCAGAAGGGGAAAAGCAGGCTGGGGGTGCAGGAATCCGGGTTCGGACAGGCCGGGAATACTCTAACATATGATGATGTGCTAAATTTGAAGGGACAGGAAGGCATTTCTGCAGTTTCCTGCATTTACAGCGGTGTTGACCGCCTTGATGACCTTGACATATTTGCTACCACTACAGGAACTGATGAGGATTTAATCAGGGTTTCCGGACTGGATTTGAGATTCGGACGGTTTATCACCAGGGAAGAGCGGTTAGATAATGAACGGGTTGCAGTCATCGGTGACCAGGCCAATAAGGAATTGTTCAATAACGGCAACTCAGTTGGCAAAACGTTTAAAATAAATGGAGAAGACTATAAAGTCATCGGTGTGCTTGAATATAAAGAAACAGAAAATATGGGGCCACAGAGTGAGGATGTTAATGTTAAAATCTATCTCCCCATAACTGAGATGATAAACAGGAAGGAACAAAAAAATGTCAGCCAGATATTAGTTAAAGCCAAGTCGGCAGAGGCTGTGGAGAGCGCTGAAAAGACCGTCAGGGAAACAATGCGGAAAAATCACAGGGATGATGAATTCACTGTCATGAAGCAGCAGGATATGCTGAATGCAATTAACAACATACTGGGCATTCTGACTGCAGGCCTTGGGGGAATTGCTGCAATCTCCCTGCTGGTAGGAGGCATAGGTATCATGAATATTATGCTGGTTTCAGTCACAGAACGGACGCGGGAAATCGGGGTACGTAAGGCCATTGGCGCCAGCAGGCGGGATATCCTGGTCCAGTTCCTCATTGAAGCGGTTGTTATGAGCATCATCGGAGGTCTGCTGGGGTTGGCAGCAGGGATTGGCGGGGCACGGCTGCTGCCATCGGTTCTGCCCAGTATCCATACGGCCATTTCATTGGCCGCAGTTATTGTAGCCCTTGTTTTCGCCCTCCTGGTAGGTGTATTTTTTGGTGTCTATCCGGCATCAAAGGCTGCCAAACTGGATCCCATCGAAGCCCTGCGCAGTGAGTAATCGGGGGTTTTTGCACCGTGAAACTACTATCACTATGAAAAGGGGAATGGATTAATGGAAAGGCAGAATGGATTGTCGGTCTGGCATTTGACTATGCTGGCTCTCGGTACCGTGGTGGGAGGCTCATTCTTTTTGGGTTCAGCGATAGCGATCAGGGCCGCCGGCCCGGGAATTCTGCTTTCCTATTTATTGGGGGGTATTCTTGTATATATTGTCCTGACGGCGCTTTCAGAGATGACTGTAGCCCATCCTGCAATAGGATCTTTTCGGACCTTTGCGGAACAGATGTACGGCCCTGTGACCGGATTTGTTACCGGATGGGTTTACTGGACAGGGCTGACCTTGGCCATGTCCAGTGAAGCAACTGCAGTCTCTGTTTTTCTTGGCGCCTGGATACCCGGTCTCTCGCTGCCGTTAATGGCTGCAATCATTATAATTCTGGTAACCCTGGTTAACCTTGTTGGGGCCAGGACCCTGACAACCCTGGAAAGCAGTCTCGCTGTTATTAAGATTTCTGCAATTGCCGCCTTCATATTGATAGCAGCAGCCTTAATTGCCGGGCTTTTTCCTGAAAAGGCCCCAGTAGGCCTGGGTACCCTAGCAGGTGAACCGCTGCTGCCTGCAGGTGCTGCCGGAGTTGCCGGGAGTATGCTTGTTGTAATGTTTACTTATGCAGGTTTTGAAGTTATCGGTTTGGCTGCCTCTGAGGCCCGAAATCCTCACCGTACTGTGCCCAGGGCTATTCTGTTCACAATCCTTGGCCTGGTGTGCCTCTATACTGCTGCCATCACTGTATTGCTTCCTCTGGTGGAAAGAACAGAACTGACCGCAGAGGTCAGCCCCCTTGTATCCGGACTGACATCAGCAGGCCTGAGTTGGGCGGCAGACGCTATTAATGTAATACTGGTTATTGCCATTATCTCCACAATGCTTGCTGCCATGTTCGGGATGGGCCGGATGGTCCGTTCCCTTGCTGATTCGGGATATGCACCTTCCTGGCTAAGGGAAAATAGTGATGTTCCCAGGCGGGGGATACTTTTCTCCGGAGCCGGGATGCTGGCAGGGGTAGGACTTGCCAATGTGCTGCCCAGCCAGGTATATATTTTCCTAGTGAGTTCCGGTGGTTTTGCCCTGCTGTTTGTGTACCTGGTAATTATGGCAACCCACTACCGGTTCAGGCGGGTTCGCGGTTGCCCGCCAAGGGGCCACTGCCAGTTAAGGGGTTATCCTTACAGTTCCCTGGGGGCCTTTTTTGCACTGATCGCCATTATAGCCAGTATGCCGCTGGTCCCCGGACAGGGTTCCGGCCTGGCAGCCGGTTTGCTGCTGGTTGCAGTCTATGTCCTGGCTTATTATGCTTTTAGGGCATTAGGATATGTCTCCGGGGGGCCTGGTAAGGCACAAAATGATTGTCCGGAGGCCTTTGCGGGACATTTGAAATCGTCTTTTAATACTGAGTCCGGAGAAGAGCTGGCTCCTAATCCCTCATCTTCCGTTGTACGGAATAGGAAGTAATATTATTGTCCCTGTCGTAATCAAAGCTGACCCGGTCCCCTTCGGAGAAGAGGTCTAATTCTTCTTCATAAACATAAACATGTACTGTTTTTATGTTATTAACACTCACCTGTTTATCTTCAAAGTCTAACGTTGTATGCCGGACCACAAAGTGGGGGTCATTAAAACCATATACCCGGTCAGTTACAGTGCCGTAAAATGTCTGAATTTTATTATATCCGGGATATTTTTGCACCATATCATAGTCAGGCCTCCTGAAGTCAATGAACTCAATAGTCCATGGCTGATGGCGCTGTATGGTGGCTGTTTTGTCACTGCTCTGGTCGCCCGGAGTTTCCCTGGCCTGTAGTATTCTCCGGAGAAACACACAAATTTCGGCCCTGGTTAGCCCTTCCTGACCGCGAAAACTGCCATTGGCATCTCCTGATAAGATGCCATAATATGCTGTCAGGGCAACACTATCCCTGAACTGGGGAGATATTCTCTGATAATCCCTGAATGTCTCAGCCAGGTAACTACTGCCGGGTTTTGGCGATTTGTCGAGTCCCAAAGCAAGGGCAATGGCATGTGCCGCTTCTTCACGGGTGATCGCGTGGTCCCCGAAGAAATTAAAGTGACCGGCCTGATTGGCTGCTGTGGGGATAAAGGATTTGGCGGCATCAATATAAAGAAATGACCAATGTCCCGGTTTAATATCAGAAAAGATTTGGGGAGCATTTTCATTAAGAGGAATATCCAGTGAGACTACCAGTAGTTTGGCAAATTGTTCCCTGGTCACCTTTAGCCCGGGTTTAAATGTCCCATCGGGGAATCCGCCAATCACCCCTGCCTGTGTCAGAGCTCCAATTGATTCATAAGCCCAGTGGTTCACCGGCACATCTGTAAAAGTTCCGCTAGCTGCAGCAGGACTCAATAAAATCAAAAATGTTGCCACACTTATAGCCACTAAACCAGCCCTGGAAAAATTCATATTATTCAGACACCTCCTTATGATTTCTTATCTTCGACAGAATGGAAAAGTTATCCTGCATTATATAAAAAGAAAAACCCCGGCCCTTTTAGGACCGGGGCAGTGTCACATGGCCCCGGGGAAGATATTAAAGCAACAGTTGACAGAAGACCTGGCGGTTAACATCGGTAACTCCGGTGAAGGTCCCATAAACGAAAAGCTGTAATCCGCCGGGACAGGTAATCACAAGAGAGCCGATCCAGCTATTGGAAGTGAGCCTGGTGGCATTCAGGAAAGCTGTACAGTCAGTCATGGGGGTGAATTCATTTTCCTGTACTGAAACATTAAAAAAGGTCGCGCCCACACTTTCGAGGCCGTTGGTCTTAAGGGTAGCCACAATGGCGGGCTCATCTCCGATAAATTTTATATTTCTGAGATTCTGACCTCCGCCAAAAAATCTTATGTTTCCGGAGATGCTGCCTGTCGGTGAGCTGTTAACACAGGATACCATTGCTTCAACACTTGCCGTTGTTCCATTACCGCTGATAGTTCCTTTAACCAGGCCATCCTGGAGAATTGCTGACATATTTTATTCCTCCCTTCGGTTACATAATATGGAGGGAGGAACGTCAAGGTTACAAAAACATCATGTATGGGAAAAAATAATGGAGCCGGAGGGAAATTCTCCGGCCCTCGCTTATATTCAGATGTCTTTTGCTGTTATCAGAATCGGTATCCTATTTGTTGAGGTCGTTGTTGGTATTGAAAGCAGCTTTGCCGGTAGCTTCTTTTTGACCAAGTTTCTTTTGCGCCCCACCGAATTCTGTTGCAAATTCAGCATCATTGTTGGTATTAAAAGCAGCTTTACCGGTAGCTTCCTGTTTTTGTTTCTTTGGCAACTAATCCACCTCCAAATTTAGATTTCAATTGTATTTTGCATTTTTACACAGAGGATTATTCCAGACTATTTATGCTAAAAAAGCAGGTGGTAGTTGTTATTGCCATTTTGTTACATCATTGCATAGGCCCGGCATTCCCGGGCACAGCCGAGACAGATTTGAAGCAGCTTTTCGTATGGCAGAGCCCCTGTCACCTTTAATTTAGTATTTTCATATATTAGTCTAGGGAAAAAAACTTTCCCTGGACTTAATTAATGAAAGACTCAGGGAGGTAGTCATGAAAAGAGAAATCTTTCCGTTAAATTTGCTGCCCGTGGGCAGTGCCGCCAAAGTCCGGAATCTTACAAATGATGGTAACACCCGCAGGCGGATGCTTGACTTGGGTTTAATTAAAGATACCCGTATTGAGGCTGTCCAAAAAAGTCCTTCCGGAGACCCTACGGCTTACCAGGTAAGGGGTGCAGTAATAGCTCTGCGTTCTGATGAGGCCTCAAAAATATTAGTTGAAGCTTTAACCGGGGAGTAATTACATTATGGGTCTGACTAGCCGGTCGACAGGGATGGGTATCTTAAATGAAACCCTCGCTTTGGGGTCAAAAGAAGCAGACGAATTTATAATTGCCCTGGCAGGCAATCCTAATGTAGGTAAAAGCACTATTTTCAACAGCCTGACAGGAATGAAGCAGCATACCGGAAACTGGCCCGGAAAGACGGTGACCAATGCCAGGGGGAAATACAGGCATAAGGATAAGTCATTTATTCTGGTGGACATTCCGGGGACCTATTCCCTGATGGCGAGCTCAGTTGAAGAAGCCGTAGCCAGGGACTTTATTTGTTTTGGTGAGCCTGACACCACTGTTGTGATTACAGATGCCACCTGTCTGGAACGAAACCTCAATTTGGTACTCCAGACCCTTGAGATTACAGGTAATGTGGTGGTATGTGTCAACCTTGTTGATGAGGCGGAACGTAAGAAAATAAGGGTTGATCTGGAGAAGCTCGGGGCCAGGCTGGGTGTTCCGGTTGTGGGGGCAAGTGCACGCAGCGGCAGAGGGCTTAATGAACTGATGGATGCGGTATACCGGGCTGTGCTGCAGGGGTCTGTGAACAAACCCATGACAATTGAATATGACAGTGTCATAGAAGAAGCAGTCCGGATGGTGGAACCACGGGTCAGGGAAATCGCCAAAAATAAGGTAAACAGCCGTTGGGCTGCTCTTAAACTGATTGAAGGTGATAAATCTATACTTGAGTCCCTAAGGGAAATGACCGGTATTGACCTCATAAATGATACGATATTGGTCAACAGACTGGCAGCAGCAGGAAAGTACCTGTATGACAACAATATTCATGGTGATTCCCTGCGTGACAGTATTGTTTCCAGGATAGTATCCCTGGCTGAGGAGATCGCCAGGGAAGTGGTGACCTGTGAAAATCAAAGATACCATACCAGGGACAGAAAAATTGACAGTGTACTGACCTCCCGGAGGTATGGTCTTCCGGCCATGATTGCCCTCCTGGGACTGGTTTTCTGGCTAACCGTAACAGGTGCCAATTACCCTTCTGACATCATAGCGGTCTTTTTGTTCTGGATAGAAGAACGGCTGACGGAATTATTCCGGTGGGCGGGTTCACCTCTATGGCTTCACGGCCTGATGGTCAAAGGTATGTACAGGACCCTTGCCTGGGTAGTATCAGTCATGCTGCCCCCGATGGCAATATTCTTTCCCCTGTTTACCATTCTGGAGGACCTGGGATATCTCCCGAGAGTTGCCTTTAACATGGACAATTTTTTTAAAAAGGCGCATGCTCACGGGAAACAGGCCCTGACCATGTGCATGGGCTTTGGGTGTAATGCCGCAGGTATTATCGGGTGCCGGATTATTGATTCTCCCAGGGAGCGGCTGATTGCCATCATAACCAACAATTTTGTCCCCTGTAACGGGAGATTTCCGACACTGATAGCAATTTCCACAATTTTTATCGGTGGTTCGGTTTCCGGGGTCCCGCGGTCTGTTGTTTCCACTGCTGTCGTTATGGCAGTTATAATACTGGGAGTATTCATGACCCTGCTGATGTCAAGGCTTCTTTCAGCAACTGTGTTGAAGGGCCTGCCGTCTTCTTTTGTACTGGAACTGCCCCCATACCGCAAACCTCAGATTGGCCGGATTCTGGTCCGCTCCGTATTCGACCGGACCCTGTTTGTGCTTGGGCGTGCTGCTTCCGTTGCTGCCCCTGCAGGTATGGTAATCTGGGTCATGGCCAATGTCATTGTAGGCGGGGCCAGCCTGCTGGACCACGGGGCCGGTCTTCTGGAACCCTTTGCAAGAATGCTGGGTCTTGACGGATACATCCTGATGGCCTTTATCCTTGGTTTTCCGGCTAATGAGATTGTCATTCCAATAATCATCATGAGTTATGTGTCCACTGGCTCCCTGCTGGAATTAGACAGCCTGGAGGCGTTAAGACAGCTCCTGGTTTCCCATGGATGGACCTGGCTGACAGCAGTTTGTGTGATGCTTTTTTCACTGATGCATTATCCGTGCGGTACTACCCTCTGGACCATCAGAAAGGAAACCCAAAGCTGGAAATGGACTGTTGTATCATTTCTCGTACCGACTCTGACAGGGATTATTATGTGTTTCATTGTTGCCCAGACAGTCCGGCATTTGGGATTGCTATAAAGGATTGCCCCAATAACCTAAGGGGCAATCCTTTTAAATTTTGGAGACTTTTTTGCGGACGGTCATAATTTTTTGGTAATACTATTGCCACAGACACTAAACAATGGTAATATGTAAGCAAGCAATAACTAACATGGGACGCAAAATCCGCGGCTGCCCGAGTTAGTGGACAGATTAACAGGAGCAAGGAGGGATAGCATGCACCGGGAAACCACAGAAGTACGCCAAAGGCAGATCATAGATGCATCCCTGGCTATTATTGCAGAAAAAGGTGTCAGTGGCCTGACAACCGGCGAAGTGGCCAAACGGGTCGGGTTTTCGGAGGCGGCCCTGTTTCGCCACTTTCCCAATAAGCTGGAAATACTAAAAGCAACGATGATAAGTGTCCATGAGGCCCTGATTAATGAAATAAATATCATCATTACGGCGAAAAGCGGACCCCTGACCAAACTTGAAGATATTCTGAAACTACAGCTTTCTTTTATCGAAGAAAACAGGGGAATGCCCAGGATACTCTTTTCTGATGAACTCCACCTTGGGGACAGCGAACTCAGGGATACTATTGTGAAGCGCCACCGCAGATATATGGAAATTATCAAATCTGTTATTCAGGAGGGGATTTCTGCAGGCATCTTCAGGACAGACCTCGATGCCGGTATGGCAGCCAGGGCTTTTTTCGGGATGATTCAGATGGCAGTCTTTAATTGTTCTCTGACCGGGTTTAAAACAGGCCTTGCCGACCAGTATGAGCCAATTTCAAGGTTCTTGCGCGGTTGCTTTATTGCCCGCAGTTATTGCGGATAAAAATTTTTGCCGAATAAGTTAGTAAACACTAACTAACGTATGGGGTGGGAGTACCTCACAGAGTTCGGCAAAAGCACGGAATATAAGCCGGGGAGTACATCCCGGGCAAATGAGTGGAATAACGGAGGGGTTTTTATGGAAAAAAGTCTTAATAAGTATCTGCTGGTCAGCCTGACCATAGTAATAGTACTTGGAGTACTGGCAGGATTCAGGATAAAAAAGATGCAGGAAGTTCCGGCGGTACAGGCGGATTCCGGTTTTCCCGCGGAAACGGTTACAGTAGAGAGAAAATCCATTTCCGCCGTGCTGACTTATGTGGGAACGGTAGAGCCCTGGCGGGAGGTGGACCTGGCTCCAAGAATTTCAGCCAGGATACTCAGCATTTCCGGGCAGGAAGGGGATACCATCGGGGAAGGTCAGGCGGCTGTGACCTTGGATAGCGGTGACCTCAGGGGTAAAATAAACACCCTGGAAAAAAAGGTCCAGGCAGCCAAAATACAGCGGGACTATTGGGAGAACCAGGTTGCCCTGTACCGTCCCCTGCTTGAGGAAGGGGCAATATCGGAACATGACTTTCAGAAAATAGTGTTCAACAGTGATACCGCAGCCGGCGGTTATGAAGAGGCACGGGCTGCCCTGGAGGAGGCCCGGATAAACCTGGACTATTCAGTAATAAAGGCCCCTTTGGCGGGGACAGTAACCCGGGTCCACAGTTATCCCGGAGACCTGGCTGTTCCGGGCAAGCCGGTAATGACCCTGGCGGATGTCAGCCGCCTGAAGATCAGTGCTAAGGTCATCCAGGAAGATGTGGCCAAAATTAAAAAAGGGGGAACGGTGACACTGGCGTTAAGTGGAGGAGCCCGGGAATTCCCGGCAGTGATTACTGAAATATTTCCATCCCTGGACCGGAATCTGCGGAC
Organism: Thermincola carboxydiphila; assembly: GCA_016841325.1. Taxonomy (GTDB): domain Bacteria; phylum Bacillota; class Thermincolia; order Thermincolales; family UBA2595; genus Phosphitispora. The sequence goes on from JAENZJ010000009.1 coordinate 50,308, forward strand.
CGGGACTGTAGAGATAGGCGTTCCCCCGGAAATGATGCAGGAGTATACACTTAAGCCCGGAATGAGTATCGGTGTATCCTTTGTGCTGGGGCAGCGGGAGGATGTGCCGGTTATTCCGAAGCACACAGTGCAGCAGGACCACCAAAATAATGAATTTGTCTATGTTATCAGACAGGGGAAGGCCCGGAAGCAAACTATCGATACCGGACTCAGCAGTGATAAATTAGTTGAAGTTACCGGCGGCCTTAAAGAGGGAGACAGGGTGGTTTCATCAGGTCTTGTTGAAATATATGACGGCAGGCCGCTATATCTAAAGGGAGAGAAGGGATAAGGTGAACATAGCGGAGTTTTCTGTCAGGCACAGGTATACCGTTTTTGCTCTGGTAATTTTGGTCCTGCTTTTCGGGGTTTATGGGGCTAAAACCCTCAAGGTTGAACTCATGCCGGATACCAATCCGCCCCTGGTTAATGTGGTTACCTCATATCCCGGTGTCTCGGCAGGTGATGTCGCCAGGGAACTCAGTAAGCCCATGGAGGAAGAACTGGCTACAGTTGACGGGGTAAAGAAAGTCAGGTCCACCTCCCAGGACGGACTTTCTGTGGTAAAGGTGGAATTCCATTACGGGCGGGATGTCGATACTGCTGCCGTGGATGTGCAAAATGCCATCAGCAGGATTAAAAGGGAACTTCCTCAGGGAATCCAGGACCCTCAGGTGATGAAATTCAATACTTCAGACAAACCCATCATAACCTTTGCCTTAAACAGTGATAAAGTAGACCTGGCTGTGGTTCGCAGCCTGGCAGATAATGAACTGAAAACAGCATTACAGACTGTTGATGGGGTTGCTGCTGTCGATGTTTTCGGAGGCTACCGGGGGCAGGTAAATATCCTGGTAGATAAGGCCAGGCTTGATGCCCTGAACATTTCCCTTGACCAGGTAACTGCTGCGGTCAGGGGGCAGAATGTGTCCCGGCCCGGGGGCAGGATAACAGGCGAAGACAAAGAGTACCTCATCAGGCTGGTCCAGGAATATGAAGACCTGGATGACATTAAAAAAACCGTTGTCAGCAACAGGGAGGGAAACCTCATCTATCTTGAGGATGTGGCCACAATTGATGCCTCTGGTGAAGAAAGCCGCAGTGAGTACCGTTATAACGGGGAGACGGCCATTGCCATCCAGGTGTTAAAGAGGGATGATGCCAATACGGTGGAGGTGGTTGACAGACTTAAGGAAAAAATAGAAGAGCTCAAAAATACTTATCCATATATCGAATTTAGTGTTGCCGATGATGACTCGGTTTTTACCCAGCAGGTTGTGGAGAATATGAGCGGGACGGTGAGGGATGCCATCATCCTGACTACACTGATTATACTAGTTTCCATTGTTTCGATTAAGGAATCGGTTATTGTATCACTGTCTATGCCTATTTCGTTTTTAACAACACTGGCCCTGATGAAACTGTCAGGCATGGAGCTTAACCTGATTACCCTCTCAGCCCTAATCCTGTCTGTAGGGATAGTTGTTGATGACTCCATAATCGTTCTGGAAAACATCATGAGACACTGCCATGAATATGGCAAGGATATGAAGCAGGCAGCCATTGACGGTACAAAGGAGATCTTTATGGCAGATATCGCCGGGACATCTACCAGCGCCATAGTCCTGGTTCCCCTTCTTTTTGTGAAAGGCTTTGTGGGCAAGGTGTTTGGTCCCCTGGCCCTTACTTTGGTATATTCCCTGATGGCTTCACTGCTCGTATCCGTGACGGTAATTCCGCTCCTGGCCGTGCTCATGGGAGGGCGGTCATTTCCGCTCCTGCAGAGGCTGACAGCCAGGATAGCTTCCCCATATACACTTTTTATGGATAAACTCAGAGAATTTTTTATTACGACCCTGTCAGGGGCCCTCAGGCGCAGGTGGCTGGCTGTGGCAATTGCACTGGCCCTGCTGGTCTCGGGAGCTCAGCTGCTGAAGGCTGTCGGCATGGAAGTCCTCCCCAAGATTGATTCCGGGACGTTCAATGTTTCCCTGGAAACCTATCCGGGAACATCTCTCAGCAAGACAGCTGATATTGTCAATCAGGTTGAAAAGTTAATAGCTGCCGAAAAAGAGGTCAGGACTTACAGTACCCAGATAGGATACGAACCGGGCGGGCATTACCTGGGAGAGTCAGGGGCCCTTGGAGTGACCAAAGCCAGTATAACAGTAAACCTGTCCACCCGCAAGGAAAGGGAGGAAACCATCTGGGAAATCGAAGACAGGCTGAGGGGGGAGATGTCCCGTATTCCCGGTATTGAAACATTTGTAGTTAAAGAATCCGGGGGGACAGCTATAGCCACCACTGCGGCGCCTGTAGATGTGCGCATCTCCGGACAGGACCCTGAAATAACCTACCGGCTGGCCCGGGAAGTGCAGACCCGTCTTGAGGGCGTACCGGGAGCGGTTAACCTTTATAAGAGCTGGTCCCTTAACAGCCCGGAGGCCCATGTCAGGGTAAATGAGAAACGGGCTGCCGAGCTGGGCCTGTCTCCGGCAGCTGTTATCACAGAAGTGTTTGCCAGCCTTGAAGGGGTCCCGGCCTCAGAAATAAAGTCGGAAAACCGTAAAGATACCCAGGTGCTGGTGCGGTACCGCCCGGAAGACAGGGCTTCCCTGGAACATCTGGAGAATGTTACCCTGACAACACCCGCCGGGGCACGTGTGCCCTTAAGGGATGTGGCTGAAATCGAGATCAGAAACGGCGCCAATGTTGTCACCAGGCAAAATCTGGAACCTACCATTGATGTGCTTGGGTTTACCTATGGACGTACTTTCAGCCATGTTATCGGGGACATAGAGGCGGAACTGAAAAACGTCAGCCTGCCGGACGGGTACAGTATAGCTGTCACCGGGGAACAGGCAGACCTGAAAGACTCCATGGGTGACCTGATTTTTTCCCTGGTACTGGCGGTAATTGCCATTTATCTACTGCTGCTTGCTCAGTTTCGCTCCTTTATTCACCCGTTGACTATCATGGCAGCCATTCCCCTGGTATTGATAGGGGTTTCCCTGGCCCTGCTGTTTACCGGGAAATCTGTTTCCATGTCCGTAATGCTGGGCCTGATACTTTTAATAGGGACTGTAGTTAATAACTCCATAATGCTGATAGATTTTATTATCAGGGCCCGCGAATCCGGGAAGCCCAGGTCTGAGGCAATAATAGATTCAGTTGCGGTCAGGTTCCGGCCCATTATGATGACTGCCATGTCGCAATTTGCCGGCATGTTTCCCCTGGCTTCGGGAATGGCCCTGGGATCTGAACGTTTTGCCCCCCTTGCAATTGCAGTTATCGGGGGCGCCCTTACAGCTACCCTGCTGACTATGGTAGTAGTCCCTGTTGTTTACAGTATCTTTGATGATATCGCAGCAGTATTCAGGAGAGAAGGGGCAGGCAGGGCTTCAGAAATTAAATTGGGAGGTTGGTAAGATGTTGGTATTTACCAGGGCGCTGCATGATCTGTTTACAGTGGTCTGGATCGGCGGACTTTTAACCATGGGGCTTATTGTTATGCCTGCTGCTAAAAAGATATTTGACGACCCTGAAAAACTGAAAAAGTTTACCGGCACTGCACAGAAACGAATGAGCCAGTGGGGTTACCTCAGTATTGCTGTCCTACTGGTTACCGGAGTTCTCCTGGCCAGGTACGGCAGTGACTTTGCAGGACTGTTCTCATTTAACAACCTGTACTCCGGTCTGCTGGCTGTAAAACACTTAATTTTTCTGACTATGATAATAATAGTTGTGGCGCGAAAGCTGGTCCTGAAAAAGCCCGATAATCATCCACTGCAGAAAAAGAAAATTCCTGAAAAAATGTTTTTGGCAAATGTGCTGCTGGGGAGTGTTGTTGTTATTTTAAGCAGTATTGTTTCTGCCATAGGGTGAAATAAAGGTCGCAGGCAGTTATTGTGATAACTTTCATAATCATTTTTAAAGGTAATCCGCAATAATTGTCGAACCTTGAATATGATAGTTAACAAAGCAACTACTATGCAGCAAAGGAGGTTCGACATGACGGGACAGCTTCAAAAAGAAGAGAAGACATGGGGGATGCTGGCCCACCTGGGGATATTTTCAGGACATTTTATCCCCTTTGGCAACATTATTGCCCCACTGGTAATCTGGATGGTCAAAAAGGATGAGTCTGATTATGTGGCCTATCATGGCAAGGAATCACTCAACTTCCAGATATCTATTACAATCTATCTGATTATATCGGTTATCCTGGCTTTACTGCTGATTGGTTTTATCCTTGTTGGCGTACTCTGGGTATTTAATCTGGTCATGGTCATCATTGCCGGTATTAAGGCGAATGATGGGGAGTGGTACCGCTACCCCCTGACAATCAGATTCATAAAATAGCAACTGCAAAATAAAATCATAAAACAAAGTACGTGAAAAAAGCATGGGAGATGCCCGGATCAAGGGGCGCTCCCGCTTTTACTTTCAGGGGTGGTGAATAAAAGGTTGCCCAGTTAGGGGAATAACAACTGTTAAATAGAAAATAATAAAAATAGTTGGGATTACCAGTATTGCAATTATCAGGGCTGGAGTAATCGTTAATCTGAATCGGGGTAAGGCGGTAGAGACTTGAAAGGTTTCCGGGGTCTTATTAACAGGATATTAAAAACCAAAAAGACTAAGCCGGCTGTTACCCAAGACGGCAAAGGGCAGCCTTTGGCTGATAATCTAGCCCAAAATGAGCAGGCCATAAAAGAAGTCCTGGGTGACAGTGAAGATGTGATCATACGCAGGTTCAAAGTCGGTATGGGAGAGGCCAATGCATTTATTCTGTTCATTGAGGGTATGGCTGACAAGACATTTATTGCCGACTATATTATGAAATCACTGATGTTCACTGAATCCCAGGCAGTATTCCCGCATTCTGCAGGCACTGGATTACTGGAATTGATTAAAGATTGTTTCCTTGCGGCCGGTGAGGTTAAAGAAGTTAAAGACCTTGATGAGGTATTGTCTGAAGTAATCTTTGGGGATACCGCCATATTTGTTGACGGTTCTGACAGGGCCCTGGTTGTCAGTTCAAAAGGGTTTCCTTCCCGGGGTGTGGAGGAACCGGAAACAGAGACAGTTGTTCGGGGCCCCAGGGAGGGGTTTACCGAGGTCCTGCGTACAAATACCACTCTCATGAGGAGGATTTTAAAGACCCCAGGCCTCAGGTTTGAGGTTGTTACGGTGGGGAGGAAAACCAGGACCAAGGTGTGTCTGGCCTATTTAAAAGGGGTCTGCCGGGAGTCAATTGTTTGCGAACTCAGGAAAAGGCTGGAACGAATAGATACAGATGCGATCCTTGATTCAGGATATATTGAGCAGTTTATTGAAGATGCACCGAATTCTCTTTTCGCTACAATCGGAACTACCGAGAGGCCAGATGTAGCTGCAGGCAAAATCCTGGAAGGCAGGGTTGCCCTGATAGTTGAGGGCAGTCCCATGGTCCTTACTGTTCCATATCTGTTCATAGAAGGGTTTCAGACTTCCGAGGACTACACTTCCAGGGTGTATTTTATGAGCCTGGTCAGGGTGCTCCGGTTCCTGGCATTTTTCATAACAGTATATCTCCCGGGGCTTTATATTGCCCTTACAACTTACCATCAGGAAATGGTCCCTACTTCCCTGCTGATTTCTATGGCTTCAGCCCGGGAAGGAGTACCGTTCCCTGCCCTTGTTGAGGTGCTGGGAATGGGAGTGGTTTTTGAATTCATCAGGGAAGCCGGTATCAGGATGCCGCGCCCTGTTGGCCAGGCGGTAAGTATCGTCGGAGCTCTGGTTATCGGCGAGGCTGCCGTTCTGGCAGGATTGGTGGGGGCGCCGGTGATAATCGTTACAGCACTTACAGCAATAACCATTTTCATCATACCCTCCAAGCTGGATGCGGCTACTGTTTTAAGGCTGGGGTTTACTCTGGCCGCAGGGGTGGCGGGGTTTTATGGTATCCTGCTGCTTACCCTGGTGGTTTTTATTCACCTGGTAGCCCTGCGCTCATTTGGTATTCCCTATATGTCTCCCCTGGCCCCCTTGTTACTGCATGACCTGAAGGACCTGTTTATCCGGGCTCCGCTCTGGACACTGGATACCAGGCCAGGGAATATTGGCCGGGATAACCCAGTACGGCAGGCAGGAGGACTTAAGCCGGGACCGGGACAAAAAGGCAGGAGATAAGCGAGGTGGCATGATGTGTTTTATCTGAAAAAAGCGGTGGTTATGGTATTGGTTGCAGTCATCGTTTTAACGGGAGGCTGCGGTAATAAAAGAGAACTGAACGAACTGGCAATTGTCCTGGGCACTGCAGTTGATTTAACCCAGGATGACCAGATAGAGGTAACGGTACAGATTGTCAAACCGGGTGAAATCAGCTCAGGCGCTCAGGGCGGCGGAGGCGGCGGTGAGCCTGTTGTAATCATCTCCAGCCGCGGCAGAACTGTATTTGATGCTATTCGTAATTTTACCACTGTCAGTAGTAAAAAGCTGTTTTTCAGCCACAACCAGGTCGTGATATTCGGTGAAGACCTGATGAAGGGCGGTGTACAACAGGTTATCGATATTTTTGAACGGGATCATGAATTCAGGACTGAGGTGCCGCTGTTCGCTGCGCGGGGCAGGGCTGCAGAAATTCTGGAAGTTCCGGGCAGTGAAGAGAAGATTTCTGCAATTGAGATCAAAAAAGAACTGGACACGGTACGCCATCCAGGCTGGGCGGATAAGGTGACTTTCCACGAATTCGTGAGGAAATATGACGGAAGAATTGTGGTCCCGGTGGTTCCGCAGATTCGCCGGGTTGAGGTTAATGGCAGGACCCACACCAAAATATCAGGGATGGCTGTAATCAAGGGGGGAAGGCTTGCAGGCTGGCTTGATGAGACAGAGACCAGGGGCCTGCTCTGGGTTCAGGGCAGGATCAGGGGCGGCATCATTCCGGTAAAGGCCGGCGGCAGTGGAGCTGAGGCCAGTATGGAAGTAAAAAAAGCAAAAGCGAAAATTATCCCGGAAACGGGAGCCGGTTTACCTGTTTTCAGGGTGCAAACAGAGGTCGAATCCAACCTGGGGGAGGCCGAGCCTTTTCAACTGACTGAACAGACAATTGAGGCCATGAAAAGAGAACAGGCAGATATAATTAAAAAGGAAGTTGCGACAGCACTGAAGAAGGCCAGGGAAGAGCTGAAGGCAGATATCTTTGGTTTTGGGGAAACCCTGCACCGGGCAGAGCCCAGGCAGTGGGAGGAACTAAAAACTGATTGGGATGAGTATTTTCAGGACGTCGAGGTAAGGATTTCGGTTAAATCGGAACTCAGGAACTTTGGTGATAAGAACCGCCCCACAATACCCAGATGATGAGAAGGAGATAACGTGCCGGAAAAAGGGAAGACTACCGCATTTCAGTTTTTTTGCCTGGTCTCGGTATTCCTGTTTGGGAGTACAACAATAATGATGTCATTGACCGCAGCGGGCAGGGACAGCTGGATATCCATGGTATTGGCAGGGGCCGGGGGTATGGTCCTGGTTTTGGTTATTACCGGTCTGGCTGTATCTTTTCCCGGATTGACCATTATAGAGTATATTCCGAAGATTTTTGGTGCATTTCCGGGGAAACTTATAGGTTTATTGTATCTCTGGTACTTCCTCCACCTGGGTTCCCTGGTGCTGCGCAATTACGGTGAGCTTATGAGTACGGTCGTAATGCCGGAAACCGCCCCGGGGGTATTTCACGTTTCCCTGGCTATTGTTATTGCATATCTGGTATATCACAGGGTTGAGGTTATGGGAAGATTAAGTGAACTGGTATTTCCCCTGAGCATAGGGGTTACCATCCTGACATCCCTGCTGATTATACTGTCAGGAGTAACGGATTTGAGAAATATTCTTCCGGTATTTGAACATGGCATTAAAAAAGTTATCCTGGGAAGCATTACCCTGGCCGGATTTCCATATCTGGAAACAATTCTGTTTGCCATGATATTTCCTTATATAAATTCTGCCGATAAGGGGAAAAAGGCCTTCCTGGCAGCAGTAATTATATCCTGGATTGCCTTATTAATGATAATGATACAAAATATAACAATTTTTGGTGACCATATAATAACACTGACATTTCCCAGGTTTTATTCAATAAGGCTGATCTCAATAGGTAATTTTATAGAGAGGATTGAACCTGTTATTCTTGGAGTCTGGATTATGGGCGGTGTGGTCAAAGCCGGAATATGCCTTTATGCCTTTGGCCTGGGAGCAGCCCAGGTCCTGGGGCTGAAGGATTTTCGCAGCCTGATACTTCCTGCTGCCCTCATAATGGCAGCTATGGCAGACCTGTTGTTTAAAAATACTTTTGAAATGCAGAGATTTGCTGTTGACATCTACCCATTCTATGCCTTTCCCTTCCAGTTCGCTTTACCTCTGCTAATGCTTGTGATTGCCCGCCTGAGGCGCCGGAAATCCGGGTGAACCCGGAGAAAAGTACTATAGAGGAGCAATTTTGGCGGACCTGAATATACTGTAGTAAAAATGCGGAGAGGTGATATTTTGATGGTTACTCCTTATCAGATAGTTTGCCCGCCGGGAACAGTATCTTATGTAATCAGGGCCGGTGATACGCTATACAGTCTGGCTGTAAGGTTTGGTACCACGGTACCGGCTATTGTTTCCGCCAATCCGGGTATTGACCCCAATAACCTGATTATAGGCCAGGTGATCTGTATACCACAGCAGCCGGGTCCGCAGCCGTGCCCCGGAGGGAGATCCTACACTATTCAGCCCGGGGATACCCTGTTCCGGATTGCCCGGTTCTTCAATGTAACTGTTGACGCTATTCTTGCGGCCAATCCCGGGCTGGATCCGGATAACCTGGTTATTGGCCGGATTATCTGTATTCCCGGTGTCGTGCCGCCTACTGACTGCCCTCCCGGGACTGTACCGTACATAATCCGCGCCGGAGACACTTATTATAACATTGCCATAAGATTTAATACCACCGTGGAGGCCCTAATTGCTGCCAATCCGGGTGTAGATCCCAATGCCCTGGTGATCGGACAGCGTATCTGTGTACCGCGGGTCGTACCGCCTGTTGGCTGCCCTCCCGGGACTATGCCTTACATCATACGTGCCGGAGACACTTTTTACAATATTGCCATTAGATTTAACACTACTGTGGCAGCCCTGGTAGCAGCCAATCCCGGTGTAGATCCCAATGCCCTGGTGATAGGGCAGCGCATCTGTGTACCGCGTTAACAGCATTTAAATTCCTCTAAGGGATAGCTTTTCCTCAGGTGAAAACAAAAAAATTTTAGTGACAGGATGGGTAAATTTGTTCCGCTGCAGACCAAAATTCTGCCGGAATACCCATCCTCTCTTTATGTATCTCTGCTGAGAAAAAGGGATTAGGTCAACAATTGTCGAAGGATAAAAACTGCCAGTTTTATTCCGGGGAGGGACAGGCTGTGGAGATAATGATAATAATTTTACTGCTGGTATTGATAATCATGGTATTCCTGCTGCTTTACAGACAGATTTCCGGAAAACGGGCTGCCGACCCGGAACTGCTGATAAAAAACACCTTGCTGGAGTTCCGCAGCCAGATACAGGAATCGGTTAACACTACCCGGAAGGAAATGAGTGATGCCAGGGAGGATATCAACAGGCGGACCAGGGAAACCCTGAGACTAATGACAGACATGCGGGCAACGGCGGAAAAAATAATCAGCCAACAGGAGGAGACCGCCCGTTTGGGCAGGTCCCTGAAGGACATTCTGCAGACCCCCAAAATACGGGGCAATTACGGTGAGGCTATTCTGGAGGAAATGCTGGACAAGGTGCTTCCTAGGGGGATGTGGATGAGCCAGTTCCAACTCAGGGACGGTGCCGTAGTCGATGCAGCGGTCAATTACCGGGATATGGTGATTCCAATTGATGCCAAATTTCCGCGTGACAATTATGTAAAGTATCTGAACGCTGAAGAGCCTGGGGAGAAGGAGTCATTATGGAGGCAGTTTGAGAAAGACGTTATCCTGAGGATCAGGGAAATAAGCAAGTATATTGCCCCTGACCTGGGTACATCTGATTTTGCCCTGATGTTTATTCCATCAGAGGCAATATATTATGAAACAATTGCCGAAAAGAATCACCTGGGCCAGACCTCAAGGATTATTCAGGAAGCTGAGAAAAACAAGGTTATGCCTGTCAGCCCCAATACCTTTTATGCTTTCCTCCAGATTATCATGTCAGGCATCCGGAACCTGGAAGTCCTTCATCAGGCCAGGACCATTCAGGAACAACTTATTAAGCTGGAAACAAAGTTTGACCACTTCTATAAGCAGTACGAAATCATCGGCCGGGAACTGGATAAGGCCTCAGAAGCTTACCGCAAAGGCGACCGACACATAGGGCACTTCAAGAGGGCATTGGATGAAACGATACGAATAGAAGAAAAATTATAAAAATTATGGTTATTGAAAAATTTTCCCCTCCCTTATTAGGAGGGATTTTGAGGAATTTGTAGAATAGTAAAAACTACCCAAGGGGGAGTCGCTAAAATTGAGAGGGAAAAAAAGCTAAGGAGGTTGAAAGGATTGAATTTAAAAAGGTTCGGGGCTTTGACAGTGGTTATCTTACTTATTGTCTCACTGATGGCCGGATGCGGGGGCGGGACCCAAGAGACCGGCAAAGATACCACAGGTGAGACCGAAGGAGCCGAGACAGTTAAAATCGGTTTCCTCGGAGCCCTTACCGGAGATGTTGCCATGTATGGGCAGCCTACTCTGGAGGGTATGAAAATGGCTGTTGAGGAAATCAATGCAGCCGGAGGAATTGACGGCAAGATGCTTGAGATTGTTGAGGATGACAATCGTGGAGACAAGCAGGAAGGCGCTGCCATCACCCAGAAACTTATCAGCCGTGATAAGGTTGTCGCTATCGTAGGTGACCCGACTACAGGTATCACCAAGGTAGCTGCACCTATTGCCAACCGGAACCAGGTTGTTCTGATTTCCGCCGGGTCTACCGGTTCAGGTGTTGTTGAGCTGGGGGAATACATATTCCGTGATACCCTGCTTGATTCAGTGGCTATTCCTGCCCTTATTGACTATTTTACCGGTGAGCTTGGCTACAAGAAGGTCGCTGTAATCACTTCTCAAAATAACGACTATAGTGTGGGTATGACCGAAGTCTTCAAAAAAGCTATCGAAGGCAAGGATATCGAAATTGTTGCTGATGAAAAGGTGAATGACGGTGACAAGGACTTCAGCGGACAAATCACTAATATTAAGTCCAAAAACCCGGATGTAATCTTCTATTCCGGTTACTATACAGAGGGTGCCCTGATTATGAAAGAAGCCCGCAAGCAGGGACTCGATGTAAACATGTTCGGCGGTGACGGCCTGTATTCACCGACATTAATCGAACTTGGCGGTGACGCTGTTGAAGGTTCCATGGTATATGTAGGATTCTCGCCTGAACAGCCCACTCCGGAAACTGCAGCATTTATTGAGAATTTCAAGGCAAAGTATGATGATAAAACACCCGGTCTGTTCGAAGCCCAGGGTTATGATGCGGTTATGATTCTGGCCGAAGCCATGAAGAGGGCCGGCAGCACTGATCCCAAGGTATTCCGTGATGAGGTTGCCAACACCAAGGACTTCAAGGGAGTGTCAGGTACAATCACCTTCCAGGAAAATCAGGAACCTATCAAGAGCCCTGTATACCTGCTGGAAGTCAAAGACGGCAAATACACTCTGAAGAAGAAAGTACCTGTTACTGTTGAGTAAACAAAGCTTATATTAAGTAAGAGCGGCCTCAAAGTATTGATTATTTTGAGGCCGCAATTTAATTTTTTTCTTTAAGAAGTTGAGGTACCATTTGTTGAACAGCGGTTCAGTCTTCTGATTGGTTTTACTACCCATTGTAGAGAGGGGTGCACCATGTTTTTACAACAATTAATTAACGGAATAACTCTCGGAGCTGTTTACGGACTTATTGCCCTGGGTTATACAATGGTTTATGGTATTATTCTCCTGATTAATTTTGCCCATGGGGAAATTTTTATGGCTGGCGCTTTTGTCGGCCTGATGATGGTCACAGTTTTCAAGATGAATATATTTCTTGCCCTGATACTTGCCATGGCGTTCTGTATGGTCCTGGGTGTGGTTGTGGAACGGGTGGCTTACAGGCCGCTGCGGAACTCATCAAGACTGTCGGCCCTGATTTCAGCCATCGGTGTTTCCATTTTTCTTTCCACACTGGCCCTGCTGATTTTTGGCGCTAATGCCCAAGGATATCCGGCCCAAACTTTTCCTGTTTCCCAGATTCATATCGGTCCTGCCGAGATTTCCACACTCCAGCTCCTGATCCTTGGCCTTTCTGCTGTCCTGATGATAGGTCTGGAGCTTATTGTACACAAGACAAAGATTGGTAAGGCCATGCGGGCCACATCACAGGATTACCAGACCGCTGCCCTTATGGGAATTAATGTTAACAGGGTAATCTCATTCACCTTCGGCCTGGGTTCATCTCTGGCCGCTGCCGGTGGGGTGCTCGTCGGACTTTATTTTAACGCGGTTTCCTGGAACATGGGACTGATGGCGGGCCTTAAGGCCTTTGCCGCGGCTGTTCTGGGAGGGATTGGTTCCATTCCCGGCGCTATGCTAGGCGGACTGTTCCTGGGCATATTTGAAATAATGGGAGTTGCTGCAGGATTGTCCTCATACAGGGATGCCATAGCCTTTGCCATCCTGGTGCTGGTGCTTTTAATTAAACCCACAGGTTTGATGGGCCGCAAGATTCAGAAGAAAGTGTAGGTGAAACCATGGCAGAAGTATTACAGAGCATTTCGAATTCAATTGACCCCTATATACTGCAAATTTTCGTAAACATAGGAATTGCGATAATACTTGCCCTTGGGCTGAACCTGATTACAGGGGTTACCGGCCAGCTGGACCTGGGGCATGCCGCCTATATGAGTGTGGGAGCTTTTACTGCAGCAATTATCACCATTAACTTAAACCTTCCTTTCAGTATAAATCTCCTTATTGCAGGGACAATAGCGGCCCTGGTTGGCCTTGCTATCGGTTTTCCCATTCTCCGCCTTACCGGGGACTATTTTGCCATTGCCACTCTTGGTTTTGCGGAAATACTGAAAGTCGTTTTTCTAAACCTGGATATCACCAACAGGGCGCTGGGACTTTCGGTACCCCCGGCGAATACCACAATACCCATGCCTTTTTACGTCTGGATGATTACAATCCTGGTGATTGTCGGGGTAACTTTTATCCAAAACTCGCGTTTTGGACGGGCCCTCAAGGCTATCAGGGAGGATGAGATCGCTGCTGAGACTATGGGGATAAATTCGACCAGGTACAAGAACCAGGCCTTTGCCATCGGATGTTTTCTCGCCGGCATTGGGGGTGGGTTATACGCCCATTTTATCGCATATATAAACCCATCTGACTTTGCTTTTATGAAATCCATAGATATCCTGAACATGGTTGTTCTGGGGGGACTTGGAAGCATTCCGGGGGCTATTGTGGGGGCCAGTGTACTGACCGTTGCTCCTGAGTTCCTGAGGTTCATGTCAGAATACAGGATGCTGGTTTATGGGGCTTTACTGGTGTTCCTGATGGTTTTCCGTCCCAATGGTCTCCTGGGAGGAGTAGATTTCAGGAAAATGGTCCTGAGGATATTTTTTGGAAAAAAGGAGAAAAAGCCTAATGTCACTATTAAAGCTAGATAATGTAACCATCCGTTTCGGCGGACTTATTGCTGTGGATAAAGTTAATCTGACGGTGGAACAGGGAGAGATTTTGTCACTGATAGGCCCCAATGGCGCCGGAAAGAGTACCATCTTCAACCTGATTACAGGGATATATTCTCCTACAGAGGGTAACATTTATTTTGAAGACAGGAGTATTGGTTCCAAAAAGCCGTATCATTTGGCAGCCGCCGGCATAGCCAGGACCTTCCAGACCATACACCTTTTTAATAACCTGACAGTGCTTGACAATGTGTTAATCGGGGCACACACCAGGGGTAAATGGAATGTAACCGGGGCTCTTCTTAAATTCACTCCGTGGGTTCGCGGCGAAGAGCGGGAACTTACCGAATGGGCTTATGACTGTCTCGAAAGGGTGAATCTGGCGGATAAAGCTGATGAATTGGCAATGAACCTTTCCTATGGGGCCCAGAGACGCCTGGAGATAGCCCGGGGCCTTGCGGTGCGGCCGAAGCTGCTGCTTCTTGATGAACCGGCTGCAGGTATGAATCCCCAGGAAAAGGCCACCCTGCTCAAAATGGTAAAAGCCATCAGAGACAGTGGTGTCACCATCTTCCTGGTGGAACATGATATGAAATTCGTTATGAGCATATCGGAACGAATTTCTGTCCTGGATTATGGGGTCAAGATTGCTGAAGGCCCTCCTGAGGCTATTCGCAGTAACCCAAAGGTAATTGAGGCATACCTTGGTAAGGGGGCGGTCAATAGTGCTTAAGGTGGAAAATATTTCGGTAAACTATGGCGCCATAAATGCATTAAAGGATGTCTCCTGTCACATTGAGGAGGGCGAAATAGTTGCCCTTATCGGAGCAAACGGGGCCGGAAAAACGACAATTCTGAATACCATATCCAGCCTGGTACAGGCGGCATCAGGGAGGATTGTTTTTAACGGGTGTGATATTACCAAAATGCCTCCCCATGATGTTGTGAAGATGGGTATTTCCCAGGTGCCTGAGGGTCGCAGGGTTTTTCCTGAGATGAGTGTCATGGAAAATCTGGAGCTGGGGGCATATGCCAGGTCTGACAGGGAAGGGGTCAGGGAAGATATGACCTCAGTTTTTAAAAGGTTTCCCCGTCTTGAGGAACGTAAAAAGCAGTATGCCAAGACCCTCAGCGGCGGTGAGCAGCAGATGCTGGCTATGGGGCGTGCTCTGATGGCAAGACCGAAGCTCATGCTGATGGATGAACCTTCAATGGGCCTGGCGCCGATACTGGTTGAGGAAATTTTTAATATTATCACGGAAATTAATCAGACCGGCACCACCATCCTGCTTGTCGAACAAAATGCCCATATGGCGCTCTCAATTGCCCACAGGGCGTATGTTCTGGAAACCGGGGAAATTGTCCTTCACGGTGATGCCGATGAACTGGCGGCCAACCCCGAAGTCAGGAAGGCATATCTGGGTGAATAAAGCATACATTGGAGTATATAGCATGCCTTGAAGTATATAGCATGCCTTGAAGTATATAGCATGCCTTGAAGTATATAGCATGCTTTGAGAATAGAGGGTACCTGGCAAAATTGGCTACTAAGAGGTGAACAAATGGAAACCCTGATTTTGATTGCCCTGTTTGTGGGACTGTTGTTTTTATTCCGCCGCGGCGGCGGTGGCGGCTGATGTTAATTAGATAATGGCTTTCGGTGAAAGCACGGAAAGAGAGGGGAGTGTTTCCAAAGGTCCGGACCGACTTTTGGAAACACTCCCTTTATTATTGATAATGTACTTCCATCTGCGGAATACTATTTGGTACTACTCGCAGAGGAGAGAAAATCAATGAAAGAGCAATGGCAGGGATTTAAGCCGGGAGCATGGGCGGAAAGAGTGGATGTCAGGGACTTTATCCAAAAAAACTACAGGCCATATGATCAGGGCCCCGAATTTTTAACCGGACCCAGTGAAAGGACACGGGTTTTGTGGGAGAAGGTACTTGACCTGTTGGCAGCAGAAAGAAGAAAAGGCGGAGTCCTGGATATCGATACAAGTATCGTTTCTATGATTACCTCCCATCTGCCCGGTTATATAGATAAAGAAAATGAAATTATCGTAGGTCTGCAGACAGATAAGCCCCTGAAACGGGCCCTGATGCCCAGCGGCGGGATCCGCATGGTGGTTGGCGCTGCCAAAGCTTACGGCTATGACCTGGATAAACAGATCGAGGATTTTTATACCAGACACCGCAAAACCCACAACCAGGCCGTCTTTGATGCCTATACCGAAGAAATGAGACGGGCCAGGAAAGCCGGTATTATTACCGGGCTTCCTGATGCTTACGGCAGGGGGCGGATAATCGGTGACTACCGCAGGGTACCCCTTTACGGAGCTGATTTCCTGATTGCCGATAAAGAGGCTGCCCTAAAGCACATTGAATATGAAATCATGGAAGAGGACCTTATCAGGGCAAGGGAGGAAGTCAGTGAACAGATAAGGGCCCTTAAGGAAATGAAGGAAATGGCCTCAACCTATGGCTTTGACATTTCCGGACCTGCAGGCAGCGCCGCCGAAGCTGTGCAGTGGCTTTATTTTGGCTACCTGGCCGCAGTTAAAGAGCAAAATGGGGCAGCCATGAGCTTTGGCCGGGTTTCCACTTTCCTGGATATCTACATGGAAAGGGACCTGGAAAATGGCCTGCTGACTGAGGAGAAAGCCCAGGAACTCATTGACCAGCTGATAATAAAGCTGAGAATAGTTCGGTTTCTGAGGACTCCTGAATATAATGAACTCTTTAGCGGCGACCCTACCTGGGTAACCGAATCTATAGGGGGTATCGGCCTTGATGGGCGTACCCTGGTAACCAGGACATCATACAGATTTCTCCATACCCTGCAAAATCTCGGGCCTGCCCCGGAACCCAACATGACGGTATTGTGGTCACAAAGGCTTCCGGAACAGTTTAAAAAGTTCTGTGTGCGGCTATCCATTGAAACCAGCTCTATTCAATATGAAAATGACGACCTGATGCGGCCGCGGTGGGGCGATGACTACTCTATTGCCTGTTGTGTTTCGGCAATGAAGACCGGGAAACAGATGCAGTTTTTTGGCGCCAGGGCCAATCTGGTAAAAGCGCTGTTGTATGCCATCAACGGGGGATGGGATGAAAGGCTGGGGATGCAGGTAGGGCCCAGATTTGCCCCGATTACTTCTGAGTATCTGGATTTCGACGAGGTTATGGAGCGGTTTGACAGCATTCTGGAATGGCTGGCCCGCTTGTATATCAATACACTGAACATTATTCACTACATGCATGACCGTTATTTTTATGAGCGGCTGCAGCTGGCCCTGCATGACCTTGATATTGAACGGACCATGGCCTGCGGGATTGCCGGACTTTCAGTTGTGGCTGATTCCCTTAGCGCCATCAGGTATGCCAGGGTAAAGACAATACGGAACAGCCAGGGTTATGTGGTGGATTATGATATCCGGGGGGACTTCCCCCAGATGGGCAATAATGATGAGAGAGTAGATAAAATGGCCGTTGAACTGGTTATCAGGTTTATGCACAAACTCAAAAAGCAAAAAGCGTACCGGGGAGCGGAACCAACCCTTTCGATACTTACCATAACTTCCAATGTGGTCTATGGGAAAAAGACCGGAAGTTCTCCTGATGGACGGAAACAGGGTGAGCCTTTTGCACCCGGCGCAAATCCCATGCACGGGCGGGACCGGAAAGGAGCTATTGCCTCAATGAGTTCAGTCGCCAGGCTGCCTTATGACTACTCACAGGACGGAATTTCCTATACTTTTTCAATTGTCCCCAGGGCCCTGGGAAAGGCCCGGGAAGACATGGTACAGAATCTGGCAGGGCTTTTGGACGGTTATTTTGCCATGGATGGCCACCATATGAATGTGAATGTATTTGATAAGGAAACTCTGGAAGAGGCTATGGCCCATCCGGAAAAATACCCACAGCTTACCATAAGGGTATCCGGTTATGCAGTCAATTTCATCAGCCTTAACAGGGAACAGCAGCTGGATGTCATCAACAGGACAATTCACGGGCTCATATAAATATAAATGGACAATTCACGGGCTGGTTAAACATAAATGGACAATTCTTTGGATTGACATAAAAATTAAGTGGGTGTGAAATTTGGGTGTAAAAGGATATCTGCATTCGGTAGAGACATTCGGGACTGTTGACGGTCCCGGGACAAGATATGTTTTTTTTATGCAGGGATGCCCCTTAAGGTGCAGGTATTGCCACAACCGGGATTCCTGGGAAATGACAGGCGGCCGGTCAGTTGACTCTGATACTTTGATGGAGGAAATAGAGCAGTACCGCCATTTTTATAAACCCACCGGGGGCGGTGTCACTGCATCGGGGGGTGAGCCCACCCTGCAGCCGGAGTTTGTTGCAGATGTGTTTTCCGGAACCAGGAAACTGGGACTGAACACCGCCCTTGATACCTCGGGGTATGTTGAGTATGAGAAGATAAAGGACCTGCTGGAGGTAACAGACCTGGTTATTCTTGATATCAAGGAAATTGATGAGGATGCTCACCTGGAGCTTACGGGGGTTTCAGGAGCAAAGGTCAGGAAGTTTGCCGAAGCAGTGGGTGAGCTGGGAATACCGATATGGGTCAGGCATGTCCTGATTCCCGGAATTACCCTTGATCCGCAAAAAATCCGCCGGCTGGGGGATTACCTGAAGACGGTCAGGGGAGTGCAGCGCGTGGAACTGCTGGGTTTTCACAAACTGGGCAGTCATAAATGGGAACTGCAGGAATGCCCCGATCCCCTGGAGAATACGCCTGCGGCTGCTGCAGAGGAGGTAGAGGCAGCCAAACAGGCGCTCCGTGATATGGGCATTGTCAATGTAGTCTGAACAGGATAATGATGTAGTGGGGACGGAACGGAAATTAGTCCCATACATTCAGAGGATGAAATTTGGGCAAACTAATCATAGTGGTGGTTAGCCACAGATTAACAAAATTTGCATAAGGGGGAATCAAAATGTACAAGAATCAGGGTACTTATGGAGGCGCCCAGCCTCAGCTGGGGTCACAGCAAGGCAATTACGTAAATCCGCACTACCTGGGCAGAGAGGAAGAGATTGTACAACAGATGAATCCACAAAAGTGGTACCACCCCGGTAATGAAATCGGGGAGAGCATAGCCCGTCCCCAGAGTCATTTCGGTTGGCAGAATTCTGGCTATACTACCGGTCAGCATGGAGGCTTTACGGGTCAGCAGACCGGATTCCGGGCGGGAGCGCAGCCCAGCTTCCAAACAGGACATCAGCCCGGTTCCCAGACCGGATTGGGGATGCAGACCGGGTTCCAGACCGGTATGCAGACAGGCATGCAAACCGGATTCCAGACAGGCGCTCAGACTGGTCAGACAGGTATACAGACCGGCCAGCAGGCGGCAAGGTTTGGGGCCACTGAATTAATGATGGTCCATGAAATCCTCACAGATACCATTGACGGAATTAACCAGTTTGAATTGTACAGACAGCACGTAAAGGACCAGCAGCTGATGCAGATTTTGGATAATCAGGTTAATCACATGTTCAATGGTTATAACAAGCTGGTAAACTACCTGCATAACCAGGGCGCCGGCTCAATTGTACCATACAGGACTGCCAGGAGCGCCAGTGTCAAATACGGGTTAAGGCAGCCTTCAACTGTCCAGCCCAATACCAGTATCAATGAAATGGATGACAGGGATGTTGCTTCAGGAATGATGGGATGCCATAAGGCTACAGCCTGTCTCAGGCTGAGAGGCACTCTTGAATGTGCCGACCCGACCCTGCGCGGCATGCTTTCCAATTGTGCCATATCTTCGGTGAATATGGCGTATGAAGTCTTCCTTTGGATGAACCAAAAAGGCATGTATCAGGTTCCTACCCTGGCACAGCAGACTACCCAGACAATGATGGGTGTTTACCAGAATGTGAACCAGCCTTCCTTTAGGCAAGGTTAAAAGGAGTTAACAGAGGCCCTCTGCCCGGCTTGAAAGCCAATGGCAGGGGGCTTAAATTTAGGAAGGAAAAAATTATTCACTTGCTTGTGAGGGTTAGATAATGGGCCAAATAGAGAGGCCGGTATTACCCTTTCCCTAAATTTCAGGACAAAAATGGCAGGATAAATAGCATAAAATGTCGAATCAATCAGATTGATTGACAGAATACTGTGAGGGGAATGGCAATGAAAAAAGTCAGGCTGGAGACTGTTGCGGCATTATTTGCCCTGGCTCTTCTCGTTGGTGTCATGTGGATTTTGCTTAATGATGCCGGGGACGTAGACCGGGATAATAATCAGGAATTCACTGAACTCAGGATTGTCCAGTTTTACCTGCACCTGCCTGCAGAGGATATGATAATAGGACGGGGAAAAACGGAAAGTTTTGCAGAGCTGTTGAATTTAATGCAACAGACCGTACTCAATATTGAAAATACCAAATCCGGGTTGGATACTATATCCCAACAGGACATTGACGATATTTCACAGCAAACTGTTGCTGTCAGCGCATGGCTTATAAAGGCTCAAAAAATAAGCACCTCAATAAAGGGTACCGGTCCTGACCGGGATAAATACGGCAATGCGGTAATTTCGACAGACAGAATATTTGTGGCTATGGGCGGTAAACATATGGGCGCTGTTTTCACCCGGGACCCGGAATCGGGTTTGTGGCAGGGGTGGGAAGCAGACAGGGGTACCATTCGTAAATTGGCCGAAACCCTTCGTACCGGGGGCCTATAATATCAGGAAACATACCGGTGATTAAAGGAAATTTCCGGGCAGCAGGAAATGAAATGGACTGCCCGGTTTTCTTTTTGCCCCAAAAGGCATTTTTTCGACACTTTCAGGAGGAAATAAAAGACTTTATGTCGAACATATAATAGGGTAAAATTGTTAAAAAAAGAATATATTACCTTTGGTAGTATTACTTAACTTAGTAATACTAAGGTTACAGTGTAGTAGAGATGGGGTGATGGCTGTGGCTGAAACCGAAAAAGAAATTGAATTTAAAAAAGCTGCCCTAATATTTGTTACCGCCGCCCTGATAATTTTTGCCGCCGGAATCGGCATTGGAGAGGCCTTTATCTGGGACCGGTATGACACCTCTGACCCGGCAGTACGGGATATTAAGTATCTTGAGGAGGTCCTGAAGAAGGACCCTGACAATGACCAACTGCTGGTAGAACTGGGGTGGCTTCATTACCGGACCGGAAATTATCAAAAAGCCAACCAGTCACTGACCAGGGCTGTTGCTGTTAATAAGCTGAATCCTGCGGCACATTTCAACCTTGGCCTGGTGTACCGGGAGACCGGGCTTTTGCAAAAAGCAGTTGAGGAATTCCGGAGAACCCTTGAACTTGACCCTGAATCCAAGTATGCCTATTTTGAACTGGGGAAGGTTTATTTCAGTCAGGAGAAATGGGACCAGGCTGCGGCTCAGTTCAGGTATGCCGCTGATAAAGATCCGGCCGGAGCCGACAACCATTACTGGCTGGGCCAGGCGTATGAGATGATGGGTAAAAACGAAGAAGCCAGGGCTGCTTACCTGAGGGTTCTTGAAATGGTACCCGACCATGAGGAAACCCAAAAGGCCGTCCGGCGCCTGGAACAATAAGGCGGAGGAAATTATGCAGGTAGATATGCTGGTGAAGATGAAGAAGTGGTTCCGGAAGTACTGCCTGTGGCTTGCTTTACTGGGAGTACCGGCTCTGGCGGGGATAGTATTTCTGCTTAATTCGGTGCAGGGACCGCAACCCATAGAATATACCGAAATAAAACCATACAATGTAATCACAGGTCCTCCGGGGCAGCTGCTGAAAAGCCCTACCGCGGTGGCGGTAGGACCGCGGGGGGAGGCATATATTGCCGATTCCGGAAATCACAGAATTATGGTCATTGAAGAAGATGGCCGGTATACACTTAATTTTGGAGGTCCGGGAAGTGGGATTGCAGAGCTTCAGGACCCGGTAAGTCTTGATGTTGCACCAAATGGCAATGTTTATGTCGCTGACAGGGGCAGAAAAGAAGTTATTGTTTTTAATTCCGGAGGAGGGTATCTTTACACTATTGCCGGTGGCGGGGACCAGGGTTTTTTGCCTGAAAGTGTGAACATTGACGGTGAATCAAATGCCTATGTATTTAATGCCGGATCGCAAAAATTTGAGATTTATAATTCTGAAGGCCAAAAGACAGGGGATTATCCGGCCAAGCAACTGACAGCCTTTACCGGTACTTCAGCAATTGATATTGATTTCGAAAATAAAATAATTTATGGTGTGGATCCGGAAATTTCAGGTTTCCTCAGGTCTGGCGGAAATTCAGCCAAAACCTTCAGGTACAAGGCCCTGGTTAATCCCCGGGGGATTGCTTACAACAGGTCCCGAAAAATTATCTATATAAGTGACAGTTTCAATAATAAGCTGTTTTTGTTTTCCGGTAACGGAGACTGCCTGGGCGAATTTGGCGGCTCAGGTGACGGCTTTGGCGAGTTCAGTTATCCTGCCGGACTGGCTTATGATGAACGTGGGAAACTGTATGTTGCCGACAGGGATAACAACAGGGTAGTTATTTACTCTTATGATTAACTTTGAATGGGGGAGGGGACATGAAAAAACTTTTAAAATTACTTGCAGCCGCGATAATTTTAGCGCTGTTTTCGGTCCCCGTCTATGCAGGGGTAAAGATTGACGGTGTGATAATCCAACCCGGTGAGGGGACAACCAGTGCTGCAACCGTATATTATCAGGGCGCCCCTCCATTCAACATTTACCGCAGTCTTGACGGAACACAGTGGACCACGGGCGCTGCAGCCCGGACTGATAATTATTATGTAGATGATAACCTTACTAATTATTATAATTATTATTTTAAGGTTGAAGACAGTACCGGGAGCTCTGCCATTACTGCTGCTTATCCGCCCAATAATAATGTGCATGGTTCCTTCAGAATCAATTCCAGCCTGTGTGCTGCCTGTCATGTTACTCACAGCGCCCGGGGGGGTTATCTCCTGATTCAGCCTACCAGTGTCGCTTTATGTACTACGTGTCATGACGGGACCCAGAGCAAATACGATGTCAGGAACGGCAAGGTCAGGCTGGCGGAACAATATGCCGATACTTCAGGAGGACCGTTCGGTCCCCTGGCATCTTCCGGTCAGCCTGTTGAGGTAGTTGTTTATGAGGCATATAGTTCATTGAGTACAGAACCTGTATCATTACTGCCCACTTCTATTCATAACCTGGGGACATATATTTCCGGCGCCCCCGGAGGTGTCAGTGAACGCGACAGGGGCCTGGGATGTATCGACTGTCATGATCCGCACGGGAATACCAATAACTTCAGAAACCTAAAAACTGTAATTGAGGTAACCTATGACGTTTCCGTCAACATTGATTTCCAGGCCTATGCCAGGACTGACCCTGACCTGACCGGCGGCTACGGTGAAGACATTTACTACAACACAGGCAGTATTTATTTCTGTTCAGCCTGCCACAGTGATTATGCCCAGGCATCCGGGAGCGGCGCCATCGCGGCCACGGCAACCCAGATTCCGGGACTGGAACTGTCGGCAGAATCAATGAACAAATTCATGCATGCCGTGAACACCCCCCTTATTTTCCGGGGCGAATACTATTCCTCGTCTCTGCCTCTGGAATCGGGAACAGGTGTTAATGTAGTTGTCTGCCTCACGTGCCACCAGGCTCACGGTACTTTTAAGACAGGGCAGAACAGGATAACCGGTTCCACAGCCCTGATCCGTCTGGACCGCCAGGGTATATGTGAAGAGTGTCACAAGAAGTAACTTGGGGGGGTCATCATGCAGTTATCACAGATAGCTACCAGACTTATACCTAAAAAAATAAAGCAAAAAGACCTTATTATCGCCATCCTTGTCCTGATAATTATTGCCCTGCTGTTTTTCGGCTGGCATTACCTGAAGACAAAGCGTAACCCCCTTGACCTGGATGTTTCTCTTCCGGGGGCAAAGTATAGTTACCTTTTTTCCATTTATGATTCCCAGCGGTTTAAGAGGCCGCTGAGTGTTGCTGTCAGCTCATGGGGTGAAATAGTGGCTGCCGACAGTGTCAATCACAGGATTGTGGTGTTTGACAGGAACGGAACCTTCGTCAGGGCCCTGGGAGGCCCCGGTTCGGGAGAGGGACAGTTCAATTACCCCACCGGAGTGGCTGTCAGCGGGAGGAAAATCTATGTTGCCGACTTCTATAACCAGAGGGTACAGGTTATTGATTTTGAAGGCAAACAGCTGGGGGTAATCCCGTCTCCCCGGGAAAGACAGCAGACCGGTGCGGTGGTGATGCCGGTTGCCGTTACCGTAGACAGCCGGGGCAATGTATATGTTTCTGATGTCAGCCGGCAGAGGATTCTGGTTTTTGATGACAGCGGCAAATTTGTCCGGGAATTTGGCAAGGCGGGTTCCGGCCCGGGGGAACTGTCGTATGTAAACGGCATTTCTGTTGATGACGATGCTGACGGCAGGATTTACCTGTCTAATTCCAATAATGGCAGGATTGATATTTATACGATGGAAGGAGAATTCATCAAAACCCTGGTGGGCTCCAATATCCTGACTAATCCCAAGGGGATTGCCTTCGATGCGGAAAACAACCGTATCTATGCGGCAGATACCTTTGCCCATAAGGTGTACGGGATTCTTGAGGATGGTAAGGTTTTTGAAGAGATCGGGAACAGAGGCATCGCCGGCGGGAGTTTTAATTTTCCCACCGGTGTGGCAGTTGGCAGTGATGGCAGGTTGTATGTCGCTGACCGGGAAAACAACCGTATTGAAGTATATGAAAGAAACTAGTCAGGGGAATCAACCCAGAGGGAGGGGGGATTGGTATGCAGCACCAAATGCGAAAATATTGTCTTATCTTCGGCCTGATAGCAGCAGTAGCGATAACAGGCATCTTGTGCCATACTCCCCCGGCGAAATCCCAGCTGGGAGCCTACTTTTATGACCAGTTCAACCTGGGGGGCTATGACTGGACCCCGGTTAAAGGCAGCTGGACTATTGCCAGCGGCGAATATACAGAAACTATTGACCCGGCTTCAGAAGAGGCATGGTCGGTGGCCGGTTCTTCCAGCTGGTATGACTACGCTGTGGAGGCCAGGGTATATGCAGCGGATTCCAATGGTACCATCTCCCTGGCCGGGCGCTGGGCCAATGAAAACAACTATTATGCTCTGGAATACAGTGATACGGGTACTCCGGATTCTGCAAAACTGCTGCTTTATAAAAAAGTCAATGGCCTCAGAGTAGACCTGGCAGAATGGAAAAGGGTCAATGGAGCTGTTTACAACTACAATGTACCCTATATTGGTGAGAATGCCTCCGGTATCAGCCAGAATCCTCACCCTGTTGTCCTGAAGCTCAAATTTCTGGGGGCTAATATTGATGTCTATGTCAATGATGTGCGCATCGGATACACTTCAGATTCTTCCCTTTTCTACGGGAAAATAGCTGTGGGTGAATTTAACCGGAAGGCTTTTTTTGATGACATCTATGTGTGGGATGTAACCCCGCCAAGGTTGATTACCAACTCAGTCCAGGAGGTTGTCGGTAATGCGGCAACGGTTTCCTTTTCCACAGATGAATACAGCTCTTATACGGTTAACTATAAGGTATACACTTCCCCGACCTGGGACTTCAGCAAGGTGAGTACGGTCAGGGCCTTAAGCCACAGTGTTGATCTGACCGGGCTGACCACAGACACTATATATTATTATATGATTACTGTAAAGGATGCTGCCGGAAACGAGAAATTGAGTGAGATTGGTGAGTTTACCACACCTGTGGATACCGATTCCACCGCCCCTGTTATTTCAGATGTTGTTTACAGCGATGTCACGGCCAATACCGCAGTGATCTCATGGACCACTGACGGCCCGGCCAATTCTACCGTGGAATACGGCACCGCCCCGGGGGCCTACAAATGGGCTATCTCCTTTGATGAAAAAGTAACCACACACAGTGTCACCCTGAAAAAACTTGCCGGGCAGACCAGGTACTACTTCCGGGTTAAATCCAGGGACCTGGCCGGTAACCTGGCTGTTTCCGGTGAAGACAGCTTTGTGACGGCAAAAGACCTTAAACCAAGGATAACCAAGGTAGAGACAGGTTCCAGCCCCAGTGTTAATGTTGCCGTATACTGGGAGCAGGTACCGGTTGCTGTAAGGTATCATGTTTATGTATCTGCCAGCAACCAGTGGGGTGTGGTACCCGACTTTACCGTAGCTGAGACAGGTGTCAGCGGATATTCATACCTGAAGCCGGACCTGACTCCTTATTTCAATTATTTTATCAAGGTAGTTGCCGAAGATGCCACTGATGAAGATTACACCATCGCCAGGGCTTTTCCGCCTGATGCCAACCCTCACGGGTATTATTGGGATAACCCTGACCTGTGCCAGAACTGCCATGCTACTCACAGCGCCCTGGGGCCCAGGCTGATAACTGAAGTGAATACCGACAGACTGTGCATCACATGCCACGACGGGACCCAGAGCAAGTATGATGTATTACGGGGCAAATACAGGGGACCGGTGAGTCTTGATGCAGGCGACGACCCTGACAGGACCACCTGGTATGATTCCATTGGCGGACCCTATGGTTCTTTTGAGACCCAGACAGTCATCCAGGAGGCATACATACCGACATCAAGGCATGACCTGAATATATATCACTATGCGGCAACCGGCAATAACATCGAAGTATATGAAACAGCGGAGTCGCGGCTGTCATGTGCCTCGTGCCATGACCCCCACGGGTCGGAGAATTACCGCAGCCTGCGGGAAAATATGCGGGTCAGCAGTGACCCCTCAGAACCACTGATTAAAACTGAGGCCTATGCGGTAACATATGCCGCTTATGAAAAAACCACTTATGTCAGCGGGGCGGTCGAATTCTGCGGGGCGTGCCACAGCGATTTCAACCAGGGAGCCGGCTCCAGCAGGACAGCCCTGACGACAACTCAACAGCCGGGGATGAAATTATCAACTTCTTCGATGCATATGTTTATGCACCCGGTTAATATTGAAGCAAAATATGTAACCAATGCCGGTGTGGCCATTCCGGCCTCTGTGTATTTACCTTATGAGAACGGGAAAATTATCTGCCAGACCTGTCACTTCTCACACGGCACCACCGTAACAGGGGCTCATATCCGCCGTGACGGGTTCCCTTCAACGGTTCTAAAAAGGTTTAATGAAGATGACGGGTGTGAGGACTGTCATAATAAAACCAGTTATCCTGATGAGTAGAGAAAAGATGACCAACGGGCAGAAAGAGATGTCTGACAGACAGAAAGAAGATGTATGTGGGCAGAGGATGATGTAATATGCTGCTGAAACTGAAAGAAGCAACAAAATACCGCAAAAAACTTCCGGGCCTGATAGTGATCATGGCCGGGCTGTTAATCATGCCTGCAATTGCCCTGGGCTGGCCGACCAACCATCTTGACAGCTCCCAGACAGGGAACAAGCCTTACTGCATTTCCTGCCACGGTTACAAAACAGGGTACCTTACTATCGAAAAAATTAACGGGGTTACCCCGCGGACTTCCAGTGTCACTGTTAACCGCGGCAGCAGCTTTACCGTAGATTTTAAAACCGTGGGTCTGGGATATGGGCGGTTTACCGTTGCCGGCGCTGTCCAGGTGCCGGATACATCCAAATGGCTGGTGGACAAAAAGGACCTGTCAGCTGATGTTCCCTGGTTTATTGCCACTCAGGACACATCGTGGAATGCCCCTATCAACAGTCCTTACGTCTGGGCAACGGCATTTCCCGATACCAGCAACCCCAATGCCCAAAAGGGTGTTACCCTTGATGACGGAACGGTCGCCGGGGCCTTTACAGACAGGAACCAGACAGCACATGATGAACAGTTCACTGCCAAAGTAACCGTAGACAGTTCGGTTCCTTATGGGAGCTATAATATTAAGCTGTGGGGTATCGGTACGTCCAGTAACGGGATGTGGGGTTATAATGAAAAGACTGTAACGGTAAATGTCTATGATGATAATACCAGCCCTGTCCTGCCGGACCCTGAGAGCTTCCTGGCATCGGATATTACCGGTTCTTCTGTCACCCTGAACTGGAATGCCGCCACTGACAGCCAGGCCGGTGACAGCGGCATTAACGGGTATGAGATATACCGTTCCGAGGATTCGGGGGCTACCTTCAGATATGTAGGGTATTCCTACACAAACAGCTATACTGATTCTGAGCTGAATTCGGCAACATCTTACGAATATAAGGTCAATGCTGTTGATAATGCCGGAAACAGTACTTTTTACACAACGACGGCGGCGGCTGAAACCCTGAGCTCCAGGACAGATGCTTCGACACCGGCTACACCCACAGGACTTAATGCGTTTCTGATTACCAACCCTGCAGACCTTAACGGGAAAATCGTTAAACTTACCTGGAATGCCAATACTGAGGGGGATGTCCAGGGCTATAAGGTTTACCGGGCAACTGCAGCGGGAGGACCTTATGCTGCCATGAGTGAAGCTCCGGTAACCGACGTTGAAAAGTATACTATAGATGCCACCAACAATATTGAGGCATGGTCTTTTTATTTCATTGACAGTGAAATCCGTTACGGGACCACCTATTTCTACAAGGTCAGCGCCGTTGATGTTGCCGGTAAAGAGTCTCCCATGACGACATATGCCTCCGCGACACCTGCAGTGGACATCGGGGACCCGGTCAATCCCAATGGTCCCCATGGCAATTACAAAAATAAGCAGGGTATGTGCCAGAACTGCCATTCCATGCACTCTGCCAGGGGTCAGGAACTGATCTATTACAGTACTATCACCGACTCCTGTTATACATGTCATGACGGCTCCCAGAGCAAGTACAACACCAAGGCTGCCTTTGACCCGGTATATAACCCGTCCCACCACAGAATTCCTGAGGGGCGCTATTCCTGTGACGCCTGTCATAACCCGCATTACAGCCCTGAATACGAGCCGGAGGTGGATAATACGGTTTATGCGCCGCGGCTGCTGGCGACGATTTCCATGGAAGACGGGGAAATAAAGAGGGGCGGAAACGAGTTCTGCTGGGCCTGTCACGGGGTTAATTCAGACCTGCCCAATCCCTTTGGGAGGGACCACCAGACGGCATTTATGGAGTCTAAGCATAATTCGGAACTCCCCAGTTCCCAGGTGACCCATATAACCTGCAGGAACTGCCATGTGCCGCACGGGTCCAAGGATTATCCCCTGATGATTTCGGCTAATTCAGCTAACCTGTGCATTTCCTGTCACAAGGATAATGGGTTTACCCAGACCCAGCCCCGGCCGGATAACCCCGATTATCCTGATGTACCGGATACTGTAATCAGCGGGGTATACCTGAACAACCAGTCAAATGAATACCTGGGCACAATCCATGAAAAGAATTTTTACGGACGTAATACCTGCACCATGTGTCATGAACCTCACGGCAGCCTGAATAACAGGTATATGCTGCGTGAGCGGTACAATGATTTCTTCAGTATTACCGAGACAGTTTATGGTATTGACTATGGACCGGTGCAGTGGATCACAGAATGGTCCGCTGAAGGTGACACTATATGTTTCCGCTGCCATGACAGCCGGTACTACGTAGCGTTTAACGGTGAGGGTGAACCTATTGAGCCGGTAATCGGCAGCAGGTTTGGGGCAGGTAATGCCAAAAACTACCACAGCCATGTAGCCGAACTAAAGGTCAGCTGCCGGGCCTGCCATGACCCCCACAGTGGTGAGAGTATATTTCACGATACAAGTTATGCTGATGAAACCTATGACTGGAACCTGAATAACAGTCACTATATCAATTTTGACTGGGCCAAACAGGTAAATATTGTCACCTACAGCAGCAATAAAGACAGGCTGGCTTTCATCCCCACTCTTGGCTCTGCCGGTGAGGAGGCAGGTTTTTCCTGTGCTATTACCTGTCACCAGTTTGACCACTGGATATCAGGGGATACCTATAAATCTTATTTCCGTACCAAAGACACGCCGCCACTAAAGTGTGCCGCCTGTCACGATTATGATGATTTTGATACTAACTCAAGGCATCCGGTGCTTGAACCCGGACCTGAGTCGGGGTACAAGGTAGCATGTGAGCAGTGCCATTTTGAAGACCATACCATGCATACCCTGAAAAACCCGTATGGTTTAAAGAGTACCATAGTATCCCTTGATGACTGGACCGGTGAGCCTGAGGAGACATCACTGCCTCTGGTGATTGACCCCAACACAGGGGAGGAAGTCCCTGCCTATAAGGAGTTCTGCTGGCAGTGCCACGGCGCTGACAGTGAACTGCCCGGGATACCTGCAACCAGGCGGATCGTGTCTGACCAGAGGACATACTTTATAAATAAACCTCATTCGCTTCTGGAGAGGGAAGGGACTGACAACCCCTATGGCCCGGACATGGATATTCCCTGTCTGAAGTGCCATGAGAACCATGCCTCCTCCAATGTCAGGCTGCTCAGAAAAAGTATTGACGGGGTGGCTATTGATGCCGCAACAGACATCGGTAAGATCAATGCCTGTATGGCTTGTCATGACGGCTCCCCGGCCGAGTCCGACATTTCAGGCAAGTACAATGCGGCCACATCGGGCGGACACTTTATTAAGGCAGATCCCGGCAAGAAGCTGCTATGTACCGAATGCCATGAAGCTCACGGTACCACAAGCAAGAAATATCTATTGGACACGACCAACAAGTACAATACGGGAATAACCTTCCCCGAGAATTATACCGACCCGGGGGCATCCCGTGATTTCTGCCTGGCATGCCATCCTCCCGGGGAAGAGGGTGAAACTGCACAGGTATACAATACAGTCTATACCATCAAAGTTGGTGAAGTACTGATTGAGCCGCTGCCGTATCCTGACAGGATTACAGACCACCGGGCTACCGGCAGGGAGTGTATTATCTGTCATGACCCGCACAAGCCATGGCCGGCTACCGGCGGGGAAGATGCATGTTATGACTGCCACAGCAGGCCCAATGGTGAGGCTACCGATATTAAATCACTGGCAGGGCTGGTTTCAGAACCGGGGTCAGGTAAGGTCTCTCACCACAATATTATAGACGGGACTACTGCAGACAATACCTGTATGCAGAGGTGCCACCTGGCACACCCACATGATGCCCGGGCAGACCACCTGAAACTGCCTGAAAAGCTGCTGTGCCTGAACTGCCATGACCATGAATCGACTTCACCGGATAAGTCGCCATATACCATTGACAACCATCTTTTTGACGGTAAGCCTCATGACTATGAATATGTTATCAGGACTTATCCTGCTGATAACAGCGACCTCCTGGGTAACTGTGACAAGTGCCATGTGCCTCACGGTTCTGATTACAAACCCCTGTTAAGGCTGCCCAAGGATGACCTGTGTGTCAGCTGCCATAATGGGGTGACCACCGACAGTATAGGGGATCCCATTGAGGATATTAAAACAATGTATGAGAAGACAGGCCATAAGTACACGAGCTCTCTGACAGCCAAAATGTACTGTGATGAGTGTCATGTGCCCCATGGTTCGACTAATGACTTTTACCTGAGGGATGCTGACAACTATGCTCCACAGCAGACCCTGACCTATGTTGGGGAAACAGTTTATCAGGTTGATTTTCCCCAAAACATGAAAAGTATTACCATGAGTTATGAGCCGCGCAGGTTCTGTACCACCTGCCACCGGGAATATGTCAGTGATTCGGTAAAATCATGGGTTTACTATATCAGTGAGACAGCTCCCGGGGGTCAGGTGAACATCCCCAGTATACCGTTGACAGGTGATAACGGGGTTACCATTGTTGAACATAAAGCCGGTGAGACCAAAAGCTGTATAGATTGTCACAACCCACATGACCCCGAACCGGTGGGGAGCGACAAAGACTGCTTTGTCTGCCATGGAGACAGTGGTTATGCATATAATGTCGAAGAACTGACCGGACTTGAAGTTGACGGGCAGCAGACATGGCCGGAAGGAAAGACTCCAATGGCCTCATTCCACCCGATCACAGACCCTGATACCCAGTATGACCCGTCGGCAGATACGGGTAATGACTGTATGGTAATGTGCCATACAGAACACGTGCATAACCCCAGGGCTGATGTCCTCAGGGACGAGAGGTCTACTGCAGGAGATGTCACGGCTCCCGAAATGCCCACCGGTTTCCAGGCACAGGGGTCAAGTGCCATTCAGGTTGACCTGAGCTGGACAGCCTCAACCAGTCCTGATGTCTTTGGCTACTATATCTACCGGAAGGCAGGGTCTGGTGACTGGACCAGGTACGGAGTTGTTAACAGCAGGGTCTATGCCCCGGCAAAAGTCTGGTTTTATGACGGCGGCCTTGAGCCTAACAGGACATACTCATATAAGGTTTCCGCCTATGACCGTGCCGGGAATGAATCAGGACAGACTGCCGAACAGACGGATTCTCCCGTGGCCACTGATGATAAACAGGTACCTTCTATTCCAACCAACCTGAAAGTGACTGTGCCCGGTGAGGGGACAACTAGGCTGACTCTGAGCTGGACGGCATCCATTGATAACTGTAAGATTGCCCAGTACCGGGTGTTCCGGGCGGCCAGCCTTGACGGGGACTATATACTGGTAGGCAGTACCGGAACAACTTCGTTTACTGACAGCGGGCTTGAACCTGATACCGATTACTATTACCGAGTTTCTGCAGAGGATTTCAATGACAACCTGTCTGAGTGGTGTGCCCCGGTACATGGGAAGACACAGCCGGCTTATGCAGCCATAGGAGCAGGAAATTACCAGGAAGCTGATGCCAATACTACCTGGATAAAACTTTATGACCAAACCAAGACAGCTATTACTTCCAGCTTCCCACTGGGAAAAACAGTTTATGTCCAGGTATACTGTGATGAAGCGGGACTGCCTGATGCGCCTGACACGGCTGTTGTCAGGATTAAAAACCACCTGAATACAACTTTGGCACAATACACGTCTTACAGCCATCCTGACAGTAAAGCAGACCTCTTTGAATGGCCTGTCTTGATGAAGTCAGAGTGGTATAGTGGGGTTTATGTCCTTGAAGTGGAATTGTCACATGGAGGGACAAGTTATGTCAATGCACATGAGGCAATAATCGTGGGAGCAACAGGTAAAGGCTTCAAGTTTTACCGTGACTCTGGTTACACCGAACAGGCTTATGTTTTTGCACCCGGAGATACTGTTTATGTAAAGGCGACTTCTGACTCCATTGATACTTCCTTTAACTCGTTTAATGTCTGGATAAAGGATTTTAAAGGCAATATCAAAGTCGGGCCTTTTAACCCGGGCAACCAGCAGTACAATTTTGGCAGCCTCAGGTTTTCCTTTGTCCTGGATGACCAGTGGAATCTGGAGGATAACTGGTGGTACACAGTTGACATCTATGCTGATTATTTACTTGGCAGAAACCGGCCTAAGATTACCAAGATAGCGGAGTATGGGGCTATGTTCATGGTCAGGAGCAAGGACGAAACCCCGCCGGGCGCACCGCCTTCCCTGACTGCCGCCAACGCTGCGGCCCCGTATACCCATGAAAAAATGCAGCTTTCCTGGGATGAGGCATCAGGTGACCCGGTTTCCTATACTGTGTATCGCTGGTCGGCCCGTGACAGCCGGTTCCTTATTACCGGCTCCAACCTGGCTGCGGAAAGGACCTTTACAGATACCGGGCTGAAGCCGGAGACTTCATATTCATATCAGGTGAAGGCTGTTGACAGGTATGGCAACATATCGGCAGCTACTGATTCCAGTCCGGCATGGGTGACCACCGGAGCAGAACCGGTCGATACTACCCGGCCCAATGCACCGACCAGTTTCCGGGCCCAGAGGGATAGCTCATCACAGGTAACTACCTATTGGAAGAATATTAATGATACTACTGACGGGGTGGTGGGTTATGCCGTTTATCGCAGCCGCAACGGTTCAGACTGGCTGCGGGTCGGAGTATCATATACAAAGCAGTACACAGATACCGGACTCAGGGGAAATACGCTCTATTACTACTACGTAACCGCATTTGACAAGGCCGGAAACCATTCTGCGCCATCTGCAGAATTTGCGGTGACTACCCTGAGGTCGGGAGAGGATTCCAAAGAAGGCGCCCTCTGCATGTCCTGCCATGAGTCGGGTTCCCCGAACCCGAATTATACAGTGACACATACCATAGGTTCAGCTTATGTCTACAGCAAGCATAATGTGGATTATGCCATTATGACCTTTAAGGATGGCAGTGTATATGAAGGGAACTGTACCAAGTGTCATGTGCCCCATGGCTCGGTATATGGACACCTGCTCAAGGCCCCTGATGACAATAACCTGTGCTATAGCTGCCATACAGCAGCATCCAATACCGGGAAGTTCTCGGGGCGGGCATATTTTGACCCTTCAGCCCATGGGCAGACTACGGCGACAGGGGCACGTTCCAACACCCCGGGATACTGGCCCGGAGGTGACGGAGTCCCGGCAAGGACTGCGGCTGATGCCGGCAGGTGCTATAACTGCCATGCCCCGCATGGCAGGTTTGACCCGGCAACAGGTCAGTATATCAAGAGTTCGGCCTGGAGGGGCACGGGGACGAATCTCAATGACCTATGCTACACCTGCCATGAAGTTGACCCTTATGGCGAATATGGCGGAAGGGCTATCTACGAGGAAACCTACCACGGGAACACAAGTGTCAATGCCAAAATGAAATTTGACGGGTATGGAGCCGGAGAATGTACCAATTGCCATGAACCCCACGGCAGCCAGTATCCCGGGATGCTGAGATACCCGGTTAATGATTCTGCCACACCAAACCAGCTGTGTCTTGAGTGCCATGACAGGGATGATATCCTGGTTGATACCGGACTGTTTGACGGTTCAGCTGTGTATGTCAATTCATCCCATGGCCTGAAGGCCCAATGGTTTGAGGAATTAAATACAACGGCAGGAGTAGTCTACAACAAGACTTCCTTCCTCCCTGGGATATGCCTGAACTGCCACAATTCCCACGGCAGGGAGAATGCTG
This sequence comes from Thermincola carboxydiphila, assembly GCA_016841325.1. Taxonomy (GTDB): domain Bacteria; phylum Bacillota; class Thermincolia; order Thermincolales; family UBA2595; genus Phosphitispora. The sequence continues at coordinate 85,143 of JAENZJ010000009.1, forward strand.
CCGGAGAGACGATACCCAAGATGCTGGTAGTGGATGATGGGGAAAATAATGAGATCTGTAACAAATGCCACGAATATCCCACTATCTCTTCAACAACTGTTGGATATCCGGGTATTGACCGGTTCAGCTCCGGAGTTCATAAGGAAAAGGCCCTCTGGCCGGGGGGTGAGCACTATACCGAGCCGATACCTGCAGATAAAACAGGCAAGTGCATCAACTGCCACGACCCCCACGGGACAGCGGAGGTCGATGCCTGGGGCCGGGTAACAAATATTACCGGGAACACCTTTGACTGGGAAGAGGACCTGTGCTACGAATGTCATGACGGGACAACCAGCGGGGCAGATATGAAGTTCTGGCCTGAGCAGGGTATAGGCCACCTGCCTGGATATACCCTTGGACAGCACTCTTTTAATGAGGTTATGGATGGTTCCCTGGTAACCCGGACCAGGCATGTGGAGTGCCTGGACTGCCACAATGTGCATACAGTCCTGGATATTGAAGGGACTGACTCCCTGACTACCAGGCTGTCATATGCCTTTAAGGGAGTATCCGGAGTAGAGCTGACAAGCATGCCCGCGGTGCCAAACCCCAACACTAACCCTGAATACTGGACAGACCCGGCCAAAAACCCGTATACTGTTTCCGGATACGGATGGGATGAGGTAGCTGATGTGTCAGTCAAAGACCCGGTATTACAGGAATATATGGTGTGTTTTAAGTGCCATTCGGATTATACGGTTGCCAGCACCGGCGGGCGGAGAGTCATTGGTTATTTTAATACCAATAACCCCTCAAACCATGGATTCTCGACTACAGTGAAAAACAGTTTTGAAAATGCCAGGATAGAAGCAAACGGGGCCACCACCCTGACCGGTCCCGGCACCCCGGGCTGGGTATTTAACCCAAGTAACCCCGATCACAGGCACAATATCACCTGTTCCGACTGTCACGGCAACAGCCAGGAACTCGGCGGTCCGCGCGGGCCTCACGGTTCCAACTATGACTTTATGCTGCGGGCTGATCCCAGGAGTACCACTTTCTGTACCCAGTGTCATTCCCAGTCAGTCTATGGCAGCGATTCATCCGCCGGGTCAGGGTCAGGGACCGGGTCCGTCGGGTCACACAGCAGAAGTAACCATTATACAGCCAACCCGACATCAGGGCAAAACTTTACCCTGTCAGATGAAGCGGTGGATGCCTTTGGCGCCCTGTATGGCAACAACTGGTGCCGTTACTGCCACTTTGGGGGGGCTACCCAGAGCAGTAACAGGTTTATGACGGTACATGGTGCCAACGGAAAGTTTACCGACAACAGAGGGGATTACAGGACTTATAAGGGAATGAACGGGTTCTTTATCTCCTATACAAGTCCAAGTACCGGGTGTTATACCACAGGCAATACGACAACAGAGCCCTTTCTCTGTGCACATACTTCAGGCAAAGGGTATTAAGCACAAGCAGACTCAAGAGGGGTGACAGGTTACCAGCGTTTCAGGCCTGTCACCCTGTTTTTGCAGGTCCCGGAAATGAACGGGGTGCATAGGTTAAATGGTGTAATATTGAAGGAAATCCCATTTCCGGGATTCAACAGGAGGCAAGATGAAAAACAGGGTAATAAAGTTGTTGGTCTCTTCCAGAACGGCCCTGGGCCTGATGTCAGCAATACTGGTTTATATACTTGCTGTTGTTTACCTCTCACCTTTAACGGGTGACGGACAGTCGTGGTTTGGGGGGTGGTGGTTTGCCGCTGCCCTGGTCGGCTTAGGCCTTAGTATTGTCTTGTGTACTTTAAGAAGGGCTGTAAGGCTGTATCGTGCCAGCAGTGAGGAGAGTCAGCAAAAAAACCCTCAGGGCCCGCCTGCAGTAAACGAGATATTGACCGGCCTGAATCCGGGGGAAATTGAAGACAGGCTGAGACGTAAAGGATTTAGGCTATACTCAGGTGGTGAATGGGTTTATGGTGTGAAACACCCTTATTCATCGTGGGGATCAGTGTTGTTTCACCTCGGCCTGGTTGCAATCCTGGCCGGTTTCGGAATCTCAGCGATGTTTGGGATGCGCGGTGAAGTAATGATTCCCGAGGGGGTTGCGGTACGCTTCCCGGGTGAATTAAACATCATTGCACAGGGACCCTTTTATTCTGATACCGGACCATACCTGGCCGGACTGCGGGAATTCACCGTCAGCAAAGTCAATGGTGAGATAAATCAGGTAAGGGGGATTCTTGATTTCATGGCTGGGGATTTCCGTTATCAATACCAGACTGAAATTAACAATCCTGCCAGGTACAGCGGGTATTACTGGCGCATCAAGGATTACGGGTATTCAGCCCACCTGGTTATCAGGGATAAATCAGGAAACACGGTCATTGCTGATTATGCCAATATAGGCAAGGCCAACGGCAGGCATCATGATGAGTTCCTCCTCCCTGACGGGTCCGGATTCACTATTGATTTCCTGGAGCCTGCCTCAGCAGACGGGTCCGGAAATAACAATCCGGGGGCAGGGAAAGGCCGGGCCGCAATACGGATTTCCTTTACCAAAGCAGGTGAAACCGGGGTTCCTGCCCAGGGGACGGTAGCCGAAGCTGCTGCAGCGAATATCGGGGATTATCAGGTCGGTTTCCCTGATTACCGCTACTGGGGAATTTTTGACGTGTCCAGGGATCCCGGTGAGCCGCTGGTCTATCTCGGCGGGCTGATGGGGATCGGTGGCCTGGCCTGGCGCGCTTTCTTTATCAGAAAGCGTATCTGGATAAGGTTTGCTGTTGAAAACGGCGCCACATTGGTTTCTTGGACAGCCAGGGCGGATTATTTCAGTAGTCTGTTCGGGAATGAGGTCAGGGAACTCCTGGATGATGAAAGGGGAAAAGTCTGATGTCACAGCCGGAAATGTATTTTTTCTGGATTACTGTTTCCTGTTATATTATTGCAGCTTTTTCATATCTCTACCGGTTTTATTCCGGCAGCGCCAGGGCTGATGCGGTCGGGACGCGGCTGGCGGTGGCAGGTGGAATAGCTAATTTCCTGGTAATCGCCATACGCACGCTCTCAACAGGACACTTGCCGGTACGCACCCTTTATGAACTCAATATTGTGGTTGCCTTTCTCGCGGTACTGGTGTTTTTGCTGGCCCGGAGGCGTTTTTCCTGGGTAAGCCTGCCTGGTATCATATCGGTGTCTTTTGCTTTTCTCGTTATGGGCTGGGGTTATGCTGACTCTACAGAGGCCCTGCCCCTTACCCCTGCATACAGAAGCAGGTGGCTGGCAGTGCATGTTTTGTTTGCCCTCACTTCCACCGCATGTTATGTGCTGGGTGCAGCTGCAGGAATTTTCTTTCTCCTGAAGGACCGGTTTGCTCCGGGGGCTGAACCTGAGAGATACCGTATGCTGCCGGAAAAAGAAATTCTGGAGGAGTCAGGGGTTAGGTTCATCCTGCTTGGCTTTATTGCAGGAACAATCATGATTATCAGCGGCTCTATCTGGGCCAAGCTGCTTTGGGGCAAGTACTGGGGGTGGGACCCTGTAGAAACCTGGTCTCTGGTTAGCTGGCTGATCTACGGTATATTCCTGCACCTCCGTTTTACTCATGGTTGGAGGGGCAGGAAACTTGTGTGGCTTGGACTGGGCTGTCTGGTAACCAATATCATCAGCTTCTGGGCCGTTGGACTGGTTACCCCGGACACTTATCATACCCTGGACCAAATTACAAGGCCCATAGAATAGCAGCAAGGGGCGTCTGTGGTGAAAAAAATTTTTATCAATAACAAAATATATTGCAGAGCTGCTGCAGCCGGAATCCTGATTATTGCCCTAACAGTATTGGGATGGTTTATGTATGCTAAGGACAGCAGTGTTGTCAACCTGGAACACCGGCCGCGGGAAGCGCAGGAGAAACCGGTCTGTCTGGGAAGTATTGACTTAACCGGGCCTTCAGGGCAGAGGCGGGAACCGGTTTGGGTGTACGTTTACAATGACCGGGTCTATGTAAGTTATTACGGTGAAGACCGGGTTGAATTCCTGACTCCGGAAGGGAAAAAGGCCGGGGATATTCTTACCAGGATAACCAAGGCCGCCGGCAGGCCGGAGGGCATGGTGCAGACAGGAGACCGCCTGTTGGTGGCTGATTATCATAATGGTGGAATCGGCCTTTATACTGAAAAAGGCAGGTTGGTTGATGCATTTTATGAGACCCCGGATAAACGGCGTATTAAGCCTGTGGGGGTAACGGTGCGGGACAGAGTGTTCTATATAACCGATGTCAGTACCAATGGCTGGTTTGCTGCAGGTGATGACGGTGTTTTTCTTACTGAAATAAAGGGTGACACTTCAGAAAACAGGCTGGAATTCCCCTATGGAATAGTTGTGAGTGACGATGGCAGGGTTATCGTGACAGACCCGCCGGGAAACCGGATTAAAGTATTCACCTGTGCCGGTTGGACTGTCGGAGACCTGCCTACAGCTGAAGTTGGTATGAAGAATCCACAGGGAATAGCAATCGACGGCCTGGGGCGGATACACGTGGTGGATAACGGTACAGGCTGTGTGTTCGTATATGACAACAAAGGCAGGTTTATGTTCACTTATAGTGAAGGGCTCAAAAACCCTTCAACTGTTGCTGTAGACCACAAAACAAGAGTTATTTATATAACCGATACCGGAAACGGAAGAATTTCTGTCTGGGGATATTGAAAAGATGAGCCGGATGGCAGGAGTTTTCCGACAAAAAGTCTAATTATTTACTATAAAGTACTTTGCTGTTTATTTAGGAGGCAGTTATGGCCAGAATAATGCTGGTTACCCCTGATTACCACTGTGGTGTTGTTGAGTCTGCCGGCAGGTGGCCTCACCTGGGGTTTGTATATCTTGCCGGAGAATTGCGCAAGAAAGGCCATGAGGTGAGGATTTATGACGCCATGGCCAAGAACCACAGCTTCTCACAGATTATGGACAATATTATGAAATATAACCCGGATGTGGTGGGGACAACCGCTTATACCGCCACCATGCCTGCCGCCGCCGATATCCTGAGGGCGGTGAAGCAATGGAAACCGGGATGTCTTAGTGTGATTGGCGGAATTCACCCGACTTTCTGTTATGAGGAAGTCCTTCGTGACTATCCCTTTATTAATGTCATTGTCCGCTTCGAAGGTGAATATACCCTGCCTGAAGTCATTACTGCCTGGGAGTCCGGAAGTGAATTCAGCGGTGTTTCCGGAATCGCTTTTGCCCGGGACGGTGAAGTCGTTTGTACACCGGTGAGAGAATATACCGGTGACCTTGATACCCTCTCTCCCGCATGGGACCTCCTGGAATGGGAAGACTATACCTTTTTTGTTTACCCGGGTTCGCGCCTGGGCATTATTTCTACTTCCCGGGGTTGTATCCATGACTGTGCCTTTTGTTCCCAGCACAGGTTCTGGAGCAGGACCTGGCGTGGCAGAAAGCCTCAGAATGTGGTTGCCGAGATCGCGTATCTCGTCAGGGAATACAATGTGGGGATATTCTTTATTGCTGACGAATATCCGACCAGGGACAGGCAGAGGTGGGAGAAAATACTCGACCTGTTGATTGAAAAGGACCTGGGGGCATCTTTTTTACTGGAAACCCGGGTTGATGACATCGTCCGTGATGAGGATATTATTGATAAATACAGAAAGGCCGGTATTATACATATTTATGTGGGTATTGAAGCAGCATCACAGCAAACCCTTGACCTTTTTAGAAAAGGGATAGCTGCAGATGATTCCCGGAGGGCCCTGGATATAATCCACAGTGCCGGGATTGTGTCAGAAACATCATTTATCCTGGGGACTCCGGGAGAGACGCCGGAATCAATTGCCCGGACCCTGGAGAGTGCACGCCTCTACAACCCTGACTTTGCCCATTTTCTGCTGCTGGCGCCCTGGCCATATGCTGATATGTATCCGGAACTGGCCCCTTTCATCTTCCAAAAGGATTACTCCAGGTATAATCTGGTGGAGCCGGTTATCAAGCCTGAAGCAATGACCGGTGATGAGCTGTTCACCGAGGTCCTGAACTGTTACCGGAAGTTTTATATGACCAAAATACCCGAATGGGTTAACCTGAAAAACAGTTTTAAGAGAAAATATGCGATCCAGTCAATGAAAGCCATCATGGAAAATTCTTTTCTCAAAGAGCATATACTGAAATTAGGAACCATGCCAAAGTCGGTGGAAAAGATCATCAAGGGGCTCTATTCGGAAGCGCGGGAGGGGACAGGGTGAAAAATTTTTTTGAAAAATTAGTGAAAAAAAGTTCAAGCAAGAAGGGTTTTGGCGGAAATCATAGAATATAAATCATAGAATGCAATTTATAGAATATTTAGAATAGAAATGCAATTGTGTCGCATAAGTATTTAAAGAAATATTATATAAGTATCAAAGAAATATTATATTACAGGAGGTGCATAATTAAACTGCCGGGAAACCGGCAAAAAGTCACATTCACAATAATAAAGTATGCCGGCTTGGGGGGCAGCAGGAACAAAGGATATTGTATGTGACAACAGCTACCGATTGATTTTACAGTTACCACAATAGTTACCGCAACATAGTTACCGTACAAATTAATATTAATGAGAGGTGGTAAGAATGCAGTTCCTTGAAAATGATCTGTCTGACGAGGAACTGGTCTTATTAGCAAAGGCCGGTGATGACAGAGCCTTTGAGGCACTACTTCTCAGGTATGATGCCCTTATCAGCAATATTACCAGGAAGTTCTTTATTCAGGGGAATGAATCGGGGGATGTGCTGCAGATCGCCAGAATCGCACTGTGGGAGGCAGCTCAGCATTTTAACCCTCAAAGGGGGCTTTTCAGGCCATTTATGGGTATGGTGGTAAAAAGAAGGCTGCAGTCTGCAGTGAGGCATTCCTTTAGTTGTACAAACTTGCCTTGCTACAAGAGTTGTTCACTGGATGCCATAATCAGTGATGAAAATGATGAGCAGCTCTATAACAGAATCGGGGTTGAAGAAGACCCCCTGAGGAATTATGATGATTCGGTTTTTAAATGTGAGTTTTCCAAATTTATACATAATGAGCTGTCGGACACAGAATACAGGATAGTTGTAGAGATGCTTAACCGTAAGAATTCCAAAGATATAGACAAAGACCGGAGAGGCAGGATTTCTATCTACCGGGATATCAGCAAAAAGCTCAACATTCCCGAGAAGGGTGTCGATAATGCCTGGCAGAGAGTAAAGAGAAAGTACAAAAATTGGTATGAGGATAATTTTGGGGGGCTTCCCATGTAAACGGGAAGAATTAACTGAGGGGCGCACATCTTTGAATATGTGATGTGCGCCTTTCATTTTACTACAGGAAAATATACCATGGTGCAGGCACTTTAGTTTTGGGGAAGCTTATCAAAAACAGGAAACCATGGTAAAATAATAGGGATATTGGTTTAGGAGATATTGAAACAGAGGAGAATGCTACATGGAACTTTGCAGATTTTGGGTAGTCAGTCCTGCTGACGGGGAGACAGGAAAGCCTGAACCCATCAAACTTGTTTTTTTTGAAAACGGTGACATCGATGTCATCAGTCTGTCTGATGACCCTGAATTCCGGGGGGCGTACAAACTTCCTTCAGGCAGTTATTACTATTCCGGAGACACCCTGAAAGTTCCTGAAGAAAACCTTAGCCGCGTTGTTCCTCTGGTTCCCCGGGCTGAGGACGAAGCCTGTTACCGCAGCAGCCTTTTTTCAGCAGGTCTGCTGAATCAGCAGGAGTGGGAATTATTTTATAATAACAGGGCTGCCTGGAAGTCTTTGCGGATAATGGCGGTAATTTTCGGTGAAGAATAATAATACTTCGGGCAGGGTCTGGGAGTTGGATTTTCTCCGGGGCATCGCCCTGATCCTGATGGTCATTTTCCACCTGCTTTATGATTTAAATGAATTCTATGGGTATCCCGTCCGTTATAACAGTGGGATATATTTCTATATTGGCAAAACAGCAGGCTCATTGTTTATACTGATTTCGGCTGTAAGCTCGGTCTTCAGCAGGAATAACTTTAAAAGGGCTGCCCTGTTCCTGGGGACAGGCATGGCAATTACACTGGTAACACACCTGTATAATCCTGCCTTCGGGATTAAATACGGTATCCTGCACTTTCTGGGGACATCTGTGCTAATTTATCCGCTTTTTCGAAATCAGGATAAATATGTTCTTGCACTGCTGGGTACATTTATCATAGCCCTGGGCATTTATTTCGATTCTGTTAAGGTGGATAATAATTACCTGTTTTTGTTCAACCTTACTGACAGTACATGGGTGTCGGCAGACTACTATCCCCTGTTCCCATGGCTGGGGGTATTTCTCTATGGAGTTTGTCTGCAAAAGTTTTTTTACCCGCAGCCAGGCAGTAATGGTGAAAGAGGTCTGAATTTAATGGATTACATGCCGGGGAGGTTCTCTGAGCTTAAGGCCGGATTGGATTTTGTTGCCTTGCTGGGGCGGCATACCCTTTTGGTTTATTTGGCCCACCAGCCCTTGCTGATCCTGCTTATCGGTATATATGTAAAAATCGCAGCATTACTCTGAGTTGTAACAGAGATTTGGAGTAAAAATGCAGCAGTAATGGTATTATTAACATCAGTAACAATGTTAGGAGAAGGATTATGTCCAAAATCGAGCTTATAGCAACGGCAACCTTTGGCCTGGAGGCTGTGGTTGCCCGTGAAGTCAGGAACCTGGGTTATGATGAAGTCACTGTTGAAGACGGCAGGGTAACATTTACTGCAGATGAAGCAGCCATCTGCAGGGCTAACCTTTGGCTCAGGAGCGCCGACAGGGTTTTGTTAAAAATGGGGTCTTTTGAGGCGACTACTTTCGAAGAACTGTTTCAGAAGACACGGGCCCTTCCGTGGCCTGACTGGCTGCCAGAAAATGCCAATTTTCCCGTTAACGGAAAGTCGGTAAAATCCAAGCTGCACAGTGTCCCTGACTGCCAGGCAATTGTGAAAAAAGCGGTTGTCGAAAAGATGAAGGAAAGGTACCGCCGGGAATGGTTTGATGAAGAAGGCCCCCGGTTTACTATAGAAGTAGCCCTGCTGAAGGATGTGGCTACACTGACAGTGGATACCAGTGGTCCGGGACTTCACAAAAGGGGTTACCGGAAGCTGACTTCTGAAGCTCCGCTGAAAGAGACCCTGGCAGCGGGGATGGTCAGTCTGGCCAGGTGGTTTCACGACAGGGTGTTCATGGACCCCTTGTGCGGCTCGGGGACTATCCCTGTGGAGGCAGCCCTGACAGGGTTAAATATTGCCCCGGGTATTAACAGAAGTTTTGATGCCGAACTATGGCCGGCGGTCCCGCAGAAGCTGTGGCAGGAAGCCAGGACAGAAGCGGCAGACCTGGTTAAGAGAGACCGCAAACTGCGGATTATTGGGACTGACATCGATGACAAGGTATTAAGCCTTGCCAGATATCATGCCAAAGCTGCCGGTGTTGCGGAACATATTCACTTCCAGCGGCTTGCGGTATCAGATGTGCGTACCCAATCAAAATACGGATATATTATCTGCAACCCTCCCTATGGGGAACGCCTGGGCGAGGCCAAAGAGGTAGAAAAGCTTTACAGGGAAATGGGCCGGGTTTTTGGGTCCCTGGATACCTGGTCCTATTATATCCTGACATCATACCCGCGTTTTGAACAGCTTTTCGGACGAAAGGCGGATAAAAGGCGAAAACTCTATAATGGCAGGATTGAGTGCCATTATTACCAGTATTTTGGGCCACGGCCGCCGCGGAGGGCAGTCATGATGGAGAAGTAAGGGAAAACTTAAAAGAATAAAAACCTGAGAGAAATAATCGGGAGGTGGAAAGTTTGGAACAATGGGTGAACATGGAGAAGGTATTTGCTACTGAAAGGGAGGCCAATAAAGCAGCAGTTGTGGTGAAGGTAACGGAATCACGGCTATCCAGTGTACCAGGCGGGCCGCAATATGATATAGAGACTGAATTGGTCAAGGTTGATGATGGATGGCAGGTACGGTGGCGTAAAGTGCCTGCCAGGGATTCCGGTTGTTCCGGCTGCGGCTCCTGCCAGGCGGTTTCCCGGCCTGTGAGGAAGCCGGCCAAAGTAATTCCATTCAGGCCCCGGCAGCAGTAGAGGGGTAGATGTAATCCGGACAGGCGATAAAATACGCCTTATTTACGGAATACATCTACCCCTGTCTTTTGCTATATTTACATTCAGAAAAACTGCATTTAAAATCAGGCGTTATAGAGACTTTACATCCCGCTCCAGCTGCTCCAGCTGCTTTTTCAACTGCTCTATTTGTTGCAGGACAGAGTCCTTGGGTGTAACCTGGCGCGGTTCACCCGGTTGACCGGGCACATCGGGAGCGCCGGTATCACCCGGTTCCCCGGTTTCCGGGGCTGCGGGGGGCAGGCCCTCTCTCCCTTCCCTGGCAAAGAACTCAGCTATTGCCTTATCCAGGGATTTTGTTTCTACCATGATAATTCTTTTATCTATAGCGAATACTATGGCCTGCATCTGGGGAATTGACGCCCCCTGTTGTTCAGCCCTGATGTAAATAGGTTCCACATAGATAAACCCGCCATCTATGGGGACCGCCAGGAGGTTGCCCCTGATAACCTCGGATCCCCCCTGGCTCCAGAGGGTCAGCTTGCTGGAGATGTTGGTATCCTGGTCGATGAGGCTGTCAATCATCAGCGGGCCCTGGACCTCGACATTTTTGGGAACTTTGTACAGGTGCAGTTCACCATAGTGTTCACCATCATTACGTGCTGCCAGCCAAGCGACCAGGTTATTCCGGTGCTGTTCACTTCTGCTGGCAGGGGTGAAGGGGAGCATCAGGGTAAATTCTGCGTTTTCCTCACCGGGCAGCTTCATCACGGAATAATATGGTTCAATACTACTGGTGCCCTCTTCACCCACTTTTTTGGCAATTTCCCATGTGTCCTCACGGTTGTAAAAGACAGAGGGGTTATTTACGTGAAAGTTCAGCAGGACGTTTGCCTGGATGTTAAAATAATCTTCAGGATACCTGATGTGTGCCTCAAGATTGGCCGGCATCATATCGGCATCCTTAAAAACTCCGGGAAAAATTGCGACCAGGGTTTTGAGCACCGGGTCATCTTTGTCCATTACATAAAAATCCACTGTCCCATGATAAGTGTCTACGACTACTTTGACAGAGTTACGGATATAGTTCAGGTCTCCTACCGGGCTGGAATAGGGGAATTTATCAGCATAGGTATATGCATCCAGCATCCAGTACAGTTTTCCGTCATCGGCAGCAATGACATAAGGGTCTCCGTCATACTTCAGGTAGGGCATCAGGGTGCTCACCCGTTCCCGGATATTCCTTATCATCAGAAGCTTGCTGTCTGGAGTGATCTCCCTTGCCAGGTAAAAACGAAATGTATCGAAATAGGCGCTGAGGAATAGTTTGTTTAGTCCGGTAAGCCTTAAACCGGTTTTACCCTGGTAGATATTTTCCACATTATCATCACCCTGGGGATAATCAAATTCCTTTGCTGCCGTGTTGCCGATTACATATCCGTATGAGGCGTCATTGGTCAGTTCACCGAAATAAATCCGGGGTTCCTTTATTTCTATCCCCTTAACCTTTGAACTGGGCGGGATATCTTTTACAATCAGGCGGGCATAGCCTGAGGGGTCGATTTCATTTGCCAGTGTGGCTACTGCGCCATATCCATGAGTATACCTCATAGTCATATTGACAAAGGTACCTGCTTTTTCGGTCAGGGCCGCTTCAGACATCTCCCGTGCACTGAGCATTACCTGCCGGTATTGACCGTCAATATTGTACCTGTCTACATCAATGTCATTGAACCTGTAATAGTACCGCAATCCCTGGTTTTGTGAGAGCACGGTTTTCAGGGGTTTGGGGTCATTTAGCCTGATGTTGTCCATAGTTTCCCTGTTGTTTTCGATGTTTTCCGGAGCCAGCTCCGTGGTACCGGGGTAGTCTTTTACGGTTATGTTTTCAAGATTGTAGGCAAGTTTGGTGAATTTCATCTCCTGCTCGATATAGGGTTTTTCTTTGGTAAATTCATTATTGCTTACATTATACTGGACAAGACCCTGGACTGCGGAACCCAGCAATGCTGCTGCCAGGTAAAGGACAATTCCCCCCAGGACCAGCCTATGGTCATTAATGAAAAAATAAAGGAAGCTGGCAATTCCGCAGAAAATGGCCAACAGGGCCAGTATTTTGGCAAGGGGAATGGACACATGGACATCGGTATACCCGGCGCCAAAGACATAACCTGTCTGGGAGTACATCACGGCATACATTGAAAGGTATTTTTTGAGGCCAAAGAGGATGAAGATTACCCCGGCCAGTACGGCCCAAAACCTGCGAATGCCTGCTGGGATACGAAAGGCCCCTTTCCGGAATACATTTCCCCTGAGTTTCAGGAGACCTGTCAGTGGGAAGAAAAACAGGCTGAAAACAAAAATTATAGTCAGGGAAGATAACAATGAATCCAGTACAAAGTTATAAAAAGGGAGTTTAAATACATAGAAGGACACATCCTGACCAAATACCTGTTCCTGTACGCCGAAACTGGCAGCCCTGGTAAATTCCAGAAGCCTGAACCATCCCTGGCTAGTGATCCCCAGGGCTAGCATCAGGCTGAGCACTGTGCTGAACAGAAAAATAACCGAAACAGCCCGGCGGTAATTGGGTGGGGTGATATCCCTTTCCTGCCGGGGGGCTGTGTCACCAAAGACATAAAGATGGAACCTGTTCTTTGGCCTGATTTCCTCATGCTGAGCCTGGGTAAATACCCTGAACCCGATAATGCCCATAATGAAAATTATCAGGAAGTAAATTATAAATGATGCGGCTCCGATCTGGAGTTTTGCCAGCAGGGGAGTCATAAAAAGCTGGCGGTAGCCCAGGTCACTGAACCAGGCCAGGTTAACGTAAAAACCGGAGAACAACTTAACCGCGACGGCGGCCAATACAATAAAGAATATGAGTAAAGGGACAATACCTGTTTTTTTCAAGAAATAACCTCCTTATGAATTGTAAATCAGTATATATTTAATTACTTCTATGCCGGGCAGGAGAATCCTCGTGATTTTGACAAAAACCTAATTGTTTAAATGATATTTATTTTAATAGTATTTGGTTCAGAATACAGTTATGATGAAACAGATATTTACAAATTCTCCAATATGCAATAGAATATACCCTATAGAGGTATTAACAGAGTTCTTGGCGTCAGGTGGAGTTTGGACTCCATCTGACGATTAGAAATCGTTATCCAGGGGCTTAGCGCCACTTATCTCTCACTTTTAGAAGAGGGAGTCTTAGTGGCGGTTAGCCATCGGATAAAATGACTACAGCCAAACCTACTATGAAAGGAGCGCTGGTAATGAAAATCTGTATAATAGGCGGCGGTGGGTCGGTGGCAGTAGCCACACGGGTGATTACTGCCAGACAGCCCGGTCATTCTTTTGAGGTGTTTACCAAAAGGGATGTGGCCGGTTACCGGCCCTGTGAACTGACATATGTGCTGGGCAAACAGATAGCCGATTTCGAGACTATCGTGACTTTTGACAATAAGGCAATGGAAGAAAAGGATATCAGGTATCATTTCCGGACAGCTGTTACGGAGATTAACCGGGAAGAGAAATACATCACCAGCACCGATGGCAAATATGAGTATGATAAGATTATTATCGCTACCGGGTCGAGTCCCGTGCTGCCTCCCGTTCCCGGACTGGACAGTCAGGGAGTTTACATTCTGGGAACAGACATGGACTATGCCCGGGAGCTGGAAAAGGTTATTCCACAACACAGGTCGGCCATGATTATCGGTGCCGGGGCAATAGGGCTGGAGATGGCAGAAGTATTGGTACGCCACAATTATGAGCGGGTAATTGTAGCCGACATTGCGGACCGGCCGCTGGCCAGGTCACTGGATACGGAAATTGCCGCTATGGTTACTGAAAAAATGCAGGCAATGGGAGTTGAGCTTTTATTTGGGGAACGTGTTGTTAAAGTTGAGGATGCAGGTGGCAAAAAACGGGTCTGTCTGAGCAGCAGCCAGTATGATGTTGATTTTGTCCTGGTTTCCGCAGGTTTCCGCCCCAATTCGGAACTGGCCCGGGACTGTGGGCTGGAGATTGGGCCTACCGGGGGAATCAGGGTAAACCGGCATCAGCAGACTTCGGACCCTGACATCTATGCCATTGGTGATGTTGCCGAAAGTTGGGATGTCATCAGCGGGCAGCCGGTGCTATCAATGAAGGCTGACAATGCAGTCAGGACCGGAAAAGTTGCCGCCAGGCACCTTGCCGGAGACAGTGATGCTGAATACCTGGGAACGGTAGGGGCGTTTATTATCTACCTTGATGAGACCTTTGTGGGAGGAGTCGGATATACGGAAGAGACCGCTGCGACAGTTTGGGGTAAAAAGGTGAAGTCAGTCTGGCATGAGGGGATGAGCCTTCCCAAGTATATGGGGGGTCACCCTGTGAAGATAAAACTGATTTATGATACTCAAACCAATCTTCTGCTGGGAGCCCAAATGATTTCCAAGGCCAATATTGCTGCTGAGCTTGACAGGCTGAGTGTCGCCCTCAGTGAAAAGATTACCGCCCGTCGGCTGGCAGGGATTGAAACAATATATACACCTGCATCGGGATGGCCATATGGTCCGGTGGCCCAGGCACTTGACAAGTGCTACTAAAGCCCGGTGCCCGGAGGTTTCAAAAAAGGTACAGTGTCCTGCATAATGGCAGGCCTGTACCTTTTTAAATCAATTTTTTAATATCTATTACTCCTATTCAAGGGGCTAATTACCGGTTTCAATGGGTTCAAATTTCATGGTGACATCTTTGGGAACGGCTCCTTTGAGTTCAACCTGAATAGCTTTAATAATAGCCATGGGGACAGGACAGTCGGTGTGTTTCAGTTTTTCGTGTGCTGTCCGGTAGATGATGGAATCACAAAACCGGTCGAAAACTCCTTTGGTCCAGTCAATTAGTCCCAGTTCTTCATTAAGGGACTGCAGCATCCGGCATGCAGTAATGATATTTATATGAATCTTTTTCCGGTCAAGGGCCTGTACCTTTACTATAGCGGTATAGCCGCAAGCCCCGGCATTAACACGCACTTTAGTCACAATTTAAATCCCCCCACCACAAGTATTCAATAATCAGTCGAAAATCAGTCGAATCGGCCAGCCAAACCGATTATTTATTGTTAGTCAGGTTATTTCCGGGTATCTTCATGAATAAACTTGACAGTATTAAGGAGCTGCTGGACAATCGCAAGGGCTTTCTGGGCGTCGGTTGCATATCCGTCGGCCCTCCACCTGATAGCATGCAGCTTTGAAACCGGAGAACCGCCGATCATAACCTTCAGGGCAGGTTTTTTTTCTTTGAGTTCTTTGATGATCCCCTTCATTTCATACATAGTAGTGGACATCATTGATGACATACAAATAAGGTCATAGTTTTCATTCAGTGCCGTATTCACAAAAACACTGGTGGGGACATCACGCCCCAGGTCGGTGACATTATAGCCGGATATTTCAAACATCATCTTCACAAGGTTTTTCCCGATATCATGGACATCTCCCTCAACAACGCCAATGAGTATATTTCCTTTGGCATTCTGGATCTGGGAGGTCATATGGGGCTGGAATATCTCGAGCCCTGTGTACAGGGTTTCAGCACACATCAGCATCTCCGGAATAAAGTATACCTGTTCCTCATACAGCCTGCCCACTTCCAGCATTCCGGGAATCAAGCCTTCAAATACAGCTTTGTTGGCATCAAAACCGTTTTCTAGATATTCTTTGCACAATTCAACGAGTCTGTCTGTTTCGAAATTAATCACGGATTCTTTAAGAGATGACAACAGAGGGCCTTCTTTTGAATTTAACACGCCGTTCCCTCCTAATAAATTAAACTTTTCCAAACCTTAAAACATTTTATATTATTGTAATTCTTTTCGGTTGATTTTAAAGAACTCCAGAAAATTCAGCACAAACTTTAGTTCGCCGGGTTCCAGGTCCCTGACGGCATTGAGGATTGCCTGAACTTTGGGGTCATTAATGAGTGAAATTACCTCAGGGCTCAAACTGGATAGATATTGTGATGCATTGTTGGTATCTACCAGAAAATATGATGTTTCCACATCCAGACACTCGGCAATTTTATCAAGGGTCTCCAGGGACGGCATTGTGATATTGTTTTCAATCTGGCTTACCAGGCTTGGTGAGATACCTGCCATCCCGGCAAGCTGCGCCTGGGACATTTCGTGTTTTTCCCTGAGGGCCTTGATTTTATCGCCCAGGTTTGTCCCATTGGAGCTTCTGTCAACAAAATAACGGATAGTCACATTAAGTGCAGCTGATAGTTTTTCAAGGTGGGCCAGAGTAGGTTTAATGGTATTATTTTCAATGTTGGCGATATCTTCGGCCGGGACCTCGCTGAGTTCTGCCAGGTCTTCAACGCTCAGGCCGCGCCCTTTACGTATATTCCTAAGTTTTTCTCCCGTAACGGTATTTTCCCGGGAGTCAGTCATTAGGTAAGAGAGGGATATATTAAGATGGGAACTGATTTTTTTCAACATAATAAGAGACGGTTTCTTGATATCTCTCTCAACTGCGCTGAGAAAGGACGGGGAAACATCAAGTTTCCTAGCCAGCTGAGTAAGTGTCATTCCGCGTTCGGTCCGGAAATCCCTTATCTTTGTACCTAATGACATGTTTTCTCACCCTAAAAATTAAATAAATGTTAAAATTAATTTTACCACAAATATAAGGTTATGAAAAGGGATATTAATCAGGAACCGGGCTTTGCAGGCATTAATTGTACAAAATAATACAATTATATTCTTTTATATTCTTTTTTTGAAAAAAACAATTGCCATATTTAAAAAGGTTTAGTATAATAAATTTAACCTGATTAAATTTATTATACTTATACTCTTAGATTCCCTGGTATTATCCGGGATTTGGCTTATGCCCTATTTTTATAACCATTACAACAGTATAAGTGAAACGTACATATACCACGTGAACCGCACAATACCTCCTGCTTGCTTTTGTTCCCAATTACGGATAATGCTGAGAAATTAGGAATAATCAAACTAAAGGAATATATCTGGCTTTGTAGAATTTAAGCTTTATAATTTATTAAATATACAGAAAATTGAAAACGAGATTAATTTTTTGCTATGACATTCAGTATAGGTGAAAACGGGATTCACCTAATAAACTCTAACACGCCGTTCCATTGACTCAATAAATAAACCGCTTCGGTCAATTGTATTCCTGCATCTTCTTAAAGCCAGAGCGGTGGTTATCACATTCAATAGGGGAGGTGATCAATTTAATACAGAGCCCCGTGAGGGTCCCTTATTGTGTCTTTTCTATATCTCATTAAACATTAAACATTTTAGAGGAGGTTTTTTGTAATGTCAGACAGGAAAGCAGAATTACTGGAAGCTTTAAAGCAGGGAGTTATTGATTATGATGAGGATGCAGTAAAAGAAGCGGCTCAGGCTGTAGTTGACGAAGGTATCGATGCTTATGATGCAGTATTTGACGGTCTTGTTGAAGGTATGAACGAAGTTGGCCGGCTGTATGAAGAGCAGGAGTATTTTGTTCCTGAAATGCTGATGTGTGCAGATGCCCTGTATGCAGGACTGGATATCCTGAAGCCCCATATCGTGCAAAAAGAAGGCGGCGTTAAAGGTGCCGTAGTAATGGGTGTTGTACAGGGTGACGTTCATGACATCGGTAAAAACATTGTTAAGATGATGTTCGACGTAGCCGGCTTTGATGTTCATGACCTGGGCCGTGACGTTCCCATGGACAAGTTCGTTGAAGAGCAGCTGAAAACTGATTCCGAACTGGTTCTTCTCTCAGCTATGATGACAACTACAATGGTTGGTATGAAAGATATCATCGCCAAGATTAAGGAAAAGAACCCCAAGTGCAGGATTATGATCGGTGGAGCTCCTGTATCTGAGGATCTGGCTGATAAGTGGGGCGCCGACGGTTTTGCCAAGGATGCCAACAATGCTCTGAAAGATGCCCTGAACATGGTTAAGGCACTGAAAGACCTGCAACAGTAGTGAAATCACGTCTTCGAGGGAGGTAGTACTCAAATGGAGTATAATGTAATATTTCAACCCTCAGGCCGTCGTGGTAAGGTTGCTGAAGGCAAGACCCTTCTGACAGCATCCCACGAGCTGGGTGTTGATATAGAAGCACCGTGTGGAGCTCACAAGGTGTGTGGTAAATGTAAAGTAAAGCTTGAAACAGGCTATTTTGAAAAATTCGGTATTGACTCACAGGCAGACCACCTGTCACCTGTAAGTGAAGAAGAGAAAAAGATTCTGAAGCCGGAAGATATTGCTAACAATTATCGTTTGGCATGTGCTACTGAAATTAAGGGTGATGTACTTGTATTCGTTCCGGAAGAAAGCCGTAAGGCTGACCAGGTAGTGCTGGACACCGGTAAGGAAAGGGTATTTACCCTTGACCCGGCAGTTAAGAACTATTTTGTGGAAATGCCGGCAGCCACCCTGGAAGACCACAGGTCAGACCTGGGCCGCCTGCAGGATGCATTAAAAGAGCAATATGGACTGGAAAACCTGAGTATAGATTATTTTGTCCTTAGGGAACTCCCCAATGTTATCAGGGACGGTGACTGGAAAGTAACTGCTACTGTTCTCTATGACAGGGAAATCATCGATGTAAGGCCTGGGTTTGCAGAGAAGTGGTATGGTATTGGTATTGATGTCGGTACAACCACAGTAGCTGCTTACCTGTGTGATATGAGCACCGGTGAAATGCTTATCAAAGACGGGATGATGAACCCGCAGGTGCGTTACGGTGAAGACGTTCTTTCCCGGATCACATATGCAATGATGAACGATGACGGCCGTGACAAACTGCATGACGCAATTATAGAAGGAATTAACACCCTGGCTGAACGGATGACTGAAAAAGTTGGCTTAAAGGCAGAAGATGTGACTGAAATCACCCTGGTGTTCAACACCGCAATGCACCACTGCCTCTTAAACCTTGAGCCGAAGTATATGGGCCGGTCACCATTCGCTCCTGCCATCAGCGCTCCCTTTGATGTAAAGGCACGTGACCTGGGCATCAAGATCGGTAAGGCTGCCAATATCCACGTACTGCCTGTTGAGGCCGGATTCGTAGGTCCTGACAACGTATCTGTGCTGATTGCAGAAGAGCCGTACAAGCAGGATGAAGAAATCCGCCTGATTATTGACATTGGTACCAATGGTGAAATCGACCTTGGCAACAAAAACAAACTTCTCTCTACTTCCTGTGCCACAGGTCCTGCCCTTGAGGGTGCCCAGATTAAGTTTGGTATGAGGGCTGCCCCGGGAGCTATTGAGAAACTGCGCATTGACCCTGAAACCAAGGAGTGTACCTACAAGGTAATTGGTGATGACAAGTTCTATGGCCGTGGGGAAAAATCAAATGCCAAGGGTATCTGCGGTTCAGGTATCATTGATATGGTTGCCGAAGTATTCAAGGCTGGTATTATTAACAAGACCGGACGCTTTAATATGAAGCTCGATACCGACAGGATCCGCAAGGATGAAAACGGTAAGCCCGAGTATATCATGGTATTTGCAGAAGACAGCGGTATCGGCAAAGATATCACCGTTACCCAGGGCGATATCCGTGCTGTCCAGCTGGCTAAATCAGCCCTTTATGTAGGATGTAAAATGCTGATGAGGCGCCTTGGAGTGAACAAAATTGACCGGGTGACCCTGGCCGGTGCCTTCGGAAGCTTTATTGACAAAGAATCTTCACTTGTAATCGGTCTGTTCCCTGACTGTGACCTGGATAAAGTTGCCGCAGTTGGTAATGCTGCCGGTGACGGCGCTCAGGCTGCACTGCTTGACAAGAGCAAGAGGATTGAAGCTCGTGACGTGGCTGCAAGTGTTGAGTTTGTTGAAACAGCAGTAGAAGCTGACTTCCAGGAGCGTTTTGCTGAGGCAATGGCATTCCCTCATGGTCTGGACGAGTTCCCCAGCATCCAGCATATTCTGGATAAGATTCCCGGATATAAAAAGTAGGAATTCGGAACAGATTACCAATTAAGAGATATTTGCCATTGAACGGAGGTGCAGTGATGAAGCCGAAAGAGTGTGTTCTCGCGGCCTTTGAGAACAAGGTGCCCGAGAGAGTCCCTGCCATCATTTACGGTGGTGGTGTGTGGACAATGACGCATACAGGCAATACCTTTGACGGGTTAATCGGCAAACCAAAGGAAATGGCCGAAATGGTCGTCAAAGTTAATGAGGAAATCAATTCTGACATGGTGTATGTAGGCTCAGGCTACAATAACGTACATCTTCAGGCATTTGGCGGTACTATCAAATACCGTCCGGTCGGAGCTCCTGACCTTGAAGAACCGTTAATCCAGTCAGAAGAAGCTCTGGAAAGGTTTAGGGAAACTTATCCGGATATTCCCGGGCAACTGGCTAAAGATCCGGTGGTTCAGACAATATGGGAAGCAGCCCAGTTAGTGCAGGAGAAAATCGGGAGTGACTACCTGGTATCCGCTACCGCATGGGGGCCCTTCTCGCTGGCAGCTCAAATGTATGGTGTTGAGCTGATGATGCAGGATATGTTCAAGAAAGCTGCCTTGGTTAACAGTGTTATAGAAATCGCTGCAGACATTGTATACTACTTCTATGAGCCAATGATCAAGAACGGCTCCATTCAAGCAACAGCTATTGCAGATGCTACTGCTTCCGGGGACCTGATTTCTCCGCGGATGTTTAAGAAGTTTGCTGTACCCTGGCTGAAGAGCTTCCATGACAGGATTGCGGCACTGAACTGTGGCAGGTTCCTTCATATTTGTGGTGATACCACCAAGAGCCTGGACTTTATGCCTGATACAGGGGCACAGTGTATTGCCCTTGATATGAAGGTTGACCTGGCCGAAGCCAAGGCTAAAATTGGCGACAAAATGTGTATCGGCGGCAATACTCCTCCGGTATTTGTGCTGAACAACGGCACTAAGGAAGACTGTGTCAGATCAGCTAAGGAGTGTATTGAAAAAGCCGGCGCCAACGGCGGATATGTACTTCTGCCCGGTTGTGACATCCCACCATCTGTTTCGGTAGAGAACATTGATGCATATCTCAGTACCGGCAGAAACACCAAATATTAATCTTAACCAGGAATTGCTGTTTATATTTAACGATTAACTCCAAATGACAATATCAGGTATTACCCATTCTCCGTAAAAGGGGAGTAGAATTCACTCTCCGCTCCCCTTTTACATATTGTTTCGAATGAAAAAAATACCGTATAAGGAGTGAAATGATGTTTAAATTAGAGAAACCGCAAAAGGAATGCCAGATTTTTGATTTCAAGGTTGGCGGACAATATGGGCAAAACCCGCCTTTACTTATTTCCTCAATGTTCCATAATGGGGACAAGGTTCTCGAGAGCCGGAAAGAAGGCAAGTGGGACAAGGCTAAGGCTGAAGAGTATGTTAAGAAGCAGGAAGAACTGGAAAAACTGACTGGTATCCCAGCAATTGTTGCTATGGTAGCCAATTCTGCAGAGGAAATGGCCAGGTATGTTGACTGGTTCACCAGCATCAGTGACCGCCCCTTCGCTATTGATATGTGGGTTGAAAAGCCGCGCCTGGAAGCTGCTGAATATGTAGCCAAGAAAGGCCTGCAGGACCGCCTGGTATATAACAGTATCACTCCTTGGGATAAAGACATCCCGGGACAGGTGGCTAAACTTAAGGAACTGGGAATCAAGCACGTTATTGTTCAGGCATATGATGTGGCTGATCCTTCCCCCAAAGGCAGGTTAACCAGCTTCAACAGTATTATGGAGTCAATACCTGAGGGTACTTTTGAGTCCATACTTGTAGACACCTCTGTTATGAACCTGCCTGCGATTGCATTCTCAGGTGTGGCCAATAAAATAGTTAAGGAAGCAACCGGCTGGCCCTGTGGTGTTGCCAGCTCCAATGGTACTTACATGTGGAAGGAAGCCCGTGAACTGTTCGGAAAAGACGGTTTTGCAGCCATGAATGCTGCCGGTCAGGGATGTTCAACTCTTTACTGGACCGACTTCATTTTCTATGGACCGATTGTTGCGGCTCCCAAGATGTTCCCGGCAGTTGTCTCCGGTGCAGTTATGGCTGCAGCCATGGCTCAGTATGAGACCGGACAGCTTCCTGCCAATCCCAACCATCCGTTCTACAAATTCTTTAATGACTTTGCTGAGAAACTGAAGTCCGGTGGCGAACAATCTATGCCTGTGCATGACTAATCAGGCAGATAGGGATTAAGAATCATTTACTTAAAACTGGAGGTATTTTGTATATGAATTCAAGACAATTAGTACTTGACCAGCTTAACGGTAAAGACGTCGAGAGGCCGGCATGTTACAGCGGTATGGGTAATGTTACCACTGCCGGACTGGAGCAGTTTGGATACAAGTTTTCCAAGGTTCACACTGATGCCAAGATGATGGCTGATACGGCTGCCTCATCTTACAAACTGTTTGGCTATGAGTGTGCCATAGTTCCTTATGACCTCTGCCTTGAAGCCGAAGCTATCGGTTGTGTAATGAACCCTTATGAGGAAGTAGACCAGCTTCTCTATCCTACCATTAAGGAAAAGGTTTGCCATTCAGAAGAGGAAATGACCACCTTCCCCATCCCTGATGATGTTGAGAAGAGGGGCAGGGTTCCCCTGGTCTGTGAAGCCATTAAACTTCTGAAGGCTGATATCGGCAATGAGGTTGCTATCGGTACTTATGTGCTTGGCCCATTCACCCTTGCCGGTCAGCTGATGGACCTGAACGACCTGTTTAAACTGGCATTTAAAAAGCCTAAGCTGGTTAACGAAATGCTGGACCGGGTGTCAGACGTGACTATCAAAATTGCCAAGGAACTGGTTGCAGCCGGCGCTGATTACATTAATGTGCGTGAAATGGGTGCTACCACTGACGTGCTCAGCCCCAAGGTGTTCCGTAATGTAATTCAGCCACACCTAATCAAGGTAAGAGAAGCCCTTAAGGATGTACCCCTGGTTATCCACATCTGTGGTGGTACCAATAAGATTATGGACATTCTTAATGAGTGCAAGTACAATGCCATTTCCGTGGAAACCAAAAATGACCTGGCAGCAAGCCGTGAAATGATTGGTAATGAGCCGCTGATTTTCGGTAACATTGATGCCTTTAATGTACTGGTTAACGGTTCACCGGAAGATGTTGAAAAAGCTACTCTGGCCGCTCTCGAGGGCAGCTGTGACTCAGTATGGCCCAGCTGTGATATCTGGCCGACCGCTCCCATTGAGAACCTTAAGGCAATGGTAGAGACGGTAAAGAATCAGGGCGCTGCAAAGTGGGTTCGTAAAAACAAATAACCTCGCTTGGCGTTAACTTATATATAGTGGATTTAAGGCCGGTCTTTTCTTTGCAGGTTGGGGCCGGCCCCCGAATCCACCCTTTACGCTTTCGGGGTTTATAATACTACGATTTATAGGAGGAAAACACCTAAATGAAAAAAGCCCTTACCAGTATTTTGGTACTGCTTTTTGCGATAGCTGTCTTTGCCGGATGTTCCGATAGCGGAAATAACGGTGGTGATCAGGAAGGGAAAAACGGAACTCAGGAACCGGCAGAAGAAAAACTGGTTTACCTGACCCAGACAGCTCCTCCCAGCATGCTGGAGCAGTTGGAGGCTGGGGAAATAGATGGTTTTATAGCCTGGGAGCCGTTTAACAGTACAGCTGTAACGGACGGTTACGGCAAATACCTGTTTACTTCTCAGGATGTATGGGATGACCACCCATGTTGTGTTTTGGCCATAAATGAAAATTTCACAGATGAAACGACAATTGAGGCCTTAGTCTGGGCCCATATCAAGGCTGTAAGGTTCATTAATGACCCTGCCAACAGTGAAAAAGTACTTCAGTATGCTTCTGATTTTACCGGAAAGAATGAGGATGTAGTCAAAAAATCTCTGGAAAACATAACTTATGTTGAATATCCCGCCAAGGATGAGTTTGAGGAGTACTATAACAGCCTGGTTGAAGGAAAGCTGTTAAAGAACTCTGTTGAATCTATCGGATACACTGACAGTAACAAATTCTTTGAATCATTTTTAAAAACATCAGTTTATGATAAAGTGTCCGGTGAACTGGATAAAGATGCCGGGTGGAAACCTGCAAATGTACCGGCAGAGACCAAGGTTCGCCTGGGATACCTGGCGGCTGACCTGCACCAGTTGGCCATGTTTGTGGCTGACAAGGAGGGTTACTATAGTCAGGTGGGGCTGGTAAACGGTGAGAACCTGGAGACCAAAGTGTTTCCTAACGGTGTCGCCGTTATGGAGGCATTTAAGGCCAAGGATGTGGATATGGCGTACCTGGGCGGTGCTCCGGCGACCCTCAAGAGAATAAATGATGATATCCCTGTTGAGATTGTGGCTGGAGCCAATAATGAGGGTTCAGGCCTGGTGGTGAAAAATGAAATAAATGCTCTTGCTGACATGGCTGGAAAGACGATTGCCGTCCCGGGAGTTGGCACAGTGCAGTATACGCTCCTTGACAAAGCCCTCCGGGAAGAAGGACTGAGACCGGTTATTAAATAGCAGTCAGAAGTCAGGAGTCAGGAGTCAGGAGTTAGGAATCAGGAAAAGGATGATGCGGAATGGGCCTGTTTGATTATTCGACTGCTGAGCAAGTTACCGGCCGGTCCGCGGGTTTAGGTTTATTTAAAAGATTTAATGATAAACTACTCAGAATAATGTCTGCAGTAACGATTCTTATAATATGGCAGCTCACAGCAAGCCTCCAATTGCTGGAGCTGCCTTCTCCCATAACGACTCTGGGGGTATTTATTGACCTTATTATCAGCGGAGACCCTTTGTACAACAGGACATTGCCGGAGATTGTCTGGGCCAGCCTGCAGATAGTAATCAGAGCCTGTGCGGTCAGTATAATTGTAGCCGTTAGTTTGGGCATCTTAATGGGTGCTGTGCAGCCATTAAGGAAATATCTTGAAGCGATTCTGGAATTGTTAAGGCCTATCCCGCCACTTGCCTGGATACCACTTGCATATGTGATATTTGCCAATACCGGCAGTCCCACAGAGTATGTACAGGTATTTGTTGTTTTTGTAGGTGCTTTTTTCCCGATTTTACTGAATACTATACATGGCATTAGCATGATTAACAGGATATATCTGGAGGCAGCCCGGACTATGGGGGCCTCTCCAAGGCAAATTTTACGGCAGGTCATGCTGCCGGCAGCCCTGCCCTCGATTTTTAACGGAATCCGGGTAGGCTTTGGAGTGGGTTGGATGTCTATAGTTGCGGCAGAGTTTGTCGGGGGGAAGCTGGGAATCGGGTATTACATCTGGTCCTCCTATTCAGTTGGGGGCAGGACCGCTGAGATAATCAGCGGGATGGTAGCTATCGGGATAGTGGGCAGCCTGATCAACAAGGTTATTCTTCTGACAGAAAAGAGGCTGGTACCATGGCGCTGATTCTGGAGGATGTTACCCAGCGGTTTGGGGAGACAACTGTATTTGAAAGCCTTAACCTGGAGGTGGAAGAGGGCTGTTTTTGCTGTATTGTCGGCCCCAGTGGCTGTGGCAAGAGTACCCTGCTCAGGGTTATTGCAGGCTTGAATAATACTACGGCAGGGGAAGTGAAGCTGCATAACCGGCCGTTGTCCCTTGATGCCGGGGAAGTGGGCTTCGTATTTCAGGAAGATGCTCTATTTCCCTGGTATACAGTTGAGGAGAATATGAAATTTGGCCTGCGGGCCAGGAAAATTGACAAAAACAAATGGGATGACATTATCAGGATTAACCTGGAAAAGGTTGGTCTTACCGAATACCGCAGTTATTACCCCGGGCAGTTGTCAGGAGGTATGAAACAGCGAATCGCCATTGCCAGGGTGATGGCTTACAACCCAAAGCTCCTGTTAATGGATGAGCCTTTTGCGTCATTGGATTCGTTTAACCGGAATATGCTTCAGGCGGAACTTATAGATTTATGGGAAAAAGAGAAGAAAACTATTCTCTTTGTAACCCACAATATTGATGAAGCGGTATTTTTGTCTGAAAGGCTGATCATCATGGGTGCCAGGCCGGGGAGGATAAAAAGGGTTTTGAATATTAACCTTCCCAGGCCGCGTAACCGGACCGATGCCGAGTTTTGCCGCAACCGGAGAAAGATCCTGGAGATGATAGAAGAGGGCTAGAGAAAAGTCTGAAGAAGGCTTTAGCGGGTCTTCCTGAATAAACGGGGACCCTTAAAGGCATAAATATCATGGGAGGTGAAAGAAAAGTACTTATTTCTCCAGACAGAAAAAAATAATTTTAACTAGTTGAAAGGAGCGACAAATATTTATGAGTGAAGAGAAAAAGTGGACTGCAGAAGAAGCTAACAAGTACATGGATCAGAACATGCTTTTTGTTCCCCGGATGTTTAAGGTAATCAATGAGATTAATCCCAAGGCAGGCGTTACCTTTGCTGATTTCTACAACAGCATGTGGGCAGACGGCGCTTTAAGCCGGAAATTTAAGGAACTGATTTTTATGGCATGTGCTGTTTCTTATTGTTCACCAAGGTGTATTGTTCATGCCTATCCTGCAGCAAGGGCTGGAGCAACTGTTGAAGAGACATTTGAAGCTGCAGCTATTGGAATGATGGCCGGAGGTTTTGTTCCCGGAGGCCCTGGAATTCCTTATGCATTTGAATATGCTGCTAAGTGTGTTGAAATCGTAGACAAGACCCACAAGGGAGAACCCTGGGAGTACCTGCCGGCTCCGAAATGGGATCACGGCGTTTACTAAAAATTGCTTAGGGGAGGGGCTCTGCCCCTCCGCTAACATATGATAAATTATAATATATTTAAGGAAATTTACTAATGGGAGAGGGTGCCGGATATGCTTAATTTTCCGCTGCGCTTAAAAGAGAACCGGACCAAGACAATTAATTCAGGTGAATTGAAGGATAAAATTATTGGATGGGGAGCTACGCTGGCAGGTTTTGGAGATGTCAGTGTGGGTCTGGCACCTGAATTAAAACATATGCCAAATGCCATTGCCATAGCTGTCAGGCATCCCAAGTATAGTGGTACCTATAAATGTGGTTCAATGACTGCCTATTCTAATCAGTATGAAGAGGTAGACAGAGTATTGGATGCAGTTCAGAAGAAAGTAACCACCTTTCTTAAAAGCAGGGGCTGGCGGACACTTGCCATTCCTCCTGATACAGCTAAACCTGATGGAAGTTTAATTTCCAAGCTGTACCCACTATTTCCGCATAAAACCGCAGCCACCTGTTCGGGTTTAGGCTGGGTAGGGAAGAGCGGGTTGCTTGTAAACCACCTGTACGGAGCCCGCCTAAGCTGGGCAACCGTCCTCACAGATGCGCCACTGGAAATATCTCAAACCCCATACACTGAGAGTAAATGCGGAGACTGTTCCAAATGTGTCAATGCCTGTCCTGCTTCAGCGATCAGAAATGTTAAGTGGCGCCGCGGAGAAATTGCGGAACCCTTTATAGATGTTGATGCCTGTGCTCACCATATGACATATACTGTAAGAGTATTTCAGAAATATATATGCGGCCTTTGTGTGCTGGCATGTCCTTTAGGCGGAACCAGAAACGGAAAACAGGCATAAATAAAAATGCTTAATATAAATGTTTTTTCAGCAGTTTTTTAATCGATCCCATGCTTAAAACAGTCAACTGGTAAAAGAGAAGGAGCAGGATGTACAGTTATGAAAGTACAACTAATATGTGGTTTTCTTGGAGCTGGTAAAACGACTCTTTTGAAAAATCTTGTCAGGGAAAGCGGTCCGGATACAGCTATACTGGTAAATGAGTTCGGAGAGTTGGGAATTGACGGGACCCTGGTTTCTGAGGGTAACAACCTGAATGTGGTTGAAATGCCTTCAGGATGTATATGCTGCAGCCTCCGGGAAAGCCTGGTAGATGCTGTAAGAGAGATTATGGAGAATTTTAATCCCGGGCAGCTTATTATTGAACCTTCAGGCATTGCTTCTCCTTCATCAATCCTCCTGGGCCTCAAGGGTGCTGATTTTGCCGAAAAACTGGAGTTCGCTCCTGTAATCGGTGTGATTGATATGACCTTTTTTATCGAAATCATCAGGGAAGACGATATTGGTAATTTCTTTTTAGATCAGCTTAAGAACTCGGATATAGTATTATTGAACAAAGCAGACCTGGTTTCCCCCGAGATCCTTGAAGAGTGCAGGAAGGCAGTAATGGAAATCAATCCTTCGACATTGATCATACCTACAGTATACTGCCAGGCAGAAATTCCCGAGGCGGCCGTTAAAGGTGAGACGGTTCACTATCACTATTCCCCGCAGTTTCATGCCGAGTCCTTCACTTTTGACGGTATAGTGCCCAGAGATAAGATTGCTGAGCTTTTACAAAACCTTAAAAGCGGAGACTATGGCAATATTTACCGGGCCAAGGGTATTATTAGGACAGAGGACGGTCCGGAGACCTTTGATTATGTAAATGGACAGGTCAACTTTGGCGAAATCAGGGAAGCAGATAGAAATAAACTGGTTTTTATAGGACTGGAAGTTAACCGTTCCAAAATAGAGAATGCAGTTAAAAACTAGTTAGAGTTGATGCCAAAGGGGAGTGTATAGATAATGGGTGGTGCAGAACTGTATTATAAGCCCTGGACCTACTTCTGGGTGATTCAGTCCCTGGGGATGTTACTTCTGATTACCGGACTGGGTTATAAGATTTCCATATACGCTAAAGCCCGGAGGGAGTCCCTGTATAATGAGCCTGATTTCCTGATAATGTTAAAGGCATTTTTCAGAGAAGTGCTCTTTCAGAAACAGCTGGCAGAAAAAAGCATCGGCCGGTGGCTGGCACATATGCTGATATTTTACGGTTTTATAGGCCTGTTAATGTTATCTG
>JAENZJ010000048.1 GCA_016841325.1 Thermincola carboxydiphila
CACCCGAATCCTTTTTGTTTACGCAGTCGGTTATGATTTTGCTGGCGGTAGTACTTGGGGGAATGGGAAAGATCCCAGGGGTAATACTCGGGGCGTTTGTAATGGTAATTTTCCCCGAGGTCTTCAGAGGGATTGGCCAGTACAGGATGTTTTTCTTTGCTGTGGTGTTGTTAATTCTGATGATTTACCGTCCCCAAGGGCTGTGGCCTGAACGCAATACCTGATACTAACCACAGTCATACCTGATACTTACCGCGGGGAAAAATATATATCGGACGGGGTGAAATATGGTGATTTTAGAGATTAAAGACCTAACATTAAGATTTGGAGGACTTACGGCAGTCAATAATGTCAGCTTTGGGATCGATGAAGGTTCTATTGAGAGCCTTATTGGGCCAAACGGGGCAGGGAAAACATCGCTATTTAACTGTCTGACCGGCTTTTATAAACCCCAGGAGGGGGATGTACGGTTCGAGGGCAAGAGTGTTATGAAACTGAAGCCTCATAAAATCACAGCCTTGGGGATGGCCAGGACATTCCAGAACCTTCGGCTTTTCAAGAATTTAACTGTTATGGAAAACGTTATGGCCGGGATGCATTGCCGCGCTTCTTCAGGCGTAGCAGGGGCCGTACTAAGACCCGCTTCTCAGAGAGCAGAGGAAAAAAGAATAAGGGAAGTCGCAATGGAATGTATGGACTTTATAGGTATATTGGACAAGAAAGACAGAGTAGCAAAAAATCTGCCCTATGGAGACCAAAGAAGGGTAGAGTGGGCAAGGGCTCTGGCAACTCAGCCCAAGCTATTGCTTTTGGATGAGCCCGCCGCCGGACTGAACTATGATGAAAAAATGCAGTTAATACAGTTAATACGGCGTATAAGGGATGAGAGAAAAATTACGGTATTCCTGATCGAGCACGATATGGGCCTGGTAATGAAGATTTCGGAAAAAATATTTGTAATTGACTACGGAATTAAGATTGCAGAGGGAAGTGTCCAGGAAGTTCAGAATAACCCCAAGGTAATAGAAGCATATCTGGGGAAAGAGGAGGATGCCGTATGAGTCAAGTAGTTCTTTCCCTGAAAAACCTTGAAACCCGCTACGGACATATATACGCACTTAAGGGTATCAGCCTGGACGTTCGTGAAGGAGAAATTGTTACACTTTTAGGTTCCAATGGTGCCGGAAAGAGTACCACCCTTAAGACTATATCCAGCCTGGTGCCGGCATGCTCCGGGAAGGTGGAGTTCTACGGAAAGGATATCACAAATGCGCCTCCCCATACAATTGTTGAGATGGGCGTGATCCACGTCCCCGAAGGGCGCAGGATTTTTAAGGAACTAAACGTCCAGGAAAACCTCGAAATGGGATCATTTACTTTAAAGAACGATGCAGAAAGAAAACGCAGAATTGAAAAGGTAATGGAATTCTTCCCGGCGCTGAAAGACAGGCGCAAACAAATGGGAGGCCTGCTGTCAGGCGGGGAGCAGCAGATGCTGGCCATCGGGCGAGCTCTAATGACCGACCCAAAGGTGCTCCTGCTGGACGAGCCTTCAATGGGGTTGGCCCCCATAATTGTACAGGGAATAATGAATATTATTAAACAGATTAATGAAGGCGGCACTACAATCCTTCTTGTGGAACAAAACGCAAAAGCGGCTCTTAAGCTTGCCCACAGGGGATACGTAATTGAAACGGGGAATATAGTTATGGAAGGGAACGCCGACGTATTGAGTAAGGATGATAGTATTGTCAAGGCTTACCTTGGCCATTAAACAAGTATAAAAGGTGTCGGGATCATCTATACCCGGCACCTTTTCATTACTA
>JAENZJ010000038.1 GCA_016841325.1 Thermincola carboxydiphila
ACAATGTCTGCTCCTTGTTTCAGAGTCTCGGTTTTCCTTACCTCAAGCCTGACAGAGGCATAAAATTTCAACGCCCTTCCCCCCGGAGTTGTCTCAGGATTTCCAAACATGACTCCGACTTTTTCCCTAATCTGGTTTATAAAAATAGCCACTGTATGGGATTTGGATATTGCTCCTGTCAGTTTTCTGAGGGCCTGTGACATCAGTCTGGCCTGCAGTCCCACGTGGGAATCACCCATTTCCCCCTCAATTTCAGCCCTGGGAACAAGGGCGGCAACGGAGTCAACAACAATGACATCAACTGCCCCGCTCCTGACAAGGGCTTCTGCAATTTCAAGGGCCTGTTCCCCGGTATCAGGCTGGGATACCAGCAGATTATCGATATCAACTCCCAGTTTCCTGGCATATACAGGGTCAAGGGCATGTTCCGCATCAATAAAAGCAGCCGTACCACCCATTTTCTGGGACTCTGCAAGAATATGTAAAGCCACTGTAGTCTTACCTGATGATTCCGGGCCATAAATCTCCACAACCCTGCCCCTGGGAATGCCACCGACTCCAAGTGCAATATCCAGGCTCAGAGCTCCTGTGGGAATTACTTCAACATTCATTTTGGCCGCTGCTTCTCCGAGCTTCATAATTGAGCCTTTACCAAACTGTTTTTCAATCTGGCTTAGAGCCATTTCAAGAGCCTTAATTTTATCTGACATCAAACACCCTCCTCAAACATGTGTTCGGTTTCCCTTGTTTAATTATACCCAATAATTTAAAATCCTGTCAATCACTATTTACGTTTTTCTCCGGTGGTTCTTTTGTATACTGTTTCAACGCGGCCTTAATATATTCCTTTTTTACAAACTCCAGTAAGCCGGCAATCTGGGCCCGGTACCGGCAAACCGCGAAACCTGATACCTTTCCGCCCGCTTCCAGACCGTTTAATTCATTGTCAATAACTTCTTTAAGAAAATTCATCCTCAGGCTGATGAGGTCATAAGGAATTCTTTCCGGCGGACTGACTGCCAGGGCGCTGTTTATCCATCCCTGCATTTCTTCAATGACATCCATGTTTTCCAGATACCTGCAAATGATATGGATTAGGTTATAGCACAACTGCCTGTCAATAGCAAACCGAGTCCTCAGGTATTGTTCAAATGGTCCAATTTTGTCAATATTTAGCACATGAAGCCCATACCACGCATTTGTTATTACCTGTGCCTTTGTTTTAAGTGTTTTAATTACCTGGTCCTCATTCACATATTTTACCTCTGTTTTTTAAAACTCTTTCTTTGCCAAAAACAGATAGCAACCACAGCGGCTGCTATCTGTTTCTTGCCTTTGCAGGTTCAACATGGACCCTCTTACCTTTAATCACATTTTTATGCATTGAATAAAGTACTTTCTCGGCAGCATCCTGGGGTACCTCTACAAAAGTAAACCTGTCAAATATTTTGATAGCACCGATTACCTTCCCGGGAATCCCCGCCTCCTCGGCAATGGTTTTAACTATGTCCTGGGGTCTGACATCATCAGACCTTCCGATACTCATAAAAAGCCGCACCATTCCCGGCTCAGCCCCGGTATTACCAAATTCAGCTCCGTTATCACCTTCACTGAAATCCTGTGACCCCTCAATATCAAAAGCCAGTCTCAGGGCTGCTGCTGCAATGTCAACAGTATCATGAGTACTTCCCATCTCTTCTATAATGGCCCGGTAATGGCTTAACTTCCCCTGTTCAATAGTTTCGGAAAGCTTCTCAATAATGACTTCCCTTTGCCGTTCGAACACATCTTCAAAACTTGGCAGCTTAAGCCTCCTGATCCTGGTGTTGATTGTCTTCTCAATCAGCCGCAGCAGCCTGTACTCCTTTGGGATCACAAATGATACTGCAATACCTGATTTGCCTGCCCTTCCCGTGCGTCCGATACGGTGCACATAAGATTCCGGATCCTGGGGGAGGTCGTAATTAATAACATGGCTTACATTATCAATATCAAGTCCCCTGGCGGCAACGTCAGTGGCAACCAGTATCTCTACATTACCTTCACGGAACTTTTTCATAACCCTGTTTCTCTGGGCCTGGGTCAGGTCCCCATGTAATCCGTCAGCCTCGTAACCCCGCGCCTCAAGGCCAGCGACAAGCTCATCAACACCTCGCTTGGTTCGGCAGAAAATAATGGCCAGATTGATCTCAGAGGTATCAAGGACACGGCACAAACCTTCCAGTTTGTTAAATTCCTTTACTTCATAAAAAACCTGCTCAATTTTGGGAACAGTAAGTTCATCTTTGCTGACAGAGAGTAATTCCGGGTTTTTCAGGTATTTCCTGGCCAGAACCTGTATCTCCCTGGGCATTGTTGCCGAAAAGAGCAGGGTCTGCTTGGTTTCAGGGGTTTCCTTCAGTATGGTTTCGATATCTTCAATAAATCCCATATCAAGCATTTCATCTGCTTCATCAAGGACCATAAAAGAAAGATTGTGCAGCCTGAGGGTTTTCCTCCTGAGGTGGTCCAGTATCCTCCCGGGAGTACCGACAACTATCTGTACTCCTCTTTTCAGGGCAAGTATCTGCCTATCAATAGACTGGCCTCCATATATGGCCAGGGCGCGTGTTTCCTTATATTTGGCGATTTTGGTTATTTCTTCGGCAACCTGTATAGCCAGTTCCCTGGTGGGAGTAAGGACAAGTGCCTGTACACCCCGAAATCTCGGATTTAACATTTCTATAATTGGAATGCCAAATGCGGCAGTCTTACCTGTACCGGTCTGAGCCTGTCCGATTACATCTTTCCCTTCCAAAAGCAGAGGAATCGCTTCTGACTGTATGGGTGTCGGCGCTTCAAAACCCATCTCACTGACGGCATTAAAAATCTTTTTGCTTATTTCAAGATTTCCAAACTTCTTTTTGTCATACATGCAAAATAAGGTCTCCTCTCAAAAGATGAAATGCATTCTTTTTCGTCGATAATTATACTCTATTTATTATATCAGATAATCATTTTTTGTCATTAACTTTCAGAAACTGTTTTAGATAACTCCGGATAAATCTTTCTTTCCAGACTGTAACCGCTCTGTTGGTTAGATATCGTAATTGTATCCGTATATTTTAAATTCACCCCCGCATCAGTGCGGTCAAAGTGCATCAGAACAAATGAATAGGGAATTTCGCTGTCAGTCTGCAGGGCGCCTATCCCGGAAGCCCCGGACGTTCCGGCATTGATAAATACTGAGTTCTCCTGTAAACTTATTTTGAACCGGTGGCTATGACCGCTGAGGACTACGGGGACCTTTCCCCCCAAACCTTCTGCTATTTTGGCATTATGGACAGCAGCCAGGTCCGTTTTTTTCTCCGCACCTCTTATGATACCCTTCAGTTTCAGGCTAGACTCTTTTAATTGTTCCGGAGTCACCCTGTAATCGGCAGAACCTGATGCCGGATCTGCAATACCTGCTATCCTGATTCCCTTAACATCCAGAACCCCGTTTTTGATAACCATTACATTTGGAATTTGCTTCATTTCCTCAATTATTGCCGGGGTTTCATGGTTGCCGGGGACAATAACGTAGGGTACACCGAGTTTCTTAATTCCCTCAAACAGAGCGGCCTCAAGAGGTGTTCCGAAATCTGAAAGGTCACCGGTATCAATAATCAGGTCTATTCCGAAGGTCCTCACCACCTGATCAATAAATTCCAGTGAAACCGGATTATTATGAATGTCAGATACATGAAGGACCTTAATTTCCCCATCACCGGGTTCAATTGCCTGAAGGCTTTCCACCCTCTGGAACAGTCCGTTCATGTTGACAGCAATACCGCGCATCTGTTTTCCCCAGGTGTTTACGGTGTTAAATGCTTCTTCGGCCAGTCCTATCATCCATGGAGCAGCCTTGATAACACCATTATATTCGGGGTATTGAAATTTCTGAATGTCAAACGTCCTGTATGTCACCATCATAAGCAGGGAAATCGCAGCAAATCCGATAACCCCTCCCAGCAAAAGCTCCCTGGGCTTTCTTTTCTGGATAACCAGTACTCCGAACATGCCGCCTGCAAAACCCAATACCGCTGTCATGACAATAAACTTGCGCAGAGCAGCATCTAAAGCATTCCGTGCATCCTTAATAATTTTTTCCTGTTCCGTTCCCGCAGCAAGCAGTTCTGTTAGGTGGTCTATATCAATATTTTCCAGGGAAATATTCACTCTCAGGGGTGTCTTATGTGTCCTGGCCTTTACTTCTCCGAAGGGGTTTATCTGCAGCACCGTATACCCCTCTGTGGAAGCCTGTACTGATATTCTGGCCTGCAGTGCCTGCAGGTTAAAATCAACCTGTGCAAAAAGATTTACAAAAACAATTGCTCCTATTACTGCAAATAAAGGGATCGATACATAGTGCAGATATTTCTTCATAGTTTCATCCCTTCTGGTTTTGATACTGCAGCAGGTACCTCCGCAACATATTCAGGGCCACATTTGCCGACTGCCACCTGATAACCTCCCGGTCACCGGTAAAGAGGTTTTTAACGGCATAGGCGGTCTTTTCACCGGCAATGGCGATATAAACCTGTCCGACAGGTTTTTCAGGGGTCCCCCCTCCGGGACCGGCTATCCCGGTAACCGAAACAGCCACATCAGTGCCCCCGGCCTTCCTGGCCCCGGCAGCCATTTCCAGGGCTGTCTGTTCACTGACTGCTCCGTATTTTCCCAGTGTCTTGCGGGATACCCCAAGGATATTGACCTTAGCTTCATTGGAATAGGTAATAAATCCACAGAGAAAGTTCTCTGATACCCCTGGAATATCAGTGAGCCTGGAAGCAATCAGCCCACCTGTACATGACTCTGCGGTGGCAGCTGTCAGTCCGCATTTATTCAGCAGCCCTGCCACAACACCTTCCGGGGTGTCATCATCTGTACCATAAATATACTCTCCCAGCCTTTCCCTAATCTCGGCTTCAACACCGTTAATCACCCGCCTGGCTTCATCTTCTGAGGCTGCTTTTGCCGTAAGCCTGATATAAACCTCTCCCTTGGGGGCCAGGAAGGCAATCGTGGGATTTACCTGTTTATCTACAAGGTCCCTGATACACTCTTCTACACTGGATTCGCCTATTCCCATAATTTTTATCACCCTGGAGACAATAACTGCCCTGTCAGTTCCGGTTTTTTTCCTGAGATATTCCTCTACGGTTTCCAGGAACATGGGCCTCATTTCAACAGGTGGTCCCGGAAGAATGACTATACTCTTTCCCTCATATTCCACAATGCTTCCGGGTGCCGTACCAATCCTGTTGGGGATAATAACAGCCCCGGCAAGGTTGAGTGCCTGTTTGGTATTGATTTGAGGCATTGTCCTGCCCCTGACCTCAAAGAAATTCCTGATATGTGCCAGGGATTCCTCATCCATAACCAGTTCCAGCCCCAGCAGGCCCGCAATAGTTTCTCTGGTAAGGTCATCTGATGTCGGACCAAGGCCTCCGGTAACAATAATAAGGTCAGCTCTTCCCATGGCAGTCTGCACAGTCTCCCGGAGGCGTGTTTCATTATCTCCGACAGTTGTCTGGAAAAATACGTCTATTCCCAGTTTTGCCAGTCGCTGTCCAATAAACTGGGCATTTGTATTCACAATCTGTCCCAAAAGAAGTTCTGTTCCTGTTGAAATCAGTTCGGCCCGCATGGCCCAGCCCCTTTCCGAAATAAAATTGTTAACTTCCTTACCTTACATATTATTCTTTTTATTTTGCCTTAAAACCTTCCATTACAGGGTAATATTTATTGATTCAGAGGCTAACTCAAAATCAACAGGGCCGGCTGAAAGAAATCTCTTTTCACAGCCAGCCCCGTATTATTGAACAAAATTTTGTTTTTACACAGCTTCTTCTACAGGTTCATCATTCTCAATAACCAGATTTCTGAAATCGGTCCCGGAAAGCTGTTCCTGCTCCAGGAGAATATCTGTCACCTGAATTATTCTTTCCTTGTAGGGCAAAAGGGTATTGCGGACCCTGTCTTCCTGTTCCCTGATTATCTCTGTAATCACATCATACATTTTATCCTTGGGAAGGCTGTCTTCTGATACCACACCCAGTCTGGACATCCCGGAAAGGATAATCTTTTTAGCCAAATCAACAGCCTTTTCAAAGTCATTAGACGCCCCTGTGCTCCTGTTGCTGAAAATAAGCTCCTCTGCCAGCGCCCCGGCCAGCATAATACAAATCTGGTTTTCCATATAATCTATGGTGTAGAGGTAAGTGTCATCCTCCGGTGTCTGCCTCATATATCCCAGGGCATTGCCCCTGGGGCTGATGGTAAGTGTGGATACAGAACCTCGTTTTAGGATTTCACTCATCAGGGCATGTCCTGTTTCATGGATGGAAACCCTTTTCAGTTCGTCTGCATTAGGACGTTTATCAAGTTTTTCACCCATAATAACTTTGTCAATTGCTTCCTTAAAGTGTTTTAGACTGATACTGTCCTTACCTTCCCTGAAGGCATAAATGGCAGCCTCATTGGCAAGGCTCTCCAGGTGTGCCCCGGAAAAGCCAAAGGTCTCCCTGGCAATTTCCCTGAGGTCAACATCGCTCTCCAGCGGTTTATTCCTGGTGTGAATCTTCAGTATTTCGGACCTGCCATCCTTACATGGCAGGTCAACTTTAACATGCCTGTCAAACCTGCCCGGCCTCATCAATGCCGGGTCCAGCATATCAGCCCTGTTGGTGGCGGCAATCAAAAGGACCTTCGTGGAATCATCTGTTTTCATGCCATCCATTTCAACCAGGAGCTGGTTTAGGGTCTGGTCATACTCCATATGACTGCTGTTCTGGCCTCTTCTGCCCCCAAGGACGTCTATTTCGTCGATAAAGATCAGGGCATTATTCTTACCCAGCTTGGCGGCCTTTTCCCTGGCTGTTTTAAAGAGTTTCCTGACCCTCTGGGCGCCGACCCCGGCATACATTTCTATAAATTCCGAACCGCTGGTGGCAATATAAACAGCATCGGTATATGTTGCTGCCGCTTTTGCCATCAGGGTCTTCCCTGTTCCCGGAGGGCCCAGAAGAAGAATCCCTTTCAGGGGTCTGATACCAAGTTCTTTTATCTTGTCATAGTTTTTAATAAAATCAAGGGCCTCTTTAAGCTCTTTGATAGCCGAGGCCTGTCCGCCGATATCATCAAAATAAACCTCACTGGCGTTCTTGCCGGAAACTTCCTGTACTCCCACCGGTTTAACGAGTCCTTTGCTTTCGGCAAGAAAGTACATGGCCGCAAAGAATCCAAAGATAAACATCAGTGGTAGGATATCATAACCCTTCCAGACAAGAAAGCCCATAAAGGCCAGACCTATTCCAAGCCCTATTTCTTTTATTAGTCCCTTTGTCATCACATATCACGTCCTAACATACCGGAAACTTCCAATGCTGCATTATTCCTGGGAATTACCTCATAAAGGTACTTATCGCCCCTGATAAATGAAATATAGATATTATCATTGTCAATAAACACCCTTGATCTGGCCCCTGCATCTGCGGCATTTTCCTGTATTTCCGCAGCCATTTTGGTAAAATCGCCTTTTGCCAGCGCCTCATAAATGATATACTGGCTGTTATAATAGGCATCCGAAAGTTCCTTTGTCCTCTTGTCCTT
This sequence comes from Thermincola carboxydiphila, assembly GCA_016841325.1. Lineage (GTDB taxonomy): Bacteria > Bacillota > Thermincolia > Thermincolales > UBA2595 > Phosphitispora. Next base: position 7,636 of record JAENZJ010000038.1, read on the forward strand.
TAATTCCATACTGAACTGATTGTGTCCCAGTATTTCTTCAGTATAGCCGTGCAGCTCCCGGTATGCCCCCTTGAGGTCTTCTGTCTTCCTGACACTGAGGATAACCGTGGCCACTTCCCCCTCATTATCAAGCTTGACATCATCCACAAGCTTAGTATCTGAATACATCTTGAAAAGCGGCTGTTCAACATTATATTTCTGATAAACATACTGTACACTCAGGAGGACACCCAGAGTAACGACAAGGACTATTACTACAACATATACTCTGATTCCTTTAATTTGCAACTTTTTCCTCCCCCTTCTACCTGATAGGCTCATTATAACATATGCCTTTGGACAGTTCCTTATGGAATGTTTGGAAAAGCAGTGGCAGATATATTCCTCAGAACGGCTACAACTCAGCTTGTTACCGGTTCCCGCACTTTGTGCGGGAACCGGTAACAAGCTGACGTCAGACTCGTTCTTTCGGAACATATCTGCCACTTAACCAGTTAAATAGTGCGGGGCGGACGGGCGACAGAGTCCGCCTTTCAGAACACACCTCCCCCTGTCATACAGAAGGTGCTATAACATATCTGCCACTGAAGCAGGGTAGGCTATCCGCCATTAAATAGTGGTGACCACCTGCAAAGCAGGTGGTCAGGTCATGCCTGTAGATTCCTGATAAAATCCTCTAAGTCTCCCATCTGCTCTCTGAAACGGCTGATCTCCTCCCTGAGTTGTGGTAATTCCTCGTGCAGGGATACTAACTGGTCCTGCAGCCGGTTAATCCGGTCGTTTAATTCTGCTGACTGCGAAACAAGTACTTCGTTCCCAGCCTGTGGCAGCTTAAGCTGCGGGAATAACTGCTGCAGCAGTTGCGCCACCGGCAATGGGGGCTGTGGTAGTCCCTGGAGCTGCGGGACTTTTGGTGCTTCTGTGGTTAACTGATTTTTACTGCCCGATACAGACTGCTGTGACAGGAAGTTGGTGACAGCAATAAGGATCTGCCCAATTTCCTGAAGACGCACCCCAAGGTCAGCCGCCTGCTCGGGATTAATTGCCGGTAATCTTCTCATATACATCCACTCCTGTTTACATACTATGCATGAAAAAAGCGGATGTTATCTCCGGTACCACTTATCTGTTTGAAAATGTCGGCCTCTCAGAAACTCGAGAGGCCGCTCCATTCCTGGAACCGGTAAACGATATATTTCAATTTGGAGGCATCACGGTATTTTTCGTAATCAACCGTAAATTTCCCACCGTCATTATGCCATATCTTTTTAAAATATGCCGATACTTCTTTGACCACCCTGCTATCGTTAGGTGCGGCAATTTTCAGGTCTGCTTCCAGGTTATAATCACCTATGTTCCGCCTGGTCAGGTTTGCCGAGCCGCCAAAAATCACCGTATTCTGCTTGCCCTGAATCATGGTCATCTTGGTGTGGTATTGTTCACCATGGGTATCATACCACCTGATTTGGATCCTGCCTTCTGACTTTTGGTTTAGTTCTGAGGCCACCGGTCTGTTAGGGATCCCGTTTTTCTCGATTCCGAAGGCATCCTTATTAGGGTCAAGGACCAGCCTAATATCAACCCCCCTCTCTGATGCCTTCAGGAGTTCTTCAATGAGGTCCCGTTCGCCGAGATAAAACATCCCCATTTGGATCAGGTCACCCGGTTTTGAATTCCTGACAGAATCTATCAGGTGTTTTTTTATTTTCCCCTCAGTCAGCAGGCTGACTTGTATATTACCATCCGATACTTCGGACTGTGATGCGTTATCCACCGTCAGGGGTATTCCGGCGGAATTCCCCGAAAATGCCGTCACTGCAGCTTCAGACTGCAAAACCTGTTGGGTGATGCTTCCCTCAACCACAAACGCTATGTTAGAGTGAAACGCGCTGGCATCATGCGGGTTAGCTGATGTTACCAGAGAATGCCTGTCAGTTACAATAACCTTTCTGTGATTAGCCTTAAAATTCAGCAGTTTAAGATAGGAGCGCAGGGTTACCCCGGGAGAATCCGGACTAAAGGCATTGGGCAGCCAGCCCTTACCCTCTGAACCAAACCACTGGAGAAAAACTCTCCAAAAACCCGAATAAACCGGGTTGGAATCCCTTATTTCCGTAAGGTCGGTAAGGGAAACCCGGATACCGTTTTCCTTCAGGCGTTCCAGGTGTTTTGACGGGTAGGAGCCATAAAAAGTATTAATTTCATCAGTTATAAAGATAATCTCTGTCCGGGGATGTAGGCGTTTCTTTTCTACAAGGGCATCAGCCAGGCGGGACGAAAGTTCCGGATAACTGTATTTCCTGTTATATTCATCATTGAAAAGGAACATATCAATAAGTATATATTCCTGTGCTTCTCCGATAATCTCCAGGGCCCGGTCAAAAATCTCCTGTTCATGGACCTTTTGGCCATCCTTCATGTATGTAAGGTCACAGAGGAATTCCACACCTGGGACATTTCGGGGTTCTGTCTCAACAGAGATACCTTCCGGCAGCGGTTTTCGGTTTCCGTACAGAGCACCTGCCACTGCAAACAAAAGAAGGAAAACAACAACTGTTCTCCACTTCTTAAAAACACTTCCGGTTTTTCCCCTGATTTTAAACACATACTTCACATTCCGACCCTCCAGCACCCGTCATCTCGGCGCCAATTATCACACTAAAAAATAACCACAGCCACCCTCATAATAATATTGGTAATCAACCCGGCTGCAACGTCATCTGCCATAATTCCCAGTCCACCGGGCAGTCTCTGGAGGCGGTTAATGGGCACCGGTTTGAGAATATCAAGGGTTCGAAAGAGAAGATATCCTATAATAAGGTAAATTCCCTCCCAGGCATATACCGCAATTAAATAACCGGCTATTTCGTCAATAACTATCCTGGCACTGTCATGTTCCTGAAGAGCCTTTTCTGCTTCCTGTGAAATCCATGTCCCAAGGACTACAATACCGGTAATCAGAAATACATTATCAGGAAATAATATGGCCAGGATGACTCCCAGGAGTGTACCAAAGGTTCCGGGGGCTTTGGGGATCAGGCCGATTCCGAAACCGGATGCCAGCAATATAATGAGTTTTTTTCTCATTTCTGACCTGCCTTAAGAAGGTGGCGCGCTCTTCTAAAATAATCAAGTCCGGACCAGATTGTGAAAAACACGGCCACACCCATGGAAATTTTCCCTATTGGAATATTCAGCATATTAAAGGGAAAGTCCTGAATTAACAGGAAAACAATAGCCACTATCTGTGAAATGGTTTTCAGCTTCCCGAGCTTACTGGCAGAAATAACAATACCGTCGGCAGCAGCAATGGAGCGCAACCCTGTTACCGCAAACTCCCGGCCTATAATCACAAATGCCACCCAGGCAGAGATCATATCCAGCTCAACCAGTGAAATCAGGGCGGCAGAAATAAGCAGCTTATCAGCCAGGGGGTCCATAAACTTGCCCAGCTTAGTAACCTGGTTCCTTTTGCGGGCAAAATAACCGTCAAGACCATCGGTACTGGCAGCCAGAATAAATAAGGCTGCCGCCAGGAAATGGCCATATTTTATTTTTATTGAGATAATAGCCAGGAACACTGGAACAAGAATTATTCTGGCAAGGGTAATTTTATTGGGCAGATTCATTTATTACCTCTCCTATCAAGTCATACTCGTATGCATGAGTAATTCTCACCGGAACAATATCACCCGGCTTCAGGTTCATACCCCTGATAGATATTACACCATCAACCTCCGGAGCATCATATTCTGTACGACCCTCATATAATTCTGGCTCTGTTTCGACTTTTCCTTCAATCAAAACAGAAATTATTTCCCCGATTTTGCCGATATTCCTGGTATAAGATATCTCCTGCTGAATTTTCATCAGCCTGTCTTTGCGGTATTCTTTGATTTCATCAGGTACCTGTCCCGGCATTTCAGCTGCAGGTGTGCCTTCTTCAGGAGAAAAGACAAAAACACCCATATGGTCGAAACGAACCATTTTTACAAAATCGACCAGGGTCTGGTATTCTTTTTCGGTTTCACCGGGAAAACCGACTATCAACGATGTCCTCAGGGCCAGTCCGGGGATGTTTTTCCTCAGTTTTTCTATTAGCCGGACCACATCGGCACTGCTGCCCTGCCGGTTCATTTTCCTGAGTATTTCGTCATCTGCATGCTGCAGCGGAATATCAAGGTATTTGCATATTTTATCTTTAGAAGCAATAACCTCTATCAGGCTGTCGGTAAAATGGGTTGGGTATGCATAGAGGACCCGGATCCATTCCGGTCCGTCAATCCCGGAAAGGGATCTCAGCAATTCGTCAAGTTTATATTCACCATAGATATCAAGACCATACCGGGTGGTATCCTGAGCAATCAGGTTAATCTCCCTGACACCCTGCTCAGCAAGCATCCCGGCTTCAGCTATGATGGACTCCTGTTTCCGGCTGCGGTATGCCCCCCTAATCTGAGGAATGGCACAGTAGGTACACCTGTTGTTACATCCCTCAGCTACCTTAATATAGGCTGAATAGGGGTGGGTCAAAAGTTCCCGCGGCATATTGTGGTTATAAATAAAGGAAGGTGTTCCTGTAACAAATATCTTTCTCTCACCATCAATTACGGCATTAACTACTTCAACGATGCGCGGAATCTCACCTGTACCTACTAATCCATCCAGTTCCGGAATTTCCTGCAGTATTTCCCCGCTGTAACGCTGGGCCAGGCAGCCGGCAGCAACAATTCCCCTGCAGGTGCCGCTCTTTTTATGTTCTACGGCTTGAAGTAAAGCATCAATTGATTCTTCCTTGGCATCCGCGATAAAGCCACAGGTATTTACAATTATTATATCCGCACTTTCCTGATCAGCAGTTATTTCAAAGCCGGCTCTGCGCAGCATGCCGGTCATCACTTCACTGTCAACAAGATTTTTGGCACAGCCAAGGTTTAAAATATTAATTTTGTGCACTGGAATTTAAGACCTCCGGATTTGGCAAATGATTTTGATATATATTTACTAGTATAGTTTATGACCCATAAAGTGTCAAAAAAGTTTTTCAGCGGACCAGGCATTTGGGTCCCTTACCTATCAGGTCCTCCCTGCCTGCCTTTTTCAGGGCTTCCTTTACCAGACCCCGGTTTTTTGGGTTGCGGTACTGCAGCAGGGCCCGCTGCATCTTTCTCTCTTTTGGTGACCGGGGCACATAGACCTTTTGACCTGTCAGGGGGTCGATTCCGGTATAATATATGCACGTAGACAAGCTGCCCGGTGTTGGGGTAAAGTCCTGGACCTGTTCCGGATTGTATCCCATATCCCTGATATATTCGGCCAGCTCTACGGCATCCTTAAGGGTACATCCGGGATGTGAGGCGATAAAATAAGGCACCAAATACTGCTTTTTGCCCAGCCGGCGGTTTATTTCACTGTATTTTTCCGTAAACCTCCTATATATGTCGTGACCCGGTTTCCTCATTATCTTAAGCACTTTCGGGGAAACGTGTTCCGGAGCTACCTTCAGCTGACCGCTGATGTGATATTTACATATTTCCCTCAGAACCTCCGGGTTTTTTTCATACAGGAGGTAATCGAACCTCAGTCCTGAACGCAAAAAGACCTTTTTGACCCCGGGCAGGCTGCGCATCTTTTGCAGCAGTCCGATAAGGTCGGAATGGTCAACGGCTACATTTTTACATTTATCAGGGGCAAGGCAGTGCCTGTCCGGACAAGTACCTCTTTTAAGCTGGGCCTTACAGGCAGGTATCCTGAAGTTAGCAGTGGGACCTCCCACATCATGGATAATTCCTTTAAAATCCGGCAGTTCAGTCAGCAGTCTGGCTTCCCCCAAAATTGAATCATGACTCCTGGCCTGAATAATACACCCCTGGTGGAAATGAAGGGCACAAAAAGCACACCCCCCAAAGCAGCCTCTCTGGGCAGTAATACTAAACCTGACTTCTTCCAGGGCCGGTATCCCGTTATGTTTTGCATAAACAGGATGATAAGTCCTCATAAAAGGTAATTCATAAACAGCATCCATTTCTTCTGTTGTCAGGGGCTTTGCCGGAGGGTTCTGTACCACATACTGCAGCCCGTGCGACTGGACCAGGGTCCTGCCCCGGTACGGGTCCTGTTCACCGTAGGCAAGCCTGAAGGCTTCAGCATATTTCAGTTTGTTACTGTTGACTTCATCAAATCCGGGAAGGTAAACTGCACCTCCCGTTGGTTTCTCTCCCACCGCATATACCGTTCCGGCAATATCTCTAAGTTCTCCTATGGTTTCTCCCCTGGCAAGTCTCCGGGCAATTTCCTCAATTTGCTTTTCACCCATACCATAAACCAGCAGGTCTGCCCTGGAATCCAGCAGAATGGAACGCCTGACCCTGTTATCCCAGTAATCATAATGGGCCAGCCGGCGTAAACTGGCTTCAATACCGCCAATAATCAGCGGAACCCCCTGCCAGGCCTCCCGGATACGGTTGCAGTACACAATAGTGGCCCTATCGGGGCGTTTTCCCGGAGCGCCTCCTGGGGAATACATGTCCTTTCTTCTCCGGTTCCGGTTACCGGTAAAGTTACTTACCATGGAATCAAGGTTTCCTGCAGTTACCAGACAGGCATACCTCGGTCTTCCGAGCCTGGTAAAATCAACAGGGTTATGCCAGTCAGGCTGGGCAATGATACCTACCTTAAAACCCATTTTCTCCAGCAGCCGGGAAATAATTGCTGACCCGAAACTGGGGTGGTCCACATAGGCGTCTCCCGTTATGATCAGAAAATCAACATAGTGCCAATTGTATTTCTCCATTTCTTCCTTTGTCATCGGAAGAAAGTCTGTAAATCTCAATCTTATCACCGGATTTCCATTAAGATTTTAATCACCGCTGAAATTTAGCTGCAAATTTTTTTAATATTTAGGTAATTATACTTTGAGGTAAAATTGCGGATAACCTCAAAGTATAATTTCCGGATATCGACAAAAGTTTCCTTAAAGTTTCAATAGAAACTTTTGTTATTATTACATTATATAT
>JAENZJ010000010.1:0-30270 GCA_016841325.1 Thermincola carboxydiphila
TTGCCGTTTTTGTCCAGTTCTATCTCGGTATCACGGTTTAAGGGGTCAGATACCCACAGACACAAAAAACACCTACCCGATAAGGTAGGTGTTTTTCTGTAAGGTGATATCTCAAATTCTGCTTCGGCAGCCCGGCTGTCATAGCATCTCACAATAACCGGCGTAGGCCGTGATATGCTTTAGACCCGTAGCTTTGCGCCCCCGCCTTTCGGCGGGTTTGCCTTTTATCGGGGAATCTGGATTCATTCGGTTTTCCCAGAGGTCAGAGGTGTTTGGTTTTTTTTTTGACATTGTTTCTAGCTTTTTTCCAAATTCCCCGTATTTTCCTGTCAAGATAGTATGAAATGCGGCTTTCAGGGTCTAAAATGCGGTTTTCGAGGTATGAAATGCGGTTGGGTCACATCGATTTTTTTCAGTATTTCTTCTGAAAAAAATGAGCAGTACAACCACTGCTCATTTTCCCATACTTAATCCTATTTGCGACTTAATATAAATCAGATATGCCGCTAATCCTGCTTTTGAGACTGCCCGGTGACGGCAGCCTCCCTGACCCCGGCATAAATCTCACTTGCCGGCAGCCCCCCGCCATCCATCCCGGCCGCTGCCGTACCCACATAGACCCGCTCCATGCGGGCTGAGGCGAACAGCGGGTTAAGGCTGACATCAACAACATCACCGGGTTTTAGCGGCAGGCTGCCGATGTCCACTACAGTAAGCTGCAGACTGGTCTTCCCGATAACCTTGAGGGGTTTTCCCTCAAAGAATACCGAGTTAGCCGGGCGAACAAAAGATTTTATCAGGTGATACTGTTCCCTGAGGAAATCAGAGAATCTGAAGGCATCATTTTTTTTCTGAACCCCGAAACCGTCTGTGTACCCGATGGGCAGTACGGCAACCCGGGTAGTCCTTTTAGTCCTGAACGTGTTACTGTATCCGATATAGCTCCCCTTCGGCAGGGTGCGCACCTGGAGCACCTTCACCCGGCAGCGGTATATCTTCTGCAGCGGGACAGCCGGATTAACGGTACTGTTGCCCAGGAAGGCAGAACCAATACTAACCATATCCATGTGGGTCTCCGGGAATTTCAGGGCTGCCAGGGAATTGGCGCTGTATTTCAGGGGAATATCCAGGCCTTTCTGCCCCAGCTCTGTCACCACTTTGAGAAATTTTTCCCTCTGTAGGGCGGTATAGCCCATTTTCTTCTCAAAGGCATTACTGTAATGTGTGAATATACCTTTATATACCAGCCGGTCCAGCTCCAAAAGCCTTGGCGCCAATGCCGGTATTTCTTCCGGGGCAAAGCCCATTCTGCCCATGCCGGAATCTGTTTTTACATGAACATCTATGGACCTGCCTGATTTCGCGGCATATTCATTAAGGATTGCGGCGGCTTCCAGGGAATAAACGGCAGGAATAAGGCGGTACTCCCACAATTGCTCAAGCTGTTTAGGATCGTTATAAAGAGGGGCAAAGACCACTATGGGGGATTTGATGCCGCCCTGTCTCAGCTCAACACCCTCAGCTGTTGTGGTGACAGCAAAACAGCTTATCCCCAGCTGCTCGAGAAAGCTCCCCAGGGCCAGGGCCCCCAGTCCATAAGCGTTTTGCTTAATGACTGCCATGATGGGTACATTAAAGTAACTCTGCAGGGCCTGAACATTATTCCTTAACCTGTCAAGGTCTATTTCCATCCACTTTTCCAAGGCCATCCCCTACTTCCGCAGTTTCTTTTTAGCCATAATCAGTTTGGAACGCAGTTTCTTTGCCAATGGAATTCCGACATCCCACAGCTTGTACATCAGCGGGTCAAATATAAGGTCAAATTCTCCGGCAAACTCGGTGAATTTACCGTTAAATCCTTTTTTAAACCTGTAAAGCCCGTAAAGGGGGTTGGAAGGGTCAAGGTCACCGGAAATTCCCCGAAAATCATAAATGTCACACCCTTCTTCCCTGGCCCACCTGATCATTTCCCACTGCATCAGGTAATTTGGCATCAGGTTCCGGTGTTCATTGCTGCTGGCGCCGTACAGGTACCAGCACTTATCTCCGAAGGCCAGGGAAATGGCCCCGGCCAGTACCTTGTCCCCATATTCGGCAAGGTAAAGCCTCATATAGCCGGGGGGTACCAGTTCGTCATACATTTTCTGAAAATATGCCAGGCTCCTGACCACAAAATTATCCCGCAAACCCGTTACTTCCATGATCCTATGAAATGCTTTCAGGTCATCCCTGGCTCCAACACGCACCTTGACCCCTTTGCGTTCCGCCAGGCGGATATTATACCTGGTTTTGTGATGGAAACCTGCCATCACCTCTTCCAGGTCAGGAGTAATATCCAGGCGGGACACAAAGCGGGGCTGGATACCCTCAAAATTCAGGGTCAGGGGCTTTCGTTTAAACCCCAGAGCAAAGAGATTGTCAACCTTTTCTTTTTCCGCTGCCTCAATATCAGGGTCAACCTTTAACATGATGGCATTATACTGCCGGGATATCTCTTTTATCTTGTCAGTAAAAAAGCGGAGTACTTCCCTGTCGTTGTAGTCCAGAACCGGGCCCCTGGGGCAGTACATAAAATTCTTTCCGATAACCGGAAGCCTCCTGATCAGGATACTTCCGGCCCCCCTGACAACACCCTGGTCCCTGATCACAAAATAAATGTTCTTCCAGTCAGATTTTACTCTGGCCCACTCTAGGGTCTGCAGAAAATTGCCCCCGTGAGCCCTGATGTATTCAGTATATTCCACGGGATCTCCATTCAGTACAAATTCCATATTCTCCCCCTGCCCTGTCAAAAAAGTATGCCTGGACCGATGACGCGCCAGGCCTGTCACTGCGAAAGCGGTATTAATCAAGTAATTGCCTTACCTGGTCTTCCCTGAGTTTACCATCCAGTATCATCCTGAATTCTGTGGCTGAAACAAAGCCAAACTTATATCTATCATAATATTCTTTAATAAAATTATCAAACTCATTTTTTCCCAACATTACATACAATTGTTCGAACAGCTTTCGTCCATTCCTGTAGTGGACATTCCTGTATTCCTGCCATGAATCAAACCCGTCCAGGCCTCTGCTAAGACCCCCGGTAACGCCGGTTTGGCTGGAAAAAACACGACCGCTCTGCGCATAAGAGGTAAAAAACTCTACCAGGCCCTCATCAATATATGGGGCATTGTACTGGTCACTGCCCACAATATTATAAAACCACTGGTGGGCCACCTCGTGAAAAACTGTATTTGCCATGTTCCCCCCCGATGTCCCTTCTGAAAGCAGTATCATTGTGGAATACTCCATACCATTTAAGAACATGTCATTTTCCACAATGTTCAGTTGCTGCCACGGATATTTGCCCACATTCCCGTTAAAAAATGCCAGGGCCTTCCGGGCAGCAGCAAGGACCTCCTGCGGACGGCTGCCGGGTGAATAATAGTAATAATGGATTTCTGTTTCCCCCTCCCTGGCCACGGCTTCCCGGTAGCCCCTGTTTAAGAACACCGGGAGGTCACGCACCCGTTCCAGGACACCTGTGTATGTTTTTTTGCTTCCCTGCTGCCGGACATCGCTGATATTACTTAACACAAGGTTAAATTCCTCAGGGACCGAAAACTGAAATTCATATGTTGATGACATATTGACAAAGGGGTCCCCAATTTCTGTGGGCCTGTTCTCCCGGTTATCAGCACTGAGCACAGGCAGCCAGTTTCCCAGCCAGATACCCCTCCGGGTGCCTCCGACCCGGTCGGCAATCATAGGTACCTTTACCCTGAACTTGATCACCAGGGCATGCTTCCCACGTGTAAAACCTCCACTCCCGGGGGCTACCCTGAGGGTTTCCCCTCTGGCTTCAAAATATACTGTTTCCCCGTTAATAGTAACATCCTCTATCTCAATATACCCTGTGTCCCTGCCATTGCGCACTGCATAACGCCGGATCTCCGAGTTGTCCAGGCTGTTATCCCGGTAGCGGTTCATGTACAGGTTAAATTTCACTTCCTCCACCGGTTCCCGGCATATAAAGGAAACCTCTTCCTCTCCCGCTATCAGCCGTGAGGCAGGGTCAAAATCAGCTTTGATACGGTAATAAGGCATATTCAGACCATCAGTCACTGCAGCCGCTGCATAAACAGGCTGATAATTTTCGGGGGGAACTGTTGCGGCACCACCGGCAAATCCGGCAGTCACAAAAAGCGCCAGCGCCAGCACACTAACTACCTTTAAAACAGGCCTGGTCCTGCCCTTTCCCCCGGCCGGCTGACGGGAAACCACCTCCTGCTGATTTGCTGAAAGCAGGCAGCTTTCCTCATAGGCTTTTCTCATCCGCGCGGCATTGTTGGCATAAACAGCGACTGACCGGTGGTCAGGACCATAAGTCTCCCTGGCAATTTTACATGCCTTTTCTGCTGCCCTTGCGGACTCCAGATAAAGCCCCCGGCGGTAACAGCTGTTAATCGTCTCCTCCAGCCTCGAAAGGAGCAGCATATTTGACTTTTTCTTCCATGGGTCAACAGTCCTGGTCACAGAAATTCACTTCCCAAACATAGTGGTACAGTATCTTAAATAATAAGTCATTCGATAAAATGGTTGTAAATTCCTGCTAATTAGACAAAAACCCGCCTTGTGTGACACAAGGCACCCGCTGCATAACTGGAAAAGCGCGCTTTTTCTGTTTCCTGTGCGCACCTCCCAATCAACAGAGTTCTTAGCGTCAGGTGGAGTTTGGACTCCATCTGACGCTAAGAACTCGTCATCCAGGAGCTAACCGCCGCTAAGACTCCCACCTTAAGAGGTGGGAGTCTTAGCGGCGGTTAGCTATCGGATGAATAAAAGCGGTGCCCATGCTTCCCGGACACCGCCCTGTATTAACCCTGACCTTCCCTTTAAGCGCGCTGTATGCTCACAGCACCCTGTGTCCTTACAGTACCCCCGCCTTTTTACAGCACCCTCCGTGCTCCCAGGTACCGGGGGACATAATAGGAGTTTGAAAGACTGGTAACAGTTATCCCCTTAGTATAAGAAGCATGGATAAAACTGTTGTTTCCTACATAAATACCCACATGGCTGATACTTTTGCCATTGGTATTAAAATAGACAATATCACCCGGTTCCAGCTCATCCCTGGATACCGCCTTACCTACTGTTGCCTGTGCGGAACTGGTCCTGGGGAGGCTGACCCCGGCTCCCAGCCTGAAGACATAACTGGTAAAACCCGAACAGTCAAACCCTTTGGGTGTTGAACCTCCGCGGACATATGGTGTACCTTCCAGTGAATAGGCAATACTGAGTACCTTCTCCATTTTTGTCTGTCCTGAACTCCCCCTGGATGCAGGGTCTTTTTGTTCCGGCGCAGGTTGGTTATCCGGTGCCGGTACCGGGAGCGGCTTGCTCCGGGCTGTATCCGGAGCCGGCTGAGGCGCCGGCTGGGGCTTGACTGCAGTTTTTATTTCAGCTTTCGGCACCACCTTGGCAGGGGTTTTGGGTGCCTGTTGTATGTCAGTTTCAGGCTCATTCTGCACGGTTGATGAGGATACGGTTTTTTCCACCGAACCCTGCTTTTCAGTCTCAGTATTCATGGCAATTTGAGTGACTGAAGGGGCAGTGTCTGGCTTTTCTTCCCCGTCATCCTGAATGTCAACACTGAAAAGTACAGGCTCATCCTTAACAGCAGCAGGAACTGCCATCACAATTCGGGCTCTCTCAGTTCCGGGCCCCGGGTCGTTAACAGCAGTACTCTTCTGTTCCTGGCCTGACATCAGCCATGTTCCCGTAATAATGGTTACCACGGCCAATGCCGAAGCTATTCTCTGTCTCAATAGCCCTTCCTCCTTTTTGGAGCATTATGCCATATGTGTCTATTTCGACATTACTGCTGAAAACCCTCTGTTAAACTCCCAAAATTATCATATTTTTGCATATGTTACTGCCATTTTACATAATCAGACCGGAAAGTGTGCAAAAACGGTCATAATAAAAAGGGAGTAACCCAAAGCGATTTACTTCCGGGTTACTCCCTCTGTACTCTAACCAAGCATTTCTTTTACTATCAGGCTAACCAGTTTACCATCAGCCTTCGCCTTTACCATTGGCATCAGTTTGCCCATGACCTTACCCATATCCCTGGGCCCTGACGGGTTAACCTCATCTATAACTTCCCTGACCAGGCTGCGGATTTCATCCTCAGACATCTGTTCAGGAAGGTAATTCATTAAAATTTCAATTTCATCCCTGAGCCCGTCAGCAATATCCTGACGACCGGCTCTATCATATTCTTCCAGGGCATCTTTCCGCTTCTTAACTTCCCGTGACAAAACTTCAATTACCTCATCCTCGGAAAGCTCGGTTCTTTTTTCAATCTCAGCATTCTTCAGGGAGGAAAGTACCATGCGGATAACGGACAGTCGTTTTTTACCGCTTTCCCTTGCTTTCATAGCGGCTTTCATGTCTTCAGCCAGCCTTTGTTTAAGAGACATAGGAACCTCCTTCTAATTACCAGAACCTTCTCTTCCTAGCTGCTTCAGACTTCTTTTTCCGCTTTACGCTTGGCTTCTCATAGTGTTCACGTCTTCTTACTTCAGATAAAACTCCGGCTTTTTGGCAGGACCTCTTAAAACGCCGTAAAGCACTGTCCAGTGTTTCATTTTTTCCAACTTTAATTTCCGCCATCTTTCTCCCTCCCTCCGCTACTGACAATGATGCGGGATTCGGTCTGCGACAATTTCAGTGACCATTGCCATGTCGTTAGGGCATAAAATTACACATTTTTAATTATACTATATCTCTCAATAAGGTGTCAACTGTGCCGGCCACTTAAAAACCCCGGCTGCAGAATGATTATGCAAAGTTTTTCAGTTCTTCACCGCCGATAAGGTGATAATGCATATGGAAAATTATCTGCCCGCCTTCCTGATTGCAGTTGGTTACAATCCGAAAGCCTTTTTCGGCAATTCCCGCTTCCCTGGCCAGCTTATTGGCGACCAGATGGATATGGCCGATTAAGTCCACATTGTCCTCTGTGATGTCAAGAACATTCACCAGGTGTTCTTTGGGTATGATGAGTATATGTACCGGGGCTAAAGGATTAATGTCCCTGAAAGCCATGATCCTCTCATCTTCATAAACAACCTGGCTGGGAATTTCCCTGTTTACTATCTTGCAGAAAATACAGTCCTGCATTTTATTTAACACCTCCATTTAATTGGTTCCTGTATATTCACATTCAGCCTGATTTTTATACCGGTTTCCCGCAGGTTTCCTAATTTTGAAACAACTCTATTCGACACCGATAAAAAAATTCCTGCCAGGGGATTCATTTTTTACCGGGCCCAATATGCACACCCCGGCAATTAGCCTAAATCCGCATCCTGGCCAGCAGGCTGGTGCCTTTAAGTTTCACTGCCCGTACGTTCACAAGCTTACCCCTGATATCTTCACTGCTCTTAAAAAGTACCCTGATATAGGTATCGGTAAGGCCTTCCCATAAGTCATTGTCCCCGTCAGCCGGTTCTTCAGCCAGGACTTCCAGGTTGCTGCCAATAAAGCCTGCTGCATACCTTTTCTGGTTTTCCCGGTCCAGAGCAATCAATCTCCTGCTCCTCAAATCCTTAACCTCTGCCGGAACCTGTCCGGGCAAAACGGCCGCAGGAGTCCCCTTCCTTGGGGAATATTTAAAAACATGAGTTCTGCTGAAACCAATATCCTTAATAAACTCATAGGTGTTGTCAAAGTGCTCGTCTGTTTCTCCCGGAAAACCGGTAATCACATCTGTAGTGATGGCTATCTCCGGAATCTGGCCCCTGATAGCCCCAATCAGGCGGGAGAATTCAAATGTGGTATATTTCCTGTTCATCATTTGCAGGATATGGTCATCACCGCTCTGCAGCGGAATGTGCAGGTGGCGGCAGACTGTCCTGATCCGGGCCACAGCATCTATCAGGCGGGGAGTTATGTCAAGGGGTTCGACAGAGCCAAGCCGCAGCCTTTTCAGCCCTGGAGTCAGGGCTATCCTGACAACAAGGTCAGACAGGTCTGTCTGTTCTGACAGCCCGGCCCCGTAAGCACCGATGTGAATCCCTGTCAATACTATTTCCCCAAAGCCCTGAGCAACAAGTTTCCTGACTTCAGTCAGGACACTCTCGGGGGTTCGGCTTCTCAGGGGGCCCCTGGCATAAGGAATAATACAGTATGAACAGAAATTGCTGCACCCCTCCTGGATCTTAACAAAAGCCCTGGTCCTGTTCTCATAGTCCAATATGGTGAGGTCCTCAAATTCCCGGTACGACATGGCGTCACCTACTGTGTTCACAGGCCGGGGGGACTTTTCAGCCTCCTCCACAAGCTCCACAATCCTTGATTTATCCCTTGTGCCGATGACCAGGTCAACCCCGGGGATGTTGAGGACTTCCCCCGGTGAAGTCTGGGCATAACACCCCGTAACACCAATTACCGCTTCCGGGTTTTTCCTGACAGCACGCCTGATTACCTGTCTTGATTTGCGGTCCCCCAGGTGTGTAACTGTACAGGTGTTGATGATATAAACATCTGCTGTTTCGTCAAAATCCACGGTTTCATAACCGTGACTGCGGAAAGCACTGGCCATGGCTTCTGTCTCATACTGGTTTGTCTTACATCCCAGGGTAAAGAATGCAGCTTTTTTAGCCATTTGACACGCCTCCCAGATCCCCAAGTTCATATAAAATAATGGCCGCAGTCACTATCCCGGCAGTTTCTGTCCGCATGATGCGGGGTCCCAGTGAGACTGTCAAAACTCCTGCAGACCTGGCCAGCCTGGCCTCTTCCGGAGTGAATCCGCCCTCAGGCCCGATAAAAACCGCCGCCCTTTTCCCGGTTAGCCCGCTGCCCTTCAGAACATCTTTAATACCAACTGACTGTTCCTCTTCCCAGGGCAGGATCCCCAAAACATCGGAGGGTATTTGGGAAACAGCACCGGCAAATGTGAGGGGTTCCGTAACCACCGGGACAACAGTACGGCGCGACTGTTTAGCCGCTTCTTCGGCAACCCTCTGCCACCTGGCATGCCTGCCGGCGGCTTTTCTCTCATCAAGCTTTACTATGGTCCGCTCACAAATGACAGGAACAATCCGGCTCACACCGACTTCAGTGCCTTTCTGAATCACCAGGTCCATCTTGTCCCCCTTGGGCAGCCCCTGATACAGGACTACCTCTACGGGCGGTTCGGTAACTACGGCTCTTTCTGTGATTATATCACAGAAAGCCTCTTTACCGGTAATCTCCCTGATCCTGGCCGCAAACTCCCTGCCGGCAGTATCTACAAGCCCTATCTCATCCCCCGGGCCCAGGCGCAGGACTTTACTGATATGTCTTAAATCAGCGCCTTTAACAGCCGCGGTTTTTTGACCTGTTAAAACTCCGGAAATAAAGAAACGAGCCATCTCAGCCCTCCCTGGCAGCCAGAAATGACACCCAGTCACCCTCCCGGCTGACCTTTTTAATCATAAAACCTGCCTTCCGGGCAGCTTCAAAAACCTCTTCTGACCGGCTGTTGATTATTCCGGATGCCAGAAAAACCCCGCCTTTTTTCAGGGCCTCGAAAGCACCGGGACACAGGCGTATAATAACATCAGCCACAATATTGGCAATCAGGATGTCCGCCCGGCCGCCCAGACCGTCCAGGAGGTTCCCTTCCATTACCTTAATCCGGCCCTCCAGGCCATTCAGGGCCACATTTTCGGCAGCTGCAGATACCGCAACCGGGTCATAGTCTACCGCCCGCACAGCTCCGGCACCCAACAGAGCGGCTGCAATGGACAGTACACCGGAACCTGTCCCGATATCAAAAACCGTTTCCCCACCCCGGATTATCTCTTCCAGAAACCTGATACACATAGCCGTGGTGGGATGGGTACCGGTACCGAAAGCCATCCCGGGGTCAAGCTCGATTATAATCTGACCCGGCTCCTTTATATAATCTTCCCAGGTTGGTTTAATTACAATCCTCCTGCCGATCCTGACAGGTTTATAGTAGGCTTTCCAGGAATTGGCCCAGTCTTCCTCCTGTACCTGAGAAAATCCAATTTCTTTTATGGCACCTGGAAATACATCACTGTTAAGCTCTCTTAACCGTTCCTGCAGCAGAGCAAGCCTCTCCTCAAGCCTGCTGTCGGCCGGCAGATAAGCATGAATCAGGACATGGTCCCGGTGCAGCACCTCCGGGGGAAACTCAAAGGCATCCCAGACCTTTTCGGCTATGTTCTGCCTAATTATAGGGGGATCTTCAATGGAAACACCCCCGGAGCCGCAGTCAATCAGTATTGCAGATACTGCCTCAACTGCATCAGGTTCGGTTTTTACCGTAATTTCACGCCAATTCATAAAATATCACATCCCGGCATACCTAAAGATATCCTGTCCAAACAACCAGTTGTTTCAGCCTGCTTTTTTAAATACACGCGGCTGCAGCCGCTGCATCAGTTTCATCCCGGAAACTGTGTAAATTAGCAGTGCCAACCATATAAGCCCAAAACTGAGGGCTTCGATGGCAGTAAATGGCTCTTTAAATATAAAAACACCCAGGAACAGGGTTATGGTCGGGGCCAGGTACTGGGTAAAGCCGACCGTGGACAAAGGAACAATCTGGGCACCTTTGGCGAACCACAGTAAAGGCAGGC
This sequence comes from Thermincola carboxydiphila, assembly GCA_016841325.1. GTDB lineage: Bacteria > Bacillota > Thermincolia > Thermincolales > UBA2595 > Phosphitispora. Next base: position 10,644 of record JAENZJ010000010.1, read on the forward strand.
CTGTCACGATCCCCGAAAAAACAAGCAATGCTGTCACATTGAGGGAATATCCAAAATGGCCCGTGCCGGCAGCCTGTTTAAACACTATAAAGCCCAGGGCGGCAGGCGCAATTATAACTGTTTCCAGGGTCAGTCCTGCCAGGGACTCTATCCCGGCAAGCTTTTTGACCAGCCCGTATGTTCCGAACGTCAGTGTCAGCATTAAGGCGATCCATGGTATTCTGCCATAGCTGGCAGTGATGACACCAACGCCGGCTGCAGCCAGTAAAATGGAAAACCCCTGCCAGAAGTTAAGTTTTTCTTTAAGCACCACAATGCCAAGAAATACGCTAAAAAGGGGGTTTATGTAATATCCCAGGCTGGCTTCAACAACATGACCGGCATTTACCGCCCAAATATATGTGAACCAATTGGCACTGATGAGACAGGCACAAAGAATTGCATAAATCCGGTTAGAACGCAATGAAAGCATTCTCGTTAATTCTTTCCTGCGCCCATAGAAAAAGAGAGCCCCGGCCGCAAAGATAAAGGACCAGAAAATTCTGTGGGCCAGTATCTCACCCGATGGCACCTGTTTTAATGCCTTCCAGTATAATGGCAGAATCCCCCATGCGGTAAATGCTGCCACAGTATATGTAATCCCTCTGATATGAATTTTCCGCCGGTCCGGTTCTGCCAAGAAAAAAGCCCCTTTCAGGTGATAAGAAAACAGCATTGGCCTGGACCCGCAGCAATCGGGGCCCGTCCAATGCCCGGATATTTGATTATTTTAAATTATAACTGATTTGTCCAAAAAAATCCACTGCATACCGGGACGCTATCCCATAAAGGCATCCTTGAATTTCTCAAAGAGCCCCCGTTCAACTCCGGCAGGATTCTCCCCGCTGGCCTCAGCAAACTTTAGCAGTAATGCCCTCTGTTCCTCGGTGAGTTTAGCAGGGGTCACCACGATGACCTTTACATGATGGTCACCCCGGCCATAACCATGCAGGTCTGTGATACCTTTGCCTTTCAGGCGGAAAAACGTGCCCGACTGTGTGCCTTCAGGTATTTTTAAACGGACTTTGCCATCCAGAGTTGGCACTTCAATTTCGTCACCAAGGGCTGCCTGGGGAAAGGAAATCTTAACCTCACTAATAACATCATTACCATCACGCTGGAACGTTTTATGAGGTTTTACATGAATGTAAACATAAAGGTCACCCCTGGGACCGCCGCGATCCCCGGGTTCACCTTCACCGGCAACCCGAAGCCTGGACCCTGTATCCACCCCGCCGGGAATCTTGATATGGATCTTGGCCGTTTTCCTGACCTTCCCTTTCCCGCCGCATTTAAAGCAGGGGTTCTCTATAATGACACCATCACCGTGACAGGCCTCACAAACCCTGGACTGGACAAAACGTCCGAAGGGTGTTGTCTGGGCAAACTGAATCTGGCCGGTCCCGTTACACCTGGTACACTTTTTGGGAGAACTTCCCGGTGCCGCTCCGGTACCCTCACACTTATCACAGGATTCTGTCTTGGGGATACTGATATCCTTTTCCACACCAAAGGCTGCCTCTTCAAAAGTGACTTCCATGTTATACCTGAGGTCAGCGCCTTTAGCGGGTCCCCTGCGCCGTTGGCCGCCACCCCCGCCAAAAAACATGTCAAAAATATCGCCAAAGCCGCCAAGGTCTCCGAAGTCTCCGAAACCGCCGCCAAAACCTCCGGCTTCACCGGCCCCGTTTCCGAAGGCCGCATGGCCAAACTGGTCATACTGTGCCCTTTTCTGGGGATCGGAAAGTACTTCATAAGCCTCATTTATCTCTTTGAACTTGGCCTCTGCCTCCTTGTCACCCGGATTTACATCCGGGTGGTACTGGCGGGCCAGTTTTCGATAGGCCTTTTTTAAATCCGCCTCAGAAGCGCTTTTATCCACTCCCAGGACTTCATAATAATCTCTCTTACTCATTTCTAAACACCTTCTTACCCCAGATTTACCAAAACAACAGGCAGAGGGGGATTACTTGCTGTCGTCATTTACTTCCTTAAACTCGGCATCAACTACATTATCATCGGTCTGGGTTCCGGTTCCGCCTGCATTGCCCGCACCCGGGCCGCCCTGACCCTCCGCCTGTGCAGTATGCTGGTACATTGCAGTTGTAAGCTCATAAAGCGGCTTGGTAAGCTCCTCAGATTTAGTCTTAATAAGTTCGGTATCACTCCCCTTAAGGGCTTCTTTCAGTCCCTCTATTGCCTGATTGACCTTAGCAACCAGATCTTTATCTGCCTTATCACCGAAATCCTTTATCGTCTTCTCAGCCTGGTAAACCAGTGAATCAGCCTGATTCCTGGCATCTATTTCTTCTTTTTTCCTGGCATCCTCTGCAGCATGGGCTTCGGCTTCCCTGACCATTTTTTCGATTTCCTGTTCATTTAACCCACCTGAGGAAGTGATGGTTATTTTCTGCTCATTCCCGGATGCCATGTCTTTTGCGGAAACATGTACAATTCCGTTGGCATCAATGTCAAATTTAACCTCAATCTGAGGAATACCCCTGGGTGCCGGAGGAATTCCGGTCAACTGAAACCTGCCCAGTGTCTTGTTATATGCTGCCATCTCCCGCTCACCCTGAAGGACATGAATCTCCACAGAGGTCTGGTTATCCGCTGCAGTGGAAAATATCTGGCTCTTGGAAGTGGGTATTGTGGTATTGCGGTTAATCAGCTTGGTAAATACCCCGCCAAGAGTCTCTATTCCCAGGGAAAGGGGTGTAACATCCAGAAGCAGGACATCCTTTACCTCCCCTGCCAGCACCCCGCCCTGAATGGCGGCTCCCAGGGCCACTACCTCATCAGGGTTAACACCCTTGTGTGGTTCTTTTGCGGTTACTTTTTTGATAGCAGCCTGGACTGCCGGTACCCTTGTTGAGCCACCAACCAAAATAATCTTGTCAATCTTATCGGCTGTGAGCCCGGCATCAGCCAGGGCCTGCCTGGTCGGTTCCATGGTTTTTTCGATCAGGTCAGCAATCAGCTCTTCAAATTTTGCCCTGGTCAGAGTCAGGTCCAGGTGTTTGGGGCCTGACTGGTCAGCAGTGATGAAGGGCAAATTGATATTGGTACTGGTAACACCGGAAAGCTCGATTTTAGCTTTCTCGGCTGCTTCCTTAAGCCGCTGCATGGCCATCTTGTCATTGGACAGGTCAATACCGTTTTCTTTCTTAAACTCACTGACCATCCAGTCTATTATCCTGTCATCAAAGTCATCTCCGCCCAGGCGGTTATTACCGCTGGTAGCCTTGACTTCAAATACCCCGTCACCAAGTTCAAGTATGGATACATCAAAGGTCCCGCCGCCAAGGTCGTAAACCAGAATGGTCTGGTCCTCACCTTTCTCCAGGCCGTATGCCAGGGCGGCAGCCGTAGGTTCATTAATGATTCTGAGAACTTCCAGCCCTGCTATTTTACCGGCATCCTTGGTAGCCTGGCGCTGGCTGTCGGAAAAATAAGCAGGAACCGTGATGACAGCTTTTTCCACTTTTTCTCCCAGGTAGGCTTCGGCGTCTGCTTTAAGTTTCTGCAGAATCATTGCCGATACTTCCTGAGGAGTATAATCCTTTCCGTTTAGATTAACCTTGTAGTCAGAGCCCATATGTCTCTTAATTGACATTACAGTTCCATCGGGATTGGTGACTGCCTGCCGTTTGGCCACCTGACCGACAAGGCGCTCCCCGGTCTTGGAAAAGGCCACAACTGACGGTGTGGTCCTTGAACCTTCGGCATTGGGGATAACCGTGGCTTCCCCGCCTTCCATAACTGCCATACAGGAATATGTAGTGCCTAAATCAATTCCAATTACTTTACTCATCTAAATCCAACCTCCTATTAACAAAGTTATCATTTAGTCACGGACCTTTTATTAAAAATGGTCCTAATTCTTAGCTACTTTCACCATGGCAGGCCTGATTACCCTGTCAGCCAGCAGATACCCCTTCTGAAATTCCTCTATAACCACATTATCGTCATATTGGTCACTCTGCTCCTGCATCACAGCCTCATGCAGGTTGGGGTCAAACTGGCTGCCAACAGCCTCCATCGGCCTGACACCTTCTTTTTCCAGGACATCACACAATTGCCTGTAAATCAGTTCTATACCGTTGCGGAAACTCTGCAGGTCCTCTCCCTCAGCTTTAAGAGCACGTTCAAAATTATCCAGTACCGGGAGCAGTCCCGTGGCCAGCCGCATTGAACAATATTTGGCCGATTCTTCACGTTCCTGTACGGTCCTTCTCCTGTAGTTGTCAAAATCTGCCTGAACTCTTTGCAGCAGCTGCAGGTATTCTTCGGCCCTGGCCTTTAAATTGGTCTCCTCAGGCTCTTTCTCCGCCTGTGCCGAGCCGGTCTCCTGCTGACTTTTATTACTCTTCGTTTCTTCTGCAGTTGTTTCTTCTGCAGCTGTGTTATCCTGAGTTATATTTTCATCGTTTCTGATGTCCTCATTATTGTCCCGGTTCTCCCGGTATTCCTTGTTTATCTTTTCAGTGGTCACGCTTTTCCCCCCATTCGTTAACGTAATTCTTCATTTTCAAACAGGTCCTTGCCAGGCTGACCGCCGCCGGAGTCTTCTCTTTTCTTAATGATTGTATCTATGCGGAGAATGGCTTCGGCAATCTCCCCGGCTGCTTTTAAGGCATGGACCTTTACCAGGGCCGGGTCGGCAACCCCAAGGGCAAACATATCTGCCACATCCCCGGTATCACAGTCAATGGCCAGGCTTTCCCTGCCTTCCCGCAGCTGGGCAGCAACAACATCACCGATTTTTTCCAGGGGGTTAAAGCCGGCATTAGCCACAATCTGAAAAAAGGGTCTCTTCAGTGCCCCTACAACACAGTCAATCCCGTAAACTGCCATCCCACGTACATTTTCCCTGACTTTTTCCACCTCTCGTGCCAGGGCGAGTTCAATAGAACCTCCACCTGGTACGATGCCTCCTTTGACCGAAGCCTGTACTGAAGCGGCAGCATCTTTGGCAATCCTTGCTCTTTCCCCGACCACTTCCTCAGTGGCAGCACCCACCAGGATAGTCGCCATAGGCTTGCCACCGCCACCGAGAATCCTGATATGTCCAAGTTTTTCATTCTCAGATACCTTTTCAGCTGTACCCAGGTATTTTTCCAGGGCTTTGACCTCTTTACGCAAGCCTGTTCGCTTAATGGGCCTGGCTCCGGTATGTTCAGCCGCCTTCCGGAGTTCCTTGTTGGATACACGCTGGACCGCCATAATTCCGGCATCAGTGAGTACCTCTTCGGCAAAGCTGTCAATACCGCGGTCTACCAGAACTACTTTTGTACCCATCTCTACAATCTTATTCAGATTGCGGCGAAACTCTTCCCGAAGCTCCTGGTACCTGGCAAACCCGGCCTCTGTAGCCAGGGCTTCATCCTCCAGTTCCTCAGGTTCCAGGGCATCATCTATAATAAGCACCCTGGCTTCTGACACTTCCCTGGGCATATGTTTACTGATGCGCTCTTTATTAATGATCACACCCATAAACACTTCATTGTCAGCCCCCTCTTCTGAAAAAATGGCATCAGAGAGCTTAAATGAAGGGTCTTTGAGTTTCTCCTCACCTGTCATCCTGGCAGCTGTAACCACCAGATCGGCAATATCTTCATGGTCTCTGCCGGCAATCAGAGCAACCTGCTTCAACACCGGGTCCTCCAGGCCGTTGATGGGAACTGCCCGCTCCTGCATCAGCTCAAGGGCTTTTTTAATCCCTGTCCGGATGCCTTCAATCACCCTTGTTACCGGTACCCCCTTGGATACCTGTTCCACACCTTCACCCACCAAGGCACCTGCCATTACAGTTGCTGAGGTGGTCCCGTCGCCTATTTCCGCCTGCTGGGCCCTTGCTATATTAATCAGCATTTTGGCTGCCGGGTGATTGGCCTCCATAGTGGTCAGAATGGTGACTCCGTCATTGGTAATCACCACTTCACCAAACCGGTCAACAAGCATGGTATCAAGCCCTTTGGGGCCCAGAGTCCCTTCCACAGCAGAGGCTATGGCCCTGATAGCATTTGAGTTGGTAATCAGGGCTGACAGTCTTTCATCAACATCTGCTCCTTTTGTTGCCTGCTGCTTCAAACTCATTGGTCAAACCTCCTAAATCAGTGTCCATAAAAGTCCTTCATTATTTTTGACAGGTGGCATGTCATAAATTCAACAATACACACTGCTTTTTCGTAATCCATCCTGGTGGGCCCGATAATTCCCACAGAGCCTACCGTCCTGCCATCTATCTGGTACGTTGCGGTGATGGTACTGCAGTCCTTCAGACCGTCAACCCTGTTTTCTGCACCTATGGTTACCGAAATACCGGTTTCACTGCTGCTGCCCTCACTCAAAATTTCTTTCAACACTTTCTCCTGTTCCAGAAGAGACAGAAGTGTCCTGACCCTGCCCAAATCACGGAACTCCGGTTGATTAAGGATGTTCAGGGTTCCGGCCAGGTATACCTTTTCCTCATGATTGAGGTCAAGGGTCTCCTGGATTAAATCCATGGCAGCATCAAAGATGTGCTTGTGCTTGGAAAGCTCATAATATATCTCTTTAATAAGGGTCAGCTTAATCTGGTCAATACTTACCCCCTGGAGCTTGGCATTCATAACCTGACTTATCTTCTGCAGGTCTACTTCAGTAACCGACTGGGGCAAATCAAGTATTTTGTTCTGCACCAAACCGCTGTCGGTAACCACTATTACCAGGGCTTTATTGCTGTCAAAGGGTACCAGCTGCACATACCTGAGGTTGCTTTTGGTAAACTGGGGTCCCATGACCATAGAGGTATACTTGGTGATTCCGGAAAGAATGCTATTAGTCTGCCTGAGGACTGTACCAATATCCTGAACCTTTGTCTTATAGCGCCCGAGGATAATAGTCTCTTCCTGTTCGGTCAGTTTTTGCTTTTTCATCAGGCAGTCCACATAGTAACGATAGCCCTTGTCAGAAGGAACCCTTCCCGCCGAGGTATGCGGCTGTTCAATATAACCCAGCTCTTCCAGGTCAGCCATTTCATTTCTGATTGTTGCGGGGCTCACTCCAAGTTCGTATTTCTTGGCAATTGTCCTCGAACCCACCGGTTCAGCGGTACTGATATAATCCCTGATAATAGCCTGGAGTACCTTCTTTTTCCTTTCATCCAAGGTCATCTTATCACCCTCTTTTTGTTAGCACTCTGCCATGTCGAGTGCTAAATACCTATAAATAAAAAATACCATTGATAATTTTTTTTGTCAAGAAGCGGAATCGTCCTATATGAACTCCATGAACACTTCATTGGCCAGTGGAAGGCCTTTTTCCGTGAGCCTGATGCGGTTTTCGGCAATTTTTATCAGGCCCAGGTCAGTCAGTTTTTTAAGCTGAGGAGCGAAAATGTCGGCAACCGAACACCCATAACGCCTGATAAAGGCCCGGGTGTCCAGTCCGTCCAGCAGCCTGAGGCCAAGAAAAATTGTCTCTGAAATCTGTTCTTTAATTGATAATGACTTTTTTTCCTCAATAACCGGTTCATTTTTCCCCAGTTTCTTAATATATGATGCCACACATGGCTCATTACTAAACCTGTGCCTGTCAAGCATCGAATGGGCAGCAGGTCCCAGTCCCAGGTATTCTTCATTAAGCCAGTAAATAAGATTGTGGCGGGCTTCCATGCCCGGGAGGGCAAAATTGGATATTTCATAATGCTTAAACCCCCGGTCAGCAAGGAAACCAATAACATATTGGTACATTTCCAGCTCAGTATCTTCATCACACGGAGTTACCCTGCCGGAAGCAACATCTTTGTACATGGGAGTACCATGCTCGACCTTTAGGCAATAGGCAGAAATATGCACCGGGGACAGGTCCAGCACCCTGTCAAGAGTCTCCTTCCAGTCCGCACCCGTCTGTCCGGGAATCCCGTAAATAAGGTCACAGCTGATATTCTCAATCCCCGCAGACCTGCAGGCCTTTACTGCCTCAGCAACCTCCATAAAGGAATGGGTCCTGCCCAGCAATGCAAGTAGTCCCGGCTGGTATGCCTGGACCCCCAGACTTATCCGGTTAACCCCGGCTCCCCTCATCAGGGCAAATTTATCTTTGGTTACTGTGCCCGGGTTACATTCAACGGTAATTTCCGCATCATCCCGGACTCTGAAATACCTGCGGCAGTTGTCCAGAATCAGGGCCAGCTGTTCCCCGCTCAACAGGGAAGGGGTCCCCCCTCCCAGGAAAACTGTCCTGACATCCCTTTGCTCACCCGGCATATTGCCGGCATAGAGCTTCATTTCCTTTTCCAGGGCATAAACATAAGACGCAGCCAAACCTGCGTCAAAAGGATAAGATATGAAGTCACAGTAATTGCATTTTCTCAGACAAAACGGCACATGAATATATATACCCACAGACATCTCTATCACCTTTACCGGGAGAAGATTACTAATCCATCTTGAGCACTGCCATAAACGCTTCCTGGGGTATCTCCACATTCCCCACCTGTTTCATGCGTTTTTTACCCTCTTTTTGCTTTTCCAGAAGTTTTCGTTTCCGGGAAATATCCCCGCCATAGCACTTGGCCAGTACATTTTTTCTGAGGGCCTTTACTGTTTCCCTGGCAATCACCTTATTCCCTATCGTAGCCTGGATAGGGATTTCAAACATATGCCTGGGGATAATGTCTTTAAGTTTTTCCACCAGGTGGCGTCCCCTGGCAAAGGCCTTATCACTGTGGACTATACATGACAGGGCATCAACAACATCACCCGAAACCAGGATATCAAGCTTAACCAGTTTGGATTCCCGGTAACCGGAAAACTCATAATCCAGTGACCCATAACCCTTGGTCCGGGACTTTAACAGGTCAAAGAGGTCATAAATTATCTCTATCAGCGGCATTTCATAGGTCAGCATAACCCTGGTCTCACTCATGTATTCCATGTTTATGAAGATGCCGCGTTTTTCCTGGGCTAACTCCATGACCGCTCCCACGTAATCATTGGGAACCATAATGGTGGCTTTTACATAGGGCTCTTCCATCTTTTCGATATTTTGCGCCGGGGGCATATTTGTCGGATTGTCAATTTCAATGACTTCACCATTTGTTTTGGTTACCCGGAAAATAACACTGGGAGCGGTTGTAATCAGGTCAAGCCCGTACTCCCTCTCCAGGCGTTCCTGAATAATCTCCATATGCAGCAAGCCCAGGAAACCCAACCTGAACCCAAACCCCAGGGCTACCGAGTTTTCCGCTTCAAACATCAGGGAAGCGTCATTTAACCTGAGCTTTTCCAGGGCATCCCTGAGGTCATCATAATCCGCGCCATCGACAGGATAAAGGCCACAGAATACCATGGGTGTGATTTTACGGTATCCGGGCAGCGGTTTGTCAGCGGGTTTGTCGGCTCCGGTAACGGTATCACCAACCCGTACATCCTTGACATTCTTGATACTGGCCGCAACAAATCCCACGTCTCCCACACCAAGCTCGCTGACTGTAGTCAGAAATGGCCGGAAAATTCCCACCTCATTGACTTCAAATGCCTTACCGCTGGCCATGAACCTTATTTTCATACCCGGTTTCACCAGCCCGTCAACCACCCTGATATAGGCAATAACCCCCTTGTAAGAGTCATAATGGGAATCAAATACCAGGGCCTTCAGAGGAGCATTTTCAATCCCCTGTGGCGGGGGCACCTTCTGCACGATCTGTTCCAGTATCTCTTTAATCCCTGTACCGTCCTTGGCAGAAGCCAGCACGGCGTCACTGGCGTCAAGGCCGATGATATCCTCGATCTCGCTTTTTACCCTATCAGGTTCAGCGCTGGGCAAATCTATCTTATTGATCACCGGAATAATCTCCAGATTATGTTCCAGGGCCAGATACACATTAGCCAGCGTCTGGGCCTCGATTCCCTGGGCTGCATCAACAACCAGGATAGCGCCTTCACATGCAGCCAGGCTACGGGAAACCTCATAGGTAAAGTCGACATGTCCCGGTGTATCAATAAGGTTCAGGGTATAGGTCTCACCGTCATCCGCCTTATATAGAAGCCGTACAGCCTGGGCCTTGATAGTAATCCCGCGTTCCCGCTCCAGGTCCATGGTATCAAGTATCTGGTCTGCCATTTCCCGCTGGGTAAGGGCCCCGGTGGCCTCAAGAAGCCGGTCTGCCAGAGTTGATTTACCATGGTCGATATGGGCAATTATACAAAAGTTTCTGGTTTTGCTATGTTTGTCCACCAATATTTCTCTCCCTTGTAAAGGCCATAAAATGGCCCTCTGTTTTCATATAATAACCCAGACTAAGCTAGTAGCCTGGGGTATGATTATAGTGGTATCCGGTATTTAATTATAACATCACAATGGTATCCAAATCAACCGGACTTTATTTCAACCCGCTTTTCCCAACTTCCTGCGGATTATATTAACAATCACCTGTGTTTCTTCCAGACGGCACAGGAGAACTGCGACCACATATACAAACAGTCCGGCAGCAATGGAGATACCTACCTGGATTACCTGGTTGGAGGCCTCCCGCAGGTCAAGGAGTGTCCCCAGGTAATGGGCAACCACATAAGCTGCTATACCCATAACTGCTGATGACCCCAGAATGAGGAAGAATGACCTGATGGTCTTCCTCATGTCAATGGGACCGATTTTGCGGCGCAGAAAATACAGCAGAAGGACCATGTTATATATTCCGGTAAGTGAAAAAGCCAGTGCCAGTCCTCTTTCTGCCATCAGCGGACGCAGTAAAAGGTTAAGTATAATATTTATTACTATTGTGGAAACCGCTATTAAAACAGGTCTCAGAGTATCCTGAAGGGCATAAAAAGCCCTGGTGATAATCCAGATAGCAGACTGGGCAAAAAGCCCCACACAATAAAAAATGAGTGCATATGCCGTTATTTTTGTCGCCCCGGGGCTAAATTCACCCCGCTCAAAGAGCATCCTGATAATTGGTTCACTGAGGACAGCCAGCCCCACCGATGCCGGTATAATTACCAAAAAAATTGAGCGGAGTCCCATGGAAAGAGTATTCTTGAAATCAGTCATTTCTTTTCGGGCTGCCTGGGAGGTCATGGTAGGGAACACCGCAACCGCAATAGACCCGGCAAATACCCCCAGGGGCAGCCACATTAGCCTATTGGCCAGCCTGAGTGCGGTAATGCTGCCCTCGCTGATACCCGAGGCTATGGTCTGGTTTACGATTAAATTGACCCTGTTGGCTGCCATCCCCAGCATAGCCGGGAGCATCAGGATAAACATTTTCTGTACCCCGGGGTGGCGGAGATTAAGGGAAAATTTGTACCTCAACCCTTTTTTGTATAGAACAGGCAGCTGTATTATAAAATTGGCAATGTGACCGACTACCACCCCAATGGCAAAAGCCATAATGCCCCACTGTTTCGCAAAAAGAAGGCCAAACACGATGATAAAAAAGTTATAGGCTACGGAACCAATTGCAGGGGCCGCAAAGTGCTTGTAAGAATTCAAAATACCCATTATGAGACCATTAAGGGCCAGAATAACAAAAGCAGGAAACATGATCCTGGTCAGTCTGACAGCCAGGTTCAGGGTTTCCCCGGAGAAGTTATAGGCCACGACCTTTGTCAGCGGAACAGTAAATATCATCCCAACTGCAATACAAACTGCCATTATGATGATAATCAGATTTATCATAGTACTTGCCATTTCCCAGGCCTCTTCTTCCCTGTCGGTGGCCAGGTAACTGGAGAAAACAGGTATAAAGGCCGCACTAAGAGTACCGCCTACCAGAAGGTCATAAAACAGGTCAGGGATGGTGAAAGCCGCCAGAAATGCATCCGTCTCCCAGCTGGCACCAAAGGACGAAGCCAGGACAGCCTCCCTGAGGTAACCCAGCACCCGGGAAATCATCATGGCAATCATCAGTATCCCTGCAGCCTGAGCCACTTTTTTGCCTGTGGACATTATGTACCGGTCCCCTTTCCACAACCCATTCAATTGCCTTTAATTAATATACCACTTTTGGGTTATCTGGAAAAGGAGAATTTACCGAACAAATTCATTTTTTTTGCGCTCAGCCATTTCCAGAAGTACACCGGCTGTTTCTGCCGCCTTATTGTATAAAAGCATAACATCCTGCGACTTTTCCCGGTAGATCTGAGTTATCTCCGGAGCCAACGGCTGTCCGGCTATCCTGCTGCAGGCAGCCAGGGACCTTTTCACCCCTGTGCTGATGGTCAGGACAAGAAAAATAAGAGCCAGTATAATAAGCGTCCTGTCTCTCACACTCACTCCCCCTGTAAATAAAATTTTCTTAAACATCTATAATATGTTTCGTTTACACCAAACTTATTCTTTGGATGGTCATTTTACCGGCCCGGTTACCGGCATATGATTATGAAATGGACAGGGGCAGATGTATTCCTCCCGCAGACGACACATTCGGTCTTTGGGAACACATCTGCCCCTACATAAGTTATTCAAATTACTACATAAGGCAGGAACCGTCCTGAGCTTTTTCTCTGATGCGCAACTGGTCGGCAGCTAACTGACAGGAACCGTCCTGAGCCTTTTCCCTTATCCGCAGCTGGTCGGCAGATATCAGACAGGAACCGTCCTGCAGTCTGTCCTGGTCACAGTCCCCTTTGAGGTTTCCCAGGCATGCCCAGGAAAATGTCATACTCAGGATAAAAACTGACACCAAAAGTGAAGTTATAAGTTTTTTCAAAATCATGTACCTCCTTCTTTTATTGTCAGCTGACTTGTTTATTAATACGCACTAATTCCTGTAGTTTAATGTGGTTGTCCTGAAAATAATCCGTTTAATTCATTCTTCCAACTCCCCGGATTCAGCCATATCATTGAGTACGGCTACCACAACATCGGCAAACATGCGGCCGGATTCCAGCGCCTCCTCTGTGGCATTCCTGGCACTGCCTATCTCCACAAGCAGGGCCCCGGGACTGTATTGCTGGTGGTACCTGCCCTCTTTGGTGGTAATCCCCCTGGAGAGGCCGGGATACATGGCATCCATTTTGGCTGTAATCCTCCGGGCAAATTCCAGGTTTTCTCTCCAGCCGGGATGGTCAGCCCTGGCATCTGTACCAACAACAATAAGTATCCGGGCTGCCTGCCGGCCGTTTATGGTAACTATACTCTGCTCCCGTGTAAGGTTCCCATCCCGGTGGATATCAAAAAGCATTGCCAGGTCCGGATTATCCTTAAGGAGCTGTTTCACCGTTTTTTCCGACTGGGCATATGATTCGTTATAGGATTTGTCGTGAATCTTATCAGAATAGGCTACAGGTATCCCATAGTTTTCTTCAATTACCTTCCTGATTTCCCTGGTCACCTGAGCTATCCCGCCTGCTTTCCCTTTCAGGTGAGCCAGACCGTCGGTCAGCTCAAAGGTCTCACTGGTATGGGTATTATACAGACCTATCAGGGGAGTATCGGACTGTACCCGGTTCTCAACCGGCAGCACGGCTTTTTCAGAACCTGCGGTCTCAGGGCTGTTGCCTGCCGGTGCCTGCCCCGCGGCCGGACCTTCCAGAATTTCATCCGGTCCGGTTTCATCATAGGTATCTGCAGTAGCCGGAGTGACTTCCATCATCGGGATTTCTGATTTCAGGTATGTCAGGGGGTCCTCCAGCCTGACACCTGAAAGAGCATTCAGAGTTATCTTCAGGAGGCTTTTCCCGCTCCGTGCCGCATCCGGATTCCCCGGGTCGGTTACCGCCAGAACAGGTAATTCTGCCCTGAGGATTGTTTTCAGTATTTCATTACTTACATTCCGGGAGAGCACTTCAACCAGGTCTTTGCTTTTTTCATAATAATACCTGGAACTGAATGCTGTGATAAATGGATCATCAACTGTGGGAAACTGCCCGGCAATAACGGCAGTAAAAAGAAGCAGAATGGCGGAAAAAAATAACCCCAGATTCCTGACCAGAGGTACAACACTGCCTGCCCTTATCTGTCTCATTTCAAATCACTCCTTGTCTACCCAATTATATTCGGCAAGCAAGGTATTTATAACCTGTAGGCTCTCGGAAATGACCGGGAATGGAATATGGTGTGGCATTGTACCGATGAAACAGGCAGAAAGAAAAAGAGGCCCCCATAAATTGGGACGCTCTTTTCTTTCCTGGCACAGGTCTTTATCTGATCAGGGTAGGTACGAAAGCATCAATTATTCCGACGACAAATGCAGTCAATAATGCCCCGATCACAGATACATCCAAATAAGCAGGAATGATAAACTTTGCCAGGTAAATTACCACAGCTGCTGTTGCGAATCCAACCAGACCACGGTTCTGGGGAGACACCTTGTCACCCAGCAGTTTTTCAATAACATATCCAAGAATTGCAATAATCGCTGCAGCAATAAGGGCCCCGGTAAAGCCGGCAATCTCTATTCCCGGCAGGATGTAAGATACAAGAAGCAGCACCAGGGCAGAAACAATAAACCTTACAATAAAACCAATCCACTCACGCATATTTTTTCACCTCCTTAACACAGCCTAAACCTATATTTGACCAAAAATAAGGTGTCTATACATTTATGTACTTGCATTTTTCGAATGCTCATGGTAAAATGTAGATTGTCACTTGAAAAGTTTGTACTTTATATACAGGCGCTTTATGTTTGAGGAGGTGAAAAGCCAGTGGCAAACATTAAATCAGCTGTCAAAAGAATTGAAGTTATCAGGAAAAACACCATACGCAATGCTGCAATCAAGACAGGTGTGAAAACCCGTTTACGTAAGTTTATTGAAGCTGAGACCAAAGAAGAAGCCGCTAAAGCTTTTAAGCAGGCAGTAACTGCACTGGATAAAGCAGTTGCCAAAGGTGTTTTACATAAAAACACTGTTGCCCGCAAGAAATCCAGACTGGCTAAAAGGTTAAACAATATGGCTCAATAAATTAATCCAGGCAAATTAATTAAACAATTGGAATAGAGCAATAAAAAGGCTCACCAAAAGTGAACCTTTTTAAACAGGCTGTTGACAAAATCAACAGCCTTTTTCAATATTTAGGACGCCTGTCTACTTTTTCTCACATAAAGCAATAATCAGTAATTCCAGGGCAAGTTCTGCTTCCTGTTTTCCTCCTTTGATGCTGGCATCACTATCCAGAATTTTTTCCAAAGCAGACTTTAGCTCCCCTGAGGTAAAATTCCTTGCCTGCCCGATACATTTCTGGGCTACATAGGGGTGGACCTGCATCAGTCCAGCTGTTTCTTTTGCCGAAACCCCTGTCTCCAGAAGACTTTTTGCCTGGAGAAGCAGTCTGCACTGGCGGGCTACCATATAAAGTATCCTGATAACCGGTTCGCCAAGAAAGACCATTTCCCGGGCCAGTTTGATTGCTTTACTGTAATTGCGTTCTCCTACGGCATCAACCAAATCAAAGATACTTAATTCCGCAGTCTTGCTGACCATTATTTCCACATCAGCAGCAGTGATCACACTGCCCTCAGAATAGCAGGTCAGCTTTTCCAGCTCATTGTGCAGCTGGCGCAGATTATTGCCAACAGCAGTGACAAGTCCCGCAGCAGCAGCCAGTTCGACAGATTTCCCTAGTTTTCCGGCGGTCCGCCTGATCCATTCAGTAAGTTCACGCCCCTTAAGCTGGGCAAACTGGACAACCTGGCCGTTTTTCTCTATCCTCTTGTAGATTTTCCGTTTCCTGTCCACCGAATCTGTACAGAAGATCAGGCATGTGGAATCAATGGGATTTTCCAGATATCTGATCAGTACCTCCTCGGAAGAATCGGGTTTTTCCTCACCCATATCCTTTTCCTCATCATTATGGGCACCCTTTTTCTGGGGTTTCCGTTTCGCTTTAAAGAAATCAGCATTCTTAACAATCACAAGCCTTCTTTCTGTAAGAAAAGGCAGGGTTTCAGCCATGTTAACAATTGCACCCAGGACTGTATCCCGTCCGTCAACAATGTCCATATTAAAATCACGGTATTCTTCCGGAACCAGAGACTTAAACCTTTCCAGGTACCGGTCTCTCAGGTAGGTTTCATCTCCATAAAACAGATAAACAGGAGAAATAACCTGCCTTTTAAGACTGTTTTCCAAAGCCTTAATGTCCAATTTAATTCATCCCTTTTGCAGTAGTCACTTTATAACCATATCCGTTTGACCTGACAGTAACAGCACCATCCCGGTCTGTCCTGAAAACCTGAATCTTCATCCGCTCCAGACCTTCCAAAACCTTTGGTGAAGGATGTCCGAAAAGATTTTGGCCCACACTGATTACTGCAGCCTTCGGGCTGACTGCCCTCAAAAAGCCTACTGTCCACGCATTACTGCTTCCATGGTGAGGTATCTTGACAATATCTGCCCTGCATTCCCGGCCCCTTTCAATAATTGCCTCAAGGGGAACACTTTCAGCATCTCCCGTAAAAACCGCCCGGAAATCCCTGTAAACCAGCCGGATTACCAGTGAATCATCATTGGCATTGACAGCAGTGCTGCAATTGGGGCTTAAAACCTCAAGGATTATGTCTTCGCCAAAATATATGTTTTCTCCTCCACAGACCTCCCTGATTTCGATATTCCTTTCCGATAATTTCTGTATCAGCCCGGCACCTTCGGGATACAGGGCAAACTGCGGGGCCACAACGACAGATTTGATTTTGAACTTACCATCTAAAGCTGACGCTCCCTGGATATGATCCAGGTGAGGATGGGTCAGTACCAAAACATCAATCTCCCTGACTCCCTTCCTGATGAGAAAAGGCACCAGTACTTGTTCGCCGACATCAAATCCTGTGCTGCTGTCAGGGACACCTCCGGTATCTATGAGGAGATTCCTGCCTCCCGGGGTTTGCACCAATGCGGCATCACCCTGTCCCACGTCAATAAAGGTTACCTCCAGTAATTCAGAGCCGCTGTACGCTATTCCACCCCAGAGCGCAACCGCCAGGACAGCCAGAAGGGTCAGGATTAGCACCGGACGGTTAAGACACCACAGGCGCTTTGTCATGACACGGAATTCACGATTCCGGCACAATGCCACAACAAGGCCAATTAGCAGGTAATAAGAGGTTATTTCTATTATTCCGGGCGGCCTAAGATTAATAACAGCAAAAGGCAGTCCTGCTATAGCTCCGGCCATCAGTATGGTCAGGTCCAGAAGTGCAGACGTGGAGATGCATAAAATTTCTGCCGGAACGTTCCACATTAGTCCCAGAATGGCTGCAGTACCCCCAAGAAGCATCACGATGCTGATAAGGGGTACTATAATCAAATTGGCCGGAAGAAAAACCAGGGAAAAATAATTAAAATAATATGCCGTTACCGGAAACAGTGCAATCTGAGCAGCAAGAGTAACTGCTGCCGTCTGACCCAATGGGGGCAAGAAACCGTGAAGCATTTTAAATAATGGCGCCAGGCAGAGTATCCCCCATGTGGCCAGAAAAGAAAACTGAAAACCAGGGTTGAATAAATCCAAAGGATTGATAATCAAAATTATCAGTGCCGCCAGGCTCATGGAGCTTGGCCAGTCATATTCCTGCCTGACATACCTCGTCAGCAGGAGGACCCAGGCCATTATCAGGGACCGGGTTACTGCAGGACCGGCTCCTGCCATCAACGCATATAATCCGACACTCACTGCAGCCACAACATCACGTGCCGGTTTCCTTAATCCCGCGATATTTCCCAGGAGCAGGACAAATCCTGCCAGAAGTCCCACATGGTATCCCGAAACCGAAAGAATATGGGCCACACCTGCAACAGCCATCTGTTCTTTGATCTCGGGACTAATTCGCCCGGTGGAGCCGAACAGGATCCCTTCCACCAGGGCAGCCTGTACCTCAGGCATATTTTGGGTGATTACAGCCATTAGTCTGTCTTTCAGGCTGATACTAAACCTGATCAATGGGTTGGCCGGGCCTGTCCCAATTTTGGTCAGGCCTGATCCGTAAAGTGATTTAAGTACCAGGCGGATTCCCCTGTCTTCAAGATACTTTCTGTAGTCAAACTCACCGGGGTTTCCGGGTTCTTCTGTCCTTAGGAGTAATCCCGCTGCCTGAAGCCTGTCCCCATAACCAAATTCCGGTCCCGACCCCTTTACACTGACAAGCACACGCCCTTTGGGCCTGAAGTCAGGTACGGCCCTGGCCCCGTCAGGCCGTACATAGTAATTTATCATTTCGATCTCTACCACATAGTCTGTCCTGTC
Organism: Thermincola carboxydiphila; assembly: GCA_016841325.1. Classification (GTDB taxonomy): domain Bacteria; phylum Bacillota; class Thermincolia; order Thermincolales; family UBA2595; genus Phosphitispora. The sequence goes on from JAENZJ010000010.1 coordinate 28,857, forward strand.
AGTTCGCCTGTTCGGCCCGGCGACCACACTTCCGGTAAAAACTGTATATTTGCCGGCCAGGAAGTCAGTATTCCCTGATGAAACATGAAATGCATAGCGGCACATCAAAATTCCGCACAGCAGTGCGGCGGCGTATAGAATAAACCTGATGTTACAGCTGTTATCCCTGGCGGCAACCTGTTTTACTACCGCCACACCTGCCGCGATAACAATTCCACACAACAACAGATATACGGGAAGGCTAATGAAATAACCAATAACTATTCCCAGAGCGTAAAGAACCAATATCAGTACCAGGGGTCTCGACATATTTCACCTCCGTACCCGGATATTGTCAGACAGTAATCCGATCCTTGATGTCACTGTATTTCTTCTCCCCTATACCCGAAACATTCATGATTTCCCTGATATCTTTAAAGCCACCCTGCTTCTTACGCTGGTCAATTATTTTCTGTGCCGTCGCCGGGCCTATCCCCGGAAGTGTGGCAAGTTCTGCGGTCCCTGCTGTATTTATATTAATCTTGGCGGCTTTTCTGCCGCTTCCCGTCTGAGCAGTATTCCCACTCCCTCCTGAGGCAGAAGAATTCCCTCCGGAACCGGCGGTCTCACCCCTGCGGGGCACAATCACCTGCTGCTGGTCTGCCATAATTTCAGCCAGATTGATACCTGACAGGTCGGCATCTTTGGCCGGGACCGCTTTGTTAACTCCTTCCAATACCCTGGCATTTTCAGGAAAGGTATACACCCCTGGCTTCTCAACTGCACCGGCCACATGGACACTTATTGTGACAGTCTCAGCACCTGCTTTGTCGTCCCCCAGAGCTTCTTTTATGTCCGCAGCCCCTTCAGTCCCGGCTGCCCCTTCAGTGTCCATGGCATCTTCGGTGTTTATTTCTTTTTCTGATAACCCCTGGCTGATAACGGGTTTAAAATTCTGTTGTTCCCTGATTTGGCCTGCCTTAAATCCAAGCCCAAATATAATTGCACATAAAAGTGCCAATCCCATTAATAAGTGTTTTTTTTCAATTGCCCACATGCAATCCACCCCATTGTATTGTAAATATTTTTTGTTATTTTTTTACTGTTTTTATTATATATTACATCCCTTGTTTTTTTTGTCTTTTTTTGTCGCCCGGAAACTTTTTGGAAAAAATTTTTGGAAGAAATATTCAGGAGCATTATCCTGCCGCTTAACATAATATACAGCAGAAACCTGTTATATCATGAACTGTTGCCATTTGAAGCTGTTTCAGTGTGTGGTTAATATTAAATACTTAAATAAGGAGGACTATCTTATGTCAAAAATATGTAAAACCCGACAAAATGATGATTATGGAACCTATCCGGGATATGGCGGCTACCCCGGGTATGGAGGCTATCCCGGGTATGGCGGCTACCCCGGGTATGGAGGCTA
>JAENZJ010000010.1:30370-112022 GCA_016841325.1 Thermincola carboxydiphila
ACCCCGGGTATGGAGGCTATCCCGGGTATGGCGGCTACCCCGGGTATGGAGGCTACCCCGGATATGGAGGCTACCCCGGATATGGAGGCTACCCCGGTTATGGTGGTGGCGGCGGATTTGGTGGATTAGGAGACATCCTGGGCGGAATCTTTGAGTAAACATGAATTCTCCAATGAATGGATTAATAAATAAGAAATCTATTGAAAGGGAGGTATAAATAATTATGTATTACCGCAACAGTTATTATTATCCATACAGCATCCCGGCGAGAATTGACGGCGGGTTTGGCGGCGGGTTTGGCGGATTCAAAAAATTCCCCTTCTTCCCCTTTTTCCCGTTCTTCCCGTTCTTCCCCTTTTTCCCGTTCTTCCCCTTTGGAGGCTTTGGCGGGTTTGGCGGCTTTGGCGGCTGGTAAAAAAAACATATGTTATCTAGGTATAATAATAGTGTTCCCTGCCTATACTGGTAATGTAAACCAATAGCGGAGGAATCACTATGAAAAAGACTTTGCTGAAACAGGTAAGTTCTGAACTGAAAATGTTTCAAAATTACCTTAAATCAATGCAAAACAAAAAATCCCCCACTAATAAGAAACAGGCAAAATAGGGCGCCAATTTGGCGCTCTATTTTGCCTGTTTTTGAGCCTTCTGCTGTTTATCACACCCTTGCTTCAACCTGTCCCAGGACTTCCTGTTTAAACCTGTCCAATCCAACTCTGTCGATTAGTTCACCTATTCTTTCATTACGTTTCCCGTTATCCTTGTACCATGAAATAATCTTGTCTACCAAATCCATTACCTGGTCCGGTTCAAGCTCTGATGCAACTTTATCACCAAGCCTCGGATTAAACCCGGCATTTCCGCCAACCATTAAGACATAGCCCTTGGGGGTACCCATAATCCCGATATCCCTGACAGCAGGTTCTGAGCATGAGTTCTGACAGCCGCTGACAGCAATCTTAAATTTGCTGGGCAGTTCCATGCCGTGGTATTTTTTGTCCAGTTCCAGGCCCAAACCGACCGCATCCTGTTGACCGCGTTTACAGAAAGTAGTTGCCGGGCAAATTTTAATACTCCTGACACAAAGCCCCACTGCATGACCGGGGTCCATCTGCAGGTCTGCCCAGGCCTTTTCCACATCCCCGTGCTTTAATCCCACAATAGCTATTCTCTGGGCTGAGGTACATTTCAGTGCTGCTGCATTATACCGTTCAGCAACATCAGCAATTTTACGCAAGGTCTCAGCACTGGTTATTCCCCCCGGCATATGGGGCACGATAGCAAATGTCTCCTTATCCCTTTGCAGGACAGCGCCTTTGGGCTGGGCCAGTGCTTTGGCAGTGTCAGACATATCTCCCTGTTCAATGGCATTAAGTTTCTGCAGAAGTTCTGCTTCGGAAACCCCATGGGTCCTGGCAGCACCGGCAACAGTCTCCCCCGTGGCTGAAGGGCAGCCCAGGCACTGCATACCCAGGGATCTGAAAACATCGGCTGTTTTTGGATTTGCCTTCAGGACATCCCCTACAGTCATGTCTCTGGTGATATTCATATAATTCCTCCTTTTTCACTGAACCAAGATAACCGCCGACTATGACACTATTGTTTACCGGCCTCAAGAATAATATGCCACCCCTGATCAGTGATGAGTACCTTCAACCACTTTAACCCCTTTGGCCTCAATAGCCTTCCTGATCTGGTTTTTAAAAGGGCACCTGGGATAATCATCATCATCCATACACATACATGAACTCAGATGAACGACATCAAGCCCATGGTCCAGGAGCTTTTCGACCAGCCTTGATGCCCTCCTGCCGGAACATCCGCCACAGGTAAAGAAACCGATCATTTCCGTGTCCGGGCCATATTCACTGAAATTAAGCTTGCGGTGAGTGAATGCCTTCAGGCAGCCTACCCCTGGGCATACTTCAGCCACAGTATGGCACCTTACAACAGCGACCTTTGTGGTTTTCCTGCCGCTCTCCGCCTCCTTGCCTACCAGAGAAAAATATTTCTCCTTTGTTCTGAGGACAATTTCAGGAGTCACCCTGTCCATGCCTGTTTCCCTGGCTGCCTTTTCCACCGCCTTTTTAGCCATATGTCTGACAAAACGCGGCACTTGTTCAAGTTCTTTTAATGCCTCTTTGGTCCATTCCATATTTATCCCCCCAACTTAATTTCTGACTTTACCTGCTGTGATAACCAAATCCTGTGACTTCTCCGGGTCATAGAGTCCAAATGACATGTCACCATATACTCCGGTTACCTCCAGTCCGGCATTTTGGAGACCTGCCTCAATATCCCGGCACACCCAGGGCTTAAGTTTTTCAGATTCTACCCGGTAGTTCCAGTTCCCTGTTTCATCCCGGCTGAAAATAAGAATATTAAAGGTAACAAATTCCGGATCAAGGTCGTTAATGCGAAGGTAAAGGTACTCCTTGCCTTCCTCCTGATAAGAATTAAGGGGCATAAACCGTTCATTGGCTGCATATATACGGTGATAATTTCTTATCTGCAAAACATACCGCCCATCATCCTCCAGAAGGGCATTTACTGCCTGGAATGCCTCTGTAAGGTCTTCAGCGGTTTTCAGGTGAGGCAGTGAATTACCTATACATGTTATAAAATCAAATTTTCTGCTGGCAAATATCCTATGAATTTCAGTCAGACCGGCCACCCGAAAATCAATGCTGTTTCCTGCATGCAGGGCATTTGCCCTGGCCATGTCAATCATTTCAGGACTGGCATCAGATGCAGCAACCTGCAGGCCCAGGAATAAAACATTAAGGCATGGTGTCCCGTTGCACAGGCTGTATCCAAGAGCTTTCCCGGCTTCGTTTCCGCAAAAATTTTTTTAAAAAAAGGGGCTTCCCGGGCAAGCCTCTTTTCCCAGTCAATCATCCGGTCATAGTCCGTGACAAAACCGGAAAAAAGGTTTTCACTGTTATTGACATTCGTCATATTCATCATCTCCCCTGGCTTGTTTAACTTAGGATTCCGCAGGGTATTTAACAATATTATGGCTTACCTAAATATTAATACAAAAACCGGGTTTCCACTGCGAAGCAGGTTCCACCCGGATGTGATTTCCCTCACATTTTCTTTTTGTTTATAAACAGAACAAAATGTGGTGCTGAATCATCCTATCCTTTGATCCACGAAATTGCTGAAATTCCCTTTAATGGATTAAATGCTCCCGACAGGTCATATACAAAACTGCCATCCTCTGCCTTCACCAGTCCGGGAACACTTTCCCCCGGTCCCGGAAAAGTAATCCACCGGCCGTCGGGGGAACACGCCGGAAGCATACCCGCATTTGTCCTGTCAGGTTCCTCTGGTACCGGTTGTCCGGAGAATACTGTTTTCCGGCCAGTAGCAATATCAAAGGCAAATCCCTTAAAAATGACTTGGCTGCCATCACGTGACCAGGAGTATGGCAATGGTTCCCTGTCAGGACTCAGGAGGTCAGAAATCACAACTGAACCGGTTCCGTCAGCATTGGCTGCCCTTATCTCTCCGCCACGGTCAGTGGCAATGTTGTACAGTATCTTTGTCCTGTCAGGGGAAAGCAAAGGTTCCCGGCCCTGTGGGATAAGAACCTGTTTTGCCGAGCCGTCGTCCCTGACCTTCATAATATTGTAATAATAATCAGCCTGTCCGTCAAATTCCATGAAGAAATCCTGATAAACCAGTGTACTGTTATCAAGCCAGTCGGGGCAGACTATACCGTTGATCCGCGGCGCCAGTGCAGGTGAACCTTCAGAGACTGATATCCGGTCCGGAGTTCTCTTTGCCACCAGTCTGGCAGGTTCAGTATCATTAACATTTTTAACATACAGGTCCCCTCCATTGACAAATGCGATTCGCGTGCCGTCCGGAGACCAGGCCATAAGTTTGGCGATAATCCGCTTCTGTTCTGAATTCAGGTCAAGCTTTGAAGTCATCCCGGTAATTTTCCTCTTGTCACTGCCATCAGTGCGGATAACAAAAATACCGTCATCTGCCGCATACGCAATGTCCTTCATATTCGGAGAAACTTCAAAAACATAGGCTTTGTCAATTTCCCTGATCTGCACCCTGTTCCCGTCCGCTGCCACGGTAACCAGCTGTTTCAACAATAACTCTCCGGTAATATGCCTTAAACCGACAATCATCGAATCTTCAAGGACTTCAGTGGTAAGTTTTTCATAGTCCTCATTCTGGCTGCCACAGCCATAAAGGAAAAATAAAAGTGCCAAGAAAACTGCCAGGCACATAGGGCCCTGTTTTTTGACCGTCTTCCGGAACATAACCATCCCCCCAAGGTATTTATTTAAGTCTTGTCCCCGCTCTCCGATTTCTTCCGTTCAGTAAGGCGGTCAGCCTTTTCCTTTAAGCCGTGGTTTAATCCCCTGATATATTCATGGAGCAGTACATATTTGAATTCCCCTGACTTTTCCCATCGTTCATGAGCCAGCAGTCCAAAAGCAACCACTTCATTTCTTGCGCGTTCAATACTGCGTACAGACCTGTAATCCAGCTCCAGGCCTGCCTGGAATCCTTTTTCATATGCCTCGGTTTCATTGAGACCCTCCAGTTCCATGATGTCAAAACACATTTTATATTTCTTATTCTGCACTGTTATCACCCCAATCAAAATGAGTTTGTACCAAATTTCTCTATCTATAAGATTTTTCCTGCTCATTTTCTAAAATTTTCTGAAAAGTGGCCTGTTTTGTGTTATAATTATCTAAAACAGTGGGTCCATCAGCATCGGACCCATCGGCATCATCAGTAGACGCAGCAGGTGAAGTTTACCGAGGTGGTGAATAAGGTGAATTTTTCTGATTCCCCCAACTACCCGGCAGATGCGTACTACTTTGTTTATGGCACACTCCTGAAAGATATCACCAGAACGGAATTCCTGAAAATCATTAACCAATTGGAAAATACCAATGAAAATGCAGAGTATCAGGTTAGTGTCATGGGACCCCGGCAGCAGTATCTGTGGGTAGGAGTACAGTCCCGTGTGCGGGATAACAGTTCCAGAAGAGAAATGGGCATAAGAATCCATATACGCCTGTTTGGTCATAATCTCACAAATAACTGGGTTGTATTTCAGAAACCGCAGCTGTTTAAACATCTGAATTAATACAGGGCCTTTGAAAAGGCCTTGTTTATTTTAAAAACCTGAGCCTTCAATTGTTATTAAGATAGGGGTAGATATGTTCCGGAAGGCGGAGTCTGTCGTCCGTCCAGGACAGTCGAACGGGCTCTTTGCGCTTTAGCGCTTAGAGCCCGTTGTACCCTTTGGGTAGACCCGCGAAGCGGGAGCTGTTGCCGGCGGAGATGTTGCCCGCCGGAGGAATATATCTACCCCTATCTATGTTACAATTAGATATCCTACTTTACCACAATATTAACCAGTTTTTTTGGCACTGCGATAACCTTAACCACCTGCTTGCCTGATATCATCTCCATAACCTTTTCCTGCTCCAGGACATATTTTTCCATTGCGGCTTTATCCATATCAGCCGGCACCGTCATCCGGTTTTTAACCTTGCCATTAAGCTGGACAACTATCTCTACTTCGTCCTGAACAAGGGCTGCCGGGTCATAAGCCGGCCAGGGCTGTTTATGCACACTGTCGGTGTAACCCAGTTCATGCCACAGTTCTTCGGCAAAATGGGGTGCAAAAGGCGCCAGCAGTATTACCAGGGTATTTATTGCCTCGGCCTCAATGGAACTGTTGCGGACAGCATTCTTCTCCCGGTACTGGTAGAGCCAGTTAACGAATTCCATTATGGCGCTGATGGCCGTATTGAAGTTAAATCTCTGGTTTACATCATCAGTTATTTTTTTGATGGTATAATGAGTCAGCCTCCTGGTCTCCTTATCAGCTTCAGAAATTTCTTCTGAGCCGGAAGCTTCATTTAGCTTGTCGATATATGAATAAACCAGGCGCCAGACCCTGTTGAGGAACCTGTAAGCGCCTTCAACCCCGGCATCACTCCACTCCAGGTCACGCTCCGGGGGAGCTGCAAATAAAATAAACAGGCGCGCCGTATCTGCACCGTATTTGGCCACAGTCTCTTCAGGGCTTACGGTATTCCCCTTTGACTTGGACATCTTGGCACCATCCTTGAGGACCATACCCTGAGTCAGCAGGTTGGTAAAAGGTTCATCAAAATTAACCAACCCCTGGTCCCTGAGCACCTTTGTGAAAAATCTGGAATACAGCAGGTGCAGGATAGCGTGTTCAACCCCGCCGATGTACTGTTCAACCGGCATCCAGTAAGCAACATTTTCTTTTGTAAAGGCATTCCGGTCATCATGGGGGCTGCAATACCTCAGGAAGTACCATGATGAACAGATAAATGTATCCATGGTATCTGTCTCCCGCCGGGCCGGTCCGCCGCATGCAGGACACACTGTATTTACAAAAGAGTCACACTCAGAAAGGGGTGACTGGCCTGTTGGCTTAAATTCCACGTCAGTGGGCAGGTGTACCGGAAGCTGTTCCTCAGGAACCGGGACCTCGCCACACTTATCACAGTATATGATGGGAATGGGGGCACCCCAGTACCGCTGCCGCGAAATGAGCCAGTCCCTGAGCCGGAAATTGACCATTGCCCTGCCAATACCCTTTTCTTCCATATGTGCAGTAATATTCTTTATGGCCTCTTCATTATTCTGCCCGTCAAAGGGACCCGAATTGACCAGAACTCCTTCAGCATCATAAGCCTGGGTCAGCTGTACATATTTGTCGGAAACCCCGTCCGGCAAAATAACAACCCTTATCTGCAGCCCATATTTAGTGGCAAAGTCAAAATCCCTCTGGTCATGTGCCGGGACCCCCATGACAGCACCGGTCCCGTAGTCCATCAACACATAATTGGCAATAAACAGGGGGATTTTTTCGCCATTCATGGGATTTATTACATGGGCCCCGGTGAATAGTCCTTCTTTTTCAGCATCTGCCGAAGTCCTGTCAATTTCACTCAAATTCTGCATCCGGCGCACAAAATCACGGACACTGGCTTCATATGGGGTCCCTATGGTCAGTTTTTCCACCAGCGGATGTTCCGGAGCCAGGACCATGAAGGTTACCCCGTAAATGGTGTCAGGCCGGGTGGTATATACTGTAATTACTTCATCCGTACCGTCCACCGAGAACTTCACCTCTGCCCCCTCACTGCGTCCAATCCAGTTCTCCTGCATGATTTTAACCTTGTCTGGCCATCCTTTAAGCTTTTCAATATCGGCAAGGAGTCGGTCAGCATAGTCAGTAATCTTAAGGAACCACTGGGACAGGCCTTTTTTTTCAACACTAGTCCCACAGCGTTCACAGGCTCCGTTGACAACCTGTTCATTGGCCAGGACCGTAACACAGCCCGGGCACCAGTTTACGGCAGCGTGTTTCTTATATGCCAGGCCGTTTTTATAAAACTGCAGGAAAAGCCATTGGGTCCATCTGTAATAGTCCGGAGTGCAGGTGGTTACCTCTCTGTCCCAGTCATAGCTGAAACCCAGCCGTGATAGTTGTTTTCTCATGTTTTCGATATTACTCATTGTCCACTGATATGGATGGATGCCATGCTTAATGGCTGCATTTTCTGCCGGAAGTCCGAAGGCATCCCAACCCATGGGATGCAGGACATTATATCCCTGCATGGTCTTTACCCTGGCTACCACATCACCAATGGAATAATTCCTCACATGTCCCATATGCAGGTTCCCAGACGGATAAGGAAACATCTCCAGGCAGTAATACTTTTCCCTTGAATCATCATTATCAACAACCTTGTACAAACCGGTTTCTTCCCATATTTTCTGCCATTTGGTTTCAATTGCCGAAAAATCGTAGCGTTCGTTCACGTTATCTCCTCTCCTAAGCAGCATAATTTCTCAGCAGCCGGTAAGCTGCTTTATACACCGGCCGCAGGCAACTGCATGCAGTTAAGCTGTTTCCACTGAGGCGGCATCCTGAAGACCGAGGCTTTCAATAGCCATTTCCCTCAGTTTGTATTTCTGGATTTTACCACTTGCTGTCATCGGGAACTCATCAATTATTTGCACATACCGGGGAATCTTATACCGGGCAATCTTACCCTGGCAGTATTCCTTCACTTCTTCCGGAGTCATCTCTTCAGCTTCCCGGAGGCGGATATATGCTATGACTTCCTCCCCATATTTGATATCCGGTACTCCCACAACCTGAACATCAAGAATCTTCGGATGGGTATAGAGAAATTCCTCTATCTCCCTGGGATAAATATTCTCTCCGCCGCGAATAATCATATCCTTGACACGGCCTGTTATCTTGCAGTAGCCCTGTTCATCCATTGTGGCCAGGTCCCCGGTATGCAGCCATCCTTCATCGTCAATGGCAGCATGAGTGGCCTCAGGCAGCTTATAATAGCCTTTCATTACATTATATCCCCTGGCACAGAGTTCGCCCTGGACACCCCTGGGGACTTCCTCACCTGTCTCCGGGTCAACTATCTTCACTTCAACTCCGGGAATGTTACGCCCCACAGTAGTAACCCTGAGCTCAATGGGGTCATTGGTCCGGGTCATGGTAATGGCCGGAGCAGCCTCGGTCTGGCCATAGGTAATGGTAATCTCACTGGCACCCATTCTTTCCACCACCTGTTTCATGGTTTCAATAGGGCACGGTGAACCTGCCATGATGCCGGTCCTCAGAGATGACAGGTCATAATTGTCAAAATCGTCCAGGCTGAGTTCGGCAATAAACATGGTCGGGACTCCATGAACCGCTGTACAGCGTTCCTTTTCTATGGCTTCAAGTACCTGTACCGGATTGTATGATACAATCGGAACCATGGCAGCCCCCGCTACAACACAGGTCAGGGTACCCAGCACACAGCCGAAACAGTGGAAAAAAGGAACCGGTATACAAAGCCTGTCCCTGTACGTAAAATCCATACAGTTTGCAATTGCAATAGCATTATTAACTATATTCTTATGTGTCAGCATTACCCCCTTGGGAAATCCGGTGGTCCCGGAGGTGTACTGCATATTGATAACATCATCTGCTTTAAGGGATCCCTGTCTCTCTTCAAGTTCTGCATTCGGGACAGAGGCACCCATTTCCATTAACTGAGCCCAGGAAAACATTCCCGGCGGGCAGTTATCCCCTATATAGATGATATTTTTCAGCATAGGCAGCCTGGCCGAATTCAGTTTTCCCGGCTCTGATTCCGCAAGCTCGGGGCATAACTCATTAATCATTCCGGTATAACTGGAATCCTTCCACCCATCAATCAAAATAAGGGTAGTGGCATCTGACTGTTTCAGGAGGTATTCCAGCTCAAAAACCTTGTAATTGGTATTGACAGTCACCATAACAGCGCCCATCTTCCCGGTAGCAAACTGGGTAATAACCCATTCAGGGACATTGGTTGCCCAGATGGCAACATGTTCACCCCTGCCGATGCCCATTTTCATTAAACCTTTAGCCGCGGTACGGCATACATCATTAAACTCGGTATAGGTATATCTCAATCCCCTGTCCACATACACCAGGGCATCATTATCGGGATGATGGCGTGCCTGGGTATCCAGCAATTCTCCAAGGGTAAGTTCCAGTACACCCTCCTGCCTGTTGACCTCCTGCGCTTCTTCCACTGTAGTTAACCTTTTGGTCAATGTTTATACCTCCTTGAAATATTGATGAATACTCTCCCAAACAAATACTCATACAAACATAAAAAACCCTTCATCCCGTAGGGACGAAAGGCTGCTTCCGTGGTACCACCCAAATTGGCATCCGAATATCTCCGGTTCTGCCCACTCATTTTGCAGGATAACGGACTGCCCGGCGCAGACTACTGGGAAAATTAATTTCACCTGCGCATCTCAGGGATGAGTTCAAGGACCTTTCCCTACTGCCTTGCACCTTCCGGCAGCTCTCTAAAGAGGCACCGGCCCTCTAATAATTCCCGTCATTGATTTGCCAATATTTAAACATAATACGTATGTTATTTTACTAAAAAGCCTCAAAAAAGTCAACCTTCACCTGTTAACTCACACCTGAGACTTCCGAATACCCCTGGGTCTCTCTGACCTCCCTGCCCAATACTGCTACCAGGGTTTGCAGGACCCTGGGGTCAAACTGTTTTCCGGCCTCCTGCTGCAGGGCTTCCACTGCCTGGCACATGCCGGTGGAACTGCTGTACGGCCTGCTTGAAGTCAGGGCATCATAAGCATCAACTACACCGACAATTCGCGCCCCAATGGGTATTTCTTCCCCACGAAGCCCTGACGGATAGCCTGTTCCGTCAAAGCGCTCGTGATGATGGAGCACAACAGGAATAACCGGTTCCAGAACCTTTATGGAGGACAGGATACCGGCTCCTATTTGGGGATGTCTTTTCATCTGCCTGTATTCGTTTCTGCTCAGGGGTTCAGGTTTCCTGAGGATTTTTTCATCAATTCCGATTTTCCCGATATCATGCAGGATGGCGCCATACATGACATGATATATATCATCACCTGAAAGGCCCAGCTCCTTCGCCACTTTAACCGCATACTCGGTTACCCGCTCAGAATGTCCCTTGGTGTATGCGTCCTTGGCATCAATGGCTGCAGCCAGGGCCTTGATGGTGCTGGTAAACATCTCTGTCATCTCTTCATTTGCTGTCTTAAGTTTGCCGGCCAGGAGCGCATAGTTACCCGCCAGTTTTCTGTACCTGCCCTGTACTTCCCTTTCATCAACAAGCACTTTGCTGATAAACAGCATGCTCAGGAAATAGGCGGCAACAATAATGACCCCCTCAACCAACACTCCCGTATAAAGACCGGCAGTCCAATCCCTTGACAAATAACCGAAGGAAGACCACAGATGGATGCCAAATCCGGCAGCCGCCACAATAATACCGCGTCCAAAGCCCAGCACGAGTGAACTGTATATCACCAGAATCCCCGAAAGGAAAAAGACAAACTTTTGAAGCTCCCTGGGCATGGTAAAGGAGAGCAGGGTTACTGCCATGATAGCTGCAATAATAATAAGTACGGAAAATCTGTTTTTCCGCATACCTGTCAAAACAGAATAATCCCGCATCCGGGACTGTCTCCTGGCTTTTTTAAGACGCTTCATTGTGTACTACCTCTTTAATAAAGTATCGATTGAAAATTTCAATAATTATATCAATTTATATTCTATAGTAGTTAGTACTATTCCTTTTGTCAAGCACCGGTTTTTTCTATTTTTTCCGAAGTAGTCATTCCCGGTCCTGTGGAAACCAAAAAACAGCCCTGTTTAGAGGCTGTTTCCCTTATCATCTGTTGTACTGCGGGCAGCAAAATATATTCTTTCCGTTGTTTCCCCCGGGGTATCAAAGGAGTTTTCGGCATAAACCGCTGCCACCTGAAATCCGGCCTTATTAAGAATTTTTTTCACCTCAACGTCAGTATATCCAGTTTCCCGGTGCTGCTCAGAAAATCTCCGGTACCTGCCATCCTTCTCCCTGACAAAGAAAGTAAGATCCATGGTACAGGTATGTTTTTCCGGGTCATATGAATTTTCCCATATATAAGCAATATCATCTTCCAGAAGGGTAAAAACATTATCCCCAAACACATTGCTTATCTTATAAAGTGAATTCAGGTCAAAAACAAACCATCCTCCCGGGTTGAGATACTGCCTTACGCTGCGGAAAACCTCACTGAGTTCATTTTCTCCTGATAAATAATTCAGGCTGTCAGTCATGGATATTACCAGGTCAAACCTGGCAGCACCAAGTTCCATCTTTCTCATATCCTGCAACAGCCACTGTATCGGGAGACCTTTGGCACGTGCCTTTTGTTCAGCAAGTGAAAGCATTTCCGATGATAAATCCAGACCAGTCATCTGGTATCCCTTTTCAGCAAGGGGTATGGTAACATTTCCGGTACCACATCCCAGGTCCAGGATGTGCCGCGGGTTAATCCCGAGTTTACCGAACAAAGTGTCCAGATACCTGACCCAGCCCTGGTACGGGATATCCTGCATCAACCGGTCATATATCAAAGCAAAGCTTGCATAAATCATGGCCGGTTCTCTCCCTTTAGAACTATCCACCCCTCTTCTTCAGCCACCAGGCCGTCTTTGAGAAGTTTCCCCAGGGCCCTTTTAAAAGCTGATTTGCTGATACCAAACCTGTCCCTGATAACTTCAGGAGGCGAATTATCGGTAAAAGGCATGGCACCCTTCCTTTTTCTGAGGTACTCCAGTATTTTTTCCGCATCCGCTACCCGGGAATATTCTTTCAGGGGACGCAGGGACAGGTTCACCCTCCCGTCAGGCCTTACATAGGTGACCCTACCTTCAACAACCATGTCTTTTTTGAGCGGATGGGGCTGTTCGTGTTCATGGATAAACCCTATATACCCTTCATCAGTGATTACAAAGGCCCCGGACTCAATTATGTTATAAACCTTTCCCCTGAGGATGTCCCCTCGCCTGACATTCTCAGCAGGCCTGGAATTATGGAATAATTCTTTCATTTCAAGTCTTTCCCGGGTCCCCAGTCTCTTTCTCCCGTCCAATAGTTTCAATCCTTTCAACCTTAAATTTATGGATGCTTCCCGCCAGGAAGTTGTGAACCCCTCATTGAAAAAAGGTGGTTACAGATGAACCACCCTGGCGTCTCCCCATAAGCGCTCCAGGTTATAAAACTCCCGGTCACTTTCCTGAAATATGTGAACTACCACCGCACCGTAATCAATCAGAATCCAATGGGCATCCTTAAACCCTTCCATCCTTAGTTTGGTAATCCCGTGTTCCTTAAGCTTTTGCTCAGCATTCTCGGCTATTGCCTTAACCTGGGTTGAGGAAAGGCCCGTACAGATTACAAAATAATCACATACAACAGAAATTTCCTCAATATCAAGTATTACTACATCTTTTGCCTTTTTGTCTTTTACCGCATCAGCAGCAAGTAAGGCAATCTCTTTAGATGACAGGGTCAAATCAGCTTCCCTCCCGGCCAAAATCCTGTTTATTATTATATATTCGTCTTCTAATCCCTTTGTTCCTTCAAAGCATTCTTAATTCCATATTTTTCCTTATGAGGTCATTTCGGGCTTCAATGCTTGCCGGGTGGATTGCCATTCCCCTTTGGATAACATAAATAATAGTTGAGTTAAGGCCTTCCAGTACTGCCCGGTCAAGGTCCTTAAATGCAGCTTCCCGCAGTTCCGCAATACCGGGGAAATCCCTCCCGGGTTCAATCATATCAGCTATGAACAGGATTTTATCAGGTAATGTCATGTTTTTTCGTCCGGTAGTATGGTACCTGACAGGGTCCAGAATTTCACTATCACTGATATGAAAACGCTCTGCGGCGATTTCCGCACCAACCCTGCCGTGCAGGAGAGCCGGTACCGCTATTTCCGGCTCGTCAGGTGCGATACCGTATTTGTGGCACATTTCCAGAAGCAGTGCATCATCAAAGTCCCTGGCTATATCGTGAAGCAGGGCTGCAACTTCAGCTTTGGCCCCGTCCACTCCGTAAACACCCGCAAGTGTTACTGCAGTTTGGGCCACTCCCAGTGTATGCCTGTAACGCAGGTCAGTTAAAGACCTTTTTATATAACCCTCTATCTGTTCTTTTAACATTTTACTCCCCCAAAAAACAAACCTCCCTGTACTTTACAGAGGAGGCTTCCGGTAATTTATTCATTGGCTCTGGGCTTTGCCTCATTTACAGTCAGGACTCTGCCCTGGAAGTCGGCACCGTTTAGTGTTTCAATCATTTTATCTGCATCTTCGTCAGTTACTTCTACAAAACCGAAACCTCTCGACCGGCCTGTTTCCCGGTCAGTGATAATTCTGCTGCCAACGACTTCTCCGTGTTCCCTGAAAAACTCCTCCAACTCCTCAGGTTTGGTTGTCCATGGCAGATTGCCGACATAAAGTGTACGGACCACCTTCACCATCACCTCTCTTTCTTAATAAGAAAACTGTCTGGATGTAAACAGCACCCGAGGTTCCGAGAAACCCAGGGTGCCGTTTGAAACAGACAGCTGTCTGGAATGAATTCTGGAATGCGGGAACCTGATTACCTGAAACTATTTTGTTGGGTCGAATCTAGTAAGTATTATGTTCAATTGAATCCTTTCTATTCAACATTGGCTTTGGGAATAATTATCACTTTGCTCCATCCCGGTCCGGGCCAGCAAGAAGATAAAGCCCGTATTCTTTAATGTATTCTTCCACTTGTTCCGGGACAAGATATTTAATAGGTTCACCACAACGGACCCGATGGCGGATATCAGTTGAAGAAATCAGAATACCACCGGTCTGGTGAAAGTGAATCCTGTTTCTCTGGACATTAGTAAGCCTGCTTAAAACCTTATCTATTTCCCTGAAAGAGTATCCCGGCCTGGTAATGGCAATAAATTCACATAATTCGAACACCCGGGTTACATCCTTCCATGTCAGTATTTCGAGGATAGCATCAGCCCCTGTGATAAAGAAAATCTTCTCCCCGGTACCCTCCTGGTGCAGTTCTTCAAGGGTATCAACCGTATATGTGGGCCCGGAGCGCTGTACCTCAATTGCAGAGATGTCAAAATAAGGATTGGAGCGGATAGCCAGAGCCGTCATCTCCATACGCCTGGAAGGACTGGTAATCCCTCTCCGGCGCTTGTGTACCGGATTACCGGTAGGAATAAAAATTACTTTCTGCAGGCCAAACCTGTGTCTGGAACACTCGGCAATATACAAATGGCCATAATGTATCGGATCAAAGGTTCCGCCCATAATACCGATTTTTTGTCTGTTGGCAGTATCAGGAGCAACCATCCCAAACATATCCTTTTCTTTAGATTTTTAGTATTCCGGTTATTTCCTTATGTGACCGTCTCCAAAAACGACAAATTTGGTAGTAGTCAGCTCGTTCAATCCCATTGGCCCCCTGGCATGGAGCTTCTGGGTACTGATCCCGATCTCAGCCCCAAAGCCATACTGGAATCCGTCGGTGAACCTGGTAGAAGCATTGACATTAACTGCAGCTGCATCAACCTCCTGGACAAACCGGCGGGCATTGTTATAATTGGTGGTAACTATGGCCTCAGTGTGTTTGGTACCATACTTATAGATGTGGTCCATGGCAGCATCAATGTGATCCACAACCTTCACAGCCAGTATCAGGTCAAGATACTCAGCGTAAAAATCCTCTTCAACAGCTTCATTAACCCAATTTACCAACTCCCTGACAGCGGGACATCCCCTAATTTCCACTCCGTACTCCTGTTTCAGGGTCTCCAGCAGATCAGGAAGCAATGTTTCGGCCACATCCCGGTGCACCAGTAATGTCTCCATGGCATTGCATACTCCGGGGCGCTGAGTCTTGGAATTAATCACAATCTTTTTGGCCATCTCGAGGTCTGCCTCATTATCAACATAAACATGACAGTTCCCTACCCCTGTCTCAATAACCGGTACTGTGGCGTTTTTCACAACTGTCTGAATAAGTCCGGGCCCGCCCCGCGGAATCAGGATATCTATATATTCGTTAAGTTTCAGGAGGACTTCAACTGCCTCCCTGTCAGTTGTCTCAATCAACCCGACAGCTCCTTCGGGAATTCCGGCCCTTACGGCAGCCTCAGAGATAATCCCTGCAATCGCCTTATTGGAGTAAATAGCTTCAGAGCCTCCCCTCAGGAGAACGGCATTCCCGGTCTTCAGGCAGAGTCCCGCGGCATCTACGGTAACATTTGGTCTAGCCTCGTAAATAATCCCAATCACCCCGACGGGGACCCTCATCTTACCAACCTGCAGGCCGTTGGGCCGCTTCCACATGGAGATAATCTCACCTACAGGGTCAGGCAGCATGGCGATTTCCCTTAAACCTGATGCCATTTCGTTGATCCTGCTTTCTGTCAGCAGCAGACGGTCCAGCAGGGCAGCCGACAGTCCCTTCTCCCTGCCTTTGGCCATATCAGTTTTGTTAGCTGTAATTATCTCATCAGTCCGGTCCAGCAGTTCTTCAGCCATCACCAGGAGGGCCTGGTTTTTGACAGCGGTTGACACTGAACCAAGCAGCCTGGCTGCCCGTTTTGCCCGGGCCGCTTTACTGACCACTTCATCCCTTACCATTTGATCTCCCCCTAAATATTTAATGCAAAATTGTCCCTGTGGATTACCTCATCAAAGTCTTTGTACCCAAGCATCCTGGCAATCTCCCTGGTCTTTTTCCCCTTGATGATGTCTATTTCCAGGGACGAATAATTGACAATCCCCCTGCCGATTTCCTTCCCTTCATGAAAAACACTTACCGTATTGCCTATTTCAAAATTTCCCTCAATACTGAGAATACCCGATGGGAGCAGGCTTTTCCCCTCTTCTGTGATTGCCTTCATGGCCCCACTGTCAATGACGAGTTTGCCCTGGATACTGGAACCAAATGCAATCCAGCGCTTTTTGGAGTGGAGTCTGTTTTCCCTGGGCAGAAAGAGGGTCCCTAACTGTTCCCCGTCAATTATTCTCCTGATAATCCTTTTCTCGCCTCCACGGGCAATAATCATGGGAAAACCTGAATTCATCGCTACCTTTGCAGCCTGAAGCTTGGTAACCATCCCCCCGGTCCCCAGCCTGGAACCACTGCCCCCGGCGGTGTTTTCAATATCCTCATTTATTTCAGTAACAAGGGGAATCAGGGTGGCATCTTTATCTGTTGCAGGATTGCCCGTGTACAGGCCGGCAATATCAGACAGGATGATCAGGAGTTCTGCTTCTATCAGGCTGGCTACCAGAGCTGAAAGGGCATCATTGTCACCAAACCTGATTTCCTCAACTGCGATGGTATCATTTTCATTAATAATCGGGATAGTATCCATCTTCAGGAGTGCATTAAGTGCATTTCGGGCATTCAGGAACCGTTTCCGGTCCATAATATCCTCCCGGGTAAGCAACACCTGAGCAACTGTTATCCCGTATTCAGAAAAGAGTTTTTCATACATGTGCATCAGAAGGCCCTGCCCAATGGCAGCAGCAGCCTGTTTTTCAGGTATTGTCTTTGGCCTCCGGGATAAACCCATTTTACCGATACCGGCTCCCTGAGCTCCTGATGAAACCAGGATCACTTCCATACCCCTGTTCTGCAAGTCAGCCAGTTCCCTGACCAACCGCTCCATCTGAGTGATGTTGAGCCTTCCGTGGGGATAACTAAGGGTACTGGAGCCAACCTTAACCACTATACGCTTTATGTTTTTAAAATTCCGTAAGTCATTTATATCCAGCGCCATTTCCTCCCCCCGTTACGGCAATTCTATCCGGGGGTTTTCGGATGAGGGTCTGTACATCAGGAAGGTATGCCCGATAACCTGCACAAGGGCTGCTCCTGTTTCCCGTGACAGTATCCCCGCCACCTCTTTAGTATCCTGGAGACAGTTATTGAGTACCCTCGCCTTGACCAATTCATGGGCTTCCAGGGCATCATCGGTCTGTTTTATAACTCCGGGAACAATTCCGGCCTTACCAATCTGGATTACAGGGTTGATAGTGCTCCCCAGCCCGCGAAGGTATCGTTTTTGTTTTCCGGTTAAATCCGTTTCCTGTTGAACCAAAATCGGGAACCCCCTCAATATAATTTCAGTAATGCATCAACCATACCTGTGACAACTGTTAAGCCATATTATATCACGTTTATCCTTAGGTTGCCAGATACCATCCGGCCACAGGACCTAATCCATAAATTCAAACTCCAGGTTGCCTATCCTGATGGTATCACCATCCCTGGCCCCAAGCTTTCTCAATTCGTCATCTACACCCATGGCCCTCAGTATGCGCAGGAAACGCTTTACAGCTTCCTCATTACCAAAATCGGTCATGGCATAATGTCTTTCGACCTCCGGTCCGGTGACAACAAATATGTCATTTTCCCTGGCAGCGGTAAACCGGGGTTCTGCTGATACACGGGTCACCTTTTCCGGCTCGGTTGTGTCATCCACAGCGGGAACTGCCTCTGCCAGGACCTCAGCCACCCTAAAGAGGAGAGGTTCTATTCCCTCACCGGTCACAGCGGAAACAGGGAAAATTTCAAATTCTTCGCCCAGTTCAGATTTAAATATCTCGAAATTATCGGCAGCTCCGGGAAGGTCCATTTTATTGGCCGCAACAACCTGAGGCCGCTTGGCCAAACGGGGGTTGTAGGCCTCCAGTTCACGGTTAATGGCCCTGAAGCCTGCTATGGGGTCCCGGCCTTCCACCCCAGCCATGTCGACAAGGTGGACCAGTACCCTGGTCCGTTCCACATGGCGCAAAAATTCGTGTCCCAGTCCCGCACCCTGGTGGGCACCTTCAATGAGACCTGGAATGTCTGCAACCACAAAGCTCTGACCATCAGGCATTCTGACCACACCCAGGTTGGGAACCAGGGTTGTAAAAGGATAATCCGCGATTTTGGGCCTGGCAGCAGAAATCCTTGATATAAATGTTGATTTTCCAGCATTTGGGAAGCCGACCAGTCCGACATCGGCAAGCAGCTTCAGTTCCAGTTCCAGCCACCGTTCCTGGCCCGGCTCCCCCTTTTCGGCAATCCGCGGCGCCTTGTTGGCAGCGCTGGCAAACCTGGCATTACCCCGGCCGCCCCGGCCGCCGGCGGCAACCACAACCTGCTGTCCGTGTACAGTCAGGTCAGCAAGCTGGTCTCCGGTTTCGGCTTCCCTGATAACTGTCCCCACCGGGACCCTGACAATCATGTCCGGGGCGCCGCGGCCGTGCATACCCTTACCCTGGCCGTGTTCCCCACGTTCCGCCTTATAATGCCTCTGGTAACGAAAATCCACCAGTGTCCTTAAACCCTCATCTGCAGTAAAGATCACACTGCCCCCGTTACCACCGTCACCACCGCTGGGGCCACCCAGGGGGACATACTTTTCGCGGCGGAAGGCAACAACTCCGTTTCCTCCGTCTCCGCCCTTGACATAAACTTTTGCTTTATCATAAAACAATGCCATCACCTGAATTCTGGTTTTTTTCAAAAGAATTACGGTATTCCGGCAGGCTAAGCAGCCGGTACCGTAAGAGTGACTACCGTGATCCCGTCTGCCGACACAACTGCCTCAATATGTCCGTTTACCTTTTTGGCCGCTTCTTTCATAAATATATTTTCAGAAGCCAGGGCCAGTCTGTCTGCTTCTGCTCCGGCACGGAAACCAACCTTAAATACATATTGCCCGTTTTTTTCGCTAATTTCAAAATCAACGCTGCCGCCGGAACCTGGTTCCCCCTGGCCCAGGCGGACCGCCAGGGCCAGCATTTCCCTGATTATTTCAGCAACAGTCATTTCATTCTGCAGGCCTCTCTCAAATCCTGTCCCGATACTCTTTTCAATACTGATACCCTGCTTCCCGGCGGCCAGTTCGGCTGACAGTACCGCTGTTACCACATCCGGTGCCCCGAGCCGAACCAAAGCACCGGCCCGCTCCATATCTGCAGCTACCTTTTTTATATATTCACCTGCACGGTCATATTTTTTCAATTGCAGCAGGCCCAGGATAACCTGCAGGTGATTCATAAAATCATGTCTCTGAACTCTTAAAACCTCAATCATCTCATTCAATTCAGGAAACCTCCGCATCCAGGTTAATCTCTCCAAAAGCCGTATACCAGCCAGGCCTTTCCAATATTCTCCCCAATGTCTGTTTTTTCCTGCCCGGGACTAAAAATACAACACTATAATTCCTGTTTTAGCTAAGTATGTTTTTTATCATATCAGCCACAGGGCTGAAAATCATCTCAATCCCGCTGGTGGGATTGGGAAGCGGAAGCCCCAGGACCTGGGCAAAAGTCAGCACCATTGCGCCCAGCATTAAAACTCCGAAAGCGGCCAGTTCCCGCCACTGCCGGTTTTTTAGCATTACAGGTGTTTCCAATGCAATTATCCCTATAAATACTATAATCAATACCAAGATAATCATATAAGACCACCCCTCATTTAATTAGAAATCGGCATAACACCTCACCATATGCAGTCACGTCATTTCCGGGAGCCTATCGAATCTGGAACGGGTCCGCAATAACCGATGTCCTCCTTATTTTGGCATCAACTTTAACAGTAACAGGCACCTCAGGGTATATCTCACTCCACTCCTGCTCTATCTCTCTCCAGTAATCCGGATATTTTTGATGGACTGTTTTACCGAACCCGAAGATATCTGTTTTATACTTTTTCTGAGCAGTGTCCAGGGATTTTTCGGCAATTGACTTTACCTTTTGACTGAATTCCCTGTTCAGATCCCTGATGACATCCGGACTGCCCACAGCCGCATCTCCCTGGACCTCCACCACATCAGCCTCGGCATCAATCTTTATTTCCATCTCCAGGCTGCCTTCTCTGAAGACAGGTTTAATTTCACCCGAAGCCCGTGACATAAGTACAGTAATCCGGGAAATACTGCCGGATTCGGTCTTATGTTCCAGGACAACAGTTCCACTCTGGGTCTTTCCAATAATATACAGAAAGCCCGTTACTTCCTCAGGCGGCATAAGTCCTGCCAGCCTGTTATTGTGAAATAAGGCCAGGCCATCAAGCATGATTGTCTGTCCGGCCTCTTTCTCTCCCCTTTTGGTTCCTTTGGGTTCACGCGGTTCAATTGTCCTGATAACAGGCAGTACCGCATCCCAGCCCGGGGTTACCAGGGCCTCACTAAACCTCCTCAGGTCTACGGCAAGGGTTTCTGAAGTACCGGGCATTGACTTCACCAGTATTTCAGATATCTCCTGTGAAAGCATGTTTTCAAGTTCCGGCATTACCTTCATGGTTTCACTGGCATCCCCGCGGCTCACAAACATCCAGGTGCGCAGCCTGATATCCTTGTGGCGCTGCAGGAAATCAAACACATCCTGAACCCCGTTACGGGCAGAATCCTCACCAATGATTACCATTTCGTTGTGATAAATTCTTAGAATCCTGGGACTCCTGCGGTAAAGTTTGCGCTCAGCGTCATATAAGGTGTCCCCCACCTCACTGACCAGCCAGTCGGCATTGGTCTCGGCAGATGTATTGGCCTGCTGGCCTCCCAGTTGGGACGGCCGGGCAACCAGGACAGTTAGTTTAGGCTTTTCCTGCCCGCCAAGGACCATCCGGTCAATCCCAATGGCTGTAACGATAGCCAGATCCTCCACTTCCCTCCTGCTCCAGCAGCCGGGGAAAAGAAGTACACTCAGGACCAAAATAACGGCAATTATCTCTTTCTTCACTGCTTTCGCCCTCCTCTGTACCGGACCAGCGCCACGGCCAGTAAACCCATAGGAATACCCAATTCGAAAAGATAGGCATAAGGTACAAAAACTGTCGCCAGGAAATCTACCAGTTCGCGGGAATTCTCAAATAATGCCATCGAATATACCAGGATAATTAAACCAACAGGATAAACCAGCGGCCGGTAGTCTTTAATATTAAGCCACTGGGCAGTACCCAGCACTGCAGCCAGGTAGAATGCCGCCACCTTAACTGTAACTCCGGCTACCCAGACAATAATGACCACCGCCTCCAGCCGCTCCAGAAAACGTCCCAGGCTGACATAACGGGCCAGTTCCAGTATCGGGAAGACCATGTTTTGGGTCAGCAGCGGGCCAAATACAGCTATACTGGTAGCTGTTGTCAGGGTCAGAAAAAATCCGATGAGGAGGACAGCACCTACCAGAGTTTTTCCTGCTTCCCGGGGTTGGTTCATAAAAGGCAGAAACATCAGGATCAGCACGATCTCCCCTCTCCAGGCGCCGGGTACCAGTGAGCCCCTGATTACCGGCTTAATCCCGTTTTCCATAAGGGGTAGAAAATTTCCAAAATTTACATCTTCAGTCAGCAAAAAAACTATAAAAACAAAAGCTGCCACAAACAGCGGGAAAAGAAACTGGTTCATCCTGCAGAGGACTTCCATCCCGTTAGACACCACAAAGGCTGCCAGTAATACAACTACAGTGTTAAACACAGGGAGCGGGGTTTCCGGGAGAAAGGCGGTTACCAGAAAGTCCCCGAATTCCCTGACTATGATTGCATTTATGTGTATAAAAAAGAATATATACAGGAGACCTATTAACCTGCCCCCAAATTTGCCAATTATTTCCGGAGCATATTCCACTACAGATTTTTCCGGGAAATATAAACCCAGCCGTGTATATACCAGGGCAACCAATATCCCAAAAAGAGTGGCTGCCAGGCCCACAGAAATCCAGCCATCCCGGGACGCATACTGGGCAGTGATGGAAGGCACAAACAGGAAACCTGTTACTGTGATTGTAGTCACCAGGAGAAATATCATCTGGGTACTGGATACTTTCTCATCTTTTTTCATTGGCCGCTCTTACCTCCGGGACGCCGCCGCGGCGGCCTGGGTTTCTGCATATAATCCTGCCGGGCCGGTTCCTTATGGCCGGTCATCCTGGGGCGGGTGAACATGCTCCACCAGGGCATACGAAAAAACATGTCTTTCAGGTCCCGCCACGATGTGGGGGCCAGCGGTGCTATGTAAGGGACCCCGAACGACCTCAGGGAACACAGGTGTATCAGCAGGGCCAGCAGTCCTGCCATAACGCCGAAAAGCCCCAGGGCAGCAGCCAGCGCCATCAGCGGAAACCTGAGAATGCGCAGGGAAAAAGCCCCGAAATACGACGGCAGGCTGAATGAAGATATGGCCGTAAGGGCCACAACAATAACCATAGCAGGTGAGACCAGCCCTGCCGAAACAGCTGCATCTCCGATCACCAGGGCTCCCACAATACTCACCGCCTGGCCAACAGCCTTGGGCAGGCGCACTCCTGCCTCCCGGAGCACTTCAAAGGTTGTCTCCATAAGGAGGGCCTCCACAAATGCGGGAAACGGCACCCCTTCCCTGGCGGCTGCAATGGATATCAGGAGAGGTGTCGGGAGCATCTCCTGGTGATAGGTGGTGATTGCTATATACAGGGGCGGTGCCAGCAAAGCAATATTCAGGGTAACAAACCTGATAAACCTGATAAAACTGGCAAAAGGCCACCTCAGGTAGTAATCCTCACTGGCCTGGAGGAGCTGGGGAAAAGTAACCGGCACCAGCAGCACAAACGGTGTCGTATCAACCAGGATGGCAACCTGTCCTTCCAGGAGCCCTCCGGCAACCTTGTCAGGCCGCTCAGTTGCCTGCACAGTGGGAAATACGGTCATTGGCGCATCCTCGATGTATTCCTCAATATACCCGCTTTCGAGGATACCGTCGGTATCAATTCTCTGCAGCCGGCTTTTCACCTCATCCACTATTTTGTTATTAACTATGCCTTCAATATACCCGACACTGACTGCAGTTTTGGTAACAGCCCCTATTTTCATTGTTTCAAACTTCAGGCGTGATGACTTGATGCGCCTCCTTATCAAGGTATAATTTGTCTGCAGGTTCTCGGTAAAACCCTCCCTGGGGCCGCGGACAACATTTTCTGTTGCCGGCTCAGTCACCGCACGCTGTACCCAGTCCTGGGTAGAAAGGGTAAAGGCCTTGCTGACTCCGTCAACAAATAGGACCGTCTCCCCGCTTAATAATGAGTGCACCACATCCATCATGTTATCGTGGACCTTAACCTCAGTAAAGGCTATTATACTGCGGCTCAGGTAGCCGGCTGGGTCACTTACGGGAGCTGAGGAGTTAATGCCTGAGACATCATACATAAGTGCTTTCACCAGGTCGTCTGTAAGCATTTCCTTGTTGACCAGGCCGTCAATATATATCATTGCAGTTTTGACCCCGCCGCCGATGGCTGCCTCAAACTCCCGGAAAATGACATCTGTACACCTGTCAAATACGGCTTTCAGGTGTTTGATGTTGCTCTCCAGGCTGACAGCAACCGGCTCTTTGGATTCACCACCGCCAATTGCCTGGGACTCATTGCGCGGTTTGGCAAAAACCTTTTTGATGATGTTTTTCCATTTCTTAAGCATGTGGACCACCCTTGTTCTCTATTTTCAGACTTTAACCACCTGTTGTCATTCGGCCATTCCCGGCGTCCGCCTTTTGCGAACCAACCACAGGACTGCAATATATGCCGGTATGGCCAGCTGGATTATTGACATATAAACCGCATATACCTCAGGCCTCAAAAAATATCTCAGCTGCAGATAATTGTCAAACAGGATCACAGCCAGGTTTACTGCAAGTATTGTCAGGGGCAGCAGTACAGCCCTGCGGTCACCCAGCCTGAAAAGGTGACCGGTACTAACAGAAGCCGCATACAGGAACAGTGTAATTTTAAGAAAATTGGAGGCAACCCAGATTAGCAGGAAAAAGCCCTCAACCCGTTCAATAAATTCAACCACGGAAATTTCCTCTACAAGGCTCAGGTAGGGATATATCCTCATTACTGCTACCCTGTTTCCGATTCCCCAGATAATGCTGAAAACAGTGAACACCAGCAGAAGACCGGCAGCCAGCACACTCAGGGGTAAAAAGGTATATTTCTTCACACTGCTGTTGAGATGCGGCAGCAGCAAAAACCAGATTACCACATCACCAAAAAACGCCCATTGGGTAACTCCGCCGCGGATAATCGGGGCTGCCCCTTTCTCAATAAGAGGGAAAATATTGTTGGGGTCGCCAAAATTAAGAGACGCCAGGTTAATCAGGATAATCCCGCCGATAATAAGGGGAAACACAAACTGGGCCACCCTGACGATAACCTCTATCCCCATATATGCCAGCCAGTATGCCAGTAAAGCCGTAACAATAATAAAAACTATCAGCGGGGTCTCTTCATAAAAGTAGGTTACCATCAGTTCAGCAAAATCCCTCAGAGTGATACTGGCTACATGGACCCCAAACACAGTAAAAACAACACCCACAACCTTAGCCGAGATTCCTGCCCCCAGTTCCTCCAAAAAGCCGAGAACTGTCTGCCCCCGATACAGTCCGGCCATTATGGCAAGAAGGAAAGAATTAATACCGCCCATTGCCGCAGCCAGGGCAGCAGCTATCCAGACATCCTGGTACCTGTCACCGACAGTAAGAACCGGCACACTTCAAATCATTGGGGGAATTAACACCAGTAACGTCAGGATAAAGGCCTGCTGGCCGCTGATTTTTTCCTCCACTGCCCTCACCTCCCGGCCCTCATAAACCATTTAAGACCTCAGCCATTTTACCCGTACCGGTGCAAAACCCCCTCACCTGCAGGAGGGTAATCAAAGGTAATATTGTCACAGACCAGGCGGCAGGCACCGCACTCGAGGCAGGGGCCTTCCTGATGAAAGATAATTCCGCTTCCGGAAAGGGTAAACAGCCCCACAGGACAGATATATATACAGTTTTTGCCGGAACAGGGTTCATTACACCTGTTTGCGTCAATTATCCTGATAATTGATGCCATAACAGTCACCTCGGCCTCAATTCAGATTGTACTACCTGATAACCCGTACTGCTTTAAGGGCATCGGTCAGGAGTTTCCCCAGGGGCTGCTTATTTAATACAACACGCCTGATGAACCGGCGCTTCACTCCCCTTGATACCGGGTATACCATAGATACATGTGCAGATACAGAGTTAACCAGTCCAATGTAATCAACAAAAAGGGTCGGATTTTTCCGGAACCAGCCGGGCACTTCACGGTTTGCCCTCATGTCTTTAAAGACAAAACTGTTTTCCAGATTCTTATGATAGCCTTTCAGGACTTTTCGTGAATAATCCCCTTTCCTGATGGCTTCAATAGCGGCTTCAGCCGCAAATTTACCTGAATACATGGCCAGGTTTATCCCATGGTCCCCATTTACCAGTCCTCCGGAGTCACCTGCTATCACCATCCCGTCAAAAACCAGCGGCGGTACGGCATTAAAGCCGCCCTCGGGTATCATATGGGCCAGGTACTCCACTGTGGTCCCTCCCCGAAGCAGGGGTTCCACAACCGGGTGAGCCTTCAGGGCTGCCATCAGCTCATTTATTTTTACTTTTTTGGAGGTCAGGGTTTGCACACCCACACCGACATTAATTCCCAAATGTTCTTTAAAAGTATAGATAGATCCGGTGCCCGGCAGCCCTGCTGTGGCTTCTCCCAGGAGTCCGATAACAGCCCCCCGGTCTCCGCTGAGATTGAACCTTTCATTTATTACTTCCTCAGGAAGGGATATAATCTCTTTAACATATAATGACATACTGGAGGCACGGGGTTTTTTAACGAGCCCTGCCCGCTCCGCCAGCAACGGGTTAACTCCCTGGGCCAGGATTACCATTCCGGCCCGGACAGCGCCCTGAACGGAACCACTGACCCTGACCCCGCAGACCCGGCAATTTTCAAGTATCAGGTCCTCCGCTTTACAGGATGTCCACAGTTCGGCACCTGCCAATACGGCCTTTTTTGCATACCACCTGTCAAATACAGCCCGCATTATTGACAACCTGTTGTAGGGCTCTCTGTCCATCTCCATGCTGGTAAAACCCAGTTTAACTGCCGACCTTTCTGCCATCAGCCAGTATTGATGATCTACCAGGACACGCTCCACAGGCGCTTCTTCCCAGAAATCAGGCAGTAGTTCCCTGGTGGGCAGTGAATAAACTGCACCCCCGCTGATAGTTTTGGAACCCGGATACGGACCGCGCTCCAAAAGAAGTACCTCAACACCTGCCCTGGCCAGTGAATATGCTGCCGTAATCCCGGCGATCCCGGCCCCGACCACTATTACCTGATATTGCTTTTTTCCTGTTTCACTGAAAATTTTAGCCATACAGTTATTATTTCACTGAATATGTTCCTTATCCCAAAAGCCAAGAAAAAAAGGACTAACCCATATATTATGAGTTAGTCCTTTATGCAGACATTATCAGGATACAACAGCTTCTGACCCGCTGTACACACTTACCTGTTTCTTGTCTTTGCCTTTTCTTTCAAATTTGACCACACCGTCAATTAAAGCAAACAGTGTATCATCTTTTCCGATTCCCACATTGTTGCCCGGGTGAATCTTGGTGCCGCGCTGGCGGACAAGAATGTTCCCGGCAGTAACCACAGTCCCTTCGCCGCGTTTCACCCCTAGGTATTTTGGGTTGGAATCACGGCCGTTCCGGGAACTGCCCACCCCTTTTTTATGGGCAAATAATTGGAGATTGATATTAATCACGAGGTCCACCTCCTCCTAAAAACTCTTATATAACCGCGATAGTTTTCCTGTAGGTTCTTTAGTCCCATCACCATTGTCTCCACTATGGCCTGGGTCTGTAACTGTTCTTTTTTGCTCATTTCATCAGGCAGCCTGCAGGTTAAAGTACCGGAATCGTCAACATCATAGACCAGGCCTTCCCTGATAAAGCGCGCCAGTCCCAGCAGGGTTGTCTGGGCAAGCATGGAGACAGCGGCACACACGATATCCTCCCCGGGAGGACGGTATCCGGCATGCCCCCTGACAGAATACCCTTTTATGGTTCCATTGGAACGGTTAACAGAAACAATTATCATAGCCTTCAACCCTAGGCCTGAATTTTTTCTACAGTTACCTTTGTATATGGCTGACGATGACCGGTTTTGCGGCGGTAGTTTTTCTTGGGCTTATACTTAAAGACAACAATTTTCTTACCTTTGCCATGGCCCAGAACCTTCAACACGGCTTTTGCCCCGTCAACAAAAGGAGTGCCTACCCTCAGGTCTTCTCCTTCACCTACGGCCAGCACATCGGTGATCTCAACGGTTTCGCCCTCTCCGGCTGCCAATTTCTCAACAAAGAGGACATCACCTTCCTTCACACGGTACTGCTTGCCTCCTGTAGCAATAACGGCGTACATACATACACCTCCCTCATCAATACTCGCCAGGCCGGGCACGATTTCCCGTTTGTGGACGGCCCGCAGCCGTCCGCCCTTGCTGTGCGGTTTCGGCGGAGTCAGAAATGCCGCAGACTCTGCCTACATTAATTTATTTTATAGTACCATTACGCCTTTGTCAAGAAAGGTTTTACCCTAACCCCTTTTGAAGGGCCTGGTTCACACTATTGCATCACTTTACATAATATGTTTACTACAGCCTGAAAGGAGAAATAGTCATGAACATTTCATATGTTTCGGAGAGCGCCTTTGAACACCGTTTCTGGCTCCAGATACTTGGTGACCACTCCAGATTTATCTTCAATAGCCTTGCTCCCACAGAAAATGAGCTCCTGGCAATAGCCGGAAACTTCATCAATATCTTTGACGGCTTGCTGCAATATGCCCGGACCAATATGAGCGCAGACAGCTGGGCAGCCTTTGCTGCCAGGGTAATGCCGGCTGCCACATCCCTGAGGCAATTTAAGCTGGAAATAATCAGACGGCACCTGCAGAAAAAAGTCAGCATTTCACTTACCCCGACTTTTCTGAACCACATGGTCAATGAGCTGGATGAATACCTGCAAAACCTAAATTATCTTGCACAGAGACAGTGTATCCCGGTAAAGTCTCCGGTTCACCACCACCTGCTGTGGCTTCCCGATGCCACAGGGCATGCAGAATTCCTCTGCTGCGGCCTTGATGCTTCCCAGACACAGTTCCGTCAGAAGGCAAAAGAATACCGGGACCTCTGGAGTAAAAAACACAGCGAGGCCCTGGAATATGCCGGTTTCCTGAGGACCGGAATTCCCCTGTTTCCCAGCCTGAATATGTTTGACAGAGATACTGCCTGCGAAATGGAGAGATTCAGAAAATACCTGGAACTGCTGGAGACAAAAACTCTGGAAGCCGCGGTTACCGGGACCTTTGATGCCCTGATTCCCGACCATATGGCCCGGGAAGAATGTTATTACTTATACAGGCTCCACCGTAGTGACCCTGCAGTTGTCCCCCGTCCCTGCTGTGACCCGGGACACCCACGGGTTAAGCCTTAGGGAAGGGTTTCCTCCATCAGCACTTTATTGGTGTCACCTTCAAAAACCCTGACCCTGGCCTTTTTGTCTGAATTCTTTGCAATGACTTTATAAGGATAGGTAATTACTTCAGCAACTATCATACCCTGGGCCGGTTTTCTGAATACCAGGTCACATATCCAGAGGTCCCCTGACTCTCTGGTTTCTTTTAATTCAAGAGAATAACCTGCAGTAGGCTGCATCCCCATAAAAACAGCAATATAGGTCCTGCCTTCAGCCTCAATTGACTTAATACCTGCACTTTCCCTGCTGCTTTCCACCACTTCAATAACTTCCTGCGGCAGACCGGATTCCTTCTGAGATATATCACCAGAGGATACCGGATTGTCCGGGTCTTCACCAGTGACCGCTCCCGCATTATCCTCACTGCCACGGCTGTCATCACGGCTGCCAGCATCCTGCTCGCTCCCATTCAGTCCTGTGTTCCCTGCTGCCGCCTGCTCTGTTGCAGCCTTCTGTTCTGAACATCCTGACATCCCAACTGCTACAATTGATATGGCCAATAAAAGCCATAAAAACATTTTCACAGTTTTCATCATAATTCCCCCCTTCAATTAATTCAGACGAATTATCAGGCTAAAAGTTCCCCGGGACAGGGGTATTATTATGTATAAAGAGGCTTCTCCCGGGTAGACGCAGGAACTTTATTGATGTAGAATAGGTAACAGAAGAAATAATTTCCATATATAAAGGAGTGCAAACCTGTTATGAATACAGGGGAACTAAAGATACCGACAGGCGGCATGCCTATTGAAGCATTTTTCATGTGCCGGGAGGAAAAACCGGAAAGGGCCTTTTTAATTCTTCCGGGGAAAGGCTATACAATTAACCACTTTGTTCTGGATTTCCTGTGGCGGATGGCTGCAGAATGCGGGTTTTATTCCTTAAAGGCTGAATACAGGGGTTATACTTACAGACACCTGAACGAGCCCTATGACCACCACCATGCCGCCATTGATGCCGGCTTTGTACTGGATTATCTTAATGAGCTTGGCTACCCGCCCGGTAAAATAACTGTATGCGGCAAGTCCCTGGGTACCATTGCCCTGGGAAGTCTTGTGGCAGACAAGGGTCCCGTATTTGAAAGAGCCGTCCTGTTGACTCCTGTGCTGTATATGAAAAAAGAAAAGGGAGTGTTCCCGCAGTGGGCAGAATTCAACCGGAGGATAAGCAAACCCTGCCTTATCTTTGGCAGCAGTGACCCGTTCTGTGACCGGGAAACCGCCCGCCAGGTGTTCCCCGGGGGACTGATTGAGTGCTACCCGGGAGCTGACCATGGCCTGAGTATTGAGGATGATTACCTCCGCACCATAGAAATACAGCGGGAAATAATTGAAAAGGTAAAGCAGTTCATCACTGAACTGCTTTGGTGAAAGGTTCGCTAAGGCGGACCTTTTTCAGCTTTCCGGGGAATATTGTGGACCTGTTTAACTAACAATATCCCTGAATAGTAAATAATCCAACAATAATGTTGAAGTGGGGCCAATAATGAAAGACAAATTCTTTCTCGGAATATCAGCCGGCCTGGCAGGTTCTTTGGTCATGGTTTTACTATTATGGCTGCTGAACCTGATACCGGGTGTAAGTATAAACATGCTGGATGAAGTATCGACCTTATTTAACGAAAGAGCAGTCGGAAATCTCCAGAGAGGAATCACCGGAACCACCGTCCATTTTATCTGTGGTTCAGTTATCGGTCTGGCAATGATTTTACTGTTCCAGACAACCGGGTATGGTATGCCATTGCTAAAAGGCGCCGGGTTCGGGGCCGTTACCTGGTTTTTGCTCTGTGGTATCATGGCCAGGCTGTTAAACCTTCAGATGCAAGATACCTTTGTTGACAGTTTTCTGCTCCTGCTGGTGCATATTGCCTTTGGACTAACCGCAGGCTGGTTCCTGGCCAGATACCGGTACAGAGATAAGGTTTAAAGGGCTTCACTTACCCACATCAACCATTTTGGCCTTACAGTAAGTGCGAAATACTTTGGTTATCTCCACAGGGACCGTTTCCCCAATCAGGGAACTGGCCCCTTCTATGTCCACGATAAACCCGTTGACCCTGCCGATACCGTCATAGATATTTGAGGTGTGGGGTTCCTCAACCTTGACCTCAAGAATCTGCCCCGGTCTTACCGGAACCCCGATGGCTTCAATTTCGGACTGGGAATGGAGGGCCCGGATATTGATCACTTCCTGGTGATAGTGTTCACAGCCCCTGACAATAATGTGTTTCCGTGTCTTGGCCTCCATCTCCCTGAGGTTAGCCCCGCTCCCGCCGATGAGGAGAGAAGCCACCGAAGGGTGTACCTCTACCAGTACGGCTTCGGCGCTGGTATGCTGAGCCAGTTTGACTATCTCATTCTTGGCCCTGATACTGATGGTCTCCTCAGACAGCACCTTTCCTTTCCCCTCACAATATGGGCACTGTTTCAGAAGCACATTTTCCAGCCCCTGGCGGACTTTTTTCCTGGTTATTTCAACAAGTCCCAACTGGGTCAGGCCAAGGACATTGGTCTTGGTCTTGTCTTTCCTGATCTCCTCCTCCAGTTTACGGAGAATCTGGTTCTGGTGCTCCTGACTGAGCATATCAATAAAATCTATTATAATAATACCTCCGATATTCCTCAGCCTGAGCTGCCTGGCAATTTCGGTACATGCCTCGAGGTTTGTCTTCAGGACAGTATCTGCCAGGTCTGTGCTACCCACATATTTGCCTGTATTAACATCAATAGCCGTCAGGGCCTCGGTACGGTCAATCACTATATACCCTCCACTTTTCAACCAAACCCTGGGCTTAAGGACTTTCTCAATTTCTTCTTCAATACCGTATCGTTCAAAAAGATTTTCCTGTTCATACAGGGTGACCCTGTTTTTAAGTTCAGGAGAAGTAAGCTCCATAAGTTCCAGTACCTTTTCATATTCATAACGTGAATCAATAATCAGGTTATCTATATCCTCATTAAAGAGGTCCCTCAGTATCCTCTGGATAAGTTCCAGGTCTTTGTGTATCAGGTTTGGAACAGGCCCGTGATAAGCCCTGTTCTGAATCTTTTTCCAGAGCCTGGTCAGCAGGGAAATATCCTGCCGGAAATCATCCTCCGAGAAGCCCTCGGCAATTGTCCTTACGATCAGTCCCATTCCCGGTGGTTTGACTCTTTCCGCCACAGAACGGAGGCGGTCCCTCTCAGCTTCATCTTCAATACGCCGCGAAATACCCACATAATCAACAGTGGGCATAAGTACCAGGAACCTGCCCGGAAGGGTTATGTGGGTGGTTACCCGCGCCCCCTTGGTACCGATTGGCTCCTTGGCTATCTGAACAAGGACTTCCTGCCCTTCTTTGAGGACATCGACTATATTCAGTTTACCCCCGGGCTCCGCCTCATGCCCCGAAATTCCCGACGCCAGGGCATCTTCAACAAATAAAAAGGCATTTTTCTCCAGCCCGATATCGACAAAAGCTGCCTGCATCCCGGGCAGGACATTTTCAACCTTCCCTTTATAAATATTGCCCACCAGCCTCTGGTTAAGAGAACGCTCAATATATATTTCAACTACCACCTTATCTTCCATTACGGCTACCCGTGTTTCTTCCTCCCGGACATTTACCAGTATCTCCTTAAGCAAAGTTATCACCTCCTTCCTGATTCGTTTTGTCCATCTCCATGGGAGTCAGCAGCCTGTCACCATGTGCAGCGGTATAGAGGCCTATCCGGTTAATCTGCGCCAGTCCAGCATCAATTTCCTGCCCCAGGCAGCCGGCAAAAGCATTGACCACCTCTTCGGGACGGACATTACCTGCACTTCCGGTAACAGTCAGAATCGAAAATTCAATGGTATTGCCATTAACACTTCCGGCAAATTTAATTATTCCCGGCCTGATGTTCCGGGGCTGTATTCCTTTCTTAGTCCTTTTCATTATCATCACTTCAGAAGAATCCATAAAACGGGCTATTGCCCCTGTAAGAGAACCTATATCAGGAGAACCGACCGCCGGGACTTTAACCCTGTATTCGGCCCTGTTTACCACAGCCATCAGGGCAGGAGAGTTATCAGGCACAGCCATTGCCCCCGACAGGCGGATTCCTGCCGGAAGCGCTGCACAAAGTCTTGCCATGACTTCACCTGCAGCCATACTCTCTCTTAATTCGATATCAATATATTCCCTGTCACTGGTTACCCCCACCGCCAGTGCAGAAGCAAAGTTCATTTTGGGGTGGGGATTGAAGCCTTCTGAAAAGGCAATGGGGATAGCCGCCCGGCGGATTGCCCTCTCAAAAGCCTTAACCAGGTCAAGGTGTGACAAGAACCTGACCTCTTCTCCTTTGGAAAACTCCATTCTAACACGGGGCATTGTTCTTCGCCCCCTTTAAGTCAACAGATGCCGGAAGATTCTGGCAGACCCCGCAGACAGTACACTTTTCGTGTCTGCAGTCTGCCGTTGTCTCCTCACTGAATGCCCTTTTATACTCGGTGAGCAGAAATTCTTTGGTCACACCTGTATTGATATGGTCCCAAGGCAGGACTTCATCCAGGCTGAATTCCCTGTTGTTAAAAAATTCCGGATCCACCCCGGTTTCCCGGAATGCTTCCTGCCAGGTGCTATACCTAAAGTGCTCATTCCAGCTGTCAAACTTGCAGCCAAGGGCCCATGCTCTCTCCAGAGCGGCTGCCACTTTTCGGCTGCCCCTGGAAAAAACAGCTTCTATGGTGCTCAGGCGGGCATCGTGCCAGTTAAATACAATCCTGCGGTGTTTTAACTTCCCGGCCAGGTAATGCTGTTTTTCCTGCAGGACCTCCATACTGTCCTGGGCTGCCCACTGGAAAGGAGTATGGGGTTTGGGCACAAAGGAAGAGGCACTCACGGTGACCCTGAGTCTTCCGGCCCGGCTTCCCAGGATATCCCTGCCGCGTTCCACAACCTTAAAGGCCAGGCCGGCAATGCCATCGAGGTCTTCATAGGTCTCTGTAGGCAAACCAATCATAAAATACAGTTTAACTGAGGTCCAGCCTGCCTGGAACGCCCCAGTAACAGCCTCCATAAGATTCTCCTCGGTTACCCCTTTATTAATCACATCCCGCAGTCGCTGGGTGCCTGCTTCGGGTGCAAATGTAAGGGTCGTCTTCCTGACCCGCTGGACCTCTTTGGCCAGGTCAACGGAAAATGAGTCTGCCCTTAATGAGGGCAGGGACACCCCTACCCCCTCGGAGCCATACCTGTCCATCAGTAAGGCCAGGACACCCTGTACACAGCTGTAGTCACTGGTACTCAGGGAAGTCAGGGATATCTCATCATAGCCTGTGTTTTTAACCAGGTTCTCCCCCTGAGCAATAATTGTCTCCGGTCTCTTCTCCCTGACGGGACGGTAAATCATTCCCGCCTGGCAGAAACGGCAGCCTCTGCTGCAACCCCTAAGCACTTCAAGCATAATCCGGTCATGGACAATCTCCATAAAAGGTACAATAGGCCTGGTAGGAAAATCCACCCTGTCCAGGTCCCTGACTACCCTCTTGGTCACTCTTGAGGGTGCGAAAGAAACTTTAGGGACCACCTTTTTGATGGTCCCGTCATTATGATAACTAACTTCATAAAACTCAGGGACATATACTCCTGATATCCCGGCCAACTCCTGAAGAAGGTCTCTCCTTTTATGCGGTGTGGGACCCTGCTTCCATTTTTTGATGGTCCCGATAATGTCATGGACGGCTTCCTCGCCTTCCCCCAAAAGGAAGGCATCAACAAATGGCGCCAGGGGCTCCGGATTATATGCAGTAGGGCCTCCCGCCAAAACCAGGGGCCACCTGTCATCCCGCTGCGCTGCCCTCAGGGGGATCCCTGCCAGGTCCAGCATGTTCAGTAAGTTGGTGTAACTCATTTCATACTGAAGGGTAAAAGCCACTGCATCGAAATCTGCCAGGGGCCTTACAGATTCAAGGGAAAACAGCGGTAGACCGTGTTGTCTCAACTGGTCCTCCATGTCGACCCATGGTGCAAAAACCCGTTCCATAAGGGTATCTTCCCTGTCATTGACGATGTGGTACAATATACGCAGCCCCAGGTGAGACATCCCTACTTCGTAAACATCGGGAAAAGCAAACACCATCCTGACAGGCGTATTATCCCAGTCCTTGTGGACAGAATTCCATTCATTCCCCTGGTACCGGGCCGGTTTCTGTACTTTGGGCAAAACCCTGTTTTCAATAAATTGTTTCATCTGCCGGTATCCTCCCAGTTTTTCTATTACATTAGGTATTATACCCAAAGGATGGTATTATTCAATTCTACAACCACAAACAAATTCCTTTATTTTTTCTTCAGTGTCAATAACCCGAGAGGTGTCTCCGGCCCCCTTCGCACCATTTCATCTATTATTTCCCCTTCGGTAAAAGTCCCCTTAACCAGGTGGTCTTTTCCGATTACAACAACCAAGTGATATTTCCTGGGGACAAAATTTTTGACAACATCTTTAAGACGGGAGGATTCCAGGGCAGCCACCTGACGTACCAGGAGTATCCCTTCCCGGAACAGCTCCTCCTTTTTGCGGGTAAGGAATTTCATGAAAACAAACATAACTGACCCCTTTTCTTTTGCTGCTGCATAAATCAGGAAAAGCGCCACCACAAAGCAGTTGATATCCTGTCCACCACTGCTGAACCAAAAATAGGCCCCTGCCACTGCCATGGCTGCACCCAGCGCCTGAGACAGGGCTGCAGCATCTTCGGTGGCCCTTTTTACCCCGCGGTTCAGTGAAAGAAATGCCCTCAGGACCCGCCCTCCGTCCAGCGGAAAAGCCGGCAGCAGGTTAAAGGCCCCCAGCATTATGTTCCACTGAATAAAAAACCCCAACCAATACCGGTTTCCTATCCCCAGCCTGTACAACAGGTATCCCAGCAATGCCAGGAAGGCATTGGTCAACGGTCCGGCAGCAGCCACATAAGTTTCCGTCACAGGAGCCGATGCGATATCTCCCTCTATCCTGGCAACCCCCCCAAAGGGAAGGAGCTCTATTTCCTGAACCCTTAAGCCATAACCGGCAGCTGCTACCACATGGCCCATCTCGTGCAGAAATACAATACTGAAAATCATCAGGGCCTGGCCGAGAATACCAAAATACCAATAGACAATAAATAGCAGTATAAAAAAAATGTTCAGCCGGAAATCCACTCCAAAAACAGTTAATAATCTCATACATGCCCGGTTATTACCGGCTCCGGCTGCTGCCGGTTTCCAGTACGCTAAGGGGGTCAACGGGCCGGCCGTCAATTATTACTTCAAAATGGAGATGAGGCTCTCCCTCACCCGGTGTCCCTGTTTTTGCAATGATGTCACCGGCATTAACAACCTGCCCTGCACTTACTGATATTTCTGAGAGATTGGCATATCGGACCAATTCTCCGGTATTATTTTTCACCAGGATATATTTCCCCAGCCCGGCGCTTTCCGATATTTTCTCAACCGTACCCCCGGCAGCAGCCTTTACGTCCGTCCCCGAAGGAACCCCGATATCTATTCCCTCATGGAACACCTGGGCATTTTCCTCACCCTCACTTACCCAGCCATATTCCCGGATAACATTTCCCGATACGGGCAGTAGTAAGTGTTTATCGGTATTTTTAGTTACTGCCCGGGTAGGGGCCGCAATATCGTCAATAACAGGCCATTCCAGATTCCCTACATGTGAGGCCAGCTGAATCACCCTGTAGAAAACCGGCTGCACATCAGTTTCATATGTAAGCAGGTACCGGACACCGTTTTTGACTGCACCGGTAAAGGGTATATCAATTTTGAAAAGCCCCAGGAGTAAAAGACAGACGGCTCCTGAAACGAAGAGCTGCAGTACCCATTTCTGCATCCGGAATTTCTTCCTTCCAAAAGCCCCTCCCGAAACAGGCTTATAATCCCGGTAAATATATTCGAGGTCCGGCTGTTCCTCGGGACGTTTGCTACCGATATTAATTTTCATAGACTTCC
The DNA here is from genome assembly GCA_016841325.1 of Thermincola carboxydiphila. Taxonomy (GTDB): domain Bacteria; phylum Bacillota; class Thermincolia; order Thermincolales; family UBA2595; genus Phosphitispora. Next base: position 67,171 of record JAENZJ010000010.1, read on the forward strand.
CCTCCGGCTGGCTTGTTCTTACACTAATGTATATTTAAAGCCTTACAAAAGTATGACAAGCAGTGTGCTGAAAAAATAAGGAAGAGCCCCCTGATGGGACTCTCCCGCTTGCCAGGCACCGGCCAGGCCCGGAAGGACAAATTTTAAAATGTGAGTACTTGCCGTCTGAGGTAAACATCAAGAAGTATCCCGACACCCAGCATATTAGCCAGCATGGAACTGCCCCCGTAACTGAAAAAAGGCAGAGGTATACCCGTAATGGGCATAATCCCGGCCGCCATGCCCACATTAACCAACAGGTGAAATACAATCATGGAGACAATTCCCGTCGCCAGCAGGGTCCCCAGCATATCCTTGGATTTCATGGCGATCCTGATGCCCCGGAAAACGAATACATAGAACAGGGCCAGAAGCAGGATAATTCCTGCAAAGCCGAGTTCCTCCCCCACGACGGAAAAAATAAAATCATTTTTTTGTTCCGGAAGGAAGTTAAGCCGTGTCTGGGTCCCCTGGTAAAGGCCTTTACCCCATAACCCTCCGGAGCCAAGGGAAACCATTGACTGAATAACGTGATATCCATTACCCCTGGGATCTTTGTACGGGTCCACAAATATGGTCAGGCGGTCAAGCTGATATGGTTTCAGGGGTTTATCAAAACCAAACACCAGTTGTGCCGTCAGAATGCCGCCAACCAGCAGGGCCCCGATAAGTATCAGAATAATCAGGTGTGAAGGTTTGGCTCCGGCCACAAACATCATTCCAAAATAGATCCCGATAAAAACCAGGCCGGTTCCCAGGTCAGGCTGCATTATAATCAGCAACATGGGAATGCCGAAGAAAACAAATGTGGGGACCAGATCCCGGAACCTGGTCAGTTTTCCCTCTTTACCTGCCAGGTAAACCGCAAAGGTAACAATCATGGCTATTTTGGCAAATTCTGAAGGCTGCAGGTTAAAAGACCCTATAGATATCCAGGACTGGGCGCCCTTTTGTTCCTCCCCGAAAAACTTTACAAATACGAGGAGTAAAACATTCAGGACATAAATAAACTTGGCATACTTGGCAAAACGGGTGTAGTCAATTTTTAGAATAACACCAATTCCCACCAGCCCCAGTAAAAAAGAAAGGGCCTGTTTCTTGACATATATATTGGCATCCCCGCCCCTGGTCATAGTGGCATGAGTGGCGCTGCTGAGTATAATCAGCCCATAGACAACAATCAATATTATTGTAATGAGGAGAGTGAAATCAAAATTTCTTATGGCTCTGCGGTCAATCAATTAAGGTTCCCCTCCTTCGTGAAGTCCTGTTTTTCTTATACCAACTATCATTATATATCATTTGCCCGGCTTAAATCCACCCCCCGCGTTGACACTTTCCTCCCTATGGCGCAAAAAAAATTGGGCCTGGGCCCAATTTTATATCTGTCAACCGATTTTTTCCTTTCTCTTGGATGTCCTCTTCATCCTCAGGACAGGTATGTTGGCAACCAGTGCCACAGTATTGTTGGAACTGTCCAGATTAACCTCAAGAGCGTTTTCATCAATCTCCATATAATTGGAAATAACCTTTATCAGATCTTCCTTCAAATCTTCAATAAGCTGCGGAGACATATCTGCCCGATCGTGAACCAGTACCAGGCGCAGCCTTTCCTTGGCAACATTTTTGCTCGAACTGTTATCTTTACCGAATACCCGTAATAAAAAATCCAGCAATTCCCGTTCCCCCTCTCTACTATTCGGATTACTTAAATCCGATAAGCTTTTTGAGCTTGTTCATAAATCCGGTTTCGGCTTCCAGGTCCATTAAGGGTACATCTTCACCGGTTATTCTTCTTGCCATATTGCGATAAGCCTGTCCGGCACGGGAGTTGTTATCGAGAACAGCCGGTTCACCTTTATTAGTGGTAATTACAATCATTTCATCTTCCGGAACTACCCCCAGGAGGTCTATCGCCAGGATGTCAATTATATCATCAATGCTCATCATATCCCCTCTTTTTACCATGAGAGGCCTGAGGCGGTTAACAATGAGTTTCGGACTGTGTAATTCAGCCGCTTCCAATAATCCGATAATCCTGTCGGCATCACGGACAGCCGATACTTCCGGTGTAGTCACCACAATAGCCTTCTCGGCACCGGCAATGGCATTCTTGAAGCCCTGTTCTATTCCGGCAGGACAGTCAATAACCACATAATCAAATTCCTTTTTCAGCTGAGCACACAGTTCGCGAATCTGGTCCGGGGTCACTGCAGTTTTATCCTTTGTCTGCGCGGCAGGCAAAAGGTGCAGTCCTTCAAAACGCTTATCCTTGATCAGGGCCTGTTTTAATCTGCAGTTTCCGTGGGTTACATCAACAATATCGTATACTATCCTGTTTTCAAGCCCTAAAACAACATCCAGATTCCGCAGACCTATATCTGTATCTACCAGGACTACCTTATAACCCAAAGCGGCCAGTCCGGTTCCAATATTAGCCGTAGTGGTGGTCTTGCCAACCCCTCCTTTTCCAGAGGTTATTACAATGACTTCTCCCATGTTTTGTCCTCCTCTTCCTAATCTTTATCCAATTTTTGTTTGCCTGTCCTGTCCCATCTGATATACTTCAATCACCACAACACCTTCTTTGATCCTGGCTATTTCCGGATACTCCGGCGTCAGGTAATCACCGTCAGGCGCTCTGGTAATATGATTTGCTATCCGCAGCTGAGTAGGCTGAAGCTTAAATGCCGCCACAGTCGCCCTTTCATCTCCCAATGCTCCGGCGTGAACCACACCCCTTAATGCGCCCATTACTACAATATTTCCCGAAGCAACTATTTCTGAACCCGGGTTAACATCACCCATGACAACTACATTGCCGTCAAACCGGATACTCTGTCCTGACCTTACAGTCCTTTGTATCAGGATTGTGTTCTCATCAGCAAAAGTCTCCTGCCAGGGGCCCCTGTTTTCCAGAACCTTGGTATCTGTTTTCCTCTGCATTTCAGGCCCGGTTTCTCCAGCCTTATTATCATCTTCCCGGGGAACCGGCTTTCCTGAGAGAAATTCTTCACTTTCGCCAGCAGTGGGTTGCTCATTGGACTTTTTGGATTTTTGCTTCACCTTTTTGGTTTCCTCTACCACACCGGTCTCCTGTTCTGTCTCCACAAATTCGGGATTGGTATCCGGGTCCATAGCTCCATTTACGTCCTTTTTAATAAATAATTTCTTACCTTTAGAACTTTTGGTCTTCTTCAAATCGGTTCTCCTCCTGAGCCAAAAAAGCTCAAAATATCCTGAATCACTGGATTTAAATTCTACAAAAGGTAGTCAAATCCTTCTGAATCAACAAAAAAAACGAGGTCTTTTTACCTCGCTTTTCTCGAATATTTAGACAAAAACAGCCCATTATTCCTCGGAAACCCCCCCTTGCGGCACCTGACTCTTGTCGATTTTAAAATACTCTGCCAGGAGGTCCCTGGCAACCAAACCTGCCGAACTGCCGCCATGTCCGGCATATTCGATAATGCCGGCTACGGCAACCTCAGGTTTGTCATAAGGAGCATAAGCGACAAAAAGTCCGTGAGTGGGTTTGTCATTTCCGTTTTTGTCTTTTCCGGTTTGAGCAGACCCGGTTTTTCCGGCAACTTCGACGGGAAATTCTCTGAAAATACCGTAAGCAGTACCTCCGGGTTCAGTAACGGCCCTCATACCGCGCCTGATAGCAGCCAGTGTCTCAGGACTTACATTAACTTTGCCAACTTCCTTTTTGTCAAATTTTTTGACAACATTACCCTGGTAGTCGACAACCCGGTCTACCAGATAAGGCTGGTACCTGATCCCGCCGTTGGCTATTGCAGCAACGTAATTGGCAAGCTGAAGGGGTGTATACAGGTTATAGCCCTGACCAATAGACATGATTATGGTCTCATATTCACGCCATTCAACTGACCAGTATGCCTCATTATTATATTCCCTCTTCTTCCACTTAAGCTCATTTTCCTTTTGTCTGAGCAGCCGTTTCTTTTCACTTTCGGACTTGGCATTTCTGATTTTCCCGGCGTACTCATCCTCAATCTCCTGGTACATCTTCTCATATTTCTTCTTTAATGACGGTTCATTTAGTTCCCTTTTCCATTCCGGGGATGGCACCAGTCCTGAAGCTTCATTGGGCAGGTCAATTCCCGTCTTCTCCCCCAAGCCGAATTCACGGATATATTTGACCAGGTTATCAACCCCTGCTTTCAGCCCCATTTGGTAGAAGTAAACATTACATGAGGTCTGGATAGCCTTGACCAGGTTGACGGTACCGTGTCCGGATGGCTTCCAGCAGCCGTACGAGCGGCCATAAAGGTAAACCGAACCCGGGTCATAAAAAGTATCATGGATTGTCGCCTTACCCGACTCCAGGACCGCTGCCGCTGTTATCATTTTAAACGTAGAGCCGGGAGGATATGCCATCATTGCCCTGTTGTTGAAGGCCGGAAACGGGTTGGTTTCTTTGCCCCCAAAAAGCGCCTCACTCTGCTCAGGAGTGATTTTCCCATTAAATATGTTGGGGTCAAAGCCCGGCTTGCTGGCCATTGCCAATACCTTCCCCGAATTAACATCAAGCATGACAACAGCGCCGGCCCTGGCGTTGGGAAACTCCCCCTGCTGTAGTGAGGTCATCACCCGGTCCAGTGATTCTTCAGCAGCCTTCTGCAGCCGGTAATCGATATTTAAAATAAGGTTATTGCCCGGTACAGGTTCTTCTTTGGCCAATTCCCTGACAGGATGCTGGGACTTGTCAACTTCAACCAGAAGGTTACCATCCTGTCCCCGCAGGAACTCCTCATACATGTTCTCAAGCCCGGCCTGGCCATACCTGTCCCCCATGCTGTAACCGTCATCCTTATGCCGTTCCAGCTGCTTCTGGGTAATTTCCCTGACATACCCGAGGATATGGGGCATAAAATCCTTGTATACATATTCACGCATCGGCTGTACGGCAATTTCCACACCAGGGAGTTCCGCCCTGTTTTCCTCAATCTTCGTAACCACCTCAAGGGGTACGTCTTTGGCAATTTTAATGGGCTCAAACTTACGGATACCCGGGTCTTTGATCTTTTCCAGGATCTCCTTTTCATCTATGCCCAGTATCGGGCCCAGACTGGCCGCAACATGGTCAAGGTCCTGGTCCTGAATTCCCAGCCAGCTGACAGATACACTGTATACGGGACGGTCTTTGGCGAGAATGACTTTTCCGGTGCTGTCAAGGATTTCTCCTCTCTTTGCCGGAATGGTAACCGGCCTGATCCTGTTCTGCTCTGAAAGGGTGGTAAACCGTTCTGTCTGTACCAGCTGAATATAAGCAATCCTGGAGATCAGGATGGCAAATATAATCGTAACAAGGGCCATAAATACCTTTAGTTTTTTAGTCAGGACTTTTTCAGTCATTAAGAGCCCCCCGATTAGTATATGATTACCTTTCTGTCAGTCTAAGCAGCCCCTTAGTTGACGATTTATAGAACTTACCATAAATAAAGGGTGTCAGGCAGCTGTTATAGATGGCAGCCGATATCATGACACTCCTCAGGGTGCTGAAATAGCCGGCTGACAACCCCTGATACTGCCTTAACATGTACAGAACTGTTTCATGCATCAATGTAGCCACAAAAATTATTGCCATTGGAATCAAGAGGTTTTCCTTATAAATTTTCTTTTCAAGCATTCCAAAAACATACCCTGCAATTACCTTGGCAAGGGTATTCATCCCCAGGTACTGACCAAACAGTAAATCCTGCAGCAAACCCCCGATGGCTCCGGCCAAAGCGCCCTCACGTGAACCGTGCAGCAGGGCATAAAATACCGTCATTATCAATACCAAATCAGGTTTAACACCGGCAACAGTAAGATGGGAAAAAATCGTGGATTGGAGAATTAAACCCAAGAGAAACAAAACTATTATTAACAGATATCTCAGCATTACGCTCCCCCCCTGTCATCAGGAGCAGTTTCATCCACTGCAGGAACGTTTCTGATAACCAGCACCTCTTCAAGTTCATTAAAGTCTGCAAAAGGCCTGACAGTCGCATATTTAACCAAACCGTTCGACTCCAGCTCGATCCCGGTTACTGTTCCAATAGGCAGCCCCTTGGGGAATATCCCTCCCAGACCTGATGAAACAACAGTCTGTTTGGTTTTAACAGGGGCTTCCTTGGAGAGATGTATCATTTTCAGCATTCCGGAATCATCGGCCGTTCCCTCAATAACTCCCGGTACCCGGTTAATCTGGATCAGGCTGCCTACAGCGCTGCTGCTGTCTATAATCAGCAGTACCTCAGCAGAATTGGCAGACACATTAATGACACGTCCCACCAACCCTTTACTGGTTACCACAGCCATATTTTTGCCCACACCGTCACTTTCTCCCCTGTTGATAGTAATAGTGCGGAACCAATTTGACGGGTTCCGGGCCACAACCGAAGCCGACACCGTGTTATAGTCACGGGCAATAGTGTCCTTAAACTGCAGCAACTCCCGGAGCCGCAGGTTCTGGTACTCATATTCCCTGAGGAGGTTGTTTTCAGCTTCCAGGCTTGACACCCGTTCCCGGAGTTCCTTGTTTTCATTTTTAATGCTCCCAATAGCAAAAACGGACCCTACCGTATCCGATATCCCGTTAACAATACCGGTAACCCCGTGTTCAACCGGGGTTACCACATCCCTGACCACTTTCTCAACAGGGCTCAGGCTCGTCCTGTCCTGACCGGTATAAGTTATCAGTATAAGGGCCAGTACCACCAGGCAGAGAAAACCAAGGACATACCTGTTTAAAATGTACCGGAACAACACAACCCCGCCTTTCTAGCTGATTTTTTTCGGGGTAATTAACACTCTCTTCAGGACATCCAAGTTTTCCAGAACCTTTCCCGTCCCGACAGCCACACAAAACAGAGGTTCCTCGGCGACATATACCGGCATTCCGGTTTCTTCACTTACCAGTTGGTCGAGACCCCTCAGCAGGGAACCACCTCCGGCCATAACAATCCCTCTGTCCATAACGTCAGCTGCCAGCTCAGGCGGGGTTTTTTCCAGAGTGACCTTAATGGCCTCAAGAATGTTGCTTACCGGTTCAGACAAGGCTTTATGAACTTCCTCTGATGTAATCTCCACAGTTTTGGGCAGCCCTGTAAGCAGGTCCCGTCCACGAACTTCATAAACCTCTTTTTCAGGGAAACGGTATGCTGTGCCGATCTTTATCTTAATCTCTTCAGATGTTCGTTCTCCCACCATCAAATTATATGTTCTTTTAATATGCTGCATGATAGCTTCATCCATTTCGTCCCCGGCAACACGTACCGAACGGCTGGTCACAATTCCCCCCAGGGATATGACAGCAACCTCACTGGTACCGCCTCCGATATCCACAATCATGTTTCCGGTGGGCTCATGGACCGGCAGCCCGGCCCCAATGGCAGCAGCCATCGGTTCTTCTATCAGATATGCCTCCCTGGCCCCGGCCTGTATGGTAGCCTCCCTGACAGCACGTTCCTCAACTGCAGTAACCCCGGAAGGCACACAGACGACTACCCTTGGCCTGATCAGGTGCGGCCTTTTTTTCAGGGCTTTGGTTATAAAATAGCGGAGCATACTCTGTGTAGTGTCAAAATCGGCGATAACCCCATCTTTCATTGGCCTGATAGCAACTATATTGCCAGGAGTACGGCCAATCATCTGCTTGGCCTCTTCACCGACAGCAAGGACATGTCCTGTATCCCTCTGAATAGCCACAACAGACGGTTCGTTAACAACAATCCCCCTGCCCTTAATATATACCGACGAATTGGCGGTACCTAAATCTATTCCCATATCCTTGGTAAATACCCCAAACATTCCCAACATTTACTATGCTCCTTTCAGCTTCATTTGCTGCCCCAACTAAATTACACCCTGCTCTTTAAGGCTTGTAAAACCAATTTCTCCGATAATTATATGGTCAATGACTTCAATACCGATTAACTTTCCTGCTTCTACAAGCCTGCGGGTTATTTGAATATCCTCAGCACTGGGGCTCGGGTCCCCGCTGGGGTGATTGTGAGCCAATACCAGTGCAGCGGCACTTCTTTTTATAGAATTCTTGAACAGTTCCCGGGGATGAACCAGGGATGAGTTGAGATTTCCCACAGAAACCGTTTCTATTGTAATTACCTGGTGCTTGGTGTTTAAGAATACTGCTATAAAATGTTCCCTGTCAAGGTAACGCATTCTCTCCTTAAGAAGATCAAATACATCATGTGGTGACCTGATTATCTTCCTGGGGCCGGAAATCTCCAGAGCCAGCCTTTTCCCAAGCTCAATTGATGCCTTAAGCTGGGCTGCCTTGGCAGGCCCTATCCCTTTTATGGAATACAGTTCCTCAGGAGCGCTTTCGACTAGGCCCAGCAGGCCTCCTGTTTTTGAGAGCAGCATGGCAGCAAGGTCCAGGGCATTCATAGAATCAGAACCAGTCCTTAAAAGCACAGCCAGGAGTTCCACAGTACTCAGGGCTTCGGCGCCGTCCCTAAACAATCGTTCCCTTGGTCTTAAGTCTTCAGGAATTTCCTTTATTCTAACCCGGTATTCCAATGATTCCATTTTTTGGGTCCTCTCATCAACAAAGTTCTTATGCCAGGTAGAGTCAGGTTACTGCAGCACCTCAACCCCATACTGCCTAAGCACCTCTGCAAGACTGGACAGGGGAAGGCCGACAACATTAAAATAGCATCCCTCTATCCTGTCCACCAGTACTGCGCCCAGTCCCTGGATACCGTATGAGCCTGCCTTGTCCATTGGCTCACCGGACCTGACGTAGGCTTCTATCTGAGCCTCCGATAACCGGCGAAAAAAAACCCGGGTCGTCTCACTGGCTTTTGACAGTCTTCCCGTGGCACAATCAATAACAGAAAAGCCTGTGATAACCAGGTGGTCCGTTCCGCTCAAACTCCTCAGGGTAACTATGGCATCGCCGGTGTCTGAAGGCTTACCCAGAATTTGGCCACGGTAAACCACCACCGTATCTGCCCCGATGACAATTCCCTCATCAAGCCGGGCAGCAACGGCCATAGCCTTCCTGTATGCCAATTCAGCAACTGCTTCTGTAGGTGCCGTCCCCGGCAAAACAGTTTCATCCACCTGGCTGACTATCACCTTAAACCGGAGGCCCATCTGTCTGAGCAACTCCTGCCTTCTGGGCGACCCTGAAGCCAAAATAATCTTTTTCAAGTTTGGTCCCATTTCTCCACTCACTTATGCTGAGCTTTTTCTGTAGCTTTCCCCTACTCTGACAAAAAATTCGTATCTTTTCGGGCTTCAAAACCATATGTGCAAATCATATCATTTACCTTTTCAGTTTATCATTTTTGACATATGATGACAAGCTCCTTCTAGCCTTTTCGGGGGTCATATTAAAATAGGTCACTGTCGGTTTGCCGGGAACAGCCACCTGTACCAGCGGTTCACGGGAACACATTCCCAGGCAGCCCGTATAGCTGACCACGACATCCCGGCTCTCTTCAAACTGCTTTTTCAGTTCATTCAGGACATCCCCGGCCCCTGCTTTAATCCCACAGGTACCCATACCCACAGTGATACGCACCTTCTTCCTAGCTCCCGTCATGGCATGTTCTGACAAAATATCCACCTTTAATTGCTCCAGATCCTGTAGTGTCATTATTAATTTCCCTCCCCGGTTAATAGTACGAATTCGACAGTATCTCATAACGTGTTCGACAAATCTGCCGGAACTCCTCTAAGAATCCCACTGCCTAATAGTGGCAACTAAAACTCACTCTAAATAAGTAAAGGGGTAGAAATGTCCTCCGGCGGGCAACATCTCAACCGGCATCCGGAACATTCCTACCCCTGTCTTATTTATAGTTTTGGATTTTAATTGCTGCCTTTGTCAGCAGCCCTTAATTCACCTCTTAATGGCTTTAAAACAGCATTTCTCTATACACTGTCCGCATTTGATACATTTGTCCGGGTCAATCTCATGGACTTCCTTAGGACTTCCTTTGATGGCATCAACAGGACATACCCTGGCACAGGCCCCGCATTTTTTACATTCTTCGGGGACAATCCTGATACGGCTGAGCTTTTTGCAGACCCCTGCAGGGCATACCTTATCCCTGACATGGGCTATGTATTCATCCTCAAAATACTTCAAAGTACTCAGCACCGGATTGGGCGCTGATTGCCCCAATCCGCACAGGGACGCTTCTTTTATCCCGTGCCCCAGTTCCTTCAGGAGGTCGATATCCTCAACTGTCCCCCTCCCTTCAGTAATACGTTCCAGAATTTCCAGCATCCTTTTGGTCCCCACCCGGCAGGGAGTACACTTGCCGCATGACTCATCACAGGTGAATTCAAGATAGAATTTGGCAATGTCAACCATGCAGTCGCTGTCATCCATAACGATAAGTCCTCCGGACCCCATCATGGAACCGGCTTCCAGAAGAGTATCATACTCAATTGAAATGTCCAGCAGGTCGGCAGGAATGCATCCCCCTGACGGACCTCCTGTCTGGGCCGCCTTAAACTTGCGCCCCTCAGGTATGCCGCCACCGATATCATAGATAATCTCCCTCAGGGTTATTCCCATGGGGACCTCAATCAGGCCGGTATTGCCAATTTTGCCGGCAATGGCAAAAACCTTTGTGCCCTTGCTTTTTTCGGTGCCAAATCCCGCATACCATTCGGCGCCGTTCAATATTATTGCCGGAATGTTGGCAAGTGTTTCCACGTTGTTGATAAGGGTTGGCCTGCCCCACAGGCCAGCCTGGGCAGGAAAAGGGGGTTTGGGCCTGGGTTCTCCCCTGTTCCCTTCTATTGAGGTAATTAAAGCAGTCTCTTCACCACAGACAAAGGCCCCTGCCCCCAGGCGGAGTTCAATGTCAAATTCAAAATCTGTTTCAAAGAGGCCCTTTCCCAGGAGTCCCATTTCTCTTGCCTGGCTGATGGCTGTAGTCAGGCGTTCCACGGCGATGGCATACTCAGCCCTTACATACACGAAGCCCCTGTCAGCGCCTATGGCATAACCGGCTATAGCCATTGCTTCCAGGACCGAATGTGGGTCCCCCTCCAGAATGCTTCTGTCCATAAAAGCTCCGGGATCGCCTTCATCCGCATTACAGATTACATATTTAACTTCTCCCGGGGATTTCCTGGTCAGCTCCCATTTGAGTCCGGTAGGAAAACCGCCCCCGCCCCTGCCCCTAAGCCCGGACTTTTTAAGAATGTTGATTACTTCTTCCGGAGAATGTTTGGCAAGGACTGTGCCCAGGGCTTTATATCCATCCCTGGCAATGTATTCGCGGATATCATCCGGATTTATGTGTCCACAGTTCCTGAGGGCGATCCGTACCTGTTTTTTAAAGAAATCAATATCATCTATTTTCTCGGTAACCTCCTGAGTTACCGGGTCTTTGAAGAGCAGCCTCTCAACAGTCTGACCACCTAAAATCTGTTTCTCAATAATTTCCCCCACATCTTCAACCCTGACTTCGCAATACATGGTACCCTGGGGCAGGATCACCATGACCGGCCCGCGGGCACAAAAACCGAAACACCCGGTATGGACAACCCTTACCTGCTCCCCCAGACCTCTCTCCTGGAGCTGCTTTTCAAACTCAGCCTGGACCTCGCGGCTTTCACCGGATACACACGCTGTACCCCGGCAGACTAGAATATGTGAACTATGGGACACTTGGCTTCCTCCTTGTACTAGTAATGCTCTAGTGCGTATTTTTATATTTCTCCAATAGTTCTCCCATTTGGTCGGCATTAAGCCTTCCGTGGACCTCTTCATTTACCGTGAGGACAGGCGCCATCCCGCAGGCGCCGATACACCTGGTAGCTTCAAGGCCAAATCTGCGGTCTTCACTGATTTCACCAAATTTAAGACCAAGTTCCCCGCCAATTTTCTCTACCAGCTGCCCTGCACCCTTAACATAGCAGGCTGTGCCCATACAGACGGCAATATTATGTTCAGCCCTGGGAGTCATGGTAAACAGTGCATAAAAGGTCACTACTCCGTAGACATCAGCCAGAGGTACGCCAAGCCCCTGGGATATATGGTACTGAACCTCTTCAGGAAGATACCCGTATATCTTCTGGGCCTCATGCAAGACAGGGATCAGGGCGCCGGGTTTGCCGGCATACTGTTCCAGGACCCGGTTGAGTTTGGTAAGCTTTTCGTCGTGTTCGGACATCGTTTGTTCCAATGACATTTCCCCCTGTCATTAATTTGGAGTCTAAATTCTAGTTTGCCTTGACAATTTCCGTTCTATGCGCCATACTGGCACATACTCTGTCGCCAGATGGGTAAAAAAAAGAGTCCCATTCGATTTATGGGACTCCCTGTGGTTTGTTTATATCCTCACATTCACTTTTAAATTAAGATTTTTACATATCCTTAAGGCAGAGCTGAAATGTCAGTATTTCCAACCTGGTTGATAAGTCGATATCCCTTACCTCAACATCTTCAGGAACTGACAGTACAGTCGGGGCAAAATTAAGGATTGCCTTAACCCCTGCGTTTATCATCTGGTTTGCAGCCTGCTGGGCAGCTGATGCCGGAACAGTAAGGATGCCAATTCTGACCTTGTTTTCCCTGATTACCTGATCAAGCTTCTCGGTCCCCAGTACCTCAAGATCCATAAGTCTCTTACCAATTTTTGACAAGTCATTGTCAAATACACCGACTATATCAAAGCCACGTTCACGAAAACCGCGGTATGAAACAAGTGCAGACCCCAGATTACCGGCTCCTAATACTACAACTGACCACTTGGCATTCAGCCCGAGAATTTTCAGGGTATGTTTCAGCAGGTCCTTGACATTATAGCCCACACCCCTGGTTCCGAATTCCCCGAAATATGCCAGGTCTTTTCTGACCTGTGCCGGGCTGACACCGACACCTTCTGCAATTTCTCCGGATGAAATAGTAATAATACCTTTTTTATCGGCCTGTTCAAGAAAACGTGAATAAACTGATAATCTTGTTATAGTGGCCTCAGGGATCTTCAAATTCTTCAATTCATTCCCTCCTTTATGCCCCCTCCTAAGAGTAAATTATATCATGTGCATCAAGGTTGGACAATGCTAAGTTTTACTGATATTATTAATTTCCTGCCATAAAAGCAAATAATTGTCTATAAACTCCAGGAGTTTATACTGTAATGATACAATCTTCCCGGGATCATTCAGTTCCTTAAATTCATTTAGCTGGCTATGAAAATTCTCTATCGACGCATTGACATCCCTAAACCTTGTGTTCATCAGTTCACTGTTAGATTTTGCCTCACTTGCAAGCAACTTTGTTCTCTCATAAGCTTCTTCCAACACTGTCAGCCTGGAGCTCTCTAATCCGGCTACCTCAATAGACCCGGCCGGAAGTATGGCCAGGCTCTCCTTTAGCCATTGAGTATAAGCTTCCAATATAGGACTGATTTCATTTATAAATAGTTCCCTTCCTTTTCCATACCGCAGGTTTTCACCATTAATTACAACTGCACCGGTATAACTTCCATACCCCTGTTCCCTGAGGGCCTGTTTGAGCTGTTCAGTATCCTTGCGTTCCCGGAAAACACCAACCCATATCCGGTAAGGTGGATTTTCAGTTATATACGGGTTATACCCAAGGTCCCGGAGCGGTTTAGCTGCTTCTTCAGCCCCTGCCCGGTCTGAATAAACCCCGACCTGAAGGTAATACAGCGGGACTGGCTCAAGAAGGATACTGCTTTTTTTCTCAGAGACTGTGACCGGTCTGGAGTCATTTGCGGTTACCTTTGTACTTTCGGAAGGTTTGCCCTCACTGATGATCCTGATAAATGTTTCCCCCAACAAATATGCGCCGGCAACCGATACTGCAGTCACAGCAAGAAAGCAGAGCAGGATTCCGATTCCCGGCCGGAATCTTATCATTCGCCGCATATATCCACCTCCATCAAAAGGGATTCCTAAAGCCCTTTAAATATTTTATGGACAGGTTCGTAAAAATAGACCAAAAAAGAAGTCCCCCAACCAGCAGAATGCCTGCCACGCCGGGGGAAAAGAACAAAAAACCTTTGCAGAATATAAAACTTATTGACTTTATTTGAAGAAAATCAAACCTCCACTGTGGTCCGCAGCGTAGAGGCGGCCATTGGAAATGGCAACATCTGTGCATTCTCCGACAGTTCCCGCTACCTCCCTGAGTACCGGGTTGGCCGGATCAGTCCAGTCAATTTTCACTACTCCGGCCTCAGCAAAGGCCACGTAAAAGAAAAGCCTGCCATTTACCAGGGTATAATCCATTTTGAAAGCCCCGCCTGCCCAATCTTCATAACCTGATACTTCCTGCAGTTTAAAACGGCTTACGGCAACCGGCCTGTAGTCATACTGGAGCTGGCCGGTAAGACTTTTCTTCCACACTTCGGTGGGAGACACTCCGTCGGGAAGGGCTTCAGTAAGGTCTGCCATGCTGTAACAGACTACCCCAAAGCTGTCATAACTGAAATATGCCTGGTCACCGACAACCTTAACGTCAGTGGCCTGTCCGTCGGCAGCACCCACTTTGTCATCTTCATATTTGATCGGTTCAAACACCTTCACAATTTCCATATTGTTTACATCGGTAATATCAACAACACCGACTCCCCGTGGGCCACAGGCAATCACAGCATAGGACCTGCCCGAATCCGGGTCATCCCAGAGGTCGATTCCAGAAGCTGTGCCCAGCGGCGGTTTTTGGCTGCCGGCGCCAATATTGGCTGTCATAAAACCACTTTCAGGGTCAGTGGAATCCCTGGTAATATCATAAACCGTCAGACCGTTACTGCCATCAGCCACAAAGGCATAATTGCCCCGAATAGCCACATCATAGGCATGGTCCTGATATTGCAGCTCTTTTACAGTACCCCATTCGGCATTATGCTCAAAACAATCAGTCAAGGCCAGCGGCAACAGCAGTGGGTTCCCCACCTGACCGGCTCCGTTTTCCACTCCGGAAACATCGACACGCCTCAGTCCCAGGCTGGCACTTCCAGACCAGGCCGCGTTATTAACCGGGTCAAAGACCACATTGGTTGCATGTGAAGCAGGGTATATCTTGATACCATCCACTATTTCAGGATATTCATCCTGAAGGGTATTTGCCACGAGGTGTACATCATCTGTGGCATAACCGCTATTGTCTGTCAGCTTCCATGCCGATATGCCATGCGGCCCGTCAGCTACGTAAAGGTACTCACCGGAAGCTGCAATTCCCTGGCTGTGTCCGATAGAAATTGTCTGCCCTGAGGTCCCATCTGCAAAAGCCCCAATTTCATCTGTTGGCGGGAAGTACACCGGTACTGCATATCTTTCTTCCATTGTGGGTGCATTCAGATCCACGATATCTATGAAATTAAACCCACCTGCACCGGCACACTCAAGGATGTCAACCTCGCCGGCAGTATCGATAGACATATTATCCATCAGCAGCAGCCTGTTTCCATGGCCATTGATTTCAGCAGTCACCAGTTTACAGGGAGCTTCATACATCCACTTGGGCATGGACTCATTGTCCAGCGGGTCATATGGAGACATATCAAATGAAGTGACAAACTCACTGTCAGGCCAGTGATCTCCCATGATACCATTAGAATCATTGTTATACGGAGCATTGGCCCCCTTCCAGCTGAGGTCGGGACTTCCGGCATCACCGATGATCATCAGCCCGGCAAAGTGATCAGTCAGGAACACATAATCTCCCCTGACCTGTACATCTACCACACCTGACTCTTTGAGCATCCCGGCGCCAAAGTACGGCAGCAAGCTCTCTGACTGTTCCCCGGTGGGCTCCTTGGGACCATTGGCAGGAACTGCGGGAATATAACCCAGGTATGTTGCATTAAACATGCTATCGGCACCTGCTCCGGCAGATGGCGCTGTATTCTGGTAACCGGTGATGTCTACTGCTATCAGACCACCCAGGGAATAGGCCAGGTAAGCAATGGTCCTGCCGTTAAATTCAGCAATATCTATGCCCTGGCACTTGTAATAATACTTTCCGTAGCGGTCAAAATCAGCCCACGGTGTGGGTGCATCCACATCGTTTTTCATTACCTGAAGGATCTCAAAACTGGTCTGGCGGTAATCAGGCATTCCGGTTAACTCATCAATATAGGTTTCACCGGTAACTGTGTCGGTATGTACTGCCTGTTTCACATCCATATTAACAAACCAGTCTTCGGAGACAGCCGTATCAGTATACAGGTTATACCTGCCCACCTGTTCCAGGGTTGCCGGATCAAAGATTCCCATTCCCAGTGAACCTAGACAGGCAAAGAGTCTGCCTCCGTACAATTTCAGGTCCACCGGGCCTCCCCATGGGTTCTCCCCGGCATACTGCAGCGTGAATTGCTCGTCTTCAATTAAAAGGGTCCCTCCGGGTTCCAGCACCGGCCCGTTGTCCCCCAGGAGATTCTCCAGGGCTGTCCGGTGGATTCCATATTCGGGGTCAGCAATAAAAAGGTCTGTCCCGTCTGTGTCCAATGCGGCAACCGGAGCATTTTCACTGGAAATCTCATTATCATACAGGATGGCCCCGCCGCCTTCGGCAAAAGTAAGGCCGCTCATATAATAATTAATTCCAACTGTAAACTTCTGCACCATGTTCTCCGGGTCAGTCATGTCTATAACGGCTATACCCTCACTGCCCATGGAAACAAGGGCATACCTGACACCATTATAATCTATAATGTCAATATCATTCACAAATCCCGGAACATGGAGGTAATCTGCCACACCTGCAGAAGTCCCTACCGGAGCCGTACAGAGTTTGCTTCCGATATTGAAAACAGACCATTCTGTACCATTATCGCTGAGCCTGGCAACTGCAGTTGTAGCCCCGCCTACCTGGACATTTTCTCCCAGGAAGGGGTACATATCAACAGGTTCCACAAAAACAGAAACCTTCCGTGAGCCCCGGTTTCCATCACTTCCGGTAACTGTCAGCCTGAATGTAAGCTCAGTGTCAACCGCCACCGCCAGGGAACTCACATCCACTACAGCTTTAGTAATATCAACAGGAGTGATATTGACCTTAGGGCCCCCGGCCTGAGTCCAGTTATATACACTGCCTTCTACATTCCCTTCAAGCGCCGCGGTCAGGGTCACGGCAGCTGCTGTACCCTCATTGAACTCTGTGATGTCAGCAGACAGGGATACGATATTTACTGAGGCCGATACCGGGTTAAGGGCAAAATCAAGTATTTCCGTCATCCCGGGATTAACAGTTACTGAACCGGAAGCAGCATTGTAACCGGCCGCTTCAGCAGTCACAGTATAGGTCCCCTGGGTTATTTCAAGAATATACTCCCCGGCAGCCCCGGTGGTAACCGACTGTCCGCTGTCTGTCACCACCGTCACCCCTTCAATGGGCTGACCGGTACTGCTGTCAGTTACAATTCCGGTTATTATCCCTGTAAAAGGGGCAGCCTCAGTAAGTGAAATATCCAGAACAGTTATCTGTGAATTTTTTATGTTGGCAGTTGCTGAAAATTTATTATATCCTTCCGCCTGGCAGGATACCGTATATTTTCCGGCCGGCAGTTCAGATATGGAATAGGTTCCGGTATCATCTGCAGCAGTGGTAAATGTCCCTGAACTTCCGGAAACGCCGACAACTGCTCCGGAAACAGCTACTCCGGAAACGGAATCTGTCACCATACCGCTGAGTGTTCCAGCCGTTGGGCTTGTCCCCTCTTTTGCGCCTTTACCGGCATATACCGGGCCGGCGAAAAGAGACATCATTAAAACAAGGCACACCAGCAGGGATATATATTTTCTCGCCTTGGTAGTCATTAAAAAGCCTCCCTCATTAATCTCAAAATCGGTTTATTTTTTACTTAGTCTTTTTTGTTTTTTTCTTTTTTTATTTTTACCTTTTTGTTTTGTCTCTCTGTCAAAAAAAGCCCCAACGTCACCTCCACAGATAATTTCCTATCCTGGCTGAATATTCTACAAAAATCCCTGTTGTCAAAAAATTCTGTAAATACTGCTCCTTAAAAAAACCGACATATGTCGGTGACTCACAAAATCACTCACTTATTTATAGGTTATTTACTAATAAAATAAGTATTAGTATTAATTATAAAGCTGGAATTCGCTATTTTCAACCATTTTTTTCTTTTTTATTTACCACATTATGTAATACTACAAATTTAAATGTCTTGAACCTGTAGGTATCTTCAGTAAATTATTTTTTCAAGAACAAAAGGTTCTATTGAAACTTTAAGGAAACTTTTTTTGATATCCGGAAGTTATGCTTTGAGGTTATCCACAATTATACCTCAAAGTATAATTTCCTGAATATTAAAAAAGAGACCGGTTTTCCGGCCTCTCCCGTTTGCTCTTGTGAAGCGGAATATTTATGGCTGCCCGGCAAACAATGCCCGTGCTTCAGCAACCATGTACAGTGAACCGGTAATACATACCAGGTCTTCAGTCTCAGCCATTTCCATCCCTTTTTGCACAGCCAGGCGGATATCTTCGATCAGGTAAACCTCATCAATATATTTCCTCACTTCATCAGCTATCTTTTCCCAGTCCCCTGCTCTCGGTGAATTGGGTTTAGTCACCACCACCGCCTTGGCCAGGGGTGCCAGCATAGCGACAACCTTTTCTCTTTCCTTGTCACCGAGCATTCCGAATACCAGGATAAGATTCCTGTAGGAAAACACCTCGGTCAGGGCTTTCTTCAGGGTTGCCGAACCATGGAGGTTGTGGGCGCCGTCAAGCACCACCCGGGGATTCTCCCTGACTGTCTCCAGGCGAGCCGGCCACCTGGCCCCGGCAAGGCCGCGGGCAACTGTCTCTGCATCAAAGACATATCCATTACCCGCCAGCTGTTCAACTGCCGCAACAGCGGTTGCTGCATTTATCACCTGGTGATGTCCTGCCAGACTTATGAAGAGGTTTTTATAAACCCTCTCCGGGGTGTGGATATCAAATTCCTGGCCTTCAGGGGTGCTGTTTTTCAATTGCCAGGTAACATCCCGGCCTATTTGCACGAGGATACAACCCTTTTCCCCGGCTGCTTTCCGGATCACCTCAAGGGCATCGGGGTCATCAGCAGCAGTTACCACCGGTATCCCTTGCTTGATTATCCCTGACTTCACCCCGGCTATCTCCCTTACCGAATTACCCAGGTAATCCATGTGGTCCATGGCCACATTCGTGATTACCGATACCAGGGGAATCACCACATTGGTAGAATCAATAGCTCCCCCCAGGCCCACCTCCAGGACCAGGAAATCCACGTTTTCCCGGTAAAAGTACAGGAAACCAAGTGCCGTACTGACTTCAAATTCAGTGGGATGCTCAAAGCCTTCAGCAACCATTTCCTCCAGGTGAGGCCTGAGGACAGTCATCATTTCAGCGATACGGTCCCTGCTGATGTCCATACCGTCGATCTTGTACCTTTCACAATAGGAGTGAATGTGAGGTGAGGTAAACATACCGGTTCTGTAACCCGCGGCCTGCAAAATACCGGCTATCATCGTGGCTGTGGAACCCTTGCCGTTGGTCCCTCCTACATGGATAACCCTGAGTTCCCGGTGGGGATTGCCAAGTCTCCTTAACAGTTCCTCAATCCGGTTTAATCCAAAGTTAAACCCGAATTTAGTAAGGTTGCGCAAAAACTCAATTGATTCATCAAAGTTCATTTTTCCCGTTCCTTTCAACAAGACGCTGTTTCTTCGGGCCTCCGCAGGTTCAGATTCCCGTTATCTGAGGCTGTTCAGCCTCTCCTCCAAAGCTCCTTTCTTTTCGATGAACCCGGCCTGTTTGGCCTTTTCTTTTTCAATAACATCAGCCGGGGCCTTATCCAGGAACCCCTTGTTGGACAGTTTGCCATTTACCCGGGCAAGTTCCTTCTCCAAGGCGCCCAGTTCTTTTTGCAGCCTGGCAATTTCTTTGTCAATGTCTATCAGGCCTTTAAGGGGCATAAATATTTCCAGGCCACCGGTCATTGCTGTCATTGCCTGTTCAGGCTTGGTGTCAAGGGAACGGGCAACCGTCATTTCCGATGCCGCTCCCAACTGTTCCACATACTCCCTGCCATCATTCAAGGCAGCATAGCTGATATCATTATTTGCCGCAATAATGATCTCCGCTTTCCGTGAAGGCGGGACATTCATTTCACCCCTGATATTTCTGATGGCCTTTACAGTTTCCATGACAACAGTCATTTTTTTCACTGCTTCATCATCGCTTAATGATTCACTGTATGCGGGCCACTCCTGTGTCATAATGGTTTGTCCCTCATGGGGGAGATGCTGCCAGAGTTCCTCGGTAATAAACGGCATCATTGGGTGCAGCAGCTTGAGAGTGTTTGAAAGTACATACCAAAGTACGTACTGGGCCGTCTTTTTGCTGGTTTCATCCTTTTTCCCGTACAAAGCCGGTTTAACCAGTTCAATGTACCAGTCACAGAATTCGTTCCAGATGAATTCGTACAGGATCCTGGCCGCTTCACCCAGGTCGTATCTTTCCATGTTCCTGGTAACTTCCCTGGCAGTTTCATTATAACGTGACAATATCCACCGGTCTGCCAGGGAATAGTCCTGACCGACTTCTTCCGGGCTGAACCCTTCCAGGTTCATCATCACAAACCGGGAAGCATTCCATATCTTGTTGGCAAAATTCCGCGTATTTTCCAGGCGCTCAAAATGGAATCTGACATCATTCCCCGGAGTATTTCCGGTAATCAGCATAAACCTAAGGGTGTCAGCGCCGAATTTATCAATTACTTCTATGGGATCAACACCGTTGTTCAGGGACTTGCTCATCTTCCGGCCCTGTGAATCCAATATCAGCCCATGGATGAAAACTTCCGTGAAGGGAACTTCACCCATAAATTCCAGGGCCATAAATATCATCCTGGCAACCCAGAAAAATATAATATCCCTGCCGGTAACCAGTACCGATGTCGGATAAAAATGTTCCAGTTCAGGGGTTTTTTCCGGCCAGCCCAGAGTGGAAAAAGGCCAGAGTCCCGAACTGAACCAGGTATCCAGCACATCAGGGTCCTGTTCCAGATGTTGACTGTTACATTTGGTACAGTTTGCCGGCGGCTCGGTGTCACAGATAATCTCACCACAATCACGGCAGTACCATACAGGTATCCGGTGTCCCCACCATAACTGGCGCGATATGCACCAGTCACGGATGTTTTCCATCCAGTTAAGGTAGACCTTGGTAAACCTCTCAGGGACAAACCTGACCCTGCCCTCTTTGGCTGCCCTGATAGCCGGTTCAGCCAGGGGCTTCATTTTTACAAACCACTGCTTGGAGATCATCGGCTCAACAGTTGTCGCACACCGGTAGCACTGCCCTACTGCATGAGTGTGATCCTCGACCTTGAGGAGAAAACCACCTTCCTTCAGGTCCTTCAGGATCTCACTGCGGCATTCGTACCTGTCCATGCCCTGATATTTGCCGGCTGCTTCATTCATGGTGCCATCCAGGTTCATGACATTGATTTCAGGAAGATTGTGCCTTTTACCAACCTCAAAGTCATTGGGGTCATGGGCCGGGGTTATTTTGACCACCCCTGTCCCAAACTCAGGGTCAACATAGGTGTCGGCAACTACCGGAATCTCCCTGCCTACAATGGGAAGGATTACGGTTTTGCCTACCAGGTGACGGTAGCGCTCATCATCAGGGTGGACGGCCACGGCAGTGTCACCAAGCATGGTCTCCGGACGTGTTGTGGCCAGGTATATATATTCATCACTGTGTTTTACCGGATATCTAAGGTGATAGAAATGGCCTCCCTGTTCCTCATGCTCTACCTCAATATCTGAAATGGTGGTCCGGCACTTGGGGCACCAGTTAATGATGTAATTGTCCTGATAAATGAGCCCCTTGCGATACAGGTCCACAAATACCTTCTGGACTGCCCTGGAACATCCTTCATCCATGGTAAACCTTTCCCGCTCCCAGTCACAGGATGAACCAAGCACCCGGAGCTGGCCTGCTATTCTGTCATGGTAGAGCTCTTTCCATTCCCAGACCCTTTCCAGGAATTTTTCCCGGCCCAGGTCATATTTGGACAGACCTTCTTTGGCAATCTGCTCCTCAACCTTGGCCTGGGTAGCAATCCCCGCATGGTCGGTCCCCGGCATCCACAGGGCATTGTACCCCTGCATCCGGCGCCACCTAATCAGGATGTCCTGAAGTGTGTTGTCCATGGCATGTCCCATGTGCAGGGCCCCGGTGACATTAGGCGGGGGCATCACAATAGTAAACGGTTTTTTGTCCTTTTCCACCTCAGCATGAAAAAAACAATTGGTTTCCCAGAACTCATAAAGTCTCTTTTCGACCTGCTGCGGGTCATAAATTGTCGGTATGTTTTTCTGTTCCATTCTTCTTCCTCCTGCACTTTTCGTTTTCTCTCTGCTGTTAGCTTTAAAAATGACAGTCCCTCACATATGCACCCCCGGTCATTTCCGAGAGCTAACAATACGAGTAAAAATAAAAAACTCCCTCATCCCGTAAGGACGAAAGAATCTTCCGCGGTACCACCTTAATTCCGGACACCTTTTTAAAGGCGCCGGCTCTCTGCTTCGCTGTAACGGGCTGCCCGGAACCACCTACTTAGGAATGTTCGGCGACACAACTCCGGAGCGACTTCGAATTCTGCAGCCATCAGGGGGACTCTCAGCCAGGGGCCCCCCCTCTCTGTGAGGTCATGAATCCTACTACTCTCCTTCAACGTCTCTAATAGATTGCATTTGTCTGAATTATATATTATATCAAACAGGGCCGTGTTGTCAAATGTTGTATGTCAATAAACAGCTAACAGACTTTCTTTGCGATTTACTGTAAAGTTTATTGCCAATTATTACGATTGTAGTATTAGTGTGGGTTTTAGACTACCCACGGACAAAGTCGGTTTAGATAAGGGGGGATAACAGCACCCGGTCTTAATCTACGTGGCAACGTAGTACTGCACATATTTTCAAGAGTATGGGAAGGTGAGAAACTATGGTCGGAAAGCTCAGCCGGAGCATTCAGTGGAAGGTAAATTTTACGGCAGTGCTGATAATATGTATTGCACTTATTGTGTCAACATTTATTGGTTACCGTAAGGAAACCGGTATTCTACACAGCGAACTGGAAGACAAGGGTATGATGGTACTGGCTCCCTATGTAAGTATCGCCCAGGATTCTGTCAACAGCGGGAACTATGACCTCTTAAGAAATGCTTACAAAGAACTGATGGAATTTGATGATGAGGTAAGGTATCTGGTACTGGTTGATAAAACAGGTAAAGCCTTCGTGCACAGCAGCCTCGACAGGGAAGGCCGCATTTTCGACGACCCGGTGGGTATCAGGGCAGCCACAGCCGTCGAGCCCCTGGCACAGTTATATAACCGTGATACCGGTGAACTGATTTACGACATTTCATATCCTGTCAAGATTGACAGACAGCACTGGGGAGCCATGAGGATGGGAATCCCGGTTGATATCCTGAAAACAGCTCAAGCCGATGCCCTGAAATCTGCCATATTTACAGCAATTATAGTTATTACTGCCTCTGTTTTGGTGATGGCCTTCGTTGTAAGGCGTATCCTGGCCCCGGTTAATCATGTGGTTGATAAGACCAGGCTTGTGTCCCAGGGAGACTTCACCCAAACCGTGGAAGTAAATTCAAATGATGAAATCGGTTTAATGGCAAAAGCTTTCAATGAAATGACCTCAAATATCCGTTCCCTGATCACTCAGGTTAAAGAAACTGCTTCACAGGTGGCAGAAACGAGCACACAGTTGTCCAGGAACTCAGATGAATCCTCCCAGGTAATATCGCGCGGTGCTGCCGCCGTTCAGGAAGTTGCAGACGGAAATGCCAGCCTTGCAGAAAATATCTCGGAAATAGATAAGGTAGTAAACCAGTTGGGAGAAACCATCCGGCATATCGCCGGCGGTGCCCAGGAGCAGGCTTCATCGGTCAACAGGGTCTCTACCTCTGTTGGGGAAATGGCGACAGCCATAGAAGAGGTGGCTGCAAATGCCGGCCGCGTTTCTGAAAGCGCTATAAAAACAACAGCTGTGGCCAAAAACGGCAGCCAGGCGGTTTTGGCCACTGTTAATGGAATGGGCCGGATAAAAGATAAAGTATATGAAACCGCCGAAAAAATCAAGGAACTTGGCCAGCGTTCCCAACAAATCGGTGAAATTATTGAAGTCATTGATGAAATTGCTGAACAGACAAACCTGCTGGCCTTAAATGCCGCCATCGAGGCTGCAAGGGCCGGGGAACACGGCAAAGGATTCGCTGTCGTGGCTGATGAGGTTAGAAAACTCGCAGAAAGGTCTGGCTCTGCTACCAAAGAAATAGCCGTCCTGGTAACAGATATCCGGAGAGGGATTGACCGGGCAGTAAGCGCTATGGAAGAAGGAACCGGTGAAGTTGAGGAAGGAGTCAACCTGGCGACTGCTGCAGGCAAGGCCCTTGATGAAATTACAGCAACCGTCGGAGAGGTCCTGGACCAGGTAAACGCAATTTCAGCCGGAGCCCAGCAGGCAGCAGCAGGCAGCACTGAAGTTGTGCAGAGTATGGAGACTGTAGCCGCTGTTACCCAGGAGAATACGGCAGCAACAGAACAGATGGCTGCCGGCAGTGACCAGGTTGTATCATCCATGGGCCATATTTCTGCAATCTCAGAAAAGAGTACTTCAGCTGCCAATGAAATTTCGGCATCCACTCAGGAAATGGCAGCCTCTATTGAGGAGATTGCCGCCTCATCCAGGCATCTATCAGAGATGTCCGGAAAACTTAATTTACTTGTAGGGAAATTCAAGGCATAATTGGTCCGGGGCTGATATTTTCAGCCCCGGAGATACCTTTTTCTGATCCGTTGTCTCTGTAACGGCCGCAGGTTAATTCCGACCACTCCTCCCACTGCCCCGGCAAACAGCATCCCGGCGGAGGAAATCAGGGTACTCACCCCAAATTCAGCGTTTGGAAACATCAATGCTTTCACGACCCAAATGACGGTAAGGTAAAACAGAGCTACAATTCCACCGTGAAGCCAGCCAAGAGTACCATCTGCCATTGCCCCGTTTAACCCCCCCAGGAAAACGCTTATAAATGCCACTGTCATTAACCCTGTACGCAGGTAAATGACTTCTGACTCCGTGACTGCCCCATAGGCTGCCAAAGCTGCAAACCCCAGGGCAGCGGTCAGAAATGCCGTCTTCCCCCCGGCTCTCAGTGCCTCCAGTACTGACCTCGGATTCATTCTCCCACCTCCGTGCTAAATCCTGTGGCCTATAATAAGAAACAGAAACAGGCTGTAAAATACCCCTCCGGATAAAAGGGTGTACGCCCTCAGGTAACCCTTAACAGACAGAAAAACATAAATCATCGCCGCTGACGCCAGGGCAACCAGGGCACAGGTGAATGCCGCGGTGTTCAAAACCCATGGTGTCATCACAATACCAATTGCCGGGATAATGGAACTCTGGAATACCATAGCCCCTGTGATATTGCCCAGCGCCAGGGTATCTTTACCCCTGCTGACCCAGATAATACTGTTAAACTTCTCCGGCAGTTCTGTGGCCACAGGAGTAATGACAACCGAAAGGATAAAAGGCGAAATATTCATTACGGCTGCTATCTTCTCCATCGAGTGTACAAACAGTTCCGCCCCTCCTATAATTCCACCAACTGCCGCCAGGACCTGTAACAGGATAAAACGAAACCTGGGTACGGCTGAAGCCCGGTTCAGCAATAGGGGTTTTAGTTCTTCCCCGGTTACACATTCCCCGCCGGTAATGGTCTTATAGGCATATACACCGTAGGCAGCTACCAATCCGACTGCCAGGATCAGCTTATATGAATGGTTACTTAATAAGGCTGCCAGAATTGCGGTTGAATAAATAATCAGAAAAAACCGCAGGTCCCGTTTCATCACACTGTTATCAATCATCATGGTGGCCCTCCTTTTACCCAGGAGCGCACAGACCAGTGCCGCAGTCCCGGTGACAAAAAGGGCCAGGGTGCCCAGCATAAACGGGGCCCCAAGAATAGCGCCGATACCTATGTCCGTCGCTGCCTGACTGGCGCCCAGGCCGATAGCAATTACCGGGACCAGGGTTTCTGGCAGCGCTGTACCTACTGCTGCAAGGATGCTACCCACAGCTCCTTCTGAAAGCTTCAACCGGCGGCCCAGCCATTCTATCCCATTGGTAAAAAGTTCAGCACTGATCAGAATTATTCCCAGACCTATCAATAGTGTCCCGACATTAACCATTTCTCCACCTCTTTCTGCATACATTAAAATATGCAGAAATGATGGAATTAATGACCTTAAAAAAGTGTTAGAAGGGAGCCATCTTCTTCACAACAAGAAAGTGGCAGACATATTCCTTCATCCTTCCGGAACATGTCTGCCACTCTTTAATTTTAAGCAAATTTTCTCCCAAATTCAGTAATCTTCTCAGTATTAATTATCACAATTCATTTTTTCACCAATTAAGTTCCATAACTCATCCTTGCCCTGGCCGGTTTCTGCAGAAAAGATAATAACCGGTGTACCGGGCAACGGAATAAGGGTTTCCCTAATAAGCCGGATATGCTTCTGCCACTTTCCCCGTGCGATTTTATCTGCCTTTGTGGTTACCAGAATTGTGGGAATACCGAAATGCTTCAGCCATTCATGCATCTGGGCATCCTCTTTGCTAGGGGCATGCCTGATATCGACCAGGTGAATCACTGCCCTGAGGCTATCCCTGTTAAGGAGGTATTCCTCAATCATTTTACCCCACCCGGCCTTTTCCATCCGGGAGACTTTGGCAAACCCATAACCCGGCAGGTCCACAAAATAAAAACTGTCATTTATGTGATAAAAATTCAGGTGCCTGGTCTTTCCCGGACTGCCGCTGGTCCGGGCCAGTGCCTTGCGGTTAACCAGCCTGTTAATCAGGGATGATTTACCCACATTGGACCGGCCCACAAAGGCTATTTCGGGTTGTCCCCCCTCCGGGTACTGCTTTGGCCCTACAGCACTAATTACATATTCAGCGGAAACAATGCGCATACTAGGCCTTCCTCAGTGCCCGCGCCAGAACCTGATCCATATGTTCCACCAGGACAAATTCAAGCTTGTTCTTAACCTTTTGCGGAATATCTTCCAGGTCCTTCCGGTTTTCTGCTGGCAGGATAACGGTCTTCACCCCTGCCCGGTGGGCTGCCAGTACCTTTTCCTTAACCCCGCCAATAGGCAGAACCCTGCCGCGCAGCGTAATTTCACCGGTCATGGCTATATCACTGGCTGTTTTCCGGTTAGTCAGGGCCGATGCTATAGCTGTAGCTATGGTAATTCCGGCCGAAGGGCCGTCCTTGGGTATAGCCCCTTCGGGAACATGGATGTGAATATCATATTTTTCATAAAATTCATCAGGAATCCCCAGTTCTTCGGCCTTGGAACGGATATAACTGAAACCGGCCTGTGCTGATTCTTTCATTACATCACCAAGTTTACCTGTAAGGGTCAGCTTGCCGGTCCCCCTAAGGGCAGTAACTTCGATGGCCAGCACATCACCGCCTGTTTCAGTCCAGGCCAAACCGGTAGCAATCCCTACCTCATCCTCTTTTTCTGCCAGCCCGTACCTGAAACGGGAGATCCCCAGGAACTGGTTCAGGTTCTGGATAGTTGCCTTAACACTTTTGGCTTTTCCCTGAACAATATCCCGGGCTGCTTTCCTGCAGATTGTTGCAATAGTGCGCTCCAGGTTACGCACCCCGGCTTCCCTGGTATATTCCCTGATAATCTTACGCACTGTATTTTCGGAAATGGAAAGCATTTTGTTTTTCAGCCCGTGTTCCTGCAACTGTTTCGGAATCAGGTATTTTAAAGCAATATTAACCTTCTCTTCCTCGGTGTAACCGGAAATATAAATAACCTCCATCCGGTCCAGCAACGGACGCGGAATGGGATGCATGGTATTGGCTGTCGTAATAAACATAACATTCGATAAATCAAATGAGGCCTCAATATAGTGGTCACTAAAGGTGCTGTTCTGCTCAGGGTCCAGGACTTCCAGCAGAGCAGCCGAAGGGTCACCCCTGAAATCCATACTCATCTTGTCTATCTCGTCCAGCAAAAATACCGGGTTGTTGGAACCCGCCTGCCTGATCCCCTGGATTATCCTGCCGGGCAAAGCGCCTACATATGTGCGGCGATGTCCCCTGATTTCAGCCTCATCACGCACTCCCCCAAGGGACATACGGACAAATTTGCGTTCCAGGGCCCGGGCAATGGATTTGGCCAGAGAGGTTTTTCCTACCCCTGGCGGCCCGACAAAGCACAGTATCGGTCCCTTCATCTTTTTTGCCAGTTTCCTGATGGCAAGGTATTCCAGTATCCTGTCCTTAACCTTATCCAAGCCGTAGTGATCTTCATTAAGAATCACTTCGGCCTTATTAATGTCAAGCCTGTCTTTGGTCTTCCTGTTCCAGGGCAGGACCAGCAGCCAGTCAAGATAGGTTCTGATTACCCCGGACTCTGCAGCCATGGGTGGCATTTTCTCCAGGCGCTCAACTTCTTTGAGTGCCTTTTCCTCTACTTCCTTAGGCAGCTTGGCTTTAGCAATCTTTTCCCTGTATTCCTCGCTTTCAGCTACTTTTTCGTCTTTTTCCCCCAGCTCTTTCTGGATGGCCTTCAGCTGTTCTCTCAGGTAGTATTCTTTTTGGGTCTTCTCCATCTGTTTCCTGACTCTGAGGTTAATCTTCCGCTCCAGCTCCAGAATCTCAAGTTCCTTTGTCACAATCTCGCAAAGGATCTCCAGTCTCCTGGCAATGTCGACTGCCTCTAGAACCCGCTGCTTATCTTCAATTTTCAGGGCCAGATGTGATGCTATGATATCAGCCAGCCGTCCCGGTTCTTCCAGGTTAACTACAGTAACCACCGTTTCCGGCGGTATTCTCTTGCTCATTTTGACATAGTGCTCAAACTGGTTAACCAGGCTCCGCATCAGGGCCTCAATCTCCGGCGTAACCTCCCCGGTCTCAGGATATTCAGTAACCTCAACCTTAAAATAAGGTTCATGGTCAACATAGTTTTCAATTTTCGCCCTTGACAGGCCCTCTACCAGAACCCTGATGGTTCCTCCCGGCAGTTTGAGAAGCTGCTTGATTTCCGCAACTGTTCCGATTTCATATATATCCTCTTCTGAGGGTTCATCAGTTTGGGCCTCTTTCTGGGTAGCCAAAAAAATGATTCTGTCCTGAATCATTGTTTCTTCTATAGCTTTGACGGATTTTTCACGTCCCACGTCCAGGTGTATGATCATATAGGGGAAAACCAGTATGCCCCGTAAAGGGAGCAAAGGAAGCTGGCGCCTGATTTCAGTTGGTTCTTCCCGGCTACTTGCCCTGACTTTTCTGGTTTCTCTTGACTCTTCAGTTTCTTTGCTCTTACTCTGTTCCGCCATTTTTGGTCACCTCCGAATCCGGTCAGTTTTGACTTCAATAAGATACATTATCTATTATATACCTTTTTTTAGGTTCCCTGCAAGCACGGGAATTAATTTAAAAGCCCCGCAAAATCCGGGGGCCTTTAACTTAACACAAAGGTGCTGCACTCAGCGTGTCTGCCTGGAAATAACTGTCGACCGAAACCTCTTCAGACACCAGGGCATGTTTCACCACGTCTTCCATAGTATCAACAGTGATTACTTCTATCCCTTCAAGATGTTTGAACATGGACTGGTAGTTTTCCCGCGGGATCAGGACACGCCTGGCCCCTGCCTGTTTGGCTGCCTCAACTTTGGCAACAACACCCCCTACAGGCTTAACACTACCCCTGATGGACAATTCACCTGTCATGGCAACCTTATTATCCACAGGGACGTTCTTTATTGCCGAATAAATTGCGGCAGCTATGCCAATACCGGCAGACGGACCGTCAATAGGGACCCCGCCGGGGAAATTAACATGGATGTCAAAATCACGTGTCTCAATTCCAAAACACTGGTGCAGTGTGGTAAGGACATTTTCCACCGAACCCCGGGCCATACTCTTACGCTTCATTACCCTTCCGGGGCTGCCGATTTCCTCCTCGTCTACCACACCGGTAACCGTAAGCCGGCCTTTACCCTTGGCAGTCTTAGATACAGTGGCCTCAATCTCAACCAGGGTACCCATGTTGGGACCATAAACAGCCAAACCATTGACAAATCCAACCTGAGGTGCCGGAAGAATCTTTTTCTCCGGCCGGGGAGAATACTGACCGCTGTTGACAACCCATTCAATATCTTCGACACTGATCTCTTTCCGTTTTTCTGTCATCGCTATTCCTGCAGCTATCTGAATCATATTCACAGCCTCCCTGCCATTGGAGGCATATTTTTTAATGACATCAAGGGCCCCTTCTTCCAGGCTGAAATCAATCTTCCGGGCTGCATTTCCGGCAATCTGCTGAACTTCTGACGGAAGCAGGGACCGGAAATAAACCTCCAGGCATCTGGACCTGATAGCAGGAGGGATATCCTGAGGCATGCGGGTGGTTGCCCCCACAAGCCGAAAATCAGCAGGCAGCCCGTTACTGAAGATATCATGGATATGTGTGGGGATATTGGTGTCCTCTGAACTATAATACGCGCTTTCGAGAAACACCTTCCGGTCCTCAAGAACCTTTAGCAATTTATTCATTTGTATGGGATGCAATTCACCGATTTCATCAATAAAAAGCATGCCTCCATGAGCCTTGGTGACCGCACCCGGTTTGGGCTGGGGAATACCGGCCTGTCCCAGGGGCCCTGCGCCCTGATAGATGGGATCATGGACCAAACCTATCAGGGGATCAGCTATACCACGTTCATCAAATCTTGCCGTTGTGGCATCAAGTTCCACGAATTTGGATTTCTCTCCAAAAGGAGAACTGGGATTATTCCTGGCTTCTTCAAGAACAAGCCGTGCCGCCGCAGTTTTACCGACACCTGGCGGCCCATATATAAGCACGTGCTGGGGATTGGGTCCGCACAATGCCGCCCTCAGGGCTTTCAAACCTTCTTCCTGACCTATGATTTCTTCAAACCTGGCCGGTCTTGTCTTTTCAGCAAGGGGTTCTGTCAGGCTCAACTGGCGCAGCTGCTGCAGCTTATCCATTTCCTTCCGCGACTCCCTGTGTACAGCAACTTTATTTCCCTGCTGTGCTTTAAGCAGGTTTAGGAAGTACAGCCCGATTACTATGGCAAAAAAAAGCTGGACAAAACTCAGGAAACCTCCGATACCACTCAAATAATTCACAATATAACCTCCTTGGTCGGTCTGCAGTTCAGTACCTGTGTACCAAGGATAGTATTGCCTGACCAGGGAGGTTTTATCCAATGCGGCATGGGCCGGGAGCTTATTTTTGTGGCTCCGTGTAGCCGAAAATGGCCCGGTACATAAAATAACTCATCGGGATAAATGCCAGACGTGATATGTAGAAGACAAACTGTCCGAAAGCGCCCATCAGCTCAACTTCACCGGCCGGATATCTCTGCATAATTCCGAAGGAACCCATGGAATAGGTGAAAATAAGGCCTGCCAGCAGCAAATTGAGACCATAATACATGCTCAGGTAATCAAAGAACCTTGTCCGGTAACGCTGGTGATACTCCTTAACGACCCAGTAAATCAAAGCCGCAATACCTACCTGTGCCGCCTGGCTCAACCCCAGTGACCAGGCATAAATGCCTCTGCTGCTGATAAAAAATGAAAGGTTTACCGGTATTGCAATCACCCAGTGAAATACAATAAGCCCCAATATGGTGCGTCCAATCACGCTACTGGGCCCAACAGCAGGACCATTGAGCAGAAGAGGGTTTTCCTGCCTGCCTTCCGCCACCGGAGTATATCTTACCAGACCATAGACCAGTAAAAACGCCGCTGCCGATGTTAAAGTAAGTTCTATCATGCCCCTTACAGAAGCCAGCATCATATAAGTCTGCCCCAGGCCGACAACCAGGCCGCCCTTAAGTGGAATAAGGTTACTTTTCTGGACAATGCGCAAAAACATAACCAAAAAATCACTGATCATAAGGATGGCAAAATACCATTTTAGGGTATCCAGAAATGGATTGGGATATTGTTCGTATTTCCTGATAGCTGTAACCACAAAAATGAAATTCAGTATGGATATTGCTATCATATACTGGATAGGGTCAATGTACATGCGCAGCACATGGGATACATCCCGCAGCAGACCGGACTGGGTCTCAGCTATCTGTCCCGCCAGTACTGCAAACCCAAGTAAAATTATCAGCACTCCGGTAAACTTTTCCTTTTGCCGCTCAGACAACTGCTTCATTTTTTTGTTATACTCCCTGAAGTTTTTTACAATGTTTGCCCCACTAACCAACATGTACATATTCCACTAGTGTACTGATAATTCCTGCTAAAAACACTGCTATTGCCATTTAAACAAAAAAACAGAACTGCCAGTGGCAGTTCTTTAAGCGCTTTCTTCCTTTTTCTTTTTGCGGTCGACAGTCAGCAATATAGGCTGTTCCTTTTTATCAACCACTTCCTTGGTGATGGTACACCTTGTAATATCATCACGGGACGGCAGCTCATACATAACTTCAAGCATGATATCCTCAATTATAGCCCGCAGGCCCCTGGCCCCGGTATTTCTCTTCATAGCCTCACGGGCAATTGTCTGCAGGGCATCTTCCTTGAATTCGAGATTAATCCCATCCATTTCAAAAAACTTCTGATACTGCTTGACAAGTGCATTCTTAGGCTGAGTCAGAATCTGGACCAGAGCATCCTCATCAAGGGCTGTCAGGGTTACAATTACCGGCAGACGTCCCACAAACTCGGGAATCAGGCCGTATTTCAACAGGTCTTCCGGTAAAATATGCTTCAGCAATTCACTGGGGTCCTTTTCTTTTTTGGAATGGACTTCAGCCCCAAAACCCATGCTCTTTTTACCTATTCTGTGCTGAATGATTTTATCTACCCCGTCAAATGCACCGCCGCAAATAAATAATATATTGGTTGTATCAAGCTGAATAAACTCCTGATGGGGGTGCTTACGCCCTCCCTGAGGGGGCACACTGGCAACTGTCCCTTCAAGAATTTTAAGCAGGGCCTGCTGCACACCTTCCCCGGAAACATCCCTGGTGATGGAAGGATTTTCGGACTTGCGCGCAATTTTGTCTATCTCATCAATATAAACAATGCCTTTTTCTGCTTTCTCCACATCATAGTCAGCAGCCTGAATCAATTTCAGCAGAATATTCTCAACATCCTCACCGACATAACCGGCCTCGGTAAGGGATGTGGCATCAGCAATAGCAAAAGGAACATTTAACAGCCTGGCAAGGGTTTGGGCTAATAAAGTCTTTCCACTCCCGGTGGGGCCAAGCATAACTATATTGCTCTTCTGCAGCTCAACATCATCAATCTTGCTTCCCATATTAATTCTTTTGTAGTGATTGTATACTGCAACTGATAGTGTTTTTTTGGCTGATTCCTGACCAATTACATACTGGTCAAGAATTGCCTTTATTTCTTTAGGTTTTGGCAGGTCACCTATTTCCAAACCAATATCTTCACTGAGTTCTTCTTCTATAATTTCATTACACAGTTCGATACACTCGTCGCAAATATACACACCCGGCCCAGCAACCAACTTTTTCACCTGGTCTTGAAGTTTTCCACAAAATGAACACTTCAGTTGGCCTTTCTCGTCACTGAATTTGTACATATAAAAATCACCTCTGTTCTTTACTTCCGAACAGTAAATACCTCATCAACGACACCGTAATCCTTGGCTTCCTGTGCCGACATGAAGAAATCACGTTCGGTATCCTGGGCCACTCTTTCAAGCGGCTGGCCGGTATGATTTGCTAGCAGTTTGTTAATTGTTTCCCTCATCCTGAGGATTTCCCTGGCATGAATCTCAATCTCTGTTGCCTGACCCTGCACCCCACCCATGGGCTGGTGAATCATGATACGTGCATAAGGCAGGGCATAACGCTTGCCTTTTGCTCCCGCTGCCAGCAGGAACGCGCCCATACTTGCCGCCTGTCCCAGGCAAATCGTCGAAACGTCAGGCTTAATATACTGCATAGTATCGTAAATAGCCATACCAGCAGTAACTACACCACCAGGAGAATTAATATAAAGGTGGATGTCTTTGTCAGGATCTTCAGCCTCCAAAAACAGCATCTGAGCTATTATAAGATTTGCAACAACATCATCTATGGGGCCGCCTATAAAAATTATCCGGTCTTTTAACAGGCGCGAATAAATGTCATAGGACCTTTCCCCTCTGTTGGTTTGTTCTACTACAATAGGAACCAGATTCAAGTTTTTCACCTTCTCCTTTAATAATTATACACAATACTCTCTAATTGGTAAACAAGGCGGTTTTAAAAATCCGCCTGGTATTTATTGATAATATTCTATTTTACTACAGCTTTTTCCTCCAGTAGATCGACAGTTTTATCAATAGCAATACTTTTCTTCAGCGGTTCCAGATTACCTCCGCTCTCCAGCCACTGCTTGAACACCTCCGGCTCTGAGTTATAATGTTTGGCCATCTCGGCAACCCTGGCATCAATGTCTTCTTCAGTGACCTCAATATTTTCTTTAGCCGCAATTGCTTCCAGAATCAGGTCTATCCTGACCGCTTTCTCCGCAGATGAACGATACTCCGCCCTGACTGTGTCGATATCGTTATTGGTATGCTTCAGGTAGTCTTCCAGAGACAGCCCCTGCATTCCCAGCCTTTGGGAAAAACTTTGCAGCATATTGTCAATCTTCTGTTCGATCATTATTTCCGGAACTTCAACTGTGGAATTTTCAACAACTTTTTCAACCAGCTCATCCTTAAGACGTGCCATTGCCTGTTTGTCGGCCGCCTCTTTTAGTCTATTCATAATATCATTTTTTAATTCCTCAAGGGTCTCGAATTCACTGACATCCTTGGCAAATTCGTCATCCAGGTCAGCCAGTTCCTTCCTCTTAATACCTTTTACGGTAACCTTAAATACTGCATCTTTCCCAGCCAGTTCGGATGAATGGTAATCGTCCGGGAATTTAACTTTAACTTCCCTGCTCTCGCCAACCTTAGCTCCGGTCAACTGCTCTTCAAATCCCGGAATAAAGGTATTTGAGCCTAGTTCAAGGGAATAATCGGTACCAGTCCCGCCCTGGAAGGCTACATCATCAACAAAACCTTCAAAATCGATTACAACCGTATCTTTTTCTTCAGCCGGACCTTCCTCAATATTAACTAACTGAGCATGCCGGTTTCTGAGCCTTTCAAGCTCTGCCTCAACATCTGCATCAGTTATCTTGTCCTCTTTGCGTTCCACCTCGATACCTATGTACTGACCCAGTTCGACTTCAGGCTTAACTTCAACAGTTGCCTTAAATATAAAAGGTTTTCCGTCTTCCAACTGCACAATATCAACTTTTGGTTTGTCAATAGGTTCGATTTTGGTTTCTTTAATTGCCTCAAAATACGCCTCAGGAACAATGAAGTCCAGGGCCTCTTCATTCAGGTATTCTTTGCCTACATGCTTCTCCACCAGTACCCGGGGAGCCTTTCCCTTTCTGAATCCGGGGATGGACACCTTTTTAACAATCTTTTTGTAGGCTTTTTCCATGGCCTCTTCAAGTCTGAACTCTTCGACTTCGATTTCAAGTGCCACAACATTCTTCTCTATCTTTTCCAGGTTTACTTTCATTTATGCTCCTCCTGTATCTCTGTAATTATATGAAAATAGATAAAAATTGTGCCTCCCCTGACGGGATTTCTGAGTAGTACTCAGATATTTTATAAAACAACACCCCGGTAGGTGAATCTGTATCACTACCGAGGTCAAGATGGAACCATCTTTTAACTTCGATGAGACCACTGTTTTTTAATGGAGCGGAAGACGGGATTCGAACCCGCGACCCTCGCCTTGGCAAGGCGATGCTCTACCACTGAGCTACTTCCGCCTGTAACCCAGACTTTGACAAATACAGACGTTATTACAATGTTTATTTTAACTATTTAGGTATCCAGTGTCAAGTATTTTTCCGGCAAATTTGACAATTGCAGCAGCTGTCATCACAGCCATTAACGGGGTCATTGGATACATATACCTGGTTATTGGGATAAATGCCAGGTGGAGCGCCGTGGTAAACAGTATCAGCAGCGCCGGCCAGCGCATTTTAGTATCAAAAATATTGACAAGGGTTGCCGGCCACCCGATAACAATAAATACCCAAAAGTGCATATAAACAGACCAACCGGAAAAGTACCCCCATGGCCTGGACCACAGGTATGACAGTTTTCCTACAGTAAACCACTTAAGCCATAGACCCGGTTCATTCTGAAAACCCTGTTTTATCCTTTCAACAGCCACCCGGGTCATTTCTGACTCAGGTACATTTTCTATAATGGAAGGCCCTTCCCGGTCATAAGGGTCATAGGGGTCAGTACCCCTGAGCAGAGGGTTCCCCGACTGGGTGGCAAAAATTATACACTTGTCAAGGACCAAGTAGTTGCGGACCCACCATGGGGCCATGATAACAGAAAAAGATACCAGTGTTATTATCAGGGCCACGGCTACCCGATAGTCGTGCCGGCGAAACCAGGTGATGATATATGGAACAACAATAAACGGCGCCAGCGATGGCCTCACCAGTACCGCCAGGCCCATCACGGTTCCCGACAGGGCGTGCCATTTGAGGCTGTCTTTCTCAAAAGCAGTAATCAGGGCATATACATAGCCCAGAAGCAAAAACACATATATTACCTCAGTGAGTATCCGGTTATTGGCCATAAAGGAGGGCAGGTAAACTGCCGCTAGGATGGCAGCCAGCGCCCCTGCCGGTATACCACCTGATTTTCGCGCTATCAGGTATACCAGAAAAACCGAACCCACACTTATTATTACCTGAATTGTCCTTACCATAGTCAGCGGATCTGAATTAACCGCCTGTGCTGCCAGATATACAGCCGCCAGAAACAAAGGATATCCGGGAGTAACAAATGCACTCGGACGGTCAGAATAATATCCCAGAAAACCCTTGTCCAGAAACTGCAGTGTCATTTCATGATACCCTATTTCATCATGTGACAACTGCAGCTCTGGTGATGTATATACATAATATAACCTGGCAGCCAGTGTTATAAGCAATATTGCCAAAATTAAGCTTCGTTCTTTCCCTGTCATTCGTTTCCCGGTCCCCGAAACCGGCTGCCTCAGCGGCAGGTTCCATTTGTTCATATATATACCCCACACACACTATAATGTTCTGGCTTCTACTCTGGCAATCATCAAAACCAGGGGAACCACCAGGTAATTCAGCATTATTGCTGCTGCAATAACCCCGGAGTCATTAAAGGCAAATGCCCCCAGGGCGCCAAAAAACATTCCCGCCATACCGGATACCATGTACCTGTTGTTCTCAGCAAGTACGGCCAGTGAAGCCTGTTTCCTGACAGCTATGGCCAATCCCAACAAAAGCTGCAGGATAAGAATTAAACTAAATGGTGAATGTCTCAGCAGGTAAAAATTAGCCACCAGCTTTCTCTGCACCGTATACCAGAGAGCCGCGAGATCCCCCTGCAGGGCGTTGTCAATAGCACGGCCGATATGGGAGGATGACCCGGACAATAAGAAGTAGTTGACCAGCACCAGAACCGCCAGCCCGGTAATTAGGGCACCCAGGATAAGGATCACTGACCTGAGTGTCATCTTCCTGCCTGAGAACAGGTACATACTGACTGCAAAACCAATCACTGCAGCCAGTGACCCTCCGGCATTGGTACCTACCCCGGGGGCGGCAAAAAACACCACCAGGCCGGCAAAACCTAATCCGATAAGGGGGAAAACCCACCTGTGCTTCCGGGAATACAGCTCCAGCAAAACAGCCGCACCCAAAATAGAGGCCCCAATGACAACACCCATATACTCATTGCCTATTCCATAAAAACGCCCTCCCACAATCAGGTCATAACCCAGGGCAGCCGCCTTCATCAGTCTGGCTCCCGTAAGTACATCAATTACACATGGCAGTACTGAGACCACAGACATGGCAAGAAACATTTTAAGATTGTGCCTGATGTGTGTCATTACATAGGTAATTAATACAAGCATGGCTGCAGACTGAAAAATAGCCAGCCATTTGTTTGCAGACCCGGTCAGGGGAACCAGCAAAATCGCCAGTGGGTACAAGAGTACCGCTGTAAGTAAAAACCTTGACCAGCGCTGACCGGCCAAAAAGCAAGTGATAACCTGGACAAGGGTCAGGAAATAAATTATCCATTGATACCGGACGAAGTAATATAATACCCCTGAGCGCTGAGACCAGTTCGCCACAAGCCATGACTGCACCTCGGCCACAGTTTCTGCCTGGCTGCCACGGACAATCCCGGTTACCGGCAGCCCAATTAAACCTTCGGGATTTTTCACGCCCAGGTGCGCTGCCACCGTTGCCGCAAGGTCAAAATTTGCCACCAGGGCCTCCTGTCTGGTGCTGGGTGAAACCAATACACTGCCCGGTTCCACCCCTCCGCCTGCAATGACCAGGGGGCTGAGGCGGATACCGTCACGAATAGCCTGGACATAAGGGAGTGGTGTCACAATCATTATCATGGTCTTTTCATCGACCCTGGGAAGCAGCCATCCGACAAACCGGTCAGCATTCTTTACCGCAATGTGCCGGTGACTGTCAATCATCCGCTTCATTTCCTGGAGATTACTGTCGTTGCTTCTTAAGGAGTCCCCTGTTTCCACAATAATCAAATCACTCTTATCCCAGACCCTCTCCAGTTCTGCCTTCAGTTTGTTATAATCTGTTGTCCAACCGTATGGCGAGAAACGGTCAGGCATCAGCAACTCCCTGGCCACATTCCCGTAATCCACACGCCCCAGGTCATCCATGGCAATGAGTACAGCAGGCCTATTGGCAGGACTGCCGGGCTCGGTATCACTGTTCCCGATAACAGCTGTTTTTAGCCCTGCCTGGTGCAGAATTTTCCCTAACTGACCGGGCACTGAGGCAATGTTTTTGTTCCGGTTGACCTTTAGTAACGCCGGGACAGTAACATTAAGGACTTCACTGCCGCCCGGCTCACTCCCGGTATTTCTGACATATACATCCACTGCCCGGGAACCGTCAGGCAGTAACTCTTCCCTGTTATAGCTTTCCCCCGCAATCTGCGGCGCTGAAAACCTGTTGCCACCGCCGATGGAAACATAAGCACTGGCATCATTGTAATCCCCGCCGGTGTTTATTGTCATTAACCCCAGCCCGCCATGGGAAATAAGTTTGCTGATATTGGGATAACGGTCATCTGACAGGTCTGCAAGTGTTATTCTGTTCAGGACCACCATTACCACCCTGGGCCTGTCATTCCCCGGAGCCGCAGCAGCACGGGCAGGCCGCCAGCCGGTAGCAGCAGTAAAAAATAATGACAGCAAAAATGCCGCCAGAATTATCAGGGTCAGTGACTTCCTTAGCCGGAACAGTTTTTTTCTTTTTAAATAATGCCACAGAGAAAAAGTTGTTTCCATTTGAATTTCCTTGTTCTCCTTCTCAGCACAGATATGGCATATTATAACATCCTGCGGGAAAAGTTTCAAATGTAATTGGAAGTAAACTTCCTTTTGAAATCATCCTCTGAAAGCAAAAGTGTCAGAGATATATAAGACATATCGTCAATAATTGAATTTTGAAGAAATACATGGTATCATAAGAAAATAATTACAGGAATTTTTAGCAAACCACACTTAGGGCAGGCATGAACCCGCACACTCAAAATCCATAATTGGGGGTCAATAATGAAAAAAACAGTCATTATAGTTTTATTTCTATTTATAATTAGTTGGTTAACCGGCTGCCAGAACAATAACGGGCTTAATCCAAAAAAACCAGTTACCCTGACTATCTGGCATAATTACGGTGGTCAGATGAAAAATACAATGGATGAAATGATAGATGAATTTAATGATACCATTGGAGCAGAAAAAGGAATTATACTTAATGTAACCTCTATATCCGGTTCCACTACTCTTCATGAAAAG
Source organism: Thermincola carboxydiphila (assembly GCA_016841325.1). Lineage (GTDB taxonomy): Bacteria > Bacillota > Thermincolia > Thermincolales > UBA2595 > Phosphitispora. The sequence continues at coordinate 107,233 of JAENZJ010000010.1, forward strand.
CTGAATATGGCGGCAAATGGAGATCCTGGCGCACCGAAGCTCCCCGACATTACAACTGCTTACCCCAAAACAGCACTTATTCTGGCTGAAAAAGAATTGCTTGCCAACATTGAAGATCAGTTTACTGCTGAAGAACTCTCAGCATATGTCCCCCGCTTTCTGGAAGAGGGAAGATTGCTTGACGGTAAGCTTTATGTATTCCCAACCGCAAAATCAACTGAAGTATTATTTGTAAATAAAACGATTTTTAACAGGTTTGCAAAAGATACTAATATCAGTTTAGATGATTTGCGCACCTTTGAAGGGATTACCAGGTCTGCAGCCCAATATTATGAATGGACTGACAATCAAACCCCCTCCATAAAAAACGATGGCAAAACGTTTTTTATGCCTGATTCCCTGTTTAATCTCACACAGGTAGGATATAAACAGCTGGGCGAAGATTTCTTAAAAAATAATCGGCTTAATTTTTCCTCACCTGCATTTGCCAAGGTGTGGGACATATATTATGAACCGGCTGTCCGGGGACAGATCGCCATTTTTGACGGATATGCCTCCGATCTCGTAAAAACAGGTGATATTGTCTGCGCGCTGGGCTCTTCAGCAGGAGTTCTGTTTTACCCCCCTGCTGTTACATATGCGGACAATACATCCGAACCGGCAGAATATGCCATATTACCTTATCCCGTCTTTGAGAACGGGAAAAAAATAGCCATCCAGCGCGGCAGCGGCATGGTTGTTACCAAATCAACAAAAGAAAAGGAATTTGCAGCAGGTATATTCCTTAAATGGTTTACCCACCCTGAACAAAACCTGCGCTTTGTTTCTTCTACCGGCTATATTCCTGTTACCAGAGAAGCCTTTGGAGAGACAATGTTAAATGAAGCTGCAAATATTTCCAATAAAAATATACAAAAGCTTTTTAGCACTGCATCTGAAATGCTGGAAGAATATGATTTTTACATTCAACCGGTATTCGCGAATCTGGACGATCTTGAGCAGGAATATGAAAGCAAACTGAAAAAAACTGCTATTGAGTCAAGAAATCATTACCTGAAGAATTTGAAAAATGCAGATGCCGAAACAGCTTTCAAAAAGGCATCCCAGGGAGCCTTTAAGGAATTTACAAAATAAAGTCTTGTTCCTGTCCCTATGAAGGTCATTTTTGACTTTTCCTGTTTCCGGCCTCCTTTCTCCCTATGGTAAGGGTGTGAGTAAATTGATTAATATAAGCTTAATTAAACAGCTAAAACAGGAGTGGAAAGAAACAGGCGCATCAGGACTTTCTATGCGCCTGAGACTCTTTCTTTTTTTAGTTGTTCTGGTGGTTACCATGGTTCTTGGAATTGTTGTTATTCTTTTACTCACCGGAACGTTTACAGCCGGGTTAACTGAAAGTGAAAAACTTGTTAAACAGGAGCTTATCCATAGCTCCCGGAATGTTTCACAGCAATATGGCCAGCTATCAGTGCAAGCGGTACAATTTGCCCAGGATTTGTCATCAAGTATGGAAAAGAGGTTGGAGGAAAAAGGACTTAAGACAACTGATTTACAGAGCCACCCGGAGATATTGGAGGATTTGCTTGCCAGTGAATACGAACGTGCCCTGTTTGCGTTACAAAGGTCTAAAAGCAGCGGCGTATTTGTAATATTGAATGCTACTGTTAATCAAAGATTAGAAAACGCTGAAAACTCAAAAAGCGGCCTTTTTGTGAAGAACATGGAGCCCAATATCTTAAGTTCATCCTCTCCCACAATCGTTCTGTTACGGGGATTTCCCGGTATTGCCCGTAATAATTCCATACCCCTGCATGCTCAGTGGAGTATGGAGTTTGACATAAGCAATGCTTCTTATTACAAACTTCCAATTGAACAGGCATCTCTGCAAACACTTCCGCTGTCACGGCTTTACTATTGGAGCCCGGCAACCATTCTTCCGGGCACAAGTGAGAAAGCCACGCTTGTTTCAGTACCACTGATTGACTCAAAGGGACATATATTTGGGGTTAGTGGATTTGAAGTAAGTGCTATGCTTTTTAAGTTGGCACAAATGCCGGATAACAGTGCATATTCTCGTATCTTTGCCATGTTTGCACCAATTTCCGGAGATGTTATCAATACTTCCGGGGCGATGGTTTCTGGTGGCTTTACCGCACGAAACAGCTTCTCAAATGATCAATTGCTCCACATTCAGTCAGACCCCAAATCCTTTTCTTCATATAGTGACGAAAGCGGCGGCTCTTTTATCGGATTTCACCAACCTGTTGAACTATATCCCAGGGATTCTGCCTTTTTTGGTGAAAAATGGGTGGTGGCTGTGATGGTGCCTGAAGAGGACGTAAAAGGTTCATTAGCCAATTTTAATTTAAGGTTTGCTTTTATGCTGACTTTATTGGTGTTACTGGGAATCCTTGCTTCTTTTTACTTGAGCCGGAGTTACACACACCCCATTACCGAAGGCCTGAACATGATTAAGTCAAATAACCTGAGTGAAGCCGCAAAAACCAAAATTGTGGAGATAGATGAATTGATTGGGTACCTCCTTTTGAAAAATGAGGAATCAGGCAAAACAGGCGAAGAAGAACAGCACTCCGAAATCTTAAATGAATTTATTAAAAACATAAGGACTCTGTCTCTGGCTGAACGCTCAGTTTTTAACCTCTATGCCCAACAATACGCCGCCAAAGAAATTGCCGGAATACTGTGCCTCAGTATTAATACGATAAAAACACATACCAGGCGCATCTATTCAAAACTTAATGTTTCCTCCAGAGAAGAATTGTTGCTATACATAGAAATGTTAAAAGAGGCTGGCAAAGATTTCCCATCAAAAGATGATATCCTTCCAAAATAACAAAAGTTTCTATCGAAACTTGAACAAAAGTTTCTATCGAAACTTTAAGGAAACTTTTGTTGATATCCGGAAATTATACTTTGAGGTTATCCACAATTTTACCTCAAAGTATAATTTCCTAAATATTAAGAAAAAAAGGCCCTTTGGGCCTTTATGTACTTGGTGCGGATGAAGGGACTTGAACCCCCACGGTGTTACCCGCCAGATCCTAAGTCTGGTGCGTCTGCCAATTCCGCCACATCCGCTTAAAATATTGTTTTCAGTGCATACATGATTCTAACACAGGCTCATCCGGGTTGTCAACCGCTCAAATACCCGGATTTTCACTATTTCAACCCTAAAAATTAATTTGAAAAAATATACTCAGGAACTGTTGACAAACAATTCCTCATGTGTTATTTTATAATTGTACTAGTACATTAGGACAATGCAAGAGACCCAAGGGCGCCTTTACCGGTATGACACTATTCCAACTGTTCCGGTGGCCCGGGCACAAATGCCCGTATATCCTATAGGCCTCCGAGCCTTCGATGTGAGATAGGGAGCTGCTGGGACATCTGCAGCCAAAAGAAGAACACCAGCACAGCACATTGCCAAAAACCGAATTCTAAAAGGAGGAGGTCATATGGGGCAGCAGATGTAAGTTCTTCAAAGGTTCAAAGGAAGATTGCCCTTTGCAGCCTGGTTCCCGTCCTTGCAGCAAGCCTGATATCATATCTGGGATATACAGCAGACCTTGCTCTGGGAGTAATATTCGGTTACAGCCTGATAGTACTTAATTACCAGGTCCTGTCTAAGCTGCTGTACTTAATGTTCCGGTTTGCCTCCACGGATTTTGCCAGGGTATTCGGATTCGTACTGTACCATTTTCGGTTCTGGATAGTCGTAGCCGTATTGTTTATAGTGATTCCCAAATCCGATTTGGATTTTGTAATCGGAACATTTGCCGGAATTTTAATTCCCAAGATGGTCATGGGATACTTTGTGGCAGCCAACCAGGAACAGGAATGGTGGCTCAACAAGACATCAACTGAACAACGACCGCTGAATATTACACAAAAAAGACAACTGAATATGGAAGAAAAACCAAAACTGAATAACGCCCGCCCGCAAAAACTGAATAGCGCTGGCCCGGCAAACCGAGACACTGCCGGTCAGGCACAACCCCATTGCATCTATTTCAGGGCATACCAAGAGTCTGAACCTGAAATTAAAAACTAAACCCGACAGATGATAAGCGTACGGAAGCAGCTCCCCAGGAGCTGTTTCCGTACTTTCCCGTGGATACTCTTATTAATGTGGATCTTCTTATTAATCGGGAAAGCAAAAAAGGAGAGTCCCTTGTATTATTTGGGGACACTCCGCTTTAATTCTTAATGGTGAGCCATGCTGGACTCGAACCAGCGACACCCTGATTAAAAGTCAGGTGCTCTACCAACTGAGCTAATGGCTCAAAATGGCTGGGGCGGCAGGACTCGAACCTACGCATGGCGGAGTCAAAGTCCGCTGCCTTACCAACTTGGCTACGCCCCAACTATATAGGTATTACAACTATTTAGGTATTCAGGAGTCAGGAGTCAGAATTCAGAATGCCCCAAGAATATGCTTCCAGCAATTTTAACCTTGTTCTAACTCCTGACTTCTGACTACTGACTCCTTGCTACTAATAGTTACAATTTTTTTATGGGGTGGCTGATGGGATTCGAACCCACGAATGCAGGAGCCACAATCCTGTGTCTTAACCGCTTGACTACAGCCACCATGAAAATAAATTTTAGTATTTATTTGCTTACTAATGGCGCGCCTAGGAGGATTCGAACCTCCGGCACACGGATTAGAAGTCCGTTGCTCTATCCACTGAGCTATAGGCGCTCAAATAAATGGAGCGGGTGATGGGAATCGAACCCACGCGACTAGCTTGGAAGGCTAGGGCTCT
>JAENZJ010000011.1 GCA_016841325.1 Thermincola carboxydiphila
ACTACATTCCTTAGCCTTTTCCACATATGTGGAAAAGGCTAAGGAATGTAGTACAGAGTGCGCAGCCCTTGAAGCGCAGCTTCTTAGGGATGCGGCCCACCCCTTGCGGGTGAAAGCGCGCGCATAGGGAACTGAAATATGCGCGCTTTTCTAGTTAACATTGGATACACTTTTCCGTATACCTATAAAAGGACATACACAAGTATTATGTAAACTAAAAATACTGCTATCCGTTTAAACAGATTGTACCACCATTTACTACCCGTATGCGACCATTTGGCAATCAGGTACATAGTCTTTCGCGTTTGCATAACAACCGTTAAACTCTGATAAACGACCGTTAAGCAATAAAATAATACCGTTCACCGCTCATAACGACCATTCGCCGAAAATGCAATGACTTATCTACTGGTATGTACTAAAATATAAACAAGACCTATGCTATAAGTGTATACAAATATAGACAATGAGGGGGTGAACAGAAAATAGAATACCGACCGGGAAGCACCGGTAAAAGGTCCCCCAGCCTTTGAATGCAGTGTTTTCCATTTAGTTTATTCCCTTTGAAGAACTCCTGATTTTATGTTAACGTGATGAACAACCTGCGAAAGAATCTGAAATGTGAAAAAACTTATCAAAAATAACCTGCGAAAAAAACGCCAAGAAAATTTTTTTTGAACAACCTGCTTAGGCCCGGTGGCTGAATTATTGGGCCAACAAAAAAGGACAGTACTTATCTAAAGTTGCACCAGAAGATTTCAGAAAAGTCTAAATTGTTAAATTGAACTTGATTAGAGGAGGCTTAGTAATGTCTGAATTGAATGTGTTACCACCTTCTCCCGGGAAACATAACATGGAAGATTATGATGCGACAGCTGCTAATTACAAATGGGAAGATGTGGAAAGAGAGTTTAGCTGGTTTACCACAGGAAAAGTAAACCTTGCCTATGAGGCCGTTGACAGGATGGTTGACGAGAAAGGCAAGGCTGACATGCCTGCATTATATTATCTTGATGCCAAGCGGGAAGAAACCTATACTTTTGCCAATATGAAAGCTAATTCCAACAAGTTTGCCAATGTATTAAGAAAGTACGGTGTTGGGAAAGGTGACCGTGTGTTTATTTTTATGCCCAGGAGTCCTGAACTCTATTTCAGTTTCCTTGGTATTGTAAAAGTAGGGGCTATTGCAGGCCCGCTATTTGAAGCATTTATGGAAGCTGCCTTAAGGGACCGCCTTGCTGACAGTGAGGCTGTTGCTATTATTACCACACCGGAGTTGAAGGGACGTATCCTCAAAGATGAACTTCCCAACCTGAAACATATTTTTGTGGTTGGAGCCAATGGCGACCTGGGTGAACGTGAAATTGACTGGGATGCCGAGATGGCTGCAGCATCTGAGGATGCCCAAATAGAGTGGGTTGACCGGGAAACCCCGTTATTCCTCCTCTATACCTCAGGTTCAACCGGGAAGCCCAAGGGTATCATCCACGTGCATAATGACATGCTGGGCTACTATGCAACAGGCAAGTATGTCGGTGACCTTCAGGAAGGTGACATGTACTGGTGTACTGCCGATCCGGGGTGGGTTACCGGTGTGGTTTACGGTATGCTGGCCCCCTGGCTTAATGGTGTCAGTACAATCCTCAGGGGCGGCCGTTTCAGTGCTGATGACTGGTACAGTACCCTGGCCAAGTATAAAGTTACCGTATGGTACAGCGCTCCTACAGCATTTCGTCTCCTGATGGCAGAGGGAGAAGACAAGCTGAAGAATTATGACCTGTCAAGCCTGCGCCATATCATGTCAGTAGGTGAACCCCTGAACCCTGAGGTTATCCGCTGGTTTATGACCAATCTCAATATCCGGGTTCATGATACATGGTTTATGACAGAAACAGGTATGCAGATGATATGTAATTACCCGGCTATGCCCATCAAGCTTGGTTCAATGGGTAAGCCTGTTCCGGGCGTTGAAGCTGCCATTGTTGATGATGAAGGCAATGTCCTGCCTCCGCTGCAGATGGGCAACCTGGCAATTAAAAAAGGCTGGCCTGCCCAAATGCGTGCCGTCTGGAAAAACCCTGAGAAATACAATGAATATTTCAAGAATGACCCCTGGTATATATCAGGTGACTCGGCTTACATGGATGAAGATGGTTATTTCTTCTTCCAGGGACGTGTTGATGATGTAATCAATACAGCCGGTGAACGGGTTGGTCCCTTTGAGGTGGAGTCCAAGCTTATTGAGCACCCGGCAATTGCCGAAGCCGGTGTAATCGGCAAACCTGATTCGGTACGGGGTGAAATTATCAAGGCATTTATTGCCCTTCGCGAAGGATATGAGTGGACCGATGAGCTGGCCAAAGAGGTACGTGACTTTGTAAAACTCGGCCTTGCCGCTCATGCCGCTCCCAGGGAGTTCGAGGTTAAGGATAAGCTGCCCAAGACACGTTCCGGCAAGATTATGCGCCGTGTCCTGAAGGCATGGGAACTGGGGCTGCCTGTTGGCGACCTGTCCACCATGGAGGACTAGAAACGAGCAAAAGCTTTATATATTAAGGGGCCTGATGGGGCCTCTTTCTTCTGGCTAATTATTTCTAGTAAAAAATTCCGGCAGGGAAATTCAAAGATGCCGTAGAATCATGTTAAGGGCAAAAACCCACGGGGGGAGCGACAGATGGCTGATACATTATCCAGGATTGTGCCAAAGCGAATCCGGCGTAAGCATGGGAAATATATAAAGAAATACCTTTACCCTGTGAAAACAGCTGCCCGCTGGGTCTTCAGGTGGCGGGTGTTCTGGCTCCTGGTGTTCATCTTCATATGTGCTACTGTCTGGTATCCTCCTGTCGGGGACCGGTTTGTGGATTTCATGGCCAGGAGGGATCCTCCTGTAAATGAACTCCCGGCCAATGCCAGGCTCGACCTAAAGACCACAATTGCCTATAAAAAGGAAAAACTTGTTATTGTCAGGACAAATCTGGAGAATGTTGCCCTTTTGGCAGGAAGCGCCCTGGGGATTGGGGACATTGCCGGCCGTAAGCTGGCCAGTATCAGTGCAACAATGCCGGTCACTTCAAGTATAGAGAAAATATATGTGGTTCAGGATGAGAAGAAACCTGATTTGACGGCTTTTGAAATCGTAAAGGACAACCTTTACGATGCCTTTAAGGCTTATATGGATGTGCTGGCAGTGCAGATTGTCACCATTGATGACAAACCTGTACTTGTTGATGATGAGGGCAGAATCGTCCCCTATGACAAGACTGATAAAATCCTGCGCTGGGCTCGTCTGATCGAGGATGCGGCAAATAAGTACGGTGTTGATCCGGCGATAATTGCAGCAATAATAGAACAGGAGTCAGGAGGCAACCCGGATGCGGTCAGCCGGGCCGGAGCCATTGGATTGATGCAACTGATGCCCGGGACTGCCAGGGGGCTGGGGGTAGACCCTTATGACCCCGCTCAAAATATAGATGGAGGGACCAGATACTTCCTCTACCAGTATAAAACCTTTGGCAGTATCGAACTGGCGTGTGCGGCCTATAATGCCGGTCCGAATAATGTCAGGAACGGCAGGTACCTTTATATCCCGGAAACGCGGGGTTATATGACAAATGTACCAAAACTGGTGGAAAAATACCGGGAGGCGTTTGCGGCCAAACAATAAGGGCAGCGGAATTATTCCGCTGCCTTTTCGACGACTGTTTGAGCGTACCGGAAGGTAGGGGCTGAAGCCGAGGGGAGTCTCAAGTTTTCTTCCTGTTCTATGAGTATGGGTATTTTGAAGAGAGTCCTCAGGTTATCAACTATACCAAAGGGGATGGAGATACCTTTATCGAGGGAGTTTGGTTCACCAATTGCTTTTATGGTATAAGGGTAAGAAATCCGGACCCCATTGATGAGTACTGCGGTAAATTCACTGTCAGGCATTATTGAGGTGCTGTTGGTGACTCTGAAGCCATTAACTGAAACTGCTTCCGCTCCGGAGTTCCACAATTCGTTTACGATGTCAACTATGTCCTGATATCCAAAGTAATTCTGGTCGTTTTCCGGAATGGTAATAACTATGCCCGGGCCTTCCACCGGTATGGTGCCCAGGGCTATATTCAACTTCTGCTGTTCCCTGGTCATAGCCTCCAGGGCAGTTTTATTCTGGTCGGCGCTCTGCTGCAGCAGTTTTAACTGGGTCCTCAGGTCCCAGACCTCCTGAATCAGCTGATAATATTTGGTGGTTAGGTTTTTGGCAACCGCAGCCAGGGTTTCATTGCTTTGATAGTTCAGGTCATCAGCCATTGCCTGGTGGGTCTTAAACTGCAGAGAAAGCAGCAGGCCCAGGCAGGCAAAAGCAATAATAAGAGTTAAAGGCCATTTTTTTCCCGACATCATGACACCTCGCGAGTGGTGGATTTTCTTTTGGCGGCAGGTGAAAGAAATTTATTAATCAATTCACGCCTGATAACTGCCAGGTTTTGAAATATCCTGAGCCCAAAAACAAAAATTGCAACATAGTAAAGGTCGACACCGATCCAGTCTCCCATCAGGACCATAAAGGCTGAAATCGAGCCATTGATAAAAAATCCTGACATCAGGATGGCGCCGTCATATTTATCCTGCATGACCCCCTTTATTCCACCCAGAGTGGAGTCAAGGGTTGCCAAAATGGCCACTGAAAGATAAGTGGCGAAAGCGGCAGGCAATGCGAAGGTTAAAGCCTGACCGGCCAGAAATCCCAGAAGAAGAGCCAGCACTGCCAAGACCATTAGTCTACACCTTCCTTTGACTCGATTGGAGTTGCATAATTAAAAGTATAACTTCCCTTGTAAGCCGGAATAACCACATCATCCTGAACCTGCAGGGTTACCGGAAACTTGCTTAATTCCAGGGTGGTGAACTCACCGCTCCTGACAACTTCCTCCATCAGCTGAGGATTTCCGATGGCGCGGATTTCATAAGGTGGCGCCAGACGGTGGGTATTAACCAGAATGATATTACCGGCACATCTGATATCACTGGTTGATACTATCCTGGTGTTGTTTACGGAAATTGCTTCTGCCCCCGCGGCACGCAGGTCATTTACTATATACAAAATGCTGGTATAATGGATGATGTAAAGATTGGCTTCCTCGGCAGTTGCTGTACGTGCCCTGTCCTGGTCATTGAGGGTAATTACGATTCCGGGGCCGCTTACCTTGGTGAGTCCTGATAAAAACCTCAGCCTTTCCAGTTCCTCCTGTAAGGGTTCAAGTTCTGTCTGGGCTGCTGTTGCCAGCTGATATTCTTCAATACTCTTTCTGATCCCTGTTATTTCTGTTTCCAGTTCGTGGTTTTTCTGTTCCTGTGTCTTAATAATATTGACCAGGCCTTCATTCCTGGCTGCCATTGGGTTAAAGTCCTGCAGCTGGGTCTTCAGGTTTGATGTAAACAGGGTGCCAAACAAGAGGCATACCAGAGTTATAGATAGATGCCATTTTTCCAATTTCAATGCAGGATTCTCCCTTCTTTCCCACACACCCGGATATAGGCTGCGATTCCGTTAAACCGCTAACATTACTGAGCCGCCGTCATTGGCAAACCGGCGGTACAAGTCAAACCGGCCGCATTGGCAAACCGGTGCAACAGGTGTTTAGGGATAATACTACTTTTCTATAATCGTGAATAAACTCCTGCTTGGGATATCCAAGAAAAAAATAAAGAAAATAGGAGTTTTTAGGAAATTTAAAGACAGAAAAAGGTGAGGATTTGCTTTATGTCGAATTATTAGAATAGAATGCGGAAACAGGGTAAGTAAAGGTCTGATTACACATAATATTAAGGTTAGCACCGGTTTAGAACGGTTGACAGGAAAAGAGGTGTCTTTAATGTTATTCCAGCTGCCTGCAGTTAATTTAATCAATATTGTCGATATGTTGGTTGTGGCAGCTTTGATCTATAAATTATTCCAGTGGATTAAAGGCACCAGGGCCGTTCAACTGCTAAAGGGGATTGTCGTCCTGCTGATTGCGACAACCATAAGCGACTGGCTTGGCCTTTATACTATTAACTGGATTTTGAACAATATCAGGACAATGGTTGTTGTTGCCATTCCTGTTGTCTTCCAGCCGGAACTGCGCCGGGCCCTGGAACGCATCGGGAGGGGCAAGTTTTTTGCGCGGCCGTTTACTTTCCTGGGGGAAGAGGATACCAGCAGGGTTATCAATGAGATCGTCCGTGCTGTTTTAACCATGGCCAAGAACAAAACCGGGGCCCTGATCGTCTTAGAAAGGGAAACCGGGATCAATGACTACATAGAAACGGGAGTAAGTCTGGATTCGGTAATTTCGGGAGAGTTCATCATCAATGTTTTTGTTCCTAATTCACCGCTTCATGATGGGGCCGTTATCATCCGGGGGGACCGGGTGGCTGCGGCCGGCTGTTTTCTTCCCCTCACTGAAAACCCCAACCTTGGCAAAGAACTGGGGACACGCCACCGGGCAGCGATAGGGATAACCGAGATTTCTGATGCTGTTGCCATTGTGGTTTCAGAAGAAACCGGCATTATTTCCCTGGCCCGTGAAGGAAGGATTACTCGTAATTTTGACGAAAAAACCCTCCGGGAAGTTCTGGCGGGGATGCTAATTCAGAAAACAAATAATCACGCTCCATTCTGGTACAGGAGGTCATAGGCTGTGGGATGGTTCGGAAAGGGAGACTGGGGCCTGAAAATACTCTCAATAATCCTGGCTGTTGTGCTGTGGGTATATGTCTCCAATGAGCTCAACCCAACTAAAGATAAGGAATTTAAGGCTGTACCGGTTGAGGTAAGGGGTGTCGGACAAAACCTGGCTGTTTCCGAAATGCCGGGCACGGTTAATGTCCGGGTTCAGGCCAACCAAAACCTGATAGCAGACCTTGATGTGCGCTCAATTGAGGTTTTTGTTGACCTGAGCAGGGTCAGGCCGGGAGAAACAGTGGTTCCGGTCCAGGTAAAGGCCCCGGGCGGGGTTAAGGTGACTGATCTCAGGCCTCAGCAAGTTCCGGTAAAAATTGAGCCTATGGCTGAAAAGCAGGTCCCGGTGCAGGTTAATTACCTGAATTCGCCCGGGGAAGGGTATAAACTGCTGGCTGTAAAGGCCACACCTGATGAGGTTATTATCAGGGGACCCAAGAGTTTAATTGACAGGGTGGCTGCGGTTTCGGTCGATATCCAGTTGAAGAACCGGGAAAAGTCGTTTGGGGAGACCCTGCCGGTAAAGGTTATTGATGAAACAGGTAATTTCAGGGAGGAACGGTTTGTCACCCGAACACCGTCATTGGTTGATGTGTTTGTGACGATTGTTCCTGACCTGCCTGAGAGGAAGGCGGGGGTTATTCCCCAGATTACCGGTACTCCTGCTGCGGGCTATACTGTGCAGACAGTTGCAATTGAACCTGAGGAACTGACTATTACAGGTGAACCGGAACTCATTAATAATATTCAGAGTGTGAATACCCTCCCGGTGAATATCAATGGGGCTAAAGAAGATGTCTACACAGAAGTCGGTCCTGACCTGCCCCATGGGGTGTCGGCCGACAGGCAATCCCTGAGAGTGCTGGTTAAAATAGGACGGGACTGATTGCGTAACAGACAACCCGGTACAGAGCATATTATACATTGACAGGGTTCATTCAGAGGAATATAATCTTTTATGATTGCAGCAAATTAAAGAATTACCGCTGCTTCAGGCGGGGGTTGTGATGTTGTACAGGGTAACTGATATAAAAATTGATATTGATGCTGATTCAGAAGATATTACCGGACATATCGCCAGGAGACTGGGGGTCCCTCCGCAAGAGGTCGGGGATTATACAATTGTAAAAAAAGCGCTGGATGCCAGGAAAAAGGAACGCCTCTTTTTTGTTTACACTGTTGATGTATCCCTTGGCAAAAAAGCGGCTGCAAGTATGGCGCGCCGGAAGTTATCCGGGGTTTTTGTAAGGGAACCTCAGCCTGAGCTTCCGGTGACACCGGGGACGGTCCCCATAGTACACCGCCCTGTAGTGGTCGGCGCCGGGCCTGCTGGAATTTTTGCTGCTCTGACCCTGGCCCGGAATGGTTTTCGGCCCCTGGTATTGGAGCGGGGAATGGATGTGGCCACCCGTGCCAGGGATGTGGAGCAGTTCTGGCTTACCGGTATTTTGGATACCGAGTCAAATGTCCAGTTTGGCGAGGGAGGGGCAGGGACTTTTTCTGATGGCAAGCTGACTACCAGGATCAATGACAGCCGTGTCCGGGGTGTCCTCAGGGACTTGGTGGCTGCCGGGGCACCTGAAGAGATCCTGTACCTGAATAAACCCCATATAGGTACCGATAAGCTGAGGACTGTGGTCAAGAACCTGCGCCTCCTCCTTGAGGAAATGGGTGGGGAGATATATTTCGGGTCCAGGGTTACCGGCCTGGTTATAGAGAATGCGGTGGTCAGGGGTGTTGTCATCAACAACGAACGGGAAATTCCTGCCGGTGTGGTGATTATGGCAGTGGGGCACAGTGCCCGGGATACTTATGAGATGCTGGAACAGGCCGGGTGCCCGGTGGAACAAAAGGCTTTTGCCATCGGGGTCAGGGTGGAACATCCACAGCGCATGATTGATGAGGCACAATATGGCAGTTTTGCCGGACATCCCCGGCTGGGGGCTGCTGATTACCAGTTGGTGTATAAGAACAGCGAACTGGAGAGGGCAGCCTATACCTTCTGCATGTGCCCCGGGGGCAGGGTGGTGGCTGCGGCTTCTGAGGAAAATATGGTTGTGACCAATGGGATGAGTGATTATGCCCGGGACACAGGTGCAGCCAACAGTGCGGTGGTGGTATCTGTGACTCCCGATGATTTTGGCAGCCTGGAGCCTCTTGCCGGGGTCGAATTCCAGCGCAGGTGGGAAAAAGCCGCATACCGGGCCGGTGGAGGGGGTTATAAGGCCCCGGCGCAGTTGATGGAGGATTTTTTGGCCGGGAGGGCTTCTGACAGCCTGGAGGATGTGCCCTGGGCCACATATCTCCCAGGCCTGCAGCCTGCTGACCTGCATGATTGCCTGCCCGGTTATGTAACCTCAATGCTGGAAGAGGCCATGGAGTCATTCAACCGGAAACTGAAGGGTTTTGCCATGCCTCAGGCTGTATTGACCGGTGTGGAGACCAGGACCTCGGCCCCGGTGCGGCTGGTCAGGGATGATAAGCGGCAGTCTATAGGTTTTGAAGGGCTTTATCCCGCAGGAGAAGGGGCCGGTTATGCAGGTGGAATTATCAGCGCCGCTGTTGACGGTATCAGGGTGGCAGAAGCTGTGACCGCCAAATTCCGAAATGAGCTATAGAAAGGGCGTTTATATAATGAGAGAATTATTTGGCACTGACGGGGTCCGGGGAGTGGCTAACAGGGAGCTGACCCCGGAATTGGCATATAAGATTGGCAGGGCAGGGGCATATACCCTGACCCGGAACGCCAAAGGGCCGGTCAAACCGGCTGTGGTGATCGGAAAAGATACCAGGATATCTGGGGATATGCTGGAAGCTGCCCTGATTGCAGGGATTTGTTCAGTTGGGGTGGATGTCCTCCGGGTCGGAGTGATGCCCACACCTGCCATTGCCTTTCTTACCAGAGACCTTAAAGCTGCTGCCGGCGTAGTTATCTCTGCTTCCCACAACCCTGTTGAAGACAATGGGATCAAGTTTTTTGCCAGCACCGGATATAAACTCCCCGATGAAGTTGAAATGGAAATTGAACGGCTGATCAGGGAAGGGATTCCCGATACCAACCGTCCTGTAGGGTCAGAGATAGGTTCTGTAAGGGAAATTGCCGATGCTGGTGACCGGTATGTACGGTTTGCCACAGGTACTATCAACTGTTCCCTTGACGGCCTGAAGATAGTTATCGACTGTGCCAATGGCGCTGCTTCGGTCCTGTCACCCCGGGTTTTCCGGGAGCTGGGCGCTGAGGTTATTGCTGTTTTCAGTGAGCCTGACGGGATTAATATTAACAAGAACTGTGGTTCCACTCATCCTGAAGTGATTGCCCGGAAAGTAGCCGAGTACGGTGCGGACTTTGGCCTGGCCCATGACGGTGATGCGGACAGAGTGATAGCTGTTGATGAGGAAGGTAATATTGTTGATGGGGACCATATTATGGTAATCTGTGGGACACACCTGAAGCGTAAGGGAAAACTCCCCCATGACACGGTAGTGGTTACTGTTATGAGCAACCTCGGCCTCAGGCTGGGACTGAAAAATGAGAACATCCGGGTGCGGGAGACCCAGGTGGGAGACCGCTATGTGATGGAAGAGCTCCTGAAATGCGGGGCCACTTTTGGTGGGGAACAGTCAGGGCACATTATTTTCCTGGAGCACAATACCACCGGTGACGGGATTGTGACAGGGCTGCAGCTTGCTGCTGTGGTCAAGGAAACCGGGAAAACTCTGAGTGAACTGGCTGCCCGGATGGAGAGGCTGCCCCAGGTCCTGGTAAATGTCAGGGTAACTAATAAGACGGCAGCCATGGAAGACCCTGAAGTAACTGCAGCCATTCGCAGGGGTGAGGAGACCCTGGGTGACAGGGGACGGATCCTGGTAAGGCCGTCGGGGACTGAGCCCAAAGTGCGCGTTATGGCCGAGGGGCCAGATGAAAAACAGCTTGAAGAGATTGTCGAGGGGATTGCTGCTGTTATTTCCAGAGTTGCCGGGTAATCCGTTTGAGGTATAACAGTTGCTGCACCTATAACAATTGTTGCCAGTTGGAGAGCGGTGACAATTATAATATAATGGAGGGAGGTGGTTGAACCAGGCCGTGACTGCACCGGTAAAATATTTTTGGGAAGGGGTGATGCGGAACAGACCCGGAGAGTGTGGTACGGGGCAGCGCTATTTTGATGTCCCGGAGACAATTTAATACTAAAAAGCGCCAGAACTCAGTGTCAGTGCAATCCTGAGTTGACGAGGACGGGGGTTATCGACAGTTCGGCGGGTGCCCCCCGGTTGACCACAACCGTGAAAAGGCATACAAAACCGTCCGGTGACGGACGGCACAAAGGTGCCGGGTGGTTTCTTAAAATGAAGGAGAGGTTAGGACAATATGTGTGGAATAGTAGGATATATCGGCTCCAGGTCAGTGGTGCCGGTTTTATTAGATGGTTTGAAGAAGCTGGAGTACCGTGGTTATGATTCTGCAGGTTTGGCTGTAATAGAGAAAAATAAGATACTGATTGTTAAAAGTCTGGGCAAAATTGCCAAACTGGAGGAAAAAATTGATGCCTATACACCTGAAGGAAATATCGGGATTGGCCATACCCGGTGGGCCACCCATGGCAGGCCTTCTGATGTGAACTCTCACCCGCATTCGGACTGTACAGGTAAGTTTGCGGTCGTTCACAACGGGATTATCGAAAACTACCTGGAACTAAAGGAATGGCTGGAATCTGAGGGACATGAATTTGTTTCGGAAACAGATACAGAGGTAATCCCTC
Source organism: Thermincola carboxydiphila (assembly GCA_016841325.1). GTDB lineage: Bacteria > Bacillota > Thermincolia > Thermincolales > UBA2595 > Phosphitispora. The sequence goes on from JAENZJ010000011.1 coordinate 11,467, forward strand.
ACCTGGTGGAGCATTTTTATCAGGGGGACCTGGAAGCGGCTGTCCGGGAAGTAGCAGCCAGACTGGAAGGGTCATATGCCCTGGCGGTCCTGTCAAAAAAAGAACCCGGCAAGCTGGTGGCTGTACGCAAGGACAGCCCGCTTGTAGTTGGGCTTGGGGACGGCGAGTATTTCCTGGCATCAGATATCCCGGCTACTCTGGCATATACCCGGGATAATTACATTCTCAATGACAGGGAAGTCGCCGTACTTACAAGAGAAGGAGTCAGGGTAACAGATTTTGACGGTAATGAAATTGAGAAAGAGATTTTCCATGTCCAGTGGGATGCGGTTGCTGCTGAAAAGGGCGGTTACCCGCACTTCATGTTGAAAGAAATATATGAGCAGCCCAGGGCCATCAGGGAAACACTGGGGAGCAGGCTGTCAGCCGACAACAGGCAGGTAATTCTCAATGAAATCAATATGTTAAATGGGCAGATCAGGAAACTGAACAACATATTCATTGTGGCCTGCGGTACTGCCTACCATGCCGGTATGGTTGGGAAATATGTGATTGAAGACCTGGCCAGGATACCTGTCACTGTTGATATTGCCTCTGAGTTCCGTTACCGTAACCCGATAATCAATGAAGGGGATCTGGTTATTGTAGTCAGCCAGTCCGGTGAGACTGCAGATACCCTGGCTGCCCTGAGGGAGTCCAAAAAACACGGGGCCAAGGTCCTGGCAATTACCAATGTGGTAGGCAGCTCGGTAGCCAGGGAGGCGGATGCTGTTATCTACACCCTGGCAGGGCCCGAAATTGCCGTGGCCTCAACAAAGGCGTATTCCACCCAGCTTATAGCAATGTTCTTACTGGGGATTTACTTTGCCCAGGAGAGGGGCACCATAGATGCCGAATATGCGGAAAAACTAATTACAGAGATGCGGGAACTGCCTGCCAAGGCTCAGGAAATCCTGGATGACCTAGAAGACCTGGAGAGCTTCCTGAAGAAATACGCCGAAGCCCAGAACACCTTTTTCCTGGGGCGCGGCCTGGACTATGCAGTGGCCATGGAAGGCTGCCTGAAGCTGAAGGAAATCTCATACATGCATGCCGAGGCCTATGCCGCAGGTGAGCTGAAACACGGTACTCTGGCGCTTATAGTTGACGGTGTACCGGTAGTGGCCCTGGCAACCCAGATGGACCTGTATGACAAGATGGTGAGCAACATTAAGGAAGTCAAGGCCAGGGATGCCCAGGTTATCGGGGTGACCTTCCACGGGAATAAGGAGTTTAAGAAGGTCGTTGACCATGTGGTCTATATACCGGTGACAGAAAGGATCCTGGCCCCGGTGCTGACGGTGATTCCGCTGCAGCTGCTGGCATACCATATAGCGGTGGCCAGGGGCTGTGATGTTGATAAGCCGCGGAACCTGGCCAAGAGTGTGACTGTGGAGTAGGGCTGGGCCGGTTGGTGTTGCCTTTTTGTATTGCGCGGTATGAAATGACAATTTGTGCGGTAATTTTAGAGAAAATGACAATCTCGAAAGTCATCCGTAAATGAGCATAACCTCCTTTGATAGGAGGTTATTTTTTCGACTCCCCTCCACCATTGCCTTTTTTGAGGCTTATGCTTTCATTTTGATAATGGACACATAAGTTTGCCGGTTTAGCAAACTTATGTGTCCATTTTTGGGGACAAGGTGAAGGACCTTAGGTGTTAATATATGAATGATGAAAAATCGTGGTCAAAACGGCCATGATTTTTTTCATATATTGATAATTTTAAAAACCTAGACAAATCCGTGGGGTCTATTCTTACTTGTTCAGCTAGTTTCTCGGTAAATATAGACAAGAAGTGGTAAAATAACTTATAATAATCATAGCTGGGAAATGTATACATATACTATGGGGATTGGGGGGACAACCGCAAATTGTTAAGGTTGCCCTTTTTTATTTAATAAATAAGAGAGAATACAATATATTCTAGTCAAAAGGTGATTGGTTGAGTCGTGTATCATGATGTTTGAATAATCTATTCGGGAGATGACTTTTAAATGAAAAAGGGGAAATATCTACAAATATTCAACTACTTACTGGAGTTTTCCAAAATACGGAGTAATGCTGTTAGAGATATTGAAGCACAAAAGACTCAATACCCGGAAGTATTTTGGTTAAATGATATTCCGGAAAGTGAAATCTTTGAAAACGTAATAAGACCTGATTTTAATTCAGAAAATGAATATTGGGTAAAAATAATAAAACCTAAAGAACCTTCTAAACCATTATTTGCGACACTGCCAAAGAATTTACAGTTATGGGTAGAACCTTCCTCGCTACTTGACGAGGCGGAGCTTCCATTCCTTAAAGAGAGTATTGAAGTAAATGGACAAATGTTATCAATAAAAAGTTTCCCCAAAATTGAAGAAGAATTCCAAGATTATGTTAATGAGAAATGGCTTGATGATCTAATCCAATATAATGACCGATTAGTCTCTTATAAAAGGGAATTCGATAAATTTAACATCTTAAACGAAACATATAAACAGTTATTTCGAATTTATAATAAAGGTAAACAATTTGGTGAGGAATATGAATTAGTTGTTGGTGTAGGACTATTAAATTATAGGGAGGCTTCCGGTAAAACAAAGGTCTTCAGACACGTTATTACTCAAAGAGTTGATATTAATTTTGAGTATTCACAGAAAGAGTCTCAAATTTGCATTAGCCCCAATTTAGAATCATCACCACAAATAGAAACTGATTCAATAATTGATCTCTTTGAGCAATTTGATTCACAGAATATTATTGATGCTGAAAAATCAGTTGAAAATTACATCAAAGAAAAAGAAATGGACCATTTATTTTCTAATGGTCTGATACTAGATTCTTTGCAGATTTTTGCTGATACATTTTCACCTGAGGGAAGATTTATTAGTAAAATTGAGAAGCCGGTCTATATTGAAAACAAGCCGACAATATTTTTTTCACCGGCATTATTGCTCAGAAAGCGTAATACGAAAAGCTATACAGCTTTATACGAAAAGATTATACAAAACATAGAAAAAGAAGAACAAATAGAAATACCTTCTATGGACGACTTAATTGGGTTTATAGGTGAATCAGCCGAACGTCCGGACTCTGATTTGAATCATTTGGGACCTGATAGCGCCCCGGTATATTTCCCAAAAGAATATAATCAGGAGCAAATTGAGATTATTGAAAAAGCCAGACGCAGCAGCAAAGTTCTTGTGCAAGGTCCACCAGGCACGGGGAAATCACATACTATTGCCAACCTAATATGTCACTTACTGGCTAATGGGAAAAAGATTCTTATTACAGCGTATACTAAAAGGGCATTAGAGGTTCTTAAAGAGAAATTACCTCCTGAATTTCAGAATTTAACTGTAAATCTTCTAAGTGGAGACTCATCATCTATTCAGGATTTGCAGGCAAGTGTTAATTCAATAAATGATGAACTCTCTAGAGCTGAAATATCTAAGTACAAAGTTGATATTGAGCGATTAAATACGAACTTGTCAGAGACCCGAAAGAAGATTGCAAACTATACTAATGAGATTATTAAAATAAGAGAGAAGGCCACAAGAAAGCAGGAGGTTAACTCAGCATATATTGGCACGTTAATTGAAGTCGCAGAAAGATTAGAAAAGGATTCGATCAGTTTCAAGTGGTATAAGGATTCTTTTTGTGACATTGGAAATAAGGATATAGTTAATGATTTACAAATACTTATTGAGTTGAATAAAAGTTATAATCAAGTTGACGTCTCAGAGTTTACCTATTCTATTCCCAGTACTGAGCACCTTCCGAAAGTTGAACAAATGCGTCAATACAGCGAGTTGGCACATTTATTAGATAATAATTCTGAGAAAGAAAAACATATTTCAATAGAGTGCTCTGATTATAACAAATTAGAATCAATGCTTTTTCAGCTTGCACAATTTTATGATCAGGCAAGTAGTATTCATATTGACTTTGCTGAGATAATCATTAACTCCTATCTAGTTGATAATAAATATATATGGGAACAAAAACTCGAGTTATCGTCACAGATTCTTAGCCGGATTCAGGCTGTCGATTTAAAACAAATTGACAGAGACATAGAAATTACTTATGGTTCAAATCATAATTGGAAGCAGTTAAAAAATGATGCACATCTATTATTAAACTATCTTAATGAGGGTAATTTGCTTTCAGGAGTTTCATTTGCTCTGAAAAAACCATTTCTTTCTAAAGAATTAAAAGAAAGACTGTACTTTATTGAAAGTATTAGAGTAAATGGCAGCCCTTGTGATACAAAAGATGAGTTTTTGGCAGTAATTCAGGACATAGAACTGCAGCAGGATTTTGAAGAGATTTCACAACTCTGGGAGATAGACAATTTAGAGGGATATTCGTATTTTAATAAACTTTCATACTTTAGTAATGTTCATGCTGAAGTAACCAGGCTGATCAGGATTATAGAAGACTCAGAAAAACTACGGTTGGATATTGAAGAATTTGTTAATTTAAATATAAGGCCTTTTGACAGAGAGGGTGTCAATGACTTAATAGAAGATACAGAATATAACCGACTTTTAAAAACTGCTGAAAAATTACAAGAGAAAATAAAAGAAGCGGAATCATATCTGAATCAGGAAAGTTTCCACCCTATAGCGCAAAACATTTTAAGGGATATTCAAAAAATGGATTATAATTCTTATGAGCATTTAATAAAGGATCTGGCTTCTATAGCTACAAATAAGATGGCCTATCAAAAATTTGATGATTTAAAAAACCGGCTAGCAACCATATTGCCTAATTTAGTGGACAATATTCTTTCAGGTGAGTTTACCACTTCAAATTTGCCCGGATTTGAGAAGGCTCTCTTTTTTAGACATGCTCAAAATGAAATTAATAAATTGATGGATAGTAATCATGAGGATACTTTGATAGCAAATTTAAAGGAACTTGAAAAAAGAGAAAATAAGCTCATAGCCGAAATTGCATCAAAGAAGGCTTGGTGCACTGTGTTAGAAGGATTACAGGCTAACAGGTCATTAAGACAACACTTAGAAGCCTGGGTACAAGCAGTTAAAAGAATTGGCAAAACAGGGAAAGGAAAGAGAGCTTTAAAGTTCCGTAAAGAAGCTCAAAAGCAAATGGACAAATGTAAGTTCTTAGTCCCTTGTTGGATTATGCCTCTTTACAAAGTTGCTGAAACAATACAACCGGAACAAGGAATGTATGACTATGTAATTATTGATGAAGCTAGCCAATTGGGACCTGATGCCATTTTTCTTTTGTATATTTCGAAGAATATTATAATTGTTGGCGATGATAAACAAACGTCACCTGAATATGTAGGAGTTGATGCAAATACCATGACTCCTCATATCAACAGGCACCTAAAAAATATCCCATTTGCCAATTATTATGGTACCGAATTCAGTTTTTTTGACCATGCAAGAAGATTTTGCGATGGAATTACTGTTCTGCGGGAACATTTTAGATGCATGCCGGAGATAATTGAGTTTTCTAACAAAAACTTTTACGCACCGGATGGAAAAGGACTCTACCCATTAACACAGTACTCTGAAAACAGGCTTGAACCTTTACAAACTGTATTTTGTGCTGATGGCTATGTTGATGGTAAGGGGGCAAGGATAGTTAATGAACCAGAAGCTAACAGCATAGTTGACACAATTGCAAATTTAGTTAGGGATAAGAGGTACGATGGTAAATCCTTTGGTGTAATTGTATTACAAGGGAATCATCAGGCTGCGCTTATTGAAAACCTGTTATTGAAAAAAATAGGAGAAGCAGAATTCCATAAAAGGAAACTGGTGTGCGGGAACTCGTCTTCATTTCAAGGAGATGAACGAGATGTTATTTTCTTAAGCTTAGTTACAGCACATAATCATGATAGGTCGGCATTAACAAGACCAGAAGACGAAAGACGCTTTAATGTAGCGGTGAGTCGGGCTAAAGAGCAAATTTGGCTTTTCCATTCTGTTGAACAGGATGACCTAAGCAACACAAACGATTTGCGATATAAGATTTTAGATCACTTTAAAAATTATAATTCTAGACCTTTGATTTTAAGTACACCAATTGAAAGAAAATACGGCACACCGCTAGAACCATTTGAGAGTTGGTTTGAAGTAGACGTATACAACGATATAGTAATAAAAGGATATAGTGTAATATCCCAATACGAGGTAGCTAAGGGCAAATACAGAATTGATTTGGTTGTATTGTTGCCTGATGGTACTAAGATTGCAATTGAATGTGATGGGGATAAGTGGCATGGAGTTGAGCAACACCAAGATGACATAATGAGGCAGAAAGTTTTAGAGCGTTGTGGATGGCAATTTTTCCGTGTTAGAGGACATGAGTACTATACTGATAGAATGAAGGCCCTGAAAGAGTTATGGGAGTTACTTTCGGAAGCAAATGTTTTAGAAAAGGACCAGCCTTCACAAGAAATTAAGAACCTGGAACTTTTTAAAGCAAGCTCAGATTTCATAAAAAGCTACTGCGAATTAAATGAAGTCTCATCAGCAAAAGAGCCTGACAATACCTATGAAGATGAATTAACGGAAGAAATAGAAATTATAAAAGAAAATCAAGATGAGGAGATATTTGATGATAACAATTTGGAAGGATGCAGCGAGGTTCTAATTTTTACTAACAAGCACAATGTATATAAAGTTAGAAGAAACGGATTTTTTGATAAGAGCGATGTAGTGGCAGGAGTAGAGTTTGAAGAGGGTGAAAAACCAATATATATAACTGGAACAAAAAATTATTCCGGTTTCTTATTAACAGCTTACGAAAACGGGAAAATAGCCAAAGTTTTCATGTCTAGCTATATGACCAAAACCAAGCGAAAACGATTAAAGAATGCATATAATGACACGAGTAAACTAATCTTTATTGAGCATATCCAAACAGATATCGATTTGATTGCTATTAGTACAATTGATAAGGTTCTTCTCTTTAATACGAGTGATATTGGACCCAAGGAAAGTACGAAATCATTAGGCGTTCAAGTGCTAAAACTAAAAAATAATAGTAGGTTAAAGTTAATTAAGAAACCTCATGAGGTTCATTTTGAAGACATTAATTATTATCGAAAAAACATGCCAGCAATTGGGTACTATCTACAGAAAAATGATAAGTATTAAAATTTTTAGGTTACCCTTATGATAATTTCAAGGTAGCCATTTATTGTAAACGGTAATCTTTGTTAATAATTTACCAGATTGGAGCATTATCTTAATATATGTATTACTGGTTTGAGGTGTAATCTTTTCCAACGACACTACTACTCAGGCTTTACCTTTAAATTTGCATATGAATTTGATATTATGTACTTATATTTGTCAGCAACCCTCCATTCTTCCTCAAACTATTCCATAATTTAGAAGGCGAATTGATTAGAGGCGGCAATGTATTTCTTTTTTCTGCACTTTTTTAATTCTGAAGTGCTACAATTTCATATTGCTATAAACAATTAAGCCAAGAAGCTAAAAGGAGACTTAATAAAAATGATAACAGGAGAAATAAAAAACAAGATTGACAAAATATGGACTGATATATGGGCGGGAGGGATTACTGTAAATGTCAATTAAAAATCAGGCCATTTCCCGGTCTAGTTTTAGGCCACCAAAGTCATAAAAAAATGGTAATTCCTAACTGCTTCTTTTCAAAATACTCTGCCTGAATTGGTAACTCTCACCGTTCATAGCCTGCCGAAAACCCGCATTCCAGTATGACGATGCTTTCTGGGTTTGTTTTCATCAGAGGCTAAAATTTCCTCAATGATCGGGATATATGGGCCAAGAACGGTCTCCATTCCTCTTGTACAATAGTTGTCTGGACAACACTATCATACAGGGAAATTTGGTTAAGGTGGCCTAATTTTTGCCCGGTATTTGGTACATTTTTAGATTAGCATTTACATGATTTTCAATTTTTATTATTTTTTAATACCTGTTAGCAGTATTTCAAAGTGTTCCAGAGATTGATTTCTTAAGTCAAAATCAGGGTGTCGTATACACCATTCATATGTAAGTCCTCTCATGGCCAAAATATAATGTCTTGTAATTGTTTCAACATCTGTCTCTTTTTTGAATTCCCCTTGCTGTATTCCATGATTAATTATATTCCGAAATATTTTGTAAAGGTATCTACTGTAGTTCAACACAGAATCAGTATTTATAGTTCTTGTTAAATGGGCTTCATATAAGATTCTCATCGTATCATAACCTATAGTGCAGGTGATAACGTCGACTATTTTGTTTACCAGAGACATTATCAAATCTGACGCCATTGAATCGGCGGGAAATGATTCAAAGTAGGTTTTATACCCTGAGTCTACTTCATTTACATAATCAGCAATCAGAGCAGCAATCAGTGAATATTTTGAATCAAAATGCACGTAGAAAGACCCCTTAGATACCCCTGCCATTTCAACTATAGAGTCCACACTTACATTATCAAAACCATACTTTCTGAATAACCGGTTAGCAGTATCATAGATTTTCTTTTTCGTTACAGCGGCTTTTATTTTTTTGTTATTTGATTTCTCTTTATCCATGCGCCTTTCCCCAAATTTAATAGTAATTATATGTAATTATAGGTAATTATACCATAAAAACAACTATGCTGCTAACGAAAAAATTGTAAAGATGACCTGTGGCGCAAGAGTTACCACAGGTCAATCTTTGTCAAGAATCTAAGCCGCAATTAAGAATTCGATTATCTGTGGCTGTATAAGCTTTGCCGGGACAGGCTGTTATTACGGGTTTGCCACTAAAAAAGATACGTTAAAAGATACGTTTACTCCGTTGTCAGCAGTCAGTGTAACAGTTCCGGTATGCGTTCCGGGTGGTAAGCCTTCATTAGCATAAACATAGAATAACTCAGTTGGTGTGTCCTGATCTAACGTATTCGTCCATCCACCCGGTATCTGCCATGGGTGATCCAGCCATACCCCAAATTTTTCTGTAGTTGTCACTGTCAGATTGGTTATATCTCCGGTTCCTGTCCTGTTTACATATACAGGTCCCCCCAAGACATCGTCCCAACTATACCATGTTGCCAAACCGTAAGGACCGCAATTGAAAACGAGAGTATCGTCAATTAGACTTGTGGATTCGTAGTTAACTACATCTATAGCATAAGTTGCCATTGTAATCGTGTATTCCGCTTTATCGCCATTTTCTGCTGTCACTTCAATCATCATATCTGCTGTTACATCTGTGGTTTCCTGATCCGGTACTGCAGTTCCTCCGGATTCTGTCAATATTTCAACCGTTGCTCCCTCTGCTACCGTTAATCCCGCCTTTAAGGCGCTGACCTTGGTTCCGGCGGGTACTGCATCGATGTTTCCGGCGGACAATACTCCTACCGATGTACCGGTAATGTTATTTTCTCTCCTGGCTTCAATTGTCAGGTTAATAGTCTTCTCCAGTTTCACGGTATTATCCGTTGTTGAGGTTGCTACTAACACGATGCTTTCAAAATACTCAGTGGTATAGTTTGGCAACGTTACAATTCCTGTGTTTGCTCCCACACTCATATACCATGCGGGATTTTTTATAGACCAGGTAACCGCTTCACCCGTTATGGGGTCGCCGTTTTGATCCTTCACCACTGCTGTGTATGTTGTAGACGTTGAGTTTTCGTACCGTTTTATTTCTATTGTATCAGGTCCGACAATTTCTATCGCTGTAATTAATGCCGTAACTTCTTCCACTTGCCAGAAATCATCATAAAATACCTTGTACCGCTTGCCGTCATTTGTTCCGCCGGAAATGTTGAAGTAGAATTTACTGTCTCTTACATCCTGGGTTTCATCTATTGTAACATTTTTGGTTTCGCTGTTCAGTGTGAAACCGGAAACCCCCTGCAGTTGTGCCGCCGAACCGGTATCAATTTGATTTGACAGATCCAGCTCTGTAGTCTGAACTGCAACGGTCCAGTTATAATCCTCGCAGTATATTTCTATGGTTTGCACTGTACCCCGGGCGGAATTTGTAATTGTGAGACTATATGCTGCATATTGAGAAGTTCCTGCGGCGATATGTACTTTTTCGGCTCCCGGTGTAGTATCAAGGGAAAATCCTTCCGATCCGGTCCCCTCTACCGCTGCGCCATTAACATGCCCTGAAATGTCAATGGTTTGGGCTCTGGAAATTTCCAGTCCTTGTTCGAGCCAATCCTCCTGCTCTGTTATAATCCACCAGACAGTAGAGCTATTTTCAAGGTACAGGAAATTTGAGTTTTCCGGAATTGCTGCGGCCACATGATATATGGCGTCATTTTGTCCCTGCGTCACTGAGAGTATTGAGATGTCGTTCCAGGAAGCATAATCATAGAGCCACAAATCCTCCGGGTTTATACCTTCGACACCTTTATAGAGATTCAGGGTAAAGCCGTCTTGAGTTAAATTGGTCATAAATGCTTTATTCGGAATTATGGTGAATGCATACCAATCATCACTATAAAGGGATTGTGCAAACACCCCGTTGTTGTCACCATCCAGGGAGCCCCGCACCAGGAGCAGATACCCGCTATCTGCTTCGCTCCGAACGTAAAGCGGGTCTGTTGCACCCTCAATAGGATTCATATCAAATGTAACGGGATTAACCCTGTACCACTGATAGCTTACGCTTTCTGAAAGGCTGTTCCATGACGGATCAAATACTCCTGAATCAGCCTGCAAACCACTGCCCACATATGGAGGGTCAATGCAAAAGCCATCCGCATCAGTCGCTGTCCAATCTATCCACAACGAATCAAAATATGCGTTTGCATTGATATGAGGTATGGGGGCTTCAACTACGTTTGAGGTGGATACCTGTTCCCCCGTACTGGCCAGACGGTATTGATAAGAGGCATCAGGGCAAAGGATAAACGTATTGCCCCAGTTATCATAGCTCATAACCTCTGCCCATGTTTCACCATTATCACCGGAATATTGAAGCACAAGCTCGCCAGCGGGATAATCTCCATAGGGTACGAAAGAAAGAACCAGTTCCCAGGAGCCATCAATAATATGGCTTCTCGTCATATACAAACCACCAAATCGTTCCGGTTCACTTACAAAAGACGGAGCCAAAATACTGCCTCCTGCACCTGGAACAAAAGGTTCAGGTAATAAAGGTGCAGCAATGGTGTAATCAAAGGCTGCCAAATTGCTGTTTGTCATCCCCGCTTTTACTGCAATGGCCTTGATAGTTTTAGCAGTGTTTATAACGGGCTTATTCTCTGGATCATATTGAAGGCTTGATGTTGATGGCATGCTTCCATCTGTTGTGTAGTAAATGGCAGCACCTGCTGTGGTTGATGCCAGTGTTATTTCTGTTCCTGAGAGCCCAGCCCCTGCTGCCGGATTTGCTGTGGGTGTCGCTGCTTTTTGCGTAGAAGTGCCTCCGCTCCCTCCGGTTGAGGTATTATTGCTGCTGTCAAAAGACTCTGTAACTGTAGTACCGGCTATATTTGTAGAGATTCCGGGAGCAATGGTCATACTTATCGGGTTAGATTGAATGACAACATCAGATGTGTTGACTTCTGCTTTTTGGATGACTCCTGTTCCTGTAATGGAAGCACTGGCATCAATAGTAAGAGACTGAACAACAGCGCCTGCTGCAATGTTAAGAGTTGCTCCTGCCGCCCCGTCATTCACGTCTAATTGCTCTATCTTGCCCTCAACCAGGCTTACTTTGGCATTTGGGTTTTGTACCTGAACATTACTGAATTCTCCCATTAATTCTACATTGGCGCCTGCAGGCACCTGAACCACTACCTCTTTAAATCCCGGTCCGGTAAGTTGGCCTTCCTCTAATTTGGCATTTGACCTGGTTTCTACAGAAGAGATATCGGTCGAACCTGACGCCACAAGTCTTACTTTTGTTCCATCCGGCACATCAATCACTACAGAGCCAAGGGAGGAATTAATAACGATGATACTGTTAATACCACCCTCGCTCACAATTGTGAGACCTTTTACAGTCACATTATCCAGGGTTGCCTCGCCTGCACCTATTCCCTCTGTGAGGTAGAGGTTTCCTTCAATGATGGTATTCCTCAGAGTAACTCCCGGTTTGCTTATTGTTGCATTACCGTTTATAGTCTGAGTGCCTGTTTCCGGACCAAAGGTTTCCGCAGTATTGTATAGTGTACCGACAACTTTATCAAGAACTGCTACTACTTCAGCCCTGGTAATCGGTTTTTCCTCAGCGAAGGTTTTATCGGGATAGCCTGCCATAAAGCCTAAACTGACAGCGGCATTAATTTTGTCTTTGCTCCAGCTGGGGATTTTTCCCGAGTCGCTAAAACCTGCTAAAACATTTTGATATTTTGTGGTATCCAGTTTTAGGATATTACAAATAATTACGGCTGCTTCCTGTCTGCTAATATTATTATTAGGTTTAAAAGAACCATCGGAATAACCTGCAATATAGCCTAACGCTTTTGCCTTGGCAATGTCCCCTGCAAACCAGTCAGCTTCTTTCACGTCATTGAATTGATGTGAGACTCCGGGATTATAGCCAAAAGCCTTGTTGGTCAGGGCAACAAACTCTGCCCTGGTGATATTTCTGTCAGGCTTAAAGGTATTGTCACTATATCCTTTTATTAAGCCTTTGTGCAACCAGTTTTCAACCTGGTTTTCAGCCCAGTGCCCTTTAATGTCCTGAACTTCACCGGCATATACCGGTAAGTTGAGAGCAAAAACTAGAACTAAGACTAAAGAAACTACAATCAAATATTTACTTTTTGTTAACACCCAAAACACCTCCGCTAAAAATTTTTAATTCAAAAAAAAATACCAACCGCAGCATTTACGTGAAAAGCAACACTTGCAGCTAGTATCTTTACCATAATTAAATATCGCAAGATATTAAGAAGAACTCTGGATGGACTTTAAAAAGTTTTAAAAGAACGGTCGAAAGAGAGGGCAAATATATAAAATTTATATAATGACTATAGTCACTGACTATAGTCATTATATAAATTTTGGCTATACTTGTCAATATAGTGGGTAAAATTGCGAAAAACGTCGATAAACAATTGTTTGGCGGCGAACTTCGGCCACAGGTAATGTTTAGAACTAGAGGACTTATTCAGTCAGGCTCTCAGCAATGACGATATCAAAGAAACTCACTCCGATTTGCATTCCTTGATAATCGAACGGTAAGATTATGGGAGGACATATTACTGTTTCTTCTCTGGTTCCCACACTGCCCCAGCCTAACTGGGCCTGTTCACCCCAGTCAGCTGACAGGGGCACAATTCCTCTGTTTTTTGTTGCTTTAATATTCGGACATACCGGCGTTCAGTGGGTTCGCTGCCTTCGTATCCATGTTCGAGTATTGAAACCTATGTAAAGCTGGTTGGTAAATTTGAATTGCACTTAGTCTCCAACATCTTTCTGCAATGTTCGGCGCATCGGTGCCCGTCCCTATTTTATTCCATGCAGACCCGTCAGTGGTACTGTTGATGAATGGTATCGGCACACTCTTATTCATTCTTATTACGTCTACATTCACGGCTACAGCCTCAAAGGTATGGCACTCGCAAGTATCGTCGGAATGGTGCTTAGTTTGGTTTTCTACGCAGCTGAAAAACTGAATATGATCAATAACAAAGAAAAACAGGACGAAACGTAATAACAAGAAGGATTTGCCTGAATTTTGCCTGAATAATGTAGAATATTATAGCCTAAACAGGCGATGGAACTCGCCTTTAACCTCTGTATTGACAGCTGATAGCTCCTACCGGTGAATTGCTGGCAGGAGTTTTTATTTTGATGTGCTCTCCGGCATCGTACCTGCAACCGGCAGCCCTATCGGTGAAAACAGCTGAAGCGCTGAAACAGCACATTTCTGGTGGTGATAAAATGGACTATTTAGCAGTTGGCGTTGCCGGTTTCCCGGAGCTTACACTGCTTTTTCCATGTTTGAGTAGGAAAGGCCATGACCGAACGTAAAGACACTGAAGTCGAGCCTTCGGAATAACTAATAACAAAGAGGTAGCATATCTGCATAATTCGGTGCAAATAATAAAACAACTAGCAAAGGAGGTGCGATATGAAACCAGAACGAGCACAGGAAATCTCCGCTTCACCTGTTATGGCTGATGTAACTTATAACGGAAACCGTGTCTACATTGAACATGTGGATCAGGAAAATCAAATAGCCACAATTCACCTGTTAGATAACCCCGATGGAAAACAGAGTGTTCCGGTAAACAGTTTAGAAGAACACTAAAATCCATATTACCTAAAATAACATTAGGCTGCTGATAATCAGCAGCCATTTTTGTTAAGACTCTAACATTTTGTAAAGAGGCGTGCCCGGTTTTATCAGGTCTTCAATCTCATATACAGATATTGGGAACATCGGGAACCCGTATGCATAAGGTGTGAATTCTACCAGCTGATAATAAATGACCAGGGCCTTGTCTGCAATATAGTAGTCCTGGTTTACGGGTTTTATCCCCGGGTAAGGGCTGATTAGAGATATGTTTCTTGCTTTAATCTGTGCTGATATAAGGTCTGAAAGAATTTGCATGTAATTGCTGTCCGGCTTAAACAGGTCATACAATTGATAAAGTTCTCCAATCTGAGCATCGACGGTTAATGATTTTATCATGGTCCAGCCATGGGCAGCAGGGTATGCCATGGTATAGTTGCCTATTGACAGACTCAGGACACCTCGTTCATTGGTCTTGATTTCATACCATCCCATAATATCCATGTGCGGGACCTGGGGGTACCCCTGGTTCAGCAGTTGTCTGATCTGGTCACTATAGAGTTTATTTACCATGGCCAGAATAGTATAGTTGATTTTGTCCTGTATGGATGTGTTTGCCATACCCACCACTACCGGGTAGTCTATATAGCTGTTTCGCTGCAGCGTTATCCTTTGAGTAATTATCTCCAGAGCCGGGACGTAACTCATATAATCCACCTGCCTTAAACCTTATCGATAATATACAATACTCAAATTAACTAATTATGTGAATCGTTCCATTTTGCCAAGAAAACAGAAATTTAATTAACATTTGCAGGAATCATGGCGATTATTGTCGAATAACATAGAAAATCTCACAAATAATTGCATAAGGAAATTGCATTAAAAAGGCCTTTTGAGCGCAGTCAAAAGGCCTTTTTAATGCAATTATAAAAAAATGCAAAGGAGCAATGAGTATGGGTTCATTAAACAATGTACGGATTGCAAAAAACAGGTTTTTTTTGATTTTCCTGATAGCGCTGCTGCTGACGGAGACCATCGTTCAACCCGCTTTTGGCCAAACTGCTGACCCTGAAACTGATTTCAACGGGCACTGGGCCCGGAAACAAATTTCTGCCTGGGTTTCCGAGGGCCTTATGAGGGGTTATGCCGATGGCACCTTCAGGCCTGGTGCAAATATTACCCGGGCCGAGTTTATCACTCTGGTGAACAGTGTTTTCGGATACGGCGAAAAGTCCCGGACCCAATATAACGATGTTGCCCCAGGCGACTGGTACAGTGAGGAAATTGCCAGAGCGGCGGCTGTTGGCTACATAACCGGATATCCCGGTGGGAGGATGGGGCCGAATAATAATGTCAGCAGGCAGGAAGCAGCGGCCATTATAGGCCGCATACTTGAACTCCCCGAAGAACAACCGGGTACTGTGGGAACCGGCCGGTACCGGGATGACAGCAGTATTCCGCTGTGGAGCAAAGACAGTATCTATGCCATAACCGATAACGGATATATGACAGGTTATCCTGACGGGTCCTTTCGTCCGGACCAGCCCCTGACCAGAGGGGAAACAGTTGCCTTCCTTGACCGGGTGGCAGGGACCCGGTTCTGCACTCCGGGGACCTTTGGGCCATTGGAAGGCCAACAGGTTATTCGGGGAAATGTAACAGTTATTGCACCCGGTGTAACCCTGCAAAACACTGTAATCGAAGGAAACCTTTACCTTACGGAAGGAATCGGTGACGGTGAAGTTACCCTGAAAAATATTGTTGTTAAAGGCACCACTCTCCTCAGGGGTGGAGGCGCCAACAGTGTTACTATGCAGGACTGCGTTCTACCGCTATTAAAAGTGAAAAAAGAAGGTGTCAGGATAGTTGCTTCCGGAAATACCTCAGTAAACATTGTCAGGTTAAAGTCCGGGGCAACTCTTGTAGAAACAACTATTTCCGGACCGGGGTTTGAAACTGTTTCCGTCACCAGGGAAGTACCGGCAAATGCCCCGGTGCAGCTTAGCGGTGAATTTGACCTGGTGAATGTAGCTGCCTCAGGAGTAAAACTGGTAGTCACCGGAGGGACTGTTTCCCTTTTAAGTATTGCTTCAGACTCTGCTGCTGCTATCCGGCTGACAGGTAACGCCCAGGTTGCCGCTCTGACTATTGCCGGTGAAGACCACAGCGTCGGAGATGCTCTGGCTAGAAATGGTGTATTGACTGTCACCGATGAGAACGGTATTGACAGTTCCCTCACAGTAATTGTGGACGGAGGCGGCAGCAGTTCCTCAGGGCACACTTCCCCGTCACCACCGGCAGTCGAGGGGGTAAGCAATTACGTATATTACAATACCGACGTGACTCCTGTCTTTAGTAATGCCAATGCTGCCCTGAGTCTGAACGGCGCTCCCGGGATCCCATTTGCGTCAGGGACAGCGATTACCGCGGAAGGCAGTTATGTCCTTGTGGTTACCGGTTCACCAGGATATACGACCACAGTTAATTTTGTTATTGACAAAACAGCGCCTCTCATTGAGGGGGTGGTGGACAGTACATATTATAGTACCGATGTGACGCCGGATGTTGTGGAGGGTAATATACAGACTGTGGTCATGGCAAAGGATGGTTTGGAAACAGCCTACAGTTTGGGGGACATTCTAAGCAGTGAAGGAACATATGTCCTGACTGTTACCGATAAGGCCGGGAACAGTGCCTCGGCATCCTTTACCATCGACCGGAGCGCTCCGGTCATCAGTGGGGTAACTGATAACAGCTACTACAATATAGCCGTAACCCCAACAGTGACTGAAGCCAACCCGGACACCGTAACCCTCACCCTGGATGGGTCAGAAATGGCCTATAATTTGGGAGACAGTCTAAACAGTGACGGTGTTTATGTCCTGACAGTCACAGATCTGTCAGGGAGCAGTACCTCAGTAATCTTTACCATTGACCGGACTGCCCCGGTTATCGGAGGAGTGGCGGACAATACATGCTATGGTACGGACATTACACCGACAGTGACTGAGGCCAATCCGGAAACAGTTATTCTGAGCAAAGACGGTTCAGCTGC
This sequence comes from Thermincola carboxydiphila, assembly GCA_016841325.1. Taxonomy (GTDB): domain Bacteria; phylum Bacillota; class Thermincolia; order Thermincolales; family UBA2595; genus Phosphitispora. The sequence continues at coordinate 28,771 of JAENZJ010000011.1, forward strand.
TGCCTACAGTGTCGGGGACACCCTGAGCTCTGAAGGCCGGTATGTACTGACAGTGACCGATAAGGCCGGTAACAGCGCTTCAGTCACCTTTAGTATCGACAGAACAGCTCCGGTCATCAGCGGGGTGGCCGACAATAGCTACTACAGTGCAGCTGTAACCCCAACGGTAACTGAAGCCAACCCGGACACCATATCCCTCACCCTGGACGGGTCAGAAACAGCTTATAATTTGGGGGATACCTTAAACAGTGACGGTGTTTATGTCCTGACAGTCACGGATCTGTCAGGGAGCAGTACCTCAGTAACCTTTACCATTGACCAAACCGCTCCGGTGATTGGCGGAGTGACCGACAGCGCCAGCTATAATGCGGACGTAACGCCAACAGTGGCTGAAACCAATACGGATACTGTGACCCTAACTCTGGACGGTTCGGCTGCCGTGTACTCAGCAGGGGACACCCTGAGCGCTGAGGGAATATATGTTCTTACTGTCACAGATCTGGCCGGAAATACTGCCGGGGTAACTTTTACCATTGATAAAACTGCACCGGGTCAACCTGTGGTAACAGGGGTAACACCGGCACGTAATGTTCCTACCTGGAGTTGGGCCTCGGGTGGCGGCGGGAATGGAACCTACCGCTATAAACTTGATGATGTCAATCTTGATTCCGGCACCACATTGACCGAATCAGCGGGGTATACCCCGGAAAACCCGTTATCTGAAGGGATGCATACCCTTTATGTCCAGGAACGGGATGATGCCGGCAACTGGTCCGGCAGTGGACAATTCACTATAAATGTTGATGACACAGCCCCGGGTACGGGAGCAGGTATCAGCTTCAGCAGTGTTTCGGCAACATCAGTGACTGCAAATTGGGGTGCCGCAAGTGACAATGAGACTGCCCAGTCAGACCTTGAGTATAAATTGGTTCAGGCTTCCGACAGTTTGGCAATAGACACCGTGGCTGAGGCAGATGCAGTAACCGGCGCGGATCTGGCCATGGACTGGACCGCTGACACCACGGGTACAGCAGTTGTGGGCCTAAATGACAGCACAACCTATTACTTTGCCGTGCTGGTACGGGATGCGGCGGGTAATATGGCGCTTTACACCCCGGCCGGTCAGGCGACACTGGATGCTACCCCTCCGGCAGCAGGGAGCGGCATAACCTTTGCTGATGTGACGGACACCACCATGACTATGAACTGGGGAGCAGCAACAGACAATACAACATCCCAGGCAAGCCTTGAATACAAACTGGTTAAAGCCAATGACAGCACAGCAATAGATACCGTGGCCGAGGCAGATGCCGTAACCGGCGCGGGCCTGGTACTGGACTGGACAGCAAATACCGTGACAGGTGCGATAAGCAGCCTGACTGATGGGATGACCTACTACTTTGCCGTACTGGTAAGGGATGCGGCTGGCAACAGAACCCTTTATACTCCGGCCGGACAGATGACCACAGATGTGACTGCACCGGCTGCCGGCAGCGGGATAACCTTTAGCGGGGTAACCAGCGCCGGGATGACCGTTGCCTGGGGAGCGGCAACAGATAATACTACAACCCAGGCAAGCCTGCAGTATAAACTGGTGAAGGCTGCCGATGGCCTGGCCATAGATACCCTGGCTGAAGCCGACGCCATAACGGGTGCGGACCTGATAATGGACTGGACAGCCGGAATTGCCGGCCAGGCAGTAACCGGCCTGGCGGAAGGTGCCACCTATTACTTTGCTGTGCTGGTACGGGATGCGGCGGGTAATATGTCGCTTTATAGTCCCGCCGGTCAGGCGACACTGGATGTCACCCCTCCGGCAGCAGGGAGCGGCATAACCTTTGCCGATGTGACGGAAAACAGTATGACTGTGAACTGGGGTGTGGCGACAGATAACATTACATCTCAGGCAAGTCTGGAATACAAAATGGTTAAAGGTAATGACAGTACAGCAATAGACACCGTGGCTGAGGCAGATGCCGTAACCGGCGCGGACCTGGTTCTGGACTGGACAGCAAATACCTTGACAGGTGCGGTAAGCGGCCTGACTGATGGGGTGACCCACTACTTTGCCGTGCTGGTACGGGATGCGGCGGGTAATATGGCGCTTTACACCCCCGCCGGTCAGGTGACACCGGATGTCACCTCTCCGGCAGCAGGGAGCGGCATAACTTTTGCTGATGTGACGGACAGCAGTATGACCGTGAACTGGGGAGCGGCAACAGACAATACAACATCCCAGGCAAGCCTTGAATACAAACTGGTTAAAGCCAATGACAGCACAGCAATAGATACCGTGGCCGAGGCAGATGCCGTAACCGGCGCGGGCCTGGTACTGGACTGGACAGCAAATACCGTGACAGGTGCGATAAGCAGCCTGACTGATGGGATGACCTACTACTTTGCCGTACTGGTAAGGGATGCGGCTGGCAACAGAACCCTTTATACTCCGGCCGGACAGATGACCACAGATGTGACTGCACCGGCTGCCGGCAGCGGGATAACCTTTAGCGGGGTAACCAGCACCGGGATGACCGTTGCCTGGGGAGCGGCAACAGATAATACCACAGCCCAGGCAAGCCTGCAGTATAAACTGGTGAAGGCTGCCGATGGCCTGGCAATAGACACTCTGGCTGAAGCTGACGCTGTAACCGGAGCAGATCTGATAATGGACTGGACAACAAATGGCTTAAGCTGTAGTGTGACAGGGTTAAGTGGTGAAACCACATACTACTTTGCGGTAGTAGTTAAGGACGCAGCCGGCAACAAGACCCTGTATGCTGTACAGAGCCAGGCAACGACTGCCGCATCCGGTGACGGAAGCCCTGCCAACCCCTTTATGATCAACACAATTGAAGACTTGGCTAAGGTCGGGACAGGGACAGACGGCTGGACCATGGACAAAAACTACATCCTGATGGCTAACCTGGACTTTAACAGCGCTTCCAGCTATGCTTCCGGAGTGGTCAATACAGGATACACCACCGGGACCGGATGGACTCCGATAGCTATGGCCTGGGATGACGGATTGGGCAACCCACTGCCGGCGTTTACCGGGGTATTTGACGGCAATGGTCATACTATCAGCAACCTCTATTTTAACTATGGCAACAGCGGCAGCTTTTATGATGTCTATGGGTTATTCGGCAATGTCGGTGACGGGATTGGGGCTCCGGTCATTAAAAACCTCGGTCTGGAAAATGTAAATGTTACCGGTGATGCTTATGTTGGGGGGCTTATTGGATATCTTTCAGGTGGTACTGTCGAAAACTGTTATGTTACCGGGACAGGGGTATCCGGAACAGGTAATGTTGTAGGCGGCCTCATCGGCTGCGCATACGGTTCCGCAGTGACTAACTGCTCGGCATCGGTAAATGTTTCAGGGGTGGGAAGTGTGGGAGGACTGATTGGGTCCGCTGACACAACTCCTGTTTATTACAGTTATGCAACAGGGACAGTCAATAACACATCTACAGAAACCGGCGGGCTTATCGGAGCAACATCGGCGGTTGAAATAAATTACTGTTATGCCTCAGGGAATGTTACCGGAAGTACCTTCACCGGCGGTCTGCTCGGCAACTCGCAAACCGGCGCCAGTATTCGAAACAGTTATGCGCTTGGCAATGTCAGCGCTGATCATTACGGTGTTGGCGGCTTGGTTGGGAACATGTTCGGTAATGCAGTTCAAAACACCTATGCCAGCGGCAGCGTCACAGCTAATGACCCGGATCAGTATGCAAACAATGTAGGGGGGCTGATCGGCGCTGCCCAGAGCAGCAGTACTGTATCTGACAGTATCGGTTTTGGCAGTTCGGTGGCCTGCAGTTATTACTCTGGCGGCAGCGCAACTGTAAACCGGGTTATAGGGAATCTGAACAGTTCCACGGCTTCCAACAATTATGCCAATGCTTCCATGACCGTAACCTTTGCCGGAGGCGCCACAACCATCACCAATGATGCAGGCGGTGTGGATGGAGCAGACCTGGCCGGTTTGACGGCAGTGGGGAGCGCCCCTTTGTCAGGTTGGGAATTCGACAGTGATGCAAATGGGGACAAAGCATACTGGAAACTGGAAGCAGGGGCTAACCGGCCGGTACTGTACGTTGACCCTGACAATGACGGAATGTTTACCAGGCTGGGGACAGACTCGGGTCTGTAATTGAACGGTGCTAATTGTAGGGTAGGATTTCATTTTTTGAAGTCCTACCCCTGTTTTTTCATCTCAGTGTACTCTGCCGGAATCCGAGAGCAAAACCCCATCTATATGTGACCCAAATCACCTAGCAAACTGGGAAAATGAGGTATAATAGAAATTAATAAAGGTAACAAAAATTGTTAAGGAGGTTTGGATAATGTATGGTTTTTCTTATGAAGACCGGCTGAAAAAATGCATTGAACTGATGCAGGAGGCCGGTTTGGATGTCCTGCTTTTGGGGAAACCGGCCAATATGTATTATCTGACCGGTGATGGGCGCCTGTGTTCCTACGCCATGATCACCCGGGACGGGAAAGTGGCTTTGGGTGTCCCTTCAACAGATGTTAAAGATGTTAGTGAACTGGCACTTTTTGACCATATCACCGGGTTTGAGAGTGAAGTTGGGATGATTCATTCCATTGCTCACTACTACAAATACTTTGGTATTACAGAAGGGACTGTCGGGTTGGAGTACACTTTTCTTACCCAGGCAATGATGTCCATGTTCACCCACCCGCATGGAAAACCGGAAGGTATTGCAGTTAAAGACTGTACTCCGGTGATGTCGGCATTAAGGATTGTCAAGGATGATATTGAAATCAGGTTGATGAGACAGGCCGCAGAGGTTGCAGATATAGGGATGCGGGCTGCGGTGGGCGCTGTCAAAGCAGGGGTGACTGAGAGTCAGGTGGCTGCAGAAGCGGAATATGCGATGAGAAACGCGGGCGCCGAGGGGTTTTGGCCGACTTACGTGGCCTCGGGTCCCCGGACCAATATAGCCCATGGAATTCCCACCAAACGCCGGCTTACAGCCGGGGACCTGGTAATGATTGACCTTCATCCGATTGTGGGCGGATACAGTTCAGATATATGCCGGACCGTGTGTGTCGGGCAGCCTGCTGAAGAGCAAACCAGGGCCTATGACCTCTATCTTCGTGCCCAGCAGGAGACCATCCTCAAAGTAAGGGAGGGTGCCAATATTGCAGACCTGGAAAAAGACATGCACCGGATATTCAGGGATGCCGGACATGGGGAGCACATATTCGGCCCGCCGATCCACGGTATCGGTATTGAGTTTGAAGAGGCTCCGTTACCTCCGGGGCACGCATTTTTCCACGGAGAGAAAGGCCCCGGACCGCTTGAAGCGAATACAGTCATTTCTGTGGGTAACTGTGGATTATATACCGGACCATGGGGTGTCAGGGTTGAGGATACAGTAGCGGTTGGGAAGGAAGGTCCGCTTGTTTTGACTAATTTCCCTCGTGACATATAAAATTTTATGAGAAAAGCTATTATTAAGTATTGAGCTAAATAATAGGTGAAACAGGCGTAAAAAGCAAAGAATCTTCATTTCCTTTGTTATTGGCAGTCTGTGCTATTGCTTTAGACAAACGCCGGATACCCTCCTGGAGGACGGTTTGGTTGTGAGTGGTAAAACAAAGACGAAACTCTTTGTCCGGGGTTGCGGTTGTATAAAAGGCTTCCCCCGGAACAAAAGAAACTCCTGTTTTTGTTGCTTCATGCAAGAGGCGCCGGGAGGTTCCGGATTGTTTGATTTTGCACCAAAAATAGAAACCGCCGTCAGGAACAGAAAAATCAAGATATTTTCCGCAAAAACGCCGGAGAGCCTTAGCGGTATGGTCCCGGCGTTTTTTATATTCCTGGCGGAGTAAGGTAAGGTGACTGCCAAGATTTCCGGCCTCCAGGAACAGGTGAACCATCCATTGAGAAATATTATTGGAATGCAGGTCAATATATTGTTTTTCGAGGGCCAATCTGTTAATCAATATTGGTGAAGCCGAAATGTAACCAATCCGCAGACCGGAGAAAAGGATTTTCGAAAATGTACTCAGGTAGACGACTCCGCCGTACGTGTCCAGGGCCTTCAACGACGGTGGTGGTTCCCAGTCGTAATACAGGTCACTGTATGGGTCATCTTCGACTATAATCAGCCGGTGCCGCGCAGCCAGCTGCAATAAATTCCGGCGTTCTTCCAGAGACATCGTGCGCCCGGTGGGGTTATGAAATGTAGGTATCAGATACAACATCTTTGGCCGGTAGCGGACGAGATAATCTTCAAGTGCAGCCAAAGGAAATCTGTCATCAGGCGGCAGGCTGAGCACTCTGGCCCCTGATGCCTGAAAGACCTGAATAGCGCCAATGAAACTGGATGCTTCAATGATGACACAATCACCCGGTTCCAATAGAATTTTACTCAGCAGATACAGGCCCTGCTGCGACCCGGCAAGTATCATTACATTGTCCTTTTTTGTGGGAATCCCTTTAGCGGCTAACATTGCGGCAACTGATTGCCTGAGAGGGTCATATCCTTCTGTCGGGATATGGCCAAAATCTGCCCGGCCCACGTGTTGTATATGCTCATTAAGCAAATTCGTAAAAGTTCCAACCGGATACAGGGCCGAATCCCCTATTCCGGCTGATAAAGATATAATATCCGCAGCGGGGGGAGAAACCAATTCTCTCAATATTGATGAAAGAGGGGTTTGCGGGTAGGGGGTAAATAATTGGGCCCATGGTACCCGGGTGGCGGAGGTGCCGGTATCACAGTGTTGCCCGGCGACATATGTACCGCTGCCAACTCTTGTATTCACTGTACCCTTCTGCTCCAAATGCCGGTAAGCATTAATGGCCGTTGTCCGGCTAACGGAAAACATCCGGGCCAGGACCCGTTCGGGAGGCAGCTTGGTACCCGCCGGAAATACCTGACCGGTGATCTTGTCAGAAATTATTTCGGCAAGCTGCAGGTAGAGGGGAATGTTCGATGAGGTATCCAACTTGTGTTCTAGCAGGCATTTGGATATATCCATTTAAGCAAAACTCCTTTAAATATCCAATTATCTTTATAAATATAATAATTGGATATTTACAAAGATTCTCCTGCTAATTAATATTGGGTTAATGAAATTTATTGTGAAGGGGCTTCATTATGGATTTAACAAAACCAAAAACTAATGATTTGGCTGTGGAAGTGAATCCGGGAAAGGGTGACTTTTTGATTGCAGTCGGTGACAGTATCCCCATAACCTTAGGTGTAATACCTTTTGGAATAACCTGTGGGATAATGGGCATTACGGCCGGGATGTCGCCTGTACTAATAATTTTGATGTCTGTACTGGTATTTGCCGGGGCCTCCCAATTTATCGGCATCACCATGATAGGCGCCGGTGTTTCAGGGTGGGGAATCATTGTCTTTACCACTCTGTTGGTAAACCTGCGGCATTTATTGATGGGGATGTCTTTGGCGCCATATATGCTTAAACTGCCGCTGCCATTTCAGGCAGTGCTGGCATTTATTCTGACAGATGAGTCATATGCCCTTACCGCCAGCCGGACTCAAACTGATAAATACAGCGGCTGCTACCAATTAGGTGCAAGCCTGCCGCTCTACATAGTCTGGATATTATCCACGGCATTGGGCGTATTTTTAGGAAGCCATATTGCCGACCCCCTTTCTTGGGGTCTGGATTTTGCTATGCCGGCTGCTTTTCTGGTATTGCTGGCGCCGATGCTGGTAAATCGCAGCAGCCTGATTGTCTGTTTGACTGCGGCAGTGGCTGCTGTCCTGGGTGCCATGTATTTACCGGGAAAATGGTATATTATCATTTCCTGTCTGGCCGCTGTTTTGGCCGGTGGCTTGCTTGAAGGAGGGAAAGACAATGGACAATAAAATATTGTTTATTATTCTCAGTATGGCCCTGGTAACCTATCTTACCAGAGTTGGCTCATTGGCTTTGTTCCGGTTTACCGGTATCCCGGTTTGGCTGAACAGGTGGCTGAAGCATGTTCCGATTGCCATTTTGACCGCACTGATAGTACCGGCGCTGCTCCTGCCCAAGGGAAGTCTTGATTTATCACTGCAAAACCCCTATCTGCCGGCCGGAATTATTGCTGCTGCTGTTGCCTACAAAACCCGCCATATCATACCCACTTTAGGATTGGGCATGTTGGTAATGCTGGGATGGCGTCTGATATAAATGAAGTAATTAACGAAGCAAAAGTCAGGGGCAAAAGGATTTTTTTCAGGGATGTAGAATATAGAAATTGGTATGATTATACATTAGTACTAGTTAACCTTATTGAAAAAGCCAAAGCCTGTCCGGCCCTGACCGACAAAGATGGCAAGACTGTTGTTACCGGTTTCCACCACAAAACTGTCCTTGGCTTGGCTGACAAAATCATAGCAGCTGTCAAGGAGGGGAAAATCCGCAGATTCTTCCTGGTGGGAGGCTGCGATGGCGCTAAAGCAGGGCGCAACTATTACACTGAGATAGTTGAAAAACTTCCCCGGGATTGTGTTGTATTGACCCTTGGCTGCGGAAAATACAGGTTTAATAATCTGGACCTTGGGGATATTGACGGTATTCCCCGTCTTATCGACCTTGGCCAGTGTAATAATGCTTACTCTGCAATCCAGATTGCAGCTGCTCTGGCCGGGGCCTTCAATGTCGGAGTTAATGACTTGCCCTTAACTCTCGTATTATCCTGGTTTGAACAGAAGGCTGTAGCCATTTTACTTACTCTCCTGAGCCTCGATATTAAAAACATGTTTATTGGCCCGACATTGCCTGCATTCATTACTCCCAATGTTTTAAAGGTACTCCAGGACAATTATAGTATCAGACTGATTACTACCCCTGATGAGGATATCAAGGCGGTTTTAGGTTAATCAACAAATCCGGTCACTGTAAGGTGGCCGGGTTTTTTAATATTTAGGAAATTATACTTTGAGGTAAAATTGTGGATAACCTCAAAGTATAATTTCCGGATTTCCGGATATCAACAAAAGTTTCCTTAAAGTTTCGATAGAAACTTTTATTCAAATTAATGAAGGGGTCTCAAAAGGATTAGCCCTTATTTTTGTAGAAAGCAGACATAATTAAGAAAGGGGTGATTTGCATGATTTGGCAGGACTATGCCAAACAATTGAAGGAGGTACTTGATTTGGACGGCAGCCCGGTGGGAGTTACTTTTAGCGATAAACCGGCAAGTAATGGTAAGGACAGCAGGACAATGCCCTGTGCAGCTTTTTATCAGGCGGCGCGAAAAGGGTTAACCTTCAATGTTTGCACTGAAAATTGTACCTGTCCGGGAGGCAGTACTTCACTGGGGCTGGCAGTCCCTTCTCCGGAGCAAGGTGCTTTAGTGAAGAAGTTCCTGATTGAGGGGGAAAAGTTCAGCTCCTGTAATGCCTCGTTTTTTCGCGGTCGTGCCCTCAGTCAGAGCCAGCCGCCTTTTGGAGTATCAAAATATGTGGTGATTGGTCCCCTGGAGGAATTTGAGTTTAAACCGGACTTGGTACTGTTTCTCTGCAATCCGGCTCAGGCCAGCCGCCTTGTCGTGTTGTCAACTTACGAAACCGGGATTCCTCTGCAGGGGCAGCTGAATGGTTCTACATGTGGAGGAGCTGTCAGTTATCCCTTGTCTACAGGTCGTGTCAATGTAACATTTTTAGACCCGTCAAGCCGCCACCTGGTTAAAGCATACCAGGATTCTGACCTAATCTTTAGCGCCCCGTTTTTCTATGTGCGCAGTATTGTGGAAAGTATACCCTTGTGCACTGCAGGCACAGCTGAGCCGGGAATGGGCTACAATGAGGTTATGAACAAATAGTGAAACTTGACAGGCTGCTTTCAATTTTGGTGATATTATTAAGAAAAGAGAGAGTCCAGGCCAAAGAACTGGCAGAGAAGTTTGGTGTCTCGGTAAGGACTATCCTTCGTGATATAGAGGCCATTAACCTGGCCGGTATTCCTGTTGTCACATATCAGGGCGCATATGGCGGTATAGGTATCGCCGAGGGATACCGCCTGGACAGGAGTGTCCTTACTTCTGATGACATGGCTGCCATTATTTCTGCTTTAAAAGGTATGGCCGGTACTATACCTGACAGCAGGCACGATATTCTGGTAGAAAAATTCAGGAATTCCCTGTCTTCTGCCCAGGCAGATATACTGGACTCCAAAATAAACCGGCTCATTATAGACCTTTCCCCCTGGGGAAATCATGAACTCCTCAAAGAAAGGGTCACAGCTATACGAAATGCCATTGAGGAATGCCGGGAGATAAGTCTCATTTATACTGATGCCAATGGCACCCAGACCCAGCGGACTGTGGAACCATATTCCCTGCTTCTAAAAGGTCAGAAATGGTACTTATATGCCTGGTGTCTGCTGCGCGAAGATTTCCGCCTGTTCAAGCTGTCCCGGATTAGAGGAATGGAGGTTTTGACGACGGTTTTTCATCCAAGGGAAATGGCGCTGGAGCAGCAGCTTTGGGAAACTAACTGGCCCGGCCCGTATAACCTGGTTGAGGTTGAGCTGCTGTTTGAAGTTGAAATGGCCAATTTGTTGGACGAGTGGCCTGTCGCGGCTGTGGCTATTCAGGATGATGGCAGGTTCCTGGTGAAAAGCGTGCTTCCTGAAGATAACCGGCTCTATGGCTTTCTGCTTAGTTTCGGTACTGGTGTTGAAGTTATCAGCCCGCCTCACCTGAGAAGTATTTTGGCCGGGATAGCGGAAGAAATCTATAAAAAATATACATAACTAGTAAACATAACTGAGATGACCTAGAAAATTCAATTTGGAACTAATTAGAAACATGACATACGGGTGTCATGTTTCTAGTGATATAATAGACAAAAAGACTAAAGGAGGCAAAACAATATGGATTACAAAATTGAGGTAACTGAACAACCGGCTCAACCGGTACTTTCGATGCGCAAGAAGACGTCTGTGGCCAATCTGCCCCAGGAGTTAGGACAGGCTTATGGCGCTATAATCCAGTATCTTGGTGAACGTGGTGAAGAACCGTCGGGAATTGCCTTTGCGGCATATTACAACATGGATATGGAAAACCTTGATGTGGAGATGGGCTTTACTGTCCCGCGGCCTCTTGAAGGGAAAGGTGACATCAAAGCCGGTGAAATCCCGGCCGGGAAACAGGTTTCCAGTATGCACAAGGGACCATATCAGGGGATGGAGCCTGTTTATGAAGCTGTAACCAAATGGATTCAGGAGAAAGGATATCAACCAACCGGAGTGGCCTATGAATTTTACTATAATTCCCCGATGGAAGTACCGGAAAGTGAGCTTTTAACCAAGATTGTTTTTCCTCTAAAATAAGGGAAAGAGCCGGAATAGTGAATAACGAGTTCATTCATAATTAGTACCTCAGCGGCAATAATAAAGATGGTGATGTATAATGAATCATAAAAAAAGCCACTTCCAGTTCGCCACCTTCGCCGGCGGCTGTTTCTGGTGTATGGTTGACCCCTTTGAGAAGATGCCGGGAGTTACAGAAGTCGTCTCCGGGTATACAGGAGGTTGTACGGAAAATCCAACCTATGAAGAAGTATGTGCCGGGGGAACCGGTCATTACGAAGCTGTTCAGATAACCTATAACCCGGCTGTGATATCTTATGATAAGCTTTTGGAAACCTTCTGGCGTCAGGTCAACCCCACAGATCCTGGCGGCCAGTTCTATGATCGGGGTAAATCGTACCGAACGGCAATCTTCTACCACAATGAAGAGCAGAAGCTGAGTGCAGAAAAATCAAAGCACGCCCTTACCGAAAGCGGGCGATTTACCCGGCCCATAGTGACTCAAATATTACCGGTGACAGCTTTTTACCCGGCAGAAGAGTATCACCAGAACTACCATAAGAAGAACCCCGGTCACTACGGGAGGTACCGGACCGCTTCAGGACGGGATGCCTTTACTAAGTCAAACTGGGCTGATGACTTAAAGAAGACTTAAACTACTGTAGAAGGTGACAGAGTGTGAAAAAAGAAAAGCAGCTCAATGAGCTGACCAGGCTGCAATATCAAGTAACCCGGGAAAACGGGACTGAGCCTCCCTTTAGAAATGAGTATTGGGACAATAAAAGAGAAGGAATATATGTAGATATAGTATCCGGAGAGCCTCTATTCGGTTCCTGGGACAAGTACGATTCAGGCTGTGGCTGGCCAAGCTTCACTAAACCGTTGAACCACGAAAAGATTGAGGAAAAACGGGACCTAAGCCACGGTATGGTGCGGACCGAGGTACGCAGTAAAAAAGCTGATTCACACCTTGGCCATGTATTTAACGACGGCCCGGCTCCGGGCGGGTTGCGTTATTGTATTAATTCTGCGGCACTGCGCTTCATTCCGAAAGAAGACCTGGAAAAGGAAGGGTATGGGGATTATATAAAGTTATTTGATGAAAAGGGTGAATAGCGTCTGAGAATAGGTATCATAGCTGACACGCATGTCACAAAAAATCCCGACAGGCTGAGACAATTTTTGGAGAAGCACCTCTCAGATGTTGATATGATCATTCATGCAGGAGACTTCAAAACCACCGAAACCTTTAATTTGCTGAGTGAATACAAAAGTTTTATTGGTGTATGGGGAAACAATGATCCGGAAGAAATAAAAGCATTGCTGAATGAAACAGAGATTGTAGAATTAGAACGATACCGGATAGGCATTTTTCACGGCCATGGCACTAAAGGGACTACCATTGAGAGGGCCTATTCCAGGTTTAGCGATATTCAGACAGATGTGATCATTTTTGGTCACAGCCATCAACCGGTAATTACGACAAGACAGGGTGTTCTGTTATTAAATCCCGGGTCACCAACCAGTAAAAGAAGAGAGCGCTGGTTTACTTGCATTATTCTGGAATTGTCGGCATCCGGCATCAGCGCACGGTTGATTGCAGAGTGATGTTTCGTCCGGGCAGGAAATCCGAATACCGGTGTTGATTGAATTAATTCTTCTTCCTGCTCCTTATCGATCAGGGAGTATTTCTTTGACCTAGGCAGAAAAAAAGACCTCGCTCTTGTCACATCTGTACAAGACAAATTGAACCAGTTCCGCTTTCTTGAGAAATATAAAAATTCGCTGTATACTGAGGCCATAAACATTAATCCCGCGGAAAGGAGGATAAGCCACAGTGAAAAAACGCAAAGCACTCAAAAGAGAGCGCGTCAACCGTGCTCTTGAAAGCATATTCAACTATGCGCTGACCATTATCGAGGCACCCATAGGCTACGGTAAGACCACGGCGGTCAGGGAATTCCTTTCGGCCAAAGGAAGCCCCGTCCTGTGGCTTTCTTTGCAGTCTGCGGAGGATACGTCGGCTTTCTTTTGGGAAAGATTCGCAAAGGAAATAAGCCGGCTGGACGAACCGGCAGGTGCAAGGCTCAGAAGCCTTGGATTTCCCTCCGACGCTCCGCAGACGGCCACGATCCTGTCCATATTAGACGAGCTGGATTTTGATGAAAACACGGTGCTGGTAATCGATGATTTCCATCTGGCAAAGGACGCCCGAATCGGCGTGCTTCTGGCACAGATTGTCAGGGAGGAACTGGACTTCTTCCATATCGCCGTGGTCACCAGAGATACCTCGAACATTGAATTTGCAGAGCTTTCCGCCAAAGGTCTGTGCAATATTCTGCCTCAGCAGACGCTACGCTTTACCGGCAAAGAAATACGGGACTACTGCACCCTGATGGGATATAAGCCGGGTGATAACGAGATGCAAAAGCTCGTCGAGTATACCGGCGGCTGGATTTCGCTGGTTTACCTGATTCTGTTGGGCATGGAGCAGGGCATCCCCGTGGGCCGGAACAGCGTCATTGACGAGCTTGTGGAAAAGGTCCTCTACAACGCCTATGACCAGTCTATCCGGCAGTTTCTGCTGCGTCTTTCGGTGATGGACAGCTTCACGGCGGAGCAGGCGCGCTATGTGACGGAGGAAAGCCGCGCCGTTGAGCTTCTCAAAAAGCTGCGCCGGGAAAACGCCTTTATAGCCTTCGACGAGGCGGCCGGCGTTTACGAAATCCACAACGTGCTGCTGGATTTTCTGCGAACGAAGCAGACGGACGACGAAGAGCGTGCGGCCCTTTACCGGCGGTTGGGCGAATGGTATTTTGAGCAAGGGTCGTTTATTCCGGCATATGGCCATCTTTACCGTGCCGGTGAAACAGAGCGCATCCTTGCCCTCTTGGACAACGAAGATACCATCACCAACGATTTCGCCGGATTTGAGGGCGCCCTTGAAATGTTCGCGGCCGCGCCCCGCGCGCTGCTTTTCAAATACCCTTTGGCCTATCTGCAATATATAGCCCTGCTGTTCTTAAGCGGTGACCCGGCCGCTGCGCAGGACGGGCTCGAGCGCTTAGACGAACTTCAGGCCGTCTTCGAAGAGACGGCCTGTCCCCATCCGCACAGAAAAAACCGCATACTGGCGGAAATCAATGCTATTCGGATCTTCGCCGTATTCAATGACGGGGAAAAAATGATCGACTACAGGAATGAAGCGCTCCGCTTGTTGGAGGGCGGCAAATCCTATCTGTTAAAACAGAAAAACGAATTTACCTTCGGATCCCCTCATTTGCTTTATTCCTATTACCGCGAGCCCGGACGTCTCAAAGAAACGGCGGACCTCATTGTCAGCGCATTTCCTGGCGTTGACCGGCTGACTGGCGGCGGCTGCATAGGCTTTGACTATGTGGCCCTGGCCGAATACGCCCTTGAAACAGGCGACTGGCAGGCGGCGGAACTGAACGCCTTCAAGGCGATTTATAAGGCAAAACCCAAGGGGCAGACAAGCATAGCCATCTGCGCAAACCTGACGTTGATTAGGCTCTATATCTATCAGGGAAAAATCAATGAGGCGCTGGAAATATTAAAGCATCTAAAAGGCGACGTGACAAAAGTGAATAACGCCATTTACAACACTACCCTTGAGCTTGTGGAGGGATATGTCCGCGTCTGCCTGGGCCAACTGGACAGCATCCCGGAATGGCTGCAAACGGGCGACATGTCTCCCGCTCAGTTTATGTACCAGGGCATGGCTTTCAACTATATCGTCCACGGCAAGGCCGTGCTGCTGTCGAAGAATTACATACAACTTGAAATGCTCACAGAGTCGTTTAAGCAATACTTTTCCATCTTTCATAACCAGCTCGGCTTTCTCCACAACCGGATTTTCGAGGCGGCGGCAAAATACCGGCTGTACGGCATGGAAGACGGCTGTGCAGCGCTGCGGCAGGCCATGGACATGGCGCGGGAGGATCATATCATACTGCTTTTTGCGGAGTACGCCCCCGCTATTATAGATATGATGCGGCACATAGCCCACGGCGATACGCGTGACGATTACACAAAAGAGGTGCTCCAGGCCTGTCGGCAGTATATGGAGAGCCTGAAACACGCAAAGCAAACCGGAACCTCACTGTCGGCAAGAGAGCTTGAGGTCCTTGCTCTTGCTTCCGAAGGCTTAAAGCGGGATGAAATTGCCGGACGGCTTATGGTGTCTGCCGGCACCGTGCAGACTCACTTGCACAACATCTATATGAAGCTGGAGGTAAGCGGCAAAACCGCAGCTATCAAAAAGGCCCAAAAGCTGAAGCTTTTATGATTTTTTTCAAAAAAAATATACCGTTCGGTAGATACCGGAATAAAAAATAATCCTTTATACTTCACAGTATGGAGGATTTTTTATGCCTAAATACTGCGCACCGAAGGGGGCTCCGGTTAATGAACAAGATACTGAAGGTCACGCCAAACGACGATTATACCCTGCTTATCCAATTTGAGCACGGTGATGAGATCCTCTTCAACATGCGTGAGCTTATTAAATCCATACCCTTCAGTAGCTTGGAGGACTTAAGCCGATTTAAGAACATCAAGGTTGAGGAAAGAGCTATCTGCTGGCCTGACCCGGTACCAGGCCAAAAGACCATATTCCCCCTGCGACTTACGGTGGATAATATACTGTTTGCAATAAGAGAGGAGGGTTATTTAAGAAAGTAAAACAGTTATTTCGAGGTTATTTGAAATTTATCTAACAAGAACAAGGAGGTAATATCAATGACAGAAAACAACACGACTCCTATGGAGGGAAACTTTGATCCTGCGGATATCGAAGCGAGTAAGACCATGGCGGGTTTGGCCTATATCATCTTCTTTCTCCCACTGATCGTTTGCCCCGGCTCGGCTTACGGGAAGTTCCATGCCAACCAAGGTCTTTTACTCTTGATTGTTTCATTCGCCGGCAGCATGATCTTTAGCTTCATCCCTATCATTGGTTGGATTATGCTTCCGTTTTTTGGCATCGCCGTATTCGTCTTCTTTGTCATGGGCCTCATCAACGCCCTTCAGGGCAAGGCAAAGCGCTTACCGATTTTTGGCAAAATCAATATAATCAAATAACATATGCTACGCCGAAAACGGAGAATTCGGCATCCAGCTTACCTATGACGGTAAAACCGAAGAGGCTGGCATCAATTTCATTAGATTGGAATTCTAATCGTTATTCGCGCAAAGGAATGTGGATAATATGTTATTCACTACGCGAGAGGAGGATTATTGATGAATGTAAAAAGATTACTTAGCACGATTATGTGTGTTTTTCTGCTGCTTACTCTGCTTCCCACCGTTGCTCTGGCGGCAGGGAGTGTTGAAGTTGACACAGCTGAAGAGTTTGCGAATGCTGTAGACAATGCGGATATTGATACCATTAACATTACAGGCAGCTTTTCGCTGGGGGGCTTGGGGAGTGCCGTATTTATCAACAGGCAAGTAACAATTACTTCCGGCGGAACCTATGAAATTGATACGACAGGCCGGTCCATTGTGATTGACCCCAGCGGGGATGTGACCATCAGCGGAAATCTTCGCTTTACGGGTTCGGGTACTAATAGCAAGACCATTATTGTCAACGGCGGCAGGCTTACGGCCACGGGCGGTGTGGAAATTATTACGACAGGAGATAACGGCGCTGCTGCCTTAGAGGTTATGGCTTCAGGCATTGTTAATATGACAGGGGATATTATCGCCTATGGGCGGCATAGCCACGGTGTAATATCTGGCGACGAAAGCAGTCAGGTAACCGTAACCGGTGATGTTTATGCATCAGGTGATCTCGTAACTGCCATAGTTGTCGAATCCCAAAGCACCGTTGAAGTTACTGGGGACGTTACTGTTACCGACAATGGTTCGGAAACTTCCGGCATAGAGTACGGCATAGAGGCTAGAGATGGCGGTTTAGCAATTATAAATGGGAATGTTACCACCATTGGTTCAGAAAGCTGCGGCATATACCTTTGGGGTGGCGGTTCTGCAGCTATAAATGGGGATGTTTCAGCAGTGGGCAATTACAGCAACGCCGTGTATGCTGAAGGTTACTCCACAGCCGCCACCAGCGCTACAGTTACGGGGAATGTTTCGGCAGATGGCGAAGGAAGCACCGGCGTGTATGCTTTTATGGGCGGTGTAGCAAATATAGGTGGGAGTGTTTCGGCACAGGGATATAACAGCGAAGCCGTATATGCCATGACCACCACAGAAGGCGACCCTCCCACAACCGTTACAGCTATTACAGTCGGCGAGGATGTTTCTGTAGTGGGTGATGAGAGCTGCGCCGTGTCTGCCGTGGACCAAGCCGGCACCGGTGCGACCGTTACAGTTGACGGGAATGTTACCGCCAGTGGTTTGGAAAGCTATGGCATAGACGTTTGGGATGGCGGCATCGCAATTATAAATGGGGATGTTTCAGCAGTGGGCCTTGACAGCTACTCTGTGGCTACTGATGGCGCAGGCAGTAATGCTACAGTTACGGGGAATGTTGCTGCCAGTGGCGGACAAAATTACGGCATAGCGGCTGGCTATGGCGGTATAGCAAATATATATGGGCATGTTTCGGTACAGGACGAAGGCAGCTGCGCTGTGTATGCTTTTGTGGGCGGTACAGCAAATATAACCGGGAATATGACCGCAGATGGTGATCCCAGTTGCGCTCTGTGTGCTGAAGATACAGACAGTGTCATTGAAGTAATCGGGAATGTGACCGCAGCTGACGATTACATCATTCTCAATGATGTCCCGAAAGGTGTTGGAGAAGGGACTGCCGGTACGGGAGTGTATGAGCATTACCTAATATATGATGATGGAGCCAGTGCAGTGCGGATAAGGAACACCTATGACATCACAGCGTCGGCGGGAAACGGCGGCAGCATAGAGCCGAGCGGGACGGTAGCCGTACCAAGAGGCGACAGCCAGACCTTTTCCATCACTGCTGATTCTGGCTGCGTTATAACCTCGGTCATGGTGGATGGAACAAATGAGGGAGCCATATCCTCCTACACATTTGAAAATGTTTCCGAGAATCATACCATAAGCGCTATCTTTACTAGTGAGCAGCCGACCATCACCACGACCGCACTGCCTGACGGAACGGCGGGTTCGCCTTACAGCCAGACCCTTGCGGCCGGCGGCGATACGCCCATTACATGGAGCATAGACAGCGGCAGCCTGCCTGCCGGTCTGATGCTTTCAAGCGGTGGCGCCATCAGCGGCACACCGACAGCCAGCGGTTCCTTCAACTTCACCGTCATTGCAGAAAACAGTGAAGGAAGCGATACACAGGCATTGAATATCACAATCAGCCCTGCGCCTCCCACGACATATACCGTCACCTTTAGCAGCAACGGCTCAACATATGCTACAAAAACCGTAAGTGAGGACGAGAGCATCGGAAGTGCCAACTGGCCGTCGAACCCAACGAGAAGCGGCTATACCTTCGGAGGATGGTTCACGGGAACGAACGGCTCAGGCACGCAATTTACCTCTTCGACGGCGGTCAATGCCAACATAACCGTCTATGCAAAATGGACGCCTAACGGCGGAGGCGGTTCCTCTTCTGGCAGCGGGAGCAACACTCCGCCCACGCAAACCTATAACGCGGACGTTAAATCGGAAGGCGCTGGAACAACTCTTCCGGTCACAGTCAATAAAGATAACGAAAGCGCATCCATAGACATAGGCCTTCAGAAGTTCACATTGGGAGGGACTGTCATCACGATACCATCAATCCCTGGCGTCGATATCTATTCCGTCGGCATACCGGTTCCGGAGCTGCAGGCGCCCGACGGACAGGGTATGCTGACCCTCAATACCGATACGGGCAGCGTCACCGTTCCGTCCAATATGCTGGCAGGCGCCGAGAGCGCGGATGGCGAGAAAGCGCAGATTACCATCAGCGAGGGTGATAAGTCTGATCTGCCGGAGGATGTAAAAACTGCAATCGGCACAAGGCCGCTGGTGCAGATCACGTTATCCATCGACGGCAATCAGATCGACTGGAGCAATCCCGCTGCTCCGGTGACGGTATCTATCCCCTACACGCCGACGGAGGCAGAGCTAAATAATCCCGAAAGCATCGTTGTCTGGTACATCGATGGTGCCGGCAATGTTGTCACTATACTCAACGGGCGCTACGACCCGGCGAACAGAACAGTCACCTTCTCCACTACCCACTTCAGCGACTACGCAGTGGCATATAACCCGGTGAGCTTCAACGACGTAGCAGCGGGCGCGTGGTATAACAAGGCTGTAAGCTTCATCGCAGCGAGAGAGATCACCACCGGCACGGGTAATGGCAATTACAGCCCCGAAGCGAAGCTGACGCGCGGCGAATTCATTGTTCTGATGATGAGAGCCTACGGCATCGCTCCCGACGTGAACCCGACGGAGAACTTCTCCGACGCGGGCGATACCTACTACACCGGCTACCTTGCAGCGGCGAAGCGTCTGGGCATTTCAAACGGCATAGGCAACAACATGTACGCGCCAAGCAAGGAGATCACCCGTCAGGAAATGTTCACGCTGCTGTATAACGCACTAAAGGTCATCGGTCAGCTCCCATTGGGCGATTCCGGTAAGACGCTCTCCGACTTTACCGACATTGCAGATATAGCATCATGGGCTACAGAGGCTATGACGCTTCTGGTTGAAACCGGCACAGTTAGCGGCAGCGGCGGGAAACTCATACCGACTGGCTCGACCAGCCGCGCTGAAATGGCGCAGGTACTGTATAACCTGCTGGATAATTAAAGTTTATAATTATGCTTACGAGCATGCACACATTGTTAAGGCCGTAGTTTAATAGTAACCAAATGACCACAAATAGTAACCAAATCAGTTGCCCAATGCCGCAAAATGAATTAGAATATGATTATAATAAATCGCAACACCAATAATAAAAAGGAAGAGGCTATGCTTGACAAATTTAAGCTTTTTAAAGGGCTAACCGAAGCGGAAGCAGAGCAGATTTTGCGGTGTTTTTCGAGTGCCGGTTTTGCTAAAAAAGAGCAAATCAGGTTTGACGACTCTTCAAAAGACTACATTTATCTGGTGAAGTCAGGGCGGGTCAAAATATCCTATTTGTCTCCGGAAGGAAAAGAAATAATTGTAACCATTCTACACTCCGGAGATATCTACAGCCTGCATTCAGAGGCCAATGCTACAGTCCTGGAGCCTGCAGAAATCTTCTACATCGGAACTGAGGGCTTCAAAAAGATATTGCTGCAGAACCCGGGATTGGCTGCCGGCCTGGTGAAGATTCTGGGTGTCATCCTGAAAAACACCAATGATGCCCTGCTAAACCTTGCTTTTAAAGAAGTCAACTCCAGGGTTGCTTCACTAATCCTGAAAACTGCCCGGGAAAAAGGGGTGCCTACCCCCGAAGGCCTTGAATTTGAAATCGGCCTTACCCATGAAGAGATTGCCGGTCTTATCAGCAGTTCACGGCAGACGGTGACTACTATTCTTAACCGGTTCGAGTCTGCCGGGATTATTACTGCTAACCGGAAAAAATATGTTGTCAGGGACATGGAGATGCTGATTGCCCTGAGTTAGTATAAAGAGGATTTTAAATTTTTAAATAAGATTCCTGAAATGTCGGCGGGATGACAGAAAATCCCGCCTTTTTTATTTACAATGACAGTCAGAAGGTTACGCCAACAAAAAAGAGAGGGGGAATTCAATGAGACAGATACTGGTAAAAACAGAACGCTGTCTTGGCTGTAAATCCTGTGAACTTGCCTGCAGTGCCATTCATTCCGGCAGTAAGGATTTTCTGGCCGCTGTCTTAGGAGGTGAACGGTCGGTAAGGAGAGTTACTGTCGAAACAAACCGAGAGAACACAGTTAATATCCCTGTCCAGTGCCGGCAGTGCCGCGAGCCAAAGTGTGTCAGTGCCTGCATGACAGGTGCCATGTACCTGGATGAAGCGACTGGCCTCGTGTTGAACCGCGAGGAAAAGTGTGTCGGCTGCTGGATGTGTGTGATGGTATGTCCGTATGGGGTCATTGTACCCAATGAGGAGGAGAAAAAGGCCGTCAAGTGTGACCAGTGTCTCTCGGGAGGGCATGACCCTGCATGTGTCAAAGCCTGTCCTACCGGAGCCATCGAGTTTATTGAAATCAGTCAGTTTGATAAAAAAAGGAAACAGGAATTCCTGACAAAATTTATTGCCGGGGAGGAGGCGTAGCTATGGAGAATTTAAAGAAAACTATTGATACTGCTGCGGGGAAGATGATTGCAAAGGCTGCCACAGAGGGGATTGAGACAGTGTGGGACCGTTTTGAGGCCCAACAGCCCCAGTGTGGTTTTGGGCTGACCGGACTCTGCTGCCGGCACTGCAACCAGGGGCCGTGCCGTATTGACCCTTTTGGTGACGGCCCGCAGTATGGGGTTTGCGGTGCGGATGCCGACCTTATTGTGGCCCGTAATTTGCTCAGGCAGGTCGCTGCCGGGGCAGCGGCCCATGTTGACCATGCTTATGAGGCTGTGGAGACTCTGGCTGCTGCTGCCGGGGGAAGTGCGGCATACTCTGTCAGGGACCGCGACAAGCTGCTGGCAGTTGCCGGGAAGTTGGGAATCGAGACGGAGAACAAGTCGGAGACTGATATTGCCAAGGAGATTGTCGGTATCGCCAGGTCTGATTTCGGCAATCATTCCGGTTCGCCTATAAAATGGCTGGTGGCTACAGCCCCGGAAGAACGGGTGGCAACATGGAGTAAGCTGGGGGTATTGCCACGGAACCCGGACAGGGAAATCAGGGAAGCCCTGCACCAGACTACCATGGGAATGGACGCCGACCCTGTTAACCTGATCCTGGCAACTGTAAAGCAGGGGCTTGTTGACGGTTATGCCGGCTTACAGCTGGGCACCGATATCCAGGACATTTTATTTGGCATACCTTCCCCGGTGGTAGCTGAGGCTAACCTGGGGGTGCTCCGGGAAGACCATGTAAACATTGTGGTCCATGGCCATGAACCCATGTTATCGGAGAAAATCGTTGAGTGGGCCCACAAGCTGTCCGGTGAGGCCCAGGCTGTGGGGGCACAGGGAATTCAACTGGCCGGGGTCTGCTGTACCGGCAATGAAATTCTGATGCGCCAGGGTGTGGATATGGCTTCCAACTTCCTGGCTCAGGAACTGGCGATTATCACGGGAGCGGTTGATGCCATGGTAGTGGATGTCCAGTGCATTATGCCTTCACTGGCCAGGGTGGCTGCCTGTTACCATACCAAGATATTTACCACATCACCGATAGTGAAAATGCCGGGTGCTGAACATATTGACTTCACTTTGGATGAAGCCGACCGGAAGGCCGAAGAAATTGTGCGCAAAGCCATTGAAAATTACAGGCGGCGTGACCGGAGCCGGGTTGATATCCCTGATGTAAAGACCAAAATGATGGCAGGGTTCAGTGTGGAGGCAATAGTTGCTGCGCTGGCAAAACTGGATGCCGGAAATCCGCTGAAACCACTGGTAGACAACATTGCTAACGGAAGTATTCTTGGCGCAGTGGGTACTGTGGGGTGCAATAACGTTAAAGTGGCCCAGGATTCCTTCCATGTCAACATGGTCAAAGAGCTGGTTAAGAATAATATCCTGGTGGTTACTACCGGATGTTCTGCCCAGGCCTTGGCCAAGGCCGGCCTGATGACTCCTGAAGCAACGGAAAAATATGCCGGGGATACTCTTAAGGCGGTACTTACCGCTGTTGGCAATGCAGCCGGAATCGGTGCCCCCCTGCCTCCTGTTCTCCATATGGGCAGTTGTGTGGATAATTCCCGGATTGGGGATTTATTAACTGCCCTGGCCGGTTATCTCAAAGTATCCATAAAAGACTTGCCGGTAGCTGCTTCCGCGCCTGAACACCAGCATGAAAAAGCCCTTAGTATCGGGACTTGGGCCGTTTCCCTGGGACTCTTAACCCACCTGGGGATAGTCCCACAGTTAGTCGGAGGCAAAAAGGTTACAGAAATCCTTACAGGAGACACCGCAGAGAGTCTCCTGGGCGGCAGGTTCTATGTGGAGACAGATCCCATCAAAGCAGCCCACGGGCTTATTGAGCATATCAAATCCAAACGTAAAGCCCTTGGCATATAGTGGGACGGGGGTGGCATAAGTGCGCTATGTAATAATAGGGAACAGCGCCGCCGGTGTCTTTGCCGCAGAAACCATCCGCGGCCTTGATAAATCAGGGCAGATAGAAGTTGTCAGTAATGAGAGATATCCTGCATATGCCAGATGTCTGACCTCATATTACCTCACGGGTCAGATGTCTGATGAGCAGATGATGATAAGGGATGCGGATTTCTATGACCGCAGCAATATTATCCTGAACTCCGGGCAAAAGGTAACCGGGCTTGATACTGCAGCCTCAAAGGTTTTCACAGATACGGGACACGTCTATCATTACAATAAGCTTCTGATAGCATCCGGGGCTTCCCCTGTGATGCCTGATATTCCGGGTGTGGGCATGAAGGGTGTCTTTGGCCTGCGGACCCTGGACGACGCCAAGGAAATAGCCGCCTCAGCCCGCCAGGGCAGGCATGCTGTTGTCATGGGCGGCGGTCTGGTGTCCCTGAAGGCGGCCTACGCCTTAATGAAGGCCGGGTTATCGGTAACCTGTATAGTGTCCTCAGGTCAAATTCTGTCACAGATGCTGGATCGCGAGGCAGCCCGGATCTTGGGTGACCTGCTCACCGGTCACGGGCTGGACATCAGATTTTATACTGACGCAGCTGAAATAATCGGCGAAGAGATTGCCGGGGAAACGGTAGCCCGCGGGGTAAGGCTGACTTCAGGGGAAACTGTTCCGGCAGATATTATCATCATCGGCAAAGGGGTTACCCCTAACACCGGCTTTGTGGCAGGAAGCGGTATTGAGACAGACCGGGGAATTTTGGTCAATGATTACCTGGAAACAACCGTCCCTGATATCTATGCAGCAGGAGATGTGGCCCAGTCTGTTGATATCCTGACCGGTCAAAGGACTATTAATGCTATTTGGCCCAATGCCGCAGAACAGGGAACCGTGGCAGGCCGGAATATGGCCGGGAGTCCTGCGGTTTATCAGGGTTCCATGAGCATGAATTCGGCAGATTTCTTCGGTCTGTCAACAATTGCCGCCGGTAACCCCAGGGCAGAGGGAGACGAATATGAAGTTGTCAGGCTGTTTCCCGGTCCCGGTCTGTACCGCAGGCTGGTATTCCGAGGAGACCGGCTGGTAGGGTATATCATGGTCGGCAACACCGGCCGGGCGGGAATACTGACTTCCCTCATCAGGGAAAGAGTGCCCCTTGGCACAGCCAGGGATGAACTTAAACAAGGCCGGATAGGACAGAGGATCTTGTGGTAGAACCGGAAAATGGTTCCGGACGCCTTTGGGGCTGTGTAGACAAATGCCGCTTTATGTAGGACTGCATATAAGCGGCGTTTTTATTATGCCGTAGAACGTATACGTACCGGAGGTTTATAAAGAATATACAACACAAAAACTGCTAGTGCTGGAATATGTAGAAGGTTACAAGATTAATGACTTTAAGGCATTGGAACGGCCGGACTGGACAGGAAAGAGGTTGCCGGTAATTTAATATCGTGTTACCTGCGTCAGGTGCTGGTGGAAGGTTTTTTCCACGCTGACCCCCATCCAGGCAACCTGATGCTATCACTGATTCATAAACATATCCATGCGTTTCACAGGCATAACCGGACAAACTTGAAGTAAACAGTCAAATTAATATTAGCCGGAAAGCGCCAGATTAAAAATACTTGTTCATAATATACCCTATTGTTTTATACCTGGTCCACCAGGTATTGGCCCGGGCCAGGCTGATCTGTTTTGCCTGGCGCTGGGCCGCATCAAAAGAAGTCTCTTTTAACAGCCGGTTTACCTTGCAGTGAAAATCTTCACTATCTGCAGCAATTTCTATTACCCTTTTGGCAAAGTTTACTGCCGGGAGATTTGTGCTTACTACCGGTTTGCCGGAAGCCATGTACTCAAATAATTTTATGGGGCAGGAATTTTTAGAGATGGTGGAATTTTGGTCAAATGGTATGCTGCAGACATCAAACTGTCTGATGTAGTTGGGCAGTATATGGTAGCGTTTCAGGCCCAGGTAATGAGTATTGGGGAGATGTGGAGGCTTAATATTTCTGCGGACAGGCCCCACCATAACGATTGACCAGTCCGGCTCTTTTTCAGCCAATTCAGTTATCAGCCGGAAATCAATCCATTCACAGACGGCTCCTACAAAACCCACCCTTGGTTTCCTGATGTTCAGGATATCTGTCGGGATACCTAATATCTTTGTGGCGCTGTTAAAGTGCTGGAGGTCACACCCATTGGGGACCAGGAAACTCAGTGGGTTTATTTTTTTTTTGGTCTTTTGCATTGGTCCTGACACCGTTATAACAATATCAGCTTTTTCTGTGAGCCGTTGATCATATTCCCGGGTAGTATCCGGTGTCCAGCTGAAAGATGCATAGTCATCCTGGCAATCGTAAATAACCAGTTTTTCGTCCAGCTGCCCACAAAGGTATTCAAACTGGGGCAGACAGATCCAGAGGATAATATCCTTAAAACCAAACTCCAGAGAAAAATTTTTTAACAGTTCCACATAATACCGGGAAGCGGCACTGTGATTAAGAATCTTCGGGATCCGGGGCTTCAGGACAATAAGATTGGGGTTTATGATATCGGTATATTTCCTGATAACCTCTTCATATGATAAAGCAGGTTTGGAGGTGACCGGCGGATTTATATATCCAATTTTAAAGTCTTCGGAGAATAAGGTCATTAATTGCTGCGGGCGCTGAAACATAAAACCCCAGGGACTTGTGGAAATGCATATTACAGCGGGCATGGCGTTATCAACTCCAGGGGCAATAGAATAGGTATCAGGTTATCTTATGTTGGAGAAAGGAAAATAGTCAATTGTCAGGCCGTAGGTCAGGATTGGGATAATGGTAACAAAAGCCGGGTGGTTTAAATAGTTTAGTAGTGACTATGAGAGAAACCGGAGGTGTTTTTTTGAATAATAAAGAAGAAATAAAACCGTGGTGGACCCTTATTTGTGAGGTTCAGGATGAAGTCAGCCAGCTTGACGGCCACCCATATTATCTTGCTGAGTACAGGGATGCGGAAGGTAAACGGTGGGAGCATATCCCCAAATGGATATATGAAGACATGGAGGCAATAAAGCCTGAAAGATGTCTTGATATCGGGTGTGCCTATGGGACTCTGGCCGTCTACCTTAAAAAGCTCATAGGGTGTGAGGTTTATTGTACAGATTATCTGAAATACATCAGTGATGCCTTGATTCAGGACCGGGAACTGATATTTACCATCAATAATATAGAACTTGACCCTTTTCCCTGGCCTGAGCTGAAGTTTGACATGATTACCTTTACAGAGGTTATGGAACACCTTAATTTTCATCCTGTTCCCACACTTATTAAGATGCGGGATCTGTTAAGTGATAACGGCAGGTTATACCTGAGCACCCCTGATTCATCTGTTGTCGGGCGGGTCACCAAATATTACGGTAATTATAATGACATCCCATATCCCCAGAAGGGGCTCCCGGTAATTGATGCCCATATTTATGTCTATGATAAAGATGAGCTCCGGGATATTTTGCAAAAGGCAGGGTTAAAGGTGGTACGGTTGGACTACGCATCACCATATAAAGAACACTTTAACCTGACCCTGGAAAAACTGTAAAGGATTTTTCAAAGCCCTCCCGGCAGGAGAGATCTTGCCAAAGAGGGCTTTTATCAATATTATTTAATCAAGAATAGTCGGTCCAGGTCATCCTGGATACCTCTGCCATAATTGCCTCTACCCTGTCATCCCAGGTATTGCAGTTTGCAAATTCAAGGCGTTTAACGACATTCCCGGTCCGGTCAGTCCGGTCATCTGCCAAAGCCTGCTCAATTGCTTCCAGGCATTCCTCTTTATTGTTATAAGAATAAATGAGCGGGGGGCGTAAATTCCTGACAAAGGGCAGGCTGCTGCTAACTACCGGAAGGCCTGATGCCATATATTCATACAGTTTTATCGGGTCCGAATATTGGGAAATCTGGTTATTCAAAAAGGGTATTAACCCCACATCAAAGGCATGCAGGTATTTGGCCAGCTTTTCGACCGGCTGTCTCTCAATGTGGATCAGATTAGGGGGCGCCTCAGTGAAATCCCATGTGTAGGTATGACCAATAACTACCACTTTCCATTGCGGCCGTGACCGCGCAATATGATAAATCAGGTCGATATCCACCCATTCATGGTACATTGCACCTGCGAAACCGACTACAGCCTCGCTGTCCCCACCGGGTAAATCCGGAACGGACCCGCTGTCAGTTTTAGGCCTGAACGTATTAATATCGGCCCCATTGGGGATAAAGAGCATTCGGGAATGTTTGTCAAAGTGCTTTATCATTAACCGGCCGGAAGAGCAAATCACCAAATCAGCCAGTTTGAACATCTGGTCTTCTGTCAGTGAGAATTCGGGGAAGTCGTCGACACAGTCATAGATAATAAATTTTTTTTCTGATGGTTCGATCTGTGATGCCCAAACCGGGAGATAAACGAAATACAGGGCGTTTTCGAGGTCCTGTTTTGGAATCTGATTAAAGTCCCTGCAGACCCAGAGGTTTGGCAGGACGTTTTTCAGTTTTGTGCCCGGAAGTTGACCGGATTCCCTGAAATAAACTGGGTGTCCCCGGGAAGCCAGGCGCATCATTAACTGATGAGGGCGCTGGAAAAGAAAGTCCCAGTCGATAGCGGCAAAACAAATCACCGGCCTCCTGCGCACATTGGATGAGAAGGCTGCACCAGGAGATAATTTGTTTTTGGTCACTTCATGGTACAACTCAAGATTTTCTTTATAAAAGGTTTCTGCAGAAAAGTTTTGTATGGCATAGTTTCTGCCCCACGTACATAAGCGGGCCCTTAACCTGTTATTATCAAATAATTCCCTGATATCTTTTAAAAGACATTCCGGGGTCAGTTTCTGACCTGACCGTCCCATGAAATTATGATATTCAAAATCTGCCACCGTTTCAGGTGATACTATCCCGTCATACCCGCCATTATCAAGAGAAATAGCAGGTTTTCCGCAGGAGAGCGCTTCCCGGATGCCCCTTCCTGTGGCAATAATCAAATTAACTCTGTTGATAATCCGGGGCATATCTTTTACATAGCCCAGGAACGTGACCCAAGGGGGAGCCTGGGCTTTCAGTTTGTTCAGGTATGGTCCGGAGCCTGCTACCAGGAGCCGGACATTGGGAATGGAACTCAGAGCCCGGATAATAATTCTCAGGGAAACATACTTTTCCAGGTCAAGTCTTCCGATAAAAAGTATTTTCCAGCCCTTTTTGGGTTTGCGCCAGGTGGGGGCAAAGACCTCAGTTTCCACACCGTTTTTTATGAGAACCAGTTTAGAGGCCGATGAGGGGTCTGCTGCCGCTAGGCGGTCATATACTTCATCACTGACACAGATAATTTTGTCTACTGATGGGTGGGATGGCAGGTTCCAACCGTAAAAACCGTGATAAGTTACCACTACCGGCAGGCCAAGCTCTTTGCCGAGGGCTGCCCCCAGCCTTATGGTTCGTTCCGGATGGCAGTGGAGAAGCTGGATTTTATTTTGAGTAATATAGTTTTTCAAATCCTGGCCGGGTTTGGAATTAACAATGCATTCAACTCCGGTTGCTTCAGCCTGTTCCCTAAACTCACTGCTCATATTCATGGCGAAAATGCTGGGTTTATGCCCGTCCTGAAGCAGTTTTCTGCAGAGGCATAAAATGTGTGTTTCTAACCCGCCGTTGATGAGGTGTTCCGAAAGGTGCAGGATACGCATTCTGTTCCTCCATGTGATTCATAGTTAATTATATAAACCATTTTATGAACAGATAATCTCATTCGGAACTAGAGGAATTGCAGAGGTTGATGAAAGACCTCACTGAATATTATCACCCTTCAGGTGAAACTCTAACTGAAAATGAAAGGAGTGGTAATATGATCACAGAAAAAGAAGCTCTGGAATTATATGATAGGGCCATGGGGCATGCTGCATTGATTGAAAAGTACAGCCTGTACGTTCAGCAAACCAATGAGCCAGAAATCAGGGACATTCTGATAAGGCATCAGCAAGCGCTAAAACAGCATCATAACACTCTTGTCAGCTTCCTTCGCGCGCAGCAGATAAGGAGGACAGAACCTATTTTCCCTGTTAACCTGCCACAGTTTTAGGAAGGAGGATTAAAATGTATAATGTACAGCAGCTTAGCCCGGTAATTGTTTCTCTGGATTGTCTGAATAGTACCAGGTATTTGGTGCTGCGGGATTCGTATGGAGCAATGGAAAGTACAACACCTTTACTAAGGCAGGCTTATGAAAACATGTTAAGAGAGCACCTTCAAATGGCGGATGAGTGGTACAGGTTTTTGCATAATCGCGGGTGGTACATGGTACCTGAGCCACAGTCTAACGTCATTTCTTATCTAAATGAGCAGCTTGGCAGGTTAAACTCAATGCCAACCATATGATGTCATGCACTGCCGTCAATCACCTGCCCGGAACACCCTAATTTAGGGTGTTTTTTATTCACCTTATTGACGATTTTTGGGGACACAATATATAATGCAATTACTACAAGGCGTAAAACGGAAAACGGTTTCGGAAGGGAGTTTTGGTATGATACAGGCGGTAACTCTGTTTATCCTTGCCGGTCTGGCGGAAATAGGCGGGGGTTACATGGTGTGGCTGTGGCTTCGTGAAGCAAGGCCGGCATGGTATGGACTCATAGGTGGAATCATCCTGGTGTTTTACGGAATCATTCCTACTCTGCAGAAATTCCCCAGTTTTGGCAGGGTCTATGCGGCTTACGGGGGTGTATTTATCATCCTCTCTTTGTTATGGGGCTGGGGGATTGACAAAAAGCCTCCCGACCTTTATGACTGGATTGGAGCTTTAATCTGTCTGGTGGGTGTGACTGTCATCCTGTGGGCTCCCAGGCATTAACCTGATATATGTGAAAACCCGGGTTATCCCGGGTTTTCACATATACTGCTATTATAAGGCTTGTTTTACAACTATTTTGTATTGCACTTCATTCCCGCGTCAGTTATAATTCAACATGTTATTATAGGCATGTACTATGTTACTTTTTGAAGTCACTCTAATTTTGAAGTCTTTCAGTTAAGCGCCTTTTGGGGAAGGAAGGTGATTCCGGTGCAAAAATTGCGAGTGCTCATTGTCGATGATGAAAAGCATATCTGTGAATTAATAAAAACGTATTTTTACGAGGAATTTGAGGTCACAGCCGTCAATGACGGTGAACATGCCCTGGCCACATACCGGAAAGGCCGTTTTGACTTACTTGTTCTGGATATTATGCTTCCCGGAACCAGCGGCTGGGATATCTGTCGTCAGGTGCGGCAGACAGGTGATACCCCTATTATTATGCTGACAGCCAAGGATGATGATGTGGACAAAATACTGGGCCTTGAGCTGGGGGCAGATGACTATGTAACGAAACCCTTTAACCCAAGGGAATTGCTGGCAAGGGCCAAAGCTGTCCTGAGAAGGTCTAATGCAAACAGAGAAGGGGTGTCACAGTTCATCGAATATCCGGGCATTGTTATTGATAAGAGCAGCCGCCGGGCGGCGGTCAGGAACCGGGAACTGGAACTGACACCAAAGGAATTTGACCTGTTATGGCTGTTTGCCAGCAACCCTGATATGGTTCTCAGCAGGGAACAGCTGGTACAGAAGGTCTGGGGCTTTGATTTTATGGG
The DNA here is from genome assembly GCA_016841325.1 of Thermincola carboxydiphila. Classification (GTDB taxonomy): domain Bacteria; phylum Bacillota; class Thermincolia; order Thermincolales; family UBA2595; genus Phosphitispora. The sequence continues at coordinate 59,914 of JAENZJ010000011.1, forward strand.
AGACACCAGGACTATAGACAATACTGTGAAAAGATTAAGAAGGAAACTGGAATCAGTCCCTGATGCCCCTTTGTTTGTTTATACTGTCTGGGGTGTCGGCTATAGATTTGAGGTGCCTGCAGAATGAAGATAGGCATATTTTTTAAGCTTCTGGTCACCTATATCATAGTTATTATGATGGCGATAACAGTGCTGGGTGCTTTGCAGATGATTTTTATACAGAATTATCTTACTGAGGCCAAACAGCAGGAACTTGTGATCAAAAGCCAGGACCTGGCAGAGGTTGTCAAACCGCTGCTTATCAGGGGAGAAGACCTTCACCCTGTGATTATCTCCCTGAACCGGGCTGACCGTAGCCTCGGTACGGAAGCCTGGGTTATTGATAAAACCGGAAAACTGATTGCAACCTCAGAGGACCACGTCCATTGCGAAGGGGATATTGAACGCACCGACCTTGAGCAGCTTCGGGGCGGAGTAGTCAGTGTGCGTAAAGGGCAATCCCGCTATTTTGATGAATCAGTTATCAGGGTAGCTGCGCCCATGCTGCAGGGAGATGAATTCATCGGGGCAGTGATCCTGTATACCCCGGTTACCGGGATAAAGGCTACTTTTGCCAGGATGGTGGATATGTATGGTTTGGCAGCCCTGCTTAGTATCCTTTTATCCGGTGTTGTCGGGTTTATTCTGTCACGGTATATTACGCGCCCTCTGAGGGAAGTTAGTAATGTTGCTCACAGTGTTGCCGAAGGAAGGTTTGAAAACAGGGTTGATGTTAAATCCAATGATGAACTGGGGCAGCTGGGTGATGCCATTAATCATATGATAAAACGCCTTTCCCAATATGAGGCGATGCGTAGGGATTTTGTGGCTAACGTATCCCATGAGTTGAGAAGCCCCCTCACCTCAATTCGGGGTTTTGTGGATGCAGTTGCCGAGGGTAAGAGCAGAGATGCAGAGGAACAGGCCAGGTATCTGGCTATTGTCCAGAAGGAAACCCACCGTTTGACAAAGCTGGTCAATGAATTGCTGGAGATTTCCCGGTTTGATGCCAGGGAGTCAAAGTTTAATATGGATTTTTTCCCTGTTGAGGTAGTTGTGAATAGGGCCGTTGCCAGCCTAAAACCCCAGATTGAGGCCAAATCTGTCAGTATCAGAAAGGTCCTGGAGAAAGACATTCCCCTGTGTTACGGAGATGAAGACCGCATAGAACAAGTTATCCACAACATCCTTGAAAATGCTGTCCGCTATTCAGAGGAAGGTGGCAGTATTATTATTTCAGTTAACCGGCAAAACGGAGAAGTAGTTATAGAGGCTGTAGATAATGGGCCTGGCATCCCCAGGGAGGACCTGCCGAGAATATGGGAGCGTTTCTACCGGGTTGATAAAGCCAGGAGCCGTGATCAGGGTGGTACCGGGTTAGGATTGGCTATTGTAGAGGAGATAATAAAGAAACACGGGGGCAGAGTTTTTGCCGAAAGCGAACCCGGGAAGGGAGCAATGATAGGGTTTGCCCTGCCCGTAATATAGTAAAAGGAGAACCTCTTGAGGTTCTCTTTTTTGTTACAAATATACTTAGTTTTTGTTACAGTTCTGTTACAATTGTGTCTTATAATGTACAGGTACTACTAAACAGGAGGTTGAAACAATGCCGAAATCTGTAAAAGTCCTGTTCCTGATATTGGTATTAATTATTTCCGGAGCCTTTCCCGTCAATGCTGCGGAAAACCCGCTTACGGTTACCACTGCGGAGATTAATGTAATGCCCGAATATGATACTGCTGATGTGCTGGTATTATATGCTCTCAGTTATGTTAATAATTCTGGCGAGGCCTACACCGGCGAAATACGTTTCCCGGTACCCAAGGGTACCACAAACAATATTGTCAAAGAGGATATTCCCAATACTGACAGCCACTTGAGTGTCAGGGTCGAGAATAAGGGAGATTATGCGGAACTGGTGTGGACACCTGCTGCTGCCATTGAACCAGGGGCAGAGTACCCGATTCACCTGGAATACTATTATAACCCCCTGCCCGGTACCGGGGAAAAGACCTTTGAGTACCGGTTTACTGCCCCGACTGCGGTAGAAAAGGCTAATATAAGTGTCCTGCAGCCTCTGAAGGCCACCGGTTTTAAAATGGATCCCCCCGGTGCAATGATGGGACAGACTACTGACGGATTTAATCTATACGGCCTGGAGCGGTCCGGGATAAAACCGGGAGAAGAGATTAAGTTCACAGTTTCATATCAAAAAGATGACCCCAATCCTTCTGTCAAGCCGCCCTGGGAAACCCAGGGGGCTCAGGGTCAGCCCGGTGCAGACGAATCCAGTCAGCTGGGTACGGCAGCGGTTATCATTCCCCTAGCTCTGCTGGCAGTTTTTATAGTAATTATTATAGTCAAAAACATGAACAGGAAGAGTCCGGGAGAAGAACCTGTCACCAAACAGAGAAAAGGTGGAAATAATCCGGGAGACAGCAAGATATCCCGGGAAAAGCGCAGGCTTCGGGAAATGCTTCTCAATGGGGAAATTTCAGAAGACATTTATTTAGAGCTCCTAAGGGATATCGAAGGAGAACGATAGTGAAAAGTAGTCTAAAGCACGTTCAGGAGACAGGAGGAAAATAAAGTGGCTGATATAGGATATTTTGCATTAGTACTGGCACTGGTCATGAGTCTGTATGCTTTGGTGTGTTATGCTGCCGGGCTTAAAACGAAACGCAGTGACCTGCTGGCCAGCGCCACAGGCGGAGTTATCGGGACAGCTGTATTCACCGCTGTGGCCGGGGGTACCCTGGTTTATATGCTGGTGACCAGTGATTTTTCCGTCGAGTATGTGGCAATGTACACCAGTACAGACCTGCCGACAATATACAAATTGACTGCACTCTGGGCCGGAAATGACGGTTCCCTGCTGCTTTGGGCATGGGTCCTGACAGCAGTAGCAGCTGCAGTTGTACTGGGCAAAAAGAACCGGGACCTGATGCCATATGTTGGCTCGGTCATGATGGTGGTAAGTGCTTTCTTTTTATACCTGTTATGCTTTGAAGCCAATCCCTTTACCAAGGTTTGGGGCATGGTCCAGGAGGGCAACGGACTGAACCCGATGCTGCAGAACCCCGGTATGATCATTCACCCGATTACACTTTATTTTGGGTATATCGGCTTTACAGTACCCTTTGCCTTTGCTATAGCTGCACTTATTACCAGGCAGACAGATGACAGGTGGATCAAAATCACCCGGAAGTGGACTGTGTTATCATGGCTGTTTCTCAGCCTGGGAAATCTCTATGGCGCACAATGGGCTTATGTAGAACTCGGCTGGGGCGGCTATTGGGCATGGGACCCTGTGGAAAACGCCTCTCTTATTCCATGGCTGACAGGTTCGGCCTTCCTGCACTCTGTTATGGTCCAGGAACGCAAGAATATGCTCAAAATTTGGAATATGTTCCTGATTATCATTACCTTTGGCTTGACCCTGTTCGGCACATTCCTGGTGCGCAGCGGCATAGTTGCCTCTGTCCATTCCTTTGGAAATTCCAGCCTGGGGGCGATGTTCCTGATTTTTATAATCCTGGTAATGTCAGGCTCCTTCTACCTGCTGGCAGACCGGCTTAAGCTCCTCAGGCAGAGCAATGAATTTGAAGGGCTGATATCAAAGGAGAGCAGCTTTCTTCTGAATAACCTGCTTTTGGTGGCATCTGCCTTCAGCATATTATGGGGGACTATGTTCCCTGTTATTTCTGAAGCGGTTACGGGGAGCAAAGTCACAGTGGGACCGCCCTTCTTTAATGCTATTAATGCCCCTATAGGGTTAGCTTTTGTGCTTTTGATGGGAATTTGTCCGCTGATCGCATGGCGGCGTACCAACCTGAAAAACCTGATATCCAACTTTTTAGTCCCCATGGGAGCGGCATTGGCTGTTACAGTGGCACTTGTATTTTTGGGGCTGACAAAGACTTATGCACTGGTGACCGGAGCCATAACCTCCTTTGTAATAGCGGCAATTTTCCAGGAAGTTGTTAAAGGGGTAGGAGTAAGGAGAAAGATGACGGGAGAGAGCCTGCCTGTCAGTACGGTAAGGCTGTTGACCCGGAACCGCCGCAGGTATGGCGGGTATATTATTCACCTGGGGATAGTGATGATGATTATCGGGATTGCCGGCTCCAACATCTATAATCAGGAATTTACCAAAACCGTCCGGCCAGGCGAGACCTTTCATACATCAGGGTATTCTGTAACCTACAATGGACTGCAGCAGACCCCAAAAGCGAATACCATGGTCGTGTATGCCGATGTTGAGGTCAGCAAAGATGGCGGAAAGCCCTTTGCTATAAAGCCTGAGAAGGTATTTTACCCGACCAGCGAACAGCCATCCACCGAACCGGCAATAGAAAGCACCTGGCTGGAAGACTTCTATATAATCCTGGCAGGCTGGGAACAGGACCAGTCGGTATCCTTTAAAGTAAATATCAACCCTCTGGTGAAATGGCTCTGGGCAGGCGGGTATATACTGGTATTCGGCTCCATCTTCGCTTTGTGGCCCGGCAGAGGCAGCGGAGTGGGTGCTAAGTATCTGGCAAGGAGTTGATGACTGTGAAAAAAACTATAATTATCCTGTCAATGGTAATTCTATTTGTATCACCCGGTCAGGCCCGGGCAAATGATGATTATGATGAACTCATTACCAGCCTGATGTGTCCCGCATGTCTGTCACATAATGAAATCCTTGCCAACGGTCAGGATGCAGGAGCTGAACAGGCCAAGGAGGATATCAAACGCAGGCTGGCTGCCGGACAGACTAAAGAAGAAATAATCAATGCCTATGTGGCTCTGTATGGTGAACAAATCCTTGCTGTACCGGACAAAAGCGGCTTTAATCTGATGGCCTGGCTTTTACCGCCGGTTGCTTTAGCCGGGGGAGCGGCTTTTGTTTACCTGGCTGTCCGGGGCTGGGTGAAAAACCATTCGGGCCGCAGAAATATAACGCGGGATGCCGGACCTGCCATTGACCCGGTGGATGAAGACAGGCTGGATGAGGAAATGAAAAAGTACCTTTAACAGATAAATGAAGCAATAGCTTAAGGAGGGACGACTATGGTCTTAGCGGCAAACCTGCTGATGGTTGTGCTGGCGGCAGCCCTGATTGGTTATCCGTTTCTGGTAAAACAGAGGAAAAATGACGTCCTGACTGAAAACAGTGAATCAGGACTTGACCGGAAGGAAATTCTGTTTTCTGCCCTGGGGGAAATTGAATTTGATTACAAAATGAACAAAATCAATGACGAAGATTATCGGGAGTTAAAAGCCGGCTACCAGCGGGAAGCTCTAAAGGTCCTCGACAGGGAAGAAGAAGCGCTTGAAATGGAAATCGACAGCCTGATGAAGAAACAGAGCCCCGGAAATACTGAAAAAGCCCTGGGAGATGATGAAGCCCATGAATAAGAGAATCAAAATGTATATTGCTGTAGGGGCTGTACTGGTGGTGCTGGGGATGCTCTTTGCCCAGGGGTTCAAGGCCACCGGCGGGGTCGGGGTTTACCTTACAATGGAGGAAGCCCTGACTGCACACAATCAGAATGGAGACAGGTTCATTCAGATGGAGGCAAATGTTGACAGTGAGAGTGTGCGTTATGACAGCAAAAAGCCCCTTCTGGAATTTAAGCTTGTTGATGAAAAGAATAATTCTGTTAATGTAACCTATCATGATGTAATGCCAGACAACTTTGAATCAGGCTACCCTGTTATAGTGGAAGGACGATTCACCGGGGAAAAAGAGTTTCTGGCAGAAAAGCTGCTGGTAAAATGCCCATCCAAATATGAAGAACAGGCCGAAACGGAGCAGCCAGAGGATAAATAAGGTTGGGGGTTCGAAATAAATGACAGCTGAAATAGGTTTAACAGTGTTTGGCCTGGTAGAGTCGGGGCACTGCCATTGGTGGGGGGAGACCCCTTTGCGGGACCAGGACCCCCACCTCTGGGCTGGGTTTTTTGTGGTGATCGTTTTGGCAGCAGCACTGGGCGGGGGCAGACTGTTACTGAAAAGAGGTACAGGGACTAACGGAGCTGATACCGGGGAAAGAGACAGAATATCCGGGATGCTGGAAGCGAAGGAGAAACGGCTAACAGCCAAACTTCAGGAACTGGACCAAAGGATGGACAGTCAGGGCATTACCGGAGACGAATATGACAGGCTGCAAAAACAGTACCAGGAGCAGCTTCTGGATACCAGGGCAAAGCTTGAGCAGGTGAAAGCGCTGACTGATAAATAATAGTAATAGATGAGGAATGCCGTTATGCTGAAAGCAGAAAACATTACAAAAAAGATAGGTAATACAACAATACTGCACGGCATTGACCTTAATATAGCCGGGGGTGAGTTTATCACCGTTTTCGGCCCCAACGGGGCCGGTAAGAGCACCTTACTGAAGATATTGTCAATGCTTATGAAACCATCATCGGGAAACCTGACCATAAACGGAGTCAATGCCCTGAAAGACACCGCCAGGGTACGCGGCAGTGTGGGGGTTATCTCACACCGGACCTTTCTCTATGATAACCTGACCGCTGAAGAAAACCTGGAGTTTTACGGGAGGATGTATGGTATTGATAATCTCCGGGACAGGGTTACCGAAGTACTAAGCGAGGTAGGCCTGGAACTGGCTTTTAATGACCCGGTACGGATTTTTTCCAGAGGAATGCAGCAGCGCCTGGCTATTGCCAGGGCCATCCTTCACCGGCCGGAGATACTTTTTTTGGATGAGCCATATACCGGTTTGGATCAGCAGGCAGTGGAAATCTTAAACAGTGTCCTGGCCCGGCTAAGTATAAAAGACCGGACTGTATTTATGATAACCCATAATTTTGAGCAGGGCCTGGATTTAAGTGACCGGATATTGATTATTAATAAAGGGCGGTTAGCCTTTACGGAAAAAGCCAAAGGCTTCACTCCTGACAAATTGAAAAAGGTTTACATGGAGGTTTTGGGGGGTGCTGTTTCATGAGGTATTTTGCCCAGGTCAGGGCCCTTCTCTGGAAAGACCTGGTTTCAGAGCTCAGGACCAAGGAAATGGTAAGCAGTATGCTGATTTTCTCATTTTTGGTCACCGTTGTTTTCAGTTTTGCCTTTGAACCGGACTCGGATACGATTAAGCAGGTTTTTCCGGGAATTATCTGGGCTGCTTTTATTTTTACCGGAATCCTGGGCCTGAACAGGTCCTTTATTAATGAAAAGGGTAATGACTGCATCATGGGCCTGATGTCTGCAGCAGTAGACAAGGGTGTAATTTTTCTGGGCAAAATGACGGGCAACTTTATTTTTATGACTGTAATGGAGGCAATCACCCTTCCGGTCCTGTTTGTACTTTTTGACTACCGTATGAAAGGTTCTCCTATACTCCTTATTATAGTGGTGGTTTTGGGAACTTTGGGCTTTGCGGCAATCGGTACTTTCCTGTCTGCCCTGTCGGTAAACACCAGTAACAGTGAGGTCCTGCTGCCAATCATTTTATTCCCGCTGATCACGCCCCTGCTGATAGCTGCGGTCAAAGCCACTGCTGTTATTTTAGCAGGCGGAGAGTTTGCGGAATGGAGTAACTGGTTAACCATTCTATTGGCTTATGACATTATTTTTACCGTGATACCGTGGTTTCTGGTTGATTATGTTCTGGAGGTGTAGTGATGGTCAGGAAGGTTTTGGGCTGGATTACCTTTGTTATGGTATTGACGGCCACCTACCTTGTGTTTTTATGGGTTCCCAATGAAAAGGTAATGGGGCCGGTGCAGAAAATCTTCTATTTTCATGTTGCTTCTGCCTGGATCGGGTTCTTGGCCTTTTTTGTGGTATTTATTGCGGGAATTGCCTACCTGGTTACCCGAAATTCATTTTGGGACAGTGTTGGAGCTGCATCAGCTGAAATAGGAGTAATGTTTACTACCATTGTATTGATTACCGGACCCATTTGGGCCAGGTCCGCATGGAATGCCTGGTGGACCTGGGACCCCAGGTTAACCACAACCCTGGTGCTCTGGTTTATATATGTTGCCTATTTATTAATACGCTCATCTGTTCATGAACAGGAAAAAAAGTCACGGTTTTCCGCCGTGTTTGGCATTGTGGGCTTTATAGATGTGCCTATTGTATGGTTTTCCATTCGCTGGTGGAGGACTATTCATCCGGTGGTTGTGGATTCTTCCGGGCTTGCCATGTCTTCCAAAATGTCGTTTACCCTGATATTCAGCGTGGCAGCCTTTACGTTCCTGTATTTTTACCTGCTGAGCAATTCAGTTTTTGTTGAGAGGATGCGGTCAGAGCTTTCAGAGCTCAAGGAGGCTTTGTTAAACAGATAGCATACAGGATAACAAAGACAGGGGGAATTAATAATGGAATACCTGTTTACAGCTTATGCGGTAATCTGGATTATAATATTCGGATACATATTAATGGTCGGCAGGCGGCAAAGCAATATTGAAAAAGAAGTAATGCATTTAAAACGGCTTCTGAAATAAATATATCCGAATAGTGGTTAGGAAGAGGAAATTGTATTGATGAGGTCAGGCTTTTTTCTTATTATGATTTTCTGATTCTTTAACCCACAACTGTGACATATTATAATTATGAATAATACTCCCGCCAGTTATTCCGGGAGGGTGAAGCATGTTGAAGTGCCTTTTTGGCCTGGCGCATTCTACATTTGAAAATATCATCAGAAACGCCGTTCATTTTGCTCACCTTCTTTAAAGAGGCTTCTTGCTTCAAAAATGGGGGCACTCTTCGGAACCTTGAATTCTGCCGGGTTATCCACAAGGTCACAGTCACATATTTGTGACTGGTAGGGCATCATTTCTATAACCGAACCATCACCATAAGCACTACCGACCCCGTTGTTTGTCTTCGAATGGCTTGGCTGCTTTCCAAAATAGGCGGTTCCTACAACTAATGTACCTGTTCCTGAAACATGCATCACCTTAAAGTTGACGATACTTATCTGGACTTCCGGTATGACAATCCCCTCCCTCCCACCGGACTCTTCTAAAAAATAATATATTCAAACAGTTAATTAACTGTGATTAATATTTATTTACCGCTGATGCGATTTGGAGCATAATTTTCTGGTATACATTAATGGTTGGTAGGCGGCAAGGCAATATTGAAAAAGAAGCTATGATGCAATCATTTTTTTTGTATGGGAGGGTAAGCTACCAGCAGGGTTTAGATTATTGACTTAAGGAGCAGATAATGATGGTTTCAGTTAAAAGGGAATTGCAGCTAAATAATTTGGATTGCGCATCATGTGCGGCAAAAATAGAGGAAAGTATCAGAAATATAACCGGAGTTACAGATGCTCAGGTTAATTTTATGGCAAAGAAAATGGTAATGCCCTGGAGAAAAGCTGGTCTTTATTGGAGACGGAGTTAATGATGCACCGGTACTGGCCCGGGCTGATGTTGGAGTAGCTATGGGCGGGTTGGGTTCTGATGCGGCAATTGAAGCAGCGGATGTGGTATTAATGACTGATGAACCTTCGAAACTGGCTGCGGCCATGAATATTGCAAAGCGAACCAAGGGTATTGTATGGCAGAATATTGCTTTGGCTTTGGGGGTCAAGGGGGTATTTCTGGTCTTGGGCGCCGGCGGGGTCGCTTCGATGTGGGAGGCGGTCTTTGCTGATGTTGGGGTAGCCTTGTTGGCAATCTTTAATGCAATGCGTGCCATGAAATATAAACCGGCATAAAAGGGTCTGAGAATGTGCTCAAACCCTTTTTCTGCCTAAGTATGAGGCCTTCCCTTACTTCCTCCGTATGAACCGGGTTCTGTACCTGAATGCCAGGTAGGCAAGTATTAAGACCAGTGTAATGATGACGGTCCCGGTTTCCAGGTACTTGTCCAGTAATTGGGCAGCCTGTTCACCAATCATAAATATAAGGAGTCCTTCAATAAAAAATCTGGCACCACGACTGACCACCGATGCAATTATGAATGTGGTCATTTTTATGTTTACAATCCCGGAGGCAATGGTAAAGAATTTATACGGAATGGGGGTGAAGCCGGCAATTGCAACACCCCATCCCCCATAATGAGTCAGCACGGCATCTATCCTGGCAATCCTCTTTTGCGAAAGACTCTTTTCCAGCAATGGCCGCCCGGCCCTCTGCCCTATCAGGTAGCCGGCAATCCCTCCGGTTACAGATGCTATGGTTGCTGCCAGAGCATACCATAAAGCCATTTTAGGATTTAAGAGGGACAGGGGGATTAAGACAACATCTGTCGGGATGGGAAAAAAGACCGATTCAATGAATGACATTGAGATTAAGCCCCAAATTCCATATTCTAAAAAGAATTCGGCTGAGTTTTCCAAAATTGCGGCAGTTTCACTCATACGACCTCTCTTTCCTCCTGCTGAACAGTACAGATGCCACAATACTACCGGTAAGGATGGCGGCAATTATCCCCAGGGCAAAGGGGACCGGCACTTTAATATGCCAGAAAGTAAGCAGCATCTTGACTCCGGTGACTGCCAGGAGGAGGGCCACACCGTATTTGACATAGGCAAAAGCCCTCTGGACCCGTTCCAGAAAGAAATACAGAGACCGCAGTCCCAGGATTGCGAGTACGTTTGAACTATAAACAATAAACGGGTCCCTGGTAATGGCAAAAATAGCCGGGATGGAATCAATAGCAAACAGGAGGTCGGTGCTCTCGATCAATACCAGGACCACAAAAAGGGGTGTGGCATGTAAAATGCCGTTTAGTTTCACAAAGAACTTTTCTCCGTGTATTTCAGGGGTGACAGGCATAACCTTTCTTAAGAGTTTTATGGACCAGTTGTTTTCCAGGTTTGGCTCTTTTTCTTTGCCAAAAGCCATTTTGTATCCTGTTATAATCAGGATTACGCCAAAGATATAAAGTACCCAGTGGAATTTTTCCACTAAGGCAATTCCCAGGACTATAAAAATCAACCTCATGATAACAGCTCCGATAATGCCCCAGTTCAGGACCCTGCGCTGGTAAAGGGGTTCGATCTGGTAGAGGGTGAATAACATCAGGAATAGAAACAAGTTGTCAATACTTAAAGACAATTCGATCAGGTAACCTGCTAAAAATTCCATTGCCTTGTCCTGACCCTGGAAATAATATACTCCCCCCGCAAAGCTCATTGCTGTAAGGAACCAGAAAAGTGTCCAAAGTGCTGCTTTCTTAAATGGCATCAGCATTCCTCCTGTTTTTTTGTTGGCGGTTATCCAAAATAAAAAGACTTGTAACACGCATAACAGACAAGTTACACATGTTAAAAGTCTCACCACCCGGATAAACCAAGTATGGAGCCAGGCATTTATGCCAGGATGTTGACTCCATATAACGGAACTAGTCCGCCGGTTACTCCCTTTTAACTGTAATAATATTACTATATCTGCATGCACTGAGTCAAGTTTTTTAATTCCCAATGCCTGAGGCAACAAATTGTCAGACCAGAATTTCTCAACCGGAATAATTCATGGTCTCTGCAAAATTTCCGATTTTTTCTTCTGACAATGCAGAAGCGGACTCTGTCACACCTGCCACCTTACGCAGTATCATTTTATGAATAAAGCTGACTTTTTCCAGGCGGTATTCGTGGCCGAACACTTCTTTGACCACTGCATGTTCATATAATTCCACCGGAAAGTTGTCTTCCAGCTCTTTGGTGCAGACCGGCTCCGGCTGGGCAGCACATATGAACAGCCCAACTTTCTTGCTCAGTAAGGTTCGCAGGTTGGCATCAATATATTTGGTAAGAGCCTTCTGGATTTTACCTACATATATTGAGCCGCCGAGGATGATATTATCAAAAGGTTCAGGTCCGGGGGCCTTTTCTCTGGTTATGTTTGCCACTGAAACATCACCCTCAATTTTTGACTTTAATATATTTACGGCCTTTTCAACACAGCCATATTTGGTTGTGTAAATAATCAGGGTTTTCAATACCTTCACCTCCTATAATGATTTGTTGTATTCAATTTCAGTTATCTCCAGTTTGTACCAGGTAAAATCACCTGTTTCCGGCCTCCAGATGACATCGGTCTTATTGGGAATCCTGATCCCGTTGAATTCACGGTATCCCCTGGTAATACCTCCCCATTCCTGGAGCACATAACGCCCGTTTACATCCCGGTACCTGTTGGCCGTAAAGCTGGCAACTTCTCCGTTTTCATTAAATTCAAATATCCCTGAGGCGGTTACGCCTCCATAGCTCATGGTTGCCCTGGCCCTGTTAGGTTCAATTTCTTCCCATTTGATGTAATCGTTTAAGGCAGCTGTCGGAAACCAGGGCATTTCAGCCATGTATCTTAAAAGCGTCCCCTGATCTATTTCTTCACCCGTGGCATCTGCGACAGGTATCAATGAAAGGAGTTTAATCAGCATGTGACCTTTTCCTTTATAATATTTATCCCTTCCTGCAAGGTAAATGGCTGGTGCTGGTTTGATTTTGGCTGTCCAGACAAAGCCGGGCTCATCTACCCTGAAATACTGCTCTGCTTCGGCAGGCATCCATTTTCCGTCATCGGTGGTCCTCATGAGCCCTTTTTGTTTCAGGTAAACTGTTTTAATCCTTTCTTTTCCCACCACTCCGGATTGTTCCAGCCAGTTTTGGACACTGGGCGGCAGCCCCTCCAGGTCCGCCTTGTGAATGACTTCATCTTCAACGTTGAGGTCATTAAATAATGCCCTGACCTCTTTCTCCGCATTACGGGTGAACATGTAATCCGCAATAAATGACGCCATTACCAGCAGGACCGGTATAACTGCCACAAGAGTCAGGATTATGCGTACAGCTTTAGGCATTTTTAGAGCCTCCTTTTAGGTTTATCAACAGGTTTATTATTTCCTGTTAAACGGGTTTGGTTCACTTTTTACTGTCAGCATATACAGGACCAGCAGAGCCAAACTTATGACTGTCAATGTGCCTGAAATGGTTATCATACTGTAATTTGCAGTATAGCCAAAATAAGTCAGGAATATTTCGGCAAATCCCCAAGACAGGCAGACTGTAAAAATTTTGAAGAGTACCACACCGGCCAGAATAATACCAAAGGCTTTGCGCTGCAGGAGCATGAAAGCAGTCAGACCGAAGGCCGGAAAGACTATGGCCAAATCAAGGATATAAACTGCATAAATACTGTCAGGAATATGGTTTGCAATGGATGGTGATATTTTGAGCAGCCACCCGGGTACAAGTATTGAGAGAATCAGCAAAAGGAAAAATATGATGGCCCGACGCAGTGCCGGCGGCAGACGGTATGTTTTTACTGTTATGGATTCAAAACTCAGAAACCCGGTTATGATGGCATATATGGATAATGCAAAAACAGCCAGGTAGATAAGATAAATTGAGGTATACTGGCCCTGAATGACATACAACCCGTAAGCATAGAAAAAGTATCCGGTCAGTCCCAGCAGAGCTATCAGCTTTTTGGGCCCGGGATCCTTAACAGATAGCAATGATATTAAGGCCAGAGCAATACTAAGTGGAATTGATATAATGTCCTGTGCAATTGAACCGATCGCAAGGGATTCTGAGATGGTACCGGCTGAGACCACATCCTGATAGAGATTTTTATCGAGCAGCCCCTTCAGTGAGGCATATAGTGCCAGGCATGATACCAAAAGAGCTATTATTGCCATGATGCGGCTTCTTTTAACATTCATAACAAAGACTCCTCCTTCCTTCATTCCCGGTTATTTCCGAGAGTCTGTACCATTCCGTCAACGGCAGTATTTATGAAATGGTCTATAAGGTTATTTCTATGTTCTGCGGAAACAAGTCCCTGTTCGATAATCAGCCGCATAATCAGGCCAAAGGTACTTGCAGCGATGACCTGGGCTGTCAGTTCGATAACACTGTCATCAATATTGCCGTCCCTGTAGATTTCTCTGAGGCACTGGAAAAGAATTTTCAGGGCCGGTTTTTTTTCAGCAGCGCCTTTAAACAGAGAGGCAGTCTGGGATACAACCCCGGGTGTACTGTTAAGTTGGACAGTCATGTATTCGTCGGGCATTTGCAGAGAAACCTCAATATATTTTCGCGTCATCTTCCTCAGTTTTTCTTCAGGGTTATCTCTAGTTTCCAGCGCCGAAGACAAGCCGTCCAGTATCTTCTGATAACCCCTTTTCATCAGGTGGCCGATTATTTCATCCTTATCCTTAAAGTAATGGTAGATAATTGCCGGTGAGTATTCTATCCGGTTGGCTATTTTCCTGATAGAAATATTGTCAATCCCGTCTTCTTTCATGATCTCCGCTGCAGTGTTCAGAATAAGCTCCTGTTTTTCCCTGCGCTCCCGTTCTTTGCGTTCCTTTATTCCCATAAAGCACCCCCCCCGCATAAAATAATGTTCAATAAATTAAACATTGTTCAATAATATAATAGTGTTTAATTTAACCGGTGTCAATAGAAATCATTAAAAAAGTATGCAAAAAATAAACTTGAAACATTGACCTGTAAAGAACAAAGGTTTATAATTATATTATAAGATTATAATATAGTATGATAAATCAATTTCATGCTAGGTATGAGCCTTAAAAAAAACTGGTAAAGTCAGGAGTCAGGAGTCAGGAGTCAGGAGTCAGGAGTCAGGAGTCAGAAGTTAGCAGTAGCAGTTAGGAGTGAGAGTGATGGATGAAAGACTGTTTGGGATGGAAGCCGACTTCTTCAAGGCCCTTGCCCATCCCACCAGAGTCAGGATTCTGAAACACCTGATGGATGGAGAAAAATGTGTCTGTGAGTTTACTGAAGATTTGGATGTGGAGCAGTCCAATATGTCTCAGCACCTGGCAATTTTGCGCAAGCAAAATATTGTTTCCAGCAGGAAAGAGGGTTTAAAGGTCATCTATTCTGTGAACTATCCCCAGGTTTTTGAAATACTGGACCTTGTGGAAGAAATACTTATATCCCAGGTTAATGAGACATTGGAGTTGTTAAGCAGGAAAGGAAAAAGTAAAAGGAGGTGAGCAACTTGGATATCAAAGTATTGGGTTCAGGGTGTGCCAACTGCAACAAACTTGAGCAAATGGTTTTTAATGTGCTGGCAGAACTGGATCTGGATGCCAGTGTTACCCATGTGACAGATATGAAGGAGATCATGTCCTTTGGTGTCATGTCGACCCCTGCCCTGGTGATTGACGGTCAGGTGAAACTCTCCGGCAGCGTGCCTTCCAAAGCAAAGTTGACTGAAGTCATTACAGAGGCTGCCAAAAGAAGCTGATTGAGAATGGGGTTAATCTACTGGAAGAGTGGTGATTTTTATGATAACTCAAATCTTCAGCTGGCTGAATGACCAGCTGCTGAGGATGACATGGCTCTCAGAATCAGTAAGTCTTCTGGTGGAAAAGGTGTTTGGTTTGTCTGTCCAGGAGAGGCTCGGAGGGAGTATTCAGTTTTTTATCTATGATACAATAAAAATCTTCATTTTGTTGTCAGTGCTGATTTTTGGCATATCGTACATTCAGAGTTACTTCCCGCCGGAAAGGACCAAAAAGATTCTGGGCAGGATGGGAGGTATCAAAGGTAATATTTTTGGAGCACTGTTGGGAACAATCACCCCATTCTGAAGCTGTTCCAGTATACCGATATTTATCGGTTTTACTTCGGCAGGTCTGCCGCTGGGAATAACCTTTTCATTCCTGATATCTTCGCCTCTGGTAGATTTGGCATCAATACTGATATTAATGTCATTTTTCGGAGCTAAAATTGCCATTGCCTATGTTGTTGTAGGTTTGATCCTGGCAGTTGTCGGCGGAACCCTCATTGACAAATTAGGCCTTGAAAAATATGTGGAAGGTTATGTCAGTGAAATAGAGAATGTCGATGCTGTGGTAGTGGAGAAAACACGTGGAGAGAGAATAGCTTATGCCAGGGACCAGGTCAGGGATATCATCAAAAGAGTATGGCTGTATGTCCTGATTGGTGTCGGGATAGGTGCGGTAATTCACAACTGGATTCCGCAGTCAGTCATAGAAAATGTGATCGGGGCCAATAACCCGTTTGCGGTGATACTTGCCACCATAGTGGGTATCCCCATGTATGCCGATATCTTCGGCACATTGCCCATAGCTGAAGCTTTATTGGCCAAAGGGGTAGGAGTGGGGACAGTAATGGCATTTATGATGGCAGTTACCGTTCTGTCACTTCCTTCCATGATTATGCTAAAAAAAGTAGTCAAACCCAAACTCCTGGGAGTCTTTTTTACCATAGTGGCAGTGGGGATAATAATTATTGGTTACCTGTTTAATGCAACATCATATTTATTCGTATAATTAAACAAGACTCCAGGCCCCGAGTCCGGGCCTGGAGTCTCTAAATGTTTTAGGAAATTATACTTGCGGTTATTAGAGTGCGGTCAAGGGTTAATCTTCCAACAGCTGCAGTACATTCTGCGGAGTACGGTTTGCATGGGCCAGCATCGCCAGGGAGGCCTGTTCGATAATCTGATTTTTTGTAAACTGTACCATAGCCGCAGCAATATCAGTATCTCTAATCCTTGACTCAGCAGCTGTAAGGTTTTCTTCAGCAATTCTGAGGCTGGAAATAACAGATTCGAGCCTGTTTTGAGTAGAACCCAGATTGGACCGTTCATTGGAAACATCTTCTATGGCTTTATCGACAACCCCCAGGAACTGTTCTGCTTTGCCGCTGTCAGAAAGGTCTATGATCCTGTCACTTCCCGGTCCGCCAACAATCAGTCCGGAGGCCTCCCAGACAAAGTAGCCGAATGAGGGTACCAAAGACCTTTTAATATTCAGTTCCAGGGTTTGGTCCACATTTGCCCCCACCTGAAACACATAGGGGTCGGCGTCACCTCCCAGAAATATCTTTTGGGTATTAAATTCCGTTTGAATTGTAATCCTTTCAAGTTCATCAATCATCCGTGCCACTTCATGTTCCGTCTTTTCCCGGTCTCCTGCTGTGTAAGTATCATTAGCTGCCTGTACTGTCAGTTCACGCATTCTCTGGAGGATAGAATGTTGTTCCTTTAAGGCTCCTTCTGCAGTCTGAATCAGGGAAATGGCGTCCTGGGCGTTTCTGGCGCCCATCCTGATACCTCTTATCTGGGCCCGCATTTTTTCTGAAATACCCAGACCGGCTGCATCATCCCCGGCCCTGTTAATCCTTTTCCCTGAGGACAGCTTTTCCATGAATTTCTTATTTTTCATGTTGACCATTTTTAAGCTGTTGAAAGAAAACAATGCTATTGTGTTGTGATTAATTCTCATCAGCCGGGGACCTCCTTATCAGACATGCTTTTCTGATTGTATCGGGGAATATAAATTACCTTACCGAGACAGTAAACTGAGTTGTAAGACCTCCGTAAGTTGCCGTAATCAGGGCTTTACAACAAAACTACCAGGAAAATAATGTGCTTTGGTGTCTGGTTTTCATGTTATAATGGTCCTCCAAGGTATTCAAATTAAGATAACAATAATCATTGCTAATTTATATTTTAGTTAATTCTTCCTGTATTTTTTAAAATCCTTTTGGGAATGGAAATTTTATTATCCGGGACACATTATTTTATGGGATTGATATATTGCTTTTTGGCATAAATTTAGATATCATAAACATATAAATAATATTAAATATATTTAAATATCAACATGGAAGGAAGTGTTATATGAAAAAGATTGCCGAATTTTATAAGGCCCTGGGAGATGAGGTCAGGTTAAAAATACTGAATATGCTGTCGGCACAGGAAATGTGTGTTTGTGAAATCTTCGATAAACTGGACATATCTCAGCCGGCGGTTTCCCACCACCTCAAAATCCTCAGGCAGGCAGGGCTGGTAAAGGACAGCAGGGATGGGAAATGGATATACTATTCCCTTAATGGCGATGTTTTTGAGGAAGTCTTTCAGGATGAGGATGCGGAAATAATTAAATGTTATTCCGAACCAATCCGCAGGAAGCTGGCAAATCTGCCGCCTTCCCTGGTCAGGACTGACCCGGCAGTTTGTGAAAAGCTGACAGCGAAAAACCGTCAGGCAGACTGACGGACGAAAACTTAACAGTTAAACTTACGGGTAAAAAATAACCGATAAAAAAGGAGGTAAAAATTCAATGGCACAAAAAGAGGCAAAATTATCTTTGCTGGACAGGATGCTGACCCTGTGGATTTTCCTGGCGATGGCCGCAGGTGTTTTGGTGGGATATATTTTCCCCGGAGTGGCTGACCTGTTAGACAGGCTGTCTGTAGGGACGACCTCTGTACCCATTGCTGTAGGACTAATTATTATGATGTACCCGCCCCTGGCCAAAGTGAATTACCGGGAACTGGGCAAGGTTTTTCGAAATACAAGGGTGCTGGGCTTATCTTTGGTACAGAACTGGATTATCGGACCTGTTCTGATGTTTGTGCTGGCAATAGTATTTTTACAGGATTACCCGGAGTACATGGTCGGACTTATTTTAATCGGACTGGCCAGGTGTATCGCCATGGTTATTGTCTGGAACTCCCTGGCCAAAGGTGACACCGAATACGCCGCTGCCCTGGTGGCTTTTAACTCCATATTCCAGGTGATTTTCTATTCGGTATATACCTATATTTTTATTACAGTACTGCCGGAATGGCTGGGACTTAAGGGGATGGAAGTTGATATTACCATGGGTGAGGTGGCCAGGAGTGTTGCCATTTACCTGGGGATTCCCTTTGCTGCCGGCCTGCTGACCAGACTGTTTCTGGAGCCCGCCAAAGGCAGGGAATGGTATGAAAAAACCTTTGTACCCAAAATCAGCCCCCTGGCCCTGATTGCACTGCTCTTTACCATTGTAGTGATGTTTTCCTATAAAGGTCAGTTGATAGTGCAGCTGCCCATGGATGTGGTGCGTATCGCCATCCCGCTGCTGATTTATTTCGTCCTGATGTTCACCGTATCTTTTTTCCTCAGCCATAAGATGGGTGTCAACTATGGCCAAACTACCAGCCTGTCCTTTACTGCGGCCAGCAACAACTTCGAGTTGGCAATTGCAGTAGCTGTAGCTGTGTTTGGCATCGAATCCGGTCAGGCCTTTGCTGCGGTAATCGGTCCCCTGATTGAGGTGCCGGTGATGATTGGCTTGGTCAATGTGGCCCTGGCCTGGGGCAGGAAGTACTTCACCGGAGAAGGTGCAGTAATCCGTTCCAGGTGATAAGCTTAACCCCGGGGTTAGGCTCCTAACCCCGGGGACCTTCTAATTATGGAACCTCAACCAAAGTCATTATTCCACCCGGGAAATTGTTTCCATTGACACAGCAGTTCAGATTGCGGTCATAAAGTACATATTTCCCCGGAGTAGGGGCAGTGAACAGAATATCATATGACTGTCCGGAGCCTATGGTAAGTGTATGTTTAAGATAAGATTTGTCGAGAACGGGTGTTATCAGCGGCCGGCTGTCACCTGCAACCACCCTGGCATCAATATCCTGGAGCCGGATATTGTGGTTCATAAACCCGGCATTGATAATTCTTAACAGGACCCGCTGCCCCGGAGCTGCTGTGACCTTGGCGCCATAAGGCTGCGGCCCGCTGTCGTCAGGGTTTAAGGTATCCGGGAAGCTGCGCCCATTGATCAGGAAATAATCCGGTTTGTAGCCTGCCGGTTCGTCACCTGATGCGAGGGCTTGGTGCATGGCTGTATCCACTTCACTGAGGACCATAATTTTTTCTATATCAAAATCAGTTCCGCTGCCGGAGCCGTAAGCCGTCCACGTAGCTGGGTTACCGGGGTCAAACCCCGGAGGGCGGACCACCATGGCGCCATATAATCCCATTTGAATCTGTTTTTCCGGGGCGGTGCCGCTTTCGTAGAGAAATATACCGGGACGGCTTACAGTCAGAGAGTAAGTGAGGGTGCCCCCGGAAGCGGTTTCCGGATTGTAAGACACAAAAGTGCCGGCCGGGTTTTTTACCGGCTGGGGGACAAAGTCCTGTCCGGGGAAAACCAGAGAAATGCCGGAAGCAAGGTCATTTGTCAGGGATATTTCAACATTTTCACCCTGGGGTACTTCCAACAGGGGTCCCGGCAGCCGGGCAGGCCCTTCTGTTGCCGGAGCAAACCCCCAAAAGGGCACCGGACCGGCTCCCGGCAGGGATATACTGCCTGTCTTGGCCCACAGGTTATAATTTACCGTCAAAATTCTTCCTCCTTTCAATTCCATAAAGGGGGAATATTTATATTATCAAAGGGGAAATCATTCTATTGTGCCCACATTACCCAACGAACCGGCAGGGAAAATGGCCAGCATTGTCATCAGCCCTCCCGGGAACTCACCCCAGTTGGTAATCTGCATCTCTTCATGGGAGTGGAGCATAAAGTAATATTCCCCCATCTCATTAAAGGAAGTAACCCCTACCGGAATATCACCTTTTTCTCCTAAGTATGGGCTGCCGCTCCACAGGGTCCACCCGGCATCTCCCACACCCAGGTTGCGCAGGTTGGGCAAAGTTGTGGGAATGGGATTAGCCTGACTGTAACCCAGTCCGGACCAGGAAAAGATCTGGTCATAAGTCTGGCCTGAACCTGTGAGTATCGTGAACCGTTTGTAGGACAAATCAGTAGTCCCGTTTTTTAGCAGGCGGCCGTCCTCGGCAACAACCCTGGTATGGTTTCCGTGGAGGTGCAGGGGGTGATTCTCAATACCGGCGCCTGCATAACGGATCAGGATTTTTTCACCCGGTTCTGCCATAATCATAGCCCCATACGGCTGGTTGGACAGGCAGCCCATACCGTCGGCAAACATGGTGTCTGGGGCGCAGCGGCCGTTCATAGTCCAGTAACGGGGTTTGAATTCGCGTATGTTGTAGTCTGTGCCCTTTTCTACAGCGCTGTGCAGGACGGGGTCGATTTCAGAGACAACAATTAGGTATTCCCGGTCAAATTCGGTCCCGGTATTTTCTCCATAGGCAGTTTTTCTGGAGGGGACAGCCGGGTCATAGTCGGCAGGCCTTACGATTATTGCCCCGTAAAGGCCCATGGGGACCTGTTTATGGGGATTGGTGCCGCTTTCATAGAGGTATGTTCCCGGGTTTCCGGCTGTAAAGATATACCTGATGCTGGTCGGGTTGGCGCCGGGGTTGCCGGGATAGTCAGCAAAATCCGTCAGTGAAACCAAATTTCCGGTGCCGTCAAACTGTGGTTCTGCAAGGTGCGGCCCAGTGCCATTATCAGCCAGTACGCCTGACTGGCCGGGAAACAACAGGGAGGTCGCTTCGGGAAGGAGATTGTGGACCGTGATGCTGACAACATCCCCCTGGGTGACCACAATTCTGGGCCCGGGCAGTTGGGCTTTTTTTCCGGCTGTATCAGTGAAACCCCAAATATAAATACTGTTTCCGTCAGGTGTGCTCATATAACCATCGGTAGCCCACAGCTCAATGTTAACTGTCATTTTAACCCCACCTTTACTGCCCCGGACCGGCCTGGGGAGGCAGTGTTCCGGCGGCAAATACCTGTACTTCGGAAACCATGCCTCCAGGTGTCACTCCGGCATTGGTATTTTTATAGCAATCCCGGTTAAAAACGGGATACGTCCCCGGGGCGGGTGCGGTAAATATTGCGTCAAGGGTCTGCCCGGCGGCAAAGTAATTGCAGTCCTTCCAGTAAGCCAGGTCTTCCCCGTTCAGTCCCAGAGGCCTGGCGGCATCCTGACCCACTATCCGGACAGGGATACCCAGGATCTCTATGGAGTGCTGCTGGTAGCCGAGGTTAATATAGCGGAGCAGGACTTTTTCCCCGGAGTTTGCTTTAATTAAAGCTGGAAATGGCTGTTCAGGCAGGTCCCCGGCGGATTTGACAGTATCCGGGTAGGACCTGCCATTGATTAACCAGTAATCAGGAGAGAAATCCGTCCAGTCATATTCCTGGACACTGGCCACCTGGTGGTGGGCAGCACTGTCCAGTTCAGTCAGGAATACAAAGTATTCGCGGTCAAATTCGGTTCCGGTCCCATGGCCATAAGCAGTTTTATATAACGGGTTATTGGGGTCATAATCCGCAGGCCGTACCAGCAGGGGCCCGATCATGCCCATCTGGATATGTTCCACGGGTTCGAAATGACAGTGGTACATATAAGTGCCCGGGTCCAGGGGTTTATAGTAGTAAACAAAATCCCTGCCCACCGGTACCGATATGGATGCTTCCGGGACACCGTCATAAAGGGCTATCTGGTTAGGGAAACCGTGCCAGTGGACCGTATGGGAGTCATCAAGGTCGGGCCTGACCGGCATGCCCAGGTTAGTCAGAGTCAGGTATACTTCATCTCCGACTTTTACTTCCAAAAGGGGCCCCAGCAGCTGAGCTTTTCCCCTGTAGGAAAATATTTCGCTTTCCGGAATTCCGGTCAGGTCAACCCAGCCAAAAATGTAGTGTTCAGAGCCGTCAGGCATTTTAATGTGGCCATCGGTGGCTCCAAAACGCTTATTGATTACTGCCATTTTCATCGCCCCTTTCCGGCTCTTCCGCCGTTATTACATGCATCAGGGTAGGAGTGTGGCCGATGAAAGGTGACGGGAAATTAATCCCCTTTTTCTTTAGCATTTCAGATACCGTGTCAAAGATTTTCAGCACGGGATAGGGTAAGGGTACAGGCCAGAATTCATCTGCCCCGATGTCATATCTCTGCCACGGCCTGGGCAGGTCGTCAAAACTGAAATCCGGGGCCTGCCAGGTTGTGCCGCCGGCGGTAAAGTATTTGGTGCCGCTGTTCACAGCCGGGGAGTTTCGCCTTAGGTGGTAATCACCTTCTGCTTCCGGAGTTACAGTGACAATTTTGACTGATTTAAAGGTCGGTTCGGTGGTGAAGGCCACCACATTAAGTTTGGTATCAAAGGTTTTCTTAAATCTTGGGGAATTATGTCCGTTATATACTATATTATGCGCCCCGGAACCGTAAGGGACAGTCAGGTAACAGTAATCAGGCGACATATACAGGGGTGTGGCCCCACCGAAAACCTCCAGGTCAATCCGCAGGTAATCAGTGGAGAGCTTTCCGGTATTGATATCAAAATGATAAGCCCGGTTATCCCAGAACAGGTTATTAAACAGCACCGGGTCACTGAAAACCGGAGAGCCGGGAGGCAGCACGGCCTGGAAGGCGGAACTGTTCATTTCACTCACCAGACCGGCGCCGTGGGGATTGCCGTCACTGTCCTCGGCTGTGGCTGTGGTAATATTTTTGGCTATGGTATTATTGTAAATAACCACATTGGCGGCATCGTCAAGGGCAACAGCGCCGCCCAGGTCTGTGGAGACATTGTTCACAATCATATTGTTGTAGATTTTAATCAGGTAGGTACCCGGCTGCAGGAGCCTGATACCGCCGCCGTCATCATTGGCAACATTCCCCTGGATACAGTTATTGTATATCTCCACTTCACCGGAACCTGCCGAAAGCACAGCCGGGGGGACCGGTTGTTCGCCGCCGATGAAAATGCCTGCCCCTTCGTCAAAGGAGGCATTGAATGATACACAGTTGTGGTGGATTTTGCCGAACCTGCTCAGGCCGAAGTGGGAAATGCCGCCGCCATACTCGGCGGAATAATTGCCGCATATTTCGTTATGGTCAATTTCGTAATAGTGGGCGCCGTTAAAGATGCCGACAGCCCCGGCCAGGCTGATGCCGCCATTGTTGAGTATCCTGTTGTAATAAATCCTGATACGTTCATTGTGATTATCTCCGATATAAGCACTGCCAACGGTAATCGCGCCTCCGAAACCGCCGCCGTTGCTCCGGAGTATGTTGTTGCTGATTTCCAGGTTGCGGCAGTAAGCATTGATATACAGCCCGCCGCCTTCTTCGCCCCTGGCGCCGGTAATATAGAAACCGTCAAGCTGGGTATGGAAGCTGCTGCCAAATACCCCGTCTTTGGCCACAAAGGTAATTACCTGTCCCCGGGGGATTTCCTGGTTACCGTCGAATTCAATGCTGTTAAGTTTTTGGACCCACTGCTCAAGATAGCTCAGGAAAAAGCGCCCGTCAATCCTGGTGACTTCTGCCCCATACCCCTGGATCTTAACATTTTTGTAGATGATGGGACTTTCATAATAAGTACCGGGTGCCACAATAATCAGGCTTTTCTCAGCTGCATTATCTATAGCTGACTGGATCGAGCCGCCTGCCGGAACGTTTACAACCGGCGGATTATAGTTGGAGCCGGGGATATGAATGGTCAGTCCTGTTGGTGCTGCGATACCGTCCGAATTATACAGCAGCAGCTGCCAGGCGCCGCTGGGAAAGTTCCTGGGGACGGCACAGGTGACCCGGTTGTTTCGCCACCTGCTGACAGGCAGGAATCGATTGTTTAAGGTCACATAACCAATTCGGTTTCCGAAGTCAATACCATCAATGACCAGTGTCCTGGACCCGGTACGGGTGAAATAAACTCTGTTGACCCTGGTGATCTGCGGGGTTCCCGGTTTTGCATCACACAGCGGCGGCTGGGCGAACTGGCTGCCTGGGGTTTCCACAAAGGCGGTGATGGGGAACAGGGCCACATCGGCATAAGTTGTTTTTCCCGGCCAAACTTCAAACACCATTTTCAGGGTGTGGTAATTGGGGTTGTAATTTTCATTTGGGGCATCAGGGTTTCCGGGGTCATTGCCGATTACCTGGTACATCCCCGGAGCAACTCCTGAGGGAGAGGGGATATTTGCGGTATACGTAGATGGCAGGATTACTTCAAAAATTCCGTTAAGGTCAGAGTGTACCGTTGTAATCAGGCGGCCGGTAAAATCCCTGATTCCCACCGGTGCCAGGGGAATACCCCGTTTCTCTCCATAGTAAATTCTGGCGGGGTCTGTTTCGATATTGACATCATCCAGCAGGAAGCCGACTATCCTGCCAGGGACCGGGACATCGGTATAAATAAAGAAGTCGGCAGCGGCATTCTGTCCCCAAGTCACAGTTATAATTTTGGCGGTGCGGGAAGAACCCTCATAGGGCGGGGGGGCAATCTGGGCAGAAAAATTTTCGGCCGGTATAAAGGTATCGCCTTCCCCTGTGTTTATTGAAGATTCATCCAGTATTTTATAGCCATGGGGCACTTCAATTTCAACGATATAGACCCCTTCGGCCAGAGGTTCAAAGGCATACCCGCCGTCAAATACACCCCTGGCAATGTAGTTTCCGGTGCCGGGAACCTCAAGGACCGGGTCCCCGTCATTATTCCGGGGGTGCTCCCAGGCATCAGAGGTTACGGAATCTATTTTGGGTCCCCGTTGTATTTCCCCTGTTACCGGGTCAACGGTAGTGGTATAAAGGTTAACCACAACATCGGGGACTCCCGGCTCATAACCCTCGGCCACGGCATAGCGCGGGTCCAGTTCGTTGCGCATGGTAGCATAATATATCATTCCCGATATGCCGCCATTTGTAATGTCATCAGAAGTCTCCAGGATACCGTCTGCTCCGGGCAGGGGGTATTCTTTCTTGCCCCAGTCGATACGGTTCTTCTTGGCCGCCCAGGTCAGGGTAGCCAGGGTCAGGTCGCCATCATATACGGTGGTGGGCTTCTGGTCAGGGTTTTGGTAGTCCGGTGTGGCTGCAGCCGTAGTTCTCCCGAACCGGGTAAAACCGGCTTCGGTAACATTAAAACGCTCCAGTTCAAAGACCTCATCCAGAGAGTAATTGCCCGCCATGTCGGTGACGGTACTGTACTGGATACTGCCGTCCTTAAACCGGGTCCCAACGGCAACATTGGGGATACCTTTTTCCCCCAGTTCGGGTTCAAAAACCCCGTTTCCATTGCTGTCACAGAATACTGTTCCCATAATCCATCCATACCAGCGCGGGATACCTATCTGCCCGGGATACCTGGCCGGGTCGTCGGCAATCGTCACATTCCAGCTGCCGGTTACCGGGTCAGGTACTTGCACGGTTCTGAAAGAAATAATGTAATCAAGGGGTTCATCCCAGACAGCTATCTGGTATACCCCAGCCGGGACATTTGTTATCAGGACATTGCCGCTGCTGTCGCCACGGCCGGTGTAAACCTGTCTGTCTGTACGCCCCACATCGGTCAAGGCGACCCAGGGACGGTTCACCGGGTCACCAAGGGTCAGGGGTTTGGTTGGGGGGACAAATTCAATTGTTGTTTTGACCTGGGTCGTGATTGTTCCCGTGGTTTCTCCCGGCCCCGGCAGGGGAAACTCCATGGGCTGCACAAAACCTATCCAGACCAGAGGAGCTTTGAAGCCTTCACGGGGACTGTACCCGTCATTGCCCTCTTCAATCCAGGCATCAATTATATGAGTTCCTTCAATAGTGGTGGTCTGAATCCAGTCAGTCCCGTCAGGTGGGATGGCCTGCACTTCATATTTGCCCGGGGCCAGATATTCAATAACGGCATCACCGTTGGCATCAGTCCGGATTATGCCACCGGTATCCGGAATGGGAACCGGTTTGCCCCCCGGGTCAAGAATGAGATGTCCCTGGGCATCTTTTTCATATTGGGTGCCCAGGACGTTACCGAAGTAATCGGTGGTCACTTCTCCCACCACATCACCGATCACTATCCTGAAACCCTCCAGCCCATGTTCCAGCGGGACATCGTCTTCACCATTGACAGGGCCGTTGTCATGGAAAACATGAACCCTGATTGTGGAGAGGGGAAGGGGGTCAGGGTAGAGTTCTATGGTCACGGTTTGGTTAGAAGAAATACTGATGTGGTGTCCGCCCAGCTTATAGCCGGGGGCAAGAACCGAGACAAGATAACTGCCTGCCGGCACAGCCACCACGGGAGAAGATGAATCCCCCGCGGCAATTACCGGACTATGACTGGCTCCCGGTTTCAGGGAGGGCCAGTTGGCAGGGTCAGGGTCAAAGGGGTTGCCCACATTGTTTTCATTGACAATAAATTTGAAATTGTTCAGCGGCTGGTTTGTCTTGACATCCTTCACCTGAACTGTAAGGAGGGGGTTACTGTTACTCATTGCAAAACCTCCTTATTAATATGACTGTACATAGTATATTCCAGGTGAAGGGGGATGGTTACTTTTGGTGGGTTTATGTTAAGGATGGGACTGCGAGGCAAACCATGATGAGAATCATTAGAAATAAGGCTGCTTAATATTGTGCAAAACGGCTGTCAGGAGTTGTATATTCCTGAGCAGCTGTTTTTTGACCCAAAATTAATCCTATAATTGTTAATAAAATTATCATAAATTGGTTATGGGCATTTGACTAAAACCTAAATTTGGTTTATTATAGGAAGTGGGCTTATGCCCGAAACAAATATGGGACAGTCAAAGTATAACTTTTAAGATATTTCAGAAAAGTTCGAATAATATTATCCTTCTACTTATAAATCCGCTCTCTTACTTTGTTTCTAACCCTTTGCGCAAAACCGACAGCCCGCAAAACCAGGTATTCATCTACATAAAGGTCCGTCAAAAAAGACTGCAGGAGGTGGTGGTACTGAGGACATTTGGCTAAATGTCCGGGGGAGAGAAGTGACATTACTTTTGGAAAATGGAGACCTGGTTGTGAAATCCAAGAGAAATGATCAGAGATTTATACTATTTTAAGGAGGGTTAAGTTAATGCCAAGATTTAAAGACCCAAACCACACCTGCAAACCGTCAGATTACCCGAGAGTTGTTGACCCCAAAAACGTTAAACGTTCCATTGACCCGGCTGCTTTGGAGATGATTGACAAGGCCCAGCAAGAAGGTATCCAGACAACTTTTGACCGGTTTTTGGCACAACAGCCCCAGTGCCAGTTTGGCTACAAAGGGATTTGCTGCAGGTTTTGCATGATGGGTCCCTGCCGGCTTACTGCCGATACCGGACCCAAGAGCAAAGGTATTTGCGGTGCCGATGCCTGGACCATTGCAGCCAGGAGCACCGGTACGATGCTGCTTACAGGGTGTGCCGCCCACTGTGAACACGGCAGGCATATTGCCCATTCCCTGTTAGAACTCTCAGAAGGAAAGGCCCCTGATTATAAAATTACCAGCCCCGAAAAACTGAAGAGTGTTGCTGCCAAGGTGGGTATAGGAACCGAAGGCAAATCTGACCTGGAGCTGGCAAAAGAAGTGGCAGAACTTGCCTTAAGAGACTTTGAAATTCTGCCTGGTATGGGCGAATGTACCTGGACTATTTCCATGGTTACTGAAGGACGCAGGGAAAAGTACAGGGCCTGCAATATAATGCCTAACGGAATCCAGTCAGCTATGGCAGACCTTCTGGCACAGGCACATGTTGGACAGGATAATGACCCTGTTAACATTACATTCAGTGCCCTCCGGGCCGCATTGGCAGATGTCACAGGTATGAAGATTGCTACTGACCTGTCAGATGTAATCTTCGGTATTCCGGAGCCTGTTGTTTCCGAAGCCAACATGGGTGTAATGAAGGCTGACCATGTTAATATAATTCTTCACGGACACAACCCAATTCTCAGTGAGATGATTGTTGCTGCTGCCAGGGAATTAGAAGGGGAAGCCAAAGAAGCAGGCGCTGCCGGCATCCAGTTATCCGGTATCTGCTGTACGGGAAATGAAGTCCTCATGAGACAGGGTGTGCCAATTTGTACATCATTCTCATCCCAGGAACTTGCCATTACCACCGGAGCCGTTGATGCCATGGTTGTAGACGTACAATGTATTATGCCGGGGATCGTACAGGTGGCCAAGTGCTTCCACACCAAGATTATTTCCACCCAGGATATTGTTAAGCTTCCCGGTTCCATGCATGTTCCCTTTAATGTAGATACAGCCATGAATGATGCCAAGGAAATAGTCAGGGTTGCTATTGATTCTTATAAAGAGCGGAAAGACAGACCTGTTAAAATACCGCAGTATAAAGAGAAAGTTGTTGCCGGTTTCAGTCTTGAAGCTATGTACGATATATTAGGTAAAGTGAATGCCGAAAAACCGGTCGGTGTCCTTGTTGATGCTATTGAATCCGGACAAATTAAGGGTGTTGCCCTGCTGTGCGGCTGTGAAAACCTGAAGACAATACAAAATGAGGCCCATATTACCATCACCAGGGAACTCCTGAAAAATGACGTCTTTATTATAGCAACCGGATGTTCTGCTCAGGATATGGCCAAGTTTGGCATTATGAATCCTGCTAATAGGAAGGAACTGTGTGGAGACGGCTTAAATGCTTTCCTGGATACCCTCGAAGAGAAATCCGGTCTTGAACTCCCGGCAACATTCCACATGGGTTCCTGTGTTGACAATACACGTTGCTCTGACCTCTTCATGGATATGGCCAACTATATGGGTGTAGATACTCCTAAAGTACCGTTTGTGGCATCGGCCCCCGAAGCTATGAGCGGCAAGGCTGTCTCTATCGGTACCCATTATGTAACTTTAGGGGCGCCCGTCCATGTTGGCACAATGCCTCCTGTTGAAGGCAGTGATCTGTTCTATAGCATTACTACCCAGATTGCCAGTGATGTCTATGGCGGATACTTCATCTTTGAAATGGATCCCAAGCTTGCAGCCCAAAAGATTTTGAATGCTCTTGAATACAGGACCTGGAAATTAGGGGTTCACAAGAAGGCTGCCGAAAAATTCGAAACTAAATTGTGCCAGAACTATTAATTCGGATTTCCAAATTCGAAAGGAGGAACAAGAATGTCAGAGGAACTTAACTTTGACCAGATATATGCAGAAGCTGAAAAAGCTATGGAAGGCAAAGAGCCCGTTAAAATGTTCAGAAGGGCATACAAAGGCGCCATTACTGCAGTTAGCTATGCAGAAATTCTTTTAACCAGGGCAATCCGCACTCATGGAAGGGATAAAAAGATAGGCTATCCTAACACCGCTTACTTCCTGCCGGTAATCCGCTGCTGGAGCGGTGAAAAAGTTACCACTCTCGGTGAACTGATACCTATCCTGAACAGGATGCGCAATCAGATCTCAGAAGCGCTGACCTTTGAGCAATACCGGTTAAACGGTATGTCAACATGGTATGCTGCTGAAATCATTGAGGCCATTCAGTACATAGGCTATGATGAAAACAATCCCAGGTTCCCTGAACCGTGGACCGGATTTATCGGCGACCCTGTCGTCCGTTCCTATGGTATCAAGATGGTTGACTGGACCATCCCCGGTGAGGCTGTTATCGTAGGCCGGGCCAGAGACAGCAAGCTGGCAGCCAAAATTGTGGCTGACCTGATGAGTAAAGGAATGATGATATTCCTTAGTGACGAAATAATTGAACAGCTGCTTGAAGAAAATGTTAAGCTGGGTCTGGATTATATTGCTTACCCCCTGGGCAATTTCACCCAGGTTGTCCATGCTGCCAACTATGCACTCCGGGCCGGGATGATGTTCGGTGGTATCAAGGCCGGACTCAGGGATGCCCAGAGAGATTACCAGCGTCGTCGTGTACTTGCCTTTATTCTTTACCTGGGTGAGCATGACTTTGTTAAGGATGCCGCCTGTGCCGGGGCAATTTATACCGGTTTCCCGGTTATTACTGACCAGCCTCTTGCTGAAGATGAGATGATTCCCGACTGGTTTATCTCTGAACCTGATTATGACAAGATTATTCAGGTTGCCCTGGAAGTTAGGGGAGTTAAACTCACCAATATCGAAATCGATATCCCCATTAACCATGGTCCTGCTTTTGAAGGTGAGACTGTGCGTAAGGGAGATATGTACTGTGAGTTTGGCGGCGGGCGTACTCCCGGGTTCGAACTGGTTGAAATGGTGGGAGATGACATCGAAGACGGTAAAATTACCCTGCTCGGTCCTGATATTGACACTCTGGGTGAAGATGGCGGCAAGCTGCCCCTGGGAATCCATGTTAAGATTTACGGGCGTAAAATGCAGAGTGACTTTGAACCTGTCCTGGAGCGCCGGGTGCATTACTTTACCAACTATGGCGAAGGTATTTGGCACGTTGCCCAGCGTGACCTGAACTGGCTGCGGTTTACCAAGGATGCATTTGCCAAAGGCTTCCGCCTGGAGCACCTGGGAACACTGCTTTATGCCAAGTTTAAGGCCGAGTTCCCGGCAATTGTTGACCGGGTTCAAATCGACCTGATTACAGATGAGGAAGAAGTACTCAAGCGCCGTGAGTTTGCCCGTGAGAAGTACAATGCGCGTGATGCCCGTCTCCGCGAGCTGACTGATGAAGGTGTTGAAGAATTCTATTCCTGCACTCTCTGCCAGTCATTTGCCCCAACCCATGTATGTGTTGTTGCCCCTGAGCGGGTAGGTCTGTGTGGTGCCGTATCCTGGCTTGATGCCAAGGCTGCATATGAGATCAACCCCCATGGCGCCAATGTCCCCATACTTAAGGGTGAGTGTATTGATGAGGTCAAGGGACAGTGGAAGTCCTTTAATGAGTTCATTTATCAGAACTCCCAGAGGACTGTTGAGGCAGTTAACTTCTACACCATCATGGACAATCCGATGACCTCCTGCGGATGCTTTGAGGTTATCATGACAATGGTTCCGGAAGCCAATGGTTTCATGGTGGTTAACCGGGAACACTCCGGGATGACCCCCTGTGGGATGAACTTCTCAACCCTGGCAGGTACCTGCGGCGGTGGCGCCCAGATGCCAGGATTTATGGGAATCGGTAAAGCATACTTCGGTTCCCGGAAGTTTATCAAGGCAGACGGTGGTTTGGGCCGCCTGGTTTGGATGCCCAAGGCTCTGAAGGAATCGCTTCGTGAGATTCTCGAAGAGAGAGCTGAAGAGGACGGACTCGGCCGTGATTTCGTAGACAAGATTGCTGATGAGACTGTCGGAGTCACCGGTGAAGAGATCCTTCCATTCCTGGAGGAAAAAGGACACCCTGCACTGACTATGGATCCACTTATGTAAGCTAACGTTTAACTGGCCTCCACTTATGTAAGTTAACGCTTTTATGATTAAAATAATGATTTAAATCATCATTTAAACGATGTTTAAATGTGATTTAAATTGTTTTTAACCTCCTTAAGGCTACCGGTTGGCATCCGGTAGCCCTTTTTTTTGAAGGTCTAAAAGGAGCATTAATTAAAAAATAAAATGTGTGGTTTGGGAATGGCCGGCAGTCAGAGACCGGTTTTGCCGTACCCTTGCCAAGTGCATTAAAATTTCCTCTGCCACTAACTGCGGATTATCAATCATTGAGAAGTGGCTGCAATTGGGCAGTACTCGGAAAACGGAATTTGGAATAATCTCCTGCAGCCGCAGACCCCAGTAGGGAACCAGATATCTGTCGTACTGCCCGTAAAGTATTGTCACAGGTATATTTAGCTGCATTAATGAGGGTACCAGCTCTTCGGTCTGGTGGTGCTCAAGCGCAAATGAAGCCTGCTGCAGCTCAGCGGGACCGTTCGGTGTGGCAAATGGCTCTACAAAGGCCCTGACCATTTCGAGAGTAAGAGATTGTTGATTAAGCACTCCGCCGCGAATCATCCTTTCAATAAACAGGGGAGACGGTTCAAATTCCGGACTGACCGGGTAACGCAGAGCCACTACTCCCGGAAGCGGCCAATTGGACAGACATACTCCGTCGATAACCATAATGCTCTCAACTACTTGCGGGTAATTAACCGCAAGTATTTGTGCAATACCTCCGCCCAGATCATGGCCTATGAAGTGGGCTTTTTTGATGCCAATTGAATTTAACAGCTGTACTATATAACCTGCCTGCTTTGGCAGGGTGAGGTCCGAAGCCGGACCCCTGTCGGATTTTCCATAACCTATCAGGTCGGGTGCAATTATGGTTGCCTGGTTCATCAGGTGGGGCATTACAGTCATCCACAGGAATGAGTTTGTTGGTATACCGTGCATCATTACAATACAAGGCATGTTAGCATCTTTTTTTCGGTAGTACATTCTGTAACCACCATTTACCTGAATCAAATTTTCAGTTATGTTCAAATCTTCAACCTCCCAATGAGACTGTTTGTTTTATACATTATTCCATTTTTATTTTTAAAAATTCGTAAGCCTACAGTTTTTCCCTAAAGATTACCTGTATACGCACGCCTTATGATTACATACTCTGGAAAAGTTGCGGGTATTCTAGAATCGGGCTGGAAATTCAATAAGCCCTATGACAACGCCGGAATATCCGGTTAATGGGGGATAATCATGACTGTTGGTGCCAAGGTGAAACAGACTATAGCGACTTTAAAGGGAATCAAAGGTACTCTGGAGATTTATGCCTATCAGTGTCAGGACCAGGAATCTGCCTCTGTTTATCAGGAAGGGCTTCAGGCCGTCAGTGAGATTACCGGTGATCTGGAAAAGAGATTAAAGAATCTGGAATTTGAAGAACCGCAGTACAAAGGGTTGTGAGAGGGTGGTGCCAATGAGGGAGTGGACTGAAATATTACTCAGGTCAGGAGGTTTGTTTTTTATAGCTCTGCTGCTGACAAGGGTAATGGGGAAAAGACAGCCATCGCGAATGAATTCTTTCAATTTTGTCAATTACATGGTTATAGCTATCATTGCAGCCCTGATTTCCATTAATGTTATCCGGGACCTTGCCTTAGGGCTAATTGCTTTGGGTGTCTGGGTTGTCCTTGCCGTTATCCTGGATTACCTGGCTCTGAAAAGCAAATGGTTTCATGACCTGATTCACGGTAAGGCAACGATACTGATGAAAGACGGTAAAGTGATGGAAGAAAATTTGCTTCAGGTGAGGTACACAGGGGAAGAACTCCTGCGGGAGCTGCGCTCCAAAAATGTATTTAACCTGGCAGATGTCGAATTTGCCGTAATGGAAACAACGGGTGATATCAATGTATTCCTGAAGTCAGAGAAAAAGCCGGTAACTCCCCATGACCTGGGTAAAAAGGTGTCTCCTCAGCCAGAACCCCAGACCGTCATCCTGGATGGTAACATCCTCGATGAACCGCTTTCCAACCTGGGCCTTAACCGGGACTGGCTCAAGGTACAGCTGGACAGCCTGGGTGTGTCCCGGGATAATGTCTTTATCGGCCAGGTGGATGGTTCCGGAGAACTCTATGTGGACCTTTTTGATGATGCTGTACAGGTCCCGCAGCCAAAAGTGAAGGAACTCCTTTATGCAAATCTTGAGAAGAGTCAGGCTGACCTATTAAGTTTTGCCCTGGATACTAAAGACAAACAGGTGAAAGATATGTACCTGAAAAATGCCGAACGACTGGAACAGGTAAGAGAGAAATTGGAACCATACCTTTTAAGATGAGGTGATCAGGAAAATGTCCAACGTAAAAAGCAAAAAACTGAGCCTGACACAGCAGGAATATAAAGAGTTTGCCAAGGTCAGGGTACCAAACCGCCCGGTACTGACAAATTGTATCAGGGCCTTTATCGCCGGGGGGATCATCTGTACTATTGGCCAGGGGGTGCAATGGATGTTTATGACCTATTTCGGGTTTACAGAGGTTACGGCCGGTAATCCCACTGTTGCGGTACTGATAATGCTTTCGGTCTTGTTAACCGGGCTGGGGGTTTATGACCATATTGCCCAGTGGGCCGGTGCCGGAAGTGCAGTTCCGGTAACCGGGTTTGCCAATACTGTAGCCTCTGCAGCCATTGAGCACCGTACTGAGGGCTATGTCCTGGGTGTTGGCGGCAATATGTTCAAACTGGCCGGCCCTGTAATTGCCTATGGAGTTTTTTCGGCTTTTATTGTGGCCCTGGTAAAAATAACAGTCCAGGCTCTGGGGGGAATATGATGCTAAAGGGTCATCAAACCTGGGTATTTGATTCCAAGCCGGTGATTCGTGCAGCGGCGGCAGTTGGCGGTCCTTTTGAGGCCAAAGGGGCTTTGGCCGATGACTTTGATATTCTCCATGAGGATGTATGGCTGGGCCAGGACAGCTTTGAAAAGGCTGAGAAAAAACTGCTGGAACAGGCCTGTGAAAAAGCAATTGATAAGGCAGGCATGAAAAAAGAAGATATTCAGTTCCTCCTCAGCGGGGACCTGATGGACCAGATTATCTCCAGCAGCTTTGCGGCACGAACGCTGGGGATGCCATATGTAGGAATATTCGGCGCCTGCTCTACTTCCATGCTGGGGCTTGCCCTGGCTGCCTTACTTGTTAATTCCGGGGCGGCTGAAAATGCCCTGGCAGCGGCATCAAGCCACAATGTAGCTGCAGAAAAGCAATTCAGGTACCCTACCGAATACGGGGGGCAAAAGCCCCCCACGGCACAGTGGACTGTTACCGGAGCAGGGGCAGCCCTGGTTTCCAGGGACGGAGAGGGGCAGCGGGTAACTGCGGCCACTATTGGCAGAGTGATAGATATGGGTATTTCCGACCCATTTAACATGGGTGCTGCTATGGCCCCGGCAGCGGTTGACACTATTCAGGCCCATTTACGGGATCTGAAAAGGGAACCTGAGTATTATGACCTGATTGCAACCGGAGATTTAGGCCGTGTGGGGCATAGAATAGCGGGGGACCTGTTGAAAAAGCATGATATCATAATTCCGCCGGAAATATTAACTGATTGCGGAATCCTGATATATAAAGAAGAACAGCCTGTATTGGCCGGGGGCAGCGGCTGTGCCTGTTCGGCCATGGTTACTTACGGGCATTTTCTGAAACGGATGCAGAAAGGTGAATTGAGCAGAATTCTGGTTGTTGCTACCGGCGCCTTATTATCACCGCTGTCATATCAGCAAAAAGAGAGTATACCATGTATTGCCCATGCTGTGTCGATAGAAAGAGAGCAGGGCAGCATATAGTCTGTCAGGCGGAAGGAGTGAGTTAAAAAGTGGAAAAGTTTATTTGGGCCTTTATCATTGGCGGAGGTATATGTGTTATCGGCCAATTGATGTTTGATGTCCTCAAATTGACCCCGGCACATACCATGAGCACTCTGGTCGTAGCCGGAGCGATACTGGGCGGGCTGGGACTCTATGAGCCGTTAATAAAATTTGCCGGTGCAGGGGTTACTGTCCCTATCAGCAGCTTTGGGAATTCGTTGGTGAAGGGAGCCTTGATGGAAGCAAAAAACACAGGTTTCATCGGGGTACTTACCGGAATATTTGAGGTTACCAGTGCGGGTGTATCGGCAGCTATTATTTTTGGTTTTTTAGGTTCATTACTATTTAAGCCTAAAGGGTGATCGCCACAGTAACCATTCCATCCTGATAGTGAAGGTGACCACAAACACTTTCCCCCCTTTCAGAAAAGCAAGAAGATTGGCACGGAAATTGCATATTAAAATAATATAATAATATTATAACAGTTTTTGGGGGGAGCGGTATGTTAAAGATTCACGAACTTCACAACAGGGAGTCCTTTATTACACTGGCGGAATACTGCAAGGATATTTTTCACTACTCCAGCAAGGATGTGGAGTCCCTGGTAGGCAGGCTGCTTGCCGGTGAGGAGCAAAAACTGGAGTCCCATGTCATTTATGCGGAATGCCTTGGAGAAATGGCCGGGTTCGTCATTTTTTGCTATTACCCCCATAACAAGGTAGGGTTTCTGGAGGCACTAGTGGTTATGGAAGAGTTCCGCAACCAGGGCATAGGGACTGAGCTCTATTGGAATATGATTGACATGCTCAGGGAAAAACACCCGGAATGTATCGGCCATGTCCTGGAAATGTGCCAGGATGAAGACAACTATGTAGCAAGAAAGAAGTTCTTTCTCAGGCAGGGATGCATTCCTGTAGACCTTGGGTTTTTTATGCAGGCCCCTGAGGTTACTCAAATCAGAATGCTCTATCATCCTTACAGGATAGACCAGCCATACTCCCTGGGCCTGATGGAAAACATATTAAGAGAAATCAATTCAGATATTGTTCATTAAGATTGTGAAAGTGAAAATAATTACATGCAAAAAATTGCTGAGTATGTGAAAGTTTGCACAGTAATTGGCTAATATTTTCCAGTCAAAAGGGAGAGCCCCTTACTTTCATAGCCTAAAATAAAATGGAGTGCCCCACAATAATGAGGCACTCCATGGTTTTTGGTAAATTAGTATCCTCTGTTTTTGCTGAAACAGTCACTGCAATAAACCGGGCGGTCTCCACTGGGACGGAACGGTACCTGAGTGGTTACGCCACAGGCAGAGCATGTGGTTTCATGCATTTCCCTGCGGGGGCGGGAACCCCGTCCAAACCCGCCGCGGTTCTGCTTGCGGGATGCTCTGCATGAAGGGCAGCGTCCCGGTTCGTTTTCGAATCCTTTTTCAGCGTAAAATTCCTGTTCTGATCCTGAAAAGACGAATTCAGTTCCACAGTCCTTACAGGTCAGTGTCTTGTCTTCAAACATAATAAATCCTCCTCTTAATTTTGGCCCAGAATGGAATAGGGATACACTCTCTTTCTCCTACAACCATACAAGGCAGCTGAGAAGGGATGGATCTCACTAAACCTGTTAACTTGAGCTTTGAATTAATTCTAGCACCTGACAAACCAAATGTAAAGGATTATTGTGGACCATTCACCTACTGATAGGTGTTTATGAATGTATAGGTTGTATTTGGCAGCATAGTCGGCACCTGATACATGCCCTTTTCATTCATGTAGGCAAAGCACTCCCAGGCCTCGTTCATACAGGAGTTTGCCGAATTCTGCATTAGTTGTCTTAAGGCCGGATCGGCACATTCAAGAGCTGCCAATGTTGATATAATAGCACTGCATTTATGATAGGCCAGCATTCCCATAGCCACATCCCTGTCGTTTAAGGCCTGTGGGCTGCGGTTGGGATGCATTGGTGCCGGGTTACTTAATCCGTAACTGACAGAGGGTTTTCTTGTGCCATGATAAGGCATGGTGGTAATTGTGCCCCTGTTTTGAAGATAAGAAATAATGTTGTCATAAGTTTGATTCATAAACTGAAGGTGTCTGTCCATGATAGAACTTAACTGGGAGTCCTGAATGAAAGGCCGGTACAGATTAAATCTGTTGATTCCTTCGATCATTCCGGACAGGACTTCATGGACCTGCATCGTTTCATGGGCTCCAAACTGAGCAGCCTGTCCCTGGCCGGGCTGCTGCAGGCCCTGCTGCTGGAATTGCATTCCCGGGTTAACGTTGCCCGCAGGTTGCTGTCCTGTCAATTGCCCTGGCAAATACTGGCTGCCTGGATTTAGTTGTGGGTTAAAGTGGTACATTTGGGTTTCCTCCTTAAATAAATTAAATTTCGGGAATATGTTTCCCGTTTTTTTAGCATATATGTAAACTGATGCAGGTACTTTTTTTTACTAATTTGTTAATTGAGGGCACGATAAGTGGAGGAAAATCAGGTCCCCTGCAGAATACCAGTTTTGATAAGATTTTATCCAAATTATTTGTCAGCATAATGGGAAAAAGTTTACCGTGGCAGGTGGGTCATAAAATGGATTTGACTGCTGGTACAGGGCTTGTCCTTGAGGGAGGCGGAATGAAGGGTGTTTTCACCGCAGGGGTCCTTGATTATTTTATGGAGAAAAGTTTATATTTTCCATATATCGTTGGTGTTTCTGCCGGGGCCTGTCAGGCCGTTTCCTACCTTTCAAGGCAGAAGGGCAGGAACAGGACCGTTAATATCGGGTATATTCGTGACCCGAGATATCTGAGTTACAGGAACCTCCTCATCCACAGGAGCATTTTCGGAATGGATTTCATGTTTGATGAAATTCCCAACCGGCTCGTTTCCTTTGATTATGACACCTTTAATATGGCCCGGGAGAGGCTGATAATCGGGACAACCGAATGTTTTAGCGGAGCGCCTGTTTATTTTGAAAAAGGTAAGTGTGACATCCTGCGAGTACTCCGGGCTTCCAGCAGTCTCCCTTTTGTCTCCAGGGTAGTTGAAATTGATGGTCAAAAATTATTGGATGGCGGGGTTTCGGACCCGATACCGATACGGAAGTCTATAGCAGACGGAAACGAAAAAAATGTCATCATACTGACCAAACATGAGGGGTACCGGAGAGGACCATTTAGGGCAAGGTGGCTTGCCAGGCTCGTGTATCCGGGGTATAAAGGTCTCATTCGTACAATGGTGCAAAGGCCTGAATTCTATAATGAAACAATAGACCTGATAAATGTGCTCCAAAAGGAAGGCAAGGCCTTTGTTATCCGTCCTTGCCGGGAGGTTCACGTTAAAAGGCTGGAACGTAATCCGGAAAAGCTGGAGGAACTTTACCGAAAAGGTTATCAGGAAGCAGAAAGGATATACGGCAACCTGGTAGACTGGCTGGCCCGGTAGGTTTCGTATGTCCCTTTAATACAGCTCCTGAGGCTTCCTGCGGCATTTTACACTGCCGCAGAATGGTCAGCATCTTCCTGGAGTCTGCGGGCACGGTAAAGCAGGTCGGCCTGCTGCCCGTGGTAATTGACCCACTCACAGAAGGTGAGTTCCGAATCCCTGGCAAACTTTCGCGCGTACTCTTTAGCCAGGCGCCTGTCTTCTTCAAATCCGATCATTGTTATCCCTTCAGGGATGTTCCCTGTTATCACAGGGATTTTAAACCCGCGTTTCCCGAAGTCAAACAGTTCTTCCTGCTCCCAGATGGTTACATCAATAACAGAGTCATTGTAGCTCAGCCAGGCATGAAGGCCCGCCCGGTATTTGGGTTCAGGGACCTTGTCTTCGCGCATCCTGTAGCTGAAATAACCCTGGCATAACTGCAGCCTTTTTTCATTCAGGACCCCGAAATAAACGAGGAGCCAGTAAAGGACAACAGAAAAATAGATACTGGTCCCGTGATTTTCACGGTATCTGGCGGCCTCATCCTTATCGGTATAATTCCTTGAAAGCAGATAACAGTAATCAACATATTTTGTAAAGGCAGAAAGGCTTCCCTTAGGGATTTCCAGCGTTTTGGCCACAAATTTTGTAGGAGAACGCTTCGAATAATTAAATGTAGACTTCCACCCACATTCCTTTAAATGATGATAGACGAAATTAATCAGGTCATAGCTTGTTGCACTCACCAATTTTTTAACTTCCGGGTCTTTCACCTTTATTCCCCTCCGAACATTAGCTTTTTTCTTTAATTTTACACTACAGATAATTAAAAACTGCAGTGAAAAATGGCAGTAAAAAGATACAAATATTTTGGAAAGGAATCGAACCCGGAATCACAGGAGATAATCCTGCCGAAGAGTGGAAATATAGGGCTTATTCCGCAACCGTTATCAGGTAATGGGCCAGCATTGCGGTTGTCATCCGGTTCTTTTCCCAGATATCAGGGAAATAACTGATGTCAAGGGGGCAGGTACTCTCGGGAGGTCCGATTTCAACAGTGAACCCGGGTTTTTTAAAGTCCTGAACAAACCAGTCTTTATAACCCCCGGATGAATTCCTGCTCTTCCAGGGTGATACCAGGCTGTAACCTGTCAGCCCTGCTAGCTTTTCTGCTGCCAGCTTGTCCCTCCTATAATGGGTACGGTCCTGAAAAAAATACCAGAAAATAACACTGCCTTTGGCGTGATAACTTACTGTAAGGTCAAAGTCATGTTTGCGCGTAAAATCTGCAATGGCCCGTGACTCGGGTTCCGACTCGGGTTTAGGGCCCTTATAGTTCATGGGGCCTGCTGTTTGAACCCCTCCGGTATCCTGCCACCTGGCATTAAAGTTAAGATTGAGGTCAACCCCATTAATGTTGGCTTTCCACTCAGAGAAATCCTGTTTCCCCCCGTTCATGGACACAACTTTTGATTTGAGTGCACTATCGGTAATCCACCCCGTTCCCTGCTGGGAAAGGCTTACCCCGTCAGGGTTCACCATCGGGATATAATAAACTGCCACTGTCTCAAAAACATCGCTGAATACTATGCCCTCATATGAGCCTTTCCCGTAATTGCGGAGATAATATTCAATTTGCTTCATGATCAGTTGTGTGGTCATATATTCACGGGCATGCATGCTGCCATGGACAAGAATATTTTTGGAGGCTTCAGGATTGCCGAGAATGAGTACGGGAATATCCCGGCCGGTTACCGACTTTCCTATGGAAGAGACCTTTAGTTTATCAGGAAAATTGATTTCCAGATCACCGATATCGGATATCATTTCATCATATGTATAAATTGATTCAGAGGTATTGATTATATTCCTGATTTCAGCGCTACTGCCTGTATCGCCGGAAACCTCAGGCCTTGCACTGGAAGGATTGGGCCGGTTGCTGCCTGGGATGCCCGATGCCGGGCTGCCGGCAGTGCCATTTCGCGCCTGGCTGCCAGCAGTGATGTCAGGCTTTGGCAGGTTACCTGTATCTGTTTGTGATGATACTTCGATTGCCGGTGAAATGGACTGGAGACCTATGTACCCAAGGCAGGAAGCAATTATTAGCAACAGCAACAGGATAACGGGTTTTTTTCTGGTCATTTACATGAACTCCTCACATTTATTCAGGCCGGTTTGTTCGACAAATAAGTTCTTCTACATAGATATTTTTTGTCCTGCTGCATAGGTTTTCTTAAATTTGCCAAAACCGGGTCCAGACTGTTCAGGGTAACAGCTAAACAAATAGCCGGGTGAAGAAATCTTCATCCGGCTATGCTATCGTATAGACATATCTGCAATTAATCTGACAGACCTAAATGTAATTAAAAGGATTTTTCAGGGAACCGTTTTGCAGGACCTCAAAATGCAGGTGAGGGCCTGTGCTGTTTCCTGTAGAACCAACCGCACCTATTTTTTCTCCTGCAGAAACCCTTTGGCCTACCCGTACCGAGGTTGCGGAAAGGTGGGCATAACGGGTCTGTAGACCGTTACCGTGGTCAATAAAGATGACTTTACCATAGCCCCCGTTCCAGCCGGCAAAAGACACCCTTCCTGCTGAATAGGCATAGACCCCGGTCCCGTGGTTTGCAGCAATATCAACTCCGTCGTGAAAAGACTTTTTCCCTGAAATGGGATGGGTTCGCCAGCCAAAATTACTGGAGATCCTCTTGCCTGACACTACACCGTAATTACGGGAACCGCCGCGGGATACTGTGGTTTTGGTGCCTATCCTGACTACCCGGTTCACGGGTGCTTTGATTATTTCGGTTTTCGCTACCTTCATGGAAACCTGCAAACCGTTTTCCAGGACGATATCATAGGTTACTTTCTTTTCCCCCGGGACTCCGGGTTTAACTACCTTCTTCTGGCTGCGGTACATCTGGCTATCATTGATATTTTGAGTCTTAAAGGGTATGGATTCGGTAACTGAGTTCTCCAGATTGATGATAACATCAAGCCGGGATTTAAACGGACTGACAACTATCCTGTCTCCGGGAAATAATTTTTCCAAGTCCAACGGGGGGTTCATTTTTTCCAGGTCTTCAACTGAGATATTGTGGCGGCGCGCTATTATCCAGGCATTTTCCCCATCTTTTACCTCAATTACCGCTGCTTCCTGCTCTTTTTTATTAAGCAGTTCTGCGGCCCTGCTGCTGTCAACGAGGTCTGTTATCTCAACAAGGCCTTGTATTATTTCAGTTTTTTGCTTAAAATCAATGCTTTTGATCCTGGCCTTTTCGTCAATTCCTTTGGTAAAACCATTTTTGTATTCTTCCAGGAGCTTTTCCAGCTCTGATTTATCATAGACGGCAAAAAATTGTTTGCCGTCAATTAAAAACCTGTAACCGTTAACGGCAAGTTTCATATTACCGGCCAGTTTGGTGAAATCTGTTTCCAGCAGTTCAGTATTAAGGCGGTTTTTTTGCAGTTTAACACTACTCAGGTTTTTTACGGAATGGCCCAGCTCTTTTCCGATACTTTCCTCATATGCCGCCACGGCGTCCATAAATTCGTCGCCATCCTTTACCTGGGCCACTACCTTGCCGTCAATTACCACATCGTAAGCCTCAACGGCCTTTAGGTACCAAAAGAACGAAATCACGAAGGCGAGTATTATCCCTGCAAAAACAGCCCTCTTGTTATGTATTATTTTGTCAACCAATTCAGTCCTAACTCCTTTCGACTAATTTCGACAAACTATTACTTCAACGGTAAATATCTCTATTCCTGCCAATTTTTCATGGTTATTTATACCAAATTTAAAACCAGGGGTTACCTGAAGTATTAACTGTTCAGAAGGACCGGCCCTTGCGGTACTCGTTCAGCGGCACCTCTCTCCGCCCGGTACGGGCTGCTTCAGCTGCAAAGGCCATATAGTGGGCTTCCAGCGCATTATCAATATCAGCTCCCGCTTCATGAGGGCTCTTTTGACCTCTCATTACCTTCACAAATGACTCCATCAGACCAAAATCACCGCCGCCGTGGCCTCCCATTGAAAGGCCGGCCCTATAAACAACGCGGGATTTGGCAAAACGGAAATCGGTCACTGTTATCTGTTCACCGTTGTACCGAAAATAGCCACGGATGACACCTTTGGTGCCAAAAATGCGGATTTCCCTTCCCTCCAGCTCCGAAACCCCATGCAGCGTAAGGGTGCCTGTGGTGCCGTCGGGGAATTTGTAGGTGGTTATCTGGTGGTCCAGAACGTCATTCCCGCTTTTATAGATACACCTGCCATAGGGCCCTTCCCTGAGGGCCTTCATTCTTCCCTCACGGGACAGGTCTGTAGTGATTACGGTAGCCGGAAAGCGGTTCCAGTTGAGAATAGCCCGGAGACTGCTGCTAAAACGGCTGAGGATACCCAGCGTTTTCCGGTGGTTAAGGCTCAGGTATGCCAGCAAACGAGTCAGCGGCGAACGGGCATGCAGGCCGATGCGCAGTAGGGGTTCACCAGCCAGGTACATTCGGGGTGCATACCAGGGGCATTTTTCCGCTTCGGGGCATCCATTGGTACATCTGTCGGGCGCTCCCAAAGGGGCATTTTCCGGGCGGTAATGGCTTAGGTCCCCCATGGACTGGACAGAAAGGGGTTTATCGCCAATGATCCAGTACATCAGGTCCAGGTCGTGACATGACTTGGCAAGAATAAAGGGGGAGGAGGAGGCCTCCGTCCCATAACTGCCCCTCACATAAGAATGGCCGAAATGCCAGTAGGAAACGTTTTCAGAGTGGTCATAATGAATAACCCGGCCAATCCAGTCTGAGTCCACCAGTTCCTTGATTTTGCGCCAGAAGCCGGTGAAGCGCAGTACATGGCAGACCTGAATGTTGCGGCGGTGTTTTTCTGCCGTTGCAGCTATGTCACGACATTCATCCAGGCTGGGAGAGATTGGCTTCTCCAGTACCAGATGATAA
Source organism: Thermincola carboxydiphila (assembly GCA_016841325.1). Lineage (GTDB taxonomy): Bacteria > Bacillota > Thermincolia > Thermincolales > UBA2595 > Phosphitispora. The sequence goes on from JAENZJ010000011.1 coordinate 103,961, forward strand.
CCGCTTTCCAATGCAGCCAAGGCAGGCCGGTAATGCAGGTTATCCCGGGTACAGATGAAGGCGGCATCGGCAAGCCTGTCGTTTTCAGGAGCAAACAGCGTTTCCCAGGATGCAAAGGCCAGGTTGTCAGGGATGTTATGGGCCTGTTGAAATGCCCGGCGTCTTTCGGTGTCAGGTTCGGCCACTGCGATAAACTTTAGTTTATCCGGGTGCTTCAGGGCATATTCTCCATATACTTCACGGCCGCGCAGTCCGGCGCCTGTCATTACAGCTGTTACCGGGGGTTCTTTCAGTTCGCTCATCTCACCAGACCTCCCAAATAATTTGTCATTATTTTTTACTGATTTTTACGTATCTAACCATTGGGTACCTCATCAGATTATCCGCAAAAACCTATTGACAAATATACCCTACCGGGGTATAATTCAGTTTATTATACTAATACCCATGAGGGGTATAGAAAGGAGCAGATCATAATGAGTGTAAAAAATGCAAAAAGCGACCGGCACTGGTACATTGGAGGGGCGCTGTTGGGATTGGTTGTAATTTTTTCTTTTTTTACCGGCCACCCTGTCGGTACAGCAACTACTTATGAACGTATCACCGGGCACATTCTCAGGTTCTTTTCTCCGGAATATGTTTCCGGCACGATTCACTATTACAAGGAAGCCGCACCTGTTGCCGAATGGCAGACACTGTTTGTTATCGGGATGTTGCTTTCAGGGGTCATTGGCCGTTTCCTGGTAGTCAAACACAAGGGTGAGGATGTACCGGAAATGTGGGTCCAAGCTTTTGGCAGCAGTAATGCCAGGCGATTTGCAGTTTCGTTTATCGGCGGATTCCTGCTGTTATTCGGATCACGCCTTGCCGGCGGCTGTACCAGCGGCCTGTTTATCAGCGGGGGCAGTCAGTTGGCCATAGCAGCACTGATTTTTGCAGCGGCAATGTTTGCCTCCGGAATTATAACTGCTAAACTTCTTTACAGAGGGAGGGATTAAATGATGGAATTAGTGGGTAGTCCTTTTAGTGTATTGTTTCTCGGACTTATTACAGGTATTGCTTTTGGTTTTGTTATTTTTAAGTATGGGGCATCCCGTTATGATAATATCCTGAATATGCTCCTTCTGAGGGATTTTGGCCTGCTCAAGTTTATGATGACTGCCGTAATGGTTGCTTCAGTGGGGATTTTTCTGATGGACCGGGTCATTTATATTGCACCGGCCCAGGTACTCAGACTGGTAGCCGGAGGGCTTATTTTCGGAGTGGGGTTTGCATTACTGGGGGCCTGTCCGGGGACTGTACTGGTATCTTTCGGTGAGGGCAAAAAGGATTCCTGGTATGGAATACTGGGAGGATTACTGGGGACAGCAGTTTATGCACACCTGTATCCGGTAATGGATGAGATGTTTATTGGCCCGGTTAATCTTGGCAAAATGACGGTACACAGCCTGCTGGGAGTCAGTTACGGTGTCGGTGTGATTGTGCTGGTGGCCGTGTTTGGTGGTTCTATCCTTTTAATAAATAAACTTACCAGGTAAGTATGGAATAATATGTAAATGGTCCATCTGCATAGTTTTAGACCATTATTTAGGGAAGTGGCCGGTATGTTCCGGCCACTTCCTGTCATCTTGCCAGTCCTGACTTGCTAAAAGTACATTTTACGTTAATCTCTACCGGGATATCAGGGTATACCTTTTTCCAGTCCATGTTTTTGTATGCCTCCGGATAACGATTGTTAAAGGCCTGGCCCAGACCCAGGTAATCAATGCCAAATTCCTTCTGTGACTTGGAGATTGCCATAGCAGCGCTTTTCCTGACAACACCTGAAATAGTATTTGTAATTTTATCCATGTTTTCAGGGTTTGAAAGATCGATTTGGCGCCCCTGTTCTTCCAGGATGTTGCCTTCAACTTTTATCTTAATCTTAAAAAAAGGTTTACCTTCTCTGATTTCCGGTATAATATCTGTTTTTACCCTGTCTGCCCGGAAGGTGAAAAACAGACCGTCTAAGTGGCCCTGAAGCACAGCCGGGGTTTCCCGGGTTATCCAATTGGCATCCTCTGTTTCTGTGCAGTCAAGCCACCCGGCCAGTTTCCGGTTGTTAAATACGGCGCTTCCACTGCGAATCAGTATTTTTCTGTTCTCATGGACCAAAACTCTGCTCCCCAGGGCCCGGCCACCGGTGGTCCTCAGGTCCTGCATGAAGGAATTAAAAGGGTTTGTCTGTGCCAATGAGGTATTCCTCTCAATCTGTGTCAGGGCAACCAGTTCATCTGACAAAGACTTTCCCTGCTTTGGTTTGATATTGAGGACATCACGGGCCTCATGGCCCTGAACAAACATCAGCCGCATGCGGAGCGCCACTTCAGCGTTTTTTTCGAAATAGTCTGCCGGGTCTGTAAAATCTTTTTGCCGGGCCAGTTTATCTCCAACCAGCAGTACCCGCAGGTGTGACAGGGTAATCTGTCTGGATATCCTGGACTGAAGTATCTCAACAGCCTTCCCGATACTGGGCGCTTCTACCGTCTCTATTATTGTTGCCGGCCCACCGGAATTATCGGCTAATTTGGCCGGGTTGATGATTTCAAAGGTTAACTTGTATTCAGCAGCATCCATAAAGCCGGGCAGGTCCGGGTCACTGACGGCGTCCAGCCCGATACAGGTCACAAAGGCCTGGTTGCTGATATCCTTTACATCCCAGCAGCCTGCAGACATTGGCAAAAGCAGTAAAATAAGGCCGAATAGTACACTTGTTATTTTACCCATTCATGCCACCTCTTTTTTTCCTTAAAACTGCTATTGTTAATGTGGTAATGGGCAGGACATACAGAAAAAAGATACTTGCCCAGCTAAAATATCTCCTGACCTGAATTGCTGTAGGATAATTGGGAAATATGTATACTCCCAGCACAATGACGGCGGCGGCAAAGTATGATACTGCCCCTCTTTTTTTTATGCCCAGAATTCCCATAATCCCGGATACAAGAAAATAGGTATACAGGCATATTGTGGTAAAAACAGCGATAAGCCAGGGTAGGGTCAGGAACAGCTCAAACCGTTCCACCGGAAAGCCCGGGAGTTCAATCAGAGATATGGCAACAATTTCAGGCCATATAGATGCCTGCACATTTTCCTTCCCCATAATTCCGACTGCTGTTAATATCTGCATCAGAGTCAGGCCGGTGATTACATAAACCCCTGCAAGTGCGGGTTTGACGGCAGCCTCTGCACTCCTCAGGAGGGGAACCAGGAACAGGATAATTTCCAAACCCTGCAAGGTTCCCATAAAATACACTGTTCCTCTAATCACAGGCATTAACCCATTACTCAGGACCGGCTGGAAATTATGCAGGTCCATATTCCTGACAGCCATGACAAAAACAAGGAGCATTGGCAGTAATAAAAAGGCCAGGTTCAACTGAAAGAACCTGATTAATGATGTCAGGCCATAAGAGGCCAGCCATGCTGCGGCAATGGCCAGGATTAATATCGGAATGACAGGGGGGGTGCTTTTGAGAAAAAAGACCCGGTTGGCCATGCTGGCCTCCTGGGATATCAGGGCCAGGAACCCACTCCAGTATACGAGGTACATTAGGCCCCAAAAAAATGCCATTGGCCTGCCCCAGATTTTTTCTCCGTACTGGAACGGGGTCTCCCCGGGAAATCTTGCCCCCAGCCTGATAAGCAGGTAGGCTGACGCGCTGATTATCACACTCCCCAGGATTACACTGATCCAGGCATCCTGCCTGGCAATCGGGGTAATTCCCTTGGCTATGGTAAAGAGTTCGAATTCTACTATTCCCAGTATCAGACCCACCGTGACTACCCTGGGGTCAAGATTGTCTCCTGACTTATTCCCGGATACACTCATCTAGATCACCCTTCACTGTTTTTGTGGTTTATAGGTTTTATCTTTGCTCATAACAGGCGTATTCTCCCTGAATACGGTGTGCCCCATGCTGCCCGTATCTGTCGGGGCCAGTGGTGTCATATACGGAACTCCGAAAGACTTTAAGGTCACCAGGTGGATTGCAATATAGAAAAAGGCAGCCGCAAACCCGAAAATCCCGAAGAATGATGCCATAATCATGGTGAAAAACTGCAGGACCCTCACTGCAAGCCGCAGGTCATAACTGGGAATCCCAAATGATGAAATCATAGTAAGGGTTACAATAATTACAACCGGTGCCCCCATAATTCCTGACCACAGACCTGCAATAACCAAAGTGACACCTGACATCAATGCAATTGTGGTACCAACCTGTGACGGCATCCTGACCATCATCATGCGTACTGCTTCCACAATCCCCATCAGGAAAAAGGCTTCAAAATAGACCGGGAATGGCGCATTTTCCCGTGAAGCCAGAATCAGGTAAAGGAGCCTGGTGGGGATCAATTCCGGGTTATAAGATGTCAGGGCAACATAAAAAGCCGGCAGGGAGACAGCAAAAATAAACATTATATAACGGGCCAGGCGAAAGAAGTTTGCGGCCACAAACCACCTCATATATGTATCATCACGGGTGTCCATAAGGTCAAAAAAGGTTACCGGTGCCAGCAGGACCTGGGGACTGCCGTCGGTAATAATCACAACCCTGCCCTGCAGCAGCGCTGATTCGGCAATATCGGGTTTTTCGGCTGTCTCCACCTGGGGAAACGGACTCCATGACGAGTTTTCGATGTTTCTTTCTATATAACTGGAGTCCAGGACTGTTTCCGCCCTGATAGCTGTCAGGCGTTTTCTGATTTCAGCTGTTATCCCCGGGTGGGCCCGGTCCTTCAGATAGACTGCCGCTACTTTTTTCGGCGCCAGAGAACCGATGGTGAAGTTTTCACAGATCAGCCGGGGATTGGGGATCCTCTCTGCCAGCAGGGACAGGTTATATTCCAGTTTTTCGTGAAAGCGTTTTTTGCTGCCCTTCAATATCTGGTGGCTGTCCCGGGGCGCTGTATCCACCATAGACACTGCGGGAAAGTCTCCGGAGATACAGGAAGTCTGTTGCCCGGAGGGAGTATCCGGGTTTGTTTTTGGCTCTTTTTCAGTTTTTTTGACGAACCGGGTTTTCTTCAGGAACTTAATCACCATCAGTCCCGCTTTCATGTTGAAATAGATTATTGAGACTACAGTTTATGATGTTCACCGGGACACCGGATTATGTACCCGGTTTGCAGGAAGGTGGGATGGATTTGCCGAATTTCCATTGGGCAAAACTGTTTTTTTGGGGTAAAATAAAGGTACTGGCTGAGAACAAGGAATTATTGGGAGGAAACTGAATTGGCTGATCTACCTTCAAAGGAGAACAAGGAAAGGTTTGTCCGGGAAATGTTTAACTCAATCGCCCGGCGCTATGACCTGATGAACACCCTGATGACATTGGGAATGGACAGGTCGTGGAGAAGATATACCGTTAAGCGCTCGGGCCTGAAACCAGGCGGATGCGGTCTGGACGTCTGCTGCGGTACTGGGATGATTACAATGGAACAGGCCAGGACTGCCGGGCCTGCCGGCAGGGTTGTGGGCCTTGATTTTTCGGAAAACATGCTGGCCATTGCCAGGGAGAATATAAAGGATTTCGAAATGGGTGAAAATATTCAGTTTATCCAGGGCAATGCCATGGAACTCCCTTTTGATGATAACAGCTTTGACTGTGCCACTGTGGGATGGGGGCTGAGAAATGTACCTGATATACTGACTGTGGTTAAAGAAATGACCCGGGTTGTCAAACCGGGGGGGAAAGTTGTTTCACTTGACATGGCCCAGCCTATGGCTCCTGTTTTCAAGCAGTGTTACTGGCTCTGCTTTGAAAAGATTATCCCGGCCATGGGCCGGCTGTGGGCGGGAAATAAGGGAGCTTATGGCTATCTTCATGATTCGGCAAAGGTTTTTCCACCCCAGTGGGAACTGGCCGGGATATTTGCCCGGGCAGGACTTGTTGAGACCGGGTACCGGAACCTGGCCGGAGGTATAGTGGCTGTGGTCGAGGGGCGAAAACCGCTTAATTAAAGATAATATCTTTGCTGTCAGGTTGTCAGGACCCTTACGGGTCCCGGATGAACAGGCGGGGGGCAGCTCAGAACGACAAAAGGAGCGGCTCCGTCAATGTAACTGGGTACACTTTAAGCTCCAGTTCACCGGGGCTGCTCCATTTTTATCTTGCTTAAGCCCTCTGTCAATACTGTTTCTCAAGAAAATCTGTCATTGCCAGCATAACTTTTTCTTCCACATTGGTGGGCTTGTCCTTAAACAGGATTACAGAGCCGATTATCTCTCCATCGTGAGTTAACGGGGTGCAGATGAAATTGGATTTGCTTTCCCATCCTTCCATAAGCTCTTCACCCTGGCGCCCGAAATAAGATTCCCCGTTTTTGATTTTGTCATGGATATCCTCTGAAAGGTTCTTTTTAAGCAGGGACTTGTTTCCCGGGGCGGCAATTACCGTGTCTTCTCTTGTTACTATTGCTTCGCCTCCAAGGGTTTCTGAAAGGACTTTGGCAATATTATCCGCCTGATTGCCCAGTGGGTCAGGAGTAGGATCATACTTGCGGAATACGATAGCGTTTTTGTCAATGAAGATTTCCAGGGGGTCACCGTTTTTAAATCTGAGGTTTCTCCTGATCTCCTTGGGAATTACCATTCTGCCGAGGTCATCCATTCTTCTGACGATACCAATATCACTCATGTTGTTAAAACCTCCTCTTGATATATGTTGTATTAAAAATAGTAATTATATGTATCTTTTTTTCTTGGCAAAATTATCAAACAGATTAAAAGAACAGCAGGCTCCCGGGCAATCCAGGGGCCTGCTGTGGGTTAACAAAACTTTATTAGTGCTGTGACGGGTGCTGTGGGTTCTGAAACTGCGGCGGGCTGGGGTTATGCAACTGGGAGCCCACGTAATTGCCCGGTGTCGAGAGGTTAAAGTAAAGCCGTGCATCCTTGTCCACACCCCAGTCGCGGTTTGAGCCGGTATGCTGGACTCTCTGGAGGCATTCCCGGAACATGGTGTTGTGAGCCTCCTCCCGGTTCAGTAGGAAATCAATCATCTGCCTGACATGCTGGTCATTTATCTGCCTGTGCAGATATTCATAAACAACCTTAGCCCTCTGTTCAGCGGCAATGTTTGAGAGAATGTCTGCAGGCAGGTCACCGGTCACGTTGACATAGGCCGCTGTCCACAATTGCCCGGAAGCATTTGTCAACATAGGATTTAATCCTGTCAGTACATGTGCCTCAATATTACCCACAGTTGCCTGATTAGCCATCGGGTCATGGCCGTTAAGCAGGTTAATTGCGGTGGCTACCATTTCCATGTGGCTCAATTCCTCGGCGGCGATATCCAAAAACACATCCCTGATTGCCGGGTCCTTGATCCGGAAACTCTGGGAAATGTACTGCATGGCAGCTTTCAATTCACCCTGGGGACCACCAAGCTGTTCCTGAAGCATTGCGGCGTAATTTGGATTGGGACGCTCTACACGTACCATCTGAAGTAGCTGTTTCTCGTGTCTGAACATAGTTTTCTCCTCCGTTTTTTTGAAATCTGGAATTATAATTTTTAGTATTTGCTTTTTTGCTTAAAAAATGCCTGATTATTTATTTACATAAGACAGGTAAATACTACAACACAAAAAAAGTACGCATCCCGATATAAGTCAGGTGCGCATCTTAAGTAAAGTCATGTCATAGCCGGGTTATTGGTGCCGGTTCCGCCGGGGCGCTCTCCGGGCCTTATATGTGGCCTGATTATTGGCGGGTTTGATACCAAACAGGCCGCCAAGGAGGTCCCCCAAAAAGCGGCCGAAGCCGGGGCCAAACAACCCGCTACCGAAGCCTTTCCCAAAACCGGGACCGAACAGCCCGCCGCCGGAACCGCCGCCCAATATCGGACCCAGAAGCCCGCCCCAAAGGCCGGGATCGAAGAATCCTCCACCGAAACCCTTGCCAAAGCCGCCTCCAAAGCCGGGTCCAAACAGGCCGCCGCCGAAACCCTTACCGAAGCCGGGTCCAAACAGGCCGCCGCC
>JAENZJ010000012.1 GCA_016841325.1 Thermincola carboxydiphila
TCAGGCCCGGATTTACATCCTACCATACCCGGCCCATTCAGGTCAACTGGTAATCGCTGTAACTGTTAAAAAGCGCTCTGCGCGCTTTTGGAATTTTATTGTACCATGGACAAACAGAGTTTGTCAAGCACACTAGCGCTGTTGATGCACCAGGGTTCGGCAACTGCCTACAGATCAAATACCCGCAAACCCTTATAACAAGAAGTTTACGGGTATTTATTGATGTTTAGGTATGTCACTGCTGCTCGGCAGCACTCTTACAGCAACACTCTTATAACAGCTTCTTATTTATGTATCTGGTTAATCCCGTCGTTTCATCTGGGGGAATAATAAGACATCCCTGATTGATAATGAGTTTGTAAGCAGCATTATCAGCCTGTCTATCCCTATACCCAGGCCGCCGGCGGGCGGCATGCCGTATTCCAGAGCATTAATATAATCCTCATCCATCCGGTGTGCTTCATCATCGCCTGACGCCCTCTGTGCAGCCTGCTGCCTGAAACGCTCCTCCTGGTCTATGGGGTCATTTAATTCCGAAAATGCATTGGCCATCTCACGGCCGTAGATAAATAGTTCAAACCGGTCCGTATACCGCGGGTCTTCCTTCTTCCTTTTTGCCAATGGGGATATTTCAATTGGATAATCTGTTATAAAAGTAGGCTGAATCAACTTAGGTTCCACAAATTCTTCGAACACTTCATTAATAACAGTTCCCCTGCTCGCGCCTTCCGCGATTTCCAGGCCCAGTTGCCGGGCTGCCTTTGCAGCTTCGGCATCACTCCCTGTCTTTACAAAATCCACCCCGGTGAACTGTCTGATGGCAACCAGCATTGGGATCCTGGGCCAGGGTGGAGTCAAATCAACTTTCTGGCCCTCATATTCTACTGTCAGTGTCCCCAAAACTTCCCTGGATACAGTGGCAATTAAGTCTTCTGTCAGGTCCATCATATCATTATAATCAGCATAGGCCTGATACAATTCCAGCATCGTAAACTCCGGATTATGTTTCGTGGAAATACCCTCATTCCTAAAGTTCCGGTTAATTTCATAAACCCGTTCCAACCCGCCAACCAGCAGTCTCTTCAGGTATAGCTCAGGAGCAATCCTTAAGTACAGGTCCATATCAAGAGTATTATGGTGGGTTATAAAAGGCCGTGCCGCCGCACCACCCGGAATGGGATGCATCATCGGGGTCTCAACTTCCAAAAACCCCCTGTTATCAAGATAATTTCTGATGGCTTTGATAATTCGGCTGCGGGTAATAAAGACTTCCTTTACCTCAGGATTTACTATTAGGTCAACATACCTCTGGCGGTATCTCAGTTCAACATCTTTTAAGCCATGCCATTTTTCCGGCAGGGGGCGTAATGATTTTGAAAGCAGTGAAATCCGGTCAGCCCATACAGAAACCTCACCTTTACGGGTTTTAAACACTTTTCCGGAAACACCGATAATATCACCAATATCAAAATGAGTAAACAGGTCATATGTTTCCTCACCAACCTCATTTACCCTGACATATATCTGAATCTGTCCGGAAACGTCCTGGATATGGGCAAATGTCGCCTTCCCCATATTTCTTTTCGCCATTATCCGGCCTGCCACCGATACAGAAGTATTCTCCAACTTGTCAAAATTGTCTGTTACCTCAGCAGCTTTGTGACTGATTTCAAACTTAGCCCCAAAAGGATCAATTCCCTGTTCCCTGAGCTCGTCCAGCTTTTTTCGGCGGACCAGCAATAGTTCATTTAAATCCATTTCCTGAGTCATTTTTCTAACCTCCAAAAAAGCCCGGAATCCTATAATGGGTTCCGGACCTGGCATCGTTATTTTTTGATATTCATGATTTGATACTGAAGTTTCCCGGCCGGAACTGAAACCTCAACAATGCTGCCATTTTTTTGACCAAGGATGGCTTTTCCAACAGGTGATTCGTTAGAAATCTTATTCTTTGCCGGGTCAGCTTCAGCTGAACCAACAATGGTGTAATCTATCTCATCTCCAACTTCAAGGTCCTTAAGACGCACTGTGGACCCTACTGAAACCACGTCTGTATGAATATCGCCCTCATCAATTACCTTGGCATTACGGAGCATCTTTTCCAGTGTCAGAATTCTGCCTTCAATCATTGCCTGCTCATTCTTTGCATCTTCATACTCAGAGTTTTCACTTATATCGCCAAATTCGATGGCTTCCTTAATCCTCTCGGCAACCTCTCGTCTCTTCACCGATTTATAGTGTTCCAATTCTTCTTCAAGTTTTTTGAGGCCTTCAAGAGTAAGTATTACTTCTTTTTCAGTCATTATCTCGCTCCCCTTTAAATTTTAGGCCAAGACCCCGGCCCTTTCAGGCAGTGCAGTCATGCTCTAACGTGTTGATTTTGCTCCTAAAAGCACTAAAAGAGTGTCAAGTAACCACTTGACACTAACAGCATTACCGCAGAATAGTGATATCTGCAGCAAGCATTTCTCTTGGGAAATATTATAAAGACATTACTCTGCATTGTCAAGGAAATCAAACCAAAACTATCACTCACTAATTATCCGATACACCTTTCGGGGTAACCTTCCCCAGCCCTGGATGATACCGGGAGCTTCACAGCAATTATCCCGTCACGGACTTCCCAATAACCGGTTACCTGAAAACCATAACTCTTTGCCACTTTTTTTAACGCATCAACTTTTTTTACACTGAGAGGACTGGCTGCAATAGTACAGTAACCATTTTTCCCCAATGCCATGATCAGGGTTTCAGCCATCCATGGATATACTATTCCTGCCGGCAGGCCCCATTGCTCAGATACACCTTTAGTACCCGGCACCTCCACAAGTCCTCCGTCAATAATTATCAGATCATTTCGTATTGAGGCCATATTCTGCAGGGCCCTTAATGAAACAACATCCTTAAGAGATACGCCGGTACCCCTGATAAAACATATAATCGCACCTGTTTTGAAGTCATCAGGCCTTATTTCCGGTCCGGTAAAAGACGCATCTATTAAAACAAGGTCAGAAACCCCGAGAACCTGTTGAATATCTGTGCCTATTTTAACCGGCAAACCCGTGTCATATAAAATAGTATTTGTCATCTGGCGAAGCTGTGCTATATTATCACCTGCCAATATCAGGTTTTTTACATCCCGGGCCAGAATGGCTGCACAAATGCTTCCGGCACAACGTGAGGCTCCCACAACAGCGACCGTTATCCGGTCCGGGTCATAACCCCTTGTGGCAGCCGCCAGTTTTGCACCTTCAAGTGCAGCCAAAAGATTATAAGTATGGCCAAACGTAATTCTATGTTGACTACCGTCCCCCACAATTAACTCCCCAGGACCCAATGCAGCCGGAATAAAGCCCCCGAGCCCGATTATTTCTGCTCCCAGCTTCCGGGCTGCCTTTCCGGCTTCAATAATTCTTTTTAACACCAGTTTCCTCGATATGCCGGTAATTTGTGATTCTGTTAAAGGGCAGGTGACCATCCACCCGCGGGCACAGTTGCCCTCATTTAATTTTATTATAAGTTCTGAGGACTTAAAAGGAGGACTGTATTTTGACATCTGTTTTATAAGGATATGGGGAAAATATCCGGCCAGGGGATAAAGCCTGCGCAAATCATCAATATCAACAGGATGGTTAATAAAGGCAAACCTTTCCATTAAGGTGTTCCTCCTAACCGGCCAACTCTTCCTTAAGATTAAGGACCCTGGGTCTAAACCCTACACTCTCCAGCAGGTCTGAATATTCCTCAGGCAGCATTGAATCAGGATTCCGGCCTGACAATGCAATCAACACTCCCTCCATAACATTGGTCCCAAAGGACCTGCCATTGAGCTCAGGAGTTGTTGTAATTAGCTGCCTGATTCCCCTTTCTTTCAACAATTGTATGTCTCTTTGGGTTACAGTATTCGTAATAATACATTTACCGGACAAATTTTCGGGCATATACCTCCTGATAAAATGAAAATCCCCCGCTATAATGTCAGCCCGCTCATAGTAGCTACTATACCTGGGAGTCTGATAGTCCTGTTTGCCACCCGTCGGATAAAGTATTTTAAAAGGAAGTTTTACAATAATCGGTGCAATTATTCTGGCTATCCTTTCCAATGATGTAATTGAGGTAATGCTAACAGGGAGTCCCAGGGCGAATATCAGGTCACCAAAGGTCATATCGGCTCCGGCTTCCGCAAGGCTTTCAGCCATACCAAACCTGTCCACCGCACAGACCATTAATACCTTTTTGTTTGCGAATACCATTCCCAATTCGTTTTGTAAATATGCAATTACTTTTCGCTCCAGAGTGTTTTTCAAACCACTGCCATCGACGACCGGAGATTTCTTTGCCGCCCGGGCAATTCTTTTGGCATCCCTGAAAGTATACCGCCTGGCGCCGGCATAGATATACAGGTCAATTCCACCAAGCCCAAAAGCATCCACCTGTCCATCATATTTTTTGATAAGTTCAATGGCTTTTTCAATATCTCCGTCAGTCCCTATTCGTTCAATAAGGATCCTCTGTCCCAGTATCTCTGTTTCCACCGTATGGTCACGGACTGAAGACCCCAAACTGACACTCATAACCCGTTTCAAAACAACGTCCTCCTTTAAAAACAACCTTTTGACCGATTGCTTTATAGCTATTACTTTACTCTTTTGCCATACTCCCATTAGGTTTTTTCTTGACGGCCTGTAAAATTTTCAGTAATTCTTCGGTGGGCACATACTTGTCTTCTTTTATTGGGGACTCCCCGATTTCTATACCCACCACTTCCTGGTCGAGAATTGCTTCGATTGTCCTGATCCGCCGGTTTGAGCCAATAACCACCACTACATCAAAGGACCGGGCTTCAGCAATCAAATCAAGGATTTTATTCAAAAGGCCAATCCCATCATCTTTTTTAACAAAGTCCCAGCGTTCATTTTCAGTCATGATTAAGGTGAATTCAATACCTTCCCTGTGCAATAAGTCCATTATCTCACCCTTATTCTTAACAGGAAATCCGATAACGGCTATCCGGTTGCCTTTGCGCACCTCTCCCAGGGCTTCCAGCCTGGATATAAAGGTACGGTCAATCCCCAATCGGTCGGCAACTTTTTGCTGGGCAATTCCCGAACTTCGCATCTCCAGTATCAGGTCAATGGCTTTGGATATCTTCCTGCGGCTTAGAATTTTACCGCCGATTCTCAGCAGATCCATAATGCTACTCCTTACTGAAAATATTTTAACCAATTTTCGGCAAATTTATGTGCACAAAACCGTGTACATATCTAAACCATTCTAACAAAATTATCCATCGTGTTCAAGTAGGACGGGCTTTTTGGGGTATATCTGCGTTCTCCCTGGTTAACGAAAAAAACACAGACGCCCCATTATACTGATGGGGCGTCCTGCTCATCCTTACTTAGGCTTTTTCTATAATCCTCTAAAATTTCAGTAAGGCCCTTAATGGTATCTACTTCATTTACCGCCTGCCTGACCCTGGAAGAATCTCTGAGGCCCTTAAGGTACCAGGCAATGTGTTTTCTCATCTCCCGCACAGCCGTATACTCACCCTTAAACCCGGCGACCATGGCCAGGTGTCTCAGGGCCATGTTTATCCTGTCGTTAAAACCCGGCTCAGAAAGGTCCCGCCCTGTTTCAAGGAAATGAACAGTCCGCCGGAACAACCACGGGTTGCCCATTGCCCCTCTGCCAATCATAATGGCATCACACCCCGTCTGTCCCATCATTTCCAGGGCATCCCCGGGCCGGTAAATATCTCCATTGCCAACCACCGGGATGCTCACTGCCTGCTTTACCCTGCCGATAATATCCCAGTCGGCCTTTCCGGAATAATACTGTCCGCGGGTACGCCCGTGCACGGTTACCGCAGCAGCCCCGGCAGCCTCTGCCGCTTTTGCCAGCTCAACCGCATTTACCGATTCCTCGTCCCAGCCCTTCCTCATTTTCACAGAAACCGGTATACCCACAGCCCCGGCAACTGCCCGAATAATCTTTTCTGCCAGGGGCAGATTTGTCATTAAAGCACATCCCTCATTGTTCCTGACAATCTTTGGGGCCGGGCACCCCATATTTATATCAACTACATCAGCCCCGGCTTCCTGTACCACCCGGGCAGCATCAGCCATCCTGTCCGGGTCACTGCCAAATATTTGGACACTCGTCGGTCCCTGTTCACCGGTCAGGTCAAACATGGTTTTCGTTCGTTCACTGTCGTAAGCCAATGCATTCACACTTATCATCTCAGTACATACCAGGCCACACCCGGCTTCTTCAGCAAGTAACCGAAATGCCTTATCGGAAATCCCCGACATTGGCGCCGATATTACAGGATTTGCAAGCCTGAGGCTGCCAAATTTCATGTCCGTTCCACATCCTAATCCCCTTTATTGCGTTCATAAATAATCCTTAGCCCTTCCAGGGTTAAGTTGGAGTTTATGGTATCAATCATTCCTGACTCATTGCTGATAAGTTCTGCAAGTCCACCGGTAGCAACAACATAAGCTTTTCCGCCCATCTCTTTCTTCATCCGGCTTATAATTCCATCCGTCTGGCCTACAAAACCGTATACTATCCCTGACTGCATACTGGTCACTGTATTTTTCCCAATGACTGTTTTGGGTTTTGATAGTTCAATTCTGGGCAGTTTGGCCGCTTTTGTATAAAGGGCTTCTGTCGAGATACCGATACCCGGAGCTATTGCACCGCCAAGGTATGCACCATCACCCGATATCGCGTCAAAGGTTGTTGCCGTGCCGAAGTCAACCACGATCAAGGGACCCCCATATAGCTCATAAGCCGCAATGGCATTAACTATCCTGTCTGCACCTACCTCCCGGGGATTATCATATCTTATGGGCATGGCAGTCTTTACTCCGGGGCCCACCACCAAAGGCCTGATCCCAAAATACTTTATAGACATACTTTCCAGGGCCGACATGACTGTTGGCACCACGGAAGAAATAATCATCGCCTTTACTTCCCTGCAGTTGACACCCGAATAATCAAAAAGCATGCTTATCTGTAAACCATATTCGTCAGCGGTCTTATCCTTGTTTGTAGAAATCCGCCAGCTCCTCACCAGATTTTTTCCCTTGAAAACACCCAATACTATATTGGTGTTCCCGACATCAAGGACCACCAGCATATCCAGCCACCTTCTTCCCGAATAATTGTATTATTTACAGTTTGCCAGACTAAATTATACCACAAACAACAAAACTCCCGAAGGAGTTTTGGGGTAATTGATATTTAACCACTGTTCTCATGTTACCTGTTGTTCTCCCTGAGAGCAACACCGACCTCGATTTCGCCAAATTCGGTAATCAGTGGAATCTGCAGCCTCTTTATATTAATAGTTGAAATTATTACCCCGCGGCCCGATACCACCGTCGGAGGAGCCAGTGTTGAAGGATAACCTGCTTTTTCCAGCTCAGCACTGGCAATACCGGTAATTACATTACCCATCTCGGCAATAGCGCTCTCTACCATCTCGTTAAAAACAACCACCCGTTCATCCAATAAGGCAGATACAATGTTCTTTGCAGTTCGTTCAGACATGCCATACATGACGATTCCCTGAATAGCCCCTATCACTCCGATCAATACAGTAACATCCTGGCAGGTATGTGAAGAAGATTCTATGGTCAACTGCCCTTTTTGCACCGGAATCGCACGTCCGGTTTCTGTTTCCAGGACTTTTACGGTAGCATTGACAAAAGGGCTGATAAACTCTACCTTCAAACTTCTTCACTCCTCTCCATTAGGAAGAAGTTTCGACAAAGTTGCCATTTTCCCTTCCTCAAAACCAAAAGATAACCGATTTTTTTAAAATTTTTGTCATTTTATTAAAGTTCCTTGATTTTACACGTTCAAATACCTTTAAATCTTCAATATTACCATTCGGCGTATTACTTGTTATCCTGTCCCGGCATTTCAAATTCACTATTTCCCATAAAGGTCACAAAAAATGCACTTCAGACGTTTAACAGTTGCAATCAGGCTAATATATTGGTTATAATTAGACATATATCATTAAATAATAAAAATTCCTAAAAGTCTGGCCATCTTTCCTTGTTTAGCCGAGTCTTATATGGCTCAGAGGACTTTTTCCAAAAAATGTTACAGAAGCTTTTTCACAAGCTATTTACAGGCAGGGGGAAAGAATATGAAATCATATGCTGAGTTAGCGCGACATGACGGTAATGAAACCTTATTTGAGGTTGTTGAAATGGGGATTATTTCGATGCTCTGGAATATCCCTCTCCATATCCATGCGGAAGGACTAAGGGGCACCGGAAAGACAACAATCATGAGGGCTGCACACCAGATCATGCCTCCTATTGTCCGTATTAAGAACTGCCTGTACAACTGCGACCCCGAGGCCCCACATTGCCCCAACCATAGGCACCTGTCAGCGGAGGAAATCTCAGCCTTGGGGGCCGAAACCGTACCCCGCCCGTTTCTTGAGATTTCACATTCAGCGAAAATAGGTACCATTGCGGGAAGTATTGACCTGCAGAAGATAACCAATTCTTCAAATCCCGAAGCTGCACTGTTGCCGGGAATTATCCCCCAGGCACACAGAGGAATTATTTTTATAGATGAAATCAACCGCCTGGCTGATACTTCACCTGAAATAACCGATATCCTGCTTGATGCCATGGGAACTAAACCGGGCCGGGTCCAAATTGAAGAAACAGGACTGCCACTGGTTGAGCTCCCTGTGCAGGTTTCAGTATGGGCCGCCTCAAACCCCGATGAAGAACCGGGCCCCCTTCAGGAAATCAGGCGCCAGCTGTCTGACAGGTTTGACCTGGTTGTAGAAATGGGACGGACCACCAGTCCTGATGCCATTGCAGATATCCTGATTCAGAGTGAGCTCAGGAGGCTGGGTAAAAAAGAAGTCCTGCAAAAGGGTATTGATAATTCTGCCCGGCTCCGCAAAGAACTGGAGACCCTGGCCAAAAAGTTCGAGTCACTGACTATGCCGGACTTTTTACGAAACTACATAGCCCGGCTCTATGTCAAGTATAATCTTGAAAGTTTTCGGGCCATTGAAGCCATCCAGCACACTGCTCTGCTGCACTGTGCCCTAAGGGGGCGGCAGCAGCCTCTGGTAAGTGATATTCTTAAGGTAATCCCCCTGGCTCTGAGACATCGTGTCGAAACTGAAACCCTGACCAAGATTATGAACTCTTCAGACTCAAAACCGAGTACAAATGACAATACTCCTTCACCAAGTCTTGGTTCACAACAAAAAAAAAAGAAACCAGAGACTTTTTCTTCCGAGTATGAACCGGCGGTCAATGATGGCATAATGAATGATAACTCCGATTACGACAGTGCCGGTAAAGAAGGAAAATCGATTTTTCAGCCCCTCAAACAGTTATTCTCCGGCAAACAAAGCAAGGCTGAAACCGGGGAATCCGATAATGACCCAATTAAAGCATCTCCGCTGAATAAGGCCAAAAGGCTGCCTGATCTGAATCTTGACGAACTTGTAAAATCAGAGGGTGATTTTAAATAACCAAACCGGGCCGGGATTATCCCGGCCCCTGTTGTATCTTTTTTCATGCCAATATGGGAAAACACAAAGAGTCCAGGGCTTAAAAACCAGAACATAGTGGAAGATTTTTCTTTTTTAATGCCTGAAGGGAGGGTCAGTTTATGGATAGTTCAGAAAGACACCAGAGAATGACTCTGGAAAATTACCTCGGTGCATATTTCCAAAAAAATCAGGGTGTCAGGCTGGGTGAAACAACTGTGATCAGCCATAAGGTACACGGCAATGACCCCAAGGCTCCCGGTGAGATCCGCATTTATACCGACACAGATGCAGGACGGTATTATTTGAAGAACCCTGAAGAAAACATGGTCCTTCACATGGATGTATTCCATGAGCCGGCCTGTCTGGACCCGGTTTACGTAGCCAGGCGGGTCTGGCAGGGTATTGATAAATACTTTGTCCAACTCCGTAACGAAAACCGCTCCCTCTTTACGCAGGAGAAAATCAAAGAACTGTCGAAAATGATGGTACAGAATATTGTTATTAGGACCTCCGGCGGGTCGGGGACTGTTTGGGAACTGGCCAACCATAAAGGCCGACTGGAGCACGATAAAGCCGGAAAACCTGAAACTCATGTCCACCTCCTGTTTTCGGTTGCTCCCAAATATTATGACAGCATTATATTTATCGCCGATGCCGTAGAACAGGCAATACTCAAACACGGCTTCGAAATCAGGCGAGTCGAAAAGATAATCCACTGTGAAAAAGACTCTGACCCCGGTCCGGGCTTTGGAATAGGGTTTGGCCTGCCGGGTTTTAATATACCCGAAGCGCTTCAGCACCGCCGCCACCAGAACCGTCTCCAGATTATCATGAACCTGGCGAGCGCTTTCGGGAGTATTGAGGATGCTGCCAGGTTCCTTGAATCCCTTACCACAACAGGCAATATCTTTCTGGGGTCATTTGCCAAAAAGCATACTGACGGCGGGTTGAAACAGACCCTTTTGGACCTTTCAAATGCCAACATTGTGCAAAAGAAAAAGTTCGCCTTTGTCCTCACTGAAGAGGGTCAGACACTAAAGAATTTCATCAGGGGCCATCAAAAGGAACTTGAGGCCCAGGTCAGGAAGTCTATCCGCCGTTACCAGATAGTCCGCCACGATTACCGGACATACCGAAATTCTGATTTGAAATCACGCAAGAGTCACCTGACTGACCATAAAAAGGTGCTTAATTCGGCCAACAATGCATGGATCACTGATATTGCTATCCCGGAAACTGTTGTCAGTGCATCTGCGCGAAGTTTTCTTGAAGGCAGTCCGCGAATGACAGTTACTAAAAAGGATTTCAAAGTATTTGGCAAAAAATCATTTGCCCCTATTGACACCTGTATCTCCATTGATTGCAGCGGAAGCATGGTCGGGGAAAAAATCAAGGCGGTCTCTTACCTGGCCGAACACTTCCTACTCACCTCCAAAGAAAAGGTCGGGGTGCTTTCTTTTCAGGAAATGGATGCCCGGGTTGTTGTCCCCTTCACCAAGAGCTACCAGAAGCTTCAGGACGGCCTGCGGTCAATTCATCCCGAAGGACTCACTCCACTTGCCAAAGGAATTGCTGAAAGCATTAAACTGATTAAAATGAAACGGGCCCGTAATCCCCTGTTGGTACTTATTACGGACGGGATTCCCAACTTCCCGCTGTGGACTATGGATGCTCAGGATGATGCCCTCAGGGCAGCCAAAATGATTGCCGAGAACCGGATCAGGTTTGTCTGTATCGGGGTAATTCCCAACGAAACATTTATGAAACAATTAGCTGCAGCAGGGAGAGGAAATCTTTATATTGTTGACGAACTCAATAAAAACAGCCTATTGGATGTTCTCACCAGGGAATGGGAACAATACAAATACCGTAAATAAAAATAATTACTTACTACTGTACTCCCCTGCAAAGGAGGGCATAAACCTTGGAAAGTTCCGAAAGGCACAAGCGGCTGACCCTGGAAAACTACCTCTCAGCATATTTCAGGGAAAACCAGGGTGTACGCCTGGGAGAAACCACTGTTCTCAGCCAGAACGTTCACGGAAATGACCCTAAAACTCCGGGGAAAATTATGATATATACAGACCAGGATGCCGGGAAATTCTACCTGGAAAACCAGGAAGATGACCTGACACTGCACATGGATGTGTTTCACGAACCTGCCTCCCTGGACCCCATCTATGTTGCCCGGAGGATATGGCAGGGTGTGGAAAGCTATTTTACCCAGCTAAAAGAACACGAAAACAGGCTGGCTTATTCTGATGATAAGATAAAGGATTTGACAAGGGAGTTTGTCAAGAGCATCACCCTGAGGACCTCCGGAGGTAAAGGAACTGTGTTTGCCCTGGCCAAGCGGGAAGTGCAGCTGGTTCCCGAAAAAACCCGAAAACCCGAAACACACGTTCATCTCCTATTCTCTGTAAACCCGGAACACTATGACAGTGTGTTATTTATTGCCGATGCCGTAGAACAGGCAATTATGAACCAGGGCTTTGAAATCAGGCGCGTGGAAAAAATCGTGCACTGTGAAAAAGAAATCCAATACAAACCAGGAATCGGTATAGGTTTCGGACTGCCCGGGTTTAAGTCGCAGGAAGCCCAGGAATACCGGGCTCACCAAAACAGGCTGCAGATAATTATGAATCTGGCAGGTGCCTTTGGAAGTATCGAAGATGCCTCGCGTTTTCTGGAGTCACTCACCACTGCAGGAAACGTGTTTCTTGGCTCCTTTGCCAAGAAACACACTGATGGTGACCTGAAACAGACTCTGCTGGACCTTTCCAACGCAAATATTGTAAAAAAGACCCGGTTTGCTTTTGTCCTTACTGACGAAGGCAAGGCACTGAAGGATTTTATCAGTCAGCACCAGAAGGAACTGGAAGCCCAGGTGCGCAAATCCATCCGCAGGCATCAAATCGTCAGGCATAATTACCGGACCTTCAAAAATACTGATTTGAAGTCTAAAAAAAGCCGGCTTACCGACCATAAAAAAACATCAGAATGGCGGGACCACAGTGATATTGCCATTCCGGAAACGGTGGTCAGGGCTGCTGCCCGGAGCTTTCTGGAAGGCCAGCCCCGCATCTCCATAAAGAAAAATGATTTCAAGGTCTATGGCAAAAAATCCTTTGCCCCCATTGACACCTGCCTGGCCATTGACTGCAGTGGCAGTATGGTAGGTGAAAAAATCAGGGCAGTTTCCTATCTGGCGGAACATTTCCTCCTCACTTCCAAGGAAAAAGTCAGTGTCATTGCCTTTCAGGAGATGAATGCCCGAATTGTGGTCCCATTTACAAAAAACTACCAGAAGCTCCAGGACGGCCTGCGGACTATTCAGCCCGAAGGCCTGACTCCCCTTGCCAAAGGAATCATGGAGAGTATTGACCATATTAAGGCCAAAAGAGCGCGCAACCCTCTGCTTATCCTGATAACAGACGGTATTCCCAACTTTCCGTTGTGGACAACTGACGCCCAAAAGGACGCCCTGAAGGCTGCCGAAATGATAGCAGAAAACAAGATCAGGTTTGTCTGCATAGGTGTTATTCCAAATGAGGAGTTTATGAAAAACCTTGCTGCCAAGGGACGGGGCAACCTCTATGTTGTGGATGAGCTTGACAAAAACAGCCTTGTGGATGTGGTTACCCGGGAATGGGAACAATATAAATACAGCAAATAGATCATTTTCCGGTGCTCAAAAGGAGGAAGGGACCCTTGGAACGCTCCGAGAGACATCAGCGAATGACCCTGGAACACTACCTGACGGCATATTTCAAGCAGAATCAGGGGGTGCGCCTGGGGGAAACCACGGTAATCAGTCATAAAGTGCATGGCAATGACCCCGGAAATCCCGGGGAGATACATATTTATTCCGATCAGGATGCCGGCAGGCATTATCTGAAAAATTCGTCAGATAACCTGGTGCTCCATATGGATGTTTTCCATGAACCGGCCATGCTTAACCCGGTACATATTGCCCGCCGGGTATGGCAGGGACTGGAAACTTACCTCACCAAACTTTTTGAAGAAGAGTCAGAAGACTTGACCAGGGATGAAATTACCAACCTGACCAAAAAGCTGACCCAAAACATTATTTTAAGAACATCTGCGGGTTCCGGAAATGTTTTTGAACTGTCAAGCCTAAAAGTAAAACTTATCCCGGAAAAACAACAAAAGCCCCAGACCCATGTCCATCTTTTAATATCTATGGAGTCAAGTCATTATGACTCTATTTTATTTATTGCTGACGGAGTCGAACAGGCAATACTCAACCAGGGGTTCGAAATCAGGCGTGTGGAAAAAATCGTACACCGCAGGAAGGATATTGAAATAGAATCCGCCGGCGGTATCGGCCTGGGCCTGCCTGGCTTCAGTTCAGCAGAGGCAGAAAAGTACCGGGCGCACCAGAACCGGCTGCAAATGATCATGAACCTGGCAAGTGCTTTCGGAAGTATAGAAGATGCCGGCAGGTTTCTGGATACACTTTCTGCAGCCGGAAACATTTTTTTGGGCACCTTTGCCAGGAAACACGGTGACGGTGACCTGAAACAAACCCTTCTGGACCTTACCAATGCGGGCATGGTCAAAAAAACTGCCTTTGCCTTTGTCCTCACAGAAGCAGGCAAAGGAATGCGGGACTTTATCAGGGAACATCAGAAGGAACTTGAAGCCCAAGTCCGGAAATCTATCCGCAGACACCAGATAGTGAGGCACAATTACCGTACTTATAGGAATTCGGAACTTAAATCCCGCAAAAGCCACCTGACAGACCACAAAAAGGTATCCCCGTGGTCAGGGCACAGTGATATTGCAATTCCGGAAACGGTAGTTGCGGCCTCGGCACGCAGTTTTTTGGAGGGCCAGCCCCGGATGACTGTTAAAAAAAAGGACCTCCGGGTTTTCGGGAAAAAATCCTTTGCTCCTATTGACACCTGTATTGCCATTGACTGCAGTGGCAGTATGGTCGGTGAGAAGATTAGGGCGGTTTCTTACCTGGCCGAACACTTTCTCCTGACTTCCAAAGAAAAAGTAAGTGTGGTCTCTTTTCAGGAGATGGAAGCCAGAATAGTTGTCCCCTTTACTAAGAACTATCAGAAACTCCAGGAAGGGCTGCGCATGATCCAGCCCCAGGGACTGACGCCCCTGGCCAAGGGTATTGTCACCAGTATTGAACTGATGAAACAAAAAAGGGCCCGCAATCCCCTGCTGGTCCTGATTACAGACGGCATCCCCAACTTCCCGCTATGGACCACCGATGCCCAAAAAGATGCCCTGACGGCTGCAAAGCTCATCTCAGAAAACAAAATACGGCTGGTCTGTATCGGTGTTATTCCCAACGAGGATTTTATGCAGGAACTGGCATCCATAGGTCAGGGTAATCTCTACATTGTTGATGAACTTGACAAGAATAGCCTTGTTGACGTGGTTACCCGGGAATGGGAACAATATAAGTACAGTTGAAAATAATTTTATCTTTATTGGACTAAAATATATAATATAAGCATATATTTAATAATGTCGTTTAATTTGGATTATGTACTGAAGGGACTGGATTGTTTTGAGTATGGAATGGCTAAACCCGTCAACAGACAAATTACTGAAAAGTTTTAGGCTGGAAATGGAATATGTGAAAGGTGAGGGGCTATACCTGTATGACCGGGAGGGTAACTCATACCTGGACTTCATTTCACAGTACGGGGCTGTCCCCTTTGGGTACAATCCTCCGGAAATAGCCGCTGTGGTACAGGATTTTATGAATTCAGGCCTGCCCGCAATGGTTCAGCCATCGGTGCCGATAAAGGCCGCAGAACTTGCCGAAAAGCTGCTTAGACTGGCTCCCGGTGAAATGTCCCAGGCCACCTTCTGTCAAAGTGGCGCCGAAGCAGTGGAAACTGCCATTAAACTGGCCCGCTCCACAACGGGAAAACAAATAATCCTGTCCACAAAAAACAGCTTTCACGGTAAAACCATGGGGGCTTTGTCGGCTACGGGGAGGCCTGTTTACCAGGAACCCTTTTTTGCACCTGTAGCCGGATTTGAGACTATCCCCTTTAACGATATCGATGCCCTGGAAACCAAGCTGAAAAGTCAGGGAAATGAAATTGCTGCCTTTATTGTTGAACCCATCCAGGGTGAGGGTGGTATCATCATTCCCTCAGAAGGTTACCTCAAACGCGCCGAGCTTATCTGCCGCAGTTACGGTGTCCTGTTGATTGTTGATGAGGTCCAGACAGGTCTGGGCAGGACCGGCAGTCTTTTTGCCTGTGAAAGGGAAGGAGTTAACCCTGATATACTGTTACTGTCCAAGGCCCTTGGAGGTGGTCTGGTTCCCCTGGGTGTCTGCCTGAGTTCAAGACATGCCTGGAACGACAGATTTGGCAAACTGCATAGTTCTACCTTTGCCAATAATAACTTCACCTGCTCTGTTGGGCTTGCAGTCATAGACAGGCTGACGGCAAACGGCCGGTCTCTGGTCAAGTCTGCTGCCACTATGGGTTCATATCTCCTGGACTGCCTCCGCAGGATAGACTCCAGGTTTCCCGGTGTCATCAGGGAAATTCGGGGACAGGGACTGATGGCCGGGGTGGAATTCAACGGCTTTGACGGCTCTGAATCTTTTAGCATGCGGTATTTAGCCCGGCAAAGCGGTTTTTCCGCATTGCTTGCAGGGTATCTGCTGCACATTCATAAGATACGGTGTGCCCCGTTCCTGAACAATTCCATGACTCTCAGGCTGCAGCCATCCCTAACTGTCAGCAGAGAACAGATCGGACAGGCTCTGGATGCTCTGGAAAATGTCGTGGAAATACTTTATTACCAGGATTACAGTGAGTTATATAGTTACCTTTTAGACCGGAAAGTTCACGGCAAGATTACTGATTTCAGAACATACCGGAAACCCGTCAGGGGTTCGGCCCTGCTCCCGGGAGAAAAGCCCACTGAAAAATTTGCTTTTCTCATTCATTATCCGGCAGTGGAGGATATTGTTAAAAACAACCCATCCTTTATCAAACTTAACGAGACCGAGCAGGAAAAACTGCTGGACTGGGAAGCATCCCTGGATGCTGCGCCGGATGTTATTGTACACCTCCCAGCCTTTAAGTCCAAAGCTGGCAAAATTGCCGAAGGATGGTTAATTGGCATTCCGTACAGCGGAAAACACCTCGTTAATATGCCCAGGAAAAAAGCGGTATCAGTTTTGACTGAAGCCATTGACCTGGCCAAAGATATGGGTGCGAAAATTGTAGGCCTGGGTGCCTATACATCTATTGTCAGCCGCGGCGGCGCCGACCTCCAGGGAAAAGGGGTGGCAATTACCTCAGGCAACAGTTTCACTGTGGCCACAGCTTTTGATGCTTTGATGAAGGGCGCCTCCATGATGGACATTAAACCCGAAAAGGCTACCGGAGCCGTAATCGGGGCCACAGGTGCCATTGGAAGAGTGTGTGCCATTATGCTGGCCCGGGAAGTTGGCCAACTCTACCTGGTGGGAAACCCGGGCAAAGAGAAAACCAGCCTGCGCAGGCTGGAAAAACTGGCTGATGAAATATATGGACATATATTAACAGATTTGGTCAATGACAATACTTCACTCGACCACCAGAGGGGAATTGCCAAATGGTTGAAGGGTTTTGTCACCTGGCTTAATAATTCTGACCCCCGCCAGGCCGAAAAACTCACAAGTGCAGTCGCAGTCAGGGAGGGAACACCTTTTTCACTGTCCCAATTTATCAACAACAACCTGGCACGGTCCGGCAAATTCAGCACCCCTCCGCTTAAGATTACCGTAAATATCCGGCAGGCGCTGCTGCAGTCAGACCTGGTGATCACGGCATCAAACTCGACATCTGACCTGATTATGCCGGAACACCTGAAACAGGGCTGTGTCATATGCGATGTTGCCCGCCCGGCAGACGTCTCCCGGTCTGTACTCAGCAGCCGCAAAGATGTCTTGGTAATTGAAGGCGGCCTGGTAAAGTATCCTGATAAAATCTGCTTTGGGCAGAATATCGGCTATGCCCCGGGAATGAACCTGGCCTGCCTGTCGGAAACGATGCTCCTGGCCCTGGAAGGGGATTACCGTGACTTCAGTATCGGGCTGAAACTGCCGGTGGAGGATATTTATTATCTTAAGGGCCTGGCGCGGAAGCATGGCTTCGAACTTGCCATGCCGCAAAATACAGAGGGTGCCATAACCCCGGAAATAGCAGAAGCAGCCCGGAAAAATGCACGCTGTATTGATGTCCGGAAAAAGGCCTAAAACTCCCTCCGTATTTTTACCTGCCTGGCAACAGGTACAGCTATCACAGATACAAGGGCAGCTTTGACCACATCGGACACAATAAACGGCAGGAAAACATACTGGAGCACAGTCCATACTGTCATGGCCTTACCCAGGTAAAAGTTCATCAATACATAAAAATAAGGAACACCAACCAGGTAAAGGATTACTATTCCGGCACATGATGCAATAAAATAACTCCAGACTGTATTTTTGGCGATCTTCTCAGTTATTTTCCCGGTAACAAAGGCAGCGCCTATAAATCCAAACAGGAATCCTGCAGTTGGTTTAATCAGATATGCCAGCCCGCCGTATGGAGGGGTCTGAAAAACCGGGATCCCGGCGAGACCGATGACCAGGTAAACCGTCAGGCTCAAAGCGCCCAACCTGCCTCCCATGAGGACACCTGCCAGCATGGTGATAAATGGCAGGATACTGAACGGTACCACAACATCCCCGCCAAACCTTAGCATCAGACCCCCGGCACATGCCAGGGCTGCGAACATGGATACAAAAGCCATCTCCTTGACAGAAATTTTCATTAAATAACACTCCCTTTGTTAACCTGTTTTTTTTGTTGGTTTACAATGGAAACAAAAAAAACATGTACCTCAAATTAGCTTACAACAATTTCCGTTACAAATTTCAGTTACGCAAGGTGACATCCCCTGAAATAACCCTCCTCATTGAACCATCTTTTTTCATCAGCAGAAGTGCCCCTTCAGCATCAATGTCAAAGGCTATTCCCTCATCAATGCCATCCAGGGAAGTAACCCTGACCCAGCGGTTTATGGTAACAGACATTTCCTTCCATAATGACAGAATCCTGTGGAAATGACCCCTGATGAATTCTTCATAAAGGGCATCAAAATGGTCCAAAATACCGGCCAGCAGGCTGACACGTGAGACTTGGCCGTCACTTTCTGCCGCGATGGAAGTAGCCGTTTCCGCCAGCCCTTCAACCAGCCCGGCACTGTCAAGATTTACATTGACACCGATACCGACAGCCACATAATTTACCCGGTCCACTTCAGCACTCATTTCTGTAAGTATTCCTGCCAGCTTGCGGCCCGATACCAGGATGTCATTAGGCCACTTTATCCCTGCTTCAATACCGGTTAATTCCCGAACTGCGCTGGCAACGGCAACAGCCGCTACCAGTGTAATTTTAGCGGCATCAACAGGGTTAATTGGCGGCCTGAGAATTGTGGTAAACCATAACCCCTCCCCCCCGGGGGAGTACCAGTCCCGGCCCAGCCTGCCCTTACCACCGGTTTGTTCTTCGGCAATCACAACCGTACCGTCCTCTGCACCTTCCCTGGCCAGTTCTTTGGCCAGTTCATTGGTAGAGCCCACTGTTTCACGGTATACTATATTCCGCCCTATAAGCCTGCCGGTTAACAATCCTGACAGCTCATGGGTAAACAGACGGTCAGGGACATGCAGCAGCCGGTAACCGATTCTGGAATGAGACTCGATCCGGTAACCGTCTTCCCTCAGTTTTTTGATATGTTTCCAGACTGCAGTCCGGGATACCCCCAAGACCCGGCTTATTTCTTCCCCGGAAACATATTCGGGATACCTCTTTTTCAGCAGGGATACAATCTGACCCTTCATAACACACCTCACCGTGACTTCATTATAAAATATAAAACAGCATATTGTCAACTACTATGTTAATTATGGTTAACAATTATGCTGCATACTTAAATTCTTAAAATAGCAATAATAACACAGCGCAACTCACAGCCTTCTGACTCCTGACTCCTGTCTCCTATCTCCTGTCTCCTATCTCCTAACTCCTGTCTCCTGACTCCTGACTCCTGACTCCTGACTTTATCTCCCTGACATCCAGACTGATGTCCAGGGCCTTGACAGAATGCGTCAGTGCGCCCAAAGAAATAATATCGGCTCCGGCTTCGGCATATCCTGCCACCGTCTCTTCAGTTACTCCTCCAGATACCTCTACCAGGGCCTTGTGGTCTATTAGCCTGACCGCCTCCCTGACAGCATCAAAATCCATATTATCAAGCATGATAATATCAGCCCCGGCTTCCATGGCCTCCCGAACCCCATCAAGACTTTCCACTTCCACCTCAACCTTGATGGTGTGGGGCGCTGTTGCCTTAGCCCTGGCCACAGCAGCAGCAATACTCCCGGCAACCTTAATGTGGTTGTCTTTAAGCAGGACCCCGTCATAGAGTCCAAACCGGTGGTTTCTGCCCCCGCCGACAGTTACAGCATACTTTTCCAGCACCCGGAGCCCTGGGGTCGTTTTCCTGGTATCAACTACTGTACAGTCATATTCCTTCAGCATATCTGTAATCGCAGCTGTTCGGGTGGCTATGCCTGACAGCCTCTGGAGCAGGTTCAGGGCTACTCTCTCTCCGGTCAGGATGGGTGCTGCCGGTCCGGTTACAACTGCAACAACATCTCCCCGGGCAACCCTGTCGCCGTCCTTTTTCATATATGTAAACCTTATATCTTCACTGAGATACCGAAATACCCGCTCAGCTACCCAGGTACCTGCGATAACACCTGATTCTTTGGCATAAATATACCCTTCGGTAACTGCACCTTCAGGCACAATACTCATTGTAGTCAGGTCACCTGTCCCGACATCTTCCCTGATCGCCGCGGCAATTATCTCATCAAGTAACTTCCCGTTTAAATTCACTTATTCCGCCTCCTGCATCCCGGTAAATGACTATATGCTTTTTCCAGTTAACATCGTCCCTGACCCCGTAATTTGCCCTGCAGTGCCCTCCCCTGCTCTCACCCCTGGAAAGGGCGGCATACGTAATCAGGGTAGCAACAGTAAGAATGTTAAATGTTTCCATTTCCTCCATACCCCTGGCCTCACACCCAAATATGGCCTGCATTTTTTGCAGACATTTCAGGGCATCGTGCAGGTTTTTTTCCTCCCTGATAATGCCTACATTTTCCCACATCAGGTTCTGGACAGTTTCCCTGGCTTCCCTGATCCGGGAAACATCGTCCAGTGTCGGAGTAAGTAATCTCTCATTACTGAAATGAAGTCCATGGGGCCCCCGCCATTCCTTAAATTTAGGCTTACTGCTGTCTACTATCCTGTGGCCGAATACCAGGCCATCCAGGAGGGAATTACTGGCCAGGCGGTTGGCGCCGTGGACCCCCTGACATGCCGCTTCTCCACAGGCATAAAGCCCGGCAATGGAGGTCTCCCCATTGAGATTTGTCTGAATGCCGCCCATCATGTAATGGGCTGCCGGAGCCACCGGAATCATTTCTTGTGCTATATCTATACCATATTGGGAACAGGTCCGTGCAATGGTAGGAAACCTCTTTTTAACCTTTTTACCTGTAATGGGAGACAAGTCAAGATATACATGGGTGCTGCCGGTTGCAGCCATTTCACGGAATATGGCCCTGGCTACTATATCCCGTGCAGCAAGTTCCGCCCCAGGATGATACCTGGGCATAAAGCGCTCTCCATGGATATTTCTCAGGACAGCCCCTTCTCCCCTGACGGCCTCAGAAATTAAAAAGCGGGGAGCTCCCGGAAGAAACAGCGCAGTGGGGTGAAATTGCACAAACTCCATATCCATCAACCCCGCCCCTGCCCTGAAAGCCAGGGCTGCACCATCACCGGTGGCTACTTCGGGATTGGTGGTATTTCGGAAAACCTGTCCGGCCCCTCCTGTGGCCAGTACAGTTATTTTAGCAAAATATGCTATAGTCTTCTGGGCCAGGTTGTCCCACACCAGGGCGCCATAGCATTTGTTCCCTTCGGTAAGTAAGTCAATTACCATATGGTCTTCCAAAAAATGCACCTTATTTTCGCTGAGAATTCTCCTGGCAAGGGTATTTTGAATTTCCTCTCCTGTGAAATCACCGGCATGCAGAATCCGCCTCCGGCTGTGGGCTGCTTCCCGGGTAAATGTCAGTTCACCGTCCAAACGGTCAAAATTGGCACCCAGCTCGATTAACTCCCGGACCCGGTCCGGTCCTTCATTCACGAGCACCTCTACGGCTTCCACATCACAGAGCCCGGCTCCTGCCTCGAGGGTATCAGCCCGGTGCAGTGCCGGCGAGTCAGCACTGTGGATAGCCGCTGCAATACCACCCTGGGCTCTTTCGGTATTGGTGTCACCCATCTTTTTCTTGGTAAGCAGGGTAACTTCAGCAAATTCACTGGCTTTCAGGGCCGCATACAACCCGGCAATACCACTGCCGATGATAAGGTAGTCGGTCTGCTTTTGTGGCAGTGACCGGGTATCAAAATTTACGATATACCTGGGAATCAAAAGAAACCCTCCCCTATTTAACCGCAATCATGCGCTCCACAGCGCCAAGAGCCTTGTCGCGGATTTGATCAGGCACTATAATCCGGGGCTGCATTTCCTCAAGTGATAACTTAACTTTTTCCAGAGTAGTGGCTTTCATGTTGGGACAGATTAATTCATCAGAAGCCATGAAAAATTTCTTACCGGGAGCGGTTTTTCTTATCTTGTGAAGAATTCCCGATTCAGTACCCAAAATAAACTCATTATGGTCACTTTCTTTGGCAAACCTTATCATTCCGGATGTACTGAAAATCCTGTCAGCTAAGGCAACCACCTCTGGACGGCATTCGGGATGAACCATCACCAGGGCCCCGGGATGGTCTTGTTTGGCCTTTTGCAGCTGTTCGGCAGTCAGCCTGTCATGGGTATTACAAAAACCCTCCCAGTAGATTACTTCCCTGCCTGACTGCAAACCAACATAATGTCCCAGGTTCCTGTCAGGAACAAACAGGATGCGTTTATCAGCAGGAACAGACCTGACAACTTTGACAGCATTAGCAGAAGTACAGCAAATATCACTTTCTGCCTTCACCTCTGCTGAAGAATTAACATAACATATAACTACCGCATCAGGGCATTCTTTTTTCTTGGCCCTCAGTTGTTCTGCAGTTATCATATCTGCCATCGGACATCCCGCATTAACTTCAGGCAGCAGCACGGTCTTCTCAGGGGAAAGTATGGCTGCGGTTTCGGCCATAAAATGTACACCGCAAAACACAATGACATCAGCATCGGTTTTAGCTGCCTCTTCAGAAAGGCCCAGGGAGTCACCTGTGAAATCTGCAATATCCTGAACCTCCGGTCTCTGGTACAGGTGTGCCAGGATTATTGCATTACGCTTATTCTTGAGCTCCAGAATCTCTTTCTGCAGTCCGGAAAATTCAGATTCCTGTTTAATCAAAGCATATCAACTCCTAATCGGGGCGTAAATGATATTCTTATTCTATATTAAACTGCCAAAACCTGCAACAAACTTCCCAATTAGCCATAATTATTCCACATATTCTTTAATTCACCGGGATTCTCCCGCAGTCTCCCCCGAATTAATCTCACATACCCTGTTTTTGTCATCCACAAAAATAACGGTTGGATGGAACCCGGCTGCTTCCCGGTTATCAACCATGACATAAGAAATAATTATAATCCTGTCACCCGGCTGTACCAGGCGCGCTGCCGCCCCGTTGAGGCAGACAGTGCCGGAACCCCTGGAGCCTTTAATGACATAGGTCTCAAAGCGCGCCCCATTATTATTGTTCACAATTTGTACTTTCTCATTCTCCAGGATATCGGCTGCCTCCATCAGCGCTTCATCCAATGTTATACTGCCCACATAATTCAGGTCAGCCTCAGTCACTGTTGCCCGATGAATCTTTGATTTTAACATTGTCCTGAACAACTAATCCACCTCCAGTACCACATTATCAATCAACCGGGTATCCCCGATAAACACCGCCAGGGCAATAATCACCTGACCGCTGACGTTTTCAATCTCTTCAAGCCCGGGAAAGGACAGGATGTCCACATAATCTATCCTGGCCTTGGGCTCCCTGCCAATAAAACCGGTTACTTCTCTTTTCAGATCTGCCGTATTCCGGGCCCCGGAATTGATGAGATTTTTTGCCAGAAGGAGAGCCTTTGACAATACCAGGGCTGCTTTTCTTTCTTCAGGGTCAAGATACTTGTTGCGTGAGCTCATGGCCAGTCCGTCAGGTTCCCTGACAATAGGGACAATTTCTATTTCAAGGTTCATATTGAGGTCTGCAGCCATTTTCCGGAGGACAACTGCCTGCTGTGCATCTTTTTGACCAAAAAAGGCTATGTCAGGCTCAATAATGTTAAAAAGCTTGGTGACAACAGTGGTGACTCCTCTGAAATGGCCGGGCCGTGACCTGCCGCATAGCCTGTCAGTCAGTCTGGTCACTTCCACAGTTGTCCCATATCCATCCGGATACATCTCTGCAACCCCAGGGGCAAATATCAGGCTGACTCCGGCGCTTTCGGCAAGCCTGACATCTCTCTCCAGGTCCCTGGGGTATTCTTCAAAATCCTCCCCCACACCAAACTGAAGCGGGTTAACAAAAATACTGGCAACAACAAAATCAGTCTTTGCGGCCGCTTTTCTCATCAGTGTCAGGTGTCCCTCATGCAGATACCCCATTGTAGGAACAAACCCAATAGTTTTGCCCTGTCTCTTAACCTTCGTAATAACCTCTTTTATTTCCCCTATCGTTGTTATTACTCTTATACCCTTTGCTGTCTGCAAAACACCCAAAACATAACCCCCCCCAGGACTAATTAAAGGTCACTCAGTATTAAGTATCCAGTACAGCCGACTCAGTATAACTTGCCAAGCTCGGCTTCTTCCATGCCGAAACTGTGTTCAGGTCCCGGAAAACGCCCCTCTTTTACTTCAGCGCTGTACCGCCCCACAGCCTCGAGAATGGTGCTGTGCAGATCAGCATACTTCTTGGCAAACTTAGGGGATACCTCAGCATATAAACCAAGCATGTCATGGATTACCAGGACCTGACCGTCACAGCCGGCCCCGGCTCCTATTCCAATTGTGGGTACATCAATGCGCTCAGAAACCATTTTGGCAAGGGGCGCCGGGATACATTCCAGCACTATGGCAAACACACCGGCATCCTGCAAAGCCAGGGCATTGTTCAATATCAGCCGTGCCGCAGCCTCATCCCGGCCCTGAACCCGGTAACCGCCCAGTTTGTTTATGGACTGGGGAGTCAGGCCAAGGTGCCCCATTACCGGGATACCGGCATCATTAATGGCTTTTATTGTCTGGGAAATCTCCCGTCCGCCTTCAAGCTTGACAGCATTGGCTCCAGCCTCCTGAAGGAACCGCCCTGCATTCCTGACACTTTCCTCTACTGAAACCTGATAGGACATAAAAGGCATATCGGCAACCACCATGGCCTTTTTCGCCCCCCTGGAAACAGCCTTGGTGTGAATCAGCATATCTTCCATGGTCACCGGTATTGTAGATTCGTAACCCAGGAGCACATTTCCCAGGGAATCACCAACCAGCAATATTTCAATACCTGCCTGGTCCAGCATTCTCGCCATGGAATAATCATAACACGTGAGTACCGTTATCTTCTCACCCCGTGCCTTCATTTCTCTCAATTTAAATGTGGTCACCCTGCTGTTATTCATTTTTCACAGCCCCCTCACAAAAAAGTTTTAGCAGCTCGTTTCTTTGGGTTTCATTAATACTTCCCTTTTCCAATGCTATCTGCACAGTATGCCGCCCCAGGGTTTTGTATAATTCTGTATAGCTGTACTGCATTTTTGCCAAAGCGTTCAGGTGTCCCCCTATAGTACCGATATCACCCCTGGCAACAGGTCCCGTAAGGGATTTTACCGGCCCAAGCTTCTCTATATTTGATAAGGTGCCCCTGATCAGGGGTAATAATGCCAGTACCGCCTTCTCTTCAGGAATGCCTATGGAAGCGAATATTGTCAGGGCATAGTGTATCAGGGATACAAGGTAATTGGAAGCAACAACCGCACCCAGGTGATACAGCGGTTTATCTTCTTCCTGAATGATAAATGGCTCCCCTTCCAGATCCCTGGTTATCCTGTAGGCAGTCTCCATTGCCGCGGTATCACCCTGAATGCCGAAAAAAGAACCCGGCAGGTTCTCCAGGGCCTGCTCAATGCCGGCAAAGGACTGCAACGGGTGCAGGGAACAAATAACACCGCCCTGTTTCCTTACAGGAGCAAGCACTTCTGCAGGCAGGGCTCCACTCATATGAAAAAATAGGTGTTTTTCATTGACCATCCCTGAACCGGCCAGCAAAGATGCCATATGATGCAGTTCACGGTCAGGGGTGGTGATGAAAATTACTCCTGCAGACTCCAAGACCCGGGCAGGATCGTTATATGCCCTGCAGCCAAGCCTTTCGGCAAGGTTAGCAGCTGACACACCGGTCTTTGAATACAGCCCGGTAACCTGATGACCCTTATCCTGAAGCAGGATGGCAACTGCCGAGCCAACCACCCCTGTACCAATTACCCCAATCCTGTACATAGCCTGCAAACCCCTTTAACAGAATTTTTGGACAATGATAAGTAAATAAAAAAACCTCCCAGACAAAATCCGAAAGGCTTTTGAAACAAATTCAACTATACCTTCCGTCTCGGTCCTTACGGCTCCAAGCGGTTCTTTGGTTTTATGAAAACATAAAAAAACAAGACTCTCGGTGAAGTTCCGGTAAAAACGGATACTTCCCAGCGTCTATTATTTTACCACAATTTTCGGTTAATGCAAACGAATTTTTTAATGTTATCCAAAACTTCCCTAACCTGTGCAGCAGTCCTCCCATCTGGGAACTCGGCCTCAGGTGCAATTTCGGCCAGGGGAACCATCACAAAGGCCCGCTCTGCCATCCTCGGGTGAGGAATTACTAATTGCTCCGTATTTATGTTTAACCGGTCATAAAGCAGGATATCCAGATCAATAACCCGGGGACCCCACCTGATATTCCTGACCCTGCCAAGTTCATTTTCTAATTCCTGAAGGGTGTGTAACAGCTCTTCCGGTGCAAGCACTGTTTCTACCTGGGCAACACAGTTATGAAACCAGGCCTGGTCTTCATAGCCAACCGGCTCGGTCTCATACAGCCCGGAGACTGCAGTAATCCTGATTCCCTCCATATCATCAATCATTTTCAGGGCCCTTTCCAGATTAGAGACCGGGTCACCCATGTTAGACCCCAGTCCAATATAGGCACGGGACATTATGGTTTAATCCCCCTTATGATTTCACACCCCATATAGTCAAAAATTCCGCTTATTGGGGCATGAGGTTTACGCACATTCACCCTCACCTGGTCAACACGGTAATTCTCCAGGATTTCCCGGGCCACTGTCTCAGCAAGGGCTTCAATCAGATTAAAATTTCTCTGGGTAACAATGTTTTTTACTGTTGCATAGATATCAGCATAATTTATGGTTTGATTAACATCATCGGTCTCACCGGCTTGTCTCAGGTCAAGAGTAAGTTCAACATCAATAATAAACTTCTGTCCCATAGCCTTTTCTTCCGGAAAGACACCATGTCTCCCATAGAACTGCATCCCGGAGAGCAGGATTTTATCATTAACCAAATCTCTTACCTCCTTACCATGGCATCTGTCATCCTGACAACCCGAGCCATTTCCTTAATGTCATGGACTCTGACGATATCCACTCCCTGCGCAATTCCAAAGGTTACCGTAGCTGCGGTACCCTCAACCCGTTCCATTACCGGGAGGTTTAGGGTATTGCCAATCATGGACTTCCTTGAGGTCCCTAAAAGCACGGGATAGCCCAGTGTCCTAAACTCCCAAAGCCGGTGCATCACCTCAAGGTTCTGTTCAGTATCCTTCCCAAACCCGATGCCGGGGTCTATGATAATGTTTTCCTTTTTTACACCTGCCTGGAGCGCCATATCCACACTTTCCCCCAAAGCGCTGAGGATATCATCCATCATATTGCTGTACTCAGTGCCTTTTTGGTTGTGCATAAGGACCAGGGGAACATCCTGGTACCTGGCCACCACATCTGCCATGTCAGGGTCAGCCTTAAGGCCCCAGACATCGTTTATTAGGTGGGCCCCTTCTTCCAGAGCCTGCCTGGCAACCTCTGCCTTATAGGTATCCACAGAGATAGGTACATCAATCTCTTTAACCAGTTTTTTCAGGACCGGTAAAACACGCTCCAGTTCCTCTTCTAGAGACACGGGATCAGCAGTAGGCCTTGTTGATTCACCGCCAATATCAATAATATCTGCCCCCAGCTCAACCATTTTCCGGGCATGTTTCACAGCCGTATCCAAATCAAAAAACCTGCCGCCATCTGAAAAGGAGTCAGGGGTTATGTTTAAAATGCCCATAATAATAGTGCGTTCACCAAGCGGCAGATGATATCCCCTGCAGTTTAATGCCCTGCAGCTGTCACCTTCGAGGTTATTTAAGGTGCAGCAAAGGACATCGGCCAGTCTGCTCAAACCAAAGGGCTGGGCTTTCAGTTTATTAATAACCCTGTGGAACTGTTTTATTGTACCCATTAACAGGACATCAGTTGTATCCACAGATAAATTGCCGACACCCCGACTTACAGCCGCCTCTCCACCCTTTGAAAGCATCTCCTGTTTCAGGATAACTGCCGCCTTGACAGGAACACCTGTAACCCTGATAACCCTGTGCACTGCCTTGGCGGACATAATGTTGACTCCTGAAGTGTCCGCTCCTGTTAGAGCAATCTCCCTTTTTGCATCTTCAATATCACCTACTCTGATTGCCCGCACCTTAAGCACCTTTTCATTCCTCCAAATCAGATTGTAATATTATTCTAATCCTGATAAATAATTTTTTTCTATTAATAAATAATTTCGACACTGCCTGTTTCCATTTGGGAAATCTTATAACATTCACCGGAGGCTTCACAGCGGGTACATTGCCTGGACAGTCGGTCAGCCCTGTGCAGGTATTTCCCCAGTAAAGACTTGTTTTTCGGCAGCCTGCGGTGTTCTCTGATTCCTGCAGTTATTATTTCAATTTCTTTTTCACTGAATCCGTGTTTTTGCAATAATTCCTCACCCAATATGGCACTGGCCGTTGCATGGTCTTCTCCGTCAAAATATTCCTTCCAACGGCCTATATCATGCAAAAGAGCTGCCGTATAAATAATTTCCCTTGCCAGGCGCAGGTTAAAATCATTCTTCTCCATAAACTGCCGGATATCTCCTGTCTCCAGTAAAAGTATATAAGCAATCCTGGCGACATCCACCAGATGTTGAAAAGAATGTCCGCAAAACTTCCTATCCTGTTCAGCAGCCGTATTTTTGTCCAGATACCTCCTGTACAACTCGTCCTTTAATATCCTGTCAAGCCTGTCCACTGGCCTCCCTCCGTTACGGTGCGGCGGTATCGCCACCTTACATGTTAATTTGGCTGCGCCGGTTACCCTTAATTAAATCGGGGAGGTTTGCCTGACAAACCTCCCCGATTATATCAACTTTTTTAGAACAATCCGCTTACTTCACCGGTTTCAGTGTCAACATCAATCCTTCTGTAAGCCGGGTCGGAAGCAGTTCCAGGCATCAGGCTGATATCTCCAGCCATCGGGCAAAGGAACTTGGCGCCGCTGTAGACGAGTACGTCACGGATCGGCAGAGTCCAGCCCTTGGGTACACCCTTCAGAGTCGGGTCATGAGACAGACTCAGGT
Organism: Thermincola carboxydiphila; assembly: GCA_016841325.1. Taxonomy (GTDB): domain Bacteria; phylum Bacillota; class Thermincolia; order Thermincolales; family UBA2595; genus Phosphitispora. Next base: position 29,379 of record JAENZJ010000012.1, read on the forward strand.
GGGTCTTAACCATCATTGTCTGGAAGTCAGCGAAGGCAGGATCAGATTCGAATCTCTTGGCCTTGGCCTCAGCTGCAGGTGCCCAGTTAACACCATCTGCACCGTATACTTCCTTGGCAATCGTTTCTACGCGCTGGCGGAGAGGCATTTCAAGCGGATACAGCGGTTTGTAATTGGAGGGTTCGTTACATGCATCCATAACAACATCAGCCAGCTCAGCTGCACCTTCACCACCATACATCCAGTGGTCAGACCTGGCAACCCGAACGCCATACTCCTTACATTTTTGCCTGATTAGATCAATTTCTTTGTCAGTATCAGTGTAGAAACTGTTGATACATACAACCGGAACGATTCCGGATTTCTTGACCACATCGACCATGTGGAACAGGTTCTCGCAGCCCTTCTCGACAAGGTCGAGGTTCTCCTGGGTATATTCGGCCGGCAGCGGACGTCCAGGGGCAACAGCCGGGCCGCCGCCATGCATCTTGAGAGCGCGGATGGTGGCTACGATTACGGATACGTTAGGAATATTGCCACTTAAGCGGCATTTTACGTTCCAGAACTTCTCGAAACCTATATCGGCAGCAAAACCGGACTCAGTTACCACATAATCAAACAGCTTCAGACCGAGGCGGTCGGAAATGATGGAGTTCTGACCAATTGCGATATTAGCAAACGGACCTGCATGGATAAGTACAGGCTGGCCTTCAACAGAGTAGCAAAGAGTCGGGTTGATGGTATTCCGCATCCAGGCACACATTGCGCCGGCTACATCCAGGTCAGAGGTAGTGACAGGTTTACCGGTCCGGTCATAAGCAACGGTAATCTTGCCGAGACGATCCCTCAGGTCAGCGAGGTCACGGGAAACGGCGAGAATAGCCATTAACTCGGAACCAACAGCGATCCCGAACCGTGACGGCATCGGATAACCGTCCTTCTTGCCGCCAAGACCGATCATGATATTCCGTAGAGATTGGGCACAGAAGTCAATTACCCAGCCCATTTCCATATTTTTCGGGTCTATATCCAGACGCCTCAGGCCACGCTTGGAGAGTTCTTCATCAGTGTAGTTGCACTCATGCTGGTAGCGGGAAGTTGCAGCCACCATAGCGAGGTTATGAGCATTCATAATATCATTGATATCCCCGGTCAGGCCAAGGGAAAACTCGGTCATTGGAATAAGCAGAGCGTTTCCGCCGCCTGCTGCAGTACCTTTTACGTTCATTGTAGGACCGCCGGAAGGCTGACGCAGCGCGCCACCGACATTCATGCCTTTAACCCCAAGGCCCTGAATCAATCCCATGGATACGGTTGTTTTGCCTTCTCCAAGAGGAGTCGGGGTGATAGCGGTAACTTCGATATACTTGCCGTCGGGCTTATCCTTCAGGCGGTTCATAATTTTAAGGAAGTCAAGCTTCGGGGTCTTTCCGAAAGGGATTACTTCATCTTTTTGAAGCCCCAGCTTTTCAACCCACTCATCCGGAGTAGGCAGATACTTTTCAGCCTCTTGGGCAATTTGGTAATCCTTAAACTTTGTCGGGTCCATTGATCTCGGATTGTAAGGCATTTAAATAATCCTCTCCCTTCAGTTGTTTATGATTTTGATTTAAAAGTTTACACAACTCCCTGGTTTAAAACTGCTCTAAACGACCAACCTCCTTTTACTTAATTAGATATCTTGTATCATACGGCAGCCTGCTTTTACTTGTATAATGACTGCCTGCCATTCAGGGTAATTTCCCCTGGAGAACAGCTTATGAAAACAATCACAATCCCATTCCCACTATAATGGAACAAAGAAACTTTAACTCGGTTTATACATATTCGCGACTTTTATAAAAACTCCTGCCAATAAAGACAAAATATTTAAAAAATTAGTACTCTTGACTCTGGCGGGACTTTTATCCTCCATATCCACTCTCTTGCATAATCCACCCTAAAGCATATGTATACTTGTTCCATTACAGAACTACTGCCGGGAACCCTTTTCAGTAATTTTTTTCATGAACTTCTCGGTATTTATAACAAACCTTTCATGAATTCCTTCACCTATCTTGTCAACCTTGTCAAAAGCCTCAACCCTAAATACCAGCCTCTTACCATCAATCTCAATAAGCTCTGATCTGGCTGTCACTTCCATGCCAACAGGAGTAGCTGCACTATGAGTTGTACTGATTTTAATCCCTACTGTGGTACTTCCCTCGGAAAGGTAAGGAGCAACCGAGGACAATGCCGCATTCTCCATCAGGGCTACCATTGCCGGTGTGGCAAAAACGGGTACACCCCCGCTCCCATGTGATACCGCAGTATCCTTTTCAGCCACCGTTAGCCTGGCCTCTCCCAGAAGCCCGGTCTGTAAAGATGCTGTCATAATCGCACCTCCTCCGCTGTAATCTTATTTCTTATTGACTATATTAAAGTCAGGTAAAGTAAAATTCGGTGTCATTGGTAAAATTCCTGCTAAAAACAATAAATTAGTTAATCCATCCATTATTTTTCCATACTTAGAAAGGAAGTACAAATGCTTTGTATAAAGCAGGAATTTTATCCTGCCTGTAGAAAGAATAATAACTCAACTTATTATGAAACTTTGTCCAATATTCTATAATTTTTCCAATACTGTATTAAAGGAGGATTGTAATGCGTATAAACTATTCAATCAGTGACCCCCACCGGGAAAAAGATTTCTATTTCGAGAAATATATGTGTCCCTTTTGCCCTACCTCAATGGATACACCCGGAGAACTGACAATTGCAGTTGAAAAATCGACCTTAAAGGTCGCCTGGACAGAATGCACCAAGGGTTATGCTAACTGCTGCGCCATTGCAGAACTCCATGCCAAATTAATAGTATCTGAACCCCATTAACTTTAATTTGGCAATTGATTCCAAGAAATCATGTTGTAGCATCTCGTAAACAGATTTCTTGTCGTCAGGTGGAGTTTGGACTCCACCTGACGACAAGAAATCGTTATCCAGGAGCTTAGCGCCGCTTATCTCCACCCTGACGAGGTGGGAGTCTTAGCAGCGGTTAGCTATCGGATAAATATTAAAAAAACAGCAGCTCTTTACAGATCTGCTGTTTTTATTTTGTCATTATTTTTTTTTATTATTCGTAAATCCACTTATCAAGCACCATCTGATACTCACAAAGTTCCTGGTCCGTAAAATAAATGGCTATTTCTCTGGCTGCGCTGTCAACAGAATCTGAGCCATGAATTACATTTCGGCCGACTTCAATGGCATAATCGCCCCTGATAGTTCCCGGACCTGCATTAGCCGGGTTAGTGGCTCCGTTCATAGCCCGCACTGTACTGACCACATTTTTGCCTTCCAGCACCACAGCTACTACCGGACCTGATGTTATATAAGATGCCAGGGCTTCAAAAAAGGGTTTGCCAATATGTTCCTCATAATGTTTTTCTGCCATCGCCCTGTCCAGTTGAAGCATTTTCAGTCCTACTATCTTAAAACCCTTTTTCTCAAAACGCGAGATTATTTCTCCCACCAGATTTCGCTGTACACCATCTGGCTTAATCATTACATAAGTTCTTTCCAATTTAGGTTCCCTCCTGAACGCCAATTTGATAATCTTATTCTTTATCCGGGTTATTATTATTGTTTTCCGCTTCTTTGTTGAATTTAATTTCGGGGACTTTATCTTCTGAAGGGACGCTGCCTTTGCTGTCAGCTGCAGTCATGCCGTCAGCTGACTCCTGCTTGTTTTGACCCTTGTTAAGAACTGTCCTGTCCCTTTCCTGTTCATGTTCCTTGGCGAGCCTTTCCTGTCTGACTTCTGCTACGGTCTTGTTTTCTATCAAAGCCGTAAATTCGTCAGAATCAAGAGTCTCTTTATCCATCAGGGTATTTGCTATAAGATGAAGTTTGTCAATGCTGTCCTTCAGGAGTTGTTCCGCTTTACTGTAACAACCGTCAATTATCTTGCGGACTTCCTTGTCAATAGCGGAGGCAACTTCTTCACTATAATTCCGGTCCCTGGCAATATCACGCCCCAGGAAGACCTGTTCGGTTTTCTTGCCCAGTGTCAGGGGACCGATTTCTTCGCTCATACCATATTCCATTATCATCTTACGGGCTATGGCGGTAGCCCTCTCCAGGTCATTCTGTGCCCCGGTACTGACATCACCCAGTACCAGGCTTTCAGCCACACGGCCCCCAAGCAGGACAACAATCTCATCAAGCAGCATGGACCTGGTGCGATAGTACCTGTCTTCGGTCGGGAGGATCAGTGTATAGCCCCCGGCACGGCCCCGGGGTATAATTGATACCTTGTGGACCGGATCGGTATCAGGCAGGAGTGTGCTCACAAGTGCATGTCCGGCTTCATGATAGGAAACCAGTTTCTTTTCCTTATCACTGATTACCTTTGATTTTTTCTCAGGGCCGGCAACTACCCTCTCTATGGAATCTTCCATCTCAGCCATCCCGATCTGCTTTTTATTTCGCCTGGCAGCCAGTAGAGCGGCCTCGTTGACCATGTTAGCCAGGTCAGCCCCAGTGAATCCGGGAGTCCTTCTGGCCAGTACTGACAGGTCCACATCACCGGCAAGGGGTTTACCTTTAATATGTACCTGTAATATCTCCTGGCGTCCCGATATGTCAGGGACATCCACAACTATCTGCCTGTCAAAACGTCCTGGCCTTAAAAGCGCCGGGTCAAGAATGTCCGGCCTGTTAGTAGCCGCAATAATGATAATACCCTCATTGGGGCTGAAGCCATCCATCTCAACCAGTAACTGGTTCAAGGTCTGCTCACGTTCGTCATGGCCCCCGCCCAGTCCGGCCCCACGCTGGCGGCCGACGGCATCAATCTCATCAATAAACACTATACAGGGTGAATTTTTCTTGGCCTGTTCAAAAAGGTCACGGACTCTGGATGCACCAACACCAACAAACATTTCCACAAAGTCGGAACCGCTGATACTAAAAAACGGTACCCCGGCCTCCCCGGCAACAGCTCTTGCCAGGAGTGTCTTACCTGTTCCCGGCGAGCCAAACAGAAGTACTCCTTTGGGAATTTTGGCACCCAGTTCATTAAATTTCTTCGGATGCTTCAGAAATTCAACAACTTCTTCAAGTTCCTGTTTAACTTCATCCGCACCGGCAACATCTTCAAAAGTGACCCTCTTTTTATCGTCAGAATGAAGCCGGGCCCTGCTTTTCCCAAATGACATAACCCGGTTACCGCCGCCCTGGGTCTGGTTAAGCATAAAGAACACAATTCCTATCAGCAATAATATAGGCAGAAAGTTAATAAACAGATTTGTCCACCACGGAGCCTTTGGTGCTGGCTTGTAAGACACCTTTACCTTTTCCTTCTGACTCCTCAGTATCTCAGCTATCTCATCCATTTCTTCAACAGACCCTATGGATGTAAACTGCTTTCCGTCCCTGAACTCACCTGTTATATTAGTAACCTGTTCTTCAGGTTGAATACTTATTTGCGCAATCGTACCCTTTTGGATTTGTTCATACAATTCATCACTGGTAAGTTCTGTCACAGGCGTTTGTGCCGGGGAAGTGTACCTTATAATAGCTACTGCCAGAACAACAATTAACAGGTATATGCTCAGATTTTTAAAGATACGGTTCATCACTTCACCCCTCTCCAATTAAAGGATCCAAAAGTAATTATACTCAGTAATTGTAACATAAAACATTTTTCTTTTCAATTTTGTTTTTTGACATTTCTGATTAATTTCAGCCTAAGGGCTCTCTTGGTCCCGGGTGTGGCTGCCCACCTCCGGTCTGCCCTCATTCCGGCAATCCAAATTATCTTCCCGTCTGAAGTAACCAGCACCGGATACCTGTTGCGTTCCCTGCGGGGGATTTTGCAGTCAATAAAAAACTTCTTCAATTTTTTGGAACCGCTGAACCCGGACGGATAAAACCGGTCGCCGGACTTCCGGTTGCGTACATTAATAGGAAGGCCAACTTTGTCCAAATCAATGATAATCTCATCAGGGTCCTGTTGTCCGGAACAAAAGCCTCCTTTTGTTTGTTCTGCTATGATACTGTCACCGGTTTCCGGAATAGAAGTAACTCCCGGAACCGTTAACTGATATAAAAAATCAGGTGCTGCCCCGATATCAGCAAACCTATACAGGCTGATCCTCTGATAGCCTTTCTCCAGCTTTACCGAACCAGGCATGTCAAATACTGAACCCGTCCCGCTCCGGACAATAAGTTCAATTGCGGCAGCAAGGTTGACAAAGGCAATGTTATGTTTACTCCCTGTAAGGGTTGCCCATCCTCGGCGAATGATTCTTCGCTGCATTACCCGGGGAATTTCAAGAAACTTTTTCAGGTCAAGGCTAATCAGGTCATCCCTGGCTTCCAGGCAAACCTCCCGCCAATATCCCTCGGTTACATCTTCCAGATAGGCTTCTTCTTCTCTGAAAATATCACTGGTCCTTACTAGGGTTTCAATTAAGTTATGATTATATTCCTTTTCAAGCAGAGGTATTAACTCAAGGCGGATCCTGTTTCTGGTATAGACATTTTTGAGATTGCTACTATCTGTTCTGGTGGCCAGATTTTCCTCTCTGCAGTACTTTTCTATCAAGCCCCTGGGTATCTCAATCAGCGGCCTGGTAACCCAGCCGTCCCGAATCGGGGGAATACCCCTCAAGCCGGCAGGACCTGTCCCTCTCAGGAAGTGATGAAGCACTGTCTCTGCCTGGTCATTGGCATTGTGACCTGTAGCCAGTTTGTTACACCCGCATTCCCGGGCTGTTTCCGCAAAAAACCGATACCTGATTTCCCTTGCCGCTGTCTGGGCAGACTTATTCACAGCTGAAGCATAGGCCGCCACATCTTCGCTTTTGATCACTGCAGGCAGCCCCAGCCGTTCAGCAAGTATGCGCACAAATTCTGCGTCCCCGGCTGACTCCGGTCCCCGGAAACGATGGTCAAGGTGGGCAACGTAAAGTGAAATCTGAAGTTCATCCATCAATTTATGTAAAACATGAACAAGTGCCGTGGAGTCCGGGCCTCCCGATACCCCTACCAGAATGCGGTCTCCGGGCTTAAACATGCTGTATTTCTCAATAGTTGCCCTAACCTGGTCAAGCATTAAAAAACCTCTCTCCCTTTGGTTATCGTTTTCCATTCGACATTTACTTATCTTTTCCTGCACTAAAATGCAATTTTAATCACCACTGTTTTATCTGTAGTAATATGCAATACTAAGCATAAATGAAATAATACTGACTGCTCCGACGATATTAACAAAGGCCCCTACCTCAGGACCTGATTCCGTTACCGGTAAGTCCTGGAAAATGATTTCAGGCAGGCATTCCCGTGGTTGGGGAACTGCCCCGGCTTCCTGCTGCAAACATTTTTTAATCAGGCATCTCAGTGTAGTATCTGCAATTTTTTTGTATACCTTTGATATTACTTTTTCAAGACTGCAATTCCCGGTCCGGCTCTGTTTGCCCAGGACCAGGGAGACCAGAAGCATCCCCAGGGAAAATATATCATACCCCTCGTCAGCAATCCGGTCCCCAGCCCGCCAGCTGGCCCGGTCATACCCGGGTGTGTATTGCTTCAGACAGTGGCCTTTTGCACAGACGCTGCCGTAATCAATAATGTGTATCTGATCCCGGATCCGGTCAAAAATTATATTTTTGGGTTTTAAATCACCAAATATAAAGCCTGCCTTATGCAGGCAGTCGAGAAACCAGCCAACCTGTACCCCTATTGCCAGGGCACGACGGTAGTCAGTCTTCCCTACATAACTGTCAAGACTCCTGCCCTCAAAATAGTCGGTTATCAGGAAATGGAATACTACAGAGCCAAGCTGAAAATCATCCAGTTCATAAACCCCGGGTACCATATTGGTATCTTTGAGCCCGCAATTATTGTTCAAATGAACCAGAATCCGGTGCTCATGGCTTATAACCCTGATATCGGTGGAAATCTTCATGGCCCTGAGCCTCGCCTCCCTGTCCCTGACAAGGTAGACAAGTCCGCTTCCACCGCTGCCCAGCAAGCGTATTGCCTGATAGCGGTTTCTTTCCCAGCGCCCGGTAATTATCTGGCCTTTTTTCAAAAAAGGTTTTAACCTGGCAGACATAAAAATACCCCCTTAGGGGTAAAGTTCCCAAAATATGGCTTGCTTATACCCTGGCAGGGTTTCACTCATGTGCTGATACCAGTCTGGCAACCACTACGGTCATGTCATCATTAACTTTGCCCCCTGACCTGAGGATGGCCTTGTTTAGCAGAAGGTCTGCTATATTCTGCGGGTCGGTAGTCATAATTGTCTGGAGTGCATCCATAACCCAGGTCTCACCTGTCTGGTCCGCACCACACCCCAGGAGTCCGTCAGATACCATGACCAGTACATCATCATGACCCATTTGCTGCTGAATAGTGTCTATCTCGATATGGCTCAATATGCCGATTGGCAGATTATTGGACCTGACCATCCCAACCTGGCTGCCGCGTTTGATAAAACTGGGAGCTGCACCTATCTTAATAAATTCCACCACCCCGTTCATCAGGTTAATTGCAGCCAGGTCCACAGTTGTTATTGTCTCATCGGGTGAACCCAGAATAAGAATGGAATTAGCTGTTTTTACGGCTACACTGTGATCAAAACCGGCCTCCATAAGTTTTTCCACCAGAGCGATAGCAGCCTTACTTTCTATTGATGCCTTGGGCCCTACTCCCATTCCGTCACTGATAACCAGGGCATACTTACCGTCTTTGAGGTCAAATTCCGCGTAATTGTCTCCTGAGACCATACTACTGTCTTTGGCCACTGATGCGGAACCGACTTCAACTGAAAAGGCCCGCATGGGAACCAGCTTAAACTCACAGACAGGTTCACTGGTCTTTTTGGTACAGTAGTTTGAATTAAGTACGGTCAGGGGTTGTGACAAAATCCTTGATACAATAGGTTTAATACTGTTAACACATACTGCCTTGCCCCCACATGACGGGAAAGTCACACTTACCTCCAGCTGATCACTTACTTCACCCATAACACTCAGGTCAAGTATGCTGTACCCCGCTTTTGCAAGTTCGGTCCGCAGTATCGCTTCGATATCTTCTCTCATTCTGATGTCAATTTTGACTTCATCGGCCAGGTTTTGCATCATGGTGGCAATTCCATCAAGCTGTCTGGACAGAATATCCCTTCCCTCGGTGAGTTTACGCTGCCACACCTGGGCTTGTCTGTATGTCTCGTAAAGACAGTTAACAGTCACTGATAACTCCCTGAGCCTGGCACAGCGTTTCTGGATATCCGGTGAGATATGTTCCTCGGTAAGCCGTCCATTAATTTCTATGTGTGAAATCATATCCATGATATTGCGGTATGTTTTGTAAAATTCCGCATCCCAGCATATTCTGTAAAGGGAACATCCTTTGCATACCTTTGAAGCAACACCGCTGAAAAGGGTCTGGAGATTATTCTCTTCATAAACCCTGACATCACATGACACTTCCTCAAAAGCTGTGGACAGCTCACGGAAAATCCTTGAATAATCACGGACCTTCCCGGCAACAATTTCCTTAACCCTTTTTTCACTTACAGACCTGGTGTTAGAGCTGAACAGGCTGCTTTTTACCATTGCCCTTAGGGTAAACAGCCGTTTCGCAGGAATTGCCAAAAAGAGGACGACAGCCAGCACTGTTTCCGCAAATGTAGTGACAAGTTCCGAATAATCTGTGAGATAAATAGACAGCAGGACATTTCCCAGGACAAATCCTATACAGATGCCAATTCTGCCAAACCCGCGGAATATTCCCGCCAGCAAACCGGAAAAAGAATATACCGCCACCATTCCCGGAGCAACTTCAGCTGTGATGCTCGGCACCATACCGACCAGTGTGCCCATGGCAGCCCCAAAACCGCTGCCTCCCAAATAAGCTGCCAATAATATCAAAGCCCTGGAGATGACATTCTTGACCTGCAGTCCCTGGAAACTCAGTTCTGACATTCCGGTAAGAAAAGCAACCACAAGGACAGCGCCGCCAATCAGTTCTTCTTTTTTAAGAGTTCCCGTGTTACCGCCTTTCTGCAGGACCGGAAGGGTCTTAATCAGCAGAAAAGTGCCACAGCCTGCCAAAACCGCTTCAAATATGGCCACAATATAGTTATAGAGTTCAGGGGCAAAGTATGAGTACATCCCTACCTTTATACCGATAGTCAATCCGGCCACCAGAACCGGCACCCCATACCACTTTTGCCTGAACTGGGCCCGGGTCCGGCCAAGAATAAAGAACAGCAGTACCATGGTTATCAGTGTTGATGCCAGTGTATACCCCGTACATACTGTAGCCAGACCTACTGCTGCAGCAATAAGTATTAAAAACCCCTTATCACCGAGGACAGTCATGCCGGCAGCCAGCAGGGCCGCCGGAAACGGTATCAGTCCTCCGGCAATTACAGCTCGTCCCATAAAAAAGGAAAGAAGCATTAAAAAACCGGTTTCCATAGAAAATATCTGTCTCAACAACTGCTTCACCGCCTGCGCGGAAAAAACAGGCAGGACAACCCTGGATTTTGACCTTCGTCCACTTAACCGGTGGTAAGCATAAATACCTGATTTTTCTCCCATTGTTTAAGCACCGCCCGTATTGGAATTTGATTAAGTCCCCAGCCTGCTCTTGTTTTATTATATTACATGTGTTGAAAAATCTTTGTCAGGTTTAGTAGTTGGAACAGAAAATTGTTTCGACCAGATTCGTTTATATAACATTCAGGACAACAAAAAAGCGTATGAGTTTCATACGCATCAGGGTCATCTCAAATTACCACGGGCGCCTGCGGGCCCTGTTTACCAGTCCCAGGACCAGTTCTCCCCTAAAGGAATCCGGCCCGTCACATCTAAAATCGGCCTTCTCTACCACCATACCCGGTTTATATTGTCTTGGCCTGTCAATCATATGCAAATCCACATATGTATGAAACGGCCGTGTATAATGAACCGTATACAGTTCAGCTCCTGTTTCACTGTCCCCCGGATAATTATCTTCCGCGTCTGCAAACAGGCCATCCGCCTGTAACCTTAAATGGCAGAAAAAATCATCATTTTCCAGTTCCTTAAGTTCAGGGGGGCCCTGGTCCTCTTCCTTGTCGGGGGTTTTCATATACGATATCGTTATCTGGTAGGAACCCTTAATTTCCATCTCACCACGGCTGATCCTGTAATCACTTATTTCGGGAACCACCGATACGTTTGAAATCCTTCCCACACACGGATAATCCTGGGGTAAAGTTAATTTAAGTGGAATCCTGGGGAATATAATCACATTTTTTGTATCACCAACCGTCACCACAGACACCTCCTCGTAAAATGCCCGCCCTCCAGCCTCCAGATTAAAATGCCACCCGTTTTTTTCGTTTGGGACAGAAAGCCGGCTGGCTATAATTGTTCTCCAAGTCAGGCATTATACTGATCTGCCACCACCTGATATTTGGGAGGGGCGGTTTAAATGGCTGTACCGGCTGAAAAAGGGGGTTTCCCTGACAATTGGGTGCTGACTTTGTGGTTTTCACCTCCCTGTTAAACCCTATCACCCGGTTGTCATTTACCTCACCGGAAAGCATAACGACACCTTCCAAAATCACTTTACCTTCCGGAATTCCATTTACAGTCTGACTGTCTTCATTGTCCGGCCGGTCCCCAGCTATAATTTCAACAGTGTATTTCACCAGGCCCGGTGAATTCCGGAAAACAGCGGGGACTGTATTAAATTCCCATCTGCCTCTTTCGACTCCGGGATGACCTGCCGGAAAACGCGCAATCCTGAAAGCCTGTCCGGTACTTTCATTAGACAATAATATCGTCAGGTACTCACCTGAGTCCGGTTTAGTACCTGTGCCTATGTTAAGATACCATTTTAACCAGCCTTTAGCCCCGTTTACCACAATTTCAACTTTACCCTGCGGTATGGCGGTTTCCTTTACCGGATCTTCAGCGGGATACAGGTATAACTGGTGAAAAGAGTATTCCGTACCTTTGGGTAAATCCATCAAATACCTTCCTTTCCCTACACATTTAAACTGTGTTTTATACCAGTATATTAATTCCGTCCGGCTTCCGTTACACCTGATTTTCCGGAGCATTCACCATTAAAGGGCGTTCTTTAATATACTATCAGTAAGGAGGCTCCAAAAATGAAGTTAATTCAAAAAACCAAAGGCCTGTTGGGCAGGTTTGGCATCGGGGCCGGTCTGGATGAAGCTGAAGTCAGCATCTTTGGCATTAATGCCAAACTTGTTCGGAAAATTCCTCTCCCTGTTCCTCATGAAGTCTCAATTTTCATACCGCGCCTTGAAATCAGTCAAAAAACCACCGAAGGCAGTAAATCGACCGAAACTACCATGGTACTTAGCAGCCTGACAATAGTAAGCGCCCCCCGGCATGAACCTTTGGAACCGGACCGTAAAATATCGGGAGCGGACCTACGGTCCGAAACTGACAGAGGGTGCCTCCGGTGAGGCACCCCCATTACTAAGTTTAACTATTTTTCACAATCTGAACAGTCAGGAGGTTTTAGAGCTTTATCCGGAAAAACCACCTCCCCGGTTGCAGGATCAATGTAAATTAACCAGTATCCATAATCTCCCGGTTTATACTGTTGTCCCGGCAGAGGATGCCAGTAAACATACCCGGTGCTTCCTCCGTAAGGTTGGTCCCGCAGGCAGAACCTGCCGGGGATACCATGTACCAAATACTTTACCGCACCCTGTGCATACTGCAGACCAATAAGCTGATGACCCCGAAAAGCAGGCCCGTCAGAACCGGAGTTTTGATTGCCCTGTGAAAAAAGCATCATGTTTTGAAAATAACCCGGGTAAAACTTCCACCACTGATGATACGGCAATCCTGTCCCGAATGGCGATACTTTCTCCATCTTTGGCTCTTCAGGAAGGTTTGCCTCCTCAAGTTCCAGCTCTCCACCCAAAACCCTGTCACCGGGCAAATCATCACTGAGTGTTGTATGCACACTTACTTCCAGAATCCCACCTGACCCGAGATTCAGGCCTGAACCTTCAAAACGTTCAGGTTCAAAGGTTATGGTACTTTCTCCCACCCCCTTGTCATTTACTTCTATTATTCCTGCATATACAGGAACACTCTGTCCTTTTTCCACTGCCCTGATCCATATTCCGTACCCCTGGTTTAAATCCGATGAATTTAGCGGGCGCAGATTTCTGACAGAACAGTTCAGAATTACTGATTCTCCGGTAATCTCTATAGTCGCCCTGCCTCCCGGCCTTTTAGCCGGGCTTTTGGCATACTTACGATTAACTTCCCGCAGAACCGCTGTATAACGGTGATACTCGCTGTCCGTCAAACGGTTCATGCTAAACCTCCTTCAACCTGCTAAAAAACACCTTGACGGCAGTAACTCTTCCGTCTTAAATAAATATATGCCGGTTATGCCACAACTTTAACAAAATTTTTGGTTTTCCGCTGGAATTAGTTTACAGCCCCTGCCGCACTTAATGCCAGACCGTGCATGATATCAGTTTCGCTGGCAGTTATCATGCCGGTACCCAGTCCCCTGACCACAGCCAGCAGTATCCGCAATCCGGCAATTATGATATCGGCACGTTCCGGCTGGAGTCCCGGAACCTCTTTTCTCCGGGTAGGAGGCATCCCCTCCAGGTCAGACAGGATATCAGCTATTCTTTGCTCATTGAGGCAATAACCATGAACTGCTTCCGGGTCATAAACCGCCAGTTTTTGGTCAATGGCTGCCGCAGTGGTCACAGTCCCCCCTACCCCTATGAGGCTCCGGACTCCTGTTTCCTGAATAGTATCCAGCACTTCTTGAAGCATCTTTTCAATTTCACCCTGGGTGGCCTGAGTATCAGTCATCCTGACTGCCCCAACCCGTTTACTGGCGAAACGCAATCTGCCTTCCTTACTCCAGATAAATTCGGTACTCCCGCCTCCAATATCAATTACTGCCGGATTCCCCGTCTCCGGAATACCGCCTTCAGCGCCTGGCACTCCGGAGCCTGAACAGCCGGAGAGACCGTGCAGCCCGCTTACTGCCCCCCTGTAGCTTAGCTCGGCCTCTTCCCTTCCTGAAAGGACCCTAACCTCCCACCCAACCCGCTGTTTAACCTCAAATAAAAATTCATCACGGTTCTCAGCATCACGCACTGCGCTGGTAGCAGCCACAATAATTCTGTCCGCCCCTGCCCCGGTCACTATATCGCGAAAATTCAGCAGTGCCTCAACTGTCCGATCCATTGCCGGCCGGGACAACTGACTTGCCCTGCCGATTCCCTCTCCCAGCCTTGTAGTCACCAGATCAGTCCCGTTTACCTGTAAGTCCCCCGAAACATAGTCCGCAAGAAGCAGTCTTGAAGAATTGGTCCCTATATCAACGACTGCAATCCGCATACAATCCCCTCCTGATTATTTATTCAATATTCTTTAGTATTGGCTCTGGAAAGGAAATAGAAAAGCACCGTTGACCGGTGCTCTGCATTCCAAACATCAGACCGAAGTCTTATATGGTTTTTTGGCGCCTCTGCCGCCTCTCTTGTTGTCAGTGCTGCGCCGGATATCCTGTTGGCGCTCATCACTCTCTTTCATGAATTTAGACAAGCGGTCTTCAAAATTTTCGGTCTTCCTGGCAGGCTGGTGGTATCCCCTGCGTTCAGGAGTACCCCTGCGCTCGGAAGTGCCTTGAGCAACGTTTGGCTTAGCTTGTTTGATAGACAGGCCTATTTTGCCCTTGTCTATGGCAATAACCTTGACCTTTACCCGATCCTTATCCTTAAGATAATCCTTGACATCCCTCACATAGGAGTCAGCAACCTCGGAGATGTGAACCAATCCTGTCTGTCCCCCGGGCAATTCAATAAAAGCCCCAAAATTAGTGATACCTGTGACCACTCCTTCAACGATGCTCCCCACTTCAATTGACATAAAACAAAAAATCCTCCTTAAAATAAGACAAGACCCGTAATCATCTTGTGTAATCAATCAAATTATAACCGAATGGTTTTTATGTGTCAAGATATCCGTTATTGTTTAATGTACTTCAATTTCTTTGGGGTTTTTGGCAGCGGCCGGAATCCTGCTTCCTTCTTCTCCGGGTTTCGCTTCCAGGATTATTTTTTCTCCCGGTTTAACCAGTCCCAGCTTCTCCCGGGCCTCTCTTTCAATATATGCATCTGAGTTCAGTTGTTCCAGTTGTTTTTTCAGGGCATCATTTTTTACCTTAAGCTCGTCCATCTGTTCCTGTATATTTGTAATCTCACGCTGGACATTATACATTTTGACCATTTGTCCTCCAAATGAATAAAAAATCATGCCCAATAATATAAGGAGAATTACACTTGGCCCTTTAAGCTTATACCTGAACTTCTTCTTTTGTTTGGGCCTTTTATATATGCCATGCATGTCCCCTGGATTGTCATACTTTTTTACCTTTGCCGAAAGTACCATTACGAATCACCGCCCTCATCTTCAGGCCCGAATAACCCCAAAGCATCTCCCGGAATTATAATAACAACCTCATAGCCCTTATTCCTGGCACGGCTGAAAAGGGTTGCCACAGTGCTTCCGGTTAACCCGAGCTTTTTGGAAATTTTGTCGTTTGAATAACCCATTTCCTTTAGAGTTACTACCTGGCGCTCCCGAAAGCTCAGCTTTTCAGCGCCCCTTATTTCTATCTTCATAAATGCCACCCACAGGCCTTACCGGAAAATTATCACCTAAAATCAAATTTAATCGTAGCATATCCGGAGTTATCCACAAATTGCCCTGATTTAACATTGGATTGTCTATGTTATCCATAGACTGCCGTAGTTTATCAAGAGATTATCCATAGACTGTCTGTGGTTTATCCACACTTTATCCACAAACTGTGTACAAATCAATGACTTATATACTACAAATATTGATTCTACGCAGGATCTAATTATCCTTCCGGTCATTAGAAAAAATTACTCCTTTTTATGAAACCATAAATGCAGTTTTTTGGTTAATCTCTTACCCTGCCGTCCCGCAAAACTGCTCAACTTGTTATATATTCTGCCCAAAATTCCCACTGGAATAATTATTATATTACCAATCAGGAATACCGGATAGCTTACGACAAACCATATGAATCGTACCACCCTCATAATTCCGGTAAGGACTTTCTTAATAACATAAATGATATATAAGAGTATTTTTATCACTACCCGGCTCAGTAATTTTAGGTAAAACAGTAGTCCTGCCAGGATTCCGATAATTACATAAAAACGGAGTTCACCCCAGTTCCCGATTAACAACATGAAAAAGACCACAATAGTTGTGATCACCCAAAACAGAAAATCGCCGAGATATGTGCCTGCCTTCCGGGGTCGGATGACTCCTTTGGCAACATTGTAAAAATCAAAAAGTATCCCAATTGTAATTCCCATCAATAGTGTTACCACAAACGAAAATAACTGGGATTCCAGAGACTGCATTAGCCTCCTCCCTTCCAGTAGCAGACTATTTTAAAATGCGCTGCAAAAGGCCTTTGCTTTTATTTCTGATACCCCGTGTATTTTTTTCATCTGAGAATTCCAGGGATTTGCAGTACCCTTCAACCATCAGGACACCGTTTTCCAAATTAAGCTGGACCACGTGCATTCCCTGGCCTTTTAAAATTAGCAGTCCCATTTTGGTTTCCAGCAGGATCTCTTCTTCATCAAAGCTCTCTACATTCTCCACTCCTTCTATCAAAGCAGTCTCCCTGTTTGTCATTATAATCTTGTATTCCCTTGCCTGATCCTGATCTATCAATGTTACCCCTCCTTATAAAAAAAAATGTTACTATCTCATAGATATTCTGTAAAAAGACATAATATGCCACTAAAGACCCCGTCTAAAAAAACAGAGCGACAAATTCGTGATTTGCCGCTCCAAAGTATTAACCCGGTCCTTTTAACAGTCGTCCGGTCAATCCCATTCTTTTTCTATGGTAATATCTTTAAAATAAAACTCTACTATCTGTTCCGGGGTTTTACCTTCAGCCGCCATTTTTTTGGCCCCCCACTGGCACATACCAACACCGTGCCCGTATCCCTTTCCGGTCATCACAAGGTTTCCCCCTTCTATCCAGACCTGTTCCAAAAATATGGAACGCATTCTGTCATTGCCCAGGGCCAGCCTTAAGGCCGCCCCGCCGACATTCTGGGTACCAATTTTCAGGGTTTCGGCCCTTCCCGAGGGACCCCGCTTGGCAATCCGGACATTACCGGCATTAATGTCTCCCGGGTCATTTCCGGTAACGTTCTGAACGGCAGTCCTTACTGTCGCCAGCGGAAATTTGGCTGTCCATTTTTGGTTTTCGGGGACAGTAATTGATATACAGCCATCCTTAACCCCGGCTTTAATATATGGGGTTTCTTCTTTCCTGTAAGACAGGCCCTCGGCGGCCGATGCTTCCACCCCTCCGTCACAGGCGCTAAACCATGCATTTATATAATCATTTTTGTATTTGACGACTTCCCCCCTGGTCATCTTCACTGCCTGGCGCACATTGTCATTTATCTTCGAGGGGTCATAAGCCTGAAATTCCTCCACACTGGTAGAGGCATCTGCATTATATTTTGGTACCCCTCCCTTATCCTTGATTTGCTTCAGGGTAAATGTCCGGGCTAAAATAGCCTGAGCAGCCAGGGCATTAACCGGCCACTTTGTATCCATTTCTGCGGCCACCACGCCCTGAATATATTCTTCCATCTTAATGTTTTTCGTCTCACCTGTTTCATTAATATAGAGTTTGATGGTCGGCTCTTTTCCCTGGTCTCTCTTTTCCGGCGGCAGCGGTTTTTTAGCACCGGCACAACCTGCCAGAAGACCAATAATAATGGAAGCACATAAAAACAGAGCTATCCTCCTGCCGCATATCCTCATTTTCATCGTCGATTCCCCCTTTAAGCTTACTTCCAACCAACTGTTGATAGTATCTTCCCGGAGAAATCACAATATGAATGGGAATTAGAGTTAATTCAGCACTATTTTTTCTTCAATGGTCCGGTACAGGTCTTTGGCCTGGTCTGCCCTTACAGTGGCGGGAGTGTCGAGAATCTCTACCTTTATGCGTTTGCTGCCAAAATCCAGCTCAAGAATATCCCCGGCCTTTACCTCATACCCTGGCTTTGCAGGTCTTGAATTTACTGTCACCCTTCCGCTGTCACAGACCTCTTTGGCTATTGTCCGGCGCTTTATGATGCGTGATACCTTTAAAAATTTATCCAGTCTCATCTTTACCTCCGTATTTCTGGCAGAAGCGCAGCTTCTTAGGGATGCATCCCACCCCTTACGGGTGAAAGCACGCAGGAGAACCAAAATATGCGCGCTTTTCTGGCGAAAAGAAAAATCAGGTTCCCCTGAACCCGGATACTGTCCGGAACTCACGAACCTGATTTGCCATGCTCAAATGTGTCACAATTTAGGAAACTGAGTCTTTAAGAGCCTTACCTGCTTTAAATGCAGGAACCTTGGCAGCTGCAATCTCGATTTCTGCGCCTGTTTGCGGGTTGCGTCCCTTCCTGGCAGCACGGCTGCGTACTTCAAAAGTTCCGAAACCAACCAATTGAACTTTGTCACCTTTGGCAAGGGCCTCTTCAATGCTGGCAAACACGGCGTTAACTGCTTTTTCGGAATCTTTTTTGGTTAAACCTGACTTTTCTGCGACACTGGTCACTAATTCTTGCTTGTTCACAAAAATCCCTCCTAAATGTAAATATTGGTGATCAATTAGAATTCCATTTATTGCATTCGATAAAACCCGCTAAACTCCTGCTTTTAGGCAAATTTTTTATAATAAACCCCCATTATTTTTTGGATTGTAGTTTGAATTTAGCCTCATTCCATAATCTGTCAAGTTCATCAAGGTTCATCTCACTTAAACTTTTCCCCAAACGGGATGCCATTTCCTCCATAAAGAGAAACCTCTGTTTAAACTTGCGGTTGGTAAGTGTCAGGGCTTCTTCGGGGTCAATTTTATTAAAACGGGCCAGGTTAACAACAGCAAACAACATATCTCCTATTTCTTCACAAACCTTGTCTTTATTGCCGCTGTCAATGGCCTCACACACCTCAGCCAGCTCTTCGCTGACCTTGTCCAAAGCACCCCTGTAGTCAGGCCAGTCGAACCCGACCTTGGCTGCTCTCCGCTGAATTTTATCGGCCTTCATCAAAGCAGGCATATGATTTGGTATACCATCCAACAGTGAAACTCTGGTCTCGCCCTTTTCCTTCAGTTCATCTCGCTTAATTTCTTCCCATCTAACCGAAACCTCCTCACTGCTGCTTACATCAGTATCTCCAAACACATGCGGGTGCCTCCTGACAAGTTTGTCAGAAATGACCTTAATGACATCATTCATGTCGAAAAAGCCCTGTTCCACCGCTATTTGGGCGTGAAAAACTATTTGTAATAATAAGTCTCCCAATTCTTCGCAAACTTTATACATATTTCCTTCTTCAATTGCGTCGATTACCTCATATGTCTCTTCAATGAGGAACTTCTTCAGTGAATTATGTGTCTGTTCCCTGTCCCAGGGGCAGCCGTCTTCATCCCTGAGCGCTTCCAGTATTTCCACCAGGCGGTCGGCCGGATACCGGCTAACCATTGATTTTGACTCGGTATACGGAGGTACATAGACACAGGTCAGGTGGTCAATCCACGGCAGCCTGTCCAGCTCAAAAAGAGGTACTTCCTCTGCCCTAACCTGACCTGGTGTTCCGGCAGCACTGATAACTGTCACCGGGTGCTCATCGGGATAGAAGTCCATCAGAGACAGTTTTACTTCTGAAGCAACTCGGGAATTGTATACCTGCATTATCAGGTTCGGAACTGACGGGTCCGGATTCGCGGCAGGGGTCCGCACTTCCCCGGCCAGCCTCAGTCCGTCAATGAGTTTAAGACCCTGTGATATATCTATTCCCAGGATTGTGAACACCGGATCCATAAAACTCATTGCAGGCAGTATTTCATATGACAGGTTGGCTTCCCGGGCCAGATCTAAAATTATCCGGACAGCCTCCTCTCCAACCAACGGGTGACCGGGAACCGCAAAAACCACCGGACCCTCCCGGGCCATCCTGACGACCTCTGCAGCAATTTCGTAATAAATTTCTGCAAAGTCACTGAAACGTTCATAAAGATGGTCAAATGTATCAAACTCCAATCCCATACTGCGTAATTCCCCGGCTGCGGGGTGCTTCCCGGTACGCAGCAGGAGTTTCCGGGCATTTTTTATTATTTCAAATGTGCCTAAAGAAAGTGACTCCATACCCCCCGGTCCAAGTCCGACTACTAATAAGTCTTTATCAGTCGTGGTCATTGTTTTCCACCCCCGGATTGATTATTTTCTGATCTTTAGAGCTATCCCCATTTCAGCGAGTATTCCCAGAAAACATAAGGCAGCAAAGTATATGACTGCACCGGTAAGTACGGCCGCCACTGTTGCCCAGTCACTTCCCAGAATTATTGTTGATTGGGCATATGTAAAATATACTCCTACCGCCATTATTGTAGCAGCAAATGCAGGCTTAAGCAATATTTTCCGGTAATCAGCCGTCCAGCCCAGGAAACTGCGGATATACACATAGTTCATATAAGAGGATACCAAAAAACCGGCCACAGTCCCAACAGCAGCGCCCATGATGCCTACTTGTGGCAGGGCCGTAAGGGTATAATTCAGAATCAGTTTAACAGCAGCGCCCATGGCAAGATTGATCACAGGGATAAAAGTCTTCCCCATCCCCTGAAGAATCCCGGTGGTGGTCTGGTGCAGCCCCATAAAAACCGCTGCCGGGGCCAAAACCGCCAAAGGCAGCCCGGCCTCGGGACACCTGAATAACAGGTTGGATATCGGCCCTGCCAAAACCATTAAACCTGCGGCGGCCGGTAAACATACCAGTATTGTTATTTCCACAGATGTCTTAATCTGCCTCTTAACCTCATTAAAGCTCCTGCGTTCAAGACCCCGGGAAACCGCCGGTACCAGGGATGACGCCAGTGAAACAGTAAGCACTGTAGGAAGGTTGATCAGGGTAGTTGCAGCACCGGTAAGCTGTCCATAAAGCTGAGATGACCGTGACACTGTATACCCGGCCAACTGCAGACGCCCGGGGACTGTAACTGCATCAAGGGTCTGTATCAGGGGCAGGACAAGCCCTCCCAGGGAAATGGGAAGGGCCAGCACAGTTATTCGGCAAATAATGGACAGGATGCTTTGGACATAGTCTTTTGGTGATCCGACATGACCTGATGGAGTGATTTTGAAATAAGGCCTGAGACAATAAAGCCCCACAAGAAACAACAGGCCTGCAACGGCTCCCGTTACAGCTCCAAAGGTAGCAGCGGCGCTGGCATATTCCAGTCCCGCAGGCAGGAAGATATAAGCCCCTGCCAGTACAGTCCCCACTCTGATAAACTGTTCCAAGACCTGGGATATGGCAGTAGGGGCCATTTCCTGGAAGCCCTGAAAATAACCCCGGAACACCGACATTAACCCCACAAAAAAAACCGCCGGAGCAATTGCCCTGATACTGTGGGCCGCTGCAGGCACGCGAAATATCTCAGATGCCAGGAATCCAGCGCTTTTATACAGCAGTACCGACTGCAGCCCGGATAATACCGCGATAAACACCAGGGAGACAGCAAAGGTGCGCCTGACACCGGGATAATTACGGTGTGCCATATTTTCAGATACAATTTTGGAAATTGCCACAGGAATACCGGCGCTGGACATGGCCAAAAGCATCGTATAAAAGGGATATGCCATCTGGTAAAGCCCCATTCCTTCTGCCCCCACCACCCGGAAAAACGGTATCCGGTACAGGGCACCCAGAAGTTTGCTGATCAAGCCCGCCAGCGCCAGGATTGCCGCCCCTTTTAAAAAAGAATGGGTCTTCAAGAAAGCGCCTCCCCCGCATTTGTTAACTTAATAATATTTGCCGGGAAAGCAAAAAATGCCACCGGAAAAAGTGGCAAAAGAAAGAAAGGTAGCACTGAGCTACCTTTTGATTACTGTTCCATTTGTTTGGCCAGGAAACCCGCTGCAGTTTCTGCAAGTTTCAATTCCATGTCACCCATTTGGGTACCGGTTTCCTTGGACAGAAGAATTACTGCACCGATGGGATCACCCTCAGCAATAATCGGTGCAATCACCTGTGCACTGAACTTATCGGGCTCATCCTCATCACCCTCTAATACAGGTTCAGAGCCAGGGTCATTTATAAGTATTGCTTTGCGGTCCTCCATTACCTTTTCAACTGCGGGCCCAATAGGTTTATTCAGGAATTCCTTTTTAGGCGCCCCAGCAACAGCAATAATGGTATCCCGGTCAGCAATACAGGCAATGTGCCCTATAGCTTCATAAAGAGAGTCGGCATATTCTTTGGCAAAATCACCCAACTCACCGATGGGTGAATATTTTTTAAGAATAACCTCTCCTTCCCTGTCCACAAAAATCTCAAGAGGGTCCCCTTCACGAATCCTCAGGGTTCTTCTAATTTCTTTGGGAATCACTACGCGTCCTAGGTCGTCTATCCTGCGTACTATACCGGTCGCCTTCATTAGTTTGTCTTCCCTCCTTTTTCTGCACATTTTAACAATGATCTTTCATTGATAGTATATAACAGAGCAGAGGGAATTATTCATTTTTTTCCATCGCATTTTATTAGACGCTGTAGTGTTCTCTTACTTCCTGATAATCTGCACCAATACTTTTATTTGCCTTGTTCTGCCGGTTGCTCAGAGCCTGTAGCAGGCGGCATTGCCGGAGCATCCGGAACAGCCGCGGGTTCTTCTTCTGCCAGTTTATTTTCGATTTTGGCCTTTTCTTTGACTCCGGCCATGTACTCGGCGAACTTCTGCTGTTTTAACATCATCGGCAGAGTTTGCTCAATCTGTCCCCTGGCTTCCTCAAAAGTAAGCTGCTTCTCCTCGGTCAGGGACTCCAGCTTGATTATATAATACCCCGAGGCAGTCTTTACAGGTTCTTTGGTATATTGCCCTGCTTCCAGGGCCATAGCAGCTTCATCAAATTCAGGAGGCATGACGGTACCCTTGGCATAAGGGCTGCTCCCCTGCATATCCTTAATAAGTCCCCCGTCTTCTTTGGACCTGGTATCTTCGGATTTCTCCCTGGCAAGTTCTGCGAAATCCGTACCGGAATCAAGTTCCTTAATGATACCCGCAGCAATCTCCTTGGCTTCTTCTTCACTACGGCCAGCCTGGGGCACATCTTGTCCCATCATGGGAGCCTGGTTAGGGTTGTCGTATTTGATTAGGATCGCTCTGGCACCGATCTTTACCGGGTCCTTAAGCTGTTCTTTGTTTTCATCGTAATATTTTTTTATTTCATCTTCGGAAACTTTAACATCTGCTGTGACTTTTTCATATAGCTTGGTATAGGCTGTCTCAAATGAAACCTTTTCTTTAATATCTTCCAATGTATAATTATATTGTTTCATTGCCTTTTCGAATTCGTCTTTACTGCCAAAATTTGCGATAATCTGTTCGACCTGCTTGTCAATTTCACTCTTGGAAGGATATACACCTTCATCCTTTGCGGTCTGCTCAATAAGGAGCTGTTCGATCATATTATCAAGGGTCTGTTTTTCCAGGGCCTTCAACATCATCTGCCCTTCCTGACCGGAAAATGATGCCCCCTGTTGTTCTAAATAAAGTTTTTCCTTTTGTATTCTTTTGTCCAGGTCTTCCTGTGATATCTTTACCCCGTTAACTGTAGCCAGGGTCTTAGAACTGCAGCCGGTCACCGCAATTGAGAACGCGAGAACAATCATTAAGGCAACAATTCTTTTCAGATTTTTTCCCATGAGTTACCCTCCCCTAATAAAATCATAAATTTATTATACTCCTACACATATTAATGTTCAAGTTGTTTATTTTGCCTGCCCCGCTAAATTGGTTAACAGCTCCTCCAATTTACTGAGCACCTGCGGACCGCTTAAATTCTTTACTGAAAGAATTATCTGGAAACCTGAGGCAGCTGAATATGACACCCTTCGCTTAAACATTTCCGAAATCGGGGCCAATTGTTCCGCCTTAATACCTGACAATTCATGAAACCTGATATTTACCGAATCCCTGGTCTGCATAATACTCTGGACCCCTGTTTTTACAGCCAGGGACTTTATCCTGGCTATGGAAATCAGGTTTTCAACCGGACCGGGTATATCACCGAACCGGTCTATAAGTTCTTCCACAATGTCAAAGGAATCTTCCCTGCTGTTAATATGCATTATCTTTTTATATACCTCTATTTTAACCCCCGGGTCCGATATATAGCTGTCACTTATAAATGCATTAATATTGAGGTCTATCGTCGGCTCGGGCAGGTGTTCCGAAGCTGTACCGCGCAATTCGTGAACAGCCTCATCCAACAGCCTGCAATACATATCAAAGCCCACAGCCATCATATGCCCATGCTGCTCCGGCCCCAGGATATTACCGGCTCCCCTTATTTCCAGGTCTCTCATGGCAATTTTAAAGCCGGCGCCGAATTCAGTAAATTCCCGGATGGCCTGCAGGCGTTTTTCGGCTACTTCGGTCAGGCTCTTATCTTTTTTATACGTGAAATAGGCATAGGCCAGCCGGTGAGACCTGCCTACACGCCCCCTGAGCTGATGCAGCTGAGACAGTCCCATTTTATCTCCCTCATCCACAATCAGGGTGTTGACATTCTGGATATCCAGTCCCGTCTCGATTATAGTTGTACAGACAAGAATATCATAATCTCCTGAAATAAAATCAAGCATTGTTCTTTCCAACTGGTCTTCCCTCATCTGTCCGTGAGCCACCGCAATACGTGCCTCGGGCACTACCGCCTGAAGCATACGGGCTGTTTTGTCAATATCCTTAACCCGGTTATGAACAAAATAAACCTGGCCTCCCCGGTCGATTTCACGCCTGATGGCATCAGCGATTATCTCCAGGTTAAACTCAAGTACATAGGTCTGGACAGGATAACGGTCCTCCGGAGGCGATTCCAGAATACTCATGTCCCTTGCCCCGATCATGGCCATGTGCAGAGTCCTGGGTATAGGGGTTGCGGAAAGAGTCAGGACATCTACAGTCTGCCTGATATACTTGAGCTTTTCCTTGTGGGTCACTCCGAACCGCTGCTCCTCATCAATTATTACCAGGCCAAGGTCCTTAAATTCCACATCTCCCTGGAGCAGGCGGTGAGTCCCGATAATGACGTCTACCACTCCTTTTTTGACATCATTTAAGATCCCTTTCTGCTCCCCTGCAGATTTGAACCTGCTCAGCATTTCGACCCGAATCCCATGCCCCGCAAACCTCTCCTGAAACGTGTTAAAGTGCTGCTGGGCCAGGATGGTTGTAGGCACCAGTACAGCAACCTGTTTATTGTCCATTACAGCCTTAAAAATGCCCCTGATAGCAACTTCTGTTTTGCCATAGCCAACATCCCCGCAAAGCAGGCGGTCCATCGGCCTGGGAGCCTCCATATCTTTTTTGACATCCTCGATAGCCTTTAACTGATCAGGAGTCTCCTCGAAGGGGAAGGCATCTTCAAATTCCTTCTGCCAGACCGTATCAGGGGAAAAACTGTGTCCCGGAATCTTCTGCCTGGCGGCATAGAGTGTAATCAGGTCATTGGCCAGGTCTTTGACTGATTCCTTAACCCTTTGCTTAACCCGGTTCCACTCGTTTCCACCCAGTTTGTAGAGCTTCGGCGCCGTCCCTTCGGCGCCAAGGTACTTCTGGATAAGCTCTATCTGGTCTGTAGGGACATAAAGCTTATCCTCCCCGGCATACTGGACAAAAAGATAGTCCTTCCGGATCCCACCTACCTCCAGCTGCTTTATGCCCATATATTTTCCGATACCGTGGTTCACATGGACAACAAAATCACCCGGGCGCAAGTCTGAAAAGTGGCTTATCCTGGTCCCCTGCTGGGTCTGGGCCCGGACCACGCGGGTCTTTTTGGGCTGTCCGTAGATCTCCAGGTCTGTAATCACAGCCAGTTTGACTGCCGTTAATTCAAATCCGGCCTCCAGCAGGCCGCGCACAATTACAATTTCACCTGATACAACCCTTTTGGGAAGACCAGTCTCCATACGGGCAAAGATGCCGTGGTCCTTCAGGAGTTCGTTTATCTTTTCCATCCTTCCGGGGGTACTTCCAAAAATAACAACTGCAAAACCATTATCCCTCAGTGTTTTTATTTCATCAACCAGGATGTCGGTTTTGCCCTTAAATATATGCATGGTTTTTGCCGAAAAATTTACAATATTGCCTGGTCTGGCCCCGATCTGTTTAGGCAGAAGGGAATAACCGATCCTGGTATACCGGGTCAGGACCCTGTTAAGCTCCTCGGCCGTAATGCTATTGTGCACCTGGGCGGGAAGAGCCAGGCCCTGCTCCAAAAGGCTGATATGCATTTCTGCCTGCTCCCGCAGCCTGTTATGGATGAGGTCCCTCTGCCGGGACGGTTCTTCAAGAAAAACTACCGAACCCTGGGGCAGGTACTCCAATACCGTAACCCCATCAGGATAAAAATAGGAGAATAAGGGCTCAATTCCCTCAGGAACTATTCCCTGGTCAAGTTTTTCGATGAAGTCACCCATTCGTTCCGACAACCTTTTATAGGCATCTTTTTTACCGGCCTTGAGGAGCATAGCTTTTTCGGTAGCAAAGTCTTTTTGCAGTGCCGGCAGCGCTTTGGAAATCCTTTCCGCAGGAAAGACGGTTTCCCGGGCAGGAAAGACTGTAATCCCGCTGCGCTTTTCAAGAGAACGCTGAGTCTCTACGGTGAAGTCCCTGACAGAATCTACTTCATCATCAAACAATTCAATCCGGACCGGATTTTCTGAGACCGGAGGGTATATGTCCAGAATTCCCCCCCTAAGGCTGAAGTGGCCCGGACCTTCCACCATGTCGACCTTTTCATACCCCTGGTCCACCAGTATCCTGACAGTTTCTGAAAGGTCAATCCGTTGCCCCACTTCAATTTTCAGACAAAACTCACCAAATACCCCAGGGGGCATAAGCTTCTTTAGAAGTGCCTCGACAGGCATAACAACTACTGTTCCCCCATGTCCGGAAATCCCGTTAAGGGCTTCGAGGGCTTCAAGACGCTGTGTCATAACCTCCCTGCTTTGTGCAATTGCTCCAAAGGGAACAGGGTCAAGATCAGGGAAAAGTAAAACTTCCCTGTCAGGAAGAAGGGTTTTCAGGTCAGTGACTTTTTTCTTGGCCGACTGAGCGCCGGCAGTCACAAACAATACCGGCTGCCTGTGGCCGCTGATAAGACCTGCCGTAAGATAGCTTATCTGGGTTGATGAGAGTCCGTACACCATCTGGTACCCGGTCTTCTTCTGAATACCCTTAACCAGGGAGATGTATTCGGAGCTTTCCAGCAATGGCTGGTAAAATCCATGTACTGTCATAGTTACTTTTCCTTTCTAATACAGAAATATGGGCCCCCTGGGGCAGGACACCATAATCTGAAAAAACACAGACATACCAAAAAACACCGGTTTTTGAATCCGGTGGTTATCTAGATATTAAAAAAGCTCCAGCACCCTGGCTAAAGCTCTGATAGGCCTCCGGGAACATCAATCCCTTTGCTCTCCGGTGATTAACCGTGTTTAGTATTTATGAGTTTCAGTGCATTAAAGGTTTATGCAAAAAGATAAACCCGTCCCTGTCTGTGATCCCGAGGTCCCTGTTACATTCGGGACAAACTGACAGGAAATAACTTCCCAGACCATGAGGGTCTTGTAATATTATACCCCTCCCTTCTTCGCCAGTCAAGGTTTCTATTTCCTCCGGCAATGCGTCCTCTTCTATCTCGGCCTCATCAAAAACTGTATCACAGAAGTCACAGAAAAACCTGACTTTCAACCTTTTTGCCCCCTTTTTCTGACCAGCAATTTTAAGACTGTAAAGTTCCAGAGCATATGCAGTATATATCCGCTCAATATTGCAATAAACAGGTTATGTTTTTGCATAACCAGAAAAGTAATATATCCATAGAAAAGGTGGCCTGCCAGACTGGCCGCACCTGCCTGCAGCCCCTGCCAGCCGGCGCCCCAGGCGTCATAAATCCCTTCTGTTAACCCAAAGACTCCATGGGTCAGAGTCACAGGGCTTCCGGTTAATACAGCCGCCCCGGTTTTTGCGGCTTCCTCAATGAATGGCGCCAAAACCACTATTTCCCTGGTACCAATAATCTTTAAAGCCAGCCGGTTCCCTACCCAGGAAACTAAGGCAGCCATTACCCCGGCCGCAAAAAACAGCATACCATCCCTCCGGCCCGTTACATTCTGTTTACCTCATTCATAGCCTGTTCAGCACCTTTTGCAATTACTGCCAGTACTGCCTCTGAGGCCTTTTTAACTGTTTCACCCATTATTTTTGCTTCCTCGTCAGTGAATTTACCCAGGACAAAATCAATATTGTCCAAATGCCCGTTCTCCGGCCGACCAAGGCCGATGCGAAGACGGGGAAATTCTTCAGACTGTAACATGTAAATAATTGATTTCATCCCATTATGCCCCCCGGCTCCGCCTTTAATTCTCAGGCGCAGCTTACCCAGGGGCAGGTCCATGTCATCATAGATTACCAGGATATCCTGCAGGTCGGCTTTGTACCAGTTTACCATATCAAGCAGCGCTTCCCCGCTTAGGTTCATATAGGTCTGGGGTTTGGCCAACACTATTTTTCCCCCATCCCTGAACCCTTCGCCAACAAGGCTTTTAAACTTGGCCCTGTCAATACTTATATCTAAAGCTCCAGCCAGATAATCTATGACCGTAAAGCCGATATTATGCCTTGTAGCAGCATACTTGCTGCCCGGGTTGCCCAGTCCTACTATCAGTTTCACAAAGAATCCCCCTTAAATCCCCCTTATTCATCACTTGTTTATTCGAGGGCTGAAGAACTTTTCCTCCTGTGAACCTTAAACTTTGGCAACCCTGCTATGTTTTTTTCGTTAAGGCCCCCTAAGGGACCCCCTTTTATGCATCTGCAGCTCCGTCGGCATCCACAGCTTCTCCCTCTGCTTCTCCGTCTGCTCCCTCAGCAGCTTCCCGGGCAGTGTCTGCCCTTCCTTCACCTTTATCTTCTCTCACAGTTTCCCCTGCTTCAGTCTCGTCAGCCACCCTGGGCGGTACAACCATAACCACTGTCTTATCAGGTTCTATTAAAACCTTCAGGTCCCCGGACACCATAAGGTCCGCCACTGTCAGCCGCTGACCTGTTTCAAGGCCGGAAACATCGACAGTAATCGAGTCCGGCAGCTTGTCAGGTGTACCCTCAATCTCCAGCTCACGCAATACTGTCTGCAGAACCCCTCCGGCCTTTTTCCCTGAAGGTTCACCTTTCAACACCAGGGGGACCACTATACGTATTTTATCCTCCAATGACACTTTGCAGAGGTCTGCATGGACTATATCCCTGCGTATAGGGTCTCTTTGCAGTTCCTTAATCATGACCACATATTTCCCCTGTTCCGCATCTCCCTTTACATCCAGGTCAATAAGGGCATTCCGCCCCTTCTTACGGATTACGGACTCCAGGTCCCTGGCATCAAGTTCAATGGCCTGTTCCTTAATTCCCTTCCCGTAAACCACCGCAGGTACCCTGCCCTGGTTACGTAAATAGTGCCGGTAACTTCCTTTGGTGCTCGGCCTCAGCCTGGCACCTATCTTTACCTCCGCCATTGTGCAAACCCCCTTCATTTTTTCCTGGTTCCTCGTTCAGGATTCAATTTTGTTATAGTATTTCCCGGAAAATGGTATAACAAACATGTCTCATGAATAATATGGTAGCAAAGAATTTTTCGGGGGGTTTTAAAATTGAGAAAGAGCCGTAAATTTATCTCCATGCCCATAGTCAGTTTAGAGGAAGGTATCCAGATTGGTGCGGCCAAAAATATCGTTATTGACCCGTCAAAAATGGAGGTTGCCGCAATCATTATTGACCAGCGCGGATGGTTTCGCGAACAGAAAATAATCCCCTATACAAAGGTCAGGAGCATCGGTGATGATGCCATTACTATTGACCAGTCATCAAATGTGCAGAGAACGATGAGCCTCCCCCATATACTGAAACTGATCAAGGAAAATGTCAATCCCGTAGGTGTCAAAGTAATTACTGAAAACGGAACTGTTCTGGGGGTAGTTGACGAATATTATATTGATGAGAAGACAGGTAAAATTAAGTGCTTTGAAATCAGCGGCAAATTCCTGGAAAGCCTTTTTAAGGGTAAAGCGCTCATGTCGGCAGATCATATCAGAACCCTGGGTTCAGATATTATCGTGGTCAATGAAGGGACTGAAGCACACCTGGAAAAAATCGACGGTGGGTTAAATGAAACAATCCATAGCCTGAAAGAAAGTACTTCCACACTTTGGGAAACAACCAAAAAACACACCGGGAAAATTCGCAGTAATATTAAAAACCGGTATGAAAAACCCGACAGCCCTGAACAGCCGCCTTCCACCGGTGCTGCAGATGAAAAGAGCGGAGATTTTCCCGAGCCTGATTCTGACCTTGATTTAATCAGTGAGGTGGAAATAAAAAATGAAGACATAATTGCCGGGATTTCAGAAAACGAACCTGCCGTGCCGGAAGGTACAGCCGATGTCCCTGATGACGCGGCCGGTACCCCTGATGAGGAGGCCGATACCACTGATGAGACGGTCAATGCTCCGGATGAGGCCAATACCAGATAATACCAAAACAGGGCAACCCTGAAAATACTCAGGGCTGCCCTGTTTTATGCCTAACTATACTTGCCGGGGCCTCCTAAGATGCCAACAGCAGCTTTTTGTACCTGGCTGCCAGGTAGTTAAACCTGGCCCTGTCACCCTTCTCCAGGGCAATGTCTATCTCAGCCAGAATTTCTGCCTTCCGCTGTTCCCGGTCCAGTATCTTCTGACCCATTTCATCTTCCAGAGCCCGGATAACCTGGTAATAGAAGACCTTTTCCCTGATTTCAGGCACCATGTCCAGATCAGTGTTGCAGGCTGAACACATGTAGTCTTTCTCAAAAGAAAGCCACACAAACAATTCTTCCGGCGTATCCTGGTCCAACAGGCAAATGATCTCTTCGATATCATCATAATACTCATTATTGATGCGACAGAGGAACGATACCGTAGAGGCATTTGTCGCGGATATAATCAGGGCATTGGGAAGATGCCTGACATTCTCCACAAAATAGGTACTGGCCAACAGCCTGTCCCTGGATAGTAGAAAATTCAGAATTTGGGAAGCGGCCGGTTTTTTCAGTTCATATTTACTTAAAAACCCGTTGATAAACTTCTTCTTTTTGTATAACATTACTGCTTCTTCCATTTTACCACCCAACTCTTTTGTTTAGTTGACTATACCAATTAGACAACTATAACAAAAAAACCTGCCCAACTGCAGTGGTAATTTATGGCCATGAAAACAGGGGTCCCGGCAACTTACAGGACCCCACTGTTGTAAATACGGTCTGTTTCTTAATCAAGCCCGATTTGGGCCCTTTTTTTCCTGATATGTTCCTCTATACCGGTTGCGGCATCAACCGGGTCATCTCCCAGGGCCACTTTGCCTCCGGTAAGTCCTTCCAGGTCTTCTGTCAGGAGTTTGACCAATTCAGGCCCTCCTGCCACGGGAGGTGTGGGAGACAGGTGAGTATAAAGCCCGTATGCCAGGGCAAACATACCATCAATTGTAGCCTTTTGTTCCAGGTACTGGGGGGCCGTGACCGCTGCCGGCAGGTCTGCGGAGTCAATCCCCAGGTGATTGGCCAGAGCAGTTGTTAACATAGAAATCCGGCCGGTATCAGTACAGGTCCCAAAACTAAGCACCGGTGGAATTTTAAGGCTGCGGCATACCTCTGCCAGACCCGGCCCTGCCATTTCAATGGCATCAAGATTGCACAGCCCGGCAACTTCAAGGCCGTGGTTGCCGCATCCACCGCTCACTATAAGGATATCCCTCTTAATAAGCTCCTTAGCCAGGTTGACAGTCATATAATCATGGGGTCCGGTGGATAAAGTGGTGCAGTTCACCAGGGCAACCACACCTTTGATTTTGCCGGCTTTTATAGCCGCTGCCAAAGGCTCAGGAGTACCGCCAAGTGCCTTAAGTACAGCCTCTGTGGAAAATCCGGAGATTGCCTTGGTAACCTTTTTGGGTACTTTAGGTGTAATTCTTCCCTTGCGCCGGGTAAAGTTGCCTACAGCCAGGTCTATCAACTTGTTAGCAATACCGGCCGCCTCAGGTGGTTTATAATCAAAATTCCTGTTGACACCCGGGATTCGGACCAGGTCATTCACGCTCACAAGAGTTACTCCGTACTTTTCTTCATAGGGCTTCAGATACGGAGGGGAACAGTTTTCATCCATGGCAAAGACATCTATTGTCCCTGTTGCCAATGCCGGTTCAATTGCCAGCCAGTTGCCTGTCAGGCCCCTGAAAACCTCATCCACAGGGAGCCGCTGCAGCATCTCCTGCCCTGTTTCTATGGAGCCGATAATCCTTAATCCTTTTGCCCCTGCATCCCTGGCGCGCTGCTGGACCTGCGGCTTTTTGGCAGCATAATATGTGGCCATCGCCACCCATGGTTCATGGCCGTTAAATACTATGTTGATGTAATCCGGGTCCAGAATCCCGAGGTCCACTTCCACCTCATGAGGCATGGGAGTCCCAAACAGAATGTCCTGTACCATCTCCAGGCCAATCTGGGCCCCGTAAATTGTGGCTATCCCCAGCCGGAGCCCCTTCCTGGCCATTGAGATAAAGTCACCGTCAACATTTGTAAGGCAGCTGGCCACAGCATCCTTGATCTCATGAAGTGTCCCGGCAGGATAGATGGCCAGATCCTGCCATACCTTCTGCCTCGCGGGAGGTGCAAATGCCGCTATTATCCGGCTGGGCTCATCATATCCGCGGTGAAGTTCGTACATCAGAAAATCTGACAGCCAAAATGCCACCTGGTTTTGGTCACCATTTGTACTTACCCCGCATTGTCCGGCAAGCCAGTAGAGTTTCTCCCTGTCGGTGATGCCGAAGGGAGTCTTCCCTTCAACAGTGGACTTCAATGTCCTGAAGGCCTCATACGCATGATGGGCATATGTTGAAGCTCCCATTGCATTCCTCAGCAGCATATCCCGCATGGCCATAGCATCAGGAGTTATTCCGCATACCCCCAGTTTGGCCTCGGTTTTATCCGAAATACGACAGGGACCGTTAGTACATAACTGGCAGCTGGTTCCTGCCAGACAGAAGCCGCACCTGATTTTTTCCTGAGGTTCGAAACGGTCAAAAGTGTTGCTGATACCATCCTCATGCAACCGCTGGTACATTTCCTGAACAGACTCATGGATACTTACTTTTTCATCCAACCTGTGCCTGGTTTTGTTCGTCACTTGTACAGTCCTCCTTGTAACATTGATTTGCCCTTATAGTAGTTTTCCTCACCGACTTCCTTTTATTCAGAAGTCCCTGCTGCCCTCGGCTCCTGGTATATTCCCCCCGGCGCAGGAAGGAAATGCGGCAATTCTGTTGAATAATGTATAAGCAATAAACCATAATTGTATAATCATAATATTACATAATTGTACAATCAATATTGCCT
Organism: Thermincola carboxydiphila; assembly: GCA_016841325.1. Taxonomy (GTDB): domain Bacteria; phylum Bacillota; class Thermincolia; order Thermincolales; family UBA2595; genus Phosphitispora. The sequence goes on from JAENZJ010000012.1 coordinate 63,010, forward strand.
ATAGAAAGGTGGGTTTTATGCAAAAGATTGCGATTGTTACTGACAGCACCTGTGACCTGGAGCCTCAACAGCTTAAGGATTACAGGATTCATGTCCTCCCCCTGAAAGTAATTTACCGGGATTGTGAATTTACTGATAGAGTTGACATTACACCTGAGGAAGTTTACCAAAGCCTGGAAAAGGAAGTCCCCAAGACTTCGCTGCCCAGTCCTTCTGATACTTATCAGTTGTTCCGGCACCTGAAAGACAGCGGGTTTACCCACATCCTCTGTATCCATATTTCCAGCGGTCTGAGCGGGACCATGCAAATGGTCCGGAACGTCGCCGGAGAGTTTAGCGACCTTGTAATCGAAGTCCTGGATTCCAAGTCCCTGTCGATGGGGCTGGGTTTTCCTGTCCTGGAAACAGCCAGGGAGGTCTCCAAAGGAAGCACTTTTGAACAGGTAGTAAACAGAGCCACAGAGGTAATTAACCGGATTCAGACCTTCTTTGTGGTCGGTACTCTCGAATATCTGAAAAGAGGCGGAAGAATCGGTTACGTTTCGGCTTCCCTTGGGGAGATACTGCAGGTAAAACCCATTATCTCCATAAACGATGAAGGAAAATACTATACATATGAGAAGACCCGCGGAAGGAAAAAATCCCTGAACCGGATGTTTGAGATCATCCGGCAGGCAGCAGAGGGCAGGACAGTGAAAATCGCAGTGTTTCACGGGGATGCCCGGCAGGAAGCAGATTTTTTGATTGATAAGCTAAGGGCACTCGACAATGTTAGCGAAATTGTAACAGGCCAGATCGGTCCTGTAATGGTTGTCCATACCGGTCCGGGACTGGTTGGTGTTGTGATTTATTGAGTATGAAGGCATAGAAAACCTGAACCTTCCCTACGTTTAAAAAACCGCGTCCCAACGCGGTTTTTTATAGTCAGATATAATTTTATGGTCAGATATAATGTAACATAACTGAGTAACTTCTAAATTTAACTAAGTAACCTCCAAATTGCTACGCAAACAGCTTGCTTACCGACAGGTCCTCGTGAATTCTGATAATAGCCTCTCCAAGGAGGGGGGCTACCGAAAGGACCTTCATTTTGTCAATTGCCTTATGCTCCGGTAATGGGATGGTATTTGTGATAACAACTTCCTTAATAGGTGAGTTTTGCAGCCTTTCTATAGCCGGTCCGGATAATACACCGTGAGTACAGCAGGCATAAACTTCCTTGGCGCCCCTCTCCAGAAGCGCGGCTGCACCCTGAGTTATGGTTCCTGCGGTATCAATGATGTCATCAATCATGATGACTGTTTTGCCATCAACCTCTCCGATAATATTCATAATTTCGGCGACATTTGGCTCCGGCCTGCGCTTGTCAATTATGGCTATTGAGGCCCCGATACGCTCTGCCATATCCCGGGAACGGGTAACCCCTCCCAGGTCAGGTGAAACAACAATCACATTTTCAAGGTTTTTGCTGAGGAAATACTCTGCCAGAATCGGAACTCCCGGCAAATGGTCCACAGGAATATCAAAAAAGCCCTGTATCTGTCCTGCATGCAGGTCCATGGTAATCACCCTCATGGCCCCACTCGCTGTAATAACATTTGCCAGCAACTTTGAAGTAATCGGGTCACGGGCCCTGGCTTTCCTGTCCTGCCTGGCATATCCGTAATAGGGTACAACCGCAGTGATTCTCCGGGCTGAAGCCCTCTTAAGTGCATCAATGACAATTAAGAGTTCCATGATGTTGTCATTAACAGGCTCACAGGTAGGCTGGATTACAAACACATCCGCACCCCTGACACTCTCATTGATCTTTACATGAATTTCCCCGTCACTAAACCGGGAAACCTTGGACTCACCGATTGATACCCCAAGGTATTCAGCAATTTCCTCGGCCAGTTTCAAATTCGCATTTCCAGAAAAAATTTTGAGTTTCCGATTAAAGATTGGCATTGGCTTGCATAAACCCCCCAGCAAATTAATATAATAGTTTTTTAACCCAATTATCTATTATATCACTTTTTCTTGTTTTTTCTAGTAGTCCAGTCAGGATAAACTTTTTGTTTCGCTCTTTCGATACACAGGGCCCCATCAGGTACATCTTTGGTCACAGTTGAACCTGCTCCTATAATCGCATTCTCCCCAACTTTAACAGGAGCTACCAGATTGGTATTACTGCCAATAAAGGCGTTATTTCCAATCTTGGTCTGCCATTTTTGTGTTCCGTCATAGTTACAGGTAATAGTTCCGGCGCCAATATTAACTCTCTCACCTATCTGAGCATCCCCCACATAACTCAGGTGCGGCACCTTGCTGCCATTTTCCACCACTGAATTTTTAATCTCTACAAAGTCGCCTACTTTTACATTGTCACCCAATACAGTTCCAGGCCTGATGTAAGCAAACGGTCCAATGATCACACCATTGCCGACGGAAGAATCAGTAATTACAGAATTCTGCACAGTTACCTCATTTCCTGCCGTAACATTTGTTAATCTTGAATATGGGCCAAGGATACAGTTTTCCCCGAAACGACAGTTCCCCTCCATAATCGTACCGGGATATACAATTGAGTCGGTTCCGATAATCACCTCACTGCCAATATAAGTATTATCAGGATCAATAATGGTAACTCCCGCAGTCATAAGATCGTTTAGTATCTTTCTGCGCATCAGGGCTTCTGCGGCAGCAAGCTGGACCCTGTCATTGATCCCCATGGTTTCGCGGGCATCTTCCACCTTTACGGCACCTGTCCGCCCGCCCTGTTCCGCTATGACCGCAAGGACATCAGTGAGATAATATTCTCCCTGGGCATTGGCAGGAGAAATCTTTTGCAAAGCAGCAAATAATTCTTTAGCGGCAAAACAGTAAATTCCAGTATTTATTTCATTTATCCGTAACTGCTCGCCTGAAGCATCCCGGTGTTCCACAATCCCTGTTACGGCACCGGTGCTGTCCCTTATGATCCTGCCATAACCTGTTGGATCCGCAATATCAGCTGTCAATACGGTTACGGAATTCCCTGCTGCTGTATGTTCCTGAAAAAGGCGCTCCAGTGTCGCGGGTGAGATAAGCGGTGTATCCCCACATAGTACCAGGATGCTGCCTGTAAAACCAGTCAACAGCCTTTCGGCCTGCATTACGGCATGGCCGGTTCCCAGTTGCTCAGTCTGCTCAACCCAGGCAACATCGAACTTGACAGATTCCCTGATCATATCTGAACCGTGCCCGATGATAACAATATTCCTGCTGACACCGGCTCCGGCAGCCGCACTGATAACATGTTCCAGCATCGGCTTGCCGCATACGCCGTGCAGCACTTTAGGCAGCCGGGACTTCATCCGTGTTCCCTTACCGGCTGCCAGAATAATTGCCACTACATTCACGTGAATGCTCTCCTCCCTGTTGATTAATTATTATAATTACCATAATTCTGGCATTTAAGCATAAAATTAATATTCCACGTTGGAACCGGTTTTCCTGCGACCGGAAAAAACTTCAACAGTCCGGAAAAGGATAAAAAAAAACAGGAATTTACACTCCTGTTTCCACATTTAAAATTTTATGCTGTCGCCAAAGCATTCTGGTAAGCCTCAAGTACTGCAGACTGGATCACTTCCCGGGCACTTGAAGTAATCGGATGAGCTATATCCCTGAACTCACCGTCAGGAGTCTTCCGGCTTGGCATCGCAACAAACAGGCCGTTCTGGCCCTCTACAACCTTTACATCATGGATGACAAAGGAATCATCCAGTGTCACAGATACGATAGCCTTCATCTTGCCATCCTGGTTAATTTTTCTTACCCGCACATCAGTGACATTCATTATTTTTTTGCATCCCCCTTCTCAGCCCAATCAAAATCATTCGTTAAATTTCGATATTCTTCATTTACCAGAGAATTCCTTCTTGGCAGGGTAAAATTTTGAGAAAATTTCTAATTTACTGAGAATGTTTACTGGTACTGTTTGGAAAAAAGGGGGGGTGGCAAAACAGGGGGAAAGCCTGGAAAAATCGGGCTTCTAGGCAAACCGGTCCAGATATTCTGATACTATCTGATAATCACTGGGTTTATCAACATCAATTCCTATTTCAGGATAATTGGTAATTATTGCCTTAACACTGATACCCAGTACCTCAGAGACCTTGTTTTCCAGTTCGGGAATTGTGAGCATATTCAGGATAAATTTGACTACAAATTTAAACCCCAGAATACGGCAAAGCTTTACCGGGCTTTTACGGCAATCGACAAACTCCCTGGCCTTTTCGGCACTTTGAGGCACAATTTCAGGATTGACAATAAAGAGGTTTCCTCCGGTAAACCTGCCCTCCCTGAGTTTCGCCGATGTTCTTTTAATATCCGGAAAACGGTGAAATACTTCGTCCATCGATACTATGGGATAAAAAAAGTCGGCCTTATGTTTCAGGCTGAATTCCACAAAGTTTGCTACAGCCTGGGGAGTAAGCAGAGGAATATCACAGGTGGCAATAAGCACCGGTGCAGATGTGTCCACATGTTCCATAGCTTTTAGTGCATTTTCAATTATCCCGTATTTTGTCTGCACTACACTGACACAATCATCAGTCAGAACAGCCTCTAACTGTTTCGGGCCTGCAACCACTATCCTGCGGACAGTGCCTGATTCCTTAAGGGCATCAATGACATACCTCACCATAGGTTTGGTCCCTATTCTGATCATCGCCTCATAAGATTCATTACTGCAATCCCTGAGAGGCCCGGAATTATCACTACCTGCAATAACAATAGCATCAAGCATTTTTTAAAAACCCCTTAACTAAATTTAATACTTTGACTCCGGTTCCTTTGATTCCGGCTCTTTTAACTCATTCAGCTTCTCCAGCATACTGTTTTCCGCATTTTCAATATGTTCCCTGGCCAGTGCCTGGGCGAGTTCGACATTTCGCTCCGAAACAGCCTCAACTATTTTCTTATGTTCATCAAGAGCATATTTCATCCGCCCCGGTGTTGAAAGAGATGTAGTCCGGAACCTTTGAATCTGTTCGCGGAGGTTACTTACTATTTGTACCAGTTTTTCATTACGGCTGGCCTTAAACAGAGTATCATGAAATTCAGTATCCACCTCAACCAGTTTTTCCAGATTGTTGCTCTGGACACATTCCCCTATTTTAACCAGAATGCGTTCCAGCTGTTCCAATTCCTCATCGGTGATTCGTTCTGCGGCCAGACCTGCTGCCAGGCCCTCAAGAGCCGTCCTTATTTCAAAGACATCAGCTATGTCCTTGACTGAAATTCCGGCAACATATGCTCCCTTCCTGGGTATCATAACCACAAAGCCTTCCAGCTCGAGTTTTCGGATGGCTTCTCTTACCGGGGTCCGGCTGACCCCCATTTCTTCGGCAAGCTGAATCTCCATAAGCCGTTCACCGGGTTTTAATACTCCATTGATGAGTGCTTCCCTGAGTGTCTCAAACACAATTTCCCTTAATGGTTTGTAATTATCAAGGGTAACAGGAATTAATCTATTCTCAGACATCACTTCTCTCCCTTTCGTGTGACTGGTAAATTTTATTAATGCTTTATTCTATATGATTTCCTCTAATTCCTGCTGCCTGCAGGCAGGGTCCGGGATACCTCCACAAACATGCCCTGCAGTTCTTTTCGCAAAACACCGGCAATTTTTTCAGCCTGGTCCCGGTTGTGTGTTATGCCAAATACGGTCGGTCCGCTTCCTGACATCAGAGCCCGCTGTACTCCCGCCTTTTCCAGCCGTTCCCTGACCAAGCCCACAACCGGATATTCGGGGAGTGTCACTGACTCCAGCACATTGGCCAGACTGCCGGCTATAGCCTCCTGATCGCCTTGCTTCACTGCAGAAATCATCCTCTGGGTATCCGGCCGCCCGGTAACCCGGGCAGGGTTATATTTCCGGTAAATTTCAGCCGTGGACACTTCGAGGGGGGGCTTCACCAGGACCAGCCACAATTCAGGACCATCAGGCAGGGGAATGATAATTTCCCCCCGGCCTCTGGCCAAAGCAGTTCCACCTCGGATACAAAAGGCAACATCTGAACCTATCTGAGCAGCTCTGGCCAAAAGCTGCTCATAACTTAAGCCCAGTTCCCATAAGGAATTTAACCCCTTAAGCACTGCTGCCGCATCTGTTGACCCTCCTGCCAGTCCCGCAGCCAGAGGAATATTTTTGGTAATATTAATTTTTATTCCGCTCTTTATCCCATACTCCTCTTTAATCAGCAAAGCTGCTCTGTATGCTATGTTGGCCGGCCCTCCCGGGAGTCCGGGATGATTGGTCGAAACATCAATACCTCCGGCTGTCTCTTCAATGGCCACCACATCATGAAGCTCAATTGCCTGCATTACCATTTCCACTTCATGGTACCCGTCAGGCCGTTTTCCGAGTATGTCCAGGGTCAGGTTAATTTTTGCGGCCGCTTTGAGCTCTGTACGTCCCAAAGGAACCCCCCCTTTTTCTTCGCTTTAATTGTTATCATAATGTATTTTCTACAAAAGGGGAAAATTCCTTCCCTGACCCTCAATTAACAGACAACTTGTCTTCCCTTGTCTTCCTTGACATCAACAGTTAGCTTCGCTGACATCGTCCTCACCAGTTCCTGCAAAGGGGCTAACTTTTCATAAAACACGACTACTATATCCCCTTTTCGGGCCCTGCTTAGACCATCCTCAACAGCATCTGTCTCCGAGAGACAAATTGTTGCCCGGTCCTCTTCCATTCCGGCTTTTACGGCGGCCTGCCTCATAAGTCCGGCTACTTCCCCTGACTTACGCCCGCGTAGGTCTTTATCTTCTTTGATTATAATCTCATCACAATACTGTGCGATGATGCCTCCTGCTTCAATTATATCAACATCTCTCCGGTCTCCGGGCATCCCCACAACACCTATAACCCGTTTAGGGTTTAACTTTTTCACGGTCTGCAAGGTATTTAGAAATCCTTCGACATTATGGCCATAATCCAATACTACCCTGAACACTCCTGTATCAAAGACATTAAATCTGCCCGGATTGCATGTTTCATCTGATTTGAAGCTTAGCAGCCCATCCCTGACAGCCTCTGTATCAACTCCAAGGGCAACACACCCGGCAGCAGCAGCAAGGGCATTTAGCAGATTGTGTTTGACCAGGCCTCCAAAGGTAGCGGAAATATGTTTTACAGGCAAAATTTTTTCGGTTTTTACTCCGGTGGCCTTTACAATAGAACCATTCTTTACAAATACTGCTGTTCCACCCGCACCCAAGTGCCTCCTGATAATTACATTATCTGCCGCAGTACTGAAATATACGATTCCTGAACGTACCCTTTCAGCCATTGCCGCTACATGGACATCATCTGCATTAAGGACAGCCGTGCCTTTTTTATGCACAGCCTCGGCAACCACTGACTTGACCATGGCCAGGTCCTCCAAGGTCTCAATTCCTTCAAGTCCCAGGTGGTCCTTACTGATATTGGTAACAATCCCAACATCACTATAGTCATAGCCCAACCCTGCCCGGAGTATCCCTCCCCGGGCGGTTTCCAGAACCGCAACCTCTACCGAGGGGTCCCTGAGAATCACCCTGGCGCTTTGGGGCCCGGTGGTATCACCATCGACAATTTTTCTGCCGTTAATATAAACACCATCAGATGTGGTCGCACCTACGATCTGTCCTGTTTCTCTGAGGATGTGAGTAATCATCCTGGTAACCGTTGTTTTACCGTTTGTCCCGGTTACAGATATAATAGGGATTCTGGACCGGGTCCCTGGTGGAAAAAGCATATCCACAATTGCTCCGGCTACATTCCTGGATTTCCCTTTAGCCGGATAGTGGTGCATTCTTATCCCTGGCGCTGCGTTTACTTCAATTAAGGCCCCATTGTCCGGCAGCAGCGGCTGTTCAATGTCCCGGGCTACCAGGTCAACTCCGGCAACATCAAGCCCCACTAAGCGGACGGCCCGTTGTACCAGCTGTACTGTATCCGGGTTTACCTTGCCCGTTACATCTACGGCGATTCCACCTGTGCTGATATTGCCGTTCTCCCTCAGGTAAACTATTTCGCCCTCCCCCGGCACCGAGTCAGGAGTCAGGCCTTTCCGGGCCAGTACCATAATTACTATAGGGTCAATTTTTATTTTGGTCAGCGGCTTTTCGTGGTTTTCACCCCTCAGGGGATCCATATTCACAATATCAACCAACTCCCTGACCGAACTATGCCCGTCTCCAACCACAAACGCCGGGATCCGCTCCGAAGCAGCAATCACCCGGTTTCCGACTACCACCATGCGGTAATGTTTACCCTTGATGTATTTTTCTATAATTGCCCTTGGACTAATCTGAAGGGCTACTTCCAGGGCCCTGGCAATTTCGTCCCGCTTCGTCAGGTTTAAAGCAACCCCTTTGCCCTGATTTCCGTCGAAAGGCTTGACTACAACAGCGTCACCAATCTGCCGGGCTATCTCAAGGGCTTCCCATTCGGTCCGGGCAACTCCGCCCCAGGGCACCGGAATCCCTGACTCAGCCAGGAGCTGTTTAACCAGTACCTTATCACACGCAATGTCAACACCCACACACTTGGTCTGGCCGGTAATTGTAGCCTCGACCTTCTGCTGGTATTTACCATAACCGAGCTGAAGTATACTGCCTTCCCCCAGGCGCATCACAGGTATTCCCCTTTTTGCAGCCTCCCGGGCAATAGCTGCCGTACTGGGCCCAAGACCGGTCCGGTCTGCTGCCTGTCTGATGGCTGCTACCTCGGCAGCTAAATCAACAAGTTTATTTTTCAGCAGGGCCGCAACAACCCTGACTGCAGCCTGTATTGCCCTGATGCCACCTTCCTTGGACTCATATTCAGTGACTACATAATAAATCCCCGGTGTTTCTGCGGAAGTAGTCTTCCCGTAAATAACGTCCATCCCGGCAAGGTGCTGCAGTTCCAGGGAAACATGTTCAATTACATGCCCCAGGTATGTACCTTCCCGCAGTCTTTCTACAAAACCGCCCGGTTTCCCCCGGGAACAATAATGTTCCGCCAGGGTCGGCATTTGGACCTGCAACTTCTCGGCAAATCCCGGAATATCTTCAGTGGATACGTCCCGGTACTCTCCCAGGTCAATCTTAGCCTTAACTACAGGACTATAGCAGTAAATGTTGGCTCCTTCAAGAACTCTGATTTCGATTATCTCCATTTCCTTCCCCTTCCTTCTATTCACTGCCTGTATCTCTGATGATAGGGACTCTGGCAGCCAGGTCGAAGCCATATCCCTTTGGCAGAACGTGTAATACCACACGGTCTATGGCCAGTGCCTGGTCCGGTAACAGTTCAGAAACATTTGTAAAGGTAACATCCCTGCCGTCTACAAAGGTTACCGTCTGGGAACCAATGACTTCAAGGCTGGCATCTGTCCTTATGACTACAGCCGTATCTTCATCGATGCCAATCCCCAGTATATAGGGATTATGAGCAATAGCAGACAGTAACCGGCCTATCCTGCCCCTTTGGGCAAAGTGCTGGTCAATGACTACCTCTTCCAGCAGGCCAAGGCCCGGTGCCAGCTTTATAGTGTTCAGTTTTGGTGCCTCATCACTGTCACCTTCAACAATCATGGTATCACTCATAACTGAAGCACCGGCGCTGGTGCCTGCGATAACAGCTCCGCGCCGGTAAGCTTTCTGAAGAGCCTCATTCGCTGTTGTACCACCCAGTATCGAAGTAATCCTCAATTGGTCACCACCTGTAAAAAAAATCCCTGTTGCTTTTGCCATCTTTTCAACAGTGCATCTGTTATTAGCTTTTTCCCGGGAACTGATGTCAAGGGTCCCGACAGTCCCCGCTCCCAGCTTCTGAAACAGGTCGTGATATTTCTTCCCGGCCCGGTCCGGTTCCAGGGTTGCAGTGGTAATTATAACAATGTCGGCACCGGGCCCTCCGGCCAGCCTGACAAACTCCCTTAAAATTTCACATTTTCCTTCCTTATCTTCAGCTCCCCCGATAACCAGCAGAGTCCCATTAACCTTGTTTCCCATATAGTCCTCCATTTTTAATCAATCAGGTGGTATTTTGCCCTTTTTTACCAGTGTTTATACTATTTTGGCCCGGATGCATATAATGCTAATAACCGCACCCGGCACTGCACCGGCTGCAGACCTGTACCGTTAAGGAGGTTGTTATGAACAAGCCTGTTTATTCTCAAAAGCGCATCTATGTATATACATTTGACCGAAAACTGTTTTTGGCCACCGCACAGCGGACCGAAAAAATTTATCCAGTGGCAGTGGGAAAACCGCAAACCCCCACTCCCCATGGGACTTATCAAATTGTAAATAAAATCATTAATCCCGGAGGCATACTGGGCAGCAGGTGGATGGGCCTGAGTATTCCTAACGGCCCCTACGGCATCCACGGCACTTCCAGGCCCGAATCTATCGGTAAGGCCATTTCCAATGGCTGTATCAGGATGTTTAACCAGGATGTTGAAGAACTTTTCAACATGGTCAGTATAGGAACGACGGTGATAATTAAGGCCCTGGCCCAGGATACCGAAAATAATCATGCCTATTATAAAGTAAAACCGGGGGATACTCTGTGGAGTATATCCCGCCGGTTCGGTATCACGGTAGATGAACTTGCCAAAATGAACAATATCAGTGACCCGGATAATCTTCAAATAGGTCAGGAATTAATAGTACGATAGTTCCTAATTAAATGTGGCATCTTAAAGCAAAGTAGGGGCAGACATATTCCTCCAGGGTGGCTACAACTCAGTTTGTTACCGGCTCCCGCATACGGGTTTAGCGGTCGCCGACAAACGGACGTCAGACTCACCCTTTCGGAACATATCTACCCCTACCCTAATTTAAGTTTGCTGCCCCATTTATTTACGGGAACTTTCGTACTATTTATTTAAACCTTAAATCCTTTTACAAGGTCACGTAATTCGTGGGCCATGCCGGACAGACTTTCTGCTAATTGGACAGTGTCCTCAGTGGATGCTGCCTGTTCCTCAACAGCGGAGGAGATGTTTTCAGCATGCTCTGCACTTACTTGTGTCAAATGAGCTATCGTATCAATGGCCTCCATTGCATTGTGACTCCCGGCTGCCATTTGCTGGGTTGATGCCGAGTTTTCCTCAGTGATGGAGGCAACATTGTCTACTGCTACTACCACCGAAGAACTGTGTTCACTCATTTGCTGTGCCGCCCTAGAAATAAGCTTAATCTGACTCAGGGTCAGCTCCACTGTCTTCATTATTTCATCCAGGGCCTGTCCCGCACCGTGGGCCAGCTGAACTCCCTCTTCAACCTCAGCCGTTCCCTGCTCCATAGCTGCCACAGCCTTTTCAGTCCCCCTTTGAATACTGGTAATCAGTTCTGCTATTTCTTTGGTAGCACTGCCGCTTCGCTCTGCCAGTTTCCTGACCTCATCAGCAACCACGGCAAAACCTTTACCGTGTTCACCCGCACGGGCAGCCTCAATGGCTGCATTTAATGCCAGCAGGTTAGTCTGTTCGGCAATCTCGTCAATTACCTGCACTATCTCACCGATTTTTTGTGAATGGTCACCCAATTCCTTTATTTTAACTGCTGACTCATATACTGACGTTTTTATTTTTTCCATCCCCGAAATAGTAGAATTTACGGCCTTCTCTCCATTTTGAGCAACCTTGGATGCGTTGGTGGCAGCATCCAGAACCGCCTGGGCATTACTGGTAACTTCCTCTATGGAATCAGCCATTTCACCTATAGTCAGGGAAGTCTGGTTGACATGGGTGGCTTGTTCCTGGGCCCCGCCGGCTATCTGATTGATTGCCTGAGTAAGCTGGTCCATTATTTCCCTGGTCTGGGTCACGGCATCCATCTTGTTACTGACCCCCTGCACCATTTCCTGTATGGATGCAGCAACCACCTGCCCCGTTCTGGCAGCCTCCTCCGTATTCAGGGTCAGGCTGTCACTGGTTTGGGTAACATGGTCAACAGAGTCAACCACCTTTTTCACCATATTGTGTGTCTTCTCAATAAACCGGTTAAAATTATCTGAGAGCAAGCTAAGTTCATCATCGCCCCTTACCTGAAGCCTCTGGGTAAGGTCTGCATCTCCGGAGGCCAGGTTTCGGGCAGCCCCGAGAATTCTCTGCAGCGGATTATTGACCAAAATTCTGGCAACAACCCCCAGGATAAGGCTAATACCCAGCAATATTCCCAGCATTATTATAACCGTCTGCTTTTGGACCGCCGCTATTTTAGCCTCTGCCTGTTCTATGGATATAGCTACCCTGTACCCTCCCCAGTGGTGCCCATCTATAAATATAGGGTATGACATGTCCCACATGACTTCACCGGTATCCCTGTGGTACACCTGTTTTAAGGCCTCTGTTGTGGCTGCAGCCGCAGCCCCGGTGGGGTCATTGAAAATTCGTTTGGCCCTGTCCTTGTATTTCGTATTGTGAGTAGGCAGATAACCATTTAGGTCAGGGTCTTCAGAATAGGCCACCGGTATAGCAAAGACAACATCATCATCGACCAGAAAGGAGTCAACATAATCCTGCCAGTATTTATCGGTATAGCTGTCAAATGCTGAGCTGTATACAGTGATACTACCGTCTGCGGTCTTTCCGTTCTCCCGGTAATTCCTGTCAAACAGCTCCTCTTTGGTAATAATGCCCTCCCTGATGTCACCTGCGATCATTGCCTGTAGTCCCTGGGCTGCCGCTTTTGCCAGGGCCAACCCCTTTGCTTCCAGGTCCTTTTCCACCCGCATGCGGACCTGACGGCACTGGTGCCAGGTATAGAGCCCCATAAGTATTCCCAGGCAGACGAACAGGGTAACTACTAATTTAAATGACAGGCTTTTGGTGATTTTAACCAAGATATCTCCCCCTTAAACAACACCCTATTTCCTCTTTTTGTAAATTACCATAAAAACAGTCCCTGGAGAAACTATTTTTCCGTAAACATACAATATTTCAGGATAAGCAGTTATTTGGCAGGTTAACCGGAAATATGTAGAATATTGTTGTTATTTGCAGGAGGTTTCCTTTTTTTGCCGAATATATAATCAAAACATGGGAGCATGGGGGGGTGTATACATTTACTATGGTTATTTTTGGTTTGAAGGTGCCTGAGTAGATAATGAAAGGAGCGTTAAAGGGGATGAAAATTGGTCTGTTTTTCTCCCGGTCAGGCGGGATTACCGACAAAGTTGTCGATATTGACTACCTGGCCAGGCATTTCAGTCAGGAGCACGATGCCATTGTTGTGGATGACTTTTTTAAACCTGAGGGAATCAAGACTATCCTGGACCAGGTCAGAACTAATCCTTATGACGCAGTCGTCCTTGCTGGAGATTCTCCGATGAATTATTCAAACAGGAAGAGTGCTGATTTTGTCGTAAACCAGCTTGAGGCTGCAGGTATCAATATTAACAAAATCAATTTTGCCAACATTAAGGAACAGGTGGCCCTGGCTCACCCGGGCCAGCCGCAAAAAGCAACTGAAAAGGCAAGAATTTTAGTTGAAGTTGCTATTGAAAAGGTGCGCAATTCCCGTCCCGTCAAAACACGGAAAATCGCGCCACACCCGGCTGTTGCCCTGATTGGAGCGACTCCGGGAGCTATGCTGGCCGCACAGCGGCTCCTGGAACGCGATTTTAAGGTTTATATTATTGACACCGCTGACAATTTGCGCGAATTTAGAAATAAAGGGTATCAGGATGAGATCGCCTCAGTATATACATATGTGAAAATGAATCCTTTCACGAGCTTTATGCCCGGCACACAAATTGATGACATTTACGGGTACCCGGGGAGGTTTACCCTTCATGTTTCATCAAAAAATGGGCCCGAAGATATTACTGTTGGTAGTATTATTTTGGCGAATACTGCAGACCCCGAAGTAACCCAATATTTGCGCCCACTGGTTCACGTTGATATAAATGATGCCGGCTTTTTTAAGCCGGTAAATCCCGATACCCTCCAGGTATTTACCAACGAAAAGGGCATTTTCCTGCTCCCTGATGATGAGGAGAAGGAAATCTCCTACATTGTGGCTCTTAGTGATTCGGTAGCATTTGCCGTAACCTCTTTCCTGGAGAAAAGGGAGATTTCCTACAGAATACAGGTTTCAGAAATTAATGAAGACTTGTGCAGCGGTTGTGGGGCATGTGTAAAAACCTGTATGTTTAAGGCTTCCAGCATTGATCCCCTGAAAAACATATCCGTAATTGATGAACAGAGATGCAAGGGCTGCGGCAACTGTGTAACCTCCTGTCCCACCGGAGCCAGAGACCTGCTGACTTACCCGCAGAAGTACCTGACAAAGGCCATTGAACTGTTGGCCGGAGGCATGGAACAGGCCGAGCCCAGGATACTGGCGTTCCTTTGTGAGGGCTGCGGTTACCAGGCTCTGGATCTGGCCGGAGTCACCGGTATTGAGTATGATATTAATGTAATGCCCCTGGGAATCAGGTGTGGCGGCAACATTGACACCCAGCTGATTCTTGAAGCTTACCACCATGGCTTTAAGGGGATTGTCATTTGCAAATGTGGTGATACTGACTGCCGCAACATCGTTGGCAATACCGACCTGGACCGGCGCGCCAACCTCTTCCGCGAAATCCTCAGGAGCAGGGGAATTGACTCAGAGAACCTGCGTATCGTTGAAGGGATAAGGGGTAAGGAAAATATCTGTGTCCAGTCCGTGCAGGCCCTGTGTGAAGAAATTAAAAACGGAGGTGGGAACTAATGGCTAAAACAACAGCGGCTTCTGTCTGGCTCCAGGGTTGTTCGGGCTGCCACATTTCCCTTCTGGACCTTAATGAAGAACTGCTTGACCTTTTGGAAGTTGTGGACCTCAAAGCATCTCCTATTCAGGATATAAAAGAAATCCCCGAAGTCACGGTGGGCATTATCGAAGGCTGTGTTTCCAACAGCCATAATATTGAGGTACTGAAGTCAATCCGCGAAAAATCTAAAATACTGGTAGCCCTGGGCACATGTGCCTGCTTCGGTGGAATAGCCGGTATCAGAAACCTTTACAGTAAGGCTGAAGTCCTTAACTGTGCCTATCAGGATTCCCCCAGTACCGCCGAAGGTAAAGTACCTGCCTCCAATAGTATCCCTGCCTTCCTCGAAGACGTGAATCCAATCCACAATTATGTTGCCGTGGATTATTACATTCCCGGCTGCCCGCCCCTGCCCTCCATGATAAAGGAGGTATTGATGGCCCTGGTTAACGGCGCTGAACCTGTAATGCCCAAAAAGAGTCTCTGTGATGAGTGTGGCCGCAGCCATGCCGAAATGCTGGCTCCCAAACGGGAATTTATTACCGATTCTGTTGTCTCTGTGATGGAACTGGAAAATATTGATCCTGACAAGTGCTTCCTTGAGCAGGGAGTCCTGTGTATGGGCCCGGCCACACGTGAAGGCTGCCATGCCCGCTGTCTCAAAGGTAATATGCCCTGCCGCGGATGTATGGGGCCAACCCCGGGCGCCCTGGAACAGGGTGCCAAGATAGTTAACGCACTGGCATCTGTTCTCCCGGCCGGAGGCCTGATGTTTATGGAAGATATAGTGGGTACCGGCTACCGGTATTCCTTACCGGTTTCTATAGTGCCAACTAATATTAAAAAAGGGGGTGGCAGAAATGGCTAGAACGATAACCATCGACCCGGTAACTAAAGTGGAAGGTCACGGAAAAGTTACCATTCACCTTGATGATACCGGCAATGTGACGGAATCACATTTTCATATTCAGGAATTCCGTGGTTTTGAAAAGTTTTGTGAAGGCCGGATGGTATGGGAAATGCCTGTTATCACCACCAGGATCTGCGGTATTTGTCCGGTAAGCCACCACCTTGCTTCAGCTAAGGCCTGTGATGATCTTTTTGGTGTGGACATTCCCCCTGCAGCCAAAAAACTTAGGGAACTCATGCACATGTCCCAGATAATCCATTCACATGCCCTGCATTTCTTCTACCTGGCTGCCCCTGACCTCCTGTTCGGCCTGGATGCAGGCCCTGAGCAGCGAAGTGTTATCGGTGTTTTAAACGCCAACCCGGAACTGGGCAGGAAGGCAGTCAGGCTCCGCCAGATAGGACAAGCCTCAATTGAAAAAGTTGGCGGGCGTTCAATACACCCGGTTGCGGCCATCCCGGGAGGCATGAGTAAACCTCTTTCCCATGAAGACCGGTATGTTATAAATAATGAAATGGACGAGGCCCTGGAACTGGCACAACTGGCTCTGAACACCGTAAAAGTGATTAACGAAAAATACGGCTCACTGATTCCCCGTTTTGCATCTTTTAAGACCAAGTATCTGGGACTGGTTAAAGATGGAGCCCTGGAACTGTATGATGGCGTGCTGCGTCTGAGCGATGAGAACGGTACAATTTTGGAGGAATTTGCGGCCCCGGACTACCTGGACTATATTGCTGAACACACTGAGGACTGGACATATCTGAAATTTCCTTATTACAAAAAGCTTGGCTGGCCTGACGGTGTATACCGGGTTGCTCCGCTGGCCAGGCTTAATGTGGCCGACAGAATCTCCACCCCTCTTGCTAATATGGAACTCAAGGAGTTTAAACAGCTTGGCAATGGCCAGCCTGTCCACGAGAGCCTCTATTACCATTATGCAAGACTTATTGAACTGCTCTATGCGGTTGAAAGAGCCAAAGAGCTGCTTCAGGATGATGATATAGTCAGCAAAGAAACCCGGGTAACCGTAACAAGGCAGGCGGGTGAAGGGATCGGTGTTATTGAAGCTCCCAGGGGCACCCTGATTCACCACTATCAGGCCGATGATATGGGTAAGCTGGAAAAGGTGAACATAATCGTATCTACGGCCCACAACTATGCAGCTATGGACAGGGCAGTTAATGAAGTGGCTAAAATGGTCCTGAAAGACAATAAAGTAGAAGAACCTCTACTTAATCAGGTAGAAATGGCCATCCGGTGTTATGACCCCTGCCTGTCCTGTGCAACTCACCAGATAGGGAAAATGCCTCTGGAAATCCTGATAACCGGCCCAGACGGCAGTATTGTGAGGACGGTAAGGAGGGGAGAATAAATGGATGCTTCTAACGCTGTCCGCAGCATTAAATCCGAACTTGAAAGCACTTTCGGGAACACCCTGGCAGCATCAATTATTGCAATTGCCCGAACTAAGGCAAATGCACCCCTTATCGGAATGACCAAACAAAATTATCTGGACCTGGTAGATGCAATTTGTGGAGATAACCGGGTGCAAAGCATGCTCGGAGCCGCCGGTGCCAAAGAAAAATCACTAAAGTGGAAAAGCCTGGTCAATTAACCGGCTGACCTCCCTCGCTGCCTGAGCTGCATTTTGCATGGCCTCCGGGGAAAGCCTGTCCCCTACTTCAAAGTCTCTGCCTCTAATGGCAACTATATATGCCCTTGGAGTTTTTCCGTACAGAGTGCCTGTCATCGCCAAGAGGTCAGGAATTGAACCGATGTGACTTGTAAAGTGCCGCGAATGTGGCAGGGAATCAGCTTCTTCTACAATAAAGGGCTCCCCTCCTGCCCTGGCATCTGCATCTATAAATATAAGCAGCTCATATCCGGCAAACCGTTGGCAATGCAAAACATCAAGCTGGTGTACAGTCATAAAGTCCACCAGCTTTTTCTTTTCCTGTGTCATATTATCTTTTAGAAGGTTTATACAGTATGGCCCTATGCCATCATCCTGTCTGATGATATTACCCATCCCGACTACAAGCGCTTTCCGGTCCATACCTACCCTCCACAACTACAGTATTTTTTTGACTCCCTCAGGGCAACACTTACCTCAAGATCACCAAGTTCCGTAAGCAGCGGGATTTGCAGCCGTTTTATGTTTATGGTTGAAATTACTACTCCCCTGCCGATAATTACTGTCGGAGGAGCAATGGTACAGGGGAACCCTGCCCGTTCCAATTCTGCACTGGCGATACCGGTGATAACATTTCCCATTTCGGCGATAGCAGATTCCACCATGGCATCCATAACCGGCACAGGGTGTCCCAGCATAGCTGACACAAAGTTTTTAGCCATGCGCTCATTAAGGCCATACATGGCAATGCCCTGTACAGTGCCGGTTACACCAATCATTACTGTTATATCATTAGTTGTGTAATAAGATGCCTGTATCGCCAGCGGGCCTTTTTCGACATTTATTTTCCTGCCGGTTTCCTGATTAAGGACCGCCAGGGTCGCCATAATAAATGGGTTGATAAATTCTGCTTTCAAACCGGCTCACCCTCTCAGAAGTTATTCCAGGTAACCGTCCATTATTCCCCCGCCAGTCAGACACTTAACATGGCAGCTATTTCATCTGCGATGTTCTGGATCGGGAGGATTCTGTCGGCTTTCCCCATTTCCACAACAACCCGGGGCATTCCATAAACCACACAGGTTGCCTCGTCCTGGGCAATCGTCCTGCCACCTGACTGTTTAAGCAAAGATGCCCCTTTTGAACCATCGAATCCCATTCCGGTGAGAATTACTCCTACAATATTGGCCCCATAAAAACTCACTGCAGACTCGAAAGTTACATCCACAGCCGGCCTGACACTGTGTACCGGTGGGTTCTGGTTTAAACCGATCAGGGTCCGGGAACGTAATATCATATGGTATCCTCCGGGAGCAACATAGACTTTGCCGTTAACCAGTTCATCTCCCTCCTGGGCTTCACAGACCTCCAACTGAGAGGTATCATTAAGCCTGTTAGCCAGTGATTTTGTGAAACCGGGCGGCATATGCTGGACAATCAGGACCGCAGCCGGTAAATTCCCCGGCAGGCGGGGAACAACCTGTTGTAACGCATTGGGCCCCCCTGTGGAGCTTCCGATAACAACCAGCTTATCGGGTGTGATCCGGGGAGGTGGTGGTGCAGAAGAAACCACAACCGATTTTTGCGGAACAGTTAGTATTGGAGTCCTGAAATTGGATACAGCGGCTCTGGCAGCGACCTTAACTTTGGCAACCAGCTCTTCCTGCACTTTATGTATATCCAGGGAGATTGTCCCTGATGGCTTGCCAACAAAATCAACCGCTCCAAGGGTGAGAGCCTTAACTGTCGTCTCACTCCCCTCTTGTGTAAGACTGCTCAGCATAATTACAGGGGTGGGGCACTCTCTCATAATTCGTTCCAGGGCCGACAACCCGTCAAGCCTGGGCATTTCGACATCAAGGGTAACTACGTCCGGCTTTAGCCTCTTGACTTTTTCAAGTGCATCCAACCCGTCCCTGGCTGTATCAACGACAACTATATTTTCATCAGACTGAAGCAAGTTGGAAACCACTTTCCTCATATATGCGGAATCATCTACGACAAGGACCTCAATCCTTTTCGGCATTGTTATTCCTCCTGCACAGTTTGTAGAATAATGAGAGCGTTTATCCTATGAACCTTTTAATTGTTGATAATATCTTTTCAGGCTGGTAAGGTTTAACTATAAAATCCTTAGCTCCTGCCTTGATAGCTGACATAACAGTATTTTGCTGCCCCAGGGCGCTGCACATAACAATAATTGCATTAGGGTCCACTTTTTTGATTTCCGCAACTGCTGTTAACCCGTCCATTATGGGCATAGTTATATCCATCAGCACCAGGTCAGGCTTTATTTTCTGATACTTTTCCACGGCCTCCTGTCCATTTTCAGCTTCATCAACAGCATATCCGTTTTCGGTAAGCAGTTTGGCACACCGCATGCGCATAAATGCGGCATCATCAACCAGCAATACCTTTGCCATTTTGCCACTCCTTTCAATTTGTCAGCCTTATGAGGCAGCCTTTTTTATGAGATTGGAAACATCAACGATTAGGGCAACATTCCCATCCCCAAGAATGGTTGCCCCTGAAATCCCCTGGACATCACCTATGTATTTCCCCAGGCTCTTGATAACTATTTCCTGCTCACCTACCAAAGAGTCGACCACCAGCCCAACCTGTTGTCCGGCAAGATTGACCACCACAATAAAAAGTTTTTCCCTTTCATCATCTTCACTGCAATAAGTGCCGAATACAGTCCTGAGCCTGATGAGCGGCAGGGCTTTACCCCTGACCACTATCACCTCATGATTATTTACATATTCAATCTGCTTTTTCTGTATTCTGATAGTCTCTGTTACAGTTGATAAAGGAATCGCATATACAGCTTCACCAATAGAAACCAGCAGGGCCCTGATAATAGCAAGGGTCAGCGGCAGTTTGATTTTGAACTCCGTGCCTTTACCCACAACCGAGTCAATCTCGATAGCCCCATTTATCTTTTCGATGTTGTTCCTGACTACATCCATGCCAACCCCGCGACCGGATACATCTGTTACTTTTTTAACAGTGCTCAGCCCGGACATAAAGATGAGATTGACCGCTTCTTTATCTGTAAGCCTCCTGGCCTGTTCTTCCGATATCAGGCCTTTTTTGATTCCGCTTTGCCTGACGGCCTCAGGGTCTATCCCCTTTCCGTCATCTTTAATGGTAATAATAATATGGTTTTCTTCGTGGGCAGCCTGAAGCTTCAGCTGTCCGATCCGGTTCTTGCCACAGGCCTCCCTCTCCTCGGGCAGTTCGATGCCATGGTCAACAGCATTTCTCAGCAGGTGGATTAGTGGGTCACCAATTTCTTCAATAATTGAACGGTCAAGTTCTGTTTCCTGACCGGTCATGATAAAATCAACCTCTTTGCCTGCTTTTTGAGACAGGTCTCTAACCATGCGCGGAAACTTATTAAACAGGTTTTCCACGGGAAGCATCCGGGCCTTCATAATCTGTTCCTGGAGCTGGGTGGTTACCCTGGCTATGTGTACCGAAGTCCTGCCAAGGTCCTGAGACATTTCATCCATCTCATGTTCAGTCTCCATCAGACTAAGTATCTGAAATAACCTGGTCCTGTCAATAACAAGCTCCCCTACCAGGTTCATCAGGCCGTCCAGAAGCTCTACATCCACCCGAACCGTCCGGTTGATTTTCTTTGAATTATTGGCTTTCTTGGCGGCGCTGCCTATTTTACCGGGTTTTTCCGCTTTTTCAGCAGGTACGGCAGCAGCTGCCTGAGAGGTCTCCTCATTGTTTTCATGCGATCCAGATGAAGAGTCTGTCCTGTACTCGGAAATCTCAAATTTTTCTATGTCCGGCAGCTCCTGAACAAGCTTTCTTACGGATTCCTCATCCACCCTGCACATGACAAGCATTTCCAGGCTGTCGGAAACTTTTTCCTGTTCGATTTCTTCAGTAGTTGGTTTTGACTTGATTACTTCACCAATTTCTCCAAAAGCCATCAGGGTCACAAAAGTGCGCACAGCTGCCATTTCAGGTTCCACATTGAACTTGACCTTCACAAAATAAGGAATGGCGCCCTCTTCCACTCCGTGATGCACCGCATCCTTTTCTTCCCATGACATATCAAGTTTAACTACGCCACCCTCCTGCGGAGCGGTTCCATCATCCAGCTGCTGCCCGGATGCAGATGTGGCAGCCTGATCGGCTGCTTCTTTTTGCCCCGGGACACTGTCAGTCTCTGCTGCAAGGTTGAGTTTGGCTATTATGTCCCGGAGGTCCAGGTCTGATTCTTCATCATTTACAATCTCATCTCTTAAAACCCTAAGGCAGTCCAGACATTCAAAAAGCACATCCACCAGTTGGCTGGTAACCTCAATCTGCCTTTTACGAAGCCTGTCCAGAACATTTTCCATGGCGTGTGTCAGCTGAGCCATTCGGTTATGTCCAATAGTCGCTGACGAACCCTTCAATGTATGTGAAGCACGGAAAATTTCCTGCATCAGGTCTTCATTAAACTCTTCTTTTTCCATTCGTATCAAGTCTTCTTCCAATGTCTGAAAATGTTCTTCCGCTTCCTCAAGAAATATTTTGAGTTCCTCCGGAGAGGCATCCAAATTTAAACCCATGACACATCCTCCCTTCCCGTTTTTTAACTGAAGTTATCCAACATGGATACATCATCTCTGCGCAACACCTTGGTAAGATCAAGCAGAATAACCAGCCTGTCCTCCAATTTGGCAATACCCAGCAGGTACTCCTCATCAATTCCGTTCATTATCTTTGAAGGAGGTTCAATGACCTCACCGGGAATCCGAACAACTTCAGACACCCCGTCAACCAGCATTCCGATATTGCTGCCTTCAACCTCAACCACAACTATTCTGGTCAAACGAGTTATTTCCCCACCCGGCAGGTTAAATTTCTTGTGCAGGTTAAAAACAGGAATAACCAAACCCCTGAGGTTTATCACCCCTTCTATGTAATCCTCTGTGCCGGGAACCTCAGTGATGGTCTGCATGGCAATGATCTCCAGCACAGTGGAAATCTCCAGTCCATACACTTCCCTGCCAAGCTTGAATACCACATATTGATTGTCACCGGTCATCAGCTCTTCAGTCATATTATCCCTCCTCAAACTCAGACTCTGAACCTAAGCGATAATTCCTTCAGGTTCTGGGCCATAGCTGCCAGTTCTTTGGATGATGAAGATATCAGGTCACTTGATGAATACATCTGTTCACAGGAAGCAGTTACTTCTTCAGCGGCTGCAGCGCTTTCTTCAGCAATGGCTGCGATTTCCTCAATTGCCCTGATGACCTCATCACTGCTGCTGGCCATTTCCTGTGTGGCCACAGAGTTCTCTTCAGTAATCCCGGCCACAACTTCCATTGCTCCAACCACCTCGGTACTGTATTCCGATATCTGTTGTGCAGTCTTGGAAATCTTGTGTATTTCATCATTTGTCCGGGCAACATTGGCAATTATCCTTTCCAGAGCCCTTCCGGCATCAGCCGCCAGTCCGGCTCCGTTTTCAACCTCCTGTGTCCCTTCATTCATTGCCGAAACAGCACGGTCTGTGCCCCCCTGAATGGTATTGATCAATTCTGCAATCTCTTTGGTTGCTTTGCTGCTTCGCTCTGCCAGTTTCCTGACTTCATCAGCCACCACGGCAAATCCCTTGCCGTGTTCTCCTGCCCGTGCCGCTTCAATAGCTGCATTCAGGGCCAGAAGGTTAGTCTGTTCCGCAATATCATCAATAACCTGAATAATTTCTCCTATTTGTTGTGACCGCTCCCCAAGCTCCTTAATACGGTGCGCTGCATCAAATACTTTAGACTTAATATTCTCCATGCCTGAAACTACCTTTTCTACTGCCTGCCCGCCCTGGCCGGCCACTTCGGCAGTCTCTTCTGCCGTATCTGCCGCATACTGGGCACTGGAAGCCACCTCTTCAACACCGGAAACCATCTGGCCCACAGCCATGGAGGTACTATTTACCTTTTCAGCCTGCTGTCCTGCTCCCCTGGCAATTGTATTGATGATTTCGCCATGCTTGTCCATTATTTTTACGACCTCTGAGATATCCTGAGTCTGTTTGGTGTTCCCCTTGGCTACCTCCTCAATAGCATTATTCACTTCCTGATTGGAACGGGCCATGTTCAGTGAATTGGAAGAAAACTCACCTGCAGCGGCAGCCACTTTTTCACTGGCACCGATAATTTCCGAGATAATCTGTTTCATGTTGGCAGTCATACTGTTAAATGACCTGCTCAGGACCCCGACTTCATCATGGGTTCCGATAACAACCTCACCGGTCAGGTCCCCCTGTGCTGCCTTTTCAACAGCCTCTTTCAGTTTGTTTATTGGATCAGATATGTTTTTGGCAACAAATACCGCAATTAAAATACTCAAAATAAGGATGCCCAGGCCAAATATACCAATTGTGGTAATAAATGATGTGTTCAATGAATCCAAAAACTGCTTCGATACACCGACATACCAGATACCAATCACGTTTCCGGAGGCGTCCCTGATAGGTGTGTATGCCGTTTGGTACATAACCCCGACCACTTCCGCCTCACCGTAAAATGGCAGGCCCTTAACAAGCACCTGTTCCTTTACCTCATCAGATACCTTGGTATTAATCTGGCGTACCCCGTCTCTTTTAACAGTAGTGGCTACCCTGGTATCACCCTGGAATATGGTTACAGTATCATTGGTTAACTCTGCAATCCTGTCTATAAGTTCGTAATTCTCATTCATGACAACATTACCCTTATAAAGTTTGCCGTCTCTGACAGCCCAGTCACCGGGGTATGTCCGGTTAATCAATTCCTCACCTGTTGCCAGGTCTGCCTTGGCTTTTTCCAGAAAGGTTTCCTTTGCTCCCTTGTTCATGGAATAAACCGACACAATACCCAGTGCGACCACTGCAAACAACGCCACAAACATCATCATTGTGATTAGCTTACCTTTAATACTTAACCTCACCCTGCATCCCCCATTCCAGCTCATGATTGTTTGGCTGCACCTGGTGTAAAATACCTTGAGGGAATCGACGCCTGTCCACTCCCATGGAGGCGTTTCAGCCCCTTATCGTTTAATTGGTTCCTGATCCGCCTTCCACCAAAGCATTTAACGCATTTAGCAAAAATAGCCAGTTATAACTGATACTTCGACAAATTATGGGAAATTCCTTCAGTTTTCAACTTTTACTCAGTAAAATTTAAAAAAAACCTGGAAATCCAACCCATAAATCCCATGAAAAGCACAATTACAAAAAACAGACCTGCTGCCAATACAGAACGGACCCTGATGATACCCCACATTAAAAAAACCTCCTGCACCCACATTATCCTGCCGGTATACCGGCTGCTGTCTGTTAATTATACGTGTGTAAGCAGCTTATTATGAAACCAGAGCATAATTTGCGCCAACAGGAATACGTATTTAAAAGGATATTTAGCTGTGAAGGTGGTATATTTGGCTGAGACTGTAATCATAAGCCTGATAGCGGGACTTGCTACATGTTTTGGGGCCTTGGTGGTACTGATGATGGGCAACCCGCGTGAAAAAACCCTTTCAGTGCTGTTTGGCCTGGCTGCCGGAATTATGCTGGCCGTTATAGTACTTGACTTGCTTCCTTCAGCCCTGGAACAGGGCACTTTCCGGCAAACGGCAGCAGGTTTCAGTATCGGGATAATAGTCATGATGGTACTGGATCTGGTCCTGGCTCAGATCTATCCTCCCTTAAAAAACGGACCTGACAGTAATGCTTATTTTCGCAAGATGGGCTATCTGGTTGGAATCGGAATAGCGCTTCATGACTTGCCTGAAGGAATAGCAATTGCAGCAGGGTTTTCGGCTGAGCAGCACCTGGGTCTGGTTATTGCAGTTGCTATCGGTCTCCATAATATCCCTGAGGGAATGGCTACTGCCACACCCCTTAAGATCGGAAAAGTGCCTGATCTTAAAATCCTGCTGCTTAACATCGTACTCAGCCTGTTTACCCCCGCCGGAGCCTTTATCGGCCTGCTGCTTCTAAACCTTTCTCCCCGGCATGTTGCCCTGCTGCTGGCAGTTGCCGCCGGAGCCATGACTTATATAGTAAAAAATGAACTCCTGCCGGAATCGAGGCGCAGGCACCCTAATTATGCAACCCTTGGCGGTATTATCGGCTTTCTTTTCATACTAGTCCTGGGGGCTGTCCATTGAATTATTAAGGAATGCAGACCAAAAAAGAGAGGTACGGGCTACAGGTCCAAACCTGAAACCACGTCTCTCTCTTTCTTGCTGTCCGGAGTTTTGGACAATAATCCGCCTTACTCCGGGTCCAGGATACTGTGCCCCAGTGAATTGAGGGTCCCTGTGATATGGTCCTCCGAGACCTTACGAGAATCAAAACTGATGGCCATATTTCGTGAGCGTTCATCATAATCGACTTCCCGGACTCCGTCAATCTGGCTTACCATGGCCACAACTTCATTGGTAATTCCCGGCTCAGTCATCCCTCCCAGCTTGTACTCCCGCCTGACAGTCTGTCCTTTGCTGTTTACTGTGTCATCATAGGGGACCATAATAATTCCTCCCAATAGATATTTGATATTTATATAATTCCCAATAAATTGTAAGTTATGATTTATTCTTATTTGGCAAAACAAAAGAAGCTGCATAAAAACAGCTTCAGTGGTCAATTAACCTTTTGCCCCTGGTATTCCCACAGGTATGCAGAGGGTTTCACCAACCTGCAGGTTTAGTGGGTCTGCATCCGGGTTAGCCTCTGTAATTGCCTCAACAGTAGTCCCATATTTTCTGGACAGCTTCCAGAACGTATCTCCCGGCTGGATAACATGCATTATGGCATGATCCGGGCAAGGGCCCTCCGGTTCTTCGGGAGGTTCTGGACACTCGGGTATCTCCGGAAGCTCAGGACATTCGGGTATCTCCGGAAGGTCAGGACATTCCGGAAAATCCGGATAACCGGGCAACCCCGGGAAAGACTCCGGGGCACCTGAAGACTCGGTCTCCTGATTGTCCTCAGATACCAAAGAAGCTTCCTGTTCTCCTGGAGCGGCTCCTTCCACCGATTCCCCTGCTTCTTCTGTGACCTCAGTTTCAGTAAAGTCCTCCCCGGTCAAAAACCCTTCCTGTTCAGGCATTTCCGGTCCTGCCGGCGCTTCGGCCACCGGTGCATCTGCTTCTACCGGTGCCTCGGCTTCTACTGGTGCACCTGCTTCTGCTGGAGCCTCAGCCTCCACCGGAACTTCAGCCTCCACCGGGACCTCTGTCTCCTCAGGCCTTTCCGCATCCACTACGGGTTCAGTCTGGTCCCCCTGGACATGACCCAGCGGGTCTATAATATCCTCAGTTCCCTCACTGGATACGTATTCCTTATCCTTTAAAGGCTTGGTACCTTTTTTGGGTGGAACATATTTAAAGAACAGGAACCTGTGTTTATCTCCGGCCAACAATACCCCCCCTTTCAAAGCACTTTAATATAATATATGATACCTTATCCAATTTATTTCCTAATATTTTCTTGGTTACCTGTCCGGTTCAGATGCCGGTTAAATACTGTACAATCCTTTATGCCAGTTAATTGTACGCAGCAGTCCTTCTTCAAGGCTATATACAGGGGCCCAGTTCATGACCTTCCGGGCGAGACTTGTATCAATCCTGAATCCACTGTGTTTTCCTTTTTCACAGGGAAGATTTATTATCTCTGAATTTGAAGCTGTAAGCCGGATTATAGTGTTAGCCAGCTCATTTATGGCAACCTGAACTCCTGAACCAATATTTATTATCCGGCCCTCCACCTGCCTGCGATGAGTTACCGCCAGGTTTAATGCCCGGGCTGCATCCTTAACATATATAAAATCCCTGGTCTGTTCACCTGTACCGTAGACAATTAGTGGTTCATTACGCAAGGCTCTGTCAATAAATG
Organism: Thermincola carboxydiphila; assembly: GCA_016841325.1. Taxonomy (GTDB): domain Bacteria; phylum Bacillota; class Thermincolia; order Thermincolales; family UBA2595; genus Phosphitispora. Next base: position 90,221 of record JAENZJ010000012.1, read on the forward strand.
AGGCTACGACAGAATTATATCCGTAAATACTCTGGTTTTCTCCAAAAGTGTTAGTGAACCTGATAGATGTGACCGGGTAATCATACCATTTTCCTACAGCCATGATGTGTTGCTCTGCTGCCAGTTTTGTTACTGCATAGGTGTTCTGGGGCATTACACAGGATTTCTCATCAACGGAAGAATGTTCCGCCGCACCATATACTTCAATGGTTGATGCATAAATAAAAAAGGGACGGTTCTTAGTCCGCAGGAGTGTTTGCATAAACTGAAAGGTACCGTATTCGTTGTTCAGAAAATATTCCTCCGGGGTATTCATGGATTCTTTTCCCGAGTTATACCCGGCCAGATGAATCACCACATCAATGTTAAGGGAATTCATCTCCTTCACCGATATGTCCTGGTACCTCTGCTTTAGCTGTTGCACCTTCCCGTCCGGCCAATTAACCGGCAGGCCATCTCCGTCGGGATACCCTCGCGAACAGTCATCCAGGGCGTAAATTTTCGCGGTATCCTGCCGGGACAAAAATTCTTCGATAGTATGTATTCCATATAATCCGGCGGCCCCTGAAACCAGTACGTTCACTAAATCACCCCTTCGGCCCAGTTCAATTTCATTATATTGCGAACCACTCAGGTTTGTGACTAATATGGAGATTTGGGAAAACCAATACGTAATTTTCCCCTTGTTTCAATCCCACCCAGGCCGTCTGTTCCGGTAATGGTATTCTCTATCACTTCACTGGTTGCTATCGTCCTGTTAATAGAAGTAAAAGCGACCTTCTCTACAATAAAGACCGGGTCAAAAGCATGGATCAGGACGCGCAGGGGGGCACTGGCATAATTAGCGCCTGCCTCCAGCAGTGCCTCATAATGTGACTGACATGCTCCCGCAAATATGATAAGGTTATCCCGGTTGCACTCTATCCGGCGTGCTGTTTTTACAGCCTCGACAAAGTGTCTGGAGTTATGGTAATTATTCAGGTCTGAGAAATCGTCCCCTGACCTAATAATCCCGTCATGACCCGTCAAAACCAGGATGTCCGGACTGTATCTTTTTATCAACTCCGGGACAGATGCAGGCTGTTCCCTCTCTGGCAGGTTCATTCCTTTAGCCCTGATTCCCAACTGCTGGTAAATTGCCATGCATAAGTTCAGGTACTCCAAATTCCCATCAATATGAAGCACCCGTCCCGGTATCTCAAAAAAATCTTCACTACTCTCACTCTGGCCTCGCATCATACTGTTCCCTCGCTCTTTAGACCGTCTTTCAAATATCCTTTTAAGGCATTCATTATTTGTTTTAATAAATTTTTTGCGGTACTCCCTGATATTTTCCCGGTCCACCTTGACCAGGTCTTCAGGCGGAGAATCGGCAAAAAGCCTGACATCAAGCCCCAGCAATTTTACCCTGACTTCCCCTGATTCAGTCTCCACAACCTCATTTACTTTAAAATAAATGTCGTTGTTGTAGGATTTCCGGGCTACGATATCCCCTACTTTTATGTCCATTCCGCTCACCTCCCGCCTTTGTCTCTGGTTATATAATATGCAGAAAATCCGTCTGCCGTTATTTCTTATCTGACGTTTTGCAGGCCGCTACACAAAACATGTCAGCGACATAATATGTTAGTAAAACAATCGTGGGAGGTTTTTCCGTGATAGCAGCAGTAGTACCGGCAAAAAATGAAAGTTCCCGGATAGGTACTGTCCTGAACATGATTTCCCTTCTTCCGGTCGACCTGGTAATCCCTGTAATCAATGGCTGTGAAGATAATACCCTGGAAAAGGTCCTCGAAAATACCCGGAAGCTTACGTGGATAATATACAGCAGAGAATCCTTCGGCCCCGATGTGCCCAGGGCAATTGGGGCTAAAGCAGCATATGACCGGATGGCCGATTATGTCCTGTTCGTAGATGGGGATATGGAAGAAAATACTGCCCTGAGTGCACTAAAACACCTGATAGCGGCAGCAACGTCAACCGGACTGGATATGGCCCTGTCCGACTGCTATTCAGGAATCCCTTCAGGCTCGGGACGGCCGGGAACCCCTTCAAACAGTTCCCTGGCAGAGCTGATTCTGTACTTTCGCCAAAAGCTCAATACAAAAATTGGTCTTTCGCGGCTGGGAAGCGCTTCACCGTCACACGGTCCACATTTGGTATCCCGCAGGTTCCTTGAAGCTGTCTCCTTCAGGGACCTGGCCGTGCCCCCGGTCAGTCTTGCAATGGCAGCAAAAAACAACAGATTAAACATTGATATAGGGGCAGGAGTTCCCCACCCCTGGCTGGGCTCACCTTACAGAAACCTAAACCATGCCCTGGATATGGCGAAAACCATTATCGGTGACTGTATTGAAGCAATGAATGTGTTTGACGGCAAAGGCCGTTACCGGAAGTTGGGAGGCAGGGAATATCTGGGTTATCATTCACAGCGGAACTGGAGTCTACTGGAGATATTTTTACAGAAAAAAAAAGACAGCCACCTGATTAATGTGGAATGGCTGTCCTGAATAATTCTATTTCTCCGGAATGTATGGACAAAGGGCATTGGCTATCCTGGCAAACTCCCCAAAGCTCAGGGTTTCTCCCCTTCTCCCGGGATCAATGCCCAAACCGGGAAGAATTCCAGCTATCGTGTTTTTGTCCACCCCCAGGGATGATAGGGCATTTAACAGGGTTTTCCGGCGCTGGCCAAAAGCGGCCCTGACCACCCGGAAAAACGTCTGTTCACTTTCCACCGGAACAGGAGGATTTTCTCTGGGAGTAAGCCTAATAACGGCAGACTCCACATCCGGCTGAGGCATAAATACCCTTCGGGGTACTTTTATGATTTGCTGAGGCTCACTAAAATAATTGACTCCCAGGGTAAGTGCCCCATAGTCCCGGCTTCCCGGCGCTGCGGTGATACGCTGGGCAACCTCTTTTTGTACCATCACTATCATCAGGCTGATATTAAAACGATGTTCCAGGGCATGCATCAAAAGCGGTGTGGTGATATAATACGGAAGGTTTGCCACAACTTTAAACGGCCTTCCTCTTTTCCCATACTGCCCCTTGGTCTTCTCATCAACCAGGGCATCAAAATCTGTTTTCAGGGCATTCCCCCAAAACAGGTCTATATTTGCATATCCTGACAGGGTTTCCCTTAAGACGGGCTGCAGGTTCTGATCAATTTCAATGACAATTACCCTGCCGGCCCTGTCAGCCAGTGCGCTGGTTAAGGTACCAATCCCGGCGCCTATTTCCAGGACCGCATCCTCATTGGTTAATAAAGCAGCATTAACAATTTTATTGACAATATTGCCATCAACCAGGAAGTTCTGGCCGAGGCTTTTTTGAAAGGTGAACTTATATTTATCGATTATCTGCCTTACAGCAGCCGGTGAGTATAATTTCATCAAAATTCCCCCGAAAATTATTATATACAAAAAAGGAAAGGCTTAGCCTTTCCACTATTCCAGAACATATACCTTTACTGTACGGCGGCCCCACTTACGAGCCTCCTTTTCAGTATCAAAAAACAGGTCAATCCTGTTACCCTTTATAGCACTACCAATGTCAAGGGCCTTTGCATATCCATAGCCTTCGACATAAAGCCGGGTCCCCAGCTTAATTACTGAGGGGTCCACAGCTACCGCGCCCCGATACGGGTAAACCCCTGAGGCGGTATTATTACCGGTATGTGAATAAGCTGTGGCAGTCATGGTCAGTGCCCTGGAGAACCTGATTTCGCCACCACGGGAAACCTCTTTTACCGTCACCGTGCCATAAGCCACAATCTTGGAAACCGGCTCCCGGACTACCTTTTCCCCAACTGCTTCTCGCTTTATTTCCTTACCGTTCCTGTATGTAATCTTAATGGTTTTCTGAATCAAGCCTTCCCGGCCTTTGCGAACAACCCTGGTAGTCCCTTTTTCCATGGAGGTATCACGTCGTCTCTCAAGCTTAAAAGGAACTTTAACAGATTCCTGAATATATTGGTCACTATATCTGAATATCTCTATAGTGTCACCTGACTTAACAGTGGTACCTGGGTCCGGAACCACCTGATCGCCGGGGTTTACTGCAATCTTCAGTTTTTTCAGGGCTTGTCCCACATTTCCCGGTGTAACCCACTGTTCACTAACCTCACCGCCATCGACCAGATTTATGCGCAATTTGCGGGTAATGCGCACGGTCAGGTCATCAGTCAGCTTGGTATCCGGGGATGGTTCGATGATGTCTTTTTCACCAAGGGGAATACCGGCCTTTTTAATGGATTCGGCTACAGTACCACCCCTCATAACCACATTCACTTCTTTTCCGTCTGCAAATATCCTGATGTTATGCCTGTTATAAAAAAATCCTGTTAAAATTATTACAGCTGCTACAACGACCCCGAGGCCCCATACAATCCACCTGTTGTCTCCCAAAAACCCAAAGGTCCTTCTCGGGGAGGTGTTAGCCTGCATGCAATCACTCCTTAGCACATTTTTTGTGAATTTTCTGTTGATTAAAGGGTTGCAATCTATTTTAAACCATACGGAGTTAATTGTCAATATCACTTATCAACTCAGAATCCGGACGGATACCGACCTCCGCCCCCATTTAAGAGCCTCGGCACGTGTCTCAAAAAAGACATCAATTTTCCGTCCCTTGATGGCCCCGCCCGTATCAGCTGCGATTCCGTAACCGTACCCTTCGATATACATTTTAGTGCCCAGTGGAATCACTTTAGGATCCACAGCAACCACCCCTCGCCGGGGTTTTATACCGGTTGCGGTGCGATAACCGGTATGTGTATATGCAGTTGAGGTAAATTTTAGCTGCTGACCGGCACCGGTTATTCCGTGGCGGGACGTTGCCTGGCATGATGCTGCCTGGGCCCCGGTGTTATATGAACCAACAGTAATAACCTGTGGGGTCGGTGCCATAATCAGTTTACTCCCGGTCTTTTCCCTGGACAACAATTCTCCGTCACGATAATGTTCAATATAAGTATGTTTCATAATTCCATTTTTACCTTCCTGGGTTATCCGCCGCTGTCCGGGGTCCAGGTAAAGGTCCCATTTTTTCTCTACAGGTGCCGGGATTACTTCATTTTCTGCTGTCTTGGTGAGGCGGTGTTTATATACCCAGATGACCATTCCATCCCTTACCTTTGAAGACAGGTGGCGGGATACCGAATAATATTCTACTGTTTTGCCTTCCTCTAAAGCATCAAGGTCCCCCCTGAAGCCGATTTCTCCTCTAATACCTGCTTCCCTGATAACTTCCCCGACAGTGGGTGCAAATGTATGGTAAGTTATTGTCTTATTATCTATTCTTACGGATACTTTTTTAACCGCGCATGATACAAATATTCCTACTGTAAGTATCAAAAACCCATACAAAATGTAAGCCACCAAAGTGGTCAGCCCCTGATTAATTCTCAGGCCGGCCGCCCCGGACCCGGTATCATACATGAACATATCCCCCTTATTACATTCATCCCTGTCTTTCAACCCCGTCCTTTAAAATATATCTACAGGGTTGTCTAAACATTACTGCCAATTAATCCCATGTCCAGTCTTTACAGTTAGTGTAATCTATGGCCCGCCAGAAACATGTCATTCCCTGGCATCCGATTTACCCAATTATTTGGCGAACCATGAAAAATTGGCGCAAAAAAAAGAAACCCCGCAAAGGGTTTCCCGAATAGTCACTTTAAAAGATAGCTTTATTTATTTACATTCATACCATAATTATTGCGGGCTTATACAGTTATTAATAATTGCTTTTCCCTTCAATTTGATCATCGATTTATTTTTTACTGATTTAAAAATTTTTTTAAAAATTTTTATCCAATATTTATACCAAACAATTCCCGGGCATTTCGGGAGATTGCCTCAGCCAATTCCTCAGCAGGCATCCCCCTGAGTTCAGCAATACGTTCACCAACACATACCACGTAGGCGGATTCGTTCCGCTTACCCCGGTAGGGTTCAGGAGTCAGATATGGCGCATCTGTCTCAATAAGCAGGCGGTCTAAGGGGACCGCAGTGGCAACATCACAGATTTTGGCGGCATTTTTAAAAGTTACCGGTCCGGCAATAGATATATAAAATCCCATTTTAATGCATTCCCTGGCCATTTCGACACTCCCGGAGAAACAATGCAAAACCCCTCCGTTTGTACCGGCATTTTCCTCTTTCAATATTTGCATCACATCACCATGAGCATCCCGGTCATGTATTATAATTGGCTTTTTTATCTCTCTGGCCAGATTTATCTGCGCTCTGAATACTTTCTGCTGGATATCCCGGGGTGAAAGGTTACGATAATAGTCAAGCCCCATCTCTCCAATGGCAACTACTTTAGGATGGTCTGCCAGCACTCTGACCTGTTCCAGGGCAGCTTCATCTGCATCTGCCGCATCATGGGGGTGAATTCCCACTGCCGCAAAAATGAAATCATACTCCTCAGCCAGTACCACAGACCGCACCGAGGAAGGGATATCATATCCCACATTAATTATGCCTGATACCCCTTTTCCCCTGGCGCGCATTAGCATTATATGCCTGTCGGTATCATACTTTTTGTCATCAAGATGTGCATGTGAATCAACAAACAATTCTTATCACCAACTCCGTTACTTAGCTTTTGCCCCGCCGGGGATATTCCTGTCAGGGTCAACGGTAATTATCCCCAGGTTATCACCGTCAGAAGCAGCCAGAATCATTCCCTCGGAAAGTATGCCCCTTAATTTGGCAGGTTTCAGGTTGGCAACAATTAAGATTTTCCTGCCAATTAATTCCTCAGGAGTATAATGTTTGGCAATTCCGGCAACTATGGTCCTCCGCTCATCACCCAAAGCTACCCCGAGCTTCAGGAGCTTATCTGTTTTTTCCACTCTTTCGGCTTTTAATACCTCAGCAAGGCGTAAATCTATTTTGGCAAATTCCTCAAAGGAAATGTACCCTTCCTGTTCTTCCCCCTGCTTTTCTCCGGCGTCTTTTTTAGTGTCGTCTTTTTTGACATCGGCCTGCTTTACTGCTTCTGCACTTTCAGGCTCCTCACCACGGACCTTTTCATTGTCAATCCTGGGGAACAGGGCTGCACCTTTCAAAACAACTGCCCCTGACGGGAACAGACCCCATTCCTGCAACGAATCCCATGACTTCACATCATCCGCGGCATTAGTTAGTCCGGTCTGCTCCCAGATGCGCGGAGGTAAGGCCGGCATAAAAGGAGCAATCATAATGGTAATAATCCTGATGCTTTCCATCAGGTTGTAAAGGACCGTACCCAGGCGTGCTCTTTTGTTCTCATCTTTAGCCAGCAGCCATGGGAAGGTCTCATCGATATACTTGTTTGCCCTGCTAATAAACCGCCATACTGCAGCCAGGGCATTACTGAGTTCATATTTCTCCATAAGCTGCTCATATTCTTCAATAACTGCCCCAGCCGTCTTTATCAGGTCCCTGTCAATATCATCATTTTCCACAGGAGACTGGACCTGTCCGCCAAAGTACTTTTCCACCATGGCGACAGAGCGGCTTACCAGGTTGCCCAAATCATTGGCCAGGTCAGAATTAATCCTCTGTACCAGTGCATCCTCCGAATAATAACCATCTGCTCCGAAAGGCAGCTCCCGCAAGAGATAGTACCGGATGGCATCAACCCCGTACCTGTCAATCAGTACCAGGGGATCAATTACATTGCCCTTGGATTTGGACATTTTGCCCCCTTCAAGCAGCAGCCACCCGTGAGCAACAACCTTCTTGGGGAGTTCAATTCCTGCTGCCATCAGAATAATCGGCCAGATGATACTGTGAAAGCGCACTATATCCTTAGCCATAAGGTGGACATCGGCGGGCCAGTATTTCTTAACCAGGGAATCACCGGGCTGACCGCCCACCAATGCAGAATAATAATTGGTCAGGGCATCAATCCACACATAAATCACATGCTTGGGGTCAAAGGGAACCTTAATACCCCAGTCAAAGGTTGTCCTGGAAACACATAGGTCTTCGAGTCCCTGTTTAATAAAATTTACCATTTCATTGCGGCGTGACACCGGTTGTATAAATTCGGGATTGTCTTCAATGTGCTGCAGCAAACGGTCTGCATATTTTGACATCCTGAAAAAGTAACTTTCTTCCTTAACCAGCTCCACCGGGCGTCCACAGTCAGGGCATACCCTTCCCTCAGCCTGCCGTTCGGTCCAAAAAGTCTCACAGGGTGTACAGTACCAGCCTTCGTACTCTGATTTATAAATGTCTCCCTGGTTATACAGTTTGACAAAAATCTCCTGGACAACCTCTTTATGCCTGTCTTCGGTAGTCCTGATAAAGTCGTCATAAGAGACCTCCAGCGCCTTCCAGAGTTCCTTAAACCCTAAAACGATCCCATCTACATATGCCTTGGGGTCCATACCTTTTTCTTTGGCAGTACGCTGGATTTTCTGACCATGCTCATCAGACCCTGTCAGGAAACGGGTGTCAAATCCCCTCATCTTCTTATACCGGGCTATAGTATCAGCCGCTACAGTGGTATAGGCATGACCGATATGTAATTTGTCACTGGGATAGTAAATCGGTGTGGTAATGTAGAAACTTTTCCTGAACATAATTTCACTCCTCTTTCTTTGGATTACTTTAATGATCTGCAAAGATCATCTCATAAATCATCTGCAAAAATCAAAAACCCACGTCCCGGAAAAACCGAAAAGGGACGAGGGATATCCACGTGGTACCACCCTTTTTTACTTTGTGAAACACAAAGCCTCAGACAAGGTACAGAATGTACTTTTAAAAGAACAAAAGTTTCTATCGAAACTTTAAGGAAACTTTTGTTGATATCCGGAAATTATACTTTGAGGTTATCCACAATTATACCTCAAAGTATAATTTCCTAAATATTAAAAAAGTCCTTCTATACCCGAAGCCTTTAACGGAGCTTATCCGGCGCAGCCTACTTTAACCCTGATTTCAGCCTGCTGTTCAGGGGCCATGTTCAATACAGTTTCTCCGGCAGGGCTCTCACCTTTTCCCTGCTCTCTGGGCGGGTAGTCCGGTATTTACTCTTCCCCTTCATCACATTTCACAGACATTTAACACATATACAAAGATAATAACTATAAAAATACCTTTTGTCAAGTTTTCCCTTGAATCTGCAAATATATGCACCAGCCCTAAAAAATACAACCCGCTGTACCCCCTTAAAAATATACATGAAACCGTACTTTCTTTAATAGTTATCTTTACAAAAAAGATAACTGCCATGGCCGTATTTTAAATTGCTTAACCCTGTTAAAAAGTGGTTGACTTTTAATGGAATCACTGGTATCATTTACTTGTAAATATTTGTCGAAAGTCGCTGGGAGGTAATATTGTATGAAATCAACAGGAATTGTTCGCAAAGTTGACGAACTCGGGCGGGTCGTAATCCCCATAGAGCTTCGCAGAACTCTTGGCATTGATGAAAAAGATGCTCTCGAGATCTATGTGGACAGCGAAAAAATTATTCTCAAAAAATATGAGCCCGCATGTATCTTTTGCGGAAATGCGGATGATGTGCAGCACTTCCGCGGAAAAAACGTATGTAAAGAATGTGCCCATGCAATGGCTGACGCAGCTGATGCGCTGTAGAAGTTGAAAAATGCCTGAATACGAAAGAAAAAAGAAGGACTTCTGTTGAAGGAGTTCTTCTTTTTTACTATTTAACAAGTGCAGTTTATTCACTTTTTGTTTCCAATACAGCTGCATATACTTTGTTCTTAGCAGTGCCCGTCTGCCGCGCCACTTCCCTTATCGCTTCTTTTTTGTCCCATCCCCCGGCAACCAGGTTGGCAACCATTTGGGACAGGTCTGTCGCTTTGGGAGGAGAAGACTCTGTTGGTTCCGTTTTCGTGCCTTCTAAAACGATCACAAATTCACCTTTCGGGTTGTTTGCCTGAAAATGACTGATCACATCCGGCAGCACTCCCCGCACCACTTCTTCATGTATTTTGGTAAGCTCCCTGGCCACAGCAACTCTCCTGTCGCCCAGCAGTTCCTGCAACTCCTGCAGGGTCTTTATTATCCGACGTGGTGATTCATACAAAATCTGGGTCCTGTCCTCTGACTTCATTCTTGCCAAAACCCTGTTCCGCTCTTTTTTAACCCTGGGTAAAAATCCTTCAAACACGAACCGGTCTGTTGGCAGTCCCGAACAGGTCAATGCGGTAATAAGCGCCGCCGGTCCCGGTACCGGAGTCACTGCAAACCCTTCTTCCAAAGCCTGGGAAACCACCTCATATCCGGGGTCCGAAATACCGGGTGTACCGGCATCTGAAACCAGGGCCACATCTTTTCCGGCGTCAAGTTCAGCTATCAGAAAGCGGGCTTTTCCTTTTTCATTATGCTCATGGTAACTGGTAAGAGGTGTATGAATACCATAATAACTTAACAGCTTCCTGGTATGTCTGGTATCTTCGGCAGCTATGAGACTGACCTCCCTGAGTATCCTAAGCGCCCTGAGCGTAATGTCTTCAAGGTTGCCTATCGGTGTTGCACACAGGTAAAGGGTCCCTCTTTTATTGTTTCCGGTCATTTGTTTATTTCCGGTCATTTCCTTATCACCCTTGATAATCTTCAGCTTCTTATGCCTTGTAAGTTTTTTAATCTCTGTTTCCCTGGCCATTGCCTGTTCCTTAGAGGGAAACTCTTCAGAAAACATTAGCTGTACAGGCCCGCGGCCCCGGGTAAATTTGGCCCCTTTTCCCGAATTATGTTTCGTAATTCTCTTTTCCAGGTTATTGGTATACCCTGTATACAGGCTACCATCACTGCACTGCAGGATATATGTATAAAATTTAACTGTCATAACTGCCACTTCCATCAGGGGAATACGGTATATCGGGATAATATACATCCCAAAATGACCTGGTATAACTGCCATCTTCATGATAAACAAAAAAAGGCTCCTGCATAATAAGTTCAGGATTACCGCCCAGTTGGGCTTCAATGAGGATCATATTGGGTTTTCTACCCGGACCCGGGTGTACCGTCTGCAGCCTGCGGGGCTTTAAACGGTGTTTTTCCATTGACACCATGATATCAGAAAGCCGTTCAGGACGGTGGACCATAGTCATGCGTCCTCCGTACCGCACCAGCCGGGAACCGGCCCTGACGACATTTTCCAGGTTACACAGGATTTCGTGCCGTGCAATGGCGATGGGACCTGCCTCATTTTGGGCGCCTCTCCCCACCGGCAGATAAGGAGGATTTGCCGTAACCACATCAAATTTGCCAACTCCCAGTATTTTATCTGCCTCACAGATATCACCCTGAACTATTTCAATCAGGTGCTCAAGACCGTTTCCCTGGATACTTCTTCTGGCCCGGTCACAACTGTCTTCCTGTATCTCCAGCCCGATTATTGTTTTGGCCGTTTTTTTTGCCGCTATAAGTAAAGGTATCACTCCGGTGCCGGTGCCTAAATCAACAACTTTAGCCCCTGCCTTCACACTTGTGAAGTTGGCAAGCAAAACGGCATCCATGGAAAAACAAAAGGCAGAAGGAGACTGGATAATTTTCAGGCCTCCCCTTACCAGGTCATCAAGCCGTTCCCCCTCCTTGATATCAAAGCGTGAACAAGGCTTAGGTTCATTGTCCGGCATGTCAGAGACCCCCGTTATTTTTTGTCAAGAAACCCCATACAGAAGAGACAGTCACCTTCGGAACGGAATTGTCCGAAATGAAGGTTACAAATATGAAATCCTTCATTATATAAACGGACCAGATTTTCATACCCGTGTTTCCGGCTTTGTTCCTGCCTGCTCCTGGGTTCCCCGGCATCTTTAAGATAATACTGATAAACATCCATTATTTCCTGACGGAGTTTTTCGTTTTCATCCTCCAGGGCAGAGGCTCTCGTTTTCAGCATCTGCAGTTCCTGCATCAGCCCCTTCATTTTTTCTTCAAACTCAGCCAACAGAGTATTTAACTGTTTCAAATGTCCTCACCTTTTTCCTCACCTTCACTGCTGCGTGAGTTTTTCTGTGGCCTTTTATCTTTTTTTTCCTTTTTTTCAGTGCCTTTCTCCCTGGGACATATCTGTAACTCTTCGGGACTGAATTCAACCAGCTGCCTGCTTTCTTTCATTTCTACCATCAGATTCTTTTTCAGAATATTGACTGAGACAACCTTACCTTCTCCTACAGGCGTAATTACCGGAGTCCCCTCAGGAGGAAAAGCAGCTTTTTCGGTTTCATAGGCCTCTGACTCATATTTCAGACAACACATCAGCCTACCACAGATACCTGATATCTTTGTCGGGTTCAGGGAGAGGTTCTGCTCCTTGGCCATCCTGATAGATACCGGGTCAAATTCACCTAAAAACGTGGCACAACACAGTCCGCGGCCACAAGTACCCAAACCACCAAGCATTTTTGCTTCATCCCGGACACCGATTTGCCTGAGTTCAATCCGGGTACGGAAAATAGCGGCCAGGTCCTTAACCAGGTCTCTAAAATCAATTCTTCCATCTGCCGTAAAATAGAATATAATTTTATTGGCATCAAAGGTATATTCAACATCTACAAGCTTCATGGGCAAACCATGTTCTTCAATTTTTTTCATACATACCTTGTATGCGTCTTTTTCCTTGTTTTTATTGATTTCAATTTGTTTTAAATCAACCGGACTCGCTTTACGAATTATTTTCTTCAGTGGAGCTACAATTTTGTCTTCTTCCACCATTTTAGGCTCAACAACAACCTGCCCGGATTCGATCCCCCGGGCTGTTTCCAGAATAACTGTGTCATCAATCTTAAGGTCAATATCACCCGGGTCAAAGTAATATATTTTTCCTGCAGATTTAAACCTGATGCCAACCACTCTAATCATTATTATAGGCCTCCTAACTCCTGTCACTTTTTAAGCGCATCCGGCAAGCCTCAGCATGAGCACTTCTATTATCAGCCTGAAATTTACATTGCGGTTGATCTGCATTTTGGCTTCAAGAATGTTCCGGATACTTTTTATCAGGTAGCTTTTATCTCTAAACTCAGAGTCTGTTTTTAACTCTTCAATTTTATCAACATTTATAATCAGGCCCTTGTCAGAAGTCTCTTTCCATATCAACTGGTCTCTGTACCATAAGAGCAATTGTTCCAATACCTCAGGCATTATGTCTTTGTTTTTCTCAAATTCCTCGGCTTGCTTTATAAGTTCACTGATATTCGCCTTTTTGACTTTCTCGTATAACTGAAAAACTATTTCCCTTGTCCCCAGGCCTTTGTCCGGTTCAGCCATAGCCCATGCCTTTCCCGGCAGTCCATTGCAAAGTGTGGCCAGCAGTGTAGCAGTATCAGGATCACCCCTATGACAGTCTCTTAATAACTGTTCTATTTCCTGCTGGGATACTCTCCCCAGGGCAACCGGCTGACAACGTGAGACAATTGTTGGTAACAAATTGTACGGATTTACCGTAGTTAACAAGAAAATGGTATCCCGCGGGGGGTCTTCAAGGATCTTTAACAGGCAATTAGCTGCATCCCTTGTCATTGTTTCCGCCCTGCTTATCAGGTATACTTTTGCTGATGCCTCATAAGGCTTGAATGCTGCTGTTTTCTGCAGTTCCCGTACCTGCTCTATCTTAATATTGTTTCCCTGCGGCTCTATCAGAAAAAAATCGGGGAAACGGCCCTTGTCGAACCTTCTGCAGATACTGCATCCGCTACAGGCATCGCCGGTTCCTTCCCTGCACAACAGGGTATTGGCAAATGCCATTGCCAATGTGGTTTTCCCAACCCCTTCAGGGCCATGAAAGAGGTAGGCATGGGCTACCCTGCCCTCTGCCAGTGCATTTTGCAAAATTCTCTTCGGCTGTTTATGCCCAATCACATTAGCCATTCTCATACTTATTATCCCTCTGCCTATGAATAAATATCTATTAAAAGACCCCTGATCTCATCAACCTTGGCAAGTATCGTAATCTTATCTTTCTGTTCTGACAACAGCATTTTAGTCAGGTTTTCCATTTCCTGGTTAACTGTCTCCACTAATGAATAAACCTTGTGCCTTCCTCTCCGGTCCCATCCATGCTCTTCCCGCATCTGGTACATTTTGTTTACCGCATAATCCAGGAACTTCTGTATGAGGTCCTTGTACTTTTTCAAGTCTCTCAAATTAAGAGTATCTCCCAGGGCCTTACCCTGTTTCTCGATATCACTTAACAAACTCCCTAGCTGTTGGTGTACAATTTCATTGTGAACCCGGTGCAGCTGCTCGTTAAATGACTGGTGCTCCCGCCCGGCAACCTGTTTGCCGTCCTTGTCAGCTATTGCGAATCCGGCAGTGCCGTCTTTTGTAATTTTACGGATTTTCATAATCGCAAAACCTCTTTTACCGGTTGAAAACCTATTTTGCCGGCTGAATGTAATCAATTTATGTTACCACATCCATATGTTCCTGTTCGATACAGCCTTTTTCTTCTCCTGCTGCCCGGTTCTTTTTTCGTTATCACTTCAGGCATCAATATTAATTTCCCGGGTGTATAGAAACACTAAACTGAATCAACTACCTTAATGGTACCTAAAGTGGGGTCACCCGGACCATGAAAAGTACACCCCAAGGACTTTAGTTCACTGATCAAATTCACTGTCTCTTCAGTAACCATTTCCCCCGGACAAAGCAAAGGTATTCCCGGCGGATATGGGGCAACCAGTTCGCCGGCAACCTCTCCCACGGCTTCATTAAACATAACCTGCCTTAATGTGCCAAACCATGCCTCCTTAGGAGTCAGAATAACCCTGGGTGGGGGTATATATACTGGACCCGGTATTGTTTTCTGGCAACCAACAGGGTCTGCTTTGGCGGCAATCTCAGTAAGTGCCCGGATAAGCTTGTCCCCGTCATCAGCACCGGTTCCGACTGATAACATACATAATATACTGAACCGGTCACTCATTTCAACCTGTATACGGTATTTTTTAAGCAGCATTTGCGCCGCCTGATAGCCGGACAACTCCAGGCCTCTAAAGGATATATAAATTTTTGTAGGATCAATGGCTGTCACACCGCAGGTGCCTGAAAGGCTCTCCCCAAAGCATTTAATACCCGGTATCCTGCTTATCTGCTCCCGAATGTACCGTGCTGTCCTCATGGTTTTATCCACTAATTTTTTACCGGCCCCCTCCATATGGCCGGTTGCCGCATCCAGTGAAGCCATCAATAAATATGAAGGACTGGTTGTCTGGAGGATTCCAAGCTGGCGGCCGACCGTACCGGCATCAATAATGTTACTTTTTACGTGCAACATGGAAGCCTGTGTAAAGGCTCCCAGTGTTTTATGGGTACTCTGAATACTTATGTCAGCACCTGCCTGCAATGCTGTCAGGGGCAACTCATCACTGAATATAAAATGAGCGCCATGGGCTTCATCAACAACCAGTGGTATGTTGTGCCGGTGAACCACTTCAGCAGTTTGTGACAAATCCCCGGCTAATCCGTAATAAGACGGATAAACCTGAAAAACAGCCCTGATAAGAGGGTGTTTTTCAAGCATCGCTGCAATTTCCTCCGGTGCCGGGGGATACGGTACCAGAAACTCCTCATCCAACTCCAGCGGCAAATACCTTGGCTTAAGTCCGGCAAGAATACAGGCACCGACCACTGAGCGATGAATATCCCTGGGTAGTAATATTTCTTCTCCACTCCGGCACACCGATAAAAGGGCAGCATGTATCCCTACAGTGGAACCGTTTACAAGAAAAAAGGTCATGTCGGCTCCAAAAAGCCGGGCAGCCTGCTGCTGTGATTCCTTAATTGGCCCCACCGGATTATGAAGGTCATCCAGCCCGGGAATCTCTGTCATATCTATAGCAAAAGGGTCGGACTGCATTAACCCGGCAAATTTCCGGTGGACCCCCCGGCCCTTTTTATGACCGGGCATATGGAAGGCAACGGTATTCTTGTTTTTATTTTTTATCAGGGCCTCTATTAAAGGCATATACCCGGACTTGCGCATGGAATAAGCCCCTTTCTCAGTGTTCAATTCGCCTTATTCGGGTTAAATTCCTTTTTGCCCCTCACTCATTATGCAAAAAAAACAGTGAGACACGTCACTGTTTTGATTTATCGAACAACCCAGATGTTCTTTATTTTTTCTTTTAAAAGAAAGTATGACTTATCCTGAGGTGTTGAATTGATTATCTTCCTTTCACACCTTTGACATATGTAGTGTCCCTTCAGCTTTAATCCTTCCTGCCCTTCAAGAAGCTTCTCTGTGCAAAAACTGCATTGAATGAGCTTACTCATTTATTTGTCCCCCCAAACCCTTTTTCCCTGAGTCTCTATTATTGACAATTTCCCCATAAGGTAACCACATATTATTCTATGTACAAAATGGCATAAAGGTTCTTTACAAATTGGCGGCCATGGATTATTATGGAAACAGATGGGGAAGGAGCTATTATTATGTGGAATTTTGTCGAAACCTACTTATATGTAAAATTAACAGAAGCTCTTAGTAAGGCCAGGGATTCGCGTACAGTAAACCTCGTGACCCAACAAAGGGACCTGACCGCCAATAACAATAAATCCACAGACAGTGATTTTAATACATTGATTTTAAACGCTGCCCGGCGCCATGGATTGCAGCCCGAACTGATCAGAGCTGTAATCAGGGTTGAATCCAATTTTAACTCTGCTGCACAGTCTCCGGCAGGAGCGCAGGGATTAATGCAGTTAATGCCCCAAACAGCTAAGTACCTTGGAGTGAACGACCCTTTTGACCCCGCTGAAAACATTGAAGGTGGCGCAAAATATCTGAAGCAGATGCTGGACAAATTTGACGGAAACCTGCAGCTGGCACTGGCCGCATATAATGCAGGTCCGGGTAATGTAAATAAATACGGTGGAATTCCGCCTTTTAAAGAGACACGTAATTATATCAAAAAGGTGACAGAGGCACTCACGATTGACTACATGGCATGAACCTAAGACCCTTATCCCTTAGGATACAGCCCCTTATTTGGAGGGTACCGGCAAGTATTCCTCCTCTGAAGGGGCTTTGTTTTTTGATGAAACCAACCTGGAATAAGCCATTCTATTTCAAGCAGTTATTAATTTATTATATTAAAAAGAAGGATTTTGTCAAAAATTGTTTAAATGTTTATATATTGCGTTAACCTTCGTTAACTAAGGAGGGTAAACAAATGGCTATCAGATTTTTGGATTGTATGGGTTCACATTATATGGTGGGTATCCAACAGGGCCGAATGGGTAAACAGGCTATTCATGCAGCCTGGGAGATATTTTCCGATTCACAGCATCTGGAAATGATCAGAAAAGCGAAATTTGCTCCCAAAGCCCTTTATCTGATCCACTGTCAGCAAAAAGCCGAAAACTTTTTAAAAAAAGTGGTCAAAGATGCCCTTCCAGAGCAGCATGAGCGCATAAAAGGAATAGCTTCAGGTGCTGACATACCTGAGAAGATTGTCTACTTACTCCAGGCAATTGAAATGGAACTTATGCCCAAACCCAGCATGTATGCACTGGGTTCCGGGACTTTAATGGGAATTAAACCTGATGCAACAACCACAGGTGAACCTGTATTAATAAAAAACTTTGACTATACCCTTCCTTATCAGGACATGCTTTTTGTGAGACGAAACAAGCCCATGGCCGGTTGCCAGACTCTTGATGTGGCCCTTGCCTTCTCTTCCGGGGCACATGCAGGTATAAATGAACACGGCTTATGTTTCCTGCATACTTCTGCTTACCCCGCAGACAGCCTTAGCATTAAGAGTATACCACTTAGTATTATTCTTCAGGAAGCATTGGAAACATGTTATACCGTTGAAGAAGCTACCAGGCTGATTAACAGGCATGCCAGGGATGCAGGGGCAAGCATTTTGCTGGCTGACGCTTCAGGTGACATGAGAGTGCTGGAAACCAGCAGGTCAAGCTCCGCACAGCGTTTTGCCGAAAACAATTATATTATTGCGACAAATCATTACATATCACCTGAAATGGCTAAGAACCAGTTTCCCATGGATGCCAGGTGGGGTGATAAAGCCCTTCCCAGGCTCAGGGGTGAATCCATATACGAATCCAGTCTGACGAGATACTCAAGGGCGGAACAGCTCTTAAGCAAGGGAGAAATAAACCCCGATTCTGCTGAAGAAATTCTTGCCGACCATAATGATGGCATTCCGGGAGAAAATACTATTTGCCGCCATGGGGCAGTATTTTCCACCCAGGCTTCCATTATCATATATCCCAATCGGAAGTCCATCAGAGTCACCAGTGGAAAGCCATGTGAAGGCAATTTTGAAGAGTTCACCATGAAGAAAGTTTAGTACTTATTCATAAAGGTTAATACTATAAAGGAAATTAAAATATGATTTTCGAAAAACCAAAATCCCCATCTATATACAGGTAGCCACCGGATGCAAACCGGTGGCTACTGTTTGTGCTATTCAAAGTGCAAATGCCCGGGCAGCCTGCTTTGCCTGTTCAATGGCACGGGCTTTGATTTCTTCTGCTTTATCGGGGGCTTGGGCCATACCTTCCACTATTATCGAATTAATCTCAGGTATTCCTAAAAAGCTTAACAGTGCTCTGATATAACGGTCGCCAAATTCAAATTCCCTGGCAGGGCCTTTAGAATAAACTCCACCACGGGCTTGAATATGTATGGCTTTTTTATCTGTTAACAGGCCCACCGGGCCGTTTTCGGTATATTTAAAAGTTTTTCCGGCAATACAGACAGTATCAATATATGACTTCATCTTTGGAGGAATGCTTAAGTTCCACAGTGGAGTAACAAATACATATTTGTTGGCTGATACAAACTGGTCAGTCAGCTCACTGATCCTGCTTACTTTTGACTTTTCGGCGGAAGAAAGTTTATCAAAGGATTCTCCCTTCTCCAGCTTACCCCATCCGTTAAAAACATCTGTATCGATGTTTGGGAGATTCTCCATTTTATAAAGGTCCAGTTCTATAATTCGGTCTCCTGGCGCCTGCTGGCAGTACGCATTCAAAAATTCCCTGCCTACGGTAAGGCTAAAAGATTCAGATTTGATCTTGGGATTTGCCGTAACGTACAATAATATAGCCACACAATATCATCCTTTCAAGTTTTGATAAAAACCACTTTTTATTTTTCCAAAAATTAAAAGTATTATTCCTGCTCTTTTTCTTATCGAATAGCTTGTTCTGCAGCATTACCCGGCACCTTACGGTGCCGTCGCAAGTCTGAAGCCGGGGTCGCGCTGATGGTACTTGGACTTCTACTGTTGGGGCTTCACCCGACAAAGAAAAGCACTTGGTTTTCACCAAGTGCTTTTCATATTAAATCCGGCAACG
>JAENZJ010000013.1:0-106554 GCA_016841325.1 Thermincola carboxydiphila
CAATAATGCCCTTAAAGATGCTATCAACATGGTCGCTTCCCTGAGAGACCTCTAAGAGTATGTTTGTAATCAAGCCGGCCTGAGGGCGGCCGGCTTGATGCGATACAGAATCAGGCCAGGTCCTTTATGTTTCTT
Organism: Thermincola carboxydiphila; assembly: GCA_016841325.1. GTDB lineage: Bacteria > Bacillota > Thermincolia > Thermincolales > UBA2595 > Phosphitispora. The sequence continues at coordinate 136 of JAENZJ010000013.1, forward strand.
CTGACTAAACCTGATTCCGAAGGTAACTATGATTTTACTGATTCTATTAAGAATCAAGCCGGGATGCTTCCGCGGCGGAATTTGGGGGCTAACCCCCTGATATCACTGGAAGGAAGCCTTGTCTAAAAGTTGGCATCAATCTTGCATTATATAGTTTTAGTACTAAATCGTATCACTCGGAATACATCCGGCTTACATAATTTTTGCTTAGCATCATTTTAGATAGTTTGTCTTCAGTGTTATCCGCTGGGAGGTGACAAATGAGAAAATAGTTGCCGGGCCGAGCTCACAAAAATATTTCGGAGGTGAATTTACTTAAATGAGTAAAGAAGATGTGTTAAAAAAAGCTATGAATGCCGTTATTGACGGTGACCCTGATGCCGCCTTGGCAGCAGCTAACCAGGCCATCGCTGAGGGAATCAACCCTGTTGAAGTTATCTCAGAGGGTCTTTCGCTCGGGATGACCAAGGTCGGGGACCTGTTCAATAATGAAGAAATCTCTCTTCCCTTTGTTATTGTTGCTGCCGATGCCATGACCCAGGCTATCGCAGTCCTGGAACCACATATACCTGAAGAACACAAGGGTGAGAAGGTAGGAACGGTTGTCATGGGAACAGTAGAAGGTGATATCCATGATATCGGCAAAGGAATTGTTGCCACAATGTTGAGGGTTTACGGATTTGAGGTCTATGACCTGGGACGTGATGTCCCTGTACAGGCATTTATTGACAAGGCCAAAGAGGTAAATGCTGACATAATTGGCTCATCAACTCTGATGACCACTACCCTGCCGGGCCAGAAGGCGCTTCAGGAAGCTATCAGCGCTGCCGGTCTGAAGGTTAAAACCATGGTTGGCGGCGCAGCTACCAATCAGCAGTGGGCCGATAAGATCGGGGCCACCGCATATGGTGAAAACGCTACCGAAGCTGTGCAGAAAGCCAAGGAACTGGTACAGCAATAATTTATTTGGAGGTGAGGTAATTGAAAAGAGGATTTCATGCCGGTCTAGATGAACGGCGCGGGTTTAGTCTGAATATGTTCAGCAAAGATGAACTCGAAGAAATTCATTACGCAACCCTGGAAGTGCTTGAACAGGTAGGTATCCTGGTTTTCTGTGATGAGGCCATGGATATTCTTGACGGGGCGGGCGCTGACTGTGACAGAGCAGCAAATAAAGTTAGGTTTCCCCAGTGGCTGGTTGAAGATGCCATCCGCTCCTGCCCCAGGAAAATACTTCTGGCAGGCAGGGACCCCAAGAATGATATGATCTGTGAGGGCAGGCGTGTTGGCTTTACTAACTTCGGCGCCGGGGTAATGATTGAAGACCCTTATACCGGAGAGTTTAAGGAAACAACCAAGAAAGATGTTGGAAATACTGCCCTGGTATGTGATGCCCTGGATACAGTGGACATTTACTCCAGTGCGGTAGTGGGACGGGATATGCCGGAAATAAGTGTTGACCTCCATGAGGCAGAGGCATTTCTTTCAAACACCACAAAACACTGCCAGCACATTGACCTTACCGGGGGTTCAGGGGCCAGGGGCTTCCTGGAAATGGGAGCTGCCATAGTGGGCGGTATGGAAGAACTGCGCCGCAGGCCTGTAATCTCGGCTCTGGTCTGTCCGGTAAGTCCGCTGCAGCTGCATACAAATACCTGTGAGATTATTATTGAATTTGCCAAAGCAGGGGTACCGGTAAATATCCTTTCAATGGCCATGTCAGGGGCATCATCACCAATAACCCTGGCTGGAACACTGGTTACCCATAATGCCGAGGTGTTGGCCGGAATTGTCCTGGCCCAGGCAACACGCAAGGGCTCTCCCATTATGTACGGCAGTTCCACTACCACCTTTGACCTGACATATGTAACTGCACCGGTAGGCGCTCCCGAGCTGGGGATGATAAATGCCGGGGTAGCCGAACTCTCCAATTTCTACCGGCTGCCAAGTTACGTTGCAGGCACCTAGGGTGACTCCAAGCTTTCAGATGCCCAGGCCGGACATGAAAAGACAATTACGGCTTTACTGCCGGCTCTCGCCGGAGCCAATATGATCTACGGCATGGGTATGCTTGAGCTTGGAGTGACGTTCAGCTTTGCTCAACTCCTGATTGATGATGAGATTGCCTCCATGGTTAAACGGACAGTGCAGGGCATTGCCGTTAACGATGAGACATTGGCTGTTGATATTATCAAGCATGTCGGGGCCGGGAAAGATTTCCTGGGACAACGGCATACCAGAGATTTCATGGCCAAAGAGCAGTCTAAGCCCAAGATCATCGACAGAAGGATGAGAGGCGCCTGGACCAGCAGGGGAGCCAAGTCCATGGCTGAACGTGCCAATGAAAAGGCAATCGAGATCCTGGAGAATCACAAGCCCACACCTCTACCTGAAGATGTCCAGAAGAAGTTCAAAGAAATTATAGCTCGCGCTGAAGCAGACCTTTAAACAGGGTGGTGACAAATATGAGTAAACAGGAATTGCTGGAACAAGCTGCCCAGTCTGTGGTGGATGCCAATAGGGACATGGCTGTGGAAGTGGCCAGAAAGGCTGTGGCTGAGGGTATTGATCCCGTTGAGATGATTAATGATGGTTATTCGGAGGGAATGTCCAGGGTTGGTGAACTCTTTGACCGGGGCGAAATGTTTCTTCCGGAATTAATCGTCGCCTCTGATGCAATGGTTGCCGCAATAAATGTACTGGAAGAGGCCATGCCTGTGGAAAACCAGAGCAAGAAACTGGGCACAGTGGTCCTGGGCACCATCGAGGGTGATGTTCATGATATCGGAAAGGGTATTGTGGCAACAATGTTAAGGGTCTATGGTTTTGAGGTTTTTGACCTGGGAAGGGATGTACCCATAAAGAATTTTGTGGAAAAAGCCAAAGAGGTAAATGCCAGTATTGTGGGGTCATCTGCCCTGATGACGACTACCCAGGTAGGCCAGAAAACCCTTGAAGAAGAACTGAAGAAAGCAGGACTCAGGGACCGGGTAAGGACCATGGTCGGTGGTGCGGTTGTTACCCAAAGATGGGCCGATAAGATAGGTTCTGACCTTTACGCTGAAAATGCGTCGGAAGCAGTCATGAAACTCAAGGAAATGTTCAGCTGATAAAAAAAACCGAAAGGAGGTGTGGAATTTGAAGAAATATCTGACCCGTATGGGTGATGGAGAGCGCATCGAGATGACCGTGGATGAAATGAAGCGTGATTTGGAGCTCGGGACTCAGGATGCAGCCAACAGGGGCAAGATAGCTCCCCTGACCCAGGATGAATTGGATTATCTCCTTGACATTTTTACCAACCCCAACAAAATTGTCAGTGTGGAACCCGGGAACGAGGTACCGTTGACCCATGATATCGGTACATTGAGGTTAATGGGAGACCAGGGAAACAGCGGGGTCGGGATACCTCTCAGCAGGGTTCAGGGAATTCAGGTTCATGAACGGGCTTTTGCTGCAGATACAATGGAACTGGGGCATATTGACTATAGTTTTAAGCCTGTCAAACCCGTTATTGCCATGGAACAGCAGGAAATGGAAAATGCCCTGTTGAGTACCATTGTCCCCTTATTCTATGGGGCGATGCCAAACCTTGGCCTGTACTACGCTCCTGACGGGCCGTTTGGCAATCCCTCCGACCTGCTGCCTATGGGAAAGATCCAGGAAGCCCGCGAGGCCCAGGAAGGCGCTGTGGAACACGCCACCAGGGACATGATTTACATTTGTGAAAAGCTGTATGCTGTTGGCTGTGACGGTATCAATTTTGACACCACCGGGGCTGCAGGGGATACGGATATGAAAGCAACCCTGCACGCGGTGGAATATCTGAAGGCGAATACTGACCTTGCCATTGAAGTGGGGATGGCCGGAGAGTTTGTCCTCGGTATGCACGGGGGTCTGGAATATGACGGGGTAAGGCTTGCAGGACTGTATCCCCACCAGCAGGTTAAGCTTGTTGAAAAGGCCGGAGCCGATATCTTTGGCCCGGTGGTAAATACCAATACCAGCAAATCAATGCCCTGGAACCTGGCACGGGCAGTAACCTTTATTAAGGCCTGTGTCGAGGCAGCCAATATCCCGATTCATGTCAACATGGGAATGGGAGTCGGTGGATCACCGGTATTTGAAACACCTCCCATTGACAGTGTGACCAGAGCCTCCAAGGCAATGGTGGAAGTTGCCAAGGTTGACGGCTTGTAGGTAGGCGTTGGAGACCCCCTGGGGATGCCGATAGCTCACGGGATGGCAGCAGGAATGGGTGGAATAAGGACCGCCGGAGATCTGGTGGCCCGGATGCAGATGACCCGCAAGATGCGGCTCAAGGATGCTAAAGCCTATGTTGCCGAAAAGCTGAAGGTTTCCCCGGCTGACCTGTCAAATGAGCATGTAATGAGGGAAGTCCGCGAGGAGCTGGACATCGGAATCATTACATCAGTGCCGGGTTGTGCCAAGGGGATAGAAGCCAAGGCCAGGATTGCCGAATTGCTTGACATAGAAATAAACAGCGTGAAACGGTTAAAAAACAAAGTTCGATTCTAATATTAAACAAATCAACCTGCAAATCAATTGATGATACATTAACTACCCCTCTTATCTTTGTAATGGCTCCGGTTAATCAACCGGAGCCTGCCCCTAAATTAAGTTGTATCTGCAGGGTGGTGGACAGATTGTCAGACATCGATGCGGGTGTCCTGGACCAAAAATTAAATACATTAGCCCTGGAGCTTGGGGTAGAATTGTATGAGCTGGATATCAGGAGTATTCATCCCAGGCAAAGCGTACTCTTAAAATGTTTGGTCCCTGTGTGTGAGTATTACAATGTCTGTAAAGTATGTCCCCCTAACATTCCGGGAGTTGCAGAGTTCAGGGAGGCTTTACAGGATTATAAGAAGGCATTTTTGGTAGTATTGCGGGAGCCAATTGATGAAATTGAGAATTATCGTGTTGAATTTCATGCGGAACTGAAGCTGGCAGAAATCGTTTCCAGACTGGAACTGGCCGCCTTCAAACTTGGCTGCTACCAGGCGCTGGGATTGACGGTGGGTGGCTGCAAATTATGCCCTGAGTGTACTCCTCCGGGTGAACCTTGCAGGCATCCGTTCAGAGCACGCCCCAGTCCTGAGGGGTTTGGGATTGATATTACCCAACTTGCCCGGGAAGCAGGGGTACCTGTTGAGTGGCCGCCGGTTAAATATGTAAGTTTTATGGGCATTGTGTTTATTTAAGCGGGGAACAAGATTGCATTTTTAATGAATTTGAGGTGAATTAAATGGCTGATCAAACTCAGGCGAAAATAAAATACAGAGCCGCCACGATTCGATGGGGGTTTATATGGGCTTTATGGACTGCTGTTTTGTGGGGGGCCTGGTATGTTCCCGGAAGCGCCATATGGTATGAAGTACCATATGTGAACATGGCTTTTGACACCAATGCCGAATTCCTGGTGGCAGCAGCGGTAATTACCGCGTTTAACGCCGTCTTTGTACTGCTGTTCCTGTTCATCTGGCTGGCAGTACTGGGCAAGATAGGAGATTTTTTCCGCACCCTGAAACAGTTCAGTAACATTTCCAAATGGTTTTTTGGAGGCGCAATTTTCGGAGGCCCGATGGCAATCTTTGGTTCCTTTATGGCCATGGGTTATGTAGGGCCGGTATTCGCCGCGGTTTCCGCCCTGATGTACCCGGTGGTAGGGTCTATAATGGCATATTTCTGGTATAATGAAAAAATCACCAAAAGAGCAGTTCTTGGCATGCTGCTTATCTTAGCCGGAGGCGTCATTGTATATGGGGTTGGAATTTTTGAGGAGTTAAAGGCCGGTGTAACAGGTCAGGCATGGCTGGGTTATCTCGGAGGGCTGATGGCCGCAGTCGGATGGGGTGTAGAAGGCGCCATCGCAGGCCGGGCCCTTGATGTCACCGACCCGGATGTGGGGATTACCATCCGTTTCGGTGCTGAAACCTTCTACTGGTTAGTTATCATTCTGCCCCTGGCTGCTTTATTCTCCTCTGTGGAAGTGGCCCCAATGGTGGTCCAGACCTTTAATCCGTGGGCATTAATCTTCCTGCTGCTGGCAGGGATTACATTCGCATACTGTTATGTATCCTGGTATAAGTCATTCCCGCTCATCGGAGTGGGTAGGGGCCAGGCCATCGGAGACCTTTACGGAATCTTTGCTATCATTTTTGTGGCCATCTTTACACTTGATTTCCCGGAATGGAACTTCATCATTGGCGCTATATTTACCATCGTGGGCGGCTTTGTAATGTACACTGAAAAAAGTGAGGTCCTTGAAGTTATCAGGTCTATTCCGCAGTCAGGTGAAACTGCCCAATGTGATGTTGATGGAGGGATGTAATTATGGCTATCCATGTCAAGGGAAGGATCCTGCAGTACCTTTTGGGAAATGAACCCTTATGGGATTACCAGATAACTGAAAAGATCCTGAGGGAATACAATCTGTCGGGTGAATATTGGAAAGGCACTGTGAGGGTTTCACTGGCAGACTTGTTTTCCTGCGGCCTGATAGAAAGTGTGGCCGAAGAAATTGATGACGGGACCCATTTTGGATGTGACAAGGTACTCTTCCGTTACCGGCTCACCGATTTTGGCAGGTCAAGGATGCAGGATACCGGTCTGGTTATTTAAATGCAAAGCGGTTAAATGTAATACAGGGAGGCTGATGTGATGTCTGATTTTTGGGGTTATCCAGGAGCACATATTTTTGCCATAATCCTGCTTCCGGCAATGAGTCTGATAGCTCTTTATCATGCCAGGACTTTTGTGAAAAAACTGTAAAGATTTATCTTTTCCGCAATTTTTAAGCCGTGTTTTTACATGGCTTAAAATTGCTTGGTGCACTAACCTGAGTTTGACTGAATGATATACCTGAAGGACGGCAGATTACATTCCTGAACAGGAGCTGAATAACATGCTTGAAATATTTGCCAGGGCTGCCGGAAAAGTAGTCGGCAGAGAAACTGAGCTCAAGGCAATACTTGCTGCCATGGATGCAGGCAAACATATCCTGCTGGAAGGGCCGCCCGGTACCTCCAAATCCACACTGCTGAGAAACATAGCCCGGGAAGCCAATATTCCATTTTTTATAGTGGAAGGCAATATCGACCTGACTCCTGCCAAACTGGTCGGTTACTTTAACCCGGCCAAGGTTATGGCTGATAATTACCAGCCTGAGTACTTTGAAAAAGGCCCCCTGACAAAAGCTATGGAAAGCGGAGGAATACTCTACATTGAAGAATTCAACCGGATGCCTGCAGATGTGTCCAATGTACTGATAAGTCCAATGGAAGAAGGAGAAATGCATATTCCCAGGTATGGTACCGTCAGGGCAGTCCGCCCATTTACTATAATTTCTGCCCAGAACCCTTATGACGATGTGGGGACGGTAAGGGTCAGCCGGGCATTTATGGACCGCATCTGCCTGATTAAGATGGATTACCAGTCAGAAGAGGAAGAGCAGGGCATTGTCAGGCAAAAGACCGGGTGTTCTGATCATGATACCGTATTCCGTGCAGTCAGGATGGTGCGCAAAACAAGGGAACATCCTGACATCAAGCTGGGGGCTTCAGTCAGAGCAGCCATCGACCTGGTGGATATTTACACCAGCCTGCAGAAACTGGACAGCCGCAGTGAGGAAGATTTCCTGATGGCGGCACGGATGGCCCTGACCAATAAAATCTGGCTTAATGAGATTACCACAAGGACACCTGATGAGATAATTGAGGATATTTGGGACAGCCTGCGGGTTCAGTTTAAGGGAAACAGGAAGAATGGTTCATCGGCCGGTTCAGACGACCCTGCTGAGGACAACCGGGATGTCTCTGAGCAGGAGGACCTAAAAAAAAAGAAGAGCGTTATGTAGGCAACCGGTTTCTGGATGAGGTAATGATAAATGCTTCTTATTATTTCCGGGTAGCATCTTACCTGAATGCCAACCCCGATGAACTGCCCCTGTTTTTTGAGAAGGCCGATTCCCTTGAGGTGTTTGCAAATATTTTTGGAATGCTAAAAAGCGGGGTCAAGGCCAGGGCGGTAAAAATTGCCAGCAGGTTAATTATAAAGATAGCCCGGCAGATAGCCGATACCGGCTATCGGTCGGGGCGACTGGTCCTGGTAAGGGGGTTCGTGGACGGGACAGAAATTGAACTTGACAGGAGCCTTGAGAATTATACTGAAGAGCCTGAAAGGGGGATTCTGGAAAATATCGTTTCATATACCAGGCATAAGGAAAGAAAGGCATTTGTAATTATGCTGGACCACAGTTACTCCATGAAAGGGATAAAGGTCATTCTGGCGGCGATAACCGCAGCCGCCATTGCCCAGCATTTCAAAAGGGATTATGCAATTCTGGCCTTTAGCAACAGGGTTACCGTACTTAAGGGCATAAATGACAATACCGGCCCGGAAACTGTACTTGAGCGGCTCTTTGCCTTGGAGTTAAAAGGTGACACTGATATGCGCCTCGCTCTGGCTGAAGGGCTGAAACAGGTCGGGGAATTTGAACGGAAGATAGGCCTTATCCTTACTGACGGTGCATGGAATCAGGGGGGTGACCCCCTTGAGGTGGCGGTGAGTTATGATAAGCTCAGTGTTATCGGTTTTCCCCCGGCAAAGCCTGACAGAATTCGCCTCCTGGCTGTAAAGGGAAAGGGTGATTTTTGTTTTGTTGAAGACGAGACCGGGATAGCTGAAGCCATCATTCGGTGTCTTAGCTGAAACGGACGAGCCAGATACGATTTTCTGCAGCTTAAGCTCACTTTATGGCAATTCACCTAAAAAGAGTTGTGGAATATAATAATAATTTGTACTATTAAGTGAACATTAAACTGTATTCCCCCGTTAAAGCGAGGGGCTTTAAGGAATTTTTGGTAATAATGTGATATAATATTAGCATTAAATAGTACAACCTCCGACATAGAAATCCTATTTTATTCTGAATGGAGTGGGGTGAATTAATGAGCAGGGGGATGAAAACAGGCTGTACGGGCTGGCAGGGGCTGGGAATGCAATCTCTTACTCCCGCAGAGGTTGACAATATTCATGGGGCCACCCTGGAGGTGTTGCATTATTCGGGAATAAATGTCTATTGTCAGGAGGCTCTCGAAATACTGGCCGACGGAGGAGCGGACGTAGACTTTGCCACCGGCAGGGTGTGTATTCCACCCTACCTGGTGGAGGAGACTGTCAGCTCTGCACCGCCAATAGTCATTTTAGCAGGGCGTAATCCCATAAATGATGTTATCATTGGCGGCCGGAGAGTGCATTTCACCACTTTTGGCGCCGGTTCCCGGGTGGTTGACCATGAAACGGGCCGGATTCATGATGCCACTAAGTCTGACCTCGGTCTGACAGCTTTGGTCTGTGATGCCCTTGATAATGTGGATATATTTACCAGTACAATGGTGGCTACAGATATGCCCCATGATATGGCCGGACTCCATGAAGCAGAAGCTTTCCTGCTTAACACCAGCAAACACTGCCAGCATGATCACCTAAATGATGGGCTGGAGGCCAAGAGCTTTTTTGAAATGGCTGCCGCTATATCAGGGGGCTGGGATAATTTGAGGAAAAGGCCGATTGTTTCCGCAATGGTCTGCCCCTCAAGCCCGCTGCAGCTTCCCAGGGGAGTGGCAGAGATCATCATTGAGTCTGCCCGGGCCGAAATACCGGTAAACATTCTTCCTATGGTGATGTCAGGCGCCACCGGTCCGGTTACCCTGGCCGGAAGTCTTGTAGTCAATAATGCAGAAGTGCTTGGCGGGATTGTTTTACATCAGTTGACCAGGAGAGGCGCTCCGGTAATTTACGGCAGTTCATCGACCATTTTTGACATGAAATATATGACTGCCCCTGTCGGCGCCCCCGAACTGGGGATGTTAAGTGCGGGGGCTGCGGAGATGGCGCGGTTTTACCTGCTGCCCAGTTATGTCGGTGGGACATAGGGTGATTCCAAGCTTACCGATATTCAGCTTGGTCATGAGAAGACCCTGACAACAATGATACCCGCTCTTGCGGGAGCCAATGTGATATTTGGCATGGGTATGATTGAACTGGGAGTAACCTTCAGTTTTACTCAATTAATTATAGATGACATGATTATAAACAGAACCAAGAACTTAATACAGTCTGATTTCGGAATGGATCAGATCTCTGACCTGGGTTGGGTGACGGGTCTGGCGCGAAAAGGCTTTCCGTCAGACGTCTGGTCGCCCCAAAGGGTCCGGAACCGGAAGACTCCCGAAGAATTAACAGGTTCTTTTCCTGAGACCAAAAACATCGAAGGTGAAGCCAGGCAAAAGGTCCAGAGTATTATAAACAACCATAAACCCGAACCGCTGCCCCCCACAGTTGTGAAAAGAATCAGAGAGATAATTTTGGAGGCTGAGGAAGGGAGGGAGCTTCCAATTGCTAAAAGTAAAAGACATCATGCTATATAATCCCCCTTTTTTATATGTTAACAATAAGGTCAGTCATGCCAGGGTTATTTTTACCCACAGCAAATTAAAAAGTATTCCTATTCTTAATAGGAATGGCTCTTATGCAGGTGTGCTGGAAAACAGGGTCATTCGCCAGGAGCACCTGCCTGTGGAATCTAAAGTTGAAAAATATATGGATGTATCTATTAAGCCATTATTCCAGGATGAATCTCTTTCAGTGCTGGGTAAGCTGCGGACTGAGGAAATGGATTTTATCCAGCCGGTAGTTTCCAGAGACGGCGTCCTGGTTGGCCTTATTCCGGAACCTCAGTTCATTGCGGATATCCTTGGAGACATAACCAGGTACTCAGAATCTGTCTTTGCTATAGACAACAAGGACCTGGCAACTTATGGGATTATTTTGATCAATGATGACGGGGAAATTGTATGTTTTAACAGAAATGCTGAAAAAGTGCTTGGTTTACAGGGTAAAAGCATCTATGGCATCCACATAAATAAAGTTCTCCATGACTCAAAACTGTGTGAGGTAGTGAAAAAAGGACAGACTCATATTAAGGCAAAAATGCAGGCTAATCAGGCAGTTCTGTGTACTAACCGGTTCCCCCTGTTTAAAGGGGGCGAAATAGCCGGAGCAATGGGAATATTTGAAGACTTTTCAGAAATTGAGCGCCTGAATGAGAACCTGAAAAATCTGCGCAATCTCAATCTGGAGATGGTAGGTGTCCTGGAATCAATTAATGACGGGATATTGCTTCTTGACAATAATGGCATTGTTATCAGGACAAACTCCGCCTTTGAAGCCATCTCTGACCTTTCGGCAAACGAAATCCTGGGAGTGAATTATGATTATCTTATAGATAAGGGATGCTTGCCGTCAACTGTTTTCTGGCAGGTAATGGAGAAGAAGAAGACTTTCCACATTATTGAAAATATTAAGGGACGTGAGTTCCTGATAATTGCCCAGCCGATTTTTGACGCTGATGGAAAACTGATGAGAGTGGTAGTGATTCTTAAGGATATCTACCACCTGAATGAGCTTATTTTGAATATCCAGACGACTCAGGAACTGGCCACACGTTACTGTAATGATTTAAATTCCAGCCAGTCGCCGGAACAGAAGGAGGACATGGTGGCCAGCAGTATGGCCATGAGGCGGGTTGTATCACTGGCAAATAAAGTTGCCAAAGTTGATTCCAATGTACTGATAACCGGAGAGACAGGGGTTGGGAAAGAGGTTGTGGCCAGGTCAATACATCGCTGCAGCCGCCGCATGGACGGACCATTCATTAAGCTTAACTGTGGGGCTATTCCCGAGAACCTTTTGGAATCGGAATTGTTTGGGTATGAGGCCGGAGCCTTTACCGGGGCCAAGAGGGAAGGGAAATCCGGTTTAATTGAATTATCCGACGGAGGCACCCTCTTTCTTGATGAAGTAGCCGATTTACCAATCAATCTGCAGGTCAAGTTGTTAAGGGTTTTACAGGAAAGAGAGGTAATGAGGGTAGGGGGTACCAAAACCAAAAAAGTTGATTTCCGGCTGACCGCTGCAACCAACAAAGACCTGGAACAGTTAGTCAAACAAAACCAATTCCGTGAAGACCTCTTCTACCGGCTTAATGTTGTCCCGGTAAATATCCCGCCTCTAAGAGAAAGAAAAGAAGATATAATTCCCCTGATCATAACTTTCCTCAACAGGTTTAACAAGAAATATGGTTTGGTTAAAAAGATCTCACCTGAAGTGATCCAGAGTCTTTTAAAATATGACTGGCCCGGCAATATCAGGGAACTGGAAAATACCATTGAAAGACTTGTGGTAACAAGTGACAGCAACCTGATTATGCCTGAGGACATGAAAGGAAATACCCGTATTGACGTGGTGCCCTTGGATCAGGATCAACCCAAAGCCCTTGTCGATGTTCTGGAAGAAACAGAGAAGCGGCTGATTATTCAGGCTTTTCAGCACTGCCGGACTACCCGCGAGATGGCCGAGGCGCTTGGTATCAGTCAATCCGCAGTTGTGAAGAAAATGAAAAAACATGGCATTAAAGGTGTCTCCACCGGATAGCTAAAGGAGGGAAGGGGTCTTAAAGCTTTTGTGCCCCGCAAAATATGTCAATATTTAGGACAGGAATTGGAAGTAAGATTGTAATAACCGTCCTGGTAGTTTTTATAGGAGCCTTCTCCATTACCGGGTACCTGGTTTACAACAGTGTTAAGGAAGAAATAGTTGCCTCAACAATCAGAGAAAACCAAAAATTGTCTCAGGATTTGGCGGCAGAGGTTAAGGGGTCTCTGAATGAAGCGTTGACAATCGCCCGGTCGCTTGCCCGCACCATGGAGGGACATGTATCCGGGCAACAGAAACCTGAAAGGGAAGATATTGTAAATATTCTCCGACATTTACTTGATTCTAATCAAAATCTTCTTGGCATCTATGTTGGCTTTGAACCAAATGCTTTTGACGGACTTGATTCAGTGCACAAAAATACTCCGGGCCATGACGAAACGGGAAGGTTTATTCCCTATATCAATAAACTCACCGGTGAAGTCACCCTTGACCCGCTGATTGACTATGAGACAGAAGGGGTTGGAGACTACTATCTTATACCCCGGAAAACAGGCAGGGAAGCCTTTCTCGAGCCATTCCTCTATGAGGGGGTCCTGATGACTTCAATTGTCGTACCCATAAAAGATTCTGACGGTAATTTTCTGGGCATAGCCGGAGTTGATATCAGTCTAAAAAGCCTTGATGAAATGATTTCCAAAATAAAGGTCCTTGAAACCGGAAACGCTTATCTTGTCAGTAATGGGGGGACTTATGTCTCGTATCCGAATAAGATAATGATTGGCAGCTCAACAGTAGAAAGCATTAATGCAGCCGGTATACGCCAGGCATTTGAAGCGGGATCGGGGCTGTATATAAATGATGCCGCTGAAGAAAGTATTGCCCAGATAGAGCAGATGGAATCACAGGTGACTCCTGAGATGAAGGAGACCTTTAAAAAGCTGGCAGCCGACATCAAAACAGGAAAATCCGGTATGATTGATTCCAATACGATACTTACCGGACAGCGTCAATGGACTTTTTATGAGCCGGTATCAATTGGAGAAACTGATAATCCCTGGAGCCTGCTGGTAAATGTGTCTCCTGATGAGGCCTTAATGCCCCTGAACAAGATTCTGCGGAAACTTGCTGTGGTAGCTTTGGGAAGTCTTTTAATAATTACAGTGGCTGTGGTTATTCTTTCCCGCCGGATCGTCAGGCCGATCAGCCTGACTGTAGAAAGATTGAGGGAGATTGCCCAGGGAGAAGGGGACCTTACAGCAAGACTTCAGATATCATCTGGTGATGAAGCCGGCGAACTTGCCAGGTGGTTTAACAGCTTTATTGATAAACTCCGGGATATTATGAGCCAGGTTGTGGACACTGCTACTAAAGTTGAAGAGAGCAGCGCCCAGCTGGCATCGGCAATACAACAGCAGGCTGTGGCCACAGGCCAGGTTGCGGCTACTATTTCTCAGGTTGCAGACGGATCCGCGGAACAAAGCAAGGGCATCGGCACAGTGCACGAGTCTGTAGCACAACTTTCAACTGCTATAAATCAGATTTCCAGGGGTGCTCAGGAACAGGCCGGAGGTGTTGAAAGCACAACGGAACTTTCTGATGAAATGGTTGACAACATAGCCCAGGCGGTAACCCTGGTACGAAAAATAGAAGATGACATGAAAATTAACGCAAGTCAGGCAGCCCGGGGGACTGAAGCTGCCGGAGCTGTTATTGGAAGCATGGAGAAAATCGGCAGCAAGACCGAAGAGGCAGTTGAAAGCGTTGCCAGACTGGATCAGGGCTCCAGGCAAATAGGAGATATTATTGAGGTAATTAATCAAATTGCGGACCAGACAAACCTCCTGGCATTGAATGCTGCCATTGAAGCTGCCAGGGCAGGGGAACATGGCAAGGGATTTGCTGTTGTTGCTGATGAAGTAAGGAAACTTGCGGAACAGGCAAAGTCGTCTACCAATGAAATCTCGGAAATAATAAAAATGCTTTCTTCGGCAATTGAAAGTACGATTGATGCGGTACAGGACAGCGGAGAACAGGTTAATGACGGTATTAACCTGGCAAGGGAAGCCGGGGAGGTTCTTCGGGAAATCGAAACCACTACGTCGCAAACAGTAAATGCTGTCGGCAGCCTGCTGGCGCTGACTGACAAACTGGAAGACGGGAGCAGGGCTGTAGCTCAGGCTATGACAGGTATTGCCTCCATCGCCGTGGAAAACAGCGCTTCTGCAGAACAAATGACTGCAAGCAGCGACCAGGTTGTCGGGGCTATGGAAAACATTGCTTCTATCAGCCAGCAAACTGCGGAAGGCGCCCAAAATGTGGCTGCACTGGCTGAGGAGCAAAATGCCACCCTGGAGGAAATGGCTGCTTCTGCAGGTATTCTTGCTGATTCCGCAGCCGCCCTTCAGAAACTGGTCAGCCAATTTAGGGTCAGTTAAGGATTATTGAACCCGCACTTCAAAAGAGGTGCGGGTTTTGTGTGTCGAAACATATCAAAAAAAATAACGTCCCGGGAACCTCTTTTCGACATAGTACTTAGGGGTCTTATAATATAATAAAAACTGATATGAATATAGTTTGTAACTTGGGGGGAGGCAATCAGGTGATTGAATTCAAAGAATTCCGGTTCGATTTGCTCGAAAAAGCTTGTGAAGACTCCTTCAGTTTTGCCGTTGAACCTGAAAGAATAAAGAAACATATTACAGAAATGCGAAATGTCTGGTGGGACCTGGCTAAGATACTGGAAACGATTAATAATGGCTTGATTGTCCTTAGTACGAATGGCAGAATCCTGATGGTAAACACTGTTTTTGAGGAAATAACCGGGTGCCGTGCCGTCGAATGTTTAGGTATTGATGTCAGGGACTTCAGTGGTCTGCCGAAGGTGTTTGTAAAGGAGGTTTTAGCGAAAAAAGGCTCTGCAGTGTTTATTACAGAATTAAAAGGCAGGGCATATCTGGTTAAATGCAATCCTGTCGTAAATGAAGACAATGAGCCTGTCAGTTATGTCTGCACTTTTGAGGATATTGAAAAAGTTGGTCAATTGATGAACAGCCTTACTCCGGCAAAACCTCAAATTCCGAAACCGGACAGGATTGACAGGCAGCCGGTTGGGGAAGACATAATAATCAACAGCAGGGTAATGAGGAACGTGGTGGAAGTTGGGTTAAGAGTTGCCCGGGTTGATACAACAGTTCTGATTTCCGGAGAGACGGGGGTCGGAAAGGAAGTTATGGCCCGGATTATCCATCAGAACAGCCCCAGAAAGGATAAGCCTTTTATCAGGATTAACTGTGGCGCCATTCCCGCTGAACTCCTGGAAAGCGAACTGTTCGGCTATGAGCAGGGGGCATTTACAGGGGCCGGGAAAAACGGGAAACAAGGCCTGATTGAAATGGCTGACGGCGGGACCCTGTTTCTGGACGAAGTCGGAGAGCTTCCATTGAATCTGCAGGTGAAATTGCTAAGGGTGCTCCAGGAACATGAAATTCAGAAAATCGGCAGCACCGGGACCAAAAGAGTTGACTTTCGCCTGATTGCCGCAACTAAACGGTACCTGAAGACTATGGTCATCCAGCAAAAATTCCGGGAAGATCTGTATTATAGGCTCAGTGTTGTTCCCATAGTAATTCCTCCTCTCCGGCATCGTAAGGAGGATGTTATTCCCCTTACAGAATTTTTTCTCAACAGGTTTAATATGAAATACGGGTTTAGCAAGAGGATTTCACCAGGTGTACAGGACACATTTTTATGGTATGACTGGCCGGGAAACGTCAGGGAGCTCAGAAATATTATTGAGCGGCTTATGGTCACCAGTGAATCAGACATTATCTCTGCTGAAGATGTGGTGGCAAATACTGAAATCAAAGATGTCTCTCCTGAGGAGGATGAGGTTTTAAGCCTGGCCAATGTGTTGCAGAAAACCGAAAAAAAACTCATATGCGAAGCCTTCAAAACCTGTAAAAATACCCGGGAGATGGCCGAGGTACTTGGTATCAGCCAGTCGGCTGTGGTTAAGAAGATGAAAAAATACGGTATCAGTAAGGTGTCAAACGGGTAGCATCGGTACAGGAATAATGTAACCCCCTGCATTGGTTGTCTCTGCCAGCCAGGGGGTTTTTTGCGTTCAGCCAAATGTTAATGGGGCGCGTCAAATGTTAAAGGGGCGCAAACATGCGAAATTTGCCGATATTTGGCAGGCGAAGGGCTCAAATAATAAAGGGGAATCACAGGCCTTTGCAGAAAGTACATATAAAGTACATATGAAGAATGGGAACTTTCGGACCCCTTTCTGCGTCAATATTCTTAGGGGAAGAGAAGACACAAAATAAGCCTTAGGGGAGGAAGAAAGAGCATATGCCTGATGTATCCATACTTTTTAAGCGGGCAGGACATGCCGGCATCCGAAAACTTATGCCGGCTGTTATTGCGATTACGATTTTTTTATTAGGTGCGGGCTTAGCGGCTGCAGCCCCGGCCGGAGAAACAGAAAAAGCTGCCGAAAAGAAAAAGGAAATTAATATTGATGCCAGGAGCGCTTTTGGATATCACTCCAAACAGGGAGCCTGGCTGCCGCTGCAGATTGAGGTTGCCAACAGCGGCCCTGATATTGAGGGGCAGCTGAAAGTCGTCTTCAGCAACCAGGAGCGTTTTCCTGTGGACTATCTCACAAAAGCGGTTATTCCGTCAGGAAGTACGAAGAAATTTGACCTGAATGTCCCTGTCAATGAATATACAGGGAGCCTTAAGGTGCAGTTGACAGCAGGAAAAAAGGTGCTGGCTGAGGATAAGATAAACCTTACTTTTCATCCCTCTGATCAGGCGGTCATCGGAATTCTGGACCGTGAGCCTTCCGAGTTCAGGTCTCTTTACGGGCTCAGTTCCATCAATGGAAGTTCACCTGTGGTTTTAAGCCTGAAGCAGGAGTCATTCCCGGAACAGGCCGAATTGCTTTCTTTTTTTGATATCCTGGTGATAGATGATATTAACCTGGACCTTAACATCAAACAGCAGGAGGCCCTGAAGCGGTGGGTTAACCAGGGGGGTATCCTGGCAGCCGCAGGCGGGCCGGGGTGGCAGAAGGTCTTGCCAAACCTGCCTCCCGAACTGGTTATTGCCGGGATATCGGGAGTCGAAACCAGGAACCTGGGTTCTCTGCACCGCATGCTGGCCAGTGAAGGGTTAACCGCCCCGGTGGAACCGGTACAGACTGTTGTATTTAAAGATATCAGCGGCAGGGGGTTATATGGGGAGAACGGGAGGTACCTGGCCGTTGAAAAGGTAATTGGCAGCGGAAAGGTGATTTACCTGGCTTATGACCCGGCCCTGGAACCAATGGCCGGATGGAAGGGAACCGGAGCCATATGGCAGGAGCTATTCTTCGGGGGACAGACCCTTAATACTGCAGATAAATCAGTGGCTTACCTGAAAATGGGGGGAAACCCGTGGGCCCTGACGGAGGCCCTGAACACAATCCCCCAGCTGCAGCTTCCATCCCTTAACGGGATGGCGCTGGTCCTGGGGTTATATGTACTGCTGGTGGGCCCCCTGAGCTACCTGGTACTTAAAAAGCTGGACAAACGCGAATGGACCTGGGTCACAGCTCCCGCATTGGCAGTGGTATTTGTGGCAGTTATTTATATGGCCTCATTCCAGGAAAGGCGCAGTGAGACCCTGACCCACCAGATAGGTGTTGTTGATGTCAGCCTGGGAACAACTTATGCAAGGGCAGAGACCACCACGGGAATTTTTGCCCCCAAATTCGACACCTACAGGGTAGAACTGGAAGGGCAGCATTTTGTCAATGCATTACCTAGCTTTGAATACAGGGCATATGGCCCCGGCCAGGTCCCTGAATCCCAGATGGTGGTGGAACAGTCGCCCAGGAGTACAGTGATAGAGCTAAAGGATATGGATGCCTGGGTAATGCGGGGATTTAGTCATGAGACAGATGTTTCTCTTGACGGGACTATTTCAGGAGAACTGCAGTTTGACGGTTCCGAATGGGTTAGCGTGATTTCCAACAATACGGAATATGACTTTACTGACGGTGTTCTGGTCACGGCTTATGGTTTTAAAAAGACCGGTCCCATTAAAGCCGGAGAAACACTGAAAGTGGAAATGCCCAAGGGCGGTCTGGCAAGTCAGGGCCCGCCGTTCTATTACCAGATTTACAATCCCGGTATTCAGTGGCAGGGTCCGGGTGCACCGCCGCGGCAAACCCAGCAGGATATGCTGCGGCAGCAACTGCTGGAAGCCATGTTTAACGGCGCTGGCTGGAATTCCGGCGGGCAGACGATGTTCCTGGCATGGTCGGACCAGAAAGTAAAGGGTACCCTGGAAATCCCCGGCCGGGATATCGAACATTATTATACGACTTTATTTAAAGTTCCCGTGCAGATGAAAACAGACCCCGAAAACCTCAACATACCCCCGGGATTTATCATGGGTACGGTGCTTGAAAGTAGCAATATCGGATTCGGACCACCCGGGATAATCCATATGCAGCCGGGAGGGAAGGCGGTTTACCAGTTTGAACTGCCTGAGGGCAAATTTGAAGCTATGGAGCTGTATTTCTCGGGAGCCGGCGGACCGGTTACCATGGCGGGCTTCCTGTATAACTGGCCGGAGCAGAAATGGGATACCTTTAATGTCCGCCCAGGCAGCAATAATGTCAAGGAGTCCCAAAAATACGTAAATAAAGACCGGATGGTCAGGTTTAGGATTGAGAGTGACAGGGATGGGTATGAAGTTACCGGGGTAAGCATATCCCTGAGCAGTAAAGGTGGTGGTGAAAAATGATCAGGGTTGATGGACTGGCAAAACATTATGGGAAATTTGAGGCTCTTAAGGGGGTCACCTTTACCATTGAGGAAGGCAGTATTTTTGGTTTTGTCGGCCCCAACGGAGCCGGTAAGACGACAACAATGAAAATTATCGCTACCCTGATGACACCTACGGCGGGCCAGGCGTTTGTTGATGATATTGATGTTATCAGGCATCCCCGGAAGGTGCGCCAGGTAATCGGATATATGCCGGATTTCTTCGGGGTCTATGACAGGCTGAAGGTTACTGAATACCTTGACTTTTATGCCTCATGTTACCGCATCCCGGCCGACAGACGCCGGAATATAATTGCAGACCTGCTGGAACTGGTGGACCTGAGCCATAAGGCTGATGCTTATGTGGATGGACTGTCAAGAGGGATGAAGCAGCGGCTCTGCCTGGCCAGGTGCCTGGTACATGACCCTAAGGTCCTGATCCTCGATGAGCCGGCTTCAGGCCTGGACCCGAGGGCCAGGGTGGAAATGCGGGAACTGCTCCGGGAGCTGAAAAAAATGGGTAAAACCATTATTATTTCATCACATATCCTGTCAGAACTGGCAGAACTCTGTACCCATGTGGGCATCATTGAAGCCGGGGAACTGGCGGCAGAGGGCACTGTTGAGCGGATTACGGCACAACTGAGCTCTGACAGGCTGATCCAGGTCAGGGTGAGTTCGGGACAGGAAACGGCAGCCGGACTTATCAGGGAACAGCCGGGAGTAGTCGCTGTTACCGAAACTGCTGACGGAATCCTCCAGGTGAGTTTTTCCGGAGACAGCAGGGGTCAGGTTGAACTGCTCCGCAAATTAGTAACTGAGGGAATCCCGGTACTATCTTTTGCTGAAACCAGCAACAGTCTGGAAGACCTGTTTATGCGCATTACCAAGGGGGTGGTCCAGTGATCAGCAATCCTGTTTTAAACAAAGAACTGCGTGACCGGGTGCGGACCTGGCGGTCTCCCCTGGTGATAACCCTGTACCTGGGTTTGATTGCGTTTGTGGGCGGATTCTTTATATTTGAACAGACCAGGGGCGGCATGGGCGGACCGCGGGTTTACCGGATGGGGATCGAGATTTTTAATATAATGGCTATCCTTCAGATCGGCCTGATAGCTTTCCTGACCCCGGGCCTGACGGCAGGTGTTATCAGCGGGGAACGGGAAAGGCAGACCCTGCCCCTCCTGATGATAACCCGGATGTCTCCATTGGCGGTGGCTGCAGGGAAACTGGTTTCAGCCATCAGTTACATCCTCCTGCTGACAGTGATTTCCCTTCCATTGTATAGTATAGTCTTCTTTTTCGGCGGGGTTTCCCTCAGCCAGTTTTTCCAGGTATCGGGTATTCTCCTGGTGACAACTGTCCTTCTGGGGAGTATCGGGATGTTTTTTTCCTCACTCTTTAAACGTACTACAGTTGCCATTATTGTCACTTATGCGGCAACCTTTATGCTCTTTATCGGGACCATTTTCCTGACTGCGTTTATCATGCAGATTACCCAGTACTATATTGGCGGTCCGGTGACCGGGCCGCCGACCGTACCCTTTATTATTTATTTCAACCCCCTGGTGGCACTGGGTTCAGTACTTCCCATGGGTGGTAATATTCTTCCGTTTAGCAGCAGCAATCTGGCTGTCCAGTCACTGACCCCCTGGCAGGTAAACCTCCTGCTGGATGCGGCCATGATCCTGCTGGCTATGGGGCTTGCCGTATGGCTACTCCGCCCCACCAGGGCAGGGACAAAAAGGAGAGGTTAAATATGGCCGGAAGACAACAGCTTCAGGAGGCATTACGTCCCGTGCTGCACCGCATTGCCGTAAGGCACTATACTGAATGGGCCCTCAGGGGCCTGGTATTTGGCCTGGTTACTGTAGCAGCAGTACTGGCACTGGCGAGGTTTTTCCCTGTTACCGACAGCCTGTCCCGGTCAGGGGTGCTGGGGCTGTCGGTGTTTCTCCTTTTTTTGCTCAGGTCCTGGCAGAAGCGGCCTGGGTTCCGGGAAGCTGCACTGGCGGCCGACCGGGCCGGGCTCAGGGAAAGGGCGGCGACAGCCTGGGAGTTCCGGGATTTCAGTGACCCGCTTATGGCGAAACAGCGGGCCGATGCCCTGGCTTTTCTGGAGAAAATGGACCACCGGATTATCCCACTACGGCTGAAATCCTTTCGGGAACCGGGGATAGCTTTGGCGCTGCTGCTGGCAGTTATGGTCCTGGCCTTTTGGCCGAATCCCATGGATAAAGTAGCTGAGGCCCGCAAACAGGAGCGCCTGGCCCTTGCTGAAGCTAAGGAAGATATCAGGGAACTGCGGCGGCAGGTGGAAAAGGATGAACAAATCTCTGATGAGCTGAAAAAGCAGCTTGACGCTGAATTGAAGAAACTGGAACAGGAACTGGCAGAGGCCGGTTCTTTGGATAAAGGGGCCGCGGCTCTGGCAAAAAAAGAAGAGGAAGTTGTCAGGAGGCTCTCACAGGAGGAGATGAAAGCAAAACTGGCAGCAGTGGCCGGGATGTTAAAGCAAAACCTACATACTGCTGCTGCCGGGAAGGCACTGGAACAGGGTAATCTCCGGGAGTTTAAACAACAAATGGAGGCCCTGGCCAATTCGGTGAAGGAACTTGATGCCGGCCAGCGGAAAAACCTCGCCGGCCTGATGGAGGACCTGGCCCGGATGATGCAGGACAAGGGTGACACCAAAACGGCTGATTCCCTGGAAAAATCGGCCCGGGAGATAGAGTCTGGAGGCGCCGGAGGACAGGGCAGTATAGATGAACTTCGGGAGCAGATTGCCGGGCAGTTGGCTGATACCCAGGCTGCCGACCGGCTGGCGGGCGATTTGCAGGCTGCCCTGGGGCGTGCCAAAGAGGGTATGCTGGCCAGGGCAGGTTCCAATGGTGAGCCACGGACAGCTATGAACGGCGCTGCCGGTTCCGGCTCCAATGGAGGTGCCGGAAGTAATTCCGGCGGTACCGGAAGCGGCGCTGCCGGGACAGGCGCCGGAGGAACGGGAGGACAGGGTTCGGGTGGCACCGGTTCCGGAAGTGGCTCTGCCTCCGGTCCGGGCGCTGACGGTGGCTCAGGGGCCGGGAATGGTTCCGGCTCCGGCAGCGGTTCGGGCTCTGAGGGTGGTTCAGGTTCCGGAACAGGCTCTGGCAGTGGATCAGGGTCCGGGAGCAGCTCGGGTTCCGGTTCAGGGTCGGGTTCCGGTTCAGGCTCCGGTTCAGGCTCCGGTTCAGGCTCCGGTTCAGGCAGCGGCAGCGGCAGTGGAGCAGGGACCGGTTCAACCAATACCGATGGAGGTTCCCACTCAGGAGGGGGCGGTGGTGCCGGTTCGGGCCGGTACCAGGGCACAGCTCCTGATAATGAGGGACAATATGAGGTAATTTACGTACCCACCAGGCTGGGCAGTGACGGCCAGCCTGACTATGTCAGGGGAACTCCGGGTGATTCGGGAACATCTGTTTCGGTGGAAATGGAAAACGGCCCGGTAACCGGGGGGCAGCTGCTGCCTTATTCTGAGGTCCTGTCCCGGTATGAGTCTGAAGCGATGCAGGGCCTGGAAAAACAGTATGTCCCTGAGAATATGAAGGATATGGTCAGGGAATATTTTATGGGCCTTGCGGGAGAGTAGACAAATTTGGAGGGATGATGGTGAACCGGGATACTATTGGGAATCAGGTTAATGTGAAGAATCAGGAAGATATGAATAATCATGATGATGTACGGAATCAGGATGAAAAAAAGAGCCCGGATAAGACAGACGAGGCCGGTGTTCAGGAGGTAGTTAACAGGGTCCGCCAGATAGAGGATGAGGTTTCCAGGATAATGGTCGGGCAGAGGGATGTTATCAGGCAGGTCCTGCTCACCCTGATGGCCGGTGGGCACGCCCTGCTGGAAGGAGTCCCCGGACTGGGAAAAACTCTCCTGGTGCGGACCCTTGGCCGGGCGCTGGGTTTGAAATTTGCCCGGATCCAATTCACTCCTGACCTGATGCCTGCTGATATAATCGGTACCAATATTATGACTGAAACCGAACAGGGCAGGGGTTTTAAGTTCCAGCCGGGAGCGGTTTTCGCCAACCTGGTCCTGGCAGATGAAATCAACAGGGCGACTCCCAAAACCCAGAGCGCCCTTTTGGAGGCAATGCAGGAACGGACCGTGTCGGTGGCCGGGGTTACCAGGCCCCTGCCGGAACCCTTCTTTGTCCTGGCAACCCAGAACCCCCTGGAAATGGAGGGGACTTACCCGCTTCCCGAGGCTCAGATGGACCGTTTCCTGTTTAAGGTCCAGGTTGATTTTCCCGGCGAAGGGGAGCTGCGGGAGATTTTGCTGAAAACCACAGGATATGGCGAAACTGAGATTAACCAGGTAGCTGATGCCGCAGACCTGGCAGGGCTGATTAAAACAGCAGCTGCCGTCCCTGTAGCCGAACACGTGGCAGACTACATCATCAGGCTGATCCTGGCAACCCACCCTGAACGCCCGGAGGCTTCCGATAGGGTCAGGAAATATGTCCGTTACGGTGCCAGCCCCAGGGGCGGCCAGGCGATTCTGGTCACGGCCAGAATCAGAGCCCTCCTTGAGGGCCGCTTTAATGTAGCCTTTGAAGATGTGGATGCTGTTGCCCTGCCTGCTCTGAGACACCGTTTTTTCCTCAATTTCGAGGGGGAGGCTGAAGGGGTTACCGGTGATGTGCTGATAAAAGAACTTTTGGAAACAGTTCCCAAGACCAGGGGAGTGAAATAAAGTGGAGAGCCTTTTCTTTGACCGGGAATTTCTGAATAGGCTCGAGAGCATGGGGTTTCTCCTCAAGAAGGCCCTGACCGGGAGATACAGCGGCCAACACCGGTCCCCCAGGAAGGGGCAGTCGGTGGAGTTTGCCGATTACCGTCCTTATACTTCGGGCGATGATTGGCGGCAGGTTGACTGGAATGCATATGCCAGGCTGGAACGCCTGTTCATCAAGCTTTTCATGGAGGAACAGGACCTTTGTGTCCACCTCCTGGTGGATACCAGTGGTTCCATGGAATGGGGAGGGGGAACCAAGCTGAAGATGGCCAGAAATCTGGCCGGGGCGCTGGGTTACCTGGCTCTTGTTAATATGGAACAGGTCGGGGCTGCCGCACTCAGCAACGGAATGTCCGGTTTCCTGCCCCTGCAGAGAGGGAAGGCAGGTATTACCAGGCTCTGGGATTACCTGGGAAGAATGAACTCTGGCGGGACCACTGATTTGAACCTGGCCCTGCGCCGGGCGGGGAGATTTATCCGGAGGCCGGGGATTTCGATTCTGATGTCTGACCTCCTGAGCCCTGCGGGTTATCAGGAGGGTTTGAAGTACCTGCAGCACCTGGGCCAGCAGGTGGTGGTGCTGCACATAATGGCGGCAGCGGAGAAGGATCCTGAACTCCTGGGGAATTACCGTCTAGTTGACTGTGAGAACCAGGAATTCAGGGAAGTGAGCATTACCCCGATGCTGTTGGAGGCATACCGTAAGCAGGTACAGAGTTTTGAAGAAGGTATAAAGGGGTTTTGCGGCAGCAGGGAAATAACTTACCTGAGTGTCGCGGCAGAGGATAACCTGGAAGACATCCTGCTGCATTCACTCAGGAGTATTGGAGTATTGGTGTAGTTGGTTTCGGAAATGACCGGGAATGGAGTATGGTGATGTGTTGTAGCGATTTTCCACACTACCGCCTGTGAGTCTAAGCTGCTATCCCCCGGCTGCAAGGCAGCGTCCCCGAACTCGATGGCTCATTGGGCTTGTCTCATGAGATGGCCGCCTCTCGTTTTGGCAGGCCAAAACTTCCCGGCGGCCTTCGCCATCTTCGGACATGCGGGGACCCCCTGCCTTGCTGCCGGTGCTTCACAACGGTGGCAGTGCAAGGAAAAATCTTGTACAACACATCACCAATATACCCCGGTTATTTCCGAAGGCCAGCATAAAGAAAACTAAGATTGTGGTGTAAAGCCCAGAAGACAAAGACACTTAATCTTAAGGGCTACTTACAGTTGATTTTAAACACTATTCGGATATAGAGGGAGGGTGGATAAAATATGCAGTTTCTGGCTCCGGCGGCATGGGGTTTTTTTCTGATTATCCCTGTGATTTTATTGTTTTACCTATTAAAGCAGAAGAAAACTGCATATGAAATCAGCAGTACCCTGTTGTGGCAGCGGGTTTTGGCTGATACACTATCCCAGACACCCTGGCAGAGGCTGAGGCGAAATCTCCTGATGTTTCTGCAGCTGCTGCTGGCTTTTCTGCTGGTACTGGCCCTGATGCGCCCGTACCTGGTAAGGATTCAGCAAAACACAGAAGAACTGATGATCCTGCTGGATACCTCAGCCAGCATGGCAGCCATGGAAAACGGCAGGACACGGGCCGAGCTGGCCAAAGAGGAGATTACAGCACTGGTGAAAAGCGCGAAACCGGGCACCCGGATTTCCCTGATAGCGGTTGGCAGGACACCACAGGCCCTGGTCACCCGTACCGAAGAACCCGGAGAGGTTCTCGCTGCATTGAAAAAAGCCGCCCCCGGTTATTATGAGGCCGAACTGGAGACAACACTGTCCCTGGTGACTGCCCTTCTGGAAAAGGGCGCCAGGGCACAGACGGTTTTTTTCAGTGATGGCGGGATAACTGTTCCGGAGGATGTTCCGGGGATACCGGGTTTTGAATACCGGAAAATCGGCAGGAGTGAAGACAACCTTGCCATAGGGGCATTTTCCACCGGAGAGGGGAATAATGGCCTCCTGGCCATGACCCGGATTGACAATTACGGACCGGAGGAAGCGGAGACTACAGTTACTCTCAGGTCGGAAAATACCGTCCTTGACATTAAGGCAGTCAAGGTGGCACCGGGCCAGGCAGCTCATGTCTATTGGGAAATCCCACAGGGGCTGCCGTATCTTGAGGCCAGGATTGATGCCAAAGATGCCCTGGAGGCGGATAATGTATCCTGGATTGTGCCCGGGAAGAGCAGACAGGTAAAGACGTTGCTGGTAACTGAAGGCAATATCTTTCTGGAACAGGCCCTGAAGTTAAACCCCGGGGTGGAACTCCATAAGGCTGCTCCCGCTGATTACCCGGAAATTGGGAAAGATGCTTATGCCCTTACCATTTTTGACGGTTTTTGGCCCGAAGGCGGTCCTGCAGGGTATTTTGTTGTCTTTAATCCCCCTGCAGGCAGCGGCCTGACAGAGTCAGCAGAGATGCCGGCTGCCGGTGAGGCGGATATGGAAGCAGATCATCCGGTGTTGCGTTATGTATCCTGGAATGATGTCCATATCGAAAAGAGTAAGGGCCTGAAAACATCCGGGGCTTGGGAGCCGGTATTGCAGCTCGGGGACAGGGCCCTGGTTACAGTGAAAAATTCCCCTGGCTCAAGGGCGGTTGCCTTTGGTTTTGACCTGCACAGGTCAGACCTGCCGCTGCGGCCCGCATTTCCCATACTGATACAGAATATCCTGGACTGGACCATTCCCCGGGGAGCGGTCCGGGAACTGCAGGTCAATGCCGAAACCCCGGTACAGCTCAATATCGACCCCCGGTCTGAGAAGGTTTTTCTGGTTGATCCTGATGGCAACAGAAAAACACTGCAGCCCCCTTATATGCTAAATTCCGGGGATACCCGCAAACCGGGGCTTTATAAGGTTGAACAGCTTGCCGGTGAGGAAAAACAGGCTGACTACATGGCAGTCAGTTTTGTATCTCCCAGGGAATCGGACATTGCGGCCGCTGATACTCTGAAGCTGGGTAACCTTGATGTAAAGACAAATGAAGGCACCAGGGTCAACCTGGAACTATGGCCGTTTATTATCCTGATGGTCCTGGTATTTCTTTGTCTCGAATGGTGGGTGTATTTACGTGGGCATTAGTTTTTCACAGCCATATTATCTGATACTGCTGTTGCTGCTGCCTTATTTTGTCTATCTCTGGGCACACAGCCCCAGGGCCTTTGCTTCCTGGCAGCAAAAAGCCTTCCTTGGCCTGCGCCTTATGGTGGCGGTTCTGCTGGTACTTGCCCTGTCAGGGCTGGAATTTACTTTCAGGCATCAGGAGAGATCGGTGGTTTATGTTGCCGATACTTCTGTCTCGATGGCCGGAGTTGCCGGGGAAGCTGCTGACTGGATTGCCGGGTCGCTGGCTGAGCTTCCGGCAGATGTTGCTGCCGGAGTGGTCAGTGTTGGTCAAAAGGCAATGGTGGAAAATCCGGTGGGCAGCCGCCCTGATTTTCAGGGGTTTCAGTCAGTGACCAATCCCGACTATACCAACCTTGCCGCAGGACTGGGGCTGGCCCGGGCTATGCTGCCCGAAAACCGGGGCAAGCAAATTGTCCTGATCAGTGATGGCAGGGAAAACAGGGGAGATGCGGTGGAACAGGCCAGGCTGCTGAGTCAGCAGGGAATAAGGCTTGATGTCCTGCCGCTGCTCCCGGAAACAGGGCCTGAAGCCCTGGTGAAAACAGTTTCCCTCCCATCACATTTACGCAAGGGAGAATACTTTGACATCCAGGCCGTGATTGAGGCCACCTCGCCAACCCGGGGCACAGTCCGGATTATGGCTGATAACCGGGTACTGAAAGAGGAAAAAATCAGCCTGTCAAAGGGTGACAACAGGCGGCTGTGGTCTGCCCGGGCCGAAAATCCCGGGATGTATACGGAGCGGGTAGAACTGACTGCTGAAAGGGAGACCTGGCAGGAAAACAATGTGGGAATAGGCATCACACAGGTCGCCGGGACACCGCGGGTGCTTCTGGTTGAAGGCACAGCAGGGGAAAGCAGGGCCCTGGCTGATGCCCTGGAGATGGCGCAAATAGACACTGAAGTTACCGACCCCGGGTTTATCCCGCAAACCCTGGCAGAAATGGCCGGGTACTCTTCCATTGTCCTGGTCAATGTTCCGGCAACCGATATTCCGGACCAGACCATGGCTTCCCTGGAAACTTACGTCCGGGACCTGGGCCGGGGCCTTGTCATGGTCGGCGGTGAAAACAGCTTTGGGCTGGGGGGCTATTTCAAAACCCCGGTGGAAAAGGCGCTTCCGGTAAACATGGATATCAGGGGTAAGGGTGAGATTCCCAGTGTCGGCCTTGTCCTGGTAATTGACAAGTCAGGCAGTATGGGAGGCACCGACTACGGCATCCCCAAGATTGAACTTGCCAAAGAGGCGGCACTAAGGGCAACCGAGATCCTGGATGCCAGGGACAGCCTTGGAGTGGTTGCCTTTGACAGCAGCTACAAGTGGGTTGTGGAGACAGCGCCGTTAAAGGATAAGGGGAAGGTTGAGGACAGTATCGGGTCAATCAGGGCAGGAGGCGGGACCAATATATTTCCCGGCCTGCAGGAAGCATATAAATCCCTGGTGGAGGCCCCGGTAAAGGTGAAACACATTATCCTCCTTACTGACGGCCAGTCGGCCTATGGAGGAGAGTATGAAGGCCTTCTGGAAAAGATGAAGAAAGACAGTGTCACCCTTTCCACTATTGCAGTGGGGAGTGACTCTGATGCCAGGCTGCTCTCATACCTGGCTGAGGCCGGCCAGGGCCGGTACTATTACACTGACGACTTTGAGAGCATTCCCAAGATTTTTACCAGGGAAACAATTATGGCCACCAGGAGCTACCTGGTCCAGGAACCCTTTACACCCGTCCGGAGGGGGAGCAGCAGCATTCTTCCTCAGGGAGGACTGCCGGCTCTGTTTGGATATGTGGCCACTGCTCCCAAGAGTACGGCGGAAACCATCCTGTTAAGCCATAAGGGTGACCCGGTGCTGGCAAGGTGGCAATATGGGCTTGGGCGGACAGTGGCCTGGACCAGTGACGTTAAAGGCAGATGGGCCGGGGAATGGATAAAATGGCAGAGTTTTCCGGAGTTTTGGGCCAAGGTTGTCAGCTGGACCCTGCCCCAGGAATCCACGGGTGAGATGCTGGTTTCCACAGGACGTGAGGACGGCCGCGGCTGGGTAAGTGTGGAGATACCGGGAGAACCGGGGCAGGTGCATGATATTTCTGCAAGAGTTATCTCCCCCGACGGCACGGGTCAGGAGATCCCTCTCCGCGCGGTGGGTCCGGGCCGGTACCGGGAAAGTTTTGATACAGAACAAACAGGAGCCTACATTGTTCAGGTTATCCAGCGGACAGGGGGCGGCGCTGACAGGCAGCAGACTGCCGGCCTGGTGGTACCGTACTCACCTGAGTTTCTGTTCCGGCCTGTCAGTGATGATTACTTTGCCACCCTCGCCGCGGCAGGTGGCGGGCGGGTACTTGACCCCGAAAAGGACCGTGGGGGAATAGGCAGACTTCCAATACCTGCAGTTTGGGGAAAGATTCCCCTGTGGCCGGGACTCCTTGTTATGGCTACTCTGTTGTTCCCGGTGGATATTGCTGCCCGCAGGTTTAACTGGAATCTCAGGTGGGCCGGGCTGTTGTGGCAGCGTTTCCGGAGCAGGCTTAAGGCTAAGGGTGAGGGTCCGGGTGAACGGGAGGCTGTTTTTGCTACGATAAAGAGGCAGAAAGAAGACCGGGAAGAGTTTTACCGCACCAGAACCGAATCCCCTGTTTTTCGGGAGGCACAGGGCGGAGCAGGGGCCGGAAAGCAGCGGCAGGGTCCGGGTGGCGCTGAGAGAGCCTTCGGAGAATCTGTTCCCGATTTCAGCAAAAAAGGGAAAGTTTCTCCGGATGAGAAGGAAAAACAACCGGTTCCCGGCGAAAAGAACAGTGAAGATTCCTTTACCTCCAAACTGCTTGCCGCCAAGAGGCGCAAGAAGTAGAGTTTTGGAGTATACCGGACAGTAGCCCGGAATGCTTTGGAAAGGTTAGGCTGCAGGAGGGTTGTAATGTTAAGCAGAATGACAATAAAAAACGGACTCATCAAGGGACTGGCAACTACCTGGGAACTGGCTCAGGTTATGGTCCCGGTATACCTGATTGTGACCCTGCTTGGGGAGACCCCGGTGATGGGCTGGATATCACGGGCTGCCCAGCCGTTGATGGGCCTGATGGGCCTGCCCGGAGAGGCAGCCGGGGTTATGGTAATCGGAAATCTGATTAACCAATATGCAGCCCTCGGAGCTATGGCTGCTATTCCCATGAATACGCGTCAGATTACAGTGTTATCCCTGGTACTGCTCATCTGTCATAACATTCTGGTGGAGACAGCGGTCAGCAAGAAGACCGGTATCAGGGTCAGGTCACTGGTACTGGTGAGGGTGCTTGGCGGGCTGGCTGCCGGCATTATTCTCAATCTGATGTGGCCGGGGTGGTTATAATAATGGGGACAGCACAGTTTTGGCAGCAGACCGGACTGGGCTTGGTGGAACTTGTCGGTCAGGTCGCGGTCATTGTTATCCCACTGATGGTATTTATGGAAATTTTGAAAGATCTGAATATCCTGGACAAGTTATCAGACAAGCTTTCCTGGACGGTGAAACCTTTTGGGATGAAGCCGGCGGCCGTATTTCCCCTGTTGGTGGGTCTTGTTTTCGGCATAGCTTATGGAGCGGGTTTGATAATCCAGGCAGCGCGTGAGGGCGCCCTCTGCAAGCGGGACCTCTACCTGATCAGTCTTTTTCTTGTGATAAACCACTCGGTATTTGAGGACAACCTGCTTTTTGCCGCCGTTGGAGCCAATGGATGGGTGTTACTGGTATTCCGCTTCGCCGCCTCTATAGCAGTAACATGGGCTGTAAGCAGGTTCCTGATGCCTGCCGGCAAGGAAGATACTGTATGAGGCGGGGTAAAATGATTTAGCCTAAGGGGGAGAAAGTATGAATGTTGATGCTGCCAGCTTTGATTTTGCCAGGTCTTTATGGCAGATTGTAAACCTGTTGGTTTTAGTACCTGTAATATTGCTGAGTATTAGTTTCCCGATATATCTGCTGGTGAAAATAAATTCCATTGACAAAACACTGAAACAAATCTTAAAGAAAATGGAAGACAAATAAGTACAGATATTGATGATGTTAGCCTGAAAGTACGGTTGGCGGGTTAATGGAGTATTTCCTATTCAGGTCAGGGATACATATGAGCGAATATTTGATGAAAAGGGTGGGGTGAAAATGGAAAACAGGGTCAGCAGGGAACACCTCGGTTTGCTGCTTATCTTCCTGGCGGTTTTTATCTGGTCCGGAATCAGGCCAAAGGATTATTACACCTGGATTCTTGAAGTTCTGCCCGCTATTATAGGACTAATCGCAGTTCTTATTACATATAACCGGTTCAGGATGACAAACCTGATCTATCTGCTTATTTGTATTCACACAATAATCCTGGTTGTGGGGGGACACTATACTTATGCCGAAATGCCGGTTTTTAACTGGATCAGGGATGAGTTTGGTCTGGCCAGAAACTACTATGACCGGCTGGGACATTTTGCCCAGGGTTTCATTCCGGCCCTTATAGCCAGGGAAATCCTGCTCAGGAAAACACCCCTGCGGCGCGGGAAAATGTTGTTTTTCCTGGTTGTCAGTGTATGCCTGGCGATAAGCGCCTTCTATGAATTCATTGAGTGGTGGGTGGCTGTTGCCAGTGGTGAGGCGGCTGAGGATTTTTTGGGGACCCAGGGGGATGTGTGGGATACCCAGTGGGATATGTTTCTGGCTTTTTGTGGAGCGATTATTTCACAACTGGTATTGGGCAAAATGCATGATAAGCAGCTGGTTAGGGTGAGATGAGTGGCCAATGAGCAGAAAAAAATGGGATGACCCTGTGAACCCGGAAGATATCAGGGAGCTGGATGTTGAATTAATACATGAACTCAACCTTAAGGAAGCGGAACTCGAAGCTGCGGGAAATGAAGCAGTGGAAAATCAGGCAGCAGCGCATCCTGCCGGAATGCGCCGTAAAAGTATTTTATTCAGGGTGATTGGCTTTTTTGTCGTCATTGCTTTTCTGGCTGCTGTGTGGAGCAACTGGTTTCGCATAATCAATGCACTTCCCCTGGATTTCCTGGCACAATCACTGGAACTTTCCCGGGACCCGGAGATTCAGAAGCTGCAGCAGGCGGTTGCCAGGATTGAGGTTTCCGGCAGCCGGGGATCTGGCTTTAACATCGATCCGGAAGGACTGATTATCACTAATGAACATGTGGTCAATGATGCGCAAAATGCAGGGGTGACTTTTCAGGACGGAAGCTATTACACCGGAAAGGTGCTTGCTGCTTATCCGGATATTGATCTTGCAGTAATTAAAATTGCGGGGCGGAACCTGCCGAGTCTGGAAGTGAAACCGGATTCAGCTCTGGAAAAAGGTTTGGAAGTGCTTATCATCGGCAACCCCCTTGGATTTACTGATGTGGTCACAAGAGGAGAGATCAGCGGCAGTGTCAGGGTCCGGGGATGGGATGTGCCTGTTATCCTGATTTCAGGTGAAATCAGGAGCGGGAGCAGCGGCAGTCCGGTCCTGAACAGTGAGGGACAGGTTGTTGCAGTGGTCTTCGGATCGGTACCTTCAGATACAGAGGCTTCAGATGCAGGTAAAGGAGAGGGACAGCGCCAGGGTTTGGCTGTGCCGGTCAGGTATCTGGACAGGTTCTTTGAAGAACAGGGATATTGAAATAATATTTAAAGGGGAAAACTTAATGCCTGAAAAACCAAAAAACTGCTGAACTACGGATAAATCCGCCCGTGCTGCGGATGAGAGCTTATGCCCTGTCTGCGGTAAACCCGGTATGACGGTCCAGAATGTTACCGTAAGACACTTAATCTTAGATGAATTAGTGGAAACCGCGGGTTCAGATGACTACTGTTTATGTATGACTGCAGAATGTAATGTTGTATATTTTAAGCCTGGCAAAACCTTTTACAGAACCGATGTAATCATTCCGGTATGGTTTAAAACAAACGCCAATCCAAAATACATTTGTTACTGTAACAGGGTCACCCGGGAGCAAATAGAAAATGCTGTCATTAACCATAATGCCAAAGAAATGAAGGATGTTGTAAGACTGACAGGGGCGATGAAGAATGGTCAATGCCTGCAGAACAACACAACAGGAAAATGCTGCGGCTCGGTTATACAACAAATAATCGACAGGGCTTTGGTCAGCGATAATTCCGGTGACCGTTGAGTACAGTCCATATAAACAAAAAAAGAACCTCCCGGTTCTTTGTATGGTAAAATTGGTTGCGGGGGAAGGATTTGAACCTCCGACCTTCGGGTTATGAGCCCGACGAGCTACCAGCTGCTCTACCCCGCGTCAGTCAACTTGTATAGTATAACACATCTGGCCGGGGAAAGCAAATGGGACTTTTATAGTAAAATTTGGGAGGATAGTCTTATGGAAAAGGATTACAGGTGCCCTGAGTGTGGCTCCAGAAAAATCGGAAAAGGAAAAATGGACGGCTATGCAGTACTGCGTCCGGCAGATAAGTTATTCAGTACGGGGTCACCGATAATTGCGGATATATGTTCCAATTGCGGCCTGATTATTCAGATGAGGGTCAGAAAACCGGAGAAATTCAGGGGACAGTAATTTGGCTTAGCGAAGGACAGTAATTTAACTTAACAAAGGACAGTGTTTTGACTTAACATGAGGATGTGAAAACAGTGAATCTGCTGTCAGCTGAAAATCTGACCAAAAGCTATGGACTGAAAACACTTTTCAGTAATTTATCTTTCGGGATTGCAGAAGGGGAAAAAATTGGACTGATTGGGATAAACGGTACAGGGAAGTCGACTTTGTTAAAGGTACTTGCGGGAGTGGAACACCCTGATCAAGGTGAGGTCATCATTGGCAATGCTGTACGGGTTGCTTACCTGCCGCAGAACCCTGATTTTGATGATGAGGCCACTGTACTGGAGCAGATTTTTAAAAATAATGAACCCTCCGGTACAAACACCTGGCAGGCTGAAAGTGAAGCCAAAACCATCCTCACCAGGCTGGGGATTTATGATTTTGATGCCATAATTGGTACCCTGTCAGGAGGCCAGAGGAAAAGGGTTGCCCTGGCTGGGGCTTTGCTTGATCCGGCTGACCTGCTTATCCTTGACGAACCGACAAACCATATTGACAATGAAACCGTTGCCTGGCTGGAGCAGTATTTGAACCGGCGCCGGGGGGCCCTGGTGATGATTACTCATGACAGGTATTTCCTGGACAGGGTGGTTAACCGGATTATTGAGCTGGAAAATGGCAGGCTGTACAGCTATCCCGGCAATTACAGCAAATACCTGGAACTAAAACTGGAGCGGCATCAACAGGAGAGGTCGGCAGAATTAAAGAGGCTTAACATTTTGCGTAATGAACTGAAATGGATCAAGAGAGGGGCCAGGGCCCGTACCACCAAACAAAAGGCCAGGATTGACAGGTTTGAACGGCTCCGGGATGAGGCGCCTGTGATTAAATCTGACAAGATGGAGGTATCTGTAGGGGCAGCCCGCCTGGGCAAAAAAGTTGTTGCCCTTGAAGGTATCAGTAAGAGCTTTTCCGGGGTTAAATTCATCGATAATTTCAGCTATACCTTTTTAAGAGATGCCCGGGTTGGTGTAATCGGCCCTAATGGGATCGGGAAATCAACACTGCTCAAAATCATTGCCGGTAGTCTGGAGCCCGATTCCGGGTTGGTGGACAGGGGGCCGACCGTCAGGGTCGGTGTTTTTTCCCAGGAAACCAGGGAAATGGACCAAAGCCTGAGGGTTATCCAATATATCAGGGAACAGGCTGAGTACATTACTACCGCTGACGGTAAGTTGATCAGTGCCGCTCAAATGCTGGAGCGATTTCTGTTCCCACCGGAACTGCAGTGGACTCCTGTAGAGAAACTGTCTGGCGGGGAAAAGAGAAGACTTTACCTGCTTCGGGTTCTGATGGGTTCTCCCAATGTACTGCTTCTGGACGAGCCTACCAATGACCTGGATATTGAGACCCTTACCATCCTTGAAGACTATCTTGATGATTTCCCCGGAGTGGTGGTTGTGGTCTCCCATGACAGATATTTTCTGGACCGGGTTGCCAATGAAATACTTGATTTTACTGCCGGCGGCAGGATAATGCATTACCTGGGCAATTATTCGGACTACCTGGTCTTGGCCAAAACCCGACTCACTGAAGATGATCCGGCCAGGGATAAGGTTCCGGAGAAAAAAACACCCGGCCGTACCGGGGGGGACATTTCAGGTAAACCGTCAGAAAATGCCGCGAAATGGAAAAGCCGTCCCCTGAAGTTCAGTTTCAAAGAAGAACGGGAATTTGAGCAGATTGATGACATTATCAGCGGTGTGGAGGAGGAACTCCGGGTGGTTAAGGATAAAATTAATCATGCCGGGAGTGATTATGTACTCCTGCAGGAACTGGCCGGGCAACAGCAGCGCCTGGAAGAGCGTTTGGATGACCTTTTGGAGCGCTGGGCATACCTGAACGAACTGGCTGAAGAAATACAGCGACATAAATAAAGGGTGAAATTACTAGAGGGCGGAATAAATAGAGGAGCGAAACAATCCAAACCAAAGCGGAGGTCCCCATTTCAATGGAATACCTGTCAGGAATTGTGGAGCGAATTACATATGTAAATGAAGATAATGGGTTCACTGTTGCCAAGATAAAATCAAAGGGATTTTCCGAACTGGTCACAGTGGTGGGCAACATGGCTGCAGCCAATGTGGGCGCCGCTGTCAAATTAAAGGGTGAATGGAAGGTTGACAGCAGGTATGGGCGCCAGTTTTCTGTTATCGACTACACAGAGACAATTCCGGCCACAGTAGCCGGCATCGAAAAATACCTGGGGAGCGGATTAATCAAGGGGATCGGTCCTGTCAATGCCAAAAGGATTGTCAGGACTTTTGGCATTGATACCATCAGGGTAATCGAGGAAGAACCCGAGAGACTGGCCGAGGCCGAAGGCATCGGGAAGAAACGGATAGAAATGATCAGGGAGGCCTGGCAGGAGCAGAAGGAAATCAAGAATGTGATGCTATTCCTGCAGTCACATGGTGTTTCCACATCTTTTGCCGTTAAAATCTATAAAACATATGGTGATAAAAGCATTGAAACAGTCCGCACCAATCCTTACCGCCTGGCTGATGACATCTGGGGTATCGGTTTCCGGACTGCCGATATAATTGCCGGGAAACTCGGTTTTGACAAAAATTCTTACGAGCGATGCCGTTCGGGAGTTTTATATATACTCAATGAATTATCAAAGGAAGGTCATTGTTTTGCTGCCAAAGAAGAATTAACAGACCAGACAGAGAAGATGCTGGAACTGGAAAGGGATAATATTATCGGGACCATAGAAAAACTGGTCGCCGAAAAGCTGCTCATCCCTGAAGGGGAGGATATGGTTTACCTGCCGCCTTTTTATTTCAGTGAAGTCGGGTCTGCCAGGAGGATACAGGAAATTACCTCCCGGGAAAGCCGGTTCCATGCCGGTGATGTTGAGGAATTGATCCAACAGGTCCAGGCGGAATGCGGCATTATCTATGATGAGGTCCAGAAGGATGCTGTGCGGACTGCAGTGAATTCGAAATTTATGGTCCTTACAGGGGGGCCCGGTACCGGTAAGACAACGACAACCCTGGCCGTCATCCGCGCTTTTCAGAAAATGGGTGCTGCCATACTGCTGGCTGCCCCCACCGGCAGGGCTGCCAAAAGAATGACCGAAACCACCGGCATGGAAGCTAAGACAATTCACCGCCTGCTGGAGTTTAAGCCTCCTGAAGGATGCCAGAGAAATGAAGAAAACCCGCTGGACTGTGACCTTCTGATTATAGATGAGACTTCCATGGTGGATATAATCCTTTTCTACAACCTCCTTAAAGCCGTCCGGGATGATACTGTGGTTATCCTGGTAGGTGATGCTGACCAGCTTCCCTCGGTGAATGCCGGAAATGTCCTTAATGACATTATTGATTCCGGCGCCGTCAGTGTCGTGCGGCTGCAGCAGATATTCAGGCAGGCACAGGGCAGTATGATTGTGACCAATGCCCACAGGATTAATGCCGGGGAGTTCCCAATAATAAGGGGGGGAAAGAAAAATGACTTTTTCTTTATTGAAGAAGATGACCCGGCAAAAGCTGTGGAACTTATCAAGGACCTGTGTTCCCGGAGGCTGCCCGGTTATTACGATGCCGACCCCATTGATGACATTCAGGTACTCTGCCCGATGCAGCGCGGGGAGACAGGTGCGGTTAACCTGAACCGGACCCTTCAGGATGTGCTGAACCCTGGTTCAGAGTATATTGTCCGCGGGGGAGTCCAGTACCGGGTTAAAGATAAGGTGATGCAGGTCAGAAATAATTATGACAAGAACGTCTTTAATGGTGACATCGGCAGGATTACGGCCATTAACCGTGAAGATGGGACAATTGACATCAGGTTTGATGAATCTGTTGTCCAGTATGACGTATCAGAGCTGGATGAAGTTATCCATGCCTATGCCACCACCATACACAAGAGCCAGGGCAGTGAATACCGGATTGTGGTAGCTCCCTTTTCCACCCAGCACTATATGATGCTGCAGAGAAACCTCCTCTACACGGCAATTACCAGGGCCAGGGAAGTGATGGTCATCGTCGGCTCAAAGAAAGCCCTGGCCATGGCTGTGAACAACAGAAAAATCGCCCAGAGAAATACCCTGCTGGCCCAGAGGCTCAGGGAGTACAGAATCATGTAACACAGTTTGACATAACCCGCCTGCCGTATCCTTTTGTCTCCTCCAAACATAGAATAGAAAAACAGTGTTTTGGAGGGGATTTTATGGGCAGGTCGGTTGTCCGATATGGCGGGCTGGTAACAGTTTTGTCAACCAACAAGGATTTTTACTATCCCGGTGAACCGGTACAGCTTTTTTTAAACACCGTTAATGTCTCACCCTGACCTATCAGGCTTACTTTTCCCACGGCACAGCGGTATGATTTTATTGCTGCCGGACCCTTTGGCGAAGTCTGGCGGTGGTCGGCAGGCAGGTTTTTTGCCCAGGATGATTACCGGGTGCCTTCATATTTGCCTCAGGTTGTGGAGACTGTCACCCTGAGACCGGGTGAAAACCTCTTTTACAGGGAGGTCTGGAATCAGGAAGATAACAGCGGACGGCGGGTTCCTCCGGGGGTTTATGTCATATCGGGGTGGAACACCTTTAACGGGTCTGAGTACCTGCCAAGGCCGTATGTGTATATTACTCTCGGGCAGCCTTGGTATTATTGACACTATTGCCACTCTACGCAAACTTTTCAAAACAATCCCAACAGGCATGAATGGCATTTATGTTTGGGGTTGTTTTTTTATTATGGGGCCTCCGGACAGGCCAATGTTGATAAAATTTACCCTTACTATTTGTAAGGGAATAATATATCCTTAATACGGAAGGGGTAAATGATGTGTAAGGGAAAATTTAAGAAAATCTTAAGTTTTCTCCTGACAGGATTTTAAGAATTGAGCTTTATAATATAGACAGGCCTGGGAAATGTGCGCATTTTTAGAAATTTGCAGCTGCTTTTTCTGAGAGGAGAGTGACCAAAGAATGGATAGCTACAATGTTTTGGTGGTGGATGATGAAGAGGAAATCCGGGATGCCATTGAAATATACCTGAAAAATGAGGGTATCACGGTCATCAAAGCCGGAGACGGTATAGAAGCAATAGAAAAACTCAATGAAAATGTTATTCACCTGATTGTCCTGGACATTATGATGCCCAGGCTGGACGGTATCTCGACAACCTTCAGGGTCCGGGAGAAAGAAAATATACCTATCATTATTCTCAGCGCCAAAAGTGAGGATACTGATAAAATTCTGGGGCTCCAGGTGGGAGCAGATGATTATGTGACTAAACCCTTTAATCCTATGGAGCTTGTGGCCCGGGTCAAATCACAGCTGAGGCGGTATGTTACCCTGGGCACTTTTGAAGGGACCAATAAAAGCATTAATCTTAATGGCCTGACCCTGGACCAGGAAGCAAAAGAGGTTACCGTTAACGGGGAAGCAGTTAAACTGACCCCAATTGAATACAGAATAGTTGAATTACTGATGACCAATGCCGGGCGGGTATTCTCCATCAGTGAAATTTACGAACGGGTCTGGAATGAGCCCGGCTATAATGCGGAAAATACAGTAGCTGTACACATCCGCAAAATCAGGGAAAAAATCGAGATAGATCCAAAAAATCCGAGGTACTTAAAGGTGGTGTGGGGGATTGGATATAAAATGGAAAAATAAAGCTGTTCTGGCTGCCTGGGTGCTGTTGTTTTCCTTTGGATTAAGCGGTTTGCTGCTGGGATTGCTTCAGGGAAGCATCTTTGCCCAAAGGGACTATTTTGAAACAGGACAGTTTGAACATCAAATGCACCAGTTTGTGACTTATCTGAATATGTTTGAATTAAGCTATATGACCAAAGAAGAGGCTAAGCAGGGCATAATTGTCACGGAAGAGGATATTAACGAACACCGCTACAGGTATGGGGACCTTCCCCAGCAGATTGAAAACATAAAGGGCCAGTATCAGCAGAGAATTTCCGATGCCCTGGCAAGTCAGAATAAAGAAGCTGCCGACTTTTTTATTGCCGATAGAGATAAGAAAATAGATGATATCACAAACAATTTTAAGAGTGATGAATACGTTCGGGCTAAGGTCGTTAAGGAAAAAGAACTGAAGATTGATAAATATTTTGAGGAATTAGAGAGCTATCGGGCTGATTACGAAAGATACCGTGCCGTATTTAAGTATAATCTTAAAAACACTGTCACCGGGGCGGTATATTCCAATCTAAACACAGATGATAAAAACGGAATAAATAAAAAAGACATGATGTTTATACGCACTTACCCGGGTGAAAAAAACGGTTACCTGTCCACAGGAGAAGGGTTTAGTCTAAATATTCCCCAGGGTGTCACCGTTATGAGAACGTCAGGGACTTTTAGCGGGCAGGTCGCCATACCCAGGTCAGCTTATGTCCTAAACTCAGTCCTGGCAGACTATTATGATTATCAGCAGAGGCAGAAGGTTTTCTATATATACACTGCCTGTGGCTTAATCGCGTTACTGCTCAGCTTCTATCTGTACAGGACCAAACCGGTAACTGCAGCCGTGGATTTCGGGGGACTGCAGCAATATTATGGTAAACTGCCCATTGACCTGAGGCTGGCTGCGTTTCTTGCGGGGGGAATAATTGCTTTTGGTTTGTTGGCTAACAGCGCACCTCTCTATTTATATAACAATTGGTACAACTTCTTTACTGAGCTGATATCCATTTTACTGGCTGCAGCTGTTTTTGCCGGGCTGACTCTAATCCAGGGAAAGCTTTTGCTACAAACAGCCAGGGACAGGTCTGGTTTGAACCGGGAATGGCAGAATAGCCTGATATACAAAACATACCTTGCTTCTAAAGAAGCCTTCCTGGTAAGGAGTGTCGGTGTGCAGATTCTCATCCTGTTAACAGTTGTCTTTGCCTTTGGGGCAGGTGCGGTCATAATGCTGGTAGAGAGCGAATTTGCAGTAATATATCTTCCCTTGTTACTGGTCATTGGCATTCCGACATTAGTCCTGATTATGAAACGCACTGGCTACTTTAACCGGATTGTCCACAGTGTCAATGAACTGGCAGTGGGAAGATTTGAGCCGGATTTACCTGTGACGGGAAATTCCGTACTGGCAAAACTGGCTGAAAATATGAACACCTTAAAAAACAGTGTCAAAACTTCCCAGAGGCAGCAGATGAAAAGCGAGCGGCTGAAAACAGAACTGATTACCAATGTCAGCCATGACCTGCGGACACCGCTTACATCTGTAATTACCTATGCGGAACTCCTTAAGGCCCCTGATTTGCCTGCAGAAGACAGGGACGCATATATTGAGATTATTGACCGGAAATCCAAACGGTTAAAAGTGCTCATTGATGATTTATTTGAGGCATCCAAGATGGCCAGCGGCAATATTGAGCTGGAAAAAGAAAAGGTAGACCTGGTCCAGCTGCTGCAGCAGGCTCTTGCAGAATATAATGAAACCATCAGTGAATCAAACCTGCAGTTCAGGGTAACCACCCCCGATCAGCCTGTCTATGCTGTCGTTGATGGCCAGAAGATGTGGCGGGTGTTTGATAACCTGATTGGAAACATCCTAAAATATGCTTTGGATAATACCAGGGTCTATATCTCTGTAAACAACAGCCAGAACGGGGCAGTAATTATGTTTAAAAACGTGACCAAATATGAGCTTGGTGGCAATGTTGATGAATTATTCGAGCGGTTCAAACGTGGAGACACGTCACGGAATACAGAAGGCTCCGGCCTTGGACTGGCAATTGCCAAATCCATTATAGACCTGCACGGGGGTTCGATGGATATTGAGGTAGATGGTGACCTGTTCAAAATAACCATTAAATTAGAACTGTAATAATTTTAAGGTTGACACCACCTGTCGATATTTAATAAAATATAGAAAAGACAGTTAAATATCCAAGTGTTCCAGGTGCCCGCAAGGGAGAATAGGGAACCGGGTGGAAATCCCGGACGGACCCGCCACTGTGTAGGTTAGCCGCTGCCATACCACCCTTCAAAATGGGAAAACATCTTTTTAGAGGGGGAAGGGGCAGGAGAGGTGATGACCCTGAGTCAGGAGACCTGCCCGGAACATGCTAAGCCGTGTCTCGAGAGTAAGGCCGGCCTGGGTTGGGGGATGATGGAAAAATCCGCGCCGCTGTTGTTGGCGCGGTTTTCTGTTTATCAGCAGCATTTTTCCCTCCAGGTCCTGCCGGAGGCGGCTCAGGCCTGGATGACGGTAAAGTCCACGCTCTTTTAATGGCGTGGGCTTTTTCTGTTTTAAGCAGACAGGGGAGGTGTATTGTGTCAGAAAAACTGGTTGATGCTTTCATTAAAAGCCTGATTTTTGCCGGACAGAGCATGCCGGCCCTCTCCGGGATAGAGCTGGTGATTGAGACCGGGGAGTTTGTAGTGATTTCCGGTCCGGTGGCTTCGGGAAAAACAGCGCTTTGCCACTGCCTGACCGGCGCTGTACCTCATTTCTTTCCGGCGGCACTGCAGGGCAGGGTTGAAATTGACGGAATTGACCTTGCTGAAGCTGCCCTGACCCAAATTGCCGGAACAGTTGGCTATATGGTCCAGGACCCGCAGAACCAGCTGTTTAGCGCTACTGTTTCCGAAGACATTGCCTTTGGCCCCGGAAATATGTGTTTGGAGAGGAAAGAGGTCAGAAACCGGGTTGATGAGGCGCTGGATTTTGTAGGATTAAGAGGTTTTGAGGACCGTACCCCGGAGACCCTTTCCGGAGGAGAAGCACAGCGGGCTGTACTTGCCGGGGTAATAGCAATGAAGCCAAGACTGCTGGTCCTTGACCAACCGGCAGCCGAGATGGATCCGCCGGGAAGGAGGGATATTTATAAAAGAATGGCTATGCTGAGCCGCACGGGTAACTGCAGCATAGTCCTGGTCACAGACCACCCCGAAGAGCTCAGGGACTATGGGACCCGGTTCATCTTCATGCAGGATGGGAGTATAGTTTCAGACAGTACTTTCCCCCCTGAACTGCCAGTTGCGGCTGCAGACAGGGAGCTTTTGGGAATCAGGAGGTGTTCCGTATCCGGAGAAGTGGCAGCTTCTCTTGAGAAATGCAGCTTCTTCTATAACGGTACACAGGAGGGCTGCCGTGAAGTCAGTCTTGAGCTCAGGATGGGGGAAATGGCTGCCCTGGTAGGGCTTAACGGTTCCGGGAAGACCACCCTGGCAAAACACTTTAATGGCCTGGTTGCCCCGCAGCAGGGTGTGGTCAGGGTCCTGGGCCGGGAACTGAACAAGACCAGTGTATGGGATATTCGCCGGGAAGTCGGGTTCCTGTTTCAAAATCCTGATTACCAGATATTTGCCAACTCAGTTGAGGAAGAAGCAGCCTTTGC
This sequence comes from Thermincola carboxydiphila, assembly GCA_016841325.1. GTDB lineage: Bacteria > Bacillota > Thermincolia > Thermincolales > UBA2595 > Phosphitispora. Next base: position 43,311 of record JAENZJ010000013.1, read on the forward strand.
CCTTAAAATCCGGAAAATTCCCCCTGACCGGATCATGGAACGGGTACACCATGTCCTCAGGGTAACGGGACTCTCTGAGTACCGCACCTGGCATCCGCAAAGGCTGAGCCGCGGCCAGAGACAGCTCCTGGCCCTGGCCTCGGTCCTGGCACCTGAACCCGGGATCATTATTGCTGATGAACCCACATCAGGTCTTAACCGCGGCTCTGCTGAACATATTATGCAGCTTTTATCACAGTTGGCCGGTGAAGGGCGGGCTGTCCTCCTGGTGACCCATGACCTGGGCCTGGCAGCCCGGTATGCCAGCCGGATCGTGGGTATGTTCAGGCATCGCATCTGTATTGACACCCCCGTTGAGCAGCTGGATGCCCACCTGGATGGATTCCGGAGTATTGGGCTGGATTTTGCCAACAGCCGGGACTGTAAGGACATTGCGGAAGGAGGGGCTGTAATTGGCGCTGTTTGCGGGATATAAAAACAGGGGGACCCGGATTGACAGGCTTGACCCCAGGACCAAGGTGTCCTGGCTGATTCTGATGGTTATCCTGGCATTGGTGAATACCAATTACGGAGTCCTGGTCCTTTTGCCGGTGGTTGTTTTGCTCAGTTCACGGGCAGCCGGTATCCCCCTGCGCACCTTTACCCACCCTGTCCTGGTTCTGGCCCTGGCAGCGCTACAGTTGTTTATCATTCAACTGCTTTTCTGCAGGGAAGGTTACCCGATAGCTGCCCTTGGGCCGCTGGAAATTTACAGTGGTGCTGTCCCCCTGGCGTTAACCGCGGCCCTGCGCCTCAGTGTAATTGTACTTGCCGGGATGCAGTTTATGCTTTGGACTGCTCCGTCCGACCTGGTCCTGATGCTGGTTAAAGCCCGTATCCCGTACCGTTTTGCCATGCTTGCAGGACTGGCAATGAGGTTTTTACCCCTGATGGAACGGGAATTGGCCGGAATTCTGGAGAGCCAGTCTTCCCGGGGGGTTACCATGAGGACTCCATTCCAGAAGATAACTGCCCTGCTGCCGGTGACAATGCCATTCCTCTACCGTTCCTTCCGGAGGGCCGGGGAGACTGCACTGGCCATGGAGCTGCGCGGCTTTGGGCGATACCCGGAGAGGACGTTTCTTTATGATTTAAAAATCAGCCCTTGGGAGAAATTTTCCGTTATCCTGATGAGTGGAGGCTGTTTTCTGGTTATCTGGCTGAATAAATTTTAGGAGGTTTTTATAATGAAAACAAATGCACCGGAAGTAAATGTTTCTTTGCGTGCAAAGTCTTTCTGGAGGACTGATACCAGGGCCCTGGTTGGCGCTGTGGTCCTGGGTGTGGCTTTTGTGCTGGTCCAGCAGATTGCCCACCACATTGATGCTGTGGTCTGGCCGCCTCTGGTTATCATTGGCGGGATCACCTGGGCCACATTTACCGGACTGATTACACTGATTTTCCGCCAGCCGGCAGGAATCATCATGGGAGAAATACAGGCCTTGATTGCCGTGGCTTCAGGGCTTTCACCACTGGCTGTGTTTTTTATTCCTGCCAACGGACTGGGTTCCCTGGCCTATTCACTGGCTGCACAGAAGCTGTCCATGGAGAAATGGAGCCATCACTTTATCGCTCAGTGCCTGGCCAATATTTCCGGAAATATCTGTGTCGGGGCAGGGCTGTATGTGCTCCTGAAGCTTCCCCTGAACGCAGTTTTGGTTTCATCAGCAGTGACTGCGGCAGTGGGAATTATCGGGGCCACAATTCTGACCAAAATGATCAGTGATTCTCTGAGGAGGGCCGGACTGATATAACCTCAGGCTCTGGAAATGACCGTGGGGGTATATGGTGAGCTATTGTACCGATTTTCAACACCTGACAATAAGGAGGAAGATTATGAACCAGGACTGGCGAGACCTGATTGAAAAACTTGAAGCAAAGGGAGAAGTGGTGCGGATTCCGGGCCATGTCTCCCGCGATTACGAGATAAGCGCTCTGATGATGGACCTGGAAAAAAAGCACCGCTATCCTATGGTAATCTTTGAAAATGTTGCTGACAGCAGTTTTCCTGTGGTAACCAATGCCCTGGCCCCCCGGAGCCGTCTGGCAGCAGCCATGGGAGTGGCGGAACAGGATCTGGCCGCCGAATATGGCCGCAGGATCCAGCTGCGGCCCGGTGTCAGGAAGATTGACAGGGCCCCTTTTGAGGCCAACCTGATGCAAGAGGACCAGGTGGACCTGACCCGGTTGCCCATTCTGACCCATTTCCCTATTGATGCCGGACCATATATCACTTCCGGCCTTTGTGTGGCCCGCGACCCGGAGACAGGGGCTGAGACTCTCGGGTTTCACCGCATGCAGCTTAAGGGGCGCAATAAGCTGGGGATCAGTTTCCATTCCCGGCAGAGGCTCTGGGAATATTTCCGCCGTTCTGAGGAGAAGGGGCAAAACCTTGAGGCCGCCGTGGTCATAGGTATACATCCCAACATTGCCCTTGGTTCCATGGCCCTGATACCTTACCATGAAGGCAAATACAGCGCCATTGGCGGCCTTTTTGAAGCCCCCCTTGAAGTATCCGGATGCCGGACGGTGAACCTGGATGTCCCTGCCTGGGCGGAAATTGTGCTTGAGGGTGAAATCCTGGCCGGGGTCAGGGAACAGGAAGGCCCGTTTGCCGAGTTTACCAATTACGCCTGTTACCGCAGTACGGAAAACGTGTTCCGGGTCAAGGCTGTCCAATACCGCGAGGGGGCGCTCTTCCATGATATTACTCCCGGAATGAGCTCTGAACACATCACCATTGTGGCCGTCCAGAGAGAAGGGGATGTCTTAAATGCCCTGAACCGGACCCTGCCTAATATCAAGGCCGTCCATGCCCCCTTTTCCTCCTGTGGTCTTTTTCACTGCTACATATCCATGAAAAAGATTGCCGAGGGGCAGCCACAGCAGGCCATTTTTGCGGCCCTCGGAGTAGACCATAATATTAAAATGGTGGTAGTTGTCGATGAGGATGTTGATGTCTTTGACGAACGGGAAGTCCTCTGGGCCATGGCCACCCGCCTGCAGGCTGACAGGGGAGTGACCATTGTTCCCCAGCACCTGGGCATGGGCTGCACCCTGGATCCGTCAACCGATGAACTGAGCCGGACAGCCAAAATGGGGATTGATGCCACCAAACCCATGAGCGGTTATGTGCCCACTATTGAAATTGATGACAGCGTGCGCAGCCGGGTACAGAGATTCTGGCCTGACCTGGGGTTGGCAAATGAATGACAGTCTGGGGGATGAAGCATGTACAGGGTAGCTATTGATACCGGAGGGACATTTACAGACATTGCAGCCGTGAACAAATCCGGACAAATGATGATGCTTAAGAGTCCGACCGACAGGGAGGACCCGGCCCGGGGTATAGTTTCGGCCCTGGCCGAAATGGCCGGCTGTTGGGGCCTGGACCTGACATCTTTTCTGGGTCAGACTGAGCAGATTATTCACGGGACCACTCTTGTCCTTAATGCTCTTCTGGAAGGACGCGGTTCCCGGACGGCCCTGCTGACCACCGAAGGTTTCCGTGATGCCCTGGAGATACGGCGGTCACGCAGGGAAAACCAGTGGGATTTGCGGGCACCGGTCCCCAGAGTCCTGGTCCCGCGCCGGCTGCGCCTGGGGGTCAGGGAACGCCTGGATTACCGGGGAGAGGTTGTAATTCCCCTGGACCGGGAACAACTGAAAAAGACGGTCCTCCGCCTTCAGGCAGAGGGTGTGGAGTCAGTGGCGGTTTGTTTCCTCTTTTCTTTTCAGAACCCGGCCCATGAGGAAGCTGCTGCTGCAGTACTCCGGGAGTCCCTGCCGGGAGTAGTGGTAACCACATCGGCAGAGGTATCACCCAGGATCAGAGAGTATGAGCGAACTACCACAGTTGTCCGAAATGCTTACCTGACTCCTGTCCTGGCTGCATATCTGGACCGGCTTGAAGAAAAGCTGGCCGCTTATAGCGATAACCGGCCCATTTACCTGATGCTGAACAGCGGCGGCCTGACTGATGCCAGGACTGTGAAGAATTTTGCCGTCAAGACCCTCCTCTCTGGTCCGGCCGGGGGAGCCCAGGGCGGGCAGGGAATGGCACAGGCCCTGCAAAGGCCTGACCTGGTGGTCGCCGACATGGGGGGGACCAGTTTTGATGTCACTCTGGTGGTGGACGGCAAATGCAGGCAGGTACCTGAAGCTGAACTGGCCGGACACCCGGTTACTTTACCCATGACTGATATCCGGTCCATCGGGGCCGGAGGAGGCAGTGTGGCTTCAGTTGATGAAAGCGGCCGGCTGTTGGTGGGGCCGCGTTCGGCCGGTTCTGTACCGGGGCCGGCCTGTTACGGGCGCGGGGGGACAGAACCTACTGTTACAGATGCCGCCTTGCTGTTGGGCCTGCTGAATCCGGAGAGTTTCCTTGGTGGCAGGCTCAGGCTGGATTATAACAGGGCTTTTGCTGCTGTGAGGGATAATATTGCTGTCCCCCTGGGGCTGGATGTGGCTGAAGCTGCCCTTGCAATATATCGCATTGCGGCAGCCAGGATGGCTGATGCCATTAGACTGGTCACCGTCCGGCAGGGGCTTGACCCGCGGCAGTTTGCCCTGGTGGCTGCCGGTGGGGCTTTTCCGCTTTTTGCCGGCCTGATTGCCGGTGAAATGGAGATGAGGGAGGCAATTGTACCGCTGCAGGGCCCTGTTTTTTGCGCCTGGGGTATGTTAGGGGCATCCCGGCAGATGGATCTGTCCCGGACATGCCTGATATCATCCGGGGCCTTTGAGTGCGATGCCCTTAATGCCCTGGTGGGAGACATGCTGGCAGAGGGCAATGCAGACCTGGACAGATATGGGGTTCCTGTACCGGAACGGGAAACAGAACTTACCCTGGAAATGAAATATCAGGACCAACACCACGAGATCAGCATTAATCCGGGGGAATTGAGGTTTGGGCCTTCATCTGCTGCCAGCATCAATCATGCCTTCCATAAGCGCCACAGGGAGTTATTCGGTTATGATGAACCCGGCAAGCCGTGGGAAATCGTCAATGTCAGGCTGGTATGCCGGGAAAGGGCGGGGGGTTATGTGTACCCTGCACCCGGTTATTGGACGGGGGATAATACTGAGGGCCCAATAAGTCCCCCGGCAGAATGCCGTGAGGTGATGACCGGCCCTGCAGGGTGGCAGGCGGTAAAGGTCTATGGGGCTGCAGGGGTGCCGCCGGAGGTTTCCGGCCCGGCTTTGCTGGAGTTCCCTTACACCACTGTTCTGGTCCCCGCAGGATTTACTGCTTCCACTAAGGCACAGGGCTGTATCTCATTGTGCCGGGAAGTGCAGAATACAAAAAAACGGGAGGAGTGCTGCAATGAATCCTGAGACCGGCACCCGTACTGAACGTGTCATCCTCCAGGCAGTAATTGCCAACCGCCTGGACAGTATAGCCAGGGAGATGGGCCTGGTCCTGGAAAGGTCAGCCCGTTCGCCCATTTTTGCCGAGGCCTGTGATTTTGCCTGTGGGATATGTAATGACAGGGGTGAACTGGTATCCCAGCTGAGTGGTATCCCTATTTTGGCCACGGCAGGTTCCTTCAGTGTCCGGGCAGTATTGGAACGTTACGGGGATAAGATAGAGGATGGAGATGTTTTTATCGTCAATGACCCATATTACGGAGGTAATCACCTTCCTGACATAGGCATTATCACTCCGGTATTTGACGGGGGAAAACTGCTTTTTTTCTGTGTCAGCCGGGCACACCACGGGGATATCGGGGGTTCGGCGGCAGGGAGCTATAACCCCAGGGCCACGGAAATTTTTCAGGAGGGAGTGCGCATTCCGCCTCTCCGTCTGGTCAGCCGGGGTGTTATGGTGGAAGATGTCCTGGACCTGATAACTTATAACACCAGGAATCCCGGGATGCTTAAGAGTGACCTGTTAGCCCAGATAGGGGCAAACCGGATCGGGCGCCTGCGTATTCTGGAGATGCTGGAGCAGTACCGGGCAGAAGCTGTCTGCCGGACGGTTGAGGAGATACTGGACCAGGCTGAAAGACTGGCCAGGGAAAGAATTGCTGCCCTGCCGGAGGGGGTCTTTACCGGTGTTGAGCTGGTAGATGATGACGGGTTTCAGAAGGAACCGATCCGTATTGAGGCCAGGGTCATCAAAAAGAGTGACAGCCTTACTGTGGATTTTACCGGCACTGACCCTCAGGTCAGGGGGTTTGTGAATACATCTATTGTTACAACGACAACAGCTTCCTGTATAGCCGTATTATGGGTCCTGGGACCCGATGTCCCCAGAAACGGCGGCGCTTTTAGGGCCATCACGGTTAATGCCCCCCAGGGTTCCCTGGTAAATCCGCTCCCACCTGCTCCGGTAACTTTGAGTACCCTTACCCCCGCTGGAGAGATTATTTCCGCTATTTTCAGAGCACTGGCAGCAGCAGTTCCGGAGCGGATACCGGCCGGTTTTGGCCGTTACTGTGGCCCGTCATTTTACGGAGTTGACCCCCGTACGGGCAGGTTTTATGTTGGCTTTGCCTTTTGTGCCCTGGGGTCAGGCGGCGGGATGGACGGCCTGGACGGCAGTCCCTACATGGCCCCTATATCCAATTACGGAGGAGTGCGGACACCGAACATTGAGTCCAATGAAGTCCAGTATCCCCATATTACTCTCTGTCACGAACTGGAGCCTGGTACTGCCGGGGCGGGCCGTTACCGCGGCGGGCCGGGCATCAGGTATGCCATCAGGTTTTATGACCCTGACCCGGGGATTGTCATGTTTGGTGATGGGATGAAGATTCCCCCATACGGTCTGAGCGGGGGAGGACCCGGGAGCCTGAATAAAGCGCTCCTCCGCACACGCGGGCAGGAGATTCCGCTGATGAGCAAGGAGAGCCCGCGGCAGCTACAGCCCGGGGACTCAGTAGTGATGGTATCTTCAGGGGGCGGAGGCTGGGGCAAACCTTTGGAACGGGAACCTGAACTTGTCCTGCGGGACGTACAGGACGGTATTATTACAATTGAAACAGCCAGGAAAACCTATGGTGTGGTCATTGAGAAAACAGGCGGTAACCCGGCCAAAGAGCAACAGGCAGTTAATTTTGCCGAGACCAGAATTCTGAGAAGGAAAATGCTGACCGGGAACGCAGGATAAGGAGTCAAAATTCAGGAGACAGGAGTCAGAATAAGAGAAGGGTTAGCATTCTGAATTCTGACTCCTGAATTCTGACTTCTTTTGCAGCTTTGCTGCGTATGGTATAACATCAGTAAACCGGTAAATACTATACCTGCATGGACTATAATCATTACTTACTCAATATTCACCCTTATTTAATCCAGCAGATTCAGTGGAGGTAGGAAATGAGCGGTTTACAGTTACCCCAGTTTAAACGGCTGCCCAATCACATTGGTATTATTCCTGACGGCAACCGCAGGTGGGCCGAAGCCCGGGGGATGACCAGGGAATGCGGTTATGAAAACGGCATCGGACCGGGGCTGCAGCTCTACGAGTTCTGCCGTGAGCTGGGCATCAAAGAACTAACCTTCTATGGTTTTACTCAGGATAATACCAAGAGGCCGCTTTCCCAGAAGAAGGCTTTTAAACAAGCATGTGTCGATGCTGTCCTAAAACTGTCAAAGTGTGATGCTGCCCTAAGGGTCATCGGCAATGTTGATTCCCCGTCATTTCCGCGTGAACTGATACCATACACCAACAGGATTTCTTTCGGAAAAGGTTCCATCAAAATAAATTTTCTCGTCAATTACGGCTGGCAGTGGGACCTGAACCACGGGTTGACCGGTTCGGCCGGGAAAGGCACTAACGGGAAAGGCTCTAATGGGAAAGGTACTAAGAAGGGGTTCTATCAGCACCTGGCATCTTCCGATGTCTCCAGGGTTGATTTGATTATCCGCTGGGGCGGCCGAAGAAGGCTGAGCGGGTTTTTGCCGGTACAGTCGATATATTCGGATTTTTATATCATTGATGATTACTGGCCGGACTTCACTCCGGAACACCTCTTTGAAGCCCTCAGGTGGTATGAGGGACAGGATATTACCCTGGGAGGATGAACAAACAATAAAGGGGTTTTTGACATGGTCCAAATCGGTAACTTTCATGTCGGCGCTGCCGATTCAGTTAAACAGCCGGTGCTTAGCACAGGGGAAGCATATATCCTGTGGGACATGTTAATGTCAAGATATGATGCCATTATGATGACCCAGACTTACCAGAACCTGGCCCATGACCCGGAATTCCGTCTGATACTTACCCAGGGGCTGGGCCGGACCCTGGAAAAACAGGTTAATAAACTGGAAATGGAATTGGACAGGTATAAAATACCCCTGCCGCCGCGGCCTCCCAAGAGTGTCAATTATGAGGCCCAGTCAGGGGTCTTCCGGGATGAGTTTCTCTTCAGGAGAATTTTTACCAGTATTCAGGGTTTTCTTGACCACCATATCTGGGCTATCAGGGTGACTGTGGTCAATGATCCCCTCCGGCAGATGTTCATTGGTTTTGCCCTTGATGAAGTGGATGTCTTCCATGACCTCTGTAAATACGGCAAACTGAAGGGCTGGCTTACTATACCGCCAATGCATAACTGTTAAAACAGTAAAGGAGTACAGCCATGCAGATAGGTAACTTTCACATTGGACCGGCAGATAAAGTAAAAGAACCAACCATCACAGCAGGGGAGGTTTATCTCCTGTGGGATAACCTGGTGATCAGATATGACCTTGTTGAGCTAATGCAGATATATCAGAATTTTGCCCATGACCCTGACTTTAAAAATTTGCTGGAAGGTGATATTCAGGTCTGGGAAAAACAGATTAACAGAATTGAACAGGTGATGAACAAATATAAGCTGCCCATGCCTGACAGGTATCCCAAGAGTGCCAGTTTTACAGCTGAGTCCGGTATTGTTAAGGACCAGCTTTTGTTCCGGAGGGTATTTACCACAGCCCAGGATATTCTCGAATTATGTATCCGGTCCTTGCGGGCTTTTGTCGTTAATGATGAACTGAGGAATATGTTTGCAGATTTTTTTGAGAAAAAACTGCATGTATATGATGAGTTGTGCATGTACGGCAAAGTTAAGGGCTGGCTGGCCATCCCGCCAATGATGAATAACAACCAGCAGAGCTGATTACAAAAGGGGTGACAGGAGGCGGGCAGCTGACTGGCGGACTTTGCTCCAAAGGGGGCGGGCGGCAAATTCCACCGGGTTGACCTGTACTGCCTGGGCCAGGTCCCGGGCAAAGTCGGCGTCCAGTTTTGCCACCAAAGTCCTGTCATATATCATCGCATTGACTTCGAAATTCAGCTGAAAACTCCTCATGTCCAGGTTGGCCGACCCAAGGGAAGCCACTTCACCGTCAACAGAAATTATTTTGGCATGGATGAATCCCGGCCGGTAGAGATAGATCTGGATACCGGCCTCCATAAGTTCATCAAAATAGCTCTGTGATGCCCAGAAAACAATTTTGTGGTCAGGTATGCCGGGCAGAATTATTTTCACATCCACCCCGCTCAATGCCGCTGTTTTCAGGGCAAGGGAAATGCCCTCATCAGGGATCAGGTATGGAGTGGTAATTTTTATTGACTTATGTGCTGAGTTAATCAGGGCAAAATACGACTGCCGGATTGATTCCCAGTCAGAGTCAGGCCCGCTGGCAGCGATCTGGACAGGCTGGCCGGCAAAGCTCTTCATCTCCGGGAAATATGAGGCATCAGTCGCATCAGCCAGTTTCTCATGGCTGACAAACTCCCAGTCCAGCATAAAAATAACCTGCAGGAAGTGTACTGCCGACCCCTCCAGGCGCAAGTGCGTATCCCGCCATTTCCCCAGCCTGGGGTGATATCCCAGGTATTCATCACCCACATTAAGTCCTCCCAGGAATCCCACCCTGCCGTCAATGACGATGATTTTCCTGTGGTTCCGGTAATTAAGCTTATTATTGATATATGGCATTATCACAGGCATAAAAGGTCTGATGTCAATGCCGTTTTTTTTCATGTCCCCGGTATATTTGCCCGGGAGATACCAGCTTCCCACGGCATCATAAATGACCTTCACAGATACCCCTTCACGGGCTTTGCGGATCAGGATGTCTTTTAATCTCCGTCCGGTCCTGTCATCACGGATGATATAGTATTCCAGGTGTATATGATTCACTGCTTTTTCCAGGGCGGTATAGATATTTTCAAAAGCCTCTGTCCCGTCTGAGAGCACTTCAGCAGAATTGCTCCTGGTAAACGGCGCATTGGCATTGTGCAGCAAGAGGTTGACCAGTTGTTTCTTGGAGTTCAGTTCCCTGGCAAAATCACAGTCATTTTCTATACAGTCTATCTGGCGGTCCACTATGCTCCTGAGGTATTCCATTTCATTAATATACTTGGTGCGTACAGCCTTTCTCTTCCGGAGGTTCTGGCCCAGCATCAGGTAGACAATGAAACCGAGGATTGGGAAAATATTAAGTACTGCCAGCCAGGCAATAGTTTTATAGGGGTTTTTCTTCTCCATAAAAATCAGGAACCCTACCACTATTACAAGAATCGTGGTAGATACCGAATAAGCCCAGACAATTTTTTCACCATAAAGAGACCAGAAATCTGTTAACATAACTTACCTCCAGGGCGTTTTAGCTGGCTGTTTTTTTAATGTTACCAGAAAAACCGCAAAATTTCCAGAATTCCTGATACCATTTTTTGACTCAGCTTACTTTCAATTCTTAATAGTGTTTCTTGGTAGACAGGAAATTGTAAATTTTTATCCTATCTGCATAAAAAAGGCTGAGCTTCGCCGATGCGCAGCTTAAAGGCGCTTAGCGCAGCTAAGCCTTTTTAATCGAAAAATACCGTATACGCAGGAACAACTCTATAAATGTCGTATTTATAATAATTATAAAACGTATAAAATTGTAGTAATTCCTGCGGAGGATAAAATGACCGGATTTAACGGAACCAACAGTAAAAATAGGCCTGTGAGGACAGCTCTTTTTTTATCAGCTCTTATTGTCCTCAGTATTGCCGGTAATTTTATGAGTCTCCCACTGGCCCTGGGAGTGGAGTTCTTCTTCGGTAGTATTGCCGTACTCCTGGCACTCCGTATATACGGCCTTGGCTGGGGCCTTTTTTGTGCTGTCGCTGCCGCAGGCTGTACAATGTACCTTAGGCAGCCTTTATCTTTTCCGGTTTTTTTGGCTGAAGCCCTGTTTGTCGGGCTGTTCCTCAGACGAAGAGGGGAAACGATTATTATTCCCGGAGTTATTTTCTGGGTTAGTATCGGTTTTCCGGTCATTTTGCTTTATAATGCCAGGGTACTGGGAGTGGATTTTCAGATTGCTTTGTTAATTTCCCTGAAAGCTTCAGTAAACGGTATCTTTAATGCCCTTGTCGCCAATGTGCTGTATACAAACCTGCCTTTGCAGAAATGGGCTGCTGTTGATAGTAAAACTAATAAGGACAGCAGGGCTACCCTGAGACAGCTGTTGTTTAATGTGCTGGTCTCTATAGCCTTGTTTCCGGCACTGTTGTTAATGGCTGTCGATAATCAGCGGGAACAGTCAGCCATGCAGCAGGAGATCGGGACAATGATTGAAACTGCATCCATACAGATAATCGGCAACTTAAACATATGGCAGGGGGACCACATAGGGGCTCTGGATCAACTTGCACAAATGGCTGTACGGGATGACCTGACGACAGAGTATTTACAGCAGAGCGCAGCCATGTTGAGAGGGGCACACTCAGACATTATCAGGGTCCACATAGATGATGCCAGTGGGACCAGCAGGGTTTTTTCACCTGCTATGGATGAAAACGGGAAACCGGCAGTGGGGCTGAATTTTTCGGACAGGGACTATTACCGGCAGTTAAAGGAAACCCGGCAGCCGGTAATTTCCGATGTGTTTATGGGCCGGGTGGGCAATCCTGTCCCCATTGCAACCATGGGGGTGCCAGTAATTGTGCAAAACCGCTTTGAGGGTTATGTGATAGCTTCACTGGACCTTAGTTACATCAGCAGTCTGTTGCAGGCAAACAGCTTAAGAAATGAACTGGAGGCAACAATCATTGACAGCGGTGGGAAGGTGGTGGCTACTACCCGCACGGGTATTAACCCCACTCAGGTTTTTGACCGTAAAGAGGGCGGCAGCAAGGCAGCCTTTGGCAGCAATATTTATCATTGGGTTCCGGATTCTTCACATGGCTTGCCGGGACTGGTACGCTGGCAGGAATCATTTTACCTGACGGAGAAACCCGTTGGCAGTTATGCTCCATGGACCCTGGTAACTGAAGTGTCCATGGCCCCTTTCCTCCAGAAGGCTATGGACAGTAATGTGAAAAATATGGCCGGAATACTGGTACTGGCCATTTTGGCACTGATTTTTGCGGACCTGATCTGCTGCCGGCTGGCCGGGCCCGTGTCCAGTCTGGCCGCGGTTACGACCAATCTGCCGGAAAAGATCCTCCACGGGCAGGATGTTGCCTGGCCGAAAAGTTCCCTGGCGGAGACGGCATCCCTGGTAGACAATTTTAAATCCATGGCAGCTACACTGAGGGAGAATTTTATCGAACTGCAGGCTGCCAGGACAAAAGCCGAAGAGGAAAAAAACACCCTTGAAGCCATTTTAGCTGGCATTGGAGACGGAATCAGCATTCAGGACACCAATTTCCGCATCCTGTTTCAAAATAGTGTTGAAAAAGCACTCATAGGGGACCATGTGGGGGAATACTGTTATGCTGCTTACGAAAACAGGGAAGAAATCTGTGAGAACTGTCCTGTACAGATGTCATTTCATGACGGGGTTATCCATACTGTAGAGAGACACTTTACTGCCCCCAATGGTAAGGGACAAATACATGTGGAAATTACTTCTTCTCCCCTCAGGGATGCTGCCGGAGAAATCATTGGGGCCATAGAGGTTGTCAGGGATATCAGTGAACGTACCAGGGCCGAGGAGGCACGCCGGCGCACAGAACGGGTGATATGGGAACAGAAGGAACGGGCCCTGGTTACCCTCCATTCCATTGGTGATGCCGTTATCAGCACAGACGCCCGGGGGAATATTGAATACCTTAATCCGGTGGCCGAGGAACTCACGGGCTGGAACAATAAAGAAGCCATTGGGGCGCCCCTGTTGCAGGTTTTCAGGATTAGCAGTGAAACAGGCGAAAAGGTGGAAAACCCTGTGGAAAAGTGTATGTGTAAAGGGTCTGCCGAAGGCTTTTCCAATTATGCGGTTTTAACTGACCGGGAGGGCAGAAAATACGTCATTGAGTGTGTTGCCTCGCCCATTAAGGAACGGGAAGGCCGGAGCATCGGAGCTGTCCTGGTCTTCCGTGACATTACTGAGAAGCGCAATATGATGCAGCAACTGGTATATCAGGCCCACCATGACTCCCTCACTGATGTGCCCAACAGGATTCTTTTTAATGACAGGCTTACTGTGGAACTGGAACGGTCAAAGCGGCACAACGGGCAGTTGGCTGTTATGTTCCTGGACCTGGACAGGTTTAAGCGTGTTAATGATATGCTGGGGCATGCCCATGGTGACCAGCTGCTGCAAAATGTTGTGAACCGGCTGAAGATCTGTGTCCGGGATTGCGACACTATTTCCAGGCTTGGGGGTGACGAGTTTGCTGTTCTGCTCCCCGAAGTTTCCGGGAGGGAGGACGTGGAAGGCATTGCCATCAGGGTGCTCACAGCCCTGAGACAGCCGTGGCTGATTGCCGGACAGGAGTTCCATATTACGACAAGTATAGGGATTGCCATTTATCCTTTTGACGGGGAGGACCCGGATACACTGCTCAGGAATGCGGATATGGCCATGTATCGGGCCAAGGAAAGCGGCAGGAATAATTTATGCTTCTATGCCCCTGCCATGAACCTTATGGTCCATGAACGGCTTTCCCTGGAAAACAGCCTGCACCGGGCCCTTGAACTGGAACAGTTTGTGGTCTGTTACCAGCCGCAGGTAGAAATTAGCTCCGGCCAGATAACCGGTATGGAAGCCCTGGTCAGATGGATGCATCCCCAACTGGGCCTGATTGACCCCGGTAAATTTATCCCGGTCGCTGAGGATACCGGACTGATTGTTCCTATTGGAGAATGGGTCCTGCGCAGGGCCTGTGCCCAGAACAGGGAATGGCATGATTCGGGATTCACCCAGGTGCGGGTTGCAGTCAATATCTCAGGAAGGCAGTTTATGCAGCCGGACCTGGTTGTAAAGATAGCTGAAATCCTTGAGGTAACAGGTATGGAGCCTCGTTTTCTGGAACTTGAGATAACTGAAAGTGTTGCCATGCATGATGTAGAATTTACAACAGCAATCCTGAGTGAACTTAATGACATGGGAATCAGAATAGCTATCGATGACTTTGGCACCGGATATTCCTCACTTAATTATCTGAAACGGTTCCCAATCAGCACCCTTAAAATTGACGGCATGTTCCTGCGCGATATCCCCGACAATAGGGATAATGCCGCTATTGTTAATACCATAATTGTTTTGGGACATAACATGGGTATGGATATTATAGCTGAAGGCGTGGAATTACAGGAGCAGCTTGATTTTCTTCGCAGGCGGAACTGCACCAAAATACAGGGCTTTTTGTGCAGCAAACCTGTTCCTGCATCGGAAACGAAGGTATTACTGCAAAAAAAAATGCTATAAAAAATTTTTGGCACACCGGCCAGGCTTGTGGAGTATCTTTATATTAAGAACTCTAAGGGGGCGTGTCCGGTATGGTGGTTCATACGATAAAATCGGGTGAGACTCTGGAGTCTGTTGCCGGGCTGTATAATGTCCCGGTGCTGTCTCTGGTATCAGCCAACAAAATATCAACATCTGAAGACGTTGTAGCAGGTATGGACCTGGTTATTCCCATTATTATATCCTCACATCCTTTAATCCGTAAAGGACATAAGGGTGCTGCCGTGAAAGAACTGCAGCAGAGACTGGTGAACCTTGGGTATGGCCCGGAGACAGTAAACGGGATATTCGGGAAAAGTACCGAAAAAGCAGTCAGGCAGTTTCAGAAGAGTAAGGGACTTGCGTCTCACGGGATTGTCGACCGGAGCACCTGGGAGGCTCTTTTGCAGGAGGAAAGGGATAAGCCAAATAAGGGTGAAACAGAAAAGGCTGCGGAAAAGGCATTAGCTGTCCCAAGCACGCCGGTATTGCCCGATCCGGTCAACAACTGTTTGCCGCAACAGACCAGGGAAGAGAAGAACGGGACTTTGACAGCTCCTCTCATTGATGGCCGGATTTTTGCCGGGAGCAGTTCAGGTGTGCTGTACTGTTATGATGCCCTTACCGGACAGCAATTGTGGAGCGCAGCTGTGGAAGGGGCCGTCAGGAAGCGGCCGGCGGCAGACCATGAGCGGGTTTATGTAACTGATGAGGCACTTAAGTTATATGCCTTTGAGAAGAAATCAGGAAAACTTATCTGGACAGCTCCTGTGGTCTCCGGTCAGCGCAGGGTTCAGGGGAAATACGGGGTTGTTGATATACCTCAGCCGGTGGTTGCGGGAAACAGGGTGCTGGTGTTCTCCGGGGGAGGTCCTGCCGGGGACAGGGCCGGGGATAATGGAAACACTGTTCTGCTGGTCTTTGCGGCAGAAACCGGAAAACTTCTTGTGGAGACTGCAGTTCCGCCTAAAGAGGAACACTACATCAGAGGTTATCGCCTGCCTGCATTATGAGGCAGATTTTAATACAAATTTACAGTTTGGGGCATTAATTATTGCTCCATATTTGCCGCGGAGTAATGAAAACCGGAAAAAATAGAAATATTAATAATAACAGAAGGAGGTGTTAGATATAATGGTTCGCAAGGCACCCGCGACAACAAAAAATAAGGGTAGTAACAAGGATGAAACCAGAATTCCGGGGGTCACCGCAGGCTCGGATTTGATCCAGCAAATGGGGGATACAGCCGGAATAGAACTGGATAATGCTATTGCCAGGGCCGCCAGTGAAAAAAGGGCTGAGGAGATAATGAATATCCCTGTGGGCGGCCTGAACAGTGAAATCAGTGCTCCTGTAAACAGTGAATAAGAGGAGGTAGTGCCTGTTGCCGGATAAAGAAGAAAAGTACCGTAAGGATAACCGGGAGGACAAGTATATCGGAAAAACCAATATCCCTGATTACGGAGTGCCTGCCGGAGTTCAGCTCACTGAAAACCTGAATGAAGAGATCGCAGAGGCCGCCGGGCAGAAGACCCCTGAAAGGCCTCCGGAGAAATAAAAGGATGAGGTTGGCTCATAACTGAGCCAGCCTCGTATATATTTTGCCCCCCAGTGTCCCGGTATGCTATAATTAAGTCATTGACCCCCGGAAGGAAATTCTGTTTCCGGGATACTAAAACAGTATACGGAGGATTACTTATGAAGTCACTGGTACTGACTGAGAAACCCAGCGTGGGGCGCGAAATCGCCCGGGTCCTGGGATGCCATACCAAGGGCAAAGGATACCTGGAAGGCCCCAAATATGTGGTTACCTGGGCTCTGGGGCACCTGGTGACCCTGGCTGAACCCGAGGATTATGATAAGAAATATAAGACATGGCGGCTGGAAGACCTGCCGATGCTGCCGAGGCAGATGAAACTGAAGGCAATCCGGCAGACATCCCAGCAATATAATGCCGTCAGGAACCTGATGAAACGGGGTGACCTCGGGGAACTTATCATTGCCACCGATGCCGGTCGGGAAGGGGAGCTTGTAGCCAGGTGGATAATGGAATATGCCGGCTGGAAAAAACCCTTTCGCAGGCTCTGGATCTCATCACAGACCGACTCCGCCATTAAAGATGGATTTGCCCGGCTGCAGCCCGGGCAGGCCTATGACAACCTTTATGCTTCGGCTGTATGCAGGGCTGAAGCCGACTGGCTGATAGGACTTAATGTTACCAGGGCCCTGACTACCAAGTTTAATGCACAGCTTACGGCAGGCCGGGTACAGACCCCAACCCTGGCCATGATAGTAAACAGGGAAGAGGAAATCAAAAAATTTGTCCCTAAGGACTTCTGGACGGTAAGGGCTGATTTTGGGGATTATTTTGGCGACTGGCGGGATGCCTCAGGTCAGGGGAGAATCTTTGACCATAGCCGGGCCGAAGCCCTACTCGGGAAAATAAAGGGCGCCGCGGGTAAGATTACGGACCTGAAAGTGGAACAAAAAGCCGACCCGCCGCCCCTGTTATATGACCTGACCGAACTGCAGCGGGACGCCAACAGGAGATACGGCTTTTCAGCACAGCGAACCCTGGCGGTCCTCCAGGCATTGTATGAACGGCATAAACTGGTCACCTACCCGCGTACCGACTCCCGTTACCTCTCCAAAGATATTGTGCCGACACTGAAGGACAGGCTCAACTCTGTTGCCATCGGGGAATATGCTGATTATACCCGTCCCCTGCTGGGCAAAAACCTGTCAATTACCAAGAGGATTGTTGATGACAGCAGGGTCAGTGACCACCATGCCATTATTCCCACTGAAGAACCGGTGCGCCTTAGTGTCCTTGATGCTGATGAACGAAAATTATATGACCTTATAGTTAAGAGATTTATTGCGGCATTTTACCCGCCGTTCAAATATGAAAGGGTTACTGTGGTCACAACTGCAGCAGGGGAAAACTTTTATTCCCGCGGTAAGGTGGTCAGGGAACAGGGCTGGAAGGCTGTTTACGGAAAGGCAGCCGACCAGGAAGGCGAGGAGCGGGATGATGCCCTTCCGGAGCAGGTGCTGCATTCCCAGAAAAAGGGCGCTGCTAAACAGGTCAAGGATTGTAAAGCGAACAAGTCCCAGACGAAGCCCCCCGCCCGGTATACGGAGGCCACCCTGCTGTCGGCCATGGAGAGTCCCGGGAAATTCGTTGAAGATGAGGAACTCAGGGAAGCCCTGAAACAGGGCGGCCTGGGGACACCGGCTACCAGGGCGGAAATTATCGAGAAACTTATTAATACAGATTATGTGGAGCGCCGGGGCAAGGAACTCATCCCGACCTCAAAAGGGATTCAGTTAATCGCCCTGGTCAGTGAAGACCTGCGGTCACCGGAACTTACGGCAAAATGGGAACGGTCCCTTTCCGAAATGGCGCGGGGCCGGGCTGAGAAGAACCGTTTTATGGCCGGGATTCGCGAATATACCGTGAAGCTGGTTAAGGAAATTGCTGCCAGCGGGGCTCAGTTTAAGGCAGACAATATATCCCGTGTCAAATGCCCTGACTGTGGCCGGTACCTGATTATGATAAAGGGTAAAAAGGGGAAATTCCTGGTCTGCCCGGACCGGGAATGCGGACACAGGGAAGCCGCCGAACCTCAGGTTTCCAACTTCCGCTGCCCGGACTGCAAAAAGAAAATGGTTATCCTGGAGAAGCAGGGCGGCAGGGTGGTGCGCTGCAAAAACTGCGGGTTCACCGAAAGACTGGATAATTTCAGGGAAAACCTGTCAGCTGCCCGCAGTAAAGGTGTGGTCAATAAAAAGCTGATAACCCAGTACAGTGACAAGGGAAGCATTGGCACTAACCTGGGTGACCTCCTGAAAGAAGCCCTGGAAGGTAAGGAGTAATTCACTGGTGACAGGGGGATGAAAATTTGTTATCTTAGATATGGGCAGCAACTGAGCCTTACTGATCACAGAAATAAAAGGGAGAGTGAACAGGGAAAATGACCAAACGGATTGCAATGGCTGCAGTAATTATTTTAGTACTCCTGCTGGCTGTGGCCGGCTGTGGGGGGAACACAGAGCAGCCAGCAGACACTTCAGGACAAGAGAGGCAAACAGGACAGCAGTACCAAAATGAACAGGAGGGCCAAAATGAACAGGAGGGCCAAAATGAACAGCAGAACGGTACCGGTGGGGAACCGGCTCAGGAGAATGGAGCAGCCGGCGTTTCTGGGGGAGAAAGCGTTCCTTTTGACGAGTCAGCCCTGAAGGGTAAGAGAGTGGGAATTATCGAGACAAAGTATGGCAGGATATATATTGAGCTGTTTAAAGATGACGCCCCTAATACAGTGGAAAACTTCAGGAAGCTTGCTGAAAAAGGTTTTTATGACGGTCTGACTTTCCACCGCTATGAACCCGGTTTCGTAATCCAGGGGGGAGACCCCGAGGGTAACGGGATGGGCGGCCCCGGCTATACTATCAAGGCTGAGATTAACTCCCGCAAGCACCTCAAAGGGGCTGTGGCCATGGCCCGCCGGGCCAATGACCTGGATTCCGCCGGCAGCCAGTTTTATATTACCCTTGCGGAAACACCGTTCCTTGACGGGCAGTACACGGTTTTTGGCCAGGTAGTCGGGGGAATGGATGTGGTGATGAAACTCAGGGCCGGTGACACCATGGACAAGGTTACAGTAAAAGATTTTTAGGAAAATCAATTAAACAGGCAGCAAAATATGCAGACCTACTCAGTAAACCCGCGGCAGATGATACCGCGGGTTAACTTCTGGGGAGCCATACTGTCCTTGCCCGGACTAGTTCTGTGCCCGTACCGGAGTCAAGGATGCGGTGCAGCAGGATCTGCTCTGTCCCGGGGAACCCGGCTGCGGTGTGTTCGACTGCCGCATACTCGGCTGCTGCATATTCAGCTGCAGCACATTCGGATATTACTGATGAGCCATAACCGGTTTCTTTTTTGTAGGCAATTTCCATTGTTGACAGGCGAAAATCCCGGTGCAGGGAAAGGGGCGCCGCTTCCAGAATCCATTCCGCATAGCGGGTATTGTTAACATGGTTGTTAGAATCAATGTCACTTAACCTTACCCTGAAGGAAAGACTGTTTTCCGGTTTGTCCATTCCGGGCAAATCCGGGAACCCGTCCTCAATCATGCGGACAGGGTTTTTTCCATAGGCATTCTGGATAAAGTCCGGTATCCTGACCGGCCGTTTCCGGTTCAGGTCCAGGAACACCCACAGGGATGTGGCCACCCCCAGCAGGCGTCCCCCGGGTCCGGTAGTCCTGAATTCCCTGGTGGCATAAAACCGGTGGAAGCTGGAAGGCCATGTTTCGATGGCAACACTCTCATTCCATAACGGATAGTCCGTTATATTTACCGACCAGCGGGTAAGCACCCAGCCTTTACCTTCATCCAGCAGCCTGTCTATGCCACAGCCGACAGTTTCAGAGTGCCTGATGGCTGTCTCCTCGAGGTAGTTTAAGACTGCCACCGGTGAAGCCTCGCGGTGGTTGTTCAGTTCAAAGTAATGGACCGGGATAATTGTTTTGAAGGAATTCATAGGGTCACTCCTGTAATAATTATTTGTGATTAAAATCCACCCAATATATTATTATAACTTATTGAGAGGCTCTTTTTAAGGAAAATATTTTGTGTGAGGTGTTTCACTTGTTTGGTTTTCGGAAAATGAATGAAAAGGGATTGGAAATTTACGAGCTTTACGGTGACAATGGCATCACTGCAAGGTTTGTCCCTGAAAGGGGCGGGCTGCCGGCAGAGTACGTTGTGGGTGATATCCCGCTCTTTTATCTGGATAGCAGTACTTTGTATGACAGGACCAAAAACGTGCGTGGGGGCAATCCGGTTCTTTTTCCAATCTGCGGCCCGCTGGAAAATGACAGGTATGTTACGGGCGACGGCAGGGAGTATGAAATGAAGCAGCATGGCCTGGCCCGGGATTTCCCATGGCAGGCGGAGGAGCCCGAATGTCTCAGAGACCACGCCAGGATTAAGCTGTACCTGGAAAGCAGTGAGGAGACCCGGAAAATTTACCCCTTTGATTTCAGGCTGGAGTTTACCTATTTTATAACTGCAGGGACTCTTACCATTGAGCAGAAGTATATTAACGGCTCAGGCACAGATATGCCTTTTTATGCCGGCTTCCACCCGTATTTTTATGCTCCCGGGGTAAAGGCTGTTAAGCTGCACATTCCGGCGGAACGTTATTTTGACATCAAGACCGGGGAAACCGGAATTTTTCGCGGAGTACCGGATTTCGATGCCGCCCCTGAAACAAACCTGGTCTTTGGCAGCCTGCAGGAAAACGAGGCCTGGTTTGACAGGAGTGATGGCTTCCGGGTTACGGTCAGGTATGACGATGCGTTCAGGTATCTGGGCCTTTGGGTCCTCCGGGACAGGGAATTCCTTTGTCTGGAACCATGGATGGGCAATAATTATGATATGAACAGAGGCAGGGCCGTGAGGGTGAAGCCCGGTGGTGAGTACCGTGCGGTAGTATCCTATTCTGTCAGTAAACTGTAATGCCATTGATAAGTCTTATGATGATAAACTATATGCTGATAAGCTATAAGAAGACTGGGACAGGAGCCGCTAGGGCTCCTGTTTTGGTGTGCGGTATTCATTGTAATCATCTATGAAGTCCTGGCGGGACTTTAAAAAATGCACAAACTCGGTGATACACCTGAGGGTATGGGGGCCTATGGTGTGTTCTATTTTTTCGGTTTCCTCCAGAACTCCTTCCTTTAGGCCCAGCAGGCGCAGAAATTCCTCGATGGTTCGATGGCGATCCAGCAGCGCCCTGCCTGTTTTCTGCCCGGCATCATTGAGCATAATTATGCCATATTTCTTATAGTTGACAAGTTGAATATCAGCAAGCTTCTGGACCATTTTGGTAGCCGAAGGGGGCTGGACGTTCAGGGCATCAGCCAGGTCCTGAATTCTGGTAAAACCTGATTTTTCCGAAAGCCGGTAAATCATTTCCAGATAGTCCTCCATTGAAGCCGTAAGCGGGCCTTCTTCCTTTTTCATATATTCACGGAAGGTGAAAAACTCCCGGTCGGTCATTATACTCACCTGCTTTTCGGATAACAGCAAAAATAACAGAGGTTCTGGGCAATGCCGGCAGAAATCATAGGGTCGGTAAATTATATGTTCAGGCAGGGGGAAATATCCAGGTATCTCCTTACGATATATTATGTTAACTTTGCCCCGGGTGTTACCGGGTCCGGGAAAATTTCTCAGAGGAGGGTGTAAAAGAGGTCATATTGTAGGACACTAGATGAAGCAAACCCGAAACAGGATAATTACATTGGAGGGAGAGACGTGCCTGAGATACCGGAAATGGAAAATTACCGTTCAATGATATTAAGAACAGTGACCGGAAAACAGATTGCCGGAGTATGGGTTGAAAGGCCTAAAACCATAAATGTGACTATAGCTGAATTTACTGCTGCTCTTCACGGCCAGGTAATCGATAATGTGACCAGGCGGGCCAAGCTGCTGGTCTTCCATCTTCGCGGCGGCTTGTACATGGTAACCCACATGATGCTTGACGGAAGAATGTATTACGGGGCGGCCGGTGACAGTGAAGGACTGCCGGGGAAACCTCATGTTATTATTGGTTTTAGTGATGACACCAGATTGTTTTTCTGTGACCTGGGACTTGGATTTCTTCACCTGGTCAATTCTTCCGGGCTGGAAAGGGAACTGGACGGCCTGGGTATTGAACCACTGTCCCCGGAGTTCACCCTGGGGAACTTTACTGGCCTGTTTACAAAAAGAAGGGGTGTTGTCAAACCCCTTTTGATGGACCAGAAACTTATAGCCGGCCTGGGAAATGCCTATTCCAATGAAGCGCTTTTTGCTGCCGGTATACTGCCGGACCGAAAGATTCCGGATATCGGTCCGGGTGAAATGGAAAAGCTGTGGCAGGCCATCCCCCGGATATTAAGGGAAGCCGTCAGTAATGGCGGATATATTGAAGAGAAATATGCTGTATGGGATAACAGGAGTGGTGGCCAGATACCGCACTTTATGGTCTATGACAGGGGAGGGGAACCGTGCCGGGTGTGTGGGAATCCCGTCAGGGAAACAAAACTTAATGGCAGGTGGACATATTTCTGTAATATATGCCAGCACTGAGTCATATTTTGTCCTTGGTTGCCCTTCCGTCACCCCAGATGGGTATTTCGGGACCAAGGTATGCAGGCCTGTCATGGACGGCAAGCTGTGCGGCAGCCTTGGTATTTGCCAGGAGTTCACGGAACCTCAGATAGTCCTCACCGATATATTCTCTTTTGTCTGCCCTGACTCCGGATGCTTTAAGCCCCAGAGCCCGGGCGATGTACAGTGCCCGGGGGAGGTGGAATTCCTGGGTGACAATGACCGCTGTTTTTACCTGAAATACATCCCTGGCCCGGTACATACTTTCATAAGTACTGAAACCGGCATGGTCCATAAAGATGTCTTCTTCGGGAACCCCTTGCCCCAGGGCATAGAGGCGCATATTGTTTACCTCATCGTATGTTGTCTGGCCGTGGTCTCCGGTGAGGAGGAGCTTTTTAACCTTACCCTCTTTATATAGTTGGATTCCGGTATCAAGGCGGTCTGCCAGCACCGGGGACAGGGCCCCGCTTTGGTAGACCCGGGCGCCCAGGACGATAGCTGCATCTGCTTTTGGGCTGTCAGCAACAGTATAAACACCTGACCTCCCCGACAGGTAGACGGAAAGATTGGAGTACAGTACAAATATTATCACTGTAATAACGGCTGCCCCGCCGAACTTCAAGATTTTTATGAGTTTCATTTTTAATTCCTCCGGTCCTATCCCAGCAGTCTGGAAACATCCCTGGATGTAGCATAAACCATTGTCCCAATAATAAACACCCAACCCAAAAGTGACAGGGGGATACGGATTTTAATCGATCTCGGCCATACTTTTTCAATCACGGTCATCAGCACCTGACCGCCGTCCAGAGCAGGGACAGGCAGGAGGTTGAGGATGGCAAGGTTTACACTCAGGAAGGCAGCCAGGGCCAGAATGCCGGAAAGGCCGAGACTTACTGCCTGTTCACCCTGAGATACTATCCCTACGATCCCTGATAATTGTTGGGGATCCTGAAATAAAAGCGGAATGGCGCCAATTATACTTTGCACATAGATGCCTGTCTGAATAATCGGGTGTACCAAAATCCCTGATATGCTAAAGCCCTTTGTGGCAATATTGAATACAGCCATCAAAGGAATCACTGAAAGCAGGTTTGCCAGCGGCCCTCCCAGGGAAAACCAAATCCTGCGCTCCGGTGGTATCTGATAAAAATCTTCTTCAGACTCTATGTGTGGCAGCACATAACCTCCCAGGGGGATAAGTGACAGGCAGAACTCGGTGTCACCGCGCCAGACACTGTACAGCCTGGGGCCAAAACCAAGAGAAAATCTTTTAACAGGTATTTTGTTCAGCCTTGCCGAGATAAAATGGCCTGTTTCATGAATAGTCAGGACCAATCCGATTATAAGACATACTATTAAATAGTTCATGATTTACCTCCACGCAGAAATGACATAAAGAAAATTCAACAGGTGATGCTGGTTTTCCTTCCGGGACGGTGATTTTTCGGGCATGATTTTGTGATACATATCAATGAAACTGAAAAAAATAAGGTGTACAATAAGAAAAAACAAAGGAAAAACATGATAATAAATGCAAGGAGGGATGAAAATGCAGGTTATCAGGCTTGAAGACCTGACAAAGGCGGCTACTCCGCGGGGGGTAACCGGGAGGAAGGTATATGATTCTGAACACGTAAATGTTATGAACCTGCTGCTGAAGGCCGGGGAGGTTGTAGATACCCACATTACTCCGGTTGATGTATTTTTCTATGTTGTCAGGGGAAAAGGGAAGATAGTGGTCGGTAATGAATCTGCTGTTGTTGAGGCAACAGATATTGTGATCAGTCCTAAGGATATCCCCCACTCAGTCCATGCTTCTGAGGGCAAGGACTTTGAGATCCTGGTGGTAAAGACACCCAGCCCGGCAAAGGGTGGAAAATAGAATCCCATTAAAAAACAGAATACCATCGGAAACCAAAACTCCACCGGACCCCGAACTGCCGTGACGGCAGATTTTGGACCGGTGGAGTTTTTTGCGGTTATCCTTTTTGCGGTTATCCTATGTTATTGATTCAGGTCAGCACCATAACCCATGGCTGCACCCATTCCGGCGCCTCTGCCCATTCCCATGTCGCGTCCCATGGTCTGGCCCATTCCGGCAGCACGGCCCATTCCTCTGCCTCCTTTACCGTCGGCAGGACCTACAGTGGTTCGGGTAACACCTTCTTCTACCCTTTGGGCCATGTTTTCCTCACAATATTCGGCCTGTTCCTGTGAGATGTTCCCATTGGCAACACCCTGATCAAGCTGGGATTTTCTCTGTTCCACGATACTGTCAACCAGTTTATCTTTACTGATCCCTTTGGTTTCGGCAATCTGGGCCAGAGACTTGCCGCTCCGCCGTTCAGTCCTCACTTCTGCAGGGTCCATCCCCAGCAGTTTGCTGACGGAATCCATCATGTTCCCATATGCACGGCCGAGTCCTGCGCCCGGGCCATAAACTTCTGCTGTCGTGGCGGCAGCAGAGGGTTCTGCAGCTGCAGCATTGGCTTCAGGCGGTGTGAACGGCTGACCGAAGACCAGCATTCCGCCTAATGCCAGGGCCGCTGCTGTACCTCCCAGTGTCTTTTTGAAATTCATAGAAATCACCCTTTCTTTTTAATGTGTCCGGACTCTGGATATATAGTAACCAATAATTGTGGTGATTCCTTGATGAGATTATAAACGAATTGTGAACAGTTTATAAACAATATTTGACTACAGACAGGCAGGTACTCAGCGGGCAGCTCATTTAACCGGCTATCAGCCGGGATAACTGGTATTCAGGAATTGACAGGAAGGCATCAGTTATGTCAGGGTCCAGCTGGGTTCCCCTGACCCTGCGGATTTCCGCATAGGCGGTCTCGGTATCCATGGCTTTACGGTAAGGCCGGTTTGAGGTGAGAGCATCAAAAGTATCAGCCACACTGATGATCCTGGAAATGAGGGGTATTTCCGGACCCCGGAGGCCGTCCGGGTAGCCATTCCCGTCAAACCGTTCATGGTGATGGCGGATTGCCGGAATCAGGTGTCCGAATATTGCCAGGGGAGCCAGGATGGCAGCCCCCACGGCAGGATGCTGGCGGATCTGCCTTATTTCCTGCATGGTCAGGGGCTCCGGTTTGGTCAGGATTAATTCACTTATCCCGATTTTCCCTATATCATGAAGCTTTGCCGCTATTTCTATGTCCCGTTCCGCATACTCCGGATTGAGGAACCCGGCTGCATCCAGGATTACTGAAATTTTCAAGGAAAGGGCAGCCACCCGGTCCGAGTGTCCCCTGGTATACCTGTCCTTGGCTTCAATTGCTTTGATAGCACTGTTCAATACTCCCATACCGCAGTTTAGTGTATGATAATTCTTTTCCAGGAGGCGGATTTTGGTTAACAGGTTGTCAACCAGGAGTTCATTTATGGTTTGCTGATGTGGGGTCAGGTTTCCTGCCCAATAATACACACCTGTTTCTCTGTCGTCCCAGCGGAGCTGCATTACTTCCGAAAATACAAAGTCCCGGGGATGGTTTCCCTCAGGAGGCCATTCCAGCAGGTGGCCGTCTATGTTCAACATGATTCTGTACCTGAGGTCAAGGTTGTATTTTTTTAGTTGTGACTCATATTCCTTGATAATATCCAGTAAATCGGACCTTATCATAAGAACCCTCCCTATTGCCAGTTTACTATATACCCCTATGGGGTATATAGTAATTTTACCTTCATACAGCGCTTTTGTCAATGTTTACTTATAATTCTTGAACACTTGCCGGTGATGCTTTATAATTAGGAGATAGTACAAAAGAAGGAGAAATTTTCGATGAAGTACGTCAGTACAAGAAATAATTTTAACAGGGTTGACTCTGCAGAAGCGATTAAACTTGGGATGGTGCCCCCGGGAGGGCTGTTTGTCCCTGAAGAAATCCCCCTTGTCAATGTCGCAAAGCTTGCCGGACTCGCAGGCAAGGGTTACCGGGATGTGGCCCGGGAGATACTGGGGATGTTCCTTACAGACTATCTTCCTGAGGAAATTGATGATTGCATTCAAAGGGCGTATAATGACAGGAATTTTGACCATCCTGACATGGCGCCGCTAAGTAAACTTGATGACACTTCATACATTCTGGAGCTGTGGCACGGCCCCACGGCAGCCTTTAAGGACATGGCCCTCCAGATCATGCCCCATTTCCTGTCCAGGGCCGTCGAGAAGCTGGGGGCAGACAGGGAGACGGTTATCCTGGTGGCGACATCAGGGGATACCGGCAAAGCTGCCCTGGAAGGGTTCAAAAATGTCCCGGGGATAAAGATTATTGTCTTTTATCCCCATGGCGGGGTCAGCAAGGTACAGGAACTCCAGATGACTACCACTGATGGTGACAATACCTGGGTGGTGGCGGTCAGGGGCAATTTTGATGACTGCCAGAATGCCGTGAAGCAGGTATTCGGGGATGATGCTTACAACAGGTTCCTGGCTGAAAAGGGATATGAACTGTCTTCAGCCAATTCAATTAACTGGGGGCGGCTGCTCCCCCAGATTGTGTACTACTTCTGGGCGTACCTGGACCTGGTTGGCAAAAAGGCTGTTTCCCATGGAGACAGGGTCAATTTTGTGGTCCCCACCGGTAATTTCGGCAACATCCTGGCGGCTTATTATGCTTACAGGATGGGGCTTCCGGTCAATAAGCTGATTTGTGCCTCCAATGAAAACAGGGTGCTGACAGATTTCTTTGCTACCGGAAAGTATGACCGTAACCGGGAGTTTATCAAAACAGTCAGCCCTTCCATGGATATCCTGATCTCAAGCAACCTGGAACGCTTTTTGTTTGAAGTGACCGGTCATGATGGCGAAAAAATCGGTCAATGGCTGGGACAGTTGAATACAGAAGGACGATTCCAGGTAGATGAAGAGACCCGCAAACAAACAGAGCACATCCTCTGCGCCGGCTGGGCGGGTGAGGCAGAGACCCTGGAAACCATAAAAGCCGTACATGAAAAGTATGGCTACACAGTTGATACCCATACTGCCGTAGGGGTTAAGGTCTATTATGACTATGTCCGGCGCACGGGTGACCATTCAGTAACCGTGCTGGATGCGACGGCAAGTCCCTTTAAGTTTAACCGTGCGGTGCTGAAGGCTTTAAGGGGAGAGGCTGCCATTAGCGGCAAAGATGAATTTGAAATTCTCCGGGAGCTGGAACACATTACAGGCATGGAAATCCACCGGGGACTGAAGAATCTTGATTCCAGACCGGTGACGCATGACCGGGTTTCCGATAAAGGTGAAATCAAAAGAGACATTGCAGAAATCCTGGGACTGTAGTTTCATTTCCCACGCTGAAAAATCCTGTCCGGAGGAATACCGGGCAGGATTTTTACGTCCCGTGAACCTTTCACAGCGGCTTGCCGTCCAAACACTGTGGTATAATATAAATAACTACCGTGAGGACGGAGGGATATCATGGCTGCAAAAATCCTGATTGTTGATGATGAAAAGAACCTGGTAAAAGGACTGGCCAGGAGCCTGAACAATGAAGGTTATCAGACTGAGGCGGCCTTTGACGGTGAGACTGCCAGGGAGAAGGTCAGGAAGAACCAATTTGACCTGATAATACTTGATATCATGCTCCCCGGGGTGGATGGCCTGACCCTGTGCCGGGAGATCAGGTCCCAGTCCGGGGTCCCCATAATTATGCTGACCGCCATGGGTGATGATATTGATAAAATCATCGGCCTGGAAATGGGGGCTGATGATTACCTGGCCAAGCCGTTTAATATAAGGGAACTGCTGGCCCGTATCAAGGCGGTCCTCAGGCGTTCCACCCATGAGCCGGGGCAGGGGGCCGGGCAGATAGTGCGTGGAGATTTGGTTATCGATACTTCCAGGAGGAAGGTGTCAGCCGGCGGGCGGGAAGTAGACCTTACCGGAAAGGAATTTGAACTGCTGCTGCACCTTGCAGGTGCGCCGGGCAGGGTTTTTACCAGGGAGCAGCTTTTGCAGGACATATGGGGTTATGATTATATCGGAGAGGATCGGACAGTGGATGTACATATAAGGAGACTGAGGGAAAAAATTGAACCTGAGCCCGGAAAGCCCCGGTATATCCTGACAAAATGGGGTGTAGGTTACTTTTTCAACGAGGAAGACTGAAAGGGAGATGTAATGAGGAATACTGACAGGGAGATGTGTGGATGCGTTTAAGCCTGGGATTAAAACTTGGAATCACCTATCTGGTGCTTATAGTTCTGACAGTTGCTGCTTTTGGGTATTTTACCATGGGTTTTTTTCAGCAGAGTTTTCTGGATGAAAAGAAGGCAGCCCTGTTTACCCATGCCAACATTCTGGCCAACAGTTCAGCGCCGTATCTCCGGGACCGGGAGCAGGGGCCCTATCTGAATTATCTGGCCAGAAACCAGGCTGAAAGGGTGGGCAGCCGTTTCCTGATACTTGACCGGTCAGGGCTGGTGATGGCTGATTCAGCCGGAGATTTCCGCGGCCGGGTCCTGAGTCACCCGGAGATTTTGAGTGCCCTGAACGGGGAAAATGCTGCCACACCTTACCGGGAGGCAGAGTATGGCTGGATCCTCTACCTGGCCGTCCCGGTGTATTCCGGCAAACAGGTAACCGGGGCTGTCTTTGTGTCTGCCGACATTAATCCCATGGTGGCCCGGCTTGATGAGATCAGGACCAGGCTCCTGTGGTTTTCAGCTGCCAGCGGGGCACTGGTCTTTGTGATCAGCCTGTTTATGGGCGCCTTTCTTACCAGGCCGGTAAAGAGGCTGATTATAGCCGCCGGGAGGATAGGATCCGGAGATTATGGATACCGGATAGAGACGCCCCCGGGGAATGACGAATTCGGGGAACTGACCAGGGTATTTAATGACATGAGCGCCAGGATTCAGGCTGAGGATAATATCCGCAAAAGGTTTGTCGCTGATGCCTCCCATGAATTAAAAAGCCCGGTTGCCTCAATAACGGCCCTGCTGGATTCCTGCCCCCGCAGGGAAGAGTGTTCACCCGAAGAGTACCGGGAACTGGTTCAGGACCTGCGGTTTGAAGCAGGCAGGCTCAGGAGCCTGGTGGAGGACTTGTTGGTCCTCAGCCGGATAGAAGGGGACCAGGGGCAGCTCAGAATAGAAGAAACTTCTGTGGGAGAAATTGCGGAGGCGGTCCGCAAGGCCGCTGCCCCCACAGCCCGGGCCAGGGGTGTTGGGATAAGGACTGTTCATCCGGGGGACATCTACTGGCCTCTGGACGGGGAAAAGATATTCAGGGTCCTGGTGAACCTGGTTGATAATGCGGTAAAGTATTCACCTGCAGGTGAAGAGGTAACCCTGGGATTCAGGGTGCAGGGTGACAGGCTGCATTTCTATGTGGCCAACAGGGGGGCAGGTATACCTCCGGAAGAAGTACCCAATATCTTTGAACGGTTTTACCGTGTTGATAAAGCCCGATCCCGGGAAACCGGCGGCTGGGGCCTGGGACTGGCAATTGTTAAGGAAATAGTGGAACTCCATGGCGGGGACCTGGGGGTTGCCAGCGAACCTGGTGGAGAGACTGTATTCACATTTGAATTGCCGAGATTAACTTAAAATATTTGTAACAAATTCGTCATTTTTGTGTAATTAATAAGAGTTATATTATGAGTGAAGAAACAAATACAAATAAGACAAAAGGAGGGAGCACGATGGGGTTGAACAGGTTGAAGTGGAGCAGGTATTTTGTGGTTACAGCCCTGGCAGCGCTGCTTATTCTTGCCGCAGGATGCGGTCTGACAGGCAGCCAGGACAAAAAGGATATGGGACAGGATAAACCGCGGGTTGAGGAACAGGACAAATCCGAAACTCCCCCGGTAAGTCCACAGCCTACTGAGGAACAAGTTGAAATAACCCTGTATTTCAGTGATGACCAGGCCATGTTCCTGAAACCGGAAAAGCGCACAGTGGAAAAAGGCGGGAAACCTCTGGCCGAACTGCTTATCGAGCAGCTGATTGCAGGTCCCCGGACCGAAGGACTGCACCGGACCATCCCTGAAGAGGCAAAACTCATTTCCGTTGAAATTGTGGATGGTGTCGCTTTTGTGAACTTTTCCCGTGAGATGCAGACAAAACACTGGGGCGGCAGCACCGGTGAGAGGATGACCTCACAGTCGGTAGCCCATACCCTGGCCCAGCTGCCGGAGGTTGAGAAGGTACAGTTCCTGATTGAGGGCAAGAAAGAGGAGGCGATCTGGGGTCACGGCTATACCGGTGAACCCATAGCGCCGGAAGCGGAAATTATTTCTGAAGAGTAATATGCGGAACAATTCTCTACTCAATACAGTCAATAATTATGCGGAAGAAAATTTGCGGAAAAAATGCGGAAGAAGTTTGCGGGTACAATTAAATAAGGGACGGACTATTCTCTTTAGGGCTGCTGTTTGACGGGCGGCCTCTTTTTTTTTGGCGTTTTTTGCTGTCTGAATCAGGATAAAGTTTTCCCCTGACAGGGAACATTAAAGAAAAACGGAAAGGTGAATGGGGCTGAGAATGTGCTGGTTAGACTGGGTTATGTGGCGATGTCGGTAGAACTGGAGGACTGTTCCCCCTCCAAAACCATTACCGTAAAACACTATGAAAATATTCAGGGGGAGGAGGCCAGAATCGGCAGGCTGCGCAGGATTACCGGTGAAAACCTGAAAAACCTGACCAGACTGCTGTATTACAATATTGCCAATGAAGTCCGGCTGTTCCGGATTACTTCCAAACTAGTCCCTCTGGCAACCCATCCATTGGCTGCCGGATGGGACTACACTGCCGATTTGCGGGACGAATTTGCCAAAATAGGGTCAATTGCCAGGGAGAATAAGATGCGGCTAAGTTCTCACCCGGACCACTTTACCCTGATCAATAGCCCGCGGCCTGAGGTTATTGAAGCATCTCTCCGGGACCTGGAGTATCATGAAAAGGTGTTCCGGGCGATGGGTCTTGAGAATGCGGAAATGGTAATGCACGTAGGAGGCATGTATGGTTCCCGGGAGCAGTCTGTAAAACGCTTCATGGAAAATTTCCGGGAACTTCCCGGGGGGATCAGGAAACGGTTCCTCCTGGAAAATGATGATAAGATATATGGGGCGGCAGATGTGCTGGATATCTGTGGGGAACTCAATATCCCCATGGTGCTGGATGTACACCACCACATGTGCTGCAACAGGGGTGAGGGCCTTGGTGACATCCTGCAGCAGGTATACGGTACCTGGGGTGACAGGATACCAAAGCTCCACTTTTCCAGTCCCAGGAGTGACAAAAACTGCCGGGCCCATGCTGATGATATTGATTTTACCTCGTTCTGCCGGTTTTTGGACACCGCCCGTGAGTTTGGCCGGGATATTGATATTATGCTGGAAGCCAAGAATAAGGACCGGGCTCTCTTTAACCTGATGGCCCGCCTAAAGGAGACAGCAGGAATAGAAGTGACCGGGGGCGCTTCCTTTTTGGTCTGAAGCGATTTGTTATTTATTTTGCAATTGACAGGAATTATTTGCTATAATTAGATTTATTAAAATATAAAGGTGGACAGTTATGAAGCTTCCTGAGGAATTTTTAAACCGGATGAAAAATATGCTGGGAGATGAGCTGGAGGACTTCCTGGCCTCTTATAACCAGCCCAGATATCACGGGCTGCGGGTAAACACCCTGAAGGTATCTGTGGAAAAGTTCCGGGAGATTTCTCCCTTTGTGCTGGAGCCTGTGCCCTGGACAAGGGAGGGTTTTTATACCGACAGTGACGACAGGCCGGCAAAACACCCCTATTACCATGCGGGCCTTTATTATATCCAGGAGCCCAGCGCCATGGTCCCGGTGTCGGTCCTTGACCCCCGGCCCGGTGACCGGGTTCTGGACCTTTGTGCCGCACCCGGTGGCAAGTCGACACATATCGCTGCCCGACTGGCCGGGCAGGGAGTCCTGGTAGCCAATGACATCAGCGGCGAACGCCTTAAGGGAATGGTCCGCAATATGGAGATGTTCGGGGTCAGAAACTATATTATTTTAAATGAAATACCTTCACGGATGGCGGAAAGGTTTAGAGGCTATTTTGACAAGATTGTGGTTGATGCCCCCTGTTCCGGTGAAGGGATGTTCCGCAAGGACCCCAATTCAGTAAAGAGCTGGGGAGAGTTCTCGGTGGAACGGTGTGTCCAGATGCAGAAGGGTATCATCAGGTTTGCCGCCGAAATGCTGAAACCGGGAGGATTGATGGTTTATTCCACATGTACCTTTGCCCCGGAAGAAAATGAGGGGATTATCGATTTCCTGGTAAAACTCTATCCTGAATTTGAGCCTGAGGAGATATATACAGTTCCGGGGGCAGCGCCCGGACAGCCTCAGTGGGCCGGAGCCGGGGAACAGGTATCCAGGACTATCCGCCTCTGGCCGCACCGGATCAGGGGAGAGGGGCATTTTGCGGCCCTGCTGAGAAAAAGGGACGGTTACGAGACCCGGTTTGTCCCATACGTGCCGGAGCCGCCTGCACCGGAGGAGTTGGAGGGATACCGTGATTTCTTTGCCCGGACACTGAACATTCCGCCATTTGAGGAAGGCCTGGCACAGCACCACAGCCGCCTTTATGTGGTCCCGCCGGAACTGCCTGACTTAAGGGGACTAAAGGTCTTAAGGCCCGGGTGGTTCATCGGGGAAGTACGCAAACGGAGATTTAAACCGGTGGCGCCCCTGGCTCTGGGCCTGCGGAAGGAAGATGCCAGGCAGGTCCTGGAATTTTCAGCCGGCTCTGAGGAGGTCATCAGGTACCTTAAGGGGGAAACCCTTAATATTACCGGAGAGCGCGGCTGGCGCATGGTTTGTGTTGACGGTTTTCCCCTGGGGTGGGCTAAACAGCTCCAGGATATACTGAACAACTATTATCCCGCCGGCTGGCGCTGGATGGGTTAGGCTCCGGAAATGACCGTGGGTGCATATGGCGAGCTATTGTAACGATTTTCAGCAGTACCGCCTCTGAGTCTAAGCTGCTATCGCCCGGCAACAAGGCAGCGTCCCCGAACTCGATGACTCACTGGGCTTGTCTCACGAGATGGCCGCCTCCCGTTTTGGCGAGCCAAAACTTCCCGGCGGCCTTCGCCATCTTCGGACATGCGGGGACTCCCTGCCTTGTTGCCGGTGGCTTGCAGCAAGACTCATAACGGCGGTACTGCAAAGAAAATCTTATACAATAGCTCACCATATGACGCGGTCACTTCAAGGAGCCGTACCGGAAAGAAAAAAAGCCCAGGGTACAGAACCTTGAACATGAGCCTTGAACATGAGCCTTGAACATGAGTCTTAATGGATGAAAGGATGCATATTTTTGAAAGATAAGATAAGGTTAGACAAGTTACTGGCCAACTCCGGACTGGGTTCCCGAAAGGAAATAAAGAAAACTGTCCGTGAGGGTAAAGTTGCCGTTAATGGCACAATAGTCACAGACAGTTCTGTTCATGTGCATCCCGGAGAGGATATGATTACCTTTGACGGGGTTGTGGTTAATTACAGGGAGTTTATTTACCTTATGCTAAATAAGCCCGGGGGCTTTGTTTCGGCAACTGTTGACCACAGGGAGAACACAGTTATTGAACTGGTGCCGGAGCGGTTCCGGCATTTTGAATTATTTCCGGTCGGCAGGCTGGACAAGGACACAGAGGGCCTTCTTCTGCTTACCAATGACGGGAAGCTGGCTCATGAACTGCTGGCACCCAGAAAACATGTCCCCAAGACTTATTTCGTCAAAATAGGAGGCAGGATAACTGAGGAGCATAAAAAACGTTTTGCCGAAGGTATTGTCCTGGATGACGGTTATATGACAATGCCGTCCCGGCTGAGCTTATTGAAATCCGGTGATGTTTCCGAAGCTGAGGTTGTCATCCACGAAGGTAAGTACCACCAGGTAAAGAGGATGTTCGGGGCCCTGGGGCTTCCTGTTGTTTACCTGAAAAGGACTGCCATGGGCAGCCTCACCCTGGATGAATCCCTGGCACCGGGAGAGATACGGGAGCTAAGTGCAGAGGAATTGGCCCTGCTGAAAACTTAACCTAAAAAATCCGCTTCTTTTTCTCCCCGGCCAGCCAGTCCACAAACTGGCGGGCTGTCCGCCCGGAACGCCCGTTGTAACGCAGTTCCCACTGCAGAGCCTGGCGATGCAGTTCTTCCCTGGGGATATCGATTCCCGCCTGTTTGGCCAGTCCCTCCACGATTGCCAGGTACTCTGACTGGGCAGGTGAGGTAAAGGTTACCGTAATCCCGAACCGGTCTGCCAGGGACAGTTTTTCCTGAAGGGTATCCTGAATCCGTTTTTCATCATCTGCTGCGGTATCCTCCCTGTCACTGAACCTCTCTTTAATCAGGTGCCTCCTGTTGGAAGTGGCATAAATCAGCACATTTTCCGGCCTGGCTTCCAGTCCTCCTTCCAGAAGCGCCTTCAGGTATTTGTACTCGGAGTCGTTTTCTTCAAAAGAAAGGTCATCAATAAAGATAATAAACTTCTGCACCCGCTGCCTCAGGAGCTTTATTATTTTTGGGAAGTCGGCCAGGTCCTGTTTGGAAACCTCTATCAGACGCAGGCCCATGGGACCGAAGCGGTGCAGCAGGGCCTTTACTGTTGAGGATTTTCCGGTTCCCCGGTCGCCGTAAAGCAGGATGTTATTGGCCGGAAGGCCCTGGAGCAGTTTTTCGGTATTATTAATGATAATTTTCCTTTCACTGCGGTACCCGAACAGGTTATCAAAGGTCACCGGGTCTGGCTCAGCAATGCCCTGAAAACAGCCTATGCCTTTATTTCGGACCCAGCGCAGGGCGCGGTATGTACCGAAGATTCCGGCCCCGTTTTCGCGGTAAAACCCGGCCAGGTCAGGCAGGAGTGAATGCCAGTCCCCGGAACCGGCCAGCCTGTTGATAAGCTCCGGGCCGGTACCGGGAGCAGGGCCGGTATCTGTACCGGAATTGGCATCAGCAGCTCCTGTTTTGTCAACGGTTTTGTCCCAACCGGGCAGCATGTCCAGGGAAGGGATATCAGTGAAACAGGAAACCAGGTCCCTGACCCTGCTTTTAACCATGTGGCGGACAGTCCTTGGGTCCATTGCAGCCAGGACAGACAGGTTAGTCAGGTCTGCCCCGGCAGCCTGCCTGAGGACAGGGTCAATCCTGTCCCAGGGTAACAACTCTGCTGTCCGGCTGAATGGGTTTTCATCTTTGAGGACAAAATTGAGCAGAAAATACTGCCAGGCATTACCGTTAAAACTGGACGGGACATTGATGGCCAGGAGGCTGTGGACCAGTTCGTAGTAAGCCTCCAGCAGCGTCTCCGGCGCAGTGTTATCCATATTGACCAAATCAATAAGGTGTATAAAAGAATTGTAGACCTGCTCATTTTTTAGGCTGTGGTAGACTGCCAGCTGCCGCCCGGCGAAGGCAGCTGCAGTAAATTTATTTTTTAGTACAGAATCAGGACGGAACAATAAAAAACCTCCTTTGCAAGTAAAAAATACCGACACTTTTTATTATCGTCAAAATTTATTTATTCTTGACAGCATGTCACTGCTTTTAGAACAGTCCCAGGCGCATTGTTATCCGCAATGCGCCTGTTTTTTATGTCCTTTCCCCTTCTATTATGTTTTTTGAGCGGCCGGCGTATTTGTGTCAGATTGCCGGATTAGCTCTCTTTTTTAAAGGAGTCACCCCAAAATCACCCCCCTTTCTTAGATTGCTATCATACTAAGGGTGATTACATAAACAAAAACAACAATCATAATAAGTTTAATTGCTGTAAAAAAGTGATGATTGTGAGGGAGTTATATGTATCTGCAAAGCCTTTCAGGGGTGTATGTGTCAGAAAAAAATGATATCGTCTCAGAAAAAAATGATATCCTCTCAGAAGAAAACGGTATTGTGTCAGAAGAAACAAACGGTATAAATAAGGCCATAGAGTTTTTGAAGGAAAACTACACTGGGGATTATTCACTGGATGATGTAGCGCGGGTAGCCAGTTTCAGTCCCTTCCATTTTATCAGGGTATTCAAAGCATATACCGGAAAAACCCCTTACCGCTACCTCCTGGACTTTAAGATTGAAAAGGCTCGGGAGATGCTGGAGTCAGAATGCCGGTCCGTTACTGATATATGCTTTTCCTGTGGCTTTAACAGTCTAAGTCATTTTACTTCGGTATTCAAGAAGAAAGTTGGAGCTGCCCCTTCTGAATACAGGAGAAAAATCAATGACTCCGGGGTCCGGAAGGGTGTACAACATTAAATCCGTCTGAGATCTTTTGGCGGGTCATTTGACAGGTACACTGAAGGAAGTTACTGCAGGCTGTCGAATATAGAGAGGTGGTAGAATAGAATCAATAACGTCACAAATGTTACAGGAGCAAAAAATCCAAATGGAAATTATCTGCATATTAAACCCTGCGGCAGGCCGGGAAACTGCCCCGCGATTGTGGAAACAGGCGCGAAAAAATCTTGCCGCCCGTGGTTGTGTGATAGATACCCTGACAACTACAGGGCCGGGTGATGCTGCCCGGCTGGCAAAACAGGTAATTGCCCAGGGGGCCGGGACAATTATTGCCGCCGGCGGGGACGGCACCGTAAACGAAATCACAGGGGCTGCCGCCGGGACTGAGGTTAAGGTGGCCCTGGCTCCATTCGGTACGGGAAATGACCTGGCCCGGGGGTTGGGTATACCAAGGCGCTCACTTGAGTGGGCAGAAAGGTTTCCATCGTTTGGGGTTAGAAAACTGGACCTGGGAATGGTGAATGGCAGGTATTTTGTAAACCAGGCGGGTTTTGGCTTTGATGCCCGGGTTGGTCATAAAGTCAACACAGGTGTGGGGTTTCTGACAGGAAAACCTGCTTACCTGGCAGCCGTTGCTTCATGCTTAAGGGACCTGAGCCCGGTGGGAGCAGAGATATCGGTAGATGGTAGTACTATATGCCAGAAGGTGATCATGGCTGCCTTTGCCAATAATGTTTTTATAGGCGGAGGCCTGAGGCTGGCGCCTTCGGCTATACCTGATGACGGAATGCTGGACCTGATTGTTATAGGAGAGATTTCCCGCCTGGAGCTGTTGAAAGCATTTCCGATGCTTTTCAGCGGGAGCCACATAAATCACCCTGCAGTAAGTGTCCGGCGCGGAAAAAATTTTTCTCTCCATTCCGAAAGGCCTGAATATGCTCATACTGACGGAGAAATACATAAAACAGACAGGCTGGAAGTCAGTATCAAACCGGGGAGCCTGAATTTTCTGGTGCCTTTATAATGAAAAACCCCGGCAAGTATCGCATACATGCAGGGGTGTTTTAGTTTAGCCCGCTTTTTTAAATTCAAGGTATGAATAAACCGCTATTGACAACATGATGACAATAAACAGGGCAAAGGTG
This sequence comes from Thermincola carboxydiphila, assembly GCA_016841325.1. Taxonomy (GTDB): domain Bacteria; phylum Bacillota; class Thermincolia; order Thermincolales; family UBA2595; genus Phosphitispora. The sequence continues at coordinate 81,547 of JAENZJ010000013.1, forward strand.
ATATATGCACTGACTACAGACCGGGAAAAGGCTGATATGAAGAAGACCAGTCCTGCCAAAACAAAGGCATATCCCCCAAACCTGTGGGTCTTTCTCCAGTTTTCCTCACTGGCAAGGGTCCAGGGTATTTTGATGCCCACAAAGTAATTATGCCTTAACTTGGGCATTACATTGCCCAGGACAATTAAAGAAAGGCCTACCACAATTTTAACAAACATGCCGGTATCAATAATATATCCCATGGCCGCAGCTATTGAAATCCAGTGGACCGCGACAAGCATCATGACAATACTGACGGCAATTATACGGTAGCTTCCCATATGTTTATCATAGGATGCTTTGCCGGGGTCAATCCTGGGGGTAAACTTCATTAACAGGTAAACAGCTAATGGCAAAATTGCGGTAAAGAACACAAAGTTCTTACTTCCGGTGTTGTCAACTTCACCTTTAACGTTCCAATGCAGGGGAATGGTATCCGGTAAACTCGGGTAAATAACCAGAGTGGCAATAACAGATAACATAATTAATGCAATCACAGTTTTACTAATTTTCATCCAAACCGCCTCCTTTATCTCCTTTGAATTCCAGAAACCAGGACATTACATCCTGAAAAACTGTTGTATTCAGTGAATAGATTACATGCTGACCCTGTTTTTCATTTATTACCAGCCCGGCATTTTTTAATACATCCAGATGATGGCTGATACTCGGTTTGCTGATATCGAAACGGTCGGCAATCTCCCCGGCCGACATGTCCCGCTCCCTGAGGTCCCTGAGTATTTTTCGCCGGGTCTTATCTGATAGCGCTTTAAATGCTTTGTCCAATGCTCTTTCCCTCCTTCATTTAGAAATTTAAATAATTAGACAAACATCTAAATATCTTGCTTTAATATTAGCACAGGAGATGCTGCCTGTCAAGAGAACCGAAACAGAGCCACATTTTTTCTCCGGAAAACTTGCAATTTCTGCCACAATATGTTATTGTTAATTCACGTGTTAAAGGGTTCAAAACGCAAAACCATTTTTGGCCTCTGATTTATCGGTATTGGGCAAAAAGATTTTGAGTTTTAACTTTTTGATCAGTCTGTATAAAGGAGGTTTTAAAATGGAAGGTAAAGTAAAATGGTTTAACGCTGAAAAAGGCTTTGGTTTTATCGAAGCAGAAGAAGGCGGCGATGTGTTCGTTCATTTTTCAGCTATTCAGAGTGATGGCTTTAAGACTCTTGACGAAGGTCAGGAAGTTTCATTTGACATCGTTGAAGGTAACCGCGGTCCGCAGGCTGCCAATGTTGTCCGCAAATAAATAAGACAGACAGGTTAAGGGCATTTCCCCACGGGGAAGTGCCCTTTTTATTCCTTTACCTTATGATGTGCATCACATATGATGTGCCTCACAATCTTTCAGATGGAAGGGAACTGTGGTTACAACAACATCGGTCCTAAATACTAATATGTTTTGCAGCATTAAACCGGTCTGGTTATGCAAAAACCTGTGCCACCACTTGCAGGTTACAAACTCAGGTATTAAAACTGTAACGACTTCTCCCGGTTCCTTGTCTCTGTCAACATTGGTTATGTATTCAACCAATGGGTCAAAAACGGACCTGAAGGGAGATTCAATAACCACCAGTTCAACATCCGGATTCCATGTTTCCCATTTCTTCCGGAACTTCTCTGTGAATTCTTTATCAGTACTAATGTGAATAACCGTTATATCATCACTGATTTCTTTGGCATAATCCAATGTATTGGCGACAACATTTGTCAGGCTTGCTGCAGGGATTATAACCTTATGCTGAAGACCGTCATTGTGATGGTAATTATCAAAATCCAGCTGTTTTTTAATATCAATATAATGCTGGTTGACGGCCTTGAATGAAAATACCATTACAGGTACCAGCAGCAGTACCACCCATGCCCCATGAGTGAATTTTGTTACGGCTACAACTAAGGTGACCGTACCGGTAACAATAGCGCCAAGCCCGTTTATGAAAAGGTTTATTCGCCAATTGCCTGTTTTATGGGACAGCCATCTCTTTACCATTCCAGACTGGGACAGGGTAAATGAAGTAAAAACTCCAACTGCATACAGGGGGATTAACCTTGTTGTTATCCCTTCAAATATAATCAGGAGAAGACAGGCAAGAACTCCAAGCAATACGATGCCATTACTGAATACCAACCGGTCTCCCCGCAGGGCCAGGTACCTTGGTAAAAAACCGTCCCGGGCCATCAGGGAGGCTAGTGTTGGAAACCCGGCAAAAGCAGTATTGGCTGCCAGTGCCAGGATTAAGAATGTGCTGGCCTGAAATAAGTAAAAAACAAAACCATTACCAAAAACCAGCCTGGCAATTTGTGCAATTACAGTTATTTCATGGGATGGAACAGTATGAAAATACCTGGCAAGGAGTGACAGGCTGCTAAACATGATAAAAAGCATTACTGACAATATCGTTAATACCTTCTTGGCATTTTTGTTTTCCGGTTCTTTAAAATTGGGCACAGCATTACTCACAGCTTCAACTCCGGTCAGGGCAGCACAACCTGATGCGAAAGCTCTCATGGTCAGCCATATCAAACCCAGTGAACCTAAATTGCTGTCAACAGGCTGGAAAACCGGAGCAGCAGGTACGGGTATCTTCAGAATAAAGACTTTATAAAAACCGGCCACTATTAATAATAACATTCCGGCAATAAATGCATATGTAGGGTAACTGAAAATAGTTGCTGATTCGGTAATTCCCCGAAGGTTAAAGATAACCAGTACAGCTACTGTAAGTAAACATAACTGAACCCTATAGTCTGCTGCAGGATGATAAGCCGATACAAATGCAGCCACTGCAGCCGAAACCGAAACAGCGACTGTCAGCACATAATCAAACAGCAATGCAGCTCCGGCAACTAAACCGTCATTTATCCCCAAGTGTTCTTTGGCCACAATATAAGCCCCGCCGCCACTCCTGGGAAAGGCATCAATTATCTTTTTATAACTGAAGGCTACAATAAACAGAAGTATCGCAATTGCTCCGGAGATAGGGGTTATTAACTGAAAAGACATCAGTCCGATAACCGGGACCAGTATATGTAAAATCTCTTCAGAAGCATATGCCACTGAAGACAGGGCGTCAGAGGACAGAATAGCAAGCCCCTTAGGAACAGAAAAACGTTCATTGGCCAAACGGGCGGATTCCATAGGCCTGCCAATCAATACTCTTCTAAGAAGCTTCAACATTGGTGACACCTCTCCATGGTTATTAATTAACTATTGTTTGCCCTTTTTGGAACGAGTCCCATGCTCTGACCAATCTTACTGATGAACGGGAAAAGAACCCCGATAGTGTAGATAATACTACTTTCGGATAACTTAATAAAGGACCGGGGATAACCAAAACTGACTGATTTGCTCCGATTGTGACAGCATTTTGTCATAGACTGTTCACTACGTATCCGCAGCATTGTTTTCAAAACCGCACTCCGTTTTTCTTGGCCTGATACAAAAAACTTCGGAAACAACTGTGAATTTCCTTAAAATTTCACCTGGTGTTCACAAAACGGACACAGAGACTGCGTATACTAAGCCCCGTAGGCCAAAAAAAATTAAAGAAAGGAGGAGTGTAAGTCATGAAGTATAAGAAAACTTTGAAGAGAGGGCTGGCCGGGGTTGTGGTTGGCGGGATGCTGCTGTCAGGCGGGATGGCTTTTGCTGATGACACCGGTGATGCCAGGGTCCAAAACCCTGCGGGCAAATACTTCGCCGGGAAGATGATACAGGGGAAGGAAGGCATGTTCCCGGGCAAACGCCACCATATGGTTGACAGGCGGGAAGAATTACAGGCGGTTCTTGAGCAAATGGTAAGGGAGGGGACTGTTGACCAGGCAAAAGCAGATGAAATCAAGGCATTCATAGAGAAAATGGGTGCTGAAAGACAGGCACAGATTGAAGAAATCCAGAAACTGACTCCTGAAGAGCGCAGGGCCTTATGGGAAGAACGCAAAAAAGACGGTCCTGCAGTAAGGCATGAAGCAAGGGAGGACCTGTTTACACAGTTGGTAGACAACCAGATAATATCCCAGGAGCAGGCTGATGCCATCAGAGACCGGATCCGGGAAAACGCAATTGCAAAGCAGCGTCAGGAAATGCAGGACAGTCTGAAGACAGTTGTGGAAAAAGGCGTCATATCACAGGAACAGGCCGATAAGGTAGTGAGCCGGTTTGAGGAAAACCGGAAAAACCATGAGGCCCTTTTGAGAAAACCAAGGATATGACCCCGGAAGAGCGGCGCCAATATATGATTGAAAACAAAGCAGGACTTAATCCCTTAAGCCAGCTTGTTTCTGATGGTACCCTTACCCAGGGGCAGGCTGATGCTATTAAGGAAGCGCTGCCGCACCACAGGGGTTTTAGGGGCGGCCGGTAAACTCTGAACTTAAGGGCAGCTCCTGTTTGGCTGTAAGACTACAGAGTGGCAGATATGTTATATCTGTCACTCTCTCAATGTATGGTCAAAAATGATAATTAATGATGCCCCTCCATTTTTGGGATTTGTTCACAAAATGGACACAATAATAGGTTAAACTAAAGAATTAAGGAAGTAAGTAACAATAATGGCATGCCTCCGACCCCAGCGTGGCCGGGTTGCATGGGAGCCTTTGCAGGAGTTGAGAAACATGGGTGTCAGGAAAATTCTGATTGCTGATGACGAGGACCGGATGAGAAGGCTGGTCGGTGATTTCCTGAAAAAAGACGGGGCATTTACTGTAATCGAGGCTGCCGACGGAGTACAGGCCCTGGAACGCTTTAACAATAATCCTGATACCGGCCTGGTAATCCTGGATGTGATGATGCCCGGATATGACGGCTGGACAGTCTGCAGGGAAATCAGGAAGTCATCCCGGGTCCCGATTATTATGCTCACGGCAAGGGGTGAAGAGTCAGATGAGTTATTCGGGTTTGACCTGGGAGCAGATGAGTATATTGCCAAACCGTTCAGTCTGAAGATACTTTCTGCCAGGGTTAATGCCCTGCTGCGCCGGGTGGAAAACGACAACAGGGATATCAGGAGTATTGACGGGCTGGAGATTGATGACAGGGGCAGGCATGTATATATAGACGGGATTAAGGTGGAAATGAGCCCCAAAGAATTTGACCTGTTGCTTTACCTGGCCGATAATGAGGGAAGAGCATTGAGCAGGGACCAGATATTAAATGCAGTATGGGATTACGACTACTATGGCGATGCCAGGACCGTTGATACCCATATCAAAAAGCTCAGGCTGAAACTGGGGCCCAAAAGTGATTTTATTCAAACCGTCAGGGGGCTGGGTTACAGATTTGAGGTGAGGAAATGAAGATATCTGTAAGGACCAGGCTGTTTTTGAGTATAACCTTCCTGATAGCATTTTTCGTGGCTACCACTCTGCTGATGAACTCACTGTTCCTGGGGAAATTTTATATTTGGCAAAAGAGAGCGGTGCTTTTGAGGAGTATGGACAGGATTTCAGAAATGTACAGGGGCGATCCCGAAAACATTTCCCTTGAGCTGGAGAACCTGGAGCGGAACAAAGGATTAAACATTTATATAATCGGGCCCGATTTTTATAACTTCAAGTATAATTCAACAATCAGGATATTTGACGCCAACCACAGGAGAATTCCGGTTGACCGCCTGCCTATAGTAAACCCTGTTCAAAACAACCTCCAGGACCTGGATGTAGGTGAATACTTTTCCAATGTAGTTACCGACCCGCGCCTGGAAACCAAGTTCCTGGTTTTGGCCTCCAGGATAAATAACGGGGAATTCCTGGTCATGAGCACACCTATTGCAGCTATTAACGAAAGTGTTGCTATTGCCAACAGGTTTCTCCTGTTAACCGGTATTATGACAGCCATGCTGGGAGGGATTGCGGTATACTTATTTGCCGGGAGATTTACCAAACCTATTCTGGAGCTGAGTGATATTGCCCGCAGGATGTCGGGACTTGACTTCAGCAGGAAGTACCCGGTTAATTCTGATGATGAGATAGGGCAGCTTGGCCATAGTATAAACTCCCTTTCTGACCAATTGGATAAGGCTATTTCCGAACTGCAGGAAGCCAATGAAAAACTGAGAGAAGATATCGAGCAGGAACGCATGCTCGACAAGATGCGGAAGGAATTTATCTCCAGTGTGTCTCACGAACTGAAGACCCCCATAGCGCTGATCCAGGGCTATGCGGAAGGGCTTAAACTTAATGTGAACGAGGATGAAGAAAATAGGAATTTCTATTGCGATGTTATTATGGATGAAACCGGCAAAATGAATACTTTGGTTAAAGACCTGCTGGATTTATCCCAGGTAGAGTCGGGATATTTTAAGCTGGAAAAGACCGATTTTGATATTTCACAGCTGGTGGACCGCGTCCTGGAAAAACACCAGCCGCTGCTGCATGAAAAAGGCATTATTATGGAAGTAGATAAAAGCGCCGGCATGGTTGTGAACGGGGACAGGGTAAGGATAGAACAGGTACTGGTAAACTACCTCAGTAATGCTGTCAACCATGTTGATGAGGCCCGGATAATCAGGATAACGGTGGATCGTCATGGTGATAAAGTCAGGGTATCGGTGTTTAACTCCGGGAAACCTATTCCAGACGAAGCCCTTGACAAGGTTTGGAGCAGTTTTTACAAGATTGATAAAGCCAGGACCCGTGCTTATGGCGGCAGCGGCCTGGGGCTTTCGGTTGTGAAGGCAATAATGGAACTGCACAATAACAGTTTTGGTGTGGCTAACCGTGATAATGGGGTTGTGTTTTGGTTTGAAGTTGATGCAGCCTGACAGGGGTAAAATCACATGCTGTTTTCGGGGAGGAGAGGAAGGTAGTGTTGGTTAGGATATTGGATTTCATCAAAGGCAAATGGAAATTATTAATTGGAATCAGTTGCTGTGTTGTTTTGGCAGGGTACCTGGGGATGCGTTTTTTGGGCAGTGAAGAAACCGCTGCTGTACAGGCGGCAACGGTGGCCGTGCAAAAAGGGGACATTGAAGTCAAGGTATCGGGGACAGGGTCTATCAAACCGACCAGATCTGCCAAGATAACCCCCAAGGTGAACGGGACAATTACCAGTATTCATTTTAAGAACGGGCAGCAGGTGAAAAAGGGTGACCTGTTGTTTGAATTGAACAATGACAGTCTCCGCAGCGATTTGGAGCGGTCTCAGCTGGACTTGCGGCAGGCAGAGCTTGACTACCGCAGCAGCGTTGGTGACAGCAGGGAGCAGAATGTTACCTCACCTATCAGTGGTCAGGTTACCGCCATTGAAACCGAAGAGGGTCAGGATATACAGAAGGGCGCGGTACTCATGGTTATTACCGACACTTCCAGGCTTATTTACAAAGTTCCGGTAAACAGCGCCCAGCTCAACAATATAAAACGGGGCCAGAAGGTTGATGTGACCATTCCGGCCTTAATGTGGACCCTCGAAGGCCGGGTACGGGAAATTGACTATGGGGGTACTGCAGGTACTGATGGGACAAAGCTCTATGACATCACCATAGAGGTGAATAACCCCGGAACACTGGCACCGGGGCTGGAAGCCCAGGCGGTAATCTATACCGGCAGGGGGCAGGAAGCCGGCTATCAGATGGGGATACTTGAATGGGCGGAGACTGCTTCTGTGAGGGCAGGGGTCTCAGGGACTATTCAGGAGCTTTATGTTGATGAAAAGGAATATGTGAAAAAGGGACAAAAGCTGTCTTACATAAACAGTGAAATTACAGAACAGCAGGTGACTTCACAGCAGATAAGGCTGGAACAGGCCAGGCTGAATCTGGAGGACCTGAAAACCAAGCTGGCAGACTGTAAGGTCTATGCCACCATTGACGGAGTGGCTGACCTGGGCCTGGCACAGTTTGATACGGAAGGGACCGGCAGCAGTTCCGGCAGTTCATCCGGCACGACAACCACAGGGCAGGACTACTGGCAGGTGGGTGACGAAGTTTCCACCGGGCAGATCCTGGCATCTATTACCGGTGCCGGGATGACGGTAACTGTTCCCGTGGATGAAGTGGATATCAGTAAACTGGAGATAGGCCAGGAGGCTGAGGTAACCGCTGATGCCCTCCCTGATAAGGTTTTTCACGGTACTGTGGTGGAGATTGCCACAAAGGGGACTGAACAGAACGGTGTGGCCAGTTTTGATGTAACTGTAAGCATAGATCAACCCGAGGGGCTGAAGGAAAATATGACGGCAAATGTGGAAATTATGGTTGCCGCCAAGAAGGGGGTACTCCTGCTGCCCATAGAAGCTGTCCAGGAGAGACAGGGACAAAAATTTGTGATTATGGCCGATGATGGAAATGACGACAGGAGTGACGGTGGAAACGGCGGAACCGCCAGTGATGCAGACGGCAGTATGAAGGAAGGCACAGGCGGGAGTATGAAGGAAGGCACAGGCGGCAGTATGAAGGAAGGTACAGCCGGAGACGCAGTCCGGTTAGTTGGCGGGAACCGGCAGGGCAATATGAGGCCTGTGGAAACAGGATTACATAATGAAACTATGATTGAAATAGTCTCCGGGCTGCAGGAAGGGGATGTAGTGACTATTCCCGGTGTGGCCAGAAGTACAGGTACAGACAGTCCCAGGGGAATGTTCGGCGGAGGTGCCATGGGGGGCGGCAGACCCCCTGAAGTTATGGTGCGAACACGGTAAATTGCTGCCGGTTGAGTTTAGCCAAAACCATGTGTGAAAGGATGAAAGATGATGATCAAGCTGGTTGATATAAGCAAGCTCTACCACACAGGCTCGGTAACCCTGGCTGCCCTGAATAAGGTTAACCTGGAGATAAAAAACGGTGAAATGATAGCCATTATCGGACCTTCCGGGTCAGGAAAATCAACTTTGATGAACATGATCGGCTGCCTCGATGTCCCCTCTGAGGGGCGGTACCTCCTCGAGGAAAGGGAAGTAAGCCGGTTAAAGGAAGATGATTTATCTGAAATCCGGAACAAAAAAATCGGTTTTATATTCCAGAGTTTCAATCTGCTGCCTAAACTGACCGCTCTGGAAAATGTGGAACTGCCCCTGATTTACCGGGGAATGCCGGCAGCGGAGCGCAGGCAGCGTTCGGTGGAGGCTTTACATATGGTCGGGCTGTCTGACCGGATGTACCATAAACCAACAGAGCTTTCGGGAGGCCAGCAGCAAAGGGTGGCCATAGCCAGAGCCCTGGCCGGGGACCCGCCGGTCATCCTGGCAGATGAGCCCACCGGAAACCTGGATTCCCGTTCAGGGGTCGAAGTAATGGAGATAATCAGGAATCTGAATGAAAATGGGAAAACGGTTATCCTGATTACTCATGACATGGAGATTGCCCGGCAGGCCAAAAGAGTAATCAGGATCCAGGATGGCAGTATTGTGAGTGATGAGGAGGTAGCCTGATGGGGGTCTGGCAGATTATCAAACTCGCCATTGCCGGGATAAAGGCCAATAAAATGAGGTCCTTCCTGACTATGCTTGGTGTTATCATCGGTGTGGCTGCCGTAATTGTCCTGGTTTCCATCGGAGAGGGCGCCAGCAAATCGGTTACGGCCAGGATAGAGGGGATGGGCTCCAATTTAATCAGTGTCACTATGCGGGGCAGCCAATCCTCAGCACTCCTTACCTATGAAGAGGTGCAGCAGTGGAAGGAGCGGGCCGGTATTCTGGGGCTGGCCCCTGTTATCAATGGGAATGTTTCTGTCAAGTATGGCAGCAACACATATGATACAAGCCTTGAAGGGGTTAATGAAGAATACCGGCAGGTACGCAACCATACAGTACAGGCAGGGAGGTTTATCCTGCCAATGGATGTAAGTCTGCGGCAGAAGGTGGTCTTGCTGGGGACGGAGGTTGCTGCGGAATTGTTCGGAAATATGAATCCTGTCGGGGAGACGGTAAAGCTGAACGGCACCAATTTTAAGGTGGTCGGGCTGTTGGAGGAGAAGGGTTCTGAGTCCATGGGTTCAAATGATGACAAGGTTCTTATTCCCCTGACGACTGCCGAGCGTTTACTTAACAGTAAGGGTATCCGTTCAGTTTATATTCAGGCGGAATCTGCGGAAATGGTTGACCCGGTGGTGGCCCAGCTTGACAATATCCTCTACCGCAAAACCAATGATGCGGAGTCTTATCGGGTATTTAACCAGGCTGAAATGCTGTCAACGGTTAATGAAGTGACAGGTACCTTCACGGCAATGCTTGGCGGAATCGCGGCAATTTCGCTACTGGTAGGCGGTATCGGGATAATGAATATTATGCTGGTATCTGTTACCGAGCGGACCCGGGAAATCGGGATTCGTAAGGCTATCGGCGCCAAGAGGAAGGACATCCTGCGCCAGTTCCTGATTGAGGCCCTGGTAGTCAGCAGTTCCGGGGGGATTATCGGGATCATCCTTGGCATCGGCGGGGCAAATCTGCTGGGCTCAGTAATGTCTATGGAGACAGTGGTTTCCATTAAGGTTATGGCCCTGGCCTTTGGCTTTTCCCTGTTTATCGGCATAGTCTTTGGCCTGTATCCTGCCAATAAGGCTGCCAAACTGAACCCTATTGAGGCCTTGAGGTTTGAGTAGCAGAGCAGGGGGCAAGGGAGGTTTCAGGACTATCAAAGGCGGATATAATGATAGAAGTGTTTGGAATCTACAGAAAATATTGGTATAATATATAAGGGCATTCCAAGAGGGGAACATTTAGATGGAGAAGTATTTTTATGTTGAAAGAATTTAAAATTGCCAAATACCAGTTGGAAATTGAAGCCGGACGAGATGGTTTGAGCCTTCCGGAATATAAGGGTTCTACATTTCGGGGTGGATTTGGGTCTGCCTTCAGAAAGGTTGCCTGTTCGCAGAAAAATACAGAATGTCAGGAATGCTTATTAAAAACCACGTGCCCATATGCCTATATTTTTGAGACCTTTCCTCCACCGGGTGCCCAGGCGCTGCGTAATTACGAAAGTATTCCCCGCCCTTTTGTTATTGAACCTCCACCTGAAAAAAAGATGGAATATAATCCCGGAGAGGTGCTGCTTTTTAACCTGATATTAATAGGAAAAGCTATCGAGTACCTGCCGTATTTTGTGGTGGTGTTCCGGGAGCTTGGTTCTGTCGGGATCGGCAGGGGGAGAAAAAAATACCGGCTAAAGGAAATAGCCGCAGTAGATGAACTGACGGCTACAAAAGAAAAGATTTATTCATGCTCTGATAAGTTGATAAAAAATATTGACCTTACTATCAGGGGAAGGGATTTAGAAGAGAGTCCGGTCAAAAAGGATTCATTTGCCATAGACTTTGAAACAATGACCAGGTTGAAATTTGAGAAAAGATTTGTTCAAACTGTAGAATTTCATGTTTTAGTGCGCAATCTGCTGCGCAGGTTATCTTCATTGTATTATTTCCATCATGACCGTGAATTGTCTTTGGATTTTAACAGCCTGATCAGAAAAGCGGAAGATGTTGTGATTGCAGTAGATCATTCACGATGGGAAGATTGGGAAAGATACTCAAACCGTCAAGGGAAAAGAATGAATCTTGGCGGTATAGTTGGGAAGGTGGAGTATAGGGGCGAATGGCACGAATTTTCGCCATTGTTAAAACTCGGGGAATTGGTACATGTGGGCAAGGCAGCTACTTTTGGTATGGGTAAATACAAAATAGTGGAATCTGTTTAGCGGGCAGGTGAAGTAAACATGTTCCACTGGGAATGGAAGTCAAGGAGAGTTCGCATTAATCATAGTGCGGACTTTTTGTTTTTTGGCAGAAAGCAGTTTTTAACATAATTATTCTTAAAAATAAGGACTTGTGGAAGGAAATGGGAAGTATGTCGATGAATGTATATATTCATAATATATACCTGTTGGATTGACGGGGGTGAATAAATGCCGTTGACACATTCAGAGTTTCGCACAGGAGTTGGGAGAAATGCTTTTGCCAGAATTCAGTACATCCATGCAGCCATAAAAGCCCGGAAGTATCCCAATGTACCCAGGCTGGCAGAAGAGCTTGAGGTAAGCACCAGGGCTGTCGAACGTGATCTGGAAATGATGCGCGATTTCATGGGGGCGCCAATAGTTTACTCGTATAGTCAGAAGGGTTATTTCTATTCCGATGAAAATTTCAGCATACCCAAGATTAGGATGACGGAAGGAGAACTGGTGGCAGTATTTTTGGGGAAAAAGCTGCTGGCAAAATACAAAGGGCATCCTTATGAAAAAGCCATTAAGTCGGCTTATATAAAAATCCAAGCGCTTTTTCCCGAATATAGGGTTGTTGATTATGACGAAATTGAGCAGACAGTGACTTTCGCCGTTGAGGACACCAGGGGTGATGGACAGAAACTGCTCGAATATTACCAGATTCTCCAGGGAGCTATTTGGGATAGTAAAACCATATTTGCCGATTACTATAGCCCCAGTTCTGATAATCGGTGTGAACGGTACATAGACCCTTACCACCTCCGCTGCCAGGACGGAGCCTGGTACTGCATTGGTTTTTGTCACCTGAGGAAGGAAATCAGGATGTTTGCCCTGGACAGGTTTAATGAGTTGAAATTAACTGACCGGAAATTTAAAAGAGACAAGAATTTTAATATTGAAGAATACCTTGCTCACAGCCTGAACCTGGAGCGGGGCAGCGAACCCAGGGAAGTGACCATAGCTTTCGACAGGTTCGCAGCCCGGTGGGTGCGGGAACGACGCTGGCATGAAAGCCAGTCGTTGGATGAACAGCCCGATGGTTCTTTAATCCTGCACCTGACGGTAAGCGGATTAAATGAAGTTAAGCGCTGGGTGCTGGGTTTTGGATGTCATGCAGAAGTATTGGCTCCTGCAGATTTGAGACAGGAAATCCGGAAAGAGATAGCAGCTATGTTGGAAAATTATTAACTGAAATTACAGACCAAAAATATGTTCGCGAACCTATTTGGCGGAGTGGGGGGTTATAATTTAAGGTGAGACAAAGCCAGCTGAATTTAGACTTGGTATTTTTCGCCGGTTTCAATTACCCTGTCCACAATGTGTTCGAGATTGATGATTCGGTCTTTAAGCATTTTTACCTGATGTTTTATCTCATCATAGTTTTTAAAACACTCTTCCTGACGTGACTGTTGGTTTTCAAGCTCTGACAGCCGACCTTCCAATTCACCAACTTTAAAGGTGAGATCAGTATACAGTCTTTTAATCATATCCAAGGTAATGTCTAAATTCTTATGATATCTTTTGATTATTGCCGCGTCATTTTTTAGTTCTTTGCCCTGTTGTTCAAGTGTTTTAATTCGGGATTCGATCTGCTCAAAGCGATGATCAATCTGCTCAAAGCGTTGGTCGATCTGCTCAAAGCGGCGGTCAATTTGCTCAAACCTTTTGTCTATTTGATTAAAATGTTTATCATGTTCTTCGAGCTTAATGTAAATCTTCATAAAGAATGGCTCTAGTTCTTCGAGCATTGATGCTTTGAATTGCTTAAACTGCTTTTCATCCATATTGGTATCACCTCCTCAAAATAAAGAACATATGTTCTGTTATTATAATACCATAATTTGTTAATTAAGGCAACAAAAAGTTATTTTATATTAATTATAACATGGTGAAGCGATAGGGGGGAATTTGTTTTAACAGTGACCGAAAAGCAAATGGAGAGGTAAAAAGGCAGTCCCCTTGTGAAGCGGGGAAAAGATAAAAAATAGATTGCTAAACCAACTATTTTCAGTCCCCTTGTCAGTGAAACGTTATAAAATATTCCAATGATGTCACATTTATGTAAGAAGTTTTCAATTCTAATTGAACAGGAACCGAAATACCCTTTTATAAGAGATGATTTTTTTACAAGATTATTAAACTAACTAGGGCGTCAAGGGGGATATTCCGGGGTGAAAGAACTATTTGATAGATTAATCGCTTTGTTTTTTCTGTTGTTTGTGGTAATCATTTCGATAGTTTTAATGAAGACCATGTAGTATTAATCATTTTCTTTTAGGCAAACTTTTAACTTCAATTACAAATATTTCGGAGGTGAGAAAATGGTTAGCAAAGAAATCCGGCAGGTTATAGTTAACAAAATGCTGGAACGTGGCTGGAGAAATAAATTAGCTAAGAAGGGGGAAAATGAACAATCTTTACTGGAACACTCTCTAAATGTTTTAGATGTTGTCATTACTTTAATTGACCAAAAACTGGTTAATTTTACAGAACGCGAGCAACAGATACTAGTATTGGCGGCTACTTGTCATGATATTGGGAAGGAGACTGATGAATGGCAGGACTATATTATTAAGGGAGGGAAATGGGTATCTCACACACGACCGGATTTGGCTGAAACAATGATTGATGAAATTGCTGGTGAACTTGACTGGGAAATATCCAGTGAAGCATTGGCTGCAGTGAAACTTCATATGACTAATGAGCGCACTACTGGAGCCACGGTAACAGAACTGTTTACTGAACATAAAAATAATCAATGGAAAATTTTATGTGATTTAATAGATGCCATTGACAATTTTGTTTCTATTAGAGAATTGTTGAATGCAAAATACTACTGGGAAAATTCCGTTTTACGCCGATGCGCTCAAATTGACTATCACAGTGCAAGAGTTCGGGGGATTTCTACTACTTTATTACATAAAGCTGCTATGGAGGCTTATTTCCATAATGGGTGGTTTCCTGTTTTGTTTTTCCCAGAAGGCACGTTATATATCACGAAATTAAGTAATGAAAAAAGGGTTAATAAAAATGATATCGAGAGCATCCTTAAGGAGAACTTCAAAGAATTATTTAAAAGGAAAAAAGAAAATTTTCCAAAGCTGTTGGTTGGGGGAATCCTGCAAACTTTTTTCCCTAAACCTGAACTATTTGATTTGCAAGACTTACGCTCATGTTTATGGGAAGCAACCAAGAGAGCAAAAGCAAAAGAAAAAGTAGACGAAAAGAATGTTTATAAATATTACAATATGAAGAGGTTGTTGGATGAGACAGGGGATTATAAAATTGCAAAATTAGGTGATGTAAAAGACTTGATCAAAATCAAAGATAAATTGCCGGAAGAGTATAAGAATCTGGTCAGAGATAAGAAAGAGCAATTTTCCCAGGAAGAAATCAACTTTTTAAGTAATAGAATGGGAAGGGCTCAACCCGAGATTGCGGTGCAAAAATATTTTACAAAAGTTATAGACCCCCGGAACGATCTCGTAAAGGAACATGAATTGAAATATTTTAAGCAAGCGTATGAAGAAATTTTCGGGGAAAACACGTTTGATATGTTGATGTCAACTTCAACTCTGATGCCGGCAAATGATGTTGTATTGGGTATTGACCATTTCTGGAATCAACCTGGGTGCAAATTTGGAGTTGAAGTTAGCAAGATCGAGCTTCTACCTGCCAAAAAACGTCAAAGAATATTGATTGATACCTTGGTGGAAATTGCTGAACAGGGTTTCCGGCAAATTGAGAAAAAACCATCTATTGATCATTTTATTGAGAAAATATCTCATAATTTTATGAATGATATATATTACCCAGGTTCGGCGGACGCAGATATAAAAGAATTAACCCGACAGCAGATTAACTCATATACCCATGCCAAACGTAACCTTTGTGTAGAAAAGAAGGGTGACCACATCTGTCCGGTATGCAACTCCCGTTTTAAAAAAGGGGTCAGCGCTATAGCAGATATTCTTGATAAACCTGGAAGCTTTAACAATCGGGCTTTCGCCTATGACAGGATAGAAAATATCATGATTTGTCAGAATTGCTACTATGAACGATTATTACAGCAAATCGTTCTTGGCGGAAGACCAAAAGAAACAATTTGTATTTTCCCACAAATGAACATTTCATTTTATGGCGGACAAATAATTGAAGAAAAAGTATTGGGATTCCAAATCAAAATGAAAGAAATAGAGGGAGGCGCTATAGAAAGTCCTAATTCAGTAATAAATTTAAGATGGCATGATAAAATAGCCCGAAATGTTGTCAATAATGATTTAGGCATGATGAGTACAGATGAATTCTGTGAGTTATTTAAATATCAAATGCCGGATGAAACTCAAAAAAAGTGTTTCAAAAAGATGGTTACTTCGTTAGCTGAAGAGTTTGACGGAAATATTGAGGAAGTCAACCAGTTATATGGTAAACAATATGCATCCTGGGATGAACTTGCTCAGGAGGTTCAAGAGAGACCAGGTAACTTTGATCAGATCGTTCATGAAATATGTGTACAGGCTTACAATAGTTATCCGCAGTTAGAGGTTGTTTTTCAAACTCCTAATGTTATCATGATTCCTACTTATAACCCTGTAATTAATGACAGTGGAGCAATAGGAGAAAAGGATGAGGCAGACAGCAAGAAAGTCCTCAAACAAATCCTAATTAGCTTAATGTTTTTTAAGTATTTGGATATGTCTGTAGCTATTTTAGAGGATAAGGAGAACTTTGGATTAATTGTCAATTCGGTTGCGGGAGCAGTATATATTCCGCCAAATGCTATTGTCAGGACACTTTTTAGCAATAAAGTGGGTATTTCCACGGGTAATAAGGCGGCGAGTTGGATTTCCAGAACAGACGTCGATAAATGGTTGAATGGTTTAATTGCTGCAAATCAATTGACGTATAGGCTGGATTACCCGCAAAAAAACAATTTATATACTATTTTAACTGCGGAACATGTGGGAAAACTCTTACGAAGGATAAAAATTAAGCGGAAAGGGATTACAGGTTATGACATTGATAACCTGGAAAAATTGAAGGAGGTGTTATCTGAATGCTGGTAAGAAAACCTATCATTGCCAATCTTCAGAATGAAGACTACAAAGAAGTGTTAAAGGATGTTGAAGAAATAGGAAAGCTTTTTGCTGACTACTTAGGCAGTTATACCAGCAAAAATTCAGGACGCAGCAAGCATTCGGAAATGGGGCCTGTAGGGAAAATATTGCGTAAGGTGAAAACTTTTTGTGAAGGAGGTGCTGACTTAAAAGGTGAAGCCATCAGAATTCATCAGATGACGGCTAAGAATCCTTATTTGGCTGCAGAGACATTACAGAAATTGGAACAGGGTATTGATAAACTGGTCAATTTAGTTAGCAGTGTTCCGCTCAATGCACGGAACAGGATAATTGAACGGGTTGGGTACACTGTTTATTGGTATTATAACAAGGCCAGACAGGAGTATTTTGACCGGATAAGGCGGGAATTTACTGAATATATAATTCAGAAATATAAGAGTGAGAAGGCGTTACAAGAGGCGTGGGAAGACGAAAATATTAAATTTGACAAACTTCCTTATCCCTCTAAAACAACAGAAGGAACTGAACAAAAGAAAGCTGATGTGCAGGAGTTCCTGAACAGGAATAAAGAGGCTGAAGATTTTATAAAGACGATTGAAGAGGAGGAGTAAGTAATGAATTTGCCTGAAGAACTAAAAGTCTTGGAGAAATATTTTGTAAAGCAACCCTATCCATTGTTGGGAGCGGAAACCATTCAAATCTTTTTATTTCGCGAAGTCCTTGACTTTACGGTCTTGAGAACTGAAGATACGCGGGAATTGAACACAGTTATTACTCCGTTATCTACTGAGATCGATGAAAATGTCCAGCGGGTTGCCTTCCTTGGAAGTAAACAAAAAGCAGTTGAATCACGGCAAATGGAACGTCTTTTACGGACCGCCGCCAATGAAGCAAAATATCCTATTGAAGAATGTTACCTTAAGGATTATCTTTGTTTAGAGTGTCCCAGATGTGCTTTATATGGAGGTACTAATGCATCAGCTTCCAAAACAACCAATGCTAATATTAAGCATAGAGTAGCTTATTCAACAGCATTTTCTTTGGCTACTTTTGAACAGATTCAACAAGTAACTACATTTAATGGTATTAGTGATATGACAGTCCAAACCGGTCAGACCCTGAATGAACGCATCTCCGTTAAACCTGCAACAATTTTTCCAAGTATTGTAACTCTACACAGTGTTACCTGGAAAGAATTCATCTTGATGATGAAGACCATCTTAAGCAGTCATAAATATGGAGCAGAAAGCCGCATTGGCGGAGATGTACGAAATACTGTTGTTGGTATTACAGGAGGTTGGGAGGAATTTATTACTCCTTTAGAATTTACAATAGAATTAAACTCAGAAGAAGGGAATAATTTTTCTACTGATAATGTAATTAAAATACTCAATAAGTATAAACCTCTGTTAGCAAATCAGAAAAATGCAGTTATACTGTTAACTGAACAAGTGGAGAAAATTCTTAAATTCATCAGTGAATTTGCAATTAACAAGGAGTTTCTTACTGAGGCATATGATGACGTCCGTGCTTACAGGAGCATTCAAGAAAACTCAAAACCCAAAAAGAAGTAGGTGGTAGTGATGCCAGTTGAACTCAACAAAAAAGCAATCAGGGTATTTGCAATAACGTTGGAACCAATGGATTTTTTATGGTTTGCTTCATATGATGCCAGTGGCCTGGCCAATACAGAAGCGGTGATACATAATTATGCTCTTTCATATGCGCTTAGTCGTTTCGAACGTGGCATCACATACCGGGATTATCCAACCTATGAGGAAGATTTATCACAAATGCAGTGGTACTGTGTTCCGGCGAAAGCTGAAAAATATGAGAAAATCAGTTTTTCTTGGAATGCAATTAACTCGTGTACCCAACAAACGATGGATGCCAGTTTTAATAAAAAAAACACCCCGATGTTGGGCAAGAAAAATACAATAGCTCCTATTCCCTTTAGTAAATTTACTTTTTATGCATTTAACTTTAATAACGAACAGCCTGTTAGGGTGATAAGGTTGGGAAAAAAGAGGGCCCCCTGCCGATTAACCTGGGAAGAGATTCCTAATCCTGTTGCTATTAAAAAAGATCAATGCAAGCCGAGTCACTGTATTAATCCTTTGGATGTGCAAGGAAATATGCTTCAGTATCAAATTGTTTCTATCCCCCCTTCTCTGGTGTTAAAAACTGTGATTATACAAGATGACTGGGAGATTAGAAGTAAAAATCATTCTATCCATGTTCCGCATTGTGTTTGTATAAGGGGTGGGTTTAGTGATAATAACAAAATACAAGATAGAACAAGTTAAATGTCAAGAATATGAGAAGTACTGGCCTGGAAGGTATCCCTATCAACATCAGGCGGCTGTTTTTTCAAATTGGAACAGCCAGAGAAATTTTTTAGTTACTACAAAAACAGGAAGTGGAAAAACCGTTGCTGCAGCCTTCCCAATTGTGGTTTATGAAGAATCCGCGGTCTTCCTTTATCCCACCAATGCTCTTGTTGAAGATCAAGAAAAAAGTATTGCCAATATGTTAACAGAAATGAACTACCCGTATTATTCATACAAGGCAGAGACCGATTTTGACAGGAATCTGTATGAACAGGCCAGATTTATTTTATTGAAGATTGATGCAACTAATCTGGAACATTTTCGGCGACTAATGCATAAACCCTCTAAAGGGAAGGCTTTGAAGGATCTTTTTTCCCAACCCAAACCCATCCTGCTCCTTACTAATCCAGATACATTATTTTATATTCTCACATTTTTTTACGCACATAGCGGAGAGCTACTGGGTTATTTGCAAAAATTTAACAGTGTCGTTTTAGATGAGTTTCATTTGTATGCAGGGATTGAATTAGCACATATCTTGTTTATGTTAGAATACTTTAAGTTTTTGGGAATATTTCACCGCACAGTTTTATTAAGTGCCACTCCTGACAAAGAGGTTAAGCAATTGCTCGATGTACTTATTAACCCTGTGGAAATAACAAGTGACACCAAGACTGGTTTTCCTGTTATTAATTGGAGGACAAGTACCCATGAGATTAAATTTGTTTATGATATGGAAATGGGAAATGTAGTTGAACAGGCTATTAGCATTGTTAAGAAAATGTTACCAGAATTGCATAACATGGTTCCCACAGTTAATGAAGTTCCACTAGTGGTAATTTTCAACTCGGTAATAGATGCTATTTATTTTGAAGATTTGCTAATCAAAGACTTAAATATTTCAGTGGACCAAATCGGGTCATACCGGGGATTGGTAGGCAAAGAGGCGCGAACGGTTAAGAACAAACTGATTGTGGTCGGAACCAGCGCTATCGAGGTCGGAATTGATTTTGATTGCAGGTATTTAATCTTTGAGGCCAGTGACAGGGCCAGCTTTTTACAAAGAATCGGACGGATTGGGCGTCATCGACCGGGAAGTGCATTTTTGGTTTATGGCCGCGAACATGGACAGGAGGTTGATGCTTTTTCAGAGCTGCCGGAATCGGTTGAACGGGACAGTTTTGAAAAGGTAATTGAGCAAATATTTGAGGGAAGAGACTCCCTGGCCTGGTTTGTACGAACCGAGGGTGGCATTATCACTGTTAGTGCTCTTGTATACCGTCTGGTCTTGAGTGTTGCTAATGAACGCCAAGCTACCAAAGAACAGCGAAAATTTATTCAGAAGAAATTAGATGATTTACTACAAGCATATTGTGAAAAGATTAATGCCACAAATTTTTTGCCGAAAGTGCGTAGGTACTTTAAAAGGATTAAGGACTTAAAATGGCTGCAGGTTTATCTCAATACCATGAGTTTTAGGGCTGGGAGTAAGAACGTAAAAGTATATGACATAAGAGAAAAAAATATTGGTCGTGAATTAGGGGCAGCTTATGAGGCTGATTTACAAAAAGTTTTATCCAGAGGCAGTATTATAAGCTGCAGTTTCGAAAAGAGGAATGGGTACAAGATAGTAGTAAATGGATATACCACTTTCAAAAAAATATCTGTTTTAGTTAACGTAAGAGATAATGAAATGTGTTTATTTAAGACAACAAAGGAAGTCCCGGAAATATTGTTTTTAAAGGGCAATTCGGGAATATCTGAACTGGCAGGTTATTTCCGGCAGCAGGAACAACTTTTTGTTATTGTTCCTGCATCAATTGAACCATATTTGGACTGGCGAATAAGTTGTTATCCTTGTAATATTGGTTATATTGCCTTTGGTGGCGGAGCATTTTTATTAAGGGAATTATGCAAACGTTTTCTTAACATTTAACCTTTATATTCAAGAAGGTGATTCCATGCATATTCATGTTACTGACTTCGGATGCTCACTGGGTAAAAAAAGTGAGCGCCTGGTAGTCAAAGATAAAGGCAAAGTTAAAGAAGAACATCCGTTTTTTAATGTGGAAACGGTAACGGTTGACTCAAGAGGGGTATCCCTTTCATCAGACGTAATCAGGGAATGCATGGAACACGGTATCCAGATAAATTTCCTGTCAGGGTCAGGTAAGCCTTATGCCAAACTGTCATCCCCTAATTTGACCGGGACCGTTATTACCAGAAGGGAGCAGATTCTGGCATATATTGACGAGCGAAGCGTGGTTCTGGGTAAAACATTTGTGGAAGGCAAGCTGAGGAACCAGGCTAATCTGCTAAAATATTTCAGCAAATACCGGAAAAGCGCTGGGAAAGAAATTTATCAGGAAATTGTTTCAGGTATTGAAAAGATTGGCAATATACAGACTGAGCTTACGGATGTGGACGGAAAATGCATTGATGAAGTGCGAGGGGCGCTGCTTTCCATAGAGGGAAGGGGAGCCAATACTTATTGGGATACCTTACGGCAGATTTTGGAAGGCCGGATCGATTTTCCCGGTCGGGAACACCGGGGTACCACCGACCCTTTTAACTCTTTGTTAAATTACGGATATGGCATCCTTTATCAGCAGGTTTGGGGGGCAGTGTTATTGGCTGGTTTGGAACCTTTTGCAGGTTTCCTTCATGTAGACAGGCCGGGTAAGCCTTCTCTGATTCTTGACCTGGTAGAGGAATTCCGTCAGCCTGTTGTTGACCGTACAGTGGTAGCTATGGTTAATAAGGGGGCAGAAGTAAAAATGGATGATAACGGTCTGGAACAGAAAACCAGAAAAGAACTGGCAGCCAAGATAATTGAACGGTTGGAAACACCGGTACTCTTTGAGGGAAAAAAGACAAAATTAAAACACGTTGTTCAGAAACAGTCACGGAGGTTAGCCATGTTTTTGCGCGGACAGGCAAAGTACCGGTGTTTTGTTAGCAGTTGGTGAAATGAGGTTCCAAATGAGTTGGGTTTCAAGGGTTCTAAATGAGCCGGGTTTCAATTAAAGTGGTGTTTTATGTAAAGCAGGTGGTAAAGTTGAAGACAATTGTAGTATATGATATTGAAAATGACCGGATACGGAACAGGATTTTTAATGCATGCAAAGACTATGGGCTGGAGCATATCCAGTACAGCGCCTTTTTTGGAGAATTGAACCATAACCGGCGCGGTGAGTTGAAACAGCGTCTGAAGCGTACGTTAGGCAAGAAAAAGGGTAAAATCTTTATCTGCCCTGTA
The DNA here is from genome assembly GCA_016841325.1 of Thermincola carboxydiphila. GTDB lineage: Bacteria > Bacillota > Thermincolia > Thermincolales > UBA2595 > Phosphitispora. The sequence goes on from JAENZJ010000013.1 coordinate 103,919, forward strand.
TGTGATAAGGACTTAAGGCTGCTGGATGAAATAGTTGTATATGAACACGAAGGTGATACCGGTGAAATTGAGGGTTAGTGATATCAAACAGTATATATACTGTCCCCGTGTCATTTATTACCAATATGTATTACCTGTTGAACGTAAGATAACCCGCAAAATGGAATACGGGCGTGAGGAACACCTGGAACTGGACCGCTTGGAAAAACGGCGCAAACTGAAAAGGTATGGTCTGGCTGACGGAAAACGATGCTTTCATACCCATCTTTATTCACCCCGGCTTGATTTGGAAGGCAAGTTGGATATGCATATTATAACTGATAAAGGTTTGTTTCCGGTGGAGTTTAAACATACCGGACGCAGGGTTTCCCTTAATCATAAATATCAGGTTGCGGCTTATGCAATGCTTCTTGAGGATAAGTACGACACCATTGTGCGATTTGGTTTTGTCTATTTACACTTGCGCAATGAAGTAATCCCTGTGGAAATTACGCCAGGCATGAGACAATATGTGAGACAAGTCTTGAACAAGATAAACCGAATAGTTACAGAACAAATCATGCCGGAAGCTCCAAGAAGGAAAAATCGCTGTACCGACTGTGAATTTCGCAAGTTTTGCGGTGATGTGGGGTGAGGGACAATGTATTTTCTAACTGAAGAGGAAAAAAAGCGTCTTTTAAAAGGTTTTCTGCCCAAATCAAGGGAAATGGGTGTTGCTGACGAACTGCGTGGCTGGAACTGGGCACAACCGCCTCTGGAACCGATGTATGATTATCCCCTGGCACTTTATGAAGTAGCTGGAGGTTATTGCCCTTCAGGCCGTGATGTGTTTCTGCGCAGGGTCGAACATATTAAAACCGTTCCAAATCAGGCGATGATCCAGGGGTCAATTTTTCATGAATTAATGGTTAATATTATCGTCCAAGCTAAAAAACTGATCTACACCAAGGGAGTAGTAAAGTACAAGGACATTTGTCAGGATTTACTTCAAATCCCCCTAATTATAGAAGAAAAGTGGGAGAAAATATTATCCCCCGAGGAAATGTATGAAACCCGAGCAAGGGCTAAAATACTAAAGGATTTTGAAACATCCCGAATTATTGCCCGCGTTCAGGAAATATTGATTAAACAACCATATATTGGGGAGGATTCTCTGGTATCGCTTGCTATTCCGGTAGTAGTTGAGCAAAAACTGGATGGTGCATTTCTGGGTTTAAGTTCTCATCTGAGTGCAGATGCTTTTACTTTTTCTGAGCCTATGATGTTGGATTTAAAATTTGGGGAGAAACGCGATTTTCACAGATTGACGACTACTGGTTATGCTATGGTTATGGAGGCCATATATGAATTTCCGGTAAACATAGGGTGTATTGTTTATGCTGAATTTAAAAACCAGCGCATGATAGTATCAAAGGATATTCATATTATCGATGATGAGCTCCGCCAGTGGTTTATTGAAACACGTGATGAAAAAATGCGCATGGTATACGAGGAAATAGACCCGGGGGTGGCGAATAAATGTTACGAAAGTTGCCCATATTACGAGAACTGTCACGGATAGGTCTGATTGAACAAGATGGTCGATTACATTTTATTGTTCTTGCTTCTCCTGCTTTTTACGGAGTGAGGCAATTGAGAGAAATGGGGTGCGTTTTTGACGGCGGGTATGTATTTCTACCACCTGATGGAGCAATGGTAGGCACTTATAATGAATTTGTTCTTCCACTATGGTTGTTTAATGCTGATAGGGAGAAAGAAGCGAATAGATAAAATAGACAGAAAAGTGAAGTGGAAATAATGAGGTTTTCGCAAATACCCGGTATTTTCTTGCAAAAAATTGATTTGCGGGAAAACAAATGTTTTTTCGACCCGAAGGAACAGAAGAGATACTTAGAGCCACATGCGTTTATGAACTAAATTTACGGTCGGTTACATTCCGAGCCCCGATTACAAGGGGACTGAAAGGGACATCCCCTGCGCGAAGTGTGCTGCCTGTGAGCAGTGTTACATTCCGAGCCCCGATTACAAGGGGACTGAAAGTGTTTGCGTCCACAACCCTCGCATGGATGGGTAATATGTTACATTCCGAGCCCCGATTACAAGGGGACTGAAAGCATAAAATTGAGGCCATCTGTCAGACCAATTCACCGGGTTACATTCCGAGCCCCGATTACAAGGGGACTGAAAGTCAAAAGCCCCTCTACCAAAAGTAACTCCACCAACTTTAGTTACATTCCGAGCCCCGATTACAAGGGGACTGAAAGTAAGAACCTCCGCTGGTCATGTATTGATTGTTTTGGGTTACATTCCGAGCCCCGATTACAAGGGGACTGAAAGAAAAAGTACTATTTCCGAACCTGCCGGGAATCAATCGAGTTACATTCCGAGCCCCGATTACAAGGGGACTGAAAGGGTTGTAAACGGCAGCGGGGCTGTCAAGTCATCCGGGAGTTACATTCCGAGCCCCGATTACAAGGGGACTGAAAGGCGTTATAATAATTTTCCCACATACTATTATTTCTAGTTACATTCCGAGCCCCGATTACAAGGGGACTGAAAGTCTAATATTTCGGTAATAGTAAAACGGTATTTGCTCAGTTACATTCCGAGCCCCGATTACAAGGGGACTGAAAGTC
>JAENZJ010000013.1:106665-108445 GCA_016841325.1 Thermincola carboxydiphila
AAACCATGGATGTTTTTGACTGCGGTTACATTCCGAGCCCCGATTACAAGGGGACTGAAAGGGCAGTGACCTCTTATGTGTCTATGAAGCGGTCCACCGTTACATTCCGAGCCCCGATTACAAGGGGACTGAAAGTTTACATAGATTGTGGCCCGGTGATTGGGTCCGCCGGGTTACATTCCGAGCCCCGATTACAAGGGGACTGAAAGTTAATATCTCCTTCTGTTTTACCGCTTTTATCAACAAGTTACATTCCGAGCCCCGATTACAAGGGGACTGAAAGTTTCGGACTTCTTCACTTTTAGGTCTGCCAGCTCGTCCGTTACATTCCGAGCCCCGATTACAAGGGGACTGAAAGAAGATAAAATGGATACATTAGGATGTTACTTTAAAAAGTTACATTCCGAGCCCCGATTACAAGGGGACTGAAAGGTTTACCGTCAAACATAACAAAGATTGCGCTCACAGTGTTACATTCCGAGCCCCGATTACAAGGGGACTGAAAGTTGCCCTGGCCCGGCTAAACATTTCGGTCAGACCGAGGTTACATTCCGAGCCCCGATTACAAGGGGACTGAAAGTACATAGGCTGAGGATAGAGGAGTCAAAAGGGCCGCGTTACATCCCGAGCCCCGTTTACAAGGGGACTGAAAGAACAGTGACGGCATCGGTTCCGTTTTCGTACTATTCAGTTACATTCCGAGCCCCGATTACAAGGGGACTGAAAGAGCTGCCCGGGAATATTGCGAAGGAGTCCAAAAACGTTACATTCCGAGCCCCGATTACAAGGGGACTGAAAGTTTAAATACATTTCTTGTGTCTCTATAAGAACCTTTGTTACATTCCGAGCCCCGATTACAAGGGGACTGAAAGCAAATTCTTCCCTAGTTAAATTATTCTTAGGATTAAAGTTACATTCCGAGCCCCGATTACAAGGGGACTGAAAGCAGGTAAATTCGCGTGAACCCAAGGCAAACCTGCCGTTGTTACATTCCGAGCCCCGATTACAAGGGGACTGAAAGTGATTATGCGTTTCTCACTCATAGACCCAAACCCTCAGTTACATTCCGAGCCCCGATTACAAGGGGACTGAAAGTTTGTGCTGCCGCTGATGCATGAACAATCAGCTTTGTAGTTACATTCCGAGCCCCGATTACAAGGGGCCTGAAAGCCATGTTACAATGTTTTGCATTGGGTAATCTGCGGCGTTACATTCCGAGCCCCGATTACAAGGGGACTGAAAGACATGTGGGCAGGACATCCCGCAGGAGCAGTTGGATGGTTACATTCCGAGCCCCGATTACAAGGGGACTGAAAGACGATGATGACCGGGCCAACCTGGCCGGGCACCGGTCCGTTACATTCCGAGCCCCGATTACAAGGGGACTGAAAGGTTTCAGTGGGTAAGTCTTGCGCTTTTTTGGACTTCGTTACATTCCGAGCCCCGATTACAAGGGGACTGAAAGCTAAATATTATTGGTAATGAACCACTATCAGCACTTACGTTACATTCCGAGCCCCGATTACAAGGGGACTGAAAGTTTCCAAATGCTCCACTTCTTCTAGCGGCCTGTATAGGTTACATTCCGAGCCCCGATTACAAGGGGACTGAAAGATTACAGGGCAATTTGAAGGCTCTCAAAGGTATTGAGGTTACATTCCGAGCCCCGATTACAAGGGGACTGAAAGTGAAAAGCAGGCGGGACGGGCAACAATGTACACCGCAGGTTACATTCCGAGCCCCGATTACAAGGGGACTGAAAGCTAACTTCAGTAAATCC
>JAENZJ010000039.1 GCA_016841325.1 Thermincola carboxydiphila
ATGGAATACATCCTTGTTGATGAAAACAAAGGTATCCTGGCCGACCCTGCCGGATTGGGAAGCCACCTGCTCAGCCCCCGGGACCTGAATATGGTCAAATATATCCCGGAACTGGTCCGGGCCGGGATAGATTCCCTTAAAATAGAAGGCAGGATGAAACGTCCTGAGTATGTGGCCACTGTTACCCGGGTCTACCGGGAAGCCCTGGACAGGTACCTGGAGTCTCCCGATGATTATAGTGTGCCGGAAAAACACCTCAAGGACCTGGCCCAGATTTTTAATCGCGGGTTTACGACCGGCTACTTTTTTGGCAAACAGGGCAGGGATATGATGAGCTACAAGAGGCCCAACAACCGCGGGCTCCGCCTGGGGAGGGTCAGTCGGACGGACCGGGCCGGGAAGATGGCTGAGATTGTCCTTGAGGGCAGCCTGCACCAGGGTGATGGTATTGAGTTTTGGGTGACTGATGGGGGGCGCGCCGGTGTTGTGGTAAACAGGATCATGAAGGAGGCCGGGCAGCAGGTTACCGGGGCCGGGCCGGGGGACAGGGTCTGGGTTCCTTATACCGGTAAAGTCAAACCGGGGGACCGGGTCTTCAGGACACATGATGCTGAACTTATTGCACGGGCGGAACAGAGTTACAAATCAAGCAGAGAGATAAAAAAAATCCCCATTGACGTTACAGTTAAAGCAGCAGTCGGCAGACCCCTGGAAATAACGGTCAGTGACCCCATGGGGAATGTCTTTACTGCCCATAGCAGTTCACCGGGGCAGGAAGCCCTTAACAAACCGCTGACAGACGGTTACCTGACAAAACAGATAGACAGGCTGGGAAACACTCCTTTTGAAATCGGCAGCCTGGACACGGAAATTGACGGGAATGTAATGGTACCTGCCAGTGAGATAAACGAAACCCGCCGGGTTGCTCTTGAAGGCCTGGCAGAACTCAGGGCCCGGGTCCTGAAACCCGCTGTTGCGGTGGCCCCGGATTTTGCTGAAAAGGCCCGCAGGATTAAAGAGACGGGTGATAATGAGACTATCCGGCAGGAAACGCGGGATGTGGGTGAACCTCAGCTGACGGTCCATACCAACAGGTATGAAATCCTGGAAATTGCGGTGGATAACGGAGCTGACAGTGTTTATTTCAGGGGATCCGATATCAGAAACCGGAATGAGACGGTCAGGGAACTGGAAGCAGCCCTGTCACTGTGTACCAGGCATAATACCGGTCTGGTAATAGCTTCACCCAGGATTGTCAGGGAAGAAGAGCTGGAATATATCAGGACCCTGACAGAGTTTGCGGTTTCCCATAAGCTGCCCTTTCTGGCTGCAAACCCGGGGACGCTGTTTGAGGCCCAAGAGGCAGGAGTTGGGGAAATATATGCTGATTACGGATTAAACATTTTTAATTCCCAGGCCCTGAATTTCCTCAAAGAGACTTATGGCATTACCAGGGCGGTGGTTTCACCGGAACTGACCCTGAAGCAGATTTCCCGTTTATCGGGAATGCAGCTGGAGGCTATTGTGGAAGGCCACCTGCCGCTGATGGTTACCGAGTACTGTCCCACAGGAAGCATTTTAGGCGGTCTGACGGGCGATTCGGGGTGCAGCAGGGTATGCCGTTCCGGTGGCTCACGTACCGGCGGAGGCCGTGTCAGTGGTCATCCCGGCGGGACGCGGGGCCTTCGGGACAGGCTGGGGCTGGTGTTCCCGCTGGGCCATGATGAGTTTTGCCGTACTTATATATACAATGCCAAAGAACTCAGCATGATTGAAGACATTCAGCCATTATATGAGGCAGGAATAACCGGGTTCAGGATTGAAATCTCATATGAAGAACCCCAAAGGGCGGCAGTGGTCATAAAAAACTGGCGCCGGGAGCTGGACAGGTTTGTGTCCAATCCGGCCAAATACCAGGTGAGCCCCGGTATTAAAGATAAAATTGCTGCCATGAGCCCTGCAGGACTAACCAAGGGTCATTATTACAGGGGTGTTGAATAAATGCCTATCAAGGATGTTTTTGGTAACGGAGGGTTTAGCCATGGAACAGCGGAATCTGGACAGGCTGGAGTACCATAAAATTATTGAACGACTGCAGCAGTGCACATCTTTTAATGTAAGCAGGGAGATGGCCGGAAGCCTAAGACCCGGGACTGACCGGGGCGCCATTCTGGAAAAACTCAGGGAGACTACGGAAGCCAGGGAGATTTTGCGGTTTGAGCCGGACCTGCCCTTGGGCGGGCTGCGCGATATCAGGAACTTACTGCGAAAGGCAGCTATCGGAGGAGTGCTGGAGCCTTCGGAGCTCTTGGAAACAGGGGACATGCTGTATGCAATGCGGCGCCTGAAAAACTTTTTCCGGGATAAGGGAGAAACCTATCCTGTAGTTGCCTCATATGCGGCCCAGCTCTGTTCCTTAAGAGACCTGGAGGACCGTATCAGGGAGAGTATCGACCCCGGCGGGGAGGTTGCCGACAGTGCATCTCCCGAGCTCCGCAGGCTTAGGAGCAGAATACGGGACTTGCAGGTCCAGGTTAAGGAAAAGATGGACTCTATCATGCGCTCTCCGGAATACCAAAAATTTTTCCAGGATCCGATTGTGACCAAACGGGGGGACAGGTATGTTGTTCCGGTGAAACAGGAATACCGGGGCCAGTTTCCGGGAATTATTCATGACCAGTCGGCCAGTGGCGCTACCCTGTTTATTGAGCCGATGGCAGTGGTGGAAAAGAACAATGAGCTGCGCCGGGCAGCAGCTGAAGAAAAACAGGAAGTTATCAGGATACTTACCAGGCTGAGCGCACAGGTCGATACTTATAAGGAAGAAATCGTTTCAGGTGTGGAAATCAGCGGTATTATAGATTTTATAATTGCCAAGGGCAAACTGAGCCAGGATATGGATGCCGGTGCGGTCAGGATTAATGAGGATAATTACATCAATATTATTGGGGCCAGGCATCCCCTGCTGCAGGGGAAGGCAGTGCCGATTACGGTGCGCCTGGGCCGGGAGTTCCGCATCCTTGTAATTACAGGGCCCAATACCGGCGGGAAAACGGTGGCCCTGAAGACAGTGGGCCTGATGGTCCTCATGGTGCAGTCAGGACTGCATATACCTGTGGAACCCGGATCAGAGACCGGCATTTTCTCAGCTGTCTTTGCCGATATAGGTGATGAGCAGTCCATTGAGCAGTCACTGAGCACTTTTTCGTCCCATATGACCAATATTATCGGTATCCTGAACCAGGTTAAACCGGACACACTGGTGCTTTTTGACGAACTGGGGGCCGGGACTGACCCCACTGAAGGCGCTGCCCTGGCGATGGCTATCCTGGATTACCTGGATGCCAGGAAGGTCAGGGTTATTGCAACAACCCACTACAGTGAGCTGAAGGCTTTTGCCTTTAACAGGCCGGGCATAGAAAATGCCTCGGTAGAGTTTGATATCAGGACACTGCAGCCAACATACAGGCTCAATATCGGGCAGCCTGGAAGCAGCAGTGCATTTGAGATAGCCCGCCGCCTCGGGCTGAGGGAAGAGATTATCACTGCTGCCCGGGAATTCCTTACCGGGGAAGACATACAGGTCACTGAACTTATCCGTGAGCTTGAGGATAACCGGAAGTCAAGTGAGGATGAAAGGCGGGAGGCCGAGCGGCTGAAGAGGGAAGTACAGAGGCTTAAAGAGGAATATGAAAGAAAATTGGGCGATATGTCCCGCAGGCGTGCCGAAATTCTGGCCAAAGTCCGTCTGGAGGCTGATGAGGTTTTGCGTAAGGCCAGGATGGAGGCAGACAGCCTGGTCCAGGAGATCAAGGATGCTGCTGCCGCCGCTGCCAAAGGCGCCGGACAGCACGAACTTGCCAGGGCCCAGAATGCCCGGAGCCGGTTAAAACGGCTGCGGGCTGCTGAGGATGTGGATCACCCTGAGGCTGCCGGTGAAGTTCCCGAACGGGTTAAACCGGGGCAGGAGGTTTTTCTGCCCAAATATAACCAACAGGGTGTTGTCATCTCCGAACCGGATGCCGGCGGCAATGTCGGGGTACAGGTGGGCATAATGAAGTTAGCCCTGCCCCTGGCGGAGTTACGGCTCGTGGAAAACCCCAAAAAGGTGAGCCATGCCCGTAAAACCCCGGTGGAAACAGGCGGGCCGGGAGTTATGTCAGGCAAGGCCATGAATATATCGCCTGAGATTGACCTCAGGGGGCTTACTGTTGATGAAGCCGTGGAAGCAGTGGAGAAATATCTGGATGATGCCTACCTGGCAGGCCTGCCCAAGGCCCAGATTATACACGGTAAAGGTACCGGGGCCCTCAGGAAGGCCATTACAGACCTGCTGGGAAAACACAGGTTTGTCAGGGAATACCGCCTGGGACGTTACGGTGAAGGCGGCACCGGGGTTACCGTAGTGGAACTGAAATAGATACATAAGGAGGGAATTTGTATGATTATCAGGGGAGAACAGGCTGAGGAAAAGGTATTGATGCAGGTTGCCGAACTGATGTGTTCAGCCGCCAGAACAGCTCCCAAGGGCCGAGGGCTGGATACTCTGGAGACGTTTATTGCCACAGGTGATGACCTGCTCCGGCTGGCAGATGAAATGAGGAAATGGGGGGAGAAAACAGGGGCCGGGTTCTGTATCAGGGACGCGGGAAACCTGGAAAACACTAAAGTTGCTGTGGTATTTGGCACTCCGGTCAAGCCCCTTGGCATCCCCGGGTGTGGTTACTGCGGATTCGCCAACTGTGATGAGATGCAGCAGGCGGGGGGTATCTGTGCCTATAATGCCGGGGACCTTGGCATTGCTATCGGTTCTGCTGCAGAAGTGGCTGCAGCCCACCATGTGGATAACAGGGTCATGTTTTCCATAGGGAGGGCTGCAATCAATCTGAAAATGTTCCGGTCTGATGTGAGGATAGCCTATGGCATACCTTTATCTGTTACCGGGAAAAACCCCTTCTTTGACCGTAAACCTCATAAACAGAGTTCTTAGCGGCGCTTAGCTATCGGACAAACCTGTCGGCAAGTAAGGGTTACTCACCTAATTGCGGCATGGACGCCTGCTCATCGGGAACGATGGAAAGTTGATGCTCAGGTATTGGACAATATGTATCAGGCGCCTGCCCCAAAGGGAAATCGAGGTATTGAATCATCTCAGGCGGGCACCCGCCGGTATCGTTGGGCCCTGGTATTATGGCCCGGTACATAATGCCGCCATGCCTGGGGTCAATACATACAGGTGTACCCTTGGGTTGCTGTACTGTCCCGGGGTGCAGTGTACATGTTTCTGCAGGTTCCTTACCCTTGGTAAAGGAACGGGTAACCACATCGGGACATCCCGGGGAGGGAAGTTGATTTGTTTCCGCACAAACCTCCACCAGAGTGTGGTTATTACAGACTTCTTTAGGAACAGTGCCTTTGGCAAACAGGTCGGTGATCCTGTGTTCTTCAGGGCAGTTCTCACCGGGAAGCAGGCCTGACTGTGAACAGACTGTGGCGCTGACCAGGCCGTCCGGTTTGGGGAACTTTTTAATGGGTGCATCCTTAAGGGCATTTTTCATAATGTGTTTCCATATCTGAGCCGGATATTTGCCGCCATAGACACCGGACATCTCCTTTGGCTCGTCATGGCCCATCCAGACAACTGTTACAAGTTCAGGAGTATAACCGGCAAACCAGGCATCTTTGTCATCACTGGTAGTCCCGGTTTTTCCGGCCACAGGGCGGCTTCCCAGCCTGGCGCCGGAACCTGTCCCGCCGGGAGCGGTGACCACTGACTGCAGCATGCTGGTAATAAGGTAAGCTGTGGTCTTTTTCATGGCAACTGTCTTTTCCGGTTTGAACTCGTCAATAACATTGCCATCCCTGTCAGTAACCCGGGTAATGGCAGTAGGTTCCACGAAAATACCTTCATTGGCAAAGGCGCCGTATGCCCCTGCCAGTTCCAGGGGTTTTACCCCGTAAGTGATGCCGCCGAGGGCCAGACTGAGGTTTTCGTCATTGTGACCTGGATTATCGGCACTGGTAACCAGGGTGGTTATCCCCAGCTTCTGGGCAAACTTGATTCCCTTATCGATGCCGGTATCCCTTAACACTTTGACAGCAGGGATGTTCAGTGATTTTAATACTGCGGTCCGGTATGTAACCAGTCCGGTATACCGGCCATTATAGTTTTTGAAGGTTTTGGAGCCGATTTTAAGTGGGGCATCTTCGACAACAGTAGCCGGAGCGTCACCTTTTTCGATGGCAGGACCATAATCTACAATAGGCTTGAAGGTTGAACCCGGCTGTCTCAGTGCATCTGTAGCCCTGTTAAACTGGCGTTTCTGTTTATGGTCCCGGCCGCCCACGATGGCTTTCACATATCCGGTGTGGGGGTCGAGGACAACTGCAGCAGCCTGGGGCTGGACGACACCGTTTTCATCATATTTGGCTTTGGGGAAGTTTTTGGGGTCTGCCATTGCCTCCTCAGCCAGGGTCTGTATTTTGGGGTCCAGGGTGGTGTATACCGCCAGGCCTTCCTTGTAAACCTTGTCTTCACCGTATTTTTCCACGATAATATCAGTTACATAGTCAACGAAATAAGGAAACTTATAGTTCCTGGTCTGGGCCGGTTTGCTGCCACTGAGTTTAAGTTCTGTTGCTTTTGCAGTTTCCGCCTCTGTGGCAGAAATAAGCTCATACCTGGCCATGTTGTCAAGGACGAGGTTGCGGCGTTTGACAGCAGCTTCGGGGTTCTTATAAGGGTCATAATAACTTGGGGCCTTGGGGAGCCCTGCCAGGAGAGCTGATTCTTCCAGTGTCAGGTCCTGAACCGGTTTTCCGAAATATACCTGGGCTGCGCTCTGGATACCATAAGCACCGCCGCCATAATAAATCTGGTTCAGGTACATTTCAAAAATCTGGTCTTTGGTGTATTTCCGTTCCAGTTGGAGGGCCAGGAAGGCCTCCTGGATCTTTCGTTCCAGTTTTTTCTCAGGGGTAAGGAAGGCTCTTTTGACCAGCTGCTGGGTGATGGTGCTGGCCCCCTGTTCGGCCCTGCCTGCCTTAATATCCGCAATCAGTGCACCGCCAATCCGTTTGATGTCTATTCCTTTATGCCGGTAAAACCGGATGTCCTCTGTAGCCAGAATAGCGTCTTTAACGTAGTCGGGTACTTGTTCCAGCTTCACCAGTTCCCTGTTTTCGACATAAATCCGGGCTACCTCATTCTTGTCCTTGTCGTAGATGATTGTAGGCAGGTTAAGGTCCAGGGCGGACGGGTCCCATGCCGGCATATCCTTGACACTGTACATGATGTACCCGGCAGCAGAACCTGCACCGGCCAGCATCAGGAAAATGAGAATTACAAGGGATAATCTGATAATATTTAATTTCTTTTTTGATTTTTTTCGCCTTGGCCTCTGTTGATCTGACATTATGTAGTCCCTCCCGTGGGATAACAGTATGTAAATCGACTTAAATCGATTATAACATATCAATGGCTTAAAGTTAATCTTTTTACAATTGTTGCACAGTAGTTGCGTGTTTGTTATACTTTATAGCAGAATGGTTGGAAGGAGAATTGCAGTGGAAAATGAAGTGAGAAGACAGCTTGAAATCATTAAAAGAGGGGTTGCCGAACTGGTCCCGGAAAATGAACTGGTGGAAAAAGTAAAAAAATCAGTAAAAACAGGGCAGCCTCTGCATATCAAGCTGGGCCTTGACCCTACGGCCCCTGACATACACCTCGGGCATACCGTTGTCCTGCAGAAACTGAGGCAGTTTCAGGAACTGGGACATAAAGTTACCATTATCCTGGGAGATTATACGGCCCGCATCGGTGACCCCACGGGAAAATCGGAAACCCGGAAACAGTTGTCTGAAGAAGAAGTAAAGGCAAATGCCAAAACATATGAGGAACAGATTTTTAAGATACTGGACAAGTCCCGGACCAGGGTTGTCTTTAACAGCCAGTGGCTGGCGCCCCTTACCTTTGCTGATGTTATCGGGCTGGCGGCCAAGTACACTGTTGCCAGGATGCTGGAGAGGGACGATTTTAACAAGAGGTTCCATAATGAACTTCCTATAAGTATCCATGAGTTCTTTTACCCCCTGATGCAGGGCTATGATTCAGTTGCCCTGGAGGCCGATGTGGAGCTGGGAGGGACTGACCAGAAGTTTAACCTGCTGATGGGGCGGCACCTGCAGAAGGAATACGGCCAGGAGCCCCAGGTGGCGCTGATGATGCCCATCCTGGAAGGGCTTGACGGTGTCCAGAAAATGAGCAAAAGCCTGGGCAATTACATAGGGATTACCGAATCTCCAAGGGAGATGTACGGTAAAACCATGTCAATAGCAGATGAGCTGATGATCCGGTATTTTGAACTGGTGACCCCTGTGGAAATGGAAGAAATCAACCGCATCCGGACAGGCCTTGCCGAAGGGACTCTGCATCCGAGAGATGTCAAGATGCGCCTGGCCAGGGAAATTGTTGCCATATATCATGGGGCAGAAGCCGCATTAAGGGCTGAGGAAGAGTTTAAAAACATTTTTCAGAAAAAAGAACTTCCTGATGAAGTACCCGACTATGTGCTTGATGCCACAGAACTTGAAGACGGGTTAATCTGGCTTCCCAAACTGCTTACCCTGGCAGGCCTGGCTTCAGGTACCAGTGAAGGCAAGCGTTTGATTAAGCAGGGAGCAGTCAGGATAAATGATGAGAAGGTCAATGACCCTGACCTGCGTTTTATGCCGGAAGATGGCAGTATTATAAAAGCCGGAAAAAGAAAATTTGCCAGGGTGGTTTTGAAGTAACAGACAGTAAACGGTTTTAGGATGGGTTTTTTCAGCCCATCCTTTTTGATGTTAAGCATGACTTTTAAGTTCCCAAAAATGAGAAAAATTTTTACTGCAAATTTGAAGTAATTCCGGAAACACTCTCGTCATAACAGGTGAAAGGCAGAAAGCGGGGTGACAGGTTGGACGATTTAGATGAATTACTGGTAAAAAAAATTATTGCCGGAGATGCAGGAAGCTTCGAAAAACTGGTATCCCGCTACCAGAAGAAGATTTTTGCCTTTATCTACAGGATGGTGGAATCCCGGGAAGATGCCGCTGACCTTACCCAGGAGGTGTTTTTCCAGGTGTTCCGGTCCCTTGACACCTTCAGGGGAGACGCCAAACTGAATACATGGCTTTACCGGATAGCTTCCAATAAGACTCTTGATTTTTTGCGTAAAAACAAAAAGGTCCGGACGGTTAACTATGAATGTGAAGATTTCCAGGATAACAAGAGTTTGACCTGCACCCCGGAAAGCAACCCCGAACACATTTTTTTGAAAGAGGAGAAGGTGCGCCGGCTCAGGGAGATGATTGCTGGGCTGCCTGACCGGTACAGGGTGGTCCTGGTTCTTTTTCACTACCAGGAGCTGTCATACCGGCAGATTGCCGAGGCGCTGGACATACCGGTGAAAACAGTTGCCACCAGGATTTACAGGGCCAAATTCATTTTAAGGGAAACACTGCGAGGTGATACTGATGTCGTGCCGTGACTGGAAAAAGAGAATACCACATTATCTTGCCGGGGAGTTGCCGGGAGATGAGTGTGCGGCTTTTGAGGAACACCTCGCTAAATGCAGGCACTGCCGGGATGAATTGGATTCATTCAGGGAAATTGACAGCCTGATAGATGCAGTTGACATTGATATTCCTGAGATTGACCTGACCGGGAATATAATGAAACAGGTCAGTTATGGCAGGGGATACAGCGGAAACCGTGGAAAAAGGACAGTCGCTATTTTGCAGGACCTGGTGACGGCAGCCGCCGCCGCCCTGATATTGTTTTGGTTTTCGGGACCGGCCCTGTCAGATGGGAAATTCCCTGTGGATACAAAACGGGTTATTGAAGTGAGTGATACTGTCGGTGGGGCGTTTCAGTCATATGTGGATTTTTCTGTTGCTACAACCAACAGGCTGTCGGATTCTATGAAACAAATTGGCCCCGGTGATGAAGGGAGATGAATTAAAGGGGATGAATAATATGAAATGTGTAAATCACCCAGAAAGAGAATCTCAAAATGAATGCGGGCTGTGTGGAAAGAATTTTTGCTCCGAATGTCTGGTTAGTCTTGGAGACAGGGACTACTGCAGGGAGTGCCTGGAGAACAGGATGAAGGGGGAATTTTCCGGTGATTCAGGGATGAAGGGGGAATTTTCCGGTGATTCGGGGATGCACAGGGAAATTCCGGTAAAGGTGCAGACAGGCAGGAGGAGCAGGTTTTGGTCATTTATTTTATCACTTATCCCGGGAGTGGGATATATGTACCTGGGCTTGATGAAGCGCGGCCTACAGACCATGGTGGCATTTTTCGGCTCCATATTTATTACCAGTTTTATTGGTTTTCAGGAACTTATGTCCCTGGTAGTACCTGTGGTGGTATTCTACTCAATTTTTGATACCCAGCAGCTGGCCAAAAAAATTAATGAAGGGATTCCCGTTGAGGATGCCCCCTTTTGGGATCTGAGCACAATACCCTTTAACCAGAAATGGATAGGCTACGCCCTGATAGTCATCGGTTTCCTGGCAATGATGAACAGCGCGCCTCTGGCTATCCCATACTGGTTTAAGAAGATGCTGCCCCCGGTGATTATCATCGGCCTGGGTGTGGCCATTCTCTATCGCAATACAAGAGAGTAGATAAACTATCCAAAGGGGGTTTATTAATGAATAAGAACAGGAAGGCAGGGCCGGTTACCCTGGCCCTGGGAATGATATTATTTGGAATTATCCTGTTAATATCAAATTTTTCCGGTACAGGAATTTTCGCCGTCACTCTGAAATACTGGCCGCTGCTGTTGATTGGCCTGGGGATAGAGTTTTTTATCCGGAGCTACCTGAACAGTAAAAAGGAAGACAGTGAGACCAGGTTTCATTTTCCCACTTTGATCATTATCCTGTTTATCGCTTTTGGTGGCTTTGCCGGGCAACAGGTAACCGGCATTTTGCAGAACCAAGATTTAAATGAGGCGATTACAGAGGCAGTGGCAGGTACCAAATACAGCTATAAGCATGAGTACAAAAGCAACCCGATAACAGCTGCCCCCGGAACGAAAATCCGGATAGACGACCTCGGAGGACAGGTGGATTTGGTACCGGGTGAGGGTGATCAAATTTATGTGGAGGCAGAAATAACCGGCTGGGGACCAACCCGGGAAGATGCCAGAAGCAGGGCCGAAGAATTTTCAGTGAACATTTCCGAGGGTGGTGTGATAAACATATCGAGCCCCCCTGATATATACATGGGTGATTATAAAAGAACTCCTTTTGTGAAATATCGTGTTGTAATTCCACCAAAAGTAAAATTGGCGGTAAGTGGCGGTTCCGGAGGAATCAGGGCTGATAATCTGGAAGCAGATATTGAGATAAATATGGAGCACGGTGAATTGTCCCTTGCCGGTATTACAGGTGATGTTTCTGTGAACGGCGCTTACGGCCGGATCACGGTAAAGGATATTACCGGTAATCTCAATGTCAGCAGTAACTCGGGCGATATTAATGTAAGTGATGTGTCAGGCGATATGAGAATTGTTATGGAAAACGGCCGCATTGAAGTCGCCGGTTCGGATCCTATGACTGCCAAAAGCTATATAACAAACCAAAATGGCAGTACAGTAGTGAGGATTCCGGAAAAATCAGATGTCAGCGTTATAGCCGAAACTGAACATGGTTCCATATCGGGATCTTTGGACCTTAATATTGAAAAGTCCCAAAGTACTCCCGAAAATGCCGGTTTGGGATCCAAAGGGACAGCCGTACTGGGCAGCGGCAGGGGATTAATCAGTGTTACCAGTGATAATGGGTCTATTATAATTGACAATTAACAATTTAAATTTTAGATAAGGCAATTGTTTTAAGCACACCAAATAATGGGGGCAGATGATTCCGGGGCCGGTGATGATGGGGGCCTTGAGAATGCAGCTGCCCCTCATTTTGGCTGCGTATTTATCAGTGCTATGGCAGTCACCATTCATTCCCCAACAACATATATTGATATGTGGAGGTGAATGTCTTGTTCCATCAGCACCGGTTTCCCGTTAAAACTGCGGGGGTAATTTTAGTCGTGGCGCTGATCCTGGTTGTACCGTTCCTGATTGTAGAGAAAAACCTTAAGCCAACGATTCTGACCATTGCCAGGGCATATGCTGAACAAATCGCCGTAGATGCGATTCAAAATGCTGTTAACGAAAAAGTTGCCAAATCGGTAGAGTACAAAGACCTAATTTTTATCAGGACAGACAACAGGGGCAGAATTGTCTTAATGCAGGCCAATACCATCAAAATTAATAACCTTGCTGCCGAAACAGTCCTAGATATTCAGAAGAGCCTGGCCAGCCTGGAAGGCAGAGAAATTCCCATTCCAATGGGTCAGGTACTGCAGAGTCAGCTCCTGGCAACATATGGGCCCAAGATTAACGTGACACTTGTACCTATCGGAACAGTTAAAGTTAAGGTTATTGATGATTTTCTACAGGCTGGAATAAACCAGACGCGGCACAGACTGTATCTGAATGTTTCCGGCAGAGTCAAGATTGTTATCCCTATGGCCAGTGATTATGTTGAAGTTACTTCCCAGATCCCTATAGCAGAAACAATCATTGTCGGCGAGGTGCCCGAAACATATCTTAACCTGGACCTTCCGAACGGACAATTCAACGGGCTCAGCATAGGAGAGTAAAAAGAGAATCCTCAACCGGCACTGTGATTAAACGGCAGTACAAAATAATTTCTATTATTGGAGATATTATAGGATGAGAAGCTGTAAAAAACTTGTCATAATGACATAAAAATGGCGTAATCCCCTTGACAACGGGGACTGTGATATGATATATTTGTCAATGTCGGTCAGATAAGTTATCTGGTCGTGAAAACAGAACCACAGATTACCAGTTGACCTGAATGGGCCGGGTATGGTAGGATGTAAATCCGGGCCTGA
>JAENZJ010000014.1:0-73379 GCA_016841325.1 Thermincola carboxydiphila
TGGTGGAAATGGAGCGTTCCAGGCAGTATTCCCGGTGCTGCGGGGTGGGCGGCGGATTGAAGATGGCCAACCATGACCTGCAGGAAGCGGCTTCAGTATACCGGGTGAAAGAAGCTGAAGCCACCAGGGCCGAATTCCTGACCACGCCGTGTCCAACCTGTTACTCAGGACTGGCCGGCGGTATTAACAAAGCGAATTCCCCGCTAAAACTATATCATCTGGCTGAATTGGCGGCCAGATCGATTGGGATCAGTCAATAACACAGTTACCCCCCTCCTCCTGTATTTTTTGGTTCCCAAGACCTTAAAGTACAGGGGCGTTTTTTATGTTAAAAATATGTTAGCAAAGTTGCATAATGTTAAAAAATGGTGTATTGTTATACAAAGAGATACCCTGTTATATATACAATATTTTCGGGAGGGGCTTAGGGTTAATGTTAAGAAACAGTCAGTACCTGTCAGAGAAGGAACGTAAGATTTTAGGATTTCTTTTGGATGATGAAAAGAAACGCCGCATACAATTGTTGGAAGAACTGAAGCATCTTGAGACTAAGGCTTTTCAAAGGTATCAACAATACCTTAGGGATAATGCAGACCCGGAACTTACCCAACTGGCTTCCCAGACTTCTGCCGGAGAATCCGGAACCCGGGAACGTTTTGCTGCTGCCGTACGGGAAAAGCTTTTATCCCTGACCGGACATTACGGTAAATTTGGTTTTGCTGTCTGGGACTGGGGATGGCATCCTGACTTTTATCAGGACCTTACTTCTGACTGGAAGAATGTGTTTAAATATGAGGTAAAAACAGTCTGTGATTTTCACTGTACGGTACTTTCAGAACACCAGCATTCCCAGGACTGGGCGCAGCAGGTTTTTGACAGTTTCTTTACCATTAAAGACATTAAGGACACTTTGGGTATACATAACAACAATACCCAGGAAGTTGACCAGGTTATTCACCAGGTTGGCAGGGAACTGATTCCGGTCAAATATGAAAGGTAGTGTCCCATATTAAATAGGAACCTCTTTTTTTCGGCTGTGAAGCAAAGAAGTGGCATATGTATTCCTCCAGAACGGCTACGACTCAGTTCGTTACCGGTTCCCCGCGGGAACCGACAAAACGGACGTCAGACTCGTTCTTCCGGAACACATATGCCACTTCCTGATTCACAGAGAAAGTCCTGGCGGTTACCCTGTTTATTAGCAGCACATTTTAACTACTTTTTAGGTTAATATATACTATATATAGAAGGAATTTGATTTTGCATACTTTAAGGGGGAAAATAAATGATCCCACTGAGGGACAATATTAGGTCACGGCGCTTTCCGGTGGTCAGTGTGGCTTTTATATTATTAAATGTAGTAATATTTGTTTTTGAGCTGTCCCTTGACCAGGCCCGGTTGTCGGGGTTGTTTTATAATTTCGGAGTTGTTCCGAGGCGGATTTTCGGATTAGTTGCGGGTGAAGGAGGCGTACTGGCGGCCATTATTCCCCTGTTCACCTCAATGTTTCTGCATGGAGGAGTTGTTCACCTGCTGGGAAATATGTTATACCTGTGGATTTTCGGTGACAATGTTGAAGACCGGCTGGGCAGGGGCAAATTCATTTTTTTGTATTTCCTGACAGGTTTGGCCGGCGCCCTGGCACAGGTATTGGCCAATCCGGTTGCTGCTGAACCCATTATTGGGGCCAGCGGGGCGGTTGCCGGTGTCCTGGGAGCATACTTTGTCACTTATCCCAGGGCCAGGGTGCTGACTCTGGTGCCGATTTTGTTCTTTTTTACTTTTATTGAGATACCGGCATTTGTCTTTCTCATCATCTGGTTTCTGACCCAGTGGCTGAGTGGGTTCCTGACACTGGGAGCAGCCGGCAACATGGTCGCCTGGTGGGCACATATCGGCGGATTTGCTGCAGGCGCAGCAGGAATGCTTCTTCTGGCACCCGCCAATAAAAGCAGGCAGCGCCGTGAAGCCTGACCTATTCTCCCTTAATGGTGCACTGGGTATTGCCACAGGGATTAAAGCAGAACAGGTCTGTTGAAAGGTATTTATCACCCCTGTCGGGAATGATCACCACAATAAGACCCCTGTCAATTTCCCGGGCAGTTTCTACAGCTACATGCATTGCGGCACCGGCGCTGATTCCGGAAAAAATCCCTTCCTTCCGGGCAAGCAGGCGTGCCATATCAAAGGCATCTTCATCATTAATACGGACCTTACGGTCAAGGCGACTGATATCATAGATCTCCGGGACTATGGCTTCTTCCATGTTCTTTAGACCCTGAACTTTATGGCTCATGTTGGGTTCGACCCCGATAATCTGGATATCAGGGTTTAGTTCTTTTAACCGCCGGGATATACCCATGAGTGTTCCGGTGGTGCCCATACCGGCCACAAAGTGGGTGATTTTGCCTTCAGTCTGTTCCCAGATCTCCATAGTAGTTTTTTCATAGTGAGCCATGTAATTGTTTTCATTGGCAAACTGGTTGGGCATGTAATAGAGGTCAGGATTGGATTTACAAAGTTCATGGGCCTTTTCAATAGCTCCATCGGTACCTTTTTCCCCCGGGGTCAATATGATTTCAGCACCAAATGCCGACAGGGTTTTGCGGCGCTCCATGCTCATCCATTCTGACATGGTGACTACCAGTTTGTATCCCTTTACGGCAGCAACCATTGCCAGGCCGATACCGGTATTGCCGCTGGTTGGTTCAATAATAATTTTATCTTTGGTGAGTTCACCGGATTTTTCGGCCATTTCAATCATGTGCAGTGCAGGTCGGTCCTTGATGCTGCCCCCAGGGTTATTTCCCTCAAGTTTGGCAGCTATAAGCACATTGGGGTTGGGGCAAAGGTGGTTGATTTTCACCATGGGAGTATTGCCGATAGACTCGAGAATATTATCTTTAATAAATTTCATGCTGAAAATACCTCCAATGAAAAAATTCCGTTACATTAATAAAATATAAATCTAAGCTAAATTATACTACAAATTTTGTTAAAAAGATAATTAATTCACAACCCCTTCCAAAAAAATATACCGGAATAACGCGCCCGGCAGCACAAAAGAAGGCTGTCCCGAATCTTTTCCGGACAGCCCCCCTGGATATATTTGTTTTTATAGGATATGTACCCATGTTTACTCACCGTTTACTCACCTAAAAAGTCTTGACCCCAATCTGTATTTTTCACCGTTGACGTCAATCCGGTAATCGTCCCGAGTCCCATTGTTTGTACCGCACTGCTGGGGACAACCACCAATGCTCCTTTTTCCTTCAGACCTTCGTACAGGATGTTCATTGCCCGAAGCTGCATGGCTACCGGATTATCCTTGTATGCCTTGGAAGCTTCGACGAAACTTCCAGCCACCATGTTTTCAGCATTACCAAGAATCATCCTGGCCTTACTTTCTCTTTCAGCCTGTGCTTCTCTGGACATGGCTTCCTGAAGGGAAGGAGGGATAACAACATCCCTGATTTCCACTGACTGGACTGAGATTCCCCAGGGTTCGGTTTTCTGGTCAATTATCCGCCGCAGTTCCTGATCAATGTGCTCCCTGTTGGACAGCATATCTGAGAGCATGGTCCTGCCGATTACGTCCCTCAGAGTAGTCTGTGCCGCCCAGCTTACAGCTGCTTCATAGTCCTTTACTTCCAGTGCGGCTTTTTCCGCATCCCAGACTACCCAGAACATTACAGCATCAACGTTAACAGGTACGGTGTCCTTAGTCAGGGTTTCTTCAGCGTGAAACGGAATTGCCTGAACCCTTTGGTCAATCCAAGTTGTAACTGTTTCAATTATTGGGATTACGAAGAAGATGCCTGGTCCGGCTAAGCGGTGGAATTTACCTAAGCGGAGGACGACTGCTTTTTCCCATTGTGCCCCGATTTGAATTGATGTGGTTGCCAGCAACGCCGTAATCAGGGTTACCCCGATCAGGGTGAAAAACTTAAGGTACACTGCCCAAAAGATGCCGAAAACCATGACCAGCAGGAACAGCGCAATTGCGACAGGATGTGAATTCCTGTGGGTGTCTTTATCCAACACATAAGTATTACCCATAAACTGATAACCTCCCATTCTTTTTGATGACCTTAACATAATAGTAGTCATCATTTATTCGATTCACCCATTTTTGCATGAGTCGGTTAAGTTCTTCAGGAGAATACTTAAGCTCTAAGGCTTTTAAGATAAGTTCATTTAAGACTTCCTCTTCACTCATGATTGTCCCCCCTTTAGCTTAACGGTCAGATACTCGTTTGGCCCATTCTGAAAACAAACTGCTTATTTCGTCAGGGGTAAATCCAAGCTCTCTGGCTTTGTTTACCAGATTCTCCATCTCGGTTTTCAGGACTTCAATATCATTTCCTTGGTGCTTGATATTGTTTTCCAGCACAAATGTGCCTTTACCCTTCCGTGTGGCGAGGAGTCCTTCATGTTCCAGTTCCGAGTAAACCCTGCTTACTGTGTTGGCATTAATCCTTAAGTCAATGGCAAGTTTTCGAACTGTCGGCAGTTGCGTACCGGGTTTCAGATGACCCCGGGCAATACCGTATTTGATCTGCTCCTTTAGTTGAATGTAAATAGGTATACCACTTTGGAAGTTCAAATCGAATTTCAATTCATTTAGCCACCTCCTTGTATTAATTTACTAGTACAATCATAAAATAACATTATTTGGTCAGGTTGTCAATAGCAATTTGAAATAATTTTTCAAAAAACAGTAAAAAATTTGATAAAGGTAGGCTCTCGGAAATGACCATATGCTGCGGTCATTTCCGAGAGCCTATTAAAGTAATGGGGGGGAAAACATAAAAAAGGGCAGCTGTAATCACAAAGACTACAGCTGCCACTGTCAGACCTACAATTGATGCATCGGCTGCCCGCAGCATTCGCCGGAAACACTTGATGATGCCCCACAGGTCTTGCACGTAAAACTTCCTGTAAGAGCCATGGACTGGCCGCAGCAGAAATCCGGTAGACCTGAAATCTTGCCACACTGGCTGCAGGTGTATTTGGGTCTTGCCATTGTATTCACCTCCTGACTGAGGTAGCATTTTTTAGAGTGTTTCCCAAAACATGGCAGTTTATCCGTTTTACCCGGTTTTTTGCAGAAAAAATGCCCGTCAGGAAGGATTTAGGGAACCCTGTAAATAATTACTGACATAAAATGAAGGAATATAGGAAAACGGGTAGAATAATTTATTAATATTAAGAAAATTAAGAATAACCGATTAATTTATTTAAGAGGCTGGTCTATGGAAGATTTGCTACCTATTAATTGCAGGGAGAGGGAATTTATGCATCTTTTGCGAGTGGCGGCAATCGCCTTTGGGCTAACAGTTGTCCAGTTTGGAACCGTCTTTATGGCTGCGGATGTGACCACACACCCCTGGGTTATTATCGCGGTATTTTTTTTAATTAATGCCCTGGGTACGTATCTTCTCCTCGACTATATGAAGCCACATAAATTTGTTACCGTCCGGATGGACGAAGGTGATGAACACCTGGATTCCACTCTGCTGATAGCAAATGAAACACTGCCGTTTTTAAGACAGGGTTTAAATGAAGAGACAGCACAAAAGGCAGCCGAGATTATTCTTAAAATCAGTGATGTCGCTGCTGTCGCCATAACTGACAGGGAAAGGGTGCTGGCTTATGTTGGGGCAGGCTGTGAACGCCATCAGCCGGGCCGCCTGATCCTGACAGAAGCCACCAAACAGGTTATTCAAAACGGGGAACTGAAAATAGTTGACAATAAGGAAAAGCTCAAGTGCCCGGTTAAGGACTGTGACTGTCCTCTGGAGGCTGCTGTTATTGCACCCCTGAAATGCAGGGGGCAGATTGAGGGTTGTGTAAAACTCTACCAGACCAGAGAAGGCCAAATGCCGCCACATGTGGTCAAGCTGGCAGTGGGAATTGCCCAGCTGCTGGGTGTCCAGATGGAGCTGGCAGAACTCGACAGGCAGACCCAGCTGGTGACAAAAGCGGAATTACAGGCACTACATGCCCAGATTAACCCGCATTTTTTATTTAATACCCTGAATACAATTATTATGTTCAGCCGAACCAACCCTGAGACAGCCCGCAGGCTTCTGATACGCCTGGCAGCCTTTTTCCGCCAGACGCTGAAAAAGCACGGGCACTTTAACACCCTGAGGGAAGAGCTGGAGTATATTAACACATATCTGGTGCTGGAAAAGGCCAGGTTCCGGGAAAAACTGAGGATCCTGAGGGATATCGACCCTGAATTAATGAAGTATCAAATACCTGTACTGACCCTGCAGCCTCTGGTGGAAAATGCCGTTAAACATGGTATTACACCTAAGGTCGGACCGGGAGCGGTACAGATTACCATAAAGAAGGAGTTAGGGGAACTGCATGTTTTAGTCAAAGATGACGGAGTTGGCATTCCTCGGGACAGAATAGGCCTGGTGATGCAACAGGGGGTGGGTTCAGGTAACGGAGTAGGTCTTAGTAACGTAAATGAAAGACTGAAGAGTTTATTTGGGGAGGAGTATGCGTTAAAGATTACGAGCGATGTTGGAAAGGGGACAACAATCCAGGTAAGGGTTCCATTGATCCTGGACGCTCAAGAAGATGAGAGGGGGCAGGCTAATGAAGCTTAAGGCATTGATTGTTGATGATGAATATCCGGCCAGGAAGGAGCTGAGATTTCTCCTCAATAAATTTGATAACATTGAAGTTGTGGGTGAAGCCACAAATGCCCAGGAAGCCCTTACCCTGATAAAGGCCCTGGATTATTCTATTCTTTTTCTCGATATCGAAATGCCCGGAATGAATGGCCTTGAAGTCGGGGCAAGGGTTCAGGAGATGCCCAACCCGCCGCATGTTGTTTTTGTTACCGCATATGATGAATATGCTGTCAGGGCATTTGAAGTCAATGCCGTAGACTATATACTTAAGCCATTTGATGAAAAAAGGCTGACCCAGACCATTAACAAAATAGTCAAAATCAACCAGCAAAAAGCCCATACCACAGAAGATTCGCCAGAGGACCAGCCGGTCATTTCTCCGGAAGGGGCAGCCAAGGCAGGGCAGAAACCTCAGCATATCAAGATTGACCGTATTCCGGCGGAAAAACAGGGTAAGACAATTCTTGTCAACGAATCAGATATCATATATGCCTTTACGGAACAGGATTATGTTTATATAAAGACATACAGTGACAAACTGTTTACCAGATTTACCCTAAAAGAACTGGAAAGCAGGCTTAATCCTTCGATTTTCTTCCGGACTCACCGCTGTTACCTGGCTAACCTTCATAAAGTGAAAGAAATTATTCCGTTTTTTAATGGTACCTATACACTCATTGTAGAAGATAATGAAAAGAGTGAAGTTCCCGTCAGCCGTGCTCAGGCGAAAAAACTGAGGAAAATACTGGGCATGTAAGAGGAAATTCGCAAAACATGTCGAATTTATGCCTAAAGACGGCTTTCGGGAGGTGTGAAGATTTGTCAGAGCACTTTGCAACAGGAACGGAACTGCAATTTGTTGTGTTCAGACTGGGGAATGAGGAGTACGGTGTTCCCATAACCCAGGTGAAGGAGATTAACAGATTAACAACTACGACTAAGGTGCCCAGGTCACCGGTATTTATTGAAGGGATTATTAATCTCAGGGGACAGATTATACCGATAATAGATATGAAAAAAAGGTTTGACCTGCCTCTGACGGAGTATACCGGAGATGCACGAATCATTGTAATTCAGGTAGGAAACCATACTTTTGGTGTAGAAGTTGACTCGGTTTCTGAGGTTCTCAGGATTAATTCTTCTGATATAGAACCGGCCCCCAACATTGTATGTGGGATTGATTCCCACTACATTACCGGGGTGGCCAAGGTTGGCGAAAGACTCCTGATTCTTCTTGACCTGGATAAACTCTTAAGTGACGAAGAAAAGAAAATGCTTCACGATTTTGGGAGTGAGTCCGCCTAAAAAAGATGACCATCTAAAGCCCTGCTTATATTTGCAGGGTTTTATGTTTTTTTGGAGAATGAATATATTCAGGACAAATATGGTAAATATTAATAACATGTTTTTTTGAAAGGAAGGGAAATTTGAATTGATTAAAGGAACCGGTGTTGATATTATTGAAATTTCCCGAATCCGGAAGGCCTTTAGGAATTTTAAAAAATTTGGTCCCAGGATTTTTACCACAGCTGAGCAAGATTATTGT
Source organism: Thermincola carboxydiphila (assembly GCA_016841325.1). Taxonomy (GTDB): domain Bacteria; phylum Bacillota; class Thermincolia; order Thermincolales; family UBA2595; genus Phosphitispora. Next base: position 8,201 of record JAENZJ010000014.1, read on the forward strand.
ATGACAAAAAAATACCCGTGGCCATCACTGGCTGCCCGCTTTGCTGCCAAAGAAGCTGTTGCCAAGGCCATGGGTACCGGCATTGGCCAGGTTAAGTGGACTGATATTGAGATTGTTAAAAATGGCCGGGGCCGGCCTGAAGCCAGGCTCAGCGGCACTGCCCTGGAGGTTGCCGGGAGGCTGGGGATAAGTGGTTTTCAAATTTCCATCAGCCACTGTAAGGAATATGCCGTGGCTTTTGCCGTTGCTCGTGGTGAGTTTTCCGACACCGGCGGCCGGGTTACCAAAGCCAATTGTCAGAGAGGTGACACAGGATGTATCTGTTGACAGCCCAGGAGATGCAAAACCTGGACCGGACGGCCATTAATGAGCTGGGCATCCCGGGAGTAGTCCTGATGGAAAATGCGGGACTCCAGGTAATTAAAGCGATCAGGGAAGTTATCGGAGAGCCCCGGGGTAAGACCATCACCATTTTTGCCGGAAAGGGCAATAACGGCGGAGACGGTTTTGTGGTAGCCAGGCATTTGCTGAATGCAGGGGCTGAGGTAAAGGTATTAATGTTTGCTGATATCAAGGACATAACAGGTGACGCCAAGGTCAACCTGAACATTCTCCAGTCAATGGGATTTAAACCTTATCCCATAATTAATCCAAACAGCCTGAATATAGTCAAACTGTCGATGCTGTATACCGACCTGGTGGTGGATGCAATCTTTGGTACCGGGTTTAGGGGAGCGGTCCCGGACCATGTGGGGAAAGTTATTGAAATAATAAATTCTTCAGGTAAACCGGTAATAGCGGTAGACATTCCATCAGGTCTGGAGGCTGATACAGGTCTGACTCAGGGTCCCTGTATCAGGGCTTCCCGGACGGTTACCTTTGCCCAGGCTAAAATAGGACTTGTCGTCCAGGCGGGGCCGGAACACACCGGAAAACTGACAGTTGCCGATATTTCCATTCCCTCCGTTCTCTTAAAGGACAGTAATATCAGGAGGTTTATGACAACTCCGCAATTGGTACGAAGCCTTATGCCTGAAAGGGCTGCTGACGGGCACAAGGGCAGTTACGGTAAAATACTCCTCGTCGGAGGTTCCCAAGGTTTATCGGGTGCTGCAGCCATGGCAAGCATGGCTGCCCTGAGGGCCGGATCGGGGCTGGTAACCCTGGCAGTTCCGGCCGGAATTCACGGATTGATGGAAGTCAAGCTGACTGAGGTTATGACCAGGCCCCTCCCGGAAACAGGGGCAATGACTATTAGCCGGCATGCGGCCGGAGCCGTGCTGGAGATGGCAGAAGCTGCAGATGTACTGGCTATTGGCCCCGGTCTTTCCACTAATGAAGATACAGTGGAATTTGTCCGGGATATTATCCCCCGGCTTGAAAAGCCGGTTGTTATTGATGCTGACGGATTGAATGCACTTGTCGGCAGTACCGGTATCCCGGAGACGTGCCAGGCCCCACGGGTTCTTACGCCACACCCGGGAGAAATGGCCAGGCTGATGGGGATAAAAATCGATGAAGTACAGAACAATAGGGTTGAGACTGCCCTGGAGGCTGCCGCCAGGTGGAATGCAGTGATAGTCCTCAAGGGCTTCCGGACAATTATAGCCGGGCCTGACGGGACCGTTTATGTTAACCCCACAGGCAATCCGGGAATGGCTTCCGGGGGAACAGGAGATGTACTCACCGGAGTTATTGCCGCACTTATCGGACAGGGCCTGAGTCCCCTGGAAGCAGCGGTTGCCGGAGTTTATTTCCACGGACTTGCCGGAGACCTGGCAGCCGGGGATAAAGGCATGATTTCCCTGGTGGCGGGAGATGTATTGGATTACCTGCCCCAGGCAATCAAGGCCACTATTCAAAAAACTTCACCTGACGAAGAACTCTGTTAATGAGGAGGTAATAAAATGATAGCAAAGGATATCATGACTGCTGATGTACTCACGGTTTCTCCCGGTGATACCGTAGAGGATGTTGTCAGGCTGCTGGTGGATAACAAAATAAGCGGGGTCCCTGTTGTTAATGAGGAGAGGGAGGTTATCGGGATCGTTACCGAAGGTGATTTACTGGTGAGGAGTCAGGAGCTTCATGTACCCTCATATATCCAGATTCTTGGCGGGGTTATCTATCTGGATGACCCGGAGGAATTCCGGGATACCCTGAGAAAGGCAATTGCTGTCAAGGTTGAAGGCCTGATGACAGAGGATCCGATTACAGTTGAAGAAGATACGACCGTGGAGGAAGTTGCCACAATTATGGCTGAAAACGGGATCAACAGGGTCCCGGTAACCAGGGACGGTAAACTGGCAGGCATCATCAGCAGGGCAGACATTATCAGGTCACTATCCATTAAAGACCCTTCATAATAAGGAGTTGACCGGCAAATTGAATCTTAGACCGGCTTGGGCGGAAATAGACCTCTCCGCCATTGCATATAACATGAAACAACTGCGCAGGGCAGCCGCACCCGGGGCCAGGGTAATGGGGGTAGTTAAGGCTAATGCTTATGGCCACGGGGCTGTCCCGGTAAGTAAAACCATTCTGAATAACGGCGCTGATTACCTTGGTGTAGCCATTCTCGATGAAGCGCGCGAACTGCGGCAGGCCGGTATTAACGCTCCGGTCCAGATACTTGGGTACACCCCCTGTGATCAGGCAGAGGAAGCTGTCAGTCTCGACATAGCCCAGACAGTTTACAGCCGTGAGGGCGCGGAAGCCATTTCCCGGGCTGCCGTCAAACTGGGGAAACAGGCCAAGATCCATATTAAAGTGGATACAGGGATGGGCAGGCTAGGATTCCCGGCTGATGAAAATTCTGTCGATGAAATCATTAAGGCAGCTGCACTTCCGGGGATAGCAGTAGAGGGGCTTATGACCCATTTTTCGGTTGCCGACACCGCAGACAAAGAATATACATATCACCAGTACAGGCTTTTTACCGGGGTTATTTCCCGGTTAAAGGAACAGGGTTTCCCTGATGTTATCAAACATGCTGCCAACAGTGCAGCTATCATTGACCTTCCCGGTGTCCACCTGGATATGGTCCGGGCAGGGATAAGCATTTACGGACTTAAACCCTCAAAAGAGGTGCAGGCAGACAAACTTGACCTGAAACCCGCATTAAGCCTAAAGGCAAAGGTGGCCCATGTAAAAACAGTCCCGGCAGGAACCAGTATCAGTTATGGCCGGACATTTATTACCAGGGATGAGACCAGGGTAGCCACCATACCGGTGGGCTATGCTGACGGCTACAGCAGGCTTCTCTCCAACAAGGCCCATGTCCTGGCTCATGGCACCAGGGTTCCTGTAATCGGCATAGTTTGTATGGATCAGTTTATCATTGATGTGAGTGAAGCTCCGGGAATCAGGACGGGAGATACAGTTACCCTGATTGGCCGGGAGGGAGGGCAGAGCATAACAGCAGATGAACTGGCAGATTTAATCGGTACCATTAATTATGAAATAGTCTGTATGATAAGCAGCCGGGTACCACGGATGTATAAAAAATAATAACCGGGAAATCAAAGAAAACCCAGAGTTGGGGGAAGACAGCTCTGGGTTTTCCGGTTACCGATTATTAAGGGAGAGTAATAGGGGGTAAATCATCCGGCCTACAATACCTTAGGCCAAAAGTAAAGGATAAATGAAGTTACGGCTATGGTACCCGCCCAGGGGTCAATGAGGGTATCACCGTCTTTGACAAAAAGATTGGTCACAATTTCACCGATAATTGCGGCTACTCCGCCGGCAACCGCCCCGATAAAAATGTTGCCTGTAGTCAGGGTGGCCAGGGCTGCGGTGAAAGAGATGTGATGAGTAACCGGGACTTCGAATCCCATTTGCAGATAAAACAGGACTACGGCACTAATCCCAAATCCGATGAGGACATTACCGGTGGCGTTGGTTATATATGCAGTTGCCATCCCTACTGCCAGACCCAGAATAATATTTGATGCGATAGTGTCCTGAAGGGGCCAGATCTGTTTTTTGCCTTCCGGTTTTCCCAGCAGGCCGGTTTGACCGAAGGCCAGCCGGGCGATTGCCAGGTTGATAAATACTGCAGCTGCAATCGGGTTAACGGGGGAATTTACTACCGTGAGTATAGAGCTGATTAAATATGCCAGGGCTCCGAAAATACCACCGACAATCAGCACAGAGGACTGATTCAGTTTGCCCAGTGGAACTTTTATTTCCAGGCCGGACTCGATTAGTCCTTTTTTACCTGCATATGCCGTTGCGGCTACCGCGGATGCCCAGGCAATATGCGGGCCGAAAAACGGTCCTGTCCCCAGGAAATTCATCACATCGGGAGAGCCTCCACCAAGAATTATTGCGGCACCCATTAGCATAAAAACTCCACTCAGGATAAATGCCGGAAGCGCCCCGATGAATGCTGCAAAAACTCCTCCGGCAAAGGAAGAGAGAAGCAGTCCCAGATCGAAAATATCTGCCAAAGATTTTCACCTCCTTTCTGAAAAATCATTCTGAAAAATATAAAAAGCAAAAATTATGCCAATTTTGTCAGGTTGAAGAGCAGGGTTGAAAATATGGGCCAAACGGGGCAGGATAAGGGTCATTGCCAAAGGTCATAAGCCGGGCGGGTGTATTCCGCCAAAAACTGTATCATTATTTTCTGTGGGAAAATGGAACACTGTTTTATCATAGAACAGGGCAGGAATTATTCTGGATACAGCGAAATATCAAATTAAAACATAATTCGAGGTGCGGAAATGTATGGATTAAGGATAATAATCGCAGATGCAGATCCTTTATTCCGCAAATTTTTAAAAGAAAAACTCCTCAATTCCGGGCACATGGTGGTCGGGGAAGCGCCTGACGGCAGGAAGGCCCTCCAGTTGACCTTTAACACCCAGCCGGACCTGGTTATCCTTAATGTCCAGCTGCCTGAACGCGATGGTCTGGAGACAGCCAAAATCATTGAGGAACACAGGGTAGCCCCGGTTCTCCTGGTGACTGAAATTGACCGGCAGGATGAGGTCATTCAGGCATTGGAACACTGGAGTTTATCGTATATTCTGAGGCCGGTTGAGGATACAAATCTTTTCCCGGCCATTGAGGTTTGTGTGGCCACTTTCAAGAAGATATGCCAGTATGAAGAGAAGAACCGCAAATTGAAACAGTCGGTTGAGACCCGCAAAATTCTGGAGAGGGCAAAGGGTTTGCTGATAGAGCACAAGGGTATGACTGAACAGCAGGCCTTTAAATATATACAAAAATTAAGTATGGATAAGTGTATGCCGATACACAATGTGGCAAAACATGTAATTAAAGTACTGGAGAACAGAAAGGTAACAGATGGGAGTGACATATCTTGAGAACCCTTACCAAGGATGACGTGCTGGAACAGGCACGGGAATATAATGTCAAGTTTATCAGGCTGCAGTTTACTGATATTTTCGGTATCTTTAAGAACATCGCCATTACTGTCGAAGAACTGCCTAAAGCCATGGAGGGCCGGGTCAGGTTTGACAGTTCAGTAATTGACGGCATGGTTGGCAACAGGGAGAGGGAAATTTGCCTGTTGCCTGACCCGGCGAGTTTTGTGATCTTTCCCTGGCGGCCCAGGGAAGGCGCAGTTGCCCGGCTGATATGCGATATTGTCAATCCTGACGGGACCCCCTATGAATGCTGTGCGCGGAATGTCCTCAAAAAAGTTATCTCAGAGGCGGAAGCCATGGAGTTACGGATGATGGTCGGGGCGGAGACGGAATTTTTTCTGTTACAGACAGATGAAAGGAACAATCCCACGGTGGCGACCCATGACACTGCAGGCTATTGCGACCTTTCTCCCGTTGACCTGGGGGAAAATGCCCGCCGTGATATGGTTCTGACCCTTGAGGAAATGGGTTTTGAGATCGGTTCATCACACCATGAGTTTGCTCCCGGTCAGCACGAGATATCGTTAAAGAATGATGATGCCCTGTCAATGGCAGACAAGCTGATAACTTTCAGGTTTGTGGTCCGGACTATTGCCAAGAGGCATGGGCTGCATGCCTCTTTTATGCCCAAGCCTGCCAATAATTTAAACGGCTCTGCACTCCATATTTACCATACTCTTTTCCGGGGCCTGGACAATACCTTTTATGACCCGCAGGGGAACGGGCAGCTGAGTGAGATGGCCCATCACTATATAGCGGGATTACTGGATCATGCCCCGTCATTTGCCGCAATTACCAACCCTATCATTAATTCCTATAAGAGACTGGTGCCTGGTGATCTTAGTCCATGCTATGTGGCCTGGTCATCAGAAAGCCGGAATACTATTATCAGAGTTCCCGCGGACAGGGCCGAGGAGACACGGGTTGAAGTACGGAACCCAGACCCCTCGTGTAATCCTTACCTGGTTATTGCTGTCCTGCTTAAGGCCGGGCTGGCGGGAATAAAGTCCGGGGTACGGCCTTCACCGCCGGTAAATGACAATCTTTTTTCATTACCACCGGCAGAGTACCAGTCCAGAAATATTCAGACAATGCCACAGAACCTGGAAAGGGCCATTGATCTCTTAAAACAGGATAAGTTGATTATTCAAACAGTTGGGGAGGAACTGGCCAATAAGTATATTAAAGCAAAACAGCTGGAATGGCAGAAATTCCAAAGCCATGTCCATGAGTGGGAACTGGAGGAATATTTACCATTGTTCTAAAAAAGTCAATATGATAAAAGAATATGTCTGTTTATTGGAATAAGCCCTTAAGATATAGCTCACAGTATTGAAATGGTGCAAAAAAAGTATTGAAAATATTTGCTGTTTTGATATAATTGTGTATGTGAGTTAAATAAATGTGACTGTTTGACACGGCTTTATATCTTCGCACCAACAGTAACAAGGGCAATGGCGTCCTCGGAAACAGGTTATTAAATAAACCTGTTTTTGAGGACGCTTTTTATTATGTAAATTACTTATTTAAAAGGGAGGAAAACAAATTGAGTATTGAAAGTTTTATGCAACAGGTTATTGCACGCAACCCCGGTGAGAAGGAGTTCCACCAGGCAGTGCACGAAGTCGTTTCATCTCTGATGCCTTTTATTGAGGCAAATCCCAGGTATAAGGATGCCAAAGTCCTGGAAAGAGTAGTTGAACCGGAACGGGTAATCATGTTCCGGGTACCCTGGGTTGATGATAAGGGTGAAGTCCAGGTAAACCGCGGTTTCCGTATTGAAATGAACAGCGCCATTGGCCCTTATAAAGGAGGCCTCCGTTTCCATCCTTCCGTAAACCTCGGTGTCTTAAAATTCCTTGCCTTTGAGCAGGTTTTCAAGAACTCCCTGACTACCCTGCCCATGGGTGGTGGCAAAGGCGGTTCCGACTTTGACCCCAAAGGCAAATCAGATAATGAAGTAATGCGTTTCTGCCAGGCATTTATGAGTGAACTGTTCCGCCATATTGGACCAAATACCGACGTTCCTGCCGGAGATATCGGTGTAGGCGGCCGCGAAATTGGATTCCTGTTCGGCCAGTACAAGAAGCTGCGTAATGAATTTACCGGAGTCCTCACCGGAAAAGGCCTTAACTGGGGCGGCAGCCTGATCCGTCCGGAAGCTACCGGTTATGGTGCCTGCTATTTCGCTGAGGAAATGCTGAAAACCCGGGGCGATTCTTTTGAAGGCAAAGTTGTGGCCATCTCCGGTTCGGGTAACGTTTCCCAGTATGCTGCCGAGAAATCCATGCAGCTGGGCGCTAAGGTAGTCACCCTGTCAGATTCTAATGGGACAATCTATGACAGGGATGGATTAAATGAAGAAAAACTGGCCTTTGTTTTGGAACTGAAAAACGTTAAACGCGGCCGCATCAAAGAGTATGCAGAACAGTTCGACTGCGAATATTACGATAATATGCGGCCCTGGAATATTCCCTGTGATATCGCCCTGCCCTGTGCTACCCAAAACGAAATCAGCGGCGAAGAGGCTAAAGAACTGGTTAAGAATGGCTGCATCTGTGTTTCTGAAGGGGCCAATATGCCCAGCACTCCCGAAGCTGTGGATATTTTCCTTGATGCCAAGATTCTCTACGGTCCGGGTAAAGCGGCCAATGCCGGCGGTGTGGCTACCAGCGGTCTGGAAATGTCCCAGAACAGCCTGCGCCTGAGCTGGACCCGTGAAGAGGTTGACCAGAGACTGAATGGTATTATGAAGGCAATTCACAGCCAGTGTGTTGAATATGGTAAGAAGGGTGACTTTATCAACTATGTTGATGGCGCCAATATTGCCGGTTTTGTCAAAGTGGCTGATGCCATGCTTGACCAGGGCATTGTATAAAAAATCGGAAGATAATTGCAAAATTTAAAATTTTACGTTTAGGCATGTTAATCGGCATAAGATTCACATGCCTTTTTTTTTGTTGTGTTATTTCTGAGAAACAGTAGAATGGTATTTATGCAAAAGGTTCGGCCATTTCCGGAGGCCTTACCATAAGCAGGAATTCAATATATAATGTAGAATTTCGTTAAATATAGAGGGTTCTTGCTTTTGGGGCAGACTTGACCCTCATTTTACCGGAAATCGGGTGGAAAAAATGATGAGACTGGTACCAATTGAATTGGTCAGGCCTCCTGCTTACCTGGGCAGGTCGATATTTGACTCTGGGGGGAAAATAATTCTCAACAAGGGGACCCCTTTGCACAGGTATTATCTGGAGCGTATAAAAGAACTGGGAATAACCTCGGTTTATGTTGAAGGCGGCAGCGCTGCTTTTATGGACCTTGATGAAATGGCACTTGAAGGGGCACGTATCGAAGCCATTAAGCACATGAAAAAGGCGCTGCGGAAATTTAAGTCTGGTGGCAGCCCTGAGCAGAGGAAACTCAGGGCAGAAGCCGGCCAACTGTTTGACGAAATTATGTTAAACAGGTGTGCTATGGGCCATCTTATTCATATCATGTCATTAAAGGACCATACATTTGAACATTCTATAAATGTCTGTATCCTTTCCATATTGACGGGGATATCCCTGGATTATGAACGGTCAAAGCTGCTGGAATTGGGGACGGCGGCGCTGCTTCACGATGTGGGAAAAGTTCTGGTAGTTGACCGTATTGTCAGTAAGCAGGAGGTACTACCTGAAGACGAATATAAGATAATGCAGAAACATGTCCTATACGGATATGAAGTACTCGGCAGTACTGAAGACATTAGCAGCGAAGTTGCCGAGACTGCTCTTTATCACCATGAGCGCTGCAATGGCACCGGTTATCCCAAAGGATTATCAGGAAAGGCAATACCCGAATTTGCCAGGATTGTCGGGGTTGCCGACGTCTATGATGCCCTTTGTCATGACAGGCCCTACCGGCCCCGGCTATCACCGGGTGAGGTCATAAATGTTATCAGGAACTCCCCGAAAGATGAGTTTGACCCTGAGATTGCCGGGATGTTTATGAGCAGTATTACTCCATATGCCCTGGGGAGCACCGTAATCCTGAATACCGGCTGCCGGGGGGTAGTTATCCATATAACCGGGGATTACCCGGCCCACCCCCGTGTCCAGCTGCTATATGACGGCACTGGCAGACCTGTCAAAGGGATACGGGTTCTTGACCTCAGGAAGGAACACGGTACGTTTATCACCGGTGTGGCGGTTGAATAGTGATTGTGTTAAAATAATGGAGATGGAATTGCGGTACTAATAAGGAGCAGGGATGTATGGAGAGATTCCGGGTAATTATAGCCGAAAGGGACAGCCAGGTCAGGAAAAAGTTGGCTGAGATTCTGAATCAGGCCGGTTATTTCGTGGTAGGTGAAGCCGAGGATGGCATGTCGGCACTGAAGATGATCAGGAGCATACAGCCCGATATGATTTTGGCAGCAGCAAACCTGCCGGTGTTGAACGGTTTTGAACTTGCCAGGATTCTGGATGAGGGAAGAGTCTGTGCAGCGGTCCTGATGCTTGATTATGCTGAAAATGAATTTACCGGCAGGGCAGGAGAAAACATCTCTTTTCCGGTCATATTTAAACCTGTGGACAGGTTTCAGCTTATACCTGTTATGGAATATGCCTATGCATCATACCTAAGGGTGGCAGCACTAGAGCGTGAGGTAAACCAGTTGAAGCAGGACCTGGAGACGAGGAAGGTCGTTGCCAGGGCCAAGGGTATTCTGATGAAAACCCAGGGACTTTCTGAACAGGCTGCCTTCAGGAAGATACAGCAGCAGAGCATGAAAAAAAGAACCACCATGAAAAAGGTTGCCGAGGCTATTATTATGGCATATGAGTTATCCGGTAGCTAACCGCCGCTTAGACTCCCACCTCGTCAGATGGGAGATAAGCGCGCTAAGCTCCTGGATAACGATTTCTAAGCGTCAGATGGAGTCCAAACTCCACCTGACGCCAAGAACTCTGTTGATCAGAAGGTGACTGACGGTCAGGAAAAGTTAACCGGCGGCAGGAACAGGAAACTGAAAATAAGTTAAAAAAACTGAAAATAAATTTATATAAAAGACTAATACTACCCCGGTATTGGTCTTTTTTTTAATTTCTAGAACCTGATAAGCAAAAAGCAACAAATATTTAACTGAGCATAAGAAGGTGTCGAATTGTACTACATTGATTAACAGCACCGGGGTGTAGTGTTTTAACGGTAAATGAATGAAGGTCATTTTAACACGCCAAAACAAAAACCGACATTGACGGTTAAGGCTGGCATTAAATTTTGTCAAATCCGGGGGCAGTATACCGGTTTCATGTCAAAATGCAAATATCTGCAGAAGATTCTGAAGACAAATGTGTGCCAGTTTTTTGACGACTTCGACATTATAGGGGTGTTATACTTTGGGTTGAAAAATTATTTGAAAATACTAATGGATTAAGTATTAATATTTAATGATAAAGTACTACCTATCAAAGCATTCCTAATGTGACCAAAAGGCTGTGTTGCCATATGCTGTACAGAACCCTGGGAAATATTTTCAATAAATACTTAAGTGGACACCTTAGAGAACGCCTCACAGAACCATTCAGAGAACGCCTCAGGAAATATCTGAAAAGCAGAAGGGTCAGGCTTGCCGCAAGTATTACAGGTTTTCTCATAATCACCTTTTTGGGCGGACTTGAGCTGACGGGCCAGCCGGCAATATGTTCAATGTGCCACATGATGAAGCCGGAATACTATACCTGGCAGTGGTCATCACACTCCGGTACAGGCTGCACCGGATGCCATGTCCCCCCCGGCCCTGCGGGTTTGCTGAAAAGCTACCCTGCCCGTGCCCGGAACCTTTACCTGATGCTTTCAGGGTCATATGTCTCACCGATTGTGAAGCTGAGCCCGATTCCTGACGGGGCATGTGAACGCTGCCACAAATTAGCCCCGGATGAAAGTGGAGGACGCATCCTGGCCGCCCATGGTGTGCATAAAAAAATGGGGGTCAGCTGCATAAAATGCCATTCCGGAATTGCCCATGGCAGAATATCTGAACGCGGAATTACGTTTCCGAGTGATTACTCCAAATGGGATAGTGTATTGGCTGAATCCATGATGAGTGATAAGCAGTACACAACGCCTGATATGGATGCCTGTTTTCAGTGCCACCGGCTGCGTAAGGGACCACTGGAGTGCCGGGACTGCCACAGTTCTGTCAAGCCGGAGACACACCTGAATGACGGATTTGTTGACTGGGGTCATGGCAAAATAGCTGCGGCTGAGCTGGCCTATTGTGATAATTGCCACCGGTATATGAGTACACAGAAGACCATGGAAACCGGGCAGGAGCAAAAATACCTTCAGTACCTGAAACAGGGTGAAACCAGCCGGCAAAGTAATTTGGTGATACCCTACTCCAGGACGAATACCTTCTGCAGGGACTGCCATGCCAGGAGGCCGGCAAGCCACAGCAAAAAAGAAAATATCGAGACTCACGGATCAAGGGCAGAGGCTGACCATAACAGGTGTATGACATGCCATGACAACCAGTATCTCCCCGGAGCACCGGGTGAGCAGGGCGGGCAGGGGACGGCTGTTACGGAAGTTTTCTGTGCCCGGTGCCACCCCAGCTCACATCGCTATTCCCTGCAGTGGCAGAATGGCTACCACCCGACAGACCTGCCGGCAAAACCAAGCATAACCAAGTCCTGCTACACCTGCCACTCAGAGAAAATATGCGGCAGGTGCCATGGCAGTTTAACATAAACATCAATTTTTCAGGGAGGGGATAAAATGTCGGTTACAAATCCCAGGTTGGAATTGAAGAGTGTTGTGGACAAGAGCAAAAATGACAGTTTTACCCTGCTCCAGGCAGTGGCCCTTATTCTGCTTACAGTCATTATAAGCTTTTCGGGGTGGTATGCCGCAGGCAAATATTTTTTCTGGAAGGACCTGGATGTGAAAAGGGTTGAGGCTCAGCTGGAGTTCCTCAAAAAAAGGGTGGATACTGAGCCCAGGAACCTGGAGAACCGGGTTTCCCTGGCATATACGTATTTCCTGCTGGATGACAACGATCAGGCTGTTAACGAACTGAATCAGGTACTGGCTATAGACAAGAATTATTCTGCTGCTTATTACAACCTTGGGCTGGTCTACTATGATGAGGGCCGGAAGGATGACGCCCTGGAAATGTTTCAGAAGACAGTGGAATTGTCTCCCCGGGACCATAAGGGGCATCTTCAGAAAGGCATAATTTACCGTGACCTGAAGATGTATAAGGAAGCAGTGGAGTCCCTGGAGACAGCCAATAAGATCCTGCCAGGCAATGCCAATGTCATCTATGAGATAGGCAGGGTCGCCGAGGAACAGGGTAGTTATGATACGGCTGCCCAGATATATAAAGAGGCGTTAAGTTATGACCCGTTATATAAGGATGCAGTTGAGGCACTTAAGCGTGTGGAGAGAAAACTATAGCAGCAAGGGGGCGGTTTAAAAGTGGGAGATGAAATAAAAGCCGGGAAGACAGTAAAGAAAAGACATGTCTATAATACCATGCTGATCATTTTTATCGGAATATCGGTCGCTTTTGGCTACATGTTTTATTCCCAGACCGAGATTATGGCTATTCCGGCCATGGTTGACCCTAACGGGCCTCCCAAGTTCAGCCGGATGATTTATGGGGGTTTTGACACTGAGGCCCTGGACAAGCCTATGGATGTATCGGTAATCGGCCAGTTTATCTATGTTACTGATACCAATAATCAAAGGGTCCAGGTATTTGACCTGGGGGGATCACCTGTATTCAAGTTCGGTGAACGGGGGGATAAGCCGGGGCAGTTTGAATTCCCTTATGGAATTGACGGGGACAGCCAGGGCAATGTTTATGTTGCCGACCTCTATAATGGCTGTGTTTCCGTCCATGATGCCAAAGGGAAATTCATCAGGTATTTTGCCGAAAAGGACCCCGGGGAAAAGACCATTGACACTCCGGGAGGGCTGCGGATAATTGACAACAAGGTTTATGTCACTGATATCAATCAAAGCAAAGTACTCGTTTTTGATATGGAGGGCAACAAGCTTCAGGAGATTGGCAAAATGGGACAAAACCCCGGGGAGTTCCGCGCCCCCAATGCTGTGACTGTTGACGATGATGGCAACATATATGTTGTGGATTCGGGAAACCAGAGGGTCCAGGTATTTGACAGCGGCGGGAAGTTCCTGCGAATTATCAACGGCTCACCTGGCGGGAAAGGCCCTTCTGTTTTTGTCAACCCCCGCGGGATAGGCTTGGATTCACGGGGAATAGTCTATGTAATCAGCAACCTTACCCATTACCTTTACGGTTTCGATAAGGAAGGGAACCAGGAGTTTGTCCTTGCCGGTTATGGCAGCGCTCCCGACCGGTTTATCCTGCCAAATGGACTGTACATAACGGAAAATGACGAGATATATGTGACTGACACGGCCAATCAGAGGGTGGCGGTTTATCAGTAACCAGAAAAGGTAACCCCCGATAGTAACCTCCAGACAGGCAAACCCACAGGGAAGGAGGTGCTGTGCGGACAGTTCCGGCTTTGCCTGGAGGATCTATAAAAAAAGAGAGGAGAAGGTAATCATGCGAAGATTTACTGTATTGCTGCTGACAGTGCTCCTGGTCCTGGCAGTCCCGGCTGTGGCTTTGGCAGCCTACACTGACGCCAACAGTCCGGCGCCAACCACACCGTATGCACAGCCCTTTACGGCCCCGCTGACTGACGGGGATACTGAAGATAACTACCAGGGTAATGCCAACCGGACCGGTGGCGATACCAACAATGTTGACATTCAGGATACGACTTCTACCATTGCAAGTCCAGATGTACAAAACATAATTAAATCCAAGAACATGTACATGAATGACGATTCCGGTCCCCGGACCCAGAGGACACACGGTGAGTACCAGAACAATACCAACTCGTGTGCCAGCTGCCACCAGACCCACACCGGCGCTGCCAAGGACCTGTTATTCAAGGGCAGCAGTTCTGCCAATGGTGTGTACAACACATGTACCGCGTGCCATGACGGTACTTTAGGCTTCTATAATGTGTTCACCCCTTCTACTGCCGGTACCTTTGGCGGTACTGACCAAGGTAATGCCTCTGTCCACCTGGCAACCGGAATGGCCAATATTTACATGGCTCCCGGTGCAGACGCCCAGTCCACCAATCAGATATGGAATGATGAGTTTGACTGTGCTGCCTGCCATGCTCCCCATGGTTCCTACAGTGACAGGTTACTTCATTACAGTCCTGCCGGGATGGCCAATGTTCCTGTTGCAGACGGCGGGAACAAGGTTGTTGGGGTGACTGTAGTAGATTCTGCCACTGTACCGGCAGCTGACGGTACCTCAGAGGATTATATACTTTGGCGGACAACAGCAGGGGCAGCCGGTATTGATGCTGCCACAGAGCCTGCTGATACCAACGTAATTGTTTTGATGAAGAAAGTTGAAACCACTACAGCACAATATGAGTACCAGCGTGAAACCACCCCGTGGGTAGCCGGTTATGAGCATGCCATGGGTGACAACTACAATGTATTGGAAATGCTTTATTACACCAGGTTCTCTGACGGAGCAAATGATATTACCAATAATCTTGAGGTCATTTACGGCCTGGCCTATGCCAAGGGAGAACACATCGCCAGTGTTGTCACCGGAGATATAGCCCGTGCCTATGTTGTCGACCTGGGTGACATGGAAGACCTTGATGGTGACGGAACAGCTGAAACCGACATGGAACAGATTGTTCTCGGTTATTTCGGTGAAGTGCCTATTACTACCATTAATACTGACATTTATGATGAAAAGGGTCACGGTAAATCTATCAGCAAGTACTGCGGCGCCTGCCACAGTCTGTATATGACCCATTCCAAGGATGCTGACGGTGACGGTGTATTCCGCCACAGCACTGATACAGACCGGTTCAACTGCCTCAAGTGCCACTTTGCCCATGGTACTGATGTTACTGTAATGAAGGATGCCAATGATAACACGGTTGCTGACTTACAAGCTGCAGGCATAACAAATGCCAGTGCTTATATGGTTGACAAGAATGCATCATCTGCCCTCAAGAGATATACCAACATGTCAGTATGCTGGAAGTGCCACAGTGGCGTAACAGGCAAGTCCAGTAAGCTGATGAACAACACCTATTACTGGGATAACTATGATACCAATCCTAAGGGTGGGGTCAATACTTCAGAACATAACTGGACCAATAATAATTGGGAATAAAAAAATAAGCTGACAAAACAATGTGTCAGCCGTGAGGTGTGAATAACTTTTCCGGGCTGAGGTATTATGCCCCACATAATACCTCAGCCAACCCCTTTTTTAATATATCTCTAACTTTTAATTTTATTTTATATGGCTGTTTTTGTCAACGAATGGTATGTAAAGGGCAGGGGAGGAGGACTTTTATGGAGCAGTGGAGATATTTCCAACAAAAAATGACCATATGGGGTTTTGTTTTTGCCATATGCCTGCTCTTTATCGTCCATCCTGCTCCTGTATTCAAAAAGTTTTTGCACCTGATAACCCCTGATATCGTTTTGGCTGCTTTACCTCCGGCAATAACTGTTACCTCTCCGGCTGACGGGCTGGCCACCAATAATCCGGCTGTGGAGGTAACGGGTATTACTGAGCCCAGCGTTTCGGTAGCGGTTTACCTTAATGAGTCCCTGCAGGGCAGTACCCTGTCAGATACTGCCGGGGAGTGGAGCATGCCCCTGGGCCCGCTGCCTGAGGGTACCCACACAGTTTATGCAGTGGCTGCCGATACCGAAGGGAACAGCAGCACATCAGACCCGGTAAAATTTGAGGTGGATACCACACCCCCTGAAATTATGATTACCGGTCCGCCTGACGGAGGTTATACCAACCGCCCGGTTATTGAGGGACAGACTGATCCGGACATAACTGTTACGGTATATGTTTATGGGGGCGGCAGCGGAACGGTGATGTCAGATGCGTCCGGCCAGTGGTTTTACCTTGACGGAAATCTTCAGGAGGGCAGTTACAGCGCCTATGCCGCAGCCACTGACAGGGCCGGCAATACCACTACATCGGGGACAGTTTCATTTATCCTGGACATGAGCCGTCCCGTGGTCATTCCTGATATCTATCCGGCAGAGGATATGACAGGAGTCTCCCCTGACGTGGTCACCAGGGTCTATGTGATAGACAACTCACCACTGGATCCGGTAACCCTGGATTCAGCCCTTAAGCTTTTTGAGAAAAACTGGACCGGCGGGTCAGATAACGTCTCCGGCACTGTTTACAGCGCCGTATATGCTACTGTATACGGGGACCCCTATTATGAGATTAGCTTTAAGCCGGATACACCTCTTAAAGCCGGAGTGAAGTATTCTGCATCAGTTAACCCCGTCCTCTCAGATGCAGCAGGCAACTATATCTATCCAAGGACATGGTCCTTTACAACCGGGGGGGCAGGGGCAGCAGAAAACCCTCACGGCAATTACCTGGGCAATGTCAATGCCTGTGCCAACTGCCATGCCCCGCACCGGGCGGGGGCGGCCCGGCTTGTGGAACCGCGTGACACCAGATATACAGATGTTGATGATTATTGTAATGCATGCCATGACGGTACGGCTGCCCCGGTTCCTTACAATTGGCAGAGTCAGTACAGGCATGATTTCCAGGTGAGTATCGCAGGGGTTACGGGAATCAGTTCATGTACTGCGTGTCATACCCCGCACGTGCCCAGGACTGAGGAAAACCCCAACCTGCTGCAGGACTATTATTACTTTGACCATAACGACCCCACAAACCCATTTTTTCCTGACAGCAGTGAACAGGAGATGTGTGAATTATGCCATCCGGGGACCATTGTGCAAGACCCCAGGGTCCAGTATATAAGATACAGGTATGACAAGTGGCACACTTCTACAGGCGCCCCTTCAGATTACAGCCTGTGCCTGCGCTGTCATGACGGGAGTAATGCCTTTAATATCGCCTCATATTACAATGGGCCTTCCCGCCATTCCCTAAAGGCTGCAGACGGCAGCTATCTGGACGGGGGACTGCCGTGTTCTGACTGCCATAACACACATGGGTCCCAAAACCTAAAAATGCTTAAAGAGGAGCTGGGACATAACCGGACACAGCTGTTCCGGACAGAAAGCAGTATCTGGGATGCTGCCACTGAACGCAGGTTTTGTACTTCCTGCCATAACAATATTACCGAATTATACGGGATAACAGCAGGCTTTGTGTATGCGGTTCCCGGCCACGAAGAATCCAGTACCGAACCCTGCAGCAGCTGCCATGGGGGTACGCCTGCAGCTGCGGCTCATGCACCGCAGTAGTTTAAAGGCCCCGGGAAGGGGAGGAGACATTCAGACAGGGATGGGATGGAGATGAATGGAGATAAATGGAGATGAAATGGAGGGCGGTGGCAGCTTTTATAACTGGTACCATTGTAGTCACTGCAGCCTGCCGGGTTCCGGCAGTAAAGCCTGACGTGACAGGTCAACAGATTGTTAACAGGAGCCAGCAAAATGCGGTTTTGCCTGATTTGGGACAAAGGGATGAAAAGGAGCTGGCAGTTCCCGAAAATCCCCTACTGAAGTCAACGGCAGGGACCCGTGTAAGGCAGTTTACCATTGAGGAACAGGTAGCCAGGATTCACTCCCAAAAGCAGCAGGTCTCCCGGAATCCGGGACCCGGAACCAGGGTAATGAGGTCCTGGCCTGTTCCTGCGGGTGATTACAGGATAACCGGATACTTTGATGAGAAAAGGGAGGCCGGGATGCATAAGGGAGTTGATATTGCGGTGCCTTTAGGCACCCCTGTGCTGGCTGCTTTTCCGGGCAGGGCTTTTAGAGGAGATGACGGTGAAAAGACCGGTTTGGGAAGGTATGTTTATATTGAACATTCCAATGAAATGACAACCTATTACGGGCACCTCAGTGACTGGGCGCTGCCGGCAGAAGGGCTTACGGTTTCCGCCGGGAGCGTTATTGGCTGGTCCGGTAACACAGGCAATAGTACCGGGCCGCACCTCCACTTTGAAATGCGGAAGGAGGGTGACGGGTATATCAATCCCCTGGAAATATTGTCTTATCCGGAGGTGATTTCACAAGGGGATTGAAACCGCAATAACCGCAATCAGGCAATGACATCTATAACCAAATTCAGGCATTTTTTTCTATGACAATCAATAATATTATGAGTAGTAACATTAATATTTAGAGTAATAACATTTCAGCTGCTATCCTCGAGTCCAGCCCTGCTTAGTTCCCGTGCAGGAGGGGAAGTCCAGGCGGCGGCCGGCTGGGATCAACAGAGTTCTTGGCGTCAGGTGGAGTTTGGACTCCATCTGACGCTTAGAAATCGTTATCCAGAAGCTTAGCGCCGCTTATCTCCCACCTAACGAGGGGGGAGTCTTAGCGGCGGTTAGCTATCGGATAAAAAACTTTTGGAAGGGAGGGTGTTTTGTTTGACTTCTGAGTTGCGCAGGCGAACCAGAATGAGGAGGGTAGAATATGAATAATATCAAGGAAAAAGAGGGGGTGTCCAGGACATGCGGGACAGGCTGGCTGAAGTCTGCGGCAATTATTTTACTGGTACTGGCTGCCCTGACGGGGGGAGTTTATGGTATCAAACAAGTAAATGCTGTGGAAAATCAGGTTACAGCCCTGTCAGTGACTCCAGATCCCATTAAGCTGGGTTCTCCTGCATATGTCCGGTACACCCTGGGACAGAGTGCTGCGGTTTACCTGAATGTATACAGTGAGGACGGGGAGCTTGTCAGGGAACTGCTGAAGGGGGTAACCAAGTCTGCCGGGTCTTATGTCCAGGCGTGGGATGGCAAGGACCAGAACGGTGCGCCGGTACCTGACGGAAATTACAGGTTTACGGCAGAAGCCAGGGATGCCACAGATGCTGTGATTGGATTTATGGAATTTACTGCTCTGGCTGCCAGGCAGCCGGTTATAAGTTCTGTGACCGACACTCCTGACCCCTTTGACCCGGCAGCAGGGCAGCAGGTAGATATCACCTATACCATATCAGCAGATGCCAGGGTGACGATAAAGGTCCTTAATGGGTATGTCCCGGTTAAGACCCTTATTGACGGTGAAACCAAAACAGCCGGGACTTACACCATCAGCTGGGATGGTACAAATGATGCCGGCCAGACGTGGGGAGATGCTGTCTACACCTACCAGATTGATGCGGTCAATCCATTAGTATCAGCCTTTAAGAGTACTTTTAAGGGGTATACCACCCTGGAAGGTGCTGTGCCGGGGATCAGCGATTTTTCGGCATATCCCAACCCCCTGAAGATTGGTACAACCAGTATGACTATCAGGTATACACTCAGTGAGAAAGCCAAAGTGACCCTAAAGATTTTTGATAATAACGGAACAGCAGTGAGGACACTTCTGAACAATACAGCCAAAAACGCCGGGTATAACACTGTTGTCTGGGATGGGAAAACGGATACGGGGTCATACGTCCCTGAGGGCGATTATTCTGTGGTGATAAGTGCTGTTGATAATTATGACAAGCCTTCGGATGTACAGACGATACCCTTCACGGCCGGATATCAGCCGGTTATAAGCGGTGCCGCCATTAGTCCCAACCCTTATAATCCGGGGGACGTGGAGAATCCTGAAGCCACCATAAGCTACAACCTTTCTCATGATTCTATGGTCAATGTGAAAATCCTCAACGGCTATACTGTTGTCAGGACAGTTTACGGTCCTGAACTGCAGCCGGCCGGAACCAACACTGTCCGGTGGGACGGCAGGGATGATGCCGGGAATACTGTGGGGGACGGCTCCTATAGTTTCCAGGTAACAGCTGTTAGTCCTGCTGTAAGCACATTTTCCTCCACCTTTAAGGACAGCTTTGCCGTTGAAAAGGGTGCGCCTGCGGTCACTGACCTGACCCTGACCCCTAACCCCTTTAAGCTGGGCAGCGGTACCCTCTACATCAGGTATAACCTGTCTGAGCCTGCAGCAGTCACTATTAACGTGATGAAGGATGGTGAACCCGTCAGAAATCTGGCCTCGGGAGTAAGTAAGAATGCCGGGTACAACACAGCCACCTGGGACGGTAGAGACAGTGACGGGAATCTTGTCGGTGAAGGGGTTTATTCCATTAAGGTTATGGCTGAAGACAGTGCTCAGAGGTCCGGTGAAGCTGTCGGTGATGTTACTGCAGGTTACCTGGCAGCAATCAGCAATGTGAGTGCTGATCCAGAAACCTTTGCTCCCACACCAGACGGCATTGCCGGGACCACCATTGGTTTTGACCTCTCAGCCGGGGCCAATGTTAAAGTAATCATTTTAAACGGCTCTGTGCCTGTGAAGACTATTGCAGCAGGAAACCTTGATGCAGGTTCACAGAGTGTTACCTGGAACGGTCTTAGTGACAGCGGGAATCCGGTGTCTGACGGGACCTATACATTTACCATTGAGGCCTCAAGCCCGACAGTGCCCACGTTTGTCAGCCGCTCCCAGGGGACCGTTACCGTGGAATCAGGACCGCCCACACTGACCGGCCTTACTGTGAGTCCTTATGTGGTCAGAATAGGTTCACCCGCTTATTTCCGGTATACCCTGAGTGAGCCGGCAGATGTTACGGCACAGATACTTAACAAAAGTGGGGATGTGGTCCGTGATTTTGCGGCTGAGAGCAAAACAGCCGGAGGCTATTATACAATCAACTGGGATACCGGGAATAACGGTGATAATCCGGTACCTTCCGGAGACTATATCTTTAAAATCTCTGCGATAGATAACTCAGGAGGGGCCGGTTCCGCCGAGCTTGCCTTCCAGGCAGGGGCAGTTCCGGTGTTTACCAGTGTTTATGCAGAGCCCCAGGTTTTCAATGCAGCTGACGGGGAGCAGACGACCCTGTACTATACCTTGTCCGAACCTTCATATGTAACGGTTAAGGTAATTAATTCCACCGGGACTGTTGTCAGGACCCTGTGCGCGTACAAAGAAGTTGCCTCAGGGCTGAACACAATTGCCTGGGACGGCGCCAGCAATACGGGACAGGTGACAGATGGGAATTACACCTTTACCATTGATGCCAGCTCCGTTATTGGCAATTTCAAGGCCGTCCAGGCATCAGGGACAGTGCAGGTTAGTGCAGGCTCGGGTACACTGCCGCCACCGGCAAGCTGTACTGACTGCCATGCCGGTTATCCCACAAGCCACCCTGTAAATAATTGTGCCGGGTGTCATGGCAATAATGAGCCCATTCAGGACTGTGCTTCCTGTCATAATAACTGGGGAGCCCACAGCAATGGGTCGTTCCTCTCTACCTATAAGTGTGAATACTGCCATAATGACACCTACAGCTACAAGATACCTTCTCACCCGGCTGATATAGACGGGATCCATGAAGCGGGCCTGGCCGCTGACTGTCAGAAATGCCACCAGAGCTCACTCAGTGTGGAGCACCCGCTGCATACAGACGAGTCAGGTGTTGCGCATGACTGCAGGACCTGCCATGCCAGCACCGTGTCAGAGGTAGTCTATGCAATTGATAACAGCCTGAAGAACTGTGATGCCTGTCATACCCAGTCAGGTCACCAGGCACAGCATACCACGACTGCTCTTGACAGCAACTGTACCACATGCCACATAAACAGCCTAACAGATGAACACCTGAATAATCCCAAGACCCAGACAGATTCGGCTACCGGGCAGCTTAAACCATGGGACTGCAACACATGTCATGCCAGTACCAGGGCCACGGTTGTGGGAGCAGTATATACAGCTAACAGGCAGTGTGCTGCCTGCCACCAGGCAGGGCATAATATGAACTTTGCCGAGCCTGTTCCGGAAAATATACCCAAGTATGCCGGGTTTAACTGGACAGCTCCGCAGAATGCCTTCCTGTGGAGTGGCGAGTCATGGATGCCTGATGAGTTTCTGGTGGGAGGCAGGGTTATCATCTCCAGCCGCAGGATAGATGTCACCGGAGACCAGGTATGGGCCTTCTACCGGGATGAAATGGCAGCCCGGGGATGGACCCTGGCGTCAGAAGCGCCGCCTGCAGGCGCGGATTTCTTTACTGCGACCTTTGCCGGCGCCAATAATCATAAAGCAATGATCTGGTTCTACGGCGGCCTGACCCATAACCCTTCTGATGAGGTCCTGCCTGCGGGTTACCGGATCGAGGTAATTTACAAATGAAGCCGGGCATATTATTCCTTATCCTCTGTGTCAGTGTCTTCATAATATTCGCGGTAAGCAACGGCGTAAGCGCTGAAATGAGCAATTCACTGCAGAACGACGGCTGTGTAACCTGTCACCTGAATTATCCGGGGGTTCCACTGTACAGTACCACATGGGATATTAAACACAAATTTGATGTCTGTGATAACTGCCACACAACCTATGTGGCCAACTGGATGTGGAACTGCCGCTATTGTCACCTGACGGTTTATAACGGGAATTCAGGCTTTAGGAGTTATTCAGGCCCGCTGAGCGGAGGTCCCCCGGGAAGCGGGGAGTTCATGAACGACCATAGCTGGACGGGTGTGGATGCAGATTTTGCTTATCACAACAGCACAATGGGCGCTAAGCATTCATCGGGTTTTCCGGCTGCGGATTGCATCGATTGCCACCAGGACAGCCTGACACTGGAACATGAAGGCCGGACTATTGAATTATCCGGTGCAGCCGAGGATTTTGAAGATGATTCTCTTGCATTAGAGTTTTCAGGAGACTGGGCCAGGACAAATACCGTCTATCATAACGGGACATATGGATATAAGAGTAAAACCATCACCCATAACCAGTCATCAGCATTTCAGGTGACAGTAAGTCTGACTGAAGAGGGGAACATCTCTTTCTGGTACAAGGTCAGCAGTGAAGGTGGCTATGACTTCTTAAAGTTTTTTATAGATGGTACCGAGAAGCTTAAGGAGTCAGGAATGGCTGACTGGAAACAGGTGTCTTACCCCCTTGCTGCAGGCAGTCATACCCTGAAATGGGCTTATTCAAAGGATGGCAGTGTGTCTTCATATCAGGACAGTGCATATATTGATGACCTTGTCATTGGCGGTATTACCGGGTCGGCGGTCCCGAGCTATCCGGTTGACTGCAACACCTGTCATTTAAGCTCTGACGCTGCGGTTAAAAGCGCCATCACAAATCATAATACAGACTGTTCAGCCTGCCATTTACAGGCTGACCATGACTCTGTTCATATTTCGGCTTTGAATGAAAGCTGTCTTTCAGCATCATGCCACACAGCATATCTCAATACTGACCACACAGCAAGGAATATTGGCTGCGGGGTGTGTCATAACAGCAGTGACCCCCGGGTCCTGACTGCCATTGATAATAAGGACAAATACTGTGGCAGCTGCCACTTCGCGGCACACAATTTTTACCTTGTCCCGGTGGTTGAAGAAATACCCCTTTATCCCGGGTTTGACTGGAGCAGTCCTATGTTCCTGAGCATTTGGCAGGGGGAGCCGTGGATGCCGGACGAACCGGGCAGTGGAGGATATATCATCCTCTCGGACCACCGTAGTGATATAACTGCAGATATGGTGTGGAATTTCTACAGTACCGAGATGGCTTCCCGGGGTTGGGTTCTTGATTCTGCAGAGCCACTGCCGGGAGCGGCTGACTTTGAAGTGAGTTTCTTGGGACCGGAAGGTAACTGTATTATTAAATTTAGCAGCTCAGGAGAACATATCACAGGTATGTCTTCTGATACCGGGTCCAGTATAGAAATAATTTATTACAGTGGAGGATAAAGATGGAGCTGGTCATAGTATTGGGGGCAGCGGGATTGCTGGTCTTGGCCCTGGGTTTATGCCAATTGGCTTTTGCCTTGCACTGGACATCAAAATACGGGGAAGACTGACAGGTAGTATCAAATCGGGCCTTTAGGGGTCCCTTTTTTTTGCGGAGTTTCGAATTAAAACTTTTCTTCATTGCGCGCAGTTTTTTAAAGGAGGTCACCACTCCCTTATTGAAGGTAAAGCAAAAAAGTTTAACAGGAATCAGAGAAATCTTTGCAGATTTTGCAACCTGAACATTACTTGTGGTGTCTAATGGGTGACTAACAGGGAGGGCCCTCTGATATGCTGAATGAAACAGAGCTGATACTTAGGCTGATGAGCGGAGAGGAATCCGCATCCCGGGAACTTGTCTCCTATTTCGGTGACAGGCTGCTGCGGTCGGCTTACGGGATAACCGGTGACCTGCAGATTGCCGAGGAAGTGGTTCAGGATACCTTCCTTAAGGCGAGCCGCGGGCTGAATTCCTTCAAAGGCAATTCATCACTGGAGACCTGGATGTTCCGCATTATGGTCAATACAGCCAAGAACAGGATGCGCAGCAACTGGATAAGACGTGTTATAAGTATTGACCATGGGCAGGCATCCTGTATCCCTGCTCCCGAGGGCTCTGACCCGGAGCATGAACTACTGCAGCGGGAACGGAGGCAGGAAGTTATCCGGTGCCTCAGGGAACTACCAGTTAAATACCGTGAGGTTATGGTGCTTTATTACCTTGAGGATTTAAGTGTCCGGCAAATCAGCCAGGTCCTGGGGCAGCCTTCCGGGACAGTGAAGAGCCGGCTGTTACGGGGCAGGGACAGGATGAAACAGGCTTTGGAAGGTCGGGAGGTCTATTAATATGAGTAAGATGACAAAAAAGGCCGGTAGCAGCAGATATTTTGATAAAGATATCAGAAAATATTCTGATGAAGATATCAGCAGGTATATAAAAGAAGGTATGCAGGGTTTAAACCTCTCAGCAGCCCGGAAGCACGTCCTCCGGCAGGAAGTCTGTTTTGAAGCAGCCAGGTGCCGTGACGGTATTGCCAGGCGTATTTTAAGAAGGGTAAATGTTTTTATGGAAACAACCTTTGAAATATCCCTGGCGCCTGTAGTGACAGCACTGGGGGTACTGATGGTGGGAGTCACCGCTTTAGGCTACGGGTATTTTATGTTACCTTCCGAAACACATCCGGGGAATCCGGCAGGATATATTCAGCAGACATCTATAAATCCCGATGGAAGCACCCGTATTATGTTCATACCGGCAGACAGGAGGGGTTGAGATATGCTTAAAATAAGGGTCAAGGGCAGGCACCTGGTCTTTTTTGCAGGGATTTGTGTAGTTGCTGCAGTCATACTGTATACCGCTCTTCCGGGCATGCTGTACCGGGCTGCAGAAGCTTCGGCTGATGAGGTAAAAGCTGAAAAAATATACAGCCTGCTGATAGACTGGTTTCCCTCAAGTGATGAAGCGGCTAAAGCCCTCTATTTCTCTGCGGAAAAAGCTGTCCATAATGTGAGTGCCGGCGGCGCCCCGGGAATGGTCTACTTTTTTAACGGTTCTACAGGTATGGGAGGCATCCCGGGGACTGAAACCGACCTTGCGGAAGCAGTAGAGAGGCTGGAGGCAATAAGGGAGCGTTTCCCTGAATCCCCCTGGAGCAGGCATGCCCTGGAAAAATTGGGCGCCGCCTGTTATATGCTTGGCAGAATTGATAAGGCTATTGATTACCTCAGGGTCTCAATAGAAGAGACGGGGATGGGGGCAGTGGAAAGTACCCGGCTCCTGATAAAAATATATCTGGAACAGGGTGAGTATGCCAAGGCGCTGCAGCTGGCTGACCGCAGCCTGGCTGAAAAGCCCGGTTTTAACCCTCTTGATATAATGCTGCTCCGGGGCCGGGCCCTGATAGGCATGCAGGAGTGGGATAAAGCGCGGCAGGTCTTCAGGGAGCTGCCGGGTGAAGCAGAAAAAATATACGGCAATATGCCTGGTGGGGAGAAAAAAGAATCAGTTTCACTAAATGTCAGCGATTATGAAAAAAAGGCCCGGGGATACCTGTCTAAAATTGACCGCCTGGAGAAAAGCGGCGGTTTGACGGGAACAGTTGCCGGCAAAGTGCTGATGGGCGGGAAACCGGTTTCCGGGGCCCATGTATTCCTGATTGACAGGGATGTGGATGAGGACTACTACACCGGCTATACCGGGGACCTCAGGGAGATTATCACCGGGGAAACGGGGGAATACCGGTTTGGCGATCTGGCTCCGGGGGATTATGCCCTGGGGGTGGGGGTCCAAATCAGTACAGTTGAGGGTTATACCCTGGAGTCATCACCTGATGACGGGCTAACCATTGGGGCAGGAGAGATCAGGGTGTGGGACATTAATTTTGTGCCTACAGTCAAACTTCTCCTGCCTGAAGCGGGGACCGCAGTTGATGAACAGGTAACCTTCAGCTGGACTCCAGCCCAGGGAGCTGTGTGCTATGAGCTTTTTATTGGACCTGTTGTGAGGGATGAAAAGGGAAATATCAGTACAAACTATACCACTGTCTTAAAATCCGGAATTACCCAGAACCGGGTAACAGTCAATATCAGGGAAGAGCATCAAAAACTGCGTTTTGGCGGGGGGATTGCCTACCATGAGAAAATTGATCCTGAATCAGTTCTTGGGCTGTTAAGACCGGGCGGTGAGTATACATGGGGTATATATGCATATGACGCAGCAGGCAGGCGGATATCTGATAGCTCAGGGGTAACATTCTATCACAGCAAAAAAGAGATTCCCCTTTTCCGGGTAAAGGGCAGCATCAGTGAAGGTGACAGGCTGCTCCTGGAAGAGAGGCATGAAGATGCTGTCAAGGCTTATGAAAAACAGATTAAGAAAAACCCCGGTGACAGCCATGCCCTCACTGTACTGGCCCGTCTATACCAGTACGGGATTACCTGGGGAAAAAGTGACCCCGAAAAAGCAGCCGTATATTATGAACAGCTGCTGCAGGCAGAAAATACTCCGGAAGCAAGGAGTGCCCTGGCACAGGTCTGCTTTGATGCCGGTCAGCTGGAAAAAGCGCAATCACTTTTTAAATCTCTGAAAGGCACCTCTGAGGAGTCCTGGCTCACCTATTACAACCTGGGGCGCATCAGTTTTCTGCAGGGTAAACCTGCCGAAGCTCTTGAACTAATGGAACAGGCTCTGGAAATGCAGCACGGTATTTATGTCAGGGCGTTTCCTGTCAGCCTGGCCCTGGTCCTGAACCGGACACAACAGGCCCTTTCTTTTGCCGAGAGGGTTGATGAAGGGGATAGGTATCTGGAGTTGCTCCGGCGCTATGTCGACAAGGGTTATCAGGTGAACCCTGAAGCTGCGGCAGCTATCACTGCGGGTGACTACCGGCTGGCCCATTCTCTGCTGTCACCCGAAAATCAGCATGACCTTTTTGTGAAGGAGCTTTTAGGATACCTGAAGGGGTATGGCAGGCTGAAGGAACCGCGCAGTATCAGTGGAATAAACGACCCCCTGCTGGCCGGACTGCTGGAGAAGATGCTGGGAGTCAGGGTGTCTGTCCGGTCTGACTGAAAAGTTCCGAAACAGGCACCGGCTCCAGGCCGCTTTCCCTGAGCCTGCGGATGATTTCCGGGAGTGCCTCCAGAGTGTTTTGACGGCCTTCATGCAGGAGTATAATTGAGCCTGGCTTTACCTGGGCCAGGACCCTTTCTGTTATTTCACCGGGAGACGGGCCCTGCCAGTCACGGGGGTCAACGTCCCAGAGCACCAGCTGCTGTCCCGTGCCGGCAGCGGTTGCTGCCAGGCCTTTTGAATAACGGCCGTAAGGAGGGCGGATGAAGGCAGGTTTTTGTCCAGTAAGGTTATAAACCTGCCGGGAAACTGAGTTCAATTCATGGTCCAGTTCCTCGGGACCAAGCTTGTCCAGCTGGGCATGACTCCACGAATGGTTTCCGATTTCACTTCCCTGGGCCATTACATTACGGGCCTGGTCCGGGTAGCGTTCTATCTGGGAGCCGACCATGAAAAATGTTGCCCTGACGTTGTTTTCTTTAAGAACTTGCAGGTAACGGTCGGTAAGCAGGCGGTGCGGACCATCGTCAAAACTCAGGCCTACTTTGTTTCCGGCATTTACTTCGTGAAACAGTGGCGGCATTTGTACTTCAGTCCGCTCTGCAGCTATGGCCTCAGCAGGCTTGGGGGATGCGTCCGGTGGGGTGTTGTCTTGTGGTATATTGTTTTGGGCGCTTTCATTACCGGGGTGCTGGCCGCCCCGGGTGTTGGTTATAGGAGGATGATTAAGATTCGGTTGTGTATTTTTAGCAGGGCTCTGGCGGGAATCTTTGCCCTGAGGTATGTTGGTATCTTTTGGGGAACCGGGATGAATCCGGCTTACCGTCTGAATTGTATTTTGTTCGTGTCTCAGTTGGATATTAAGGTCAAATACGGTAAAGCTGAAAGGGTATAAGCAGATTGATAGAAAAAAGAGTAAACCTGATGTCAGCCGTAGTGCAGTCATAGCCATCTCTCCCGGGGAATGAAATATTTTGTAGCAATTAATACCTCCTACCAATTATATAGACGAATCCCGGCTGTTTTTGTTGCACATTAGCAGGGAGAATTTGCACCCTTATGAAAAATTGTAGCCTGGATAAAACAGGCAGGTTATGGCTGCGGTCTGACCGCTGACAATAACCTGCCTGTCCGTGTTTTTGGGACCAAACCTGATTTGTTTGGAGATCCCACTATTTTAATATTTTTTAAAGTAACGGGCTATTTCCCAGGGGTGTACTTCACTGCCATATTCCTGCCATTCATTATATTTAATGCTTAGGAACCGGCTGACCATGTGATCCCCCAGTGCTTCACATATAAGTGTATCGTTTTCCAGGGCCTCAAGGGCCTCCCGCAAATTCCGGGGCAGGATTCCTACCTGGGCCTTTTCCCTTTGTTCCGCACTCATGTCATAGACATTAAAATCCAGCGGCTCCGGTGGTTCCAGCCCGTTTTTTATTCCATCAATACCGGCTTTTATCATCACGGCAAAAAGCAGGTAAGGATTACAGGTGGCATCCGGGCTGCGCAGCTCCATCCGGGTGCTGCTGCCCCTGGCTGCCGGAACCCTGATAAGAGCACTGCGGTTAAAGGTGGACCAGGCAATATTTACCGGCGCTTCATAACCAGGTTCAAGGCGTTTATAGGAATTAACCGTAGGATTCCCTATGGCTGCTATGGCAGGGGCGTGCTGCAGTACTCCGGCGATGTACTGCAGTGCCGTCTGGCTGAGCTGGTTCTCGCTGTCCCGGTCATAAAATGCATTTTTTCCATTCCGGAAAAGTGACTGGTGGCAGTGCATGGCGGAACCGTTTTCACCGGCCAGGGGCTTTGGCATAAAAGTGGCATAAAGGCCGTGCTGATGTGCAATATTTCTCACAACATGCTTAAAAGTAATGAAGTTATCGGCATTTTTGAGTGCTTCATCATATTGAAAATCTATTTCATGCTGGGAGGGGGCAACTTCGTGGTGTGAAGCTTCAATTCTAAAGCCCATTTTTTTCAGGGCCAGGACCATTTCCCTCCTGGCTTTCTCACCCTTATCAGTAGGGGAAAGGTCAAAATAGCCTGCTTCATCATGGATATCAAAGACCGGACGGTTGCGTTCATCGGTATGAAAAAGAAAGAATTCACCCTCAGGTCCGATATTTACTATATATCCCATGTCGGCAGCCTCTTTCAGCACCCGTTTCAGTATCCCCCGGGGGCAGCCCTCAAAGGGTTCGTCATTGGTCCTGTAGACATCACACATGAGCCGCCCTGTTTTGTCTTTTTCAGGACTCCAGGGCAGGATGGCAAAGGTTGCCGGGTCAGGGAACAGGTACATGTCAGACTCCTCAACACGGGCAAATCCGTCAATAGATGAGCCGTCAAACATAAGCTCCCCTTTGAAGGCTTTTTCCAGTTCCTCAACAGTAATTGCAGTATTTTTTAATATGCCAAAGATATCTGTAAACTGGAGCATAATAAACTCCACATTTTCTTCTTTAACTTTTGACAGAACTTCCTCTTTGGTACAGATAACAATACACCTACTTTTCATTTTTTTTCCCTGCTAATGGTCACGGTCAGAGGAAGGCTAACCACATCCTTTCATAATGTAACTTAATTTTATATCATAAACGGCAGGTGCGCAAAAGGTACAGGGGCCTCACTGACAGGCAGAAGCAACAATAAGAAGTCCTGGAGGCGATAAGGTTAGCCAGGCTCCATGATGCTGGATTATATTTATAAATACTCCCGGACTGGACAGCTGACGGTTTTTTTTAGTATTATAAAGTCATAATGGCAGTAACAGTTCTGAATATATACCGGAAAGCCCAGGGGATAATAAAGTCAAACTGCTGCCACAGTGTGGCAGCAGCAGATTAAAAGAGAGGATATACCTAGCATGCAGGCACAGGTAAAACGGATCCTGACCTTAATATTTGGATGGATTTTTGCCATACTTGGGGTCGTCGGACTTTTTCTCCCGTTTTTACAGGGGATACTTTTTTTGCTGGTCGGTCTTTACCTGCTTTCACATGAGTCCAGATGGGCGAAAAAACAGTTTGACAGGCTAAAAAGGCGTTACCCGGGATTGTACAACAGGTTCATGAACCTCAAAGCCCGTTACCGGGACAAATTCAGGAAACTCTTCGGGAAGAGGGTGTGATGCCTGTGTAGCCGGGAAATATGCTAATGTGAAGCCCTTTCTCCGGCATACCTGATAACTCTTGCCAGGAGTTCTTCTTTTTTTGCATTAATAGCCGGGAAGTTCATGGCAGGGACATAATATGACTCCATCAGGTCGTGTTCTGTTTTGGCCTGGCTAATTCTTTTAACAGCCCTGTTAAAGGCATCTTCAAACCTCGTCCGGCATCCGGTGATTTCATCAGCATATTTCTTTAGTATTCCTGTAACCAGAAAAGCTGACAGATTGATTTCCCTGGCAGCCTCAAGATTGAGCAGGCAGTTATAATCAAAATATACCGGGGCAGATAAATTGGCAACAGCCACAGACAGAACGGGTATTACCAGGACATCGATATTCCCGGGAATCAGGGAACAATGATACTGTTCGGTGTCAAGCCCGAGAGCGGCAGCCCGGGCGGCCAGTCTGGCAAGAAGGGTAGCTTTGCCGCTGCCGGGTTCGCCCTTTATTATATAGAGTTTACGGATATCTTGCAGTATAGTATCGTGGTAGTTCACCGAACCGTCAGGGGTTATGGCACTGGCAAACAGATGTCTGGTTTTGGCGGTACGGGTAAAATCAGGTTTTACATTGGAGAATATTTCTTCCGAAATCTGGAGGGTTATTTCATTAACCCGGGCAAAATCAACTGCTTCCGTTATATAGCTTTGCCATTCGTCGCGGATTACTTTGGCTTCCTTAAGGGCAAAGTAGGCCATTTGGAAGAAACGCCCGACCCGGCGGTTTGTTTCCAGTATGGCAGTCTTGTTTTTCCTGAGCAGGGTTTCGTCCCAGAAGTCACCAAGGTGAACGATCTCGTCCACTGCCCCGGGATTCTTGGGGTCCACTACATGTGGTGCAGTCCCGTCCAGCATGGCCACACCTATTTCCGGGATGCACACCCCGTCAAGGGAACCGTTGTCAGAGGAGCAGCAGTGGAATTCAACGTCATATCCCATATCCAGCATTCTTTCTCCAATTGAACGCATCAGGGTTGATTTTCCCACCCCGGGACCGCCCTTAATTACAAATATTCTGGTGGCATCAGGTTCGATTATGTTGTCATAGAATGAATAGAACCCCTGTGAAGTGTTCCCACCCGGGAACAGTTTTTTCAGTTTACCTTTGGCCAAGTTTGTCAACCTCCTTTGATTTGCAGGGTTTACCTTGTCTAGAAAATGCAGAAAGCGCCTCGTGATATCGCTTCAGACTGAAGACAGGGCAGCCATGTGCCTGTCTGAAACGTATTGCCGGGCGCCGTCTCCTGACGGGATTACATCTTTATATGGAAGATGATATATCATATGTTCTGCCGGTGGATATTGACACACCGGCAGTAAATTTTTTACTGGCAAGATTATTTCCTTTGAGTTTTTTTAAGGGACATTAAAATTTAATTAATATCCAAATGTTATTTGGATGTTATTAAGTTGTGATATATTTTAAAATGGGGGTAAAAAAGGGGAAAATTGACCAAAAATAAGCTAATATGTCTATTAAGTAAAGGTATTTCATAAAAGGAAAGTGTCCAAAATAGTAGAATTTACATAAAATGATTGCAGCTTGAAAAGAAATACTGGATACCGGCAGTTATAATACCCCTTGGAGGGTGAAATATTTTTGACTGACAGACTAAGCCTTGTCATTTGTGAATGTTTCAAACAATTACTTAAAAGAGTAGCAAATATCTTAACTCAAAATGAAATAAAAAAAATGAGAGCGGAGGACGGTTTGCCGGCTGCCGGTCTAAATTTGTGGCCCCAATTACATCAGGAGTTATCCGGACCCTTCAGTGAAGATCAATTTCTAGCAAGTCATATCATGGACAGTACAACAGATTGTTTTTTTGCATTGGATCGGAATTGGCGGTTTATATTCATCAATAAAGCAGCAGAGACTTTTTTTCGTATAAAGCGTGAAGGACTAATCGGCTTCCGTTATTGGGAGAGTTATCCCAAAATTTTGGGAACTGTGTTTCACCGCAATTTTCTTAAGGTCATGGTGCACAGGGAGCCGAGAAATTTTGAAACTAAAACAGTTTATGGAAAGGCCTGGCTTGAAGTAAGGGTTTACCCGTGCAGAGATGGAATATGTGTGCAATTCCGGGATATTTCTGAAAGAAAACAATCTGAAAAGTTACTTAAAGAAACAAATGAAAGGCTTATTCAAGCCAATGAATATAAGACCGAATTTCTGAGGAACATGAGTCATGAGCTACGGACGCCTTTAACTGCAATAATTGCTCTGGTATCAGGTATGCAGATGAAACTGTCAGAATACTCTCCCGAACGGATGGAGGAATATCTTAATACAATTTTAAAAAACAGTAAGCGATTATTGGGGTTAATAAATGATTTGCTGGATTTTTCCAAAGCCGAGAACGGCAAAATGTCATTAAATCTCACCGAGGCGAAAATCGGTGATATAACTTCAGATGTGGTTAAAGTTCTGAGACCTTTGGCTGCTGAAAAAAAGATTCAGATACGCACTGAAATACGAGACAGGGAAACAGTTATTGCCGACATTGAAAAAGTTGGACAAGTGGTAATGAATCTGGTGGGTAATGCCATCAAGTTTAGTGAAGCAAATGGTAAAATTGAAGTGTCGGTATATGATGGAGCGGTCCCCGAAGGGACGTTTTTGGTGGTGGCTGATTCAGGACCAGGGATACCTGAAGATGAACAGGATAAAATATTTGATGCTTTTTATCAAATTAACCGGGGGTTAAATAAAAAGTATCAGGGTTCAGGTTTGGGCCTTGCATTAGTCAAAAAGATTATGGATTTCCATCTTGGCAAAATTGAAGTAACTAACCGGAAACAGGGAAGGGGAGCAATATTTAAAGCATTCTGGCCGGCTTATCCCTGTTTCGAAAAAGATCTGGACTAAAGGTGAAACAAATGGATAAGAAGAAAATAATGGTTATTGATGATGACACGACAATCTTAAATTTTCTTTCTGAATTTTTAAGTTCCGAGGGATTTGTGGTATATACTGCGGCAGATGGTTCTACAGCTCTGGAACTGTGTCGCCAAAAAAAACCGGACCTGGTAGTGCTTGATGTAATGATGCCAGAGATGGATGGGTTTGAGACCTGTTTACAAATGCGCAGGATAAGTACGGTACCAATAGTTTTTCTTTCGGCAAAACATGAGACCAGTGACAGAGTAATGGGACTGGCTTGCGGAAGTGACGATTTCGTTGCCAAACCATTTGATAGCGGAGAGTTATTATTGAGAATTAAAGCTATCTTGAGGAGAAGCCGGGGGGGAGTCTTGGAGCCAGACCAGGACCAACTTATAAAATTAGCCGGATTAACTATAAATCGAACCAACAGAAGTGTTGAAAAATTAAATCGGAATGTGGAATTAACTGCAAAAGAATTTGAGTTGTTGTGGCTTTTGGCAAGTTATCCAAAAAGAGTCTTTACCAGAGATCAACTGATATATCAAATTTGGAATCAAAATTTTCTTGAGGATACTTCTGTGGTAACTATGCTGGTTAAAAGACTGAGAGAGAAAATTGAAGATGACCATGCAAAACCGGTCTATATTAAAACTATTCGGGGTGTGGGATATAAATTCGGATGGGAACCCAATAATTAGGAAACCAAATTAAAATTGTGACGAGCATTATCAAAAATGCTCGTTTTTTTGTTATGTAAATATTATCTTAATAATATTTGTAGGTTACCCAATCGTAATATAATGATAATTATTAAGGGAATTCGTGGTAAAGATACATGAAGTTACAAAAAACGACACAAATCAATGTCAAAAGGAGGCGAATCCTGAAAAAAGAATTGGATGTGGGATTTTTGATGAAAAAATCTACGAGTGGTTCAGGGAGGAGATTTGATGAAAATTAAAATAGGTGCAAAGTTAATTTTAAGTTTTTTGGTAGTGCTGGTTATTACCGCATTTATAGGTTTTTTTGGTTTGAATCAGGCAGCACAGATAAATGACAATGCTACCGATATCAGTGATAACTGGATGAAGAAGCAACGCCTCTTGGGGGACATGAATGGGGCTAATGCTGATTACCGGATTTACATGGTTCAGTATGTATTTGCTGCTCACAGGGGAGATCAGGCCTCAGTGGCAGATTATGCGAAAAAAATTGAACCTGCCGGTAAAACTTTTGAAGATGTGATGACAGAAACCGAAAAACTGATTACCACCGAGCAGGGCAAAAAAATGTTTGCCGCAATCGGGTCGGCCTGGACAGCGGTCAGGGAAGCAGATAAAAGACTCATGAATCTGGTAAAGGCCGGAAGAAACCAGGAGGCTATGAATTTACTGGAGGGTGAATCAAGGGATAAGTATGATGCATCAAACAAAGCGCTGGAAGATTTTATGGAATACAACAGGCAGCAGGCTGACCAGTTAACCAGCGCCAACGAAACAGCATATAATGCAGGTCGGGTCACCAGTATTACAGTAATCATCGCAGCCCTGGTTATCGGTTTTAGCCTGGCTCTCTATATTGCCAGGGGTATTTCCAAACCTGCCGCTCTGGTGGCGGAAACTGCTTTAAGAGTAGCTGACGGTGACCTGACGGTAAGTGAATTAAAGGTTAAATCCAGAGATGAAATCAGGGATTTGGCTGATGCCTTCAATAAAATGGTGACAAATCTCAAGAACATGATTCACCAGATAAATGCCACCAGCCAGTCGGTGGCCGCGACCAGTGAGGAACTGTCTTCCAATTCCGAAGAAGCCACCAAAGCAACTCAGCAGGTAGCCCAAACCATTGGTCAGGTGGCCGAGGGTTCCGGCAACCAGGCTCAAAGTGTAACTGAAATTGTCCAGGTGATGGACCAGATGGCTCAGTCTATTCAGCAGGTTGCCTCCGGCGCGGGTGAACAGAGTAAAAACGTTATTAGCACTACAGATATGGTTAATGACATGGTCAACAAGGTAGATATTATGGCTGAAGGTATGGAAAAGGTTAAACAGGTATCGAAACAAAACGGCGAGGTGGCCGAAAGCGGTGGCAAGTCAGTGGAAAAAACCGTCAACGGCATGCTCAGGGTCAAGGATGCAGTCTTTGAGACTGCCCAAAGGATTCAGGAACTGGGACAACAATCACAGAAGATTGGTGAGATTATCCAGGTAATTGATGATATTGCAGAGCAAACCAACCTTTTGGCTCTCAATGCTGCCATAGAAGCAGCCAGGGCAGGTGAACACGGCAAAGGCTTTGCGGTTGTGGCAGATGAGGTGCGTAAGCTGGCTGAGAGGTCAGGTAATGCCACCAAAGAAATTGCAGAACTGATTACAGATATTCAACGCGGGACTGAGGTGGCTGTAGAATCAATGGGGGTAGGCACTAAAGAGGTGGAAGAGGGAGTTGTTTTGGCCCAGGAAGCAGGACAATCCCTAAGTGAAATAGTCGCCGGTGTAACAGGAGCCGGGGAAAGTGTAAGTCAAATTATGGAACTGATAAATGATATCCTGGCCGGCAGTCAGGAAGTATCCAAAGCGGTCAACAATGTGGCAGCCATAACCGAAGAAAACACTGCTGCCACTGAAGAAATGTCTGCTTCGGCGCAGCAGGTCAATTCCTCAATGCAGAATGTGGCTTCAGTATCCGAGGAAAATGCGTCTGCCGCTGAAGAGGTGTCTGCATCTACCGAGGAACTCACTGCCTCTATAGAAGAAATCTCTGGATCGTCGGAACAACTGGCCAGAATGGCTCAGGAACTACAGGATATGGTATCTCAGTTTCGCGTATAGGAGGGTAACAAATGGCGTCAGATGAGAGACAGTACGTAGTTTTTAGACTGGGTATCGAAGATTTTGGGGTAGAAATAAATAAAGTTAAGG
This sequence comes from Thermincola carboxydiphila, assembly GCA_016841325.1. Classification (GTDB taxonomy): domain Bacteria; phylum Bacillota; class Thermincolia; order Thermincolales; family UBA2595; genus Phosphitispora. The sequence continues at coordinate 44,959 of JAENZJ010000014.1, forward strand.
AAATTATCACCTACCGGGAAACAACCCAAATTCCCGGCTCGGGGGCCCTGATGGAAGGAATTATTAATTTGCGGGGCCAGGTTATACCGATTTTTAATTTGCGGCGAAAGTTTGGATTCCCCGCTTTGGAACACAGCCGGAGTACCCGCATTGTGGTTGTGGAAACTTTTGATGACACTGTAGGTATAGTGGTTGATGGGGTTTCCGAGGTTTTAGTGATTCCGGAAAACACGATCGAGGAACCTTCATCCTTGATTACATCCGGTATAGAATCAGACTATCTTTCCGGGGTGGCTAAATTAGAGGAAAAACTGGTAATGATTCTTGAATTGGAACAAGTAATAAACACTGGAGTGGCAGAAGCTATATAGAAGAAGGTGCCTGCAATGGGGGGAAGTATTGTATTGAATACGCCGGAATCTGTAAAGATTAGGCTTGAAAAAGACTTGGCCAAGCTGATCAAAGAAAACATAGGTAAAGGTCCCAGTGAAATATCGGTAAATATTAACGGGTCCTTGGTGGTTTGCCGTATTTACGGGTTTTTGACCAAGGCAGAGGAGTTGATTGTTAAAGCAGGGTATCCGGAAAAGGTAACCGAATTTAGAAATATTTATATTAGTCAATGTGTAGGTGATATAGAAAAGATTTTTGAGAATACGCTATGCAGAACAGTTAAGAGGTTTTTCTCATCCTATCTTACTGACGTAAATGAGGCTTGTTGGATAATAATCCTTGAGTAAACCGGCGGCAGTATTTTACGCTAATCGGCAGTCTGATGAAGGCCGCTGATAATCTTCCGGAAGTTACCTTTCCTGGCAAGGAGCAGATAACTACCTTAGTGTAGTTATCTGCTCCTTCAATTTTTTTCTGTATTACAAATGAATATAATTGCACTTTCTGTAAGCTCGTAAATATAGTGACGGAGGGGATTATATGAAGATTAAAATTGGAACAAAGTTGCTTATGAGTTTTCTGGTTGTTTTAATATTTACTGCATTCATAGGCTTTTTCGGCTTATACCAGGCAGGGTTAATAAATGACAATGCCAATGAAATAAGCCAAAACTGGATGAGAAAACAAAGATTGCTGGGGGAAATGAATGGGAAAAATGCGGATTACCGGATTTACGTGATTCAGTATGTTTTTGCAGCCCACCGGGGTGACCAGGCGGCAGTGGCAAATTATGAACAGAAAATCCAACCTGCTGCCAAAGCCTATGAGGATACCATGGCAGAAATTGAAGGATTAATAATTAGTGAGCAGGGTAAAAAAATGTATTCTGACGTTGAATTAACCTGGGCTGCTTTGAAGGAAGCGGACGGGAGGCTGATGGAGCTGGTAAAGGCCGGAAGAAATTTTGAGGCTTTGAACCTGCTTTTGGGTGAGTCCAGGGATAAATATGATGCTTCCAATAATACCCTTACGGAATTTATGGATTTCAACAGGCTGGAGACCGACAAGGTAACAGGCGCCAACGAGGCAGCTTATAACTCCGGTCGTGCTATTAGTATTGTATTAATCATTGCAGCCCTGGTGATAGGTTTTAGCCTGGCCCTCTATATTGCCAGAGGTATTTCCAAACCTGCCGCTCTGGTGGCGGAGACAGCTTTAAGAGTAGCTGACGGTGACCTGACGGTAAGTGAATTAAAGGTATCTACCCGGGATGAAATCAGGGATATGGCCGAGGCCTTCAACAAAATGGTGACAAACCTCAAGAATATGATTCACCAAATAAATGCCACCAGTCAGTCGGTGGCCGCTACCAGTGAAGAACTGTCCTCCAATTCTGAAGAAGCTACCAAAGCAACCCAGCAGGTAGCCCAAACCATCGGTCAGGTGGCCGAGGGTTCCGGTAACCAAGCACAGAGTGTAACTGAAATTGTCCAGGTGATGGATCAGATGGCTCAGTCTATTCAGCAGGTTGCAGCCGGGGCCGGTGAACAGAGTAAAAACGTTATAAGCACTACAGATATGGTTAATGACATGGTCAACAAGGTAGATATTATGGCTGAAGGCATGGAAAAGGTTAAACAGGTATCGGAACAAAACGGCGAGGTGGCCGAAAGTGGGGGCAAATCCGTAGAGAAAACAGTCAATGGCATGCTCAGGGTCAAAGATGCTGTTTTTGAAACAGCCCAAAGGATTCAGGAACTGGGACTACAATCACAGAAGATTGGTGAGATCATCCAGGTAATTGATGATATTGCAGAGCAAACCAACCTTTTAGCTTTAAATGCCGCCATAGAAGCAGCCAGGGCCGGTGAACACGGTAAAGGTTTTGCAGTTGTGGCCGATGAGGTGCGCAAACTGGCGGAAAGGTCAGGTAATGCCACCAAAGAAATTGCAGAACTGATTACAGATATTCAACGCGGGACCGAGGTGGCTGTAGAATCAATGGGGATTGGAACAAAAGAAGTGGAAGAGGGAGTTGTTTTGGCTCAGGAAGCCGGACAATCCCTGAGAGAAATAGTAGCCGGCGTTAAAGGCGCCGGAGAAAGTGTCAGCCAAATTATGGAACTCATAAGTGATATTCTGGCCGGCAGCCAGGAAGTATCTAAAGCAGTGAACAATGTAGCGGCTATAACTGAAGAAAACACTGCCGCAGCTGAAGAAATGTCTGCTTCTGCACAGCAGGTAAATTCTTCAATGCAGAATGTGGCTTCAGTATCAGAGGAAAATGCCTCTGCTGCTGAAGAGGTATCAGCATCTACCGAGCAACTTACTGCCTCTATTGAAGAAATCTCTGCGTCTTCGGAACAGCTGTCCAGAATGGCTCAGGAACTGCAGGACATGGTGGCTCAGTTCCGGGTATAAGGGGTCTATTTCTTTACATTATAATACGTTTTGAGGTCAAAGCTCTCTACCCAGGTGTTGCCGGTAGGGAGCCGCTTTTTTTATAGATTTTAGGCTAAAGACCATAATATAACAAATTATAGTATTATAGGAGGAAATGGTCGAAATATGTCGAATCAATAGCAGGAAAAAGCGTGTTAGAAATTTTTAAAATATTAATCGTACGTATTTTGAAGAAGAACTGAATCGTCTGCAAGGTGGGGGTTTGCTGTCGGCAGTACGATAGATAATGATATTCACAAGATATTTGAAGAAGCTGATAATAATATGTACAGGGAAAAACTACGCCACAGTAAAAGTACCTGCAGTGCGCTTTTTTAAGCTTTTTCCCTTAATTAAGCAGGAATAGGAAATATTACGTAGAATTGTAGTTTTAAGCAATGTAGTAGATTTACCCGGAAATTAGGGTGAACAGCTGTAACTGCTATAGAAAAGAAAGGGAGCTTGCCTTGTCAAACTTTACTGAATGCCAGATTACGGCACTTTCCCGTGAAATGGCTAAGATCCACAAAAAAATATTCGGTAAGGGTCCTGGTGAAGTGAATGTGGCTTTAAGACCTTCTTTTGCTGTTGTGAGGGCGGAGGGTGTGTTAACAGATCTGGAAAGAAATCTTTTAGAAACCCAAAACGGTAACAACAGGGTTACAGAGGTCAGGAATGTGCTGATTGAAAAATATAAGCCGGAGATACTCAAAGAAATTAGTAACTCTTTGGGGGTTGATTTCTCTGAAATAACGGCAGAGATGTTTATAACTACCGATGACTTAATTATGATCTTATATTAAACCGGTTATGTTGTTTTGAAGGAAATAGCAAAAGGAGACCGATTATAATGTTATCTTATGAAGAAGCAATAAATGATTGTACCCTGGAGCAGGACCTTGCCCGATGGTTCGCCAGGGCTCATAAAGACTTGTTTGGTAATGGACCACAAGTGGTTAATGCAGCTGTAATGGGTTCGTACTTCATGATTGTGGCCGATAAGGTGCTCAATAAGTTTGAAAAATCCCTGACAAGTATTCCTGAGGGGCCTTACAGGGTGCGATATACAAGAAATCTTCTTTTTGAGGAAGTCAAGAGAGATTTCAGGGACAGTTTTTGTCAGGTTTTCAAATTAAAAGTGAGAGACATCAGGTACTCCCTTGATGTGGAAAGGGATAAATCCTTTTTTATAGTTTTAACGTAAAAAGTACGTCCCCCCGGAGGGGACTTTATCAATATTTAGGAAATTATACTTTGAGGTAAAATTGTGGATAACCTCAAAGTATAATTTCCGGATATCAACAAAAGTTTCCTTAAAGTTTCGATAGAAACTTTTGTTCTTTTTCTGCACCGGATTAGAAATTTGTGTTAATACTACAATTGTAAAAAGAGGAAATTAGAGACAAATATTGAAGAAGAACTACAACATGTCTGGTATCATGGACATTGTAATTTGGAAGTTATTTCCTCTCATTTGAGATGTAAGAACAGGAGGTATTTGCATTAAAACTCTGATTGTTGAAGATGATCTTGTAAGCAGGGAATTTTTACTTTCACTTTTAATTCCATGGGGAGTCGTTAATGTGGCTGTAAATGGGCTGGAAGCCATGGCAGCAGTGGAAAAAGCGTGGCAGGGTAATGATTCTTATGACCTCATCTGCCTTGATATCATGCTTCCGGAAATGGATGGTTTTCAGGTGCTCAAAAACATCCGCCACATTGAAGCGCAAAGGTCCGCGGGGGAGTCAGATCAGGTTAAAATTATAATGACTAGCGCTCTAAATGACCCCAGGCTTATAGAACGGGCTTATGGGGAGAGATGTGAAGCATATCTGGTTAAACCTATTCGTAAAGAGCATTTAACCGATATTATAAGACAGTTGGGTCTGTTAGATAGTAAGTAATTTAAATTATAGAAATTGTGATTAACAGCAGGAAATTACGGAAATATGTCGAATTAAAACGAACAATGGAGGAGAAAATTATAGGGTTGAACAAGCATATTCGGGATGTCTTGTAAACCAAACCTTAGCTGGTGAAGCTGAAAAGCTGGACGGGCTTATGGTTTGGTTTTGCTTTTTTATTGACTGATTCTGTATGGGAGAGATCGGTGTGGGTGGGAGCACAAAACTAAATGCTGTAAAAATGCTAAAGATTAATAAGTTAACTTCCTTAACATCCCTTAAGCAAGAGATGGGAGGGATAATCATTATTGATCCCCAGGGGATAATTCTGAGTGTAAATGAGATATTCTGTGCAAAATCGGGATATCTTCCCGGGGAAATAATCGGGAGAAATCTCTGCCAGCTGGAAACCAAAGGATTTACGGGAATTTTTTTTAGAATACTCTTAAGGTATCTGCAGGAAACGGAACGGTGGCAGGGGGAAATTTGGATTCCCCATAAAAAAGGCAGTCTCTGCAGATATTGGGTGACTGTCTCAGCTCTGAAAGATGTTAAAGGAGAAACGATTCAGTTTACGGTCATATTAAAACAGAAGTCCGGGCAACATTTTCCGGGAAGAAAATCTTCATCTGTTTCTAATTACGATTGCCTTACCGGGCTTCCAAATCGCCTGTTTTTTCATGAACATTTACAGGCTGTTCTGAAAACACGGAAGAACCCTGATATTGCCGTGCTCTTTCTGGATTTGGACAGATTAAAAACTATTAATGATACCCTTGGCTATGGCATTGGTGATTTAATTCTTCAGTTAGTGGCAAAGCGATTGGTCAGAAATGTTCCAGAGGGAAGTACGGTCGCTCGAATGGGCGGGGATGAGTTCATAATACTGCTGGAAAAGGTTGCCGGGACAACTGATGCTGTTAATGTGGCGCAAAAGCTTCTTAAGGAATTGGCAACACCCTTCAACAATAAGGGACAGGAATTATTCATCAGCGCCAGTATAGGGATAACCCTGTTCCCTACAGGAGGCAGCGACCCCGAAAATCTGATAAAAAATGCTGAAACTGCTATGGACCGGGTTAAGCAGCGGGGCCGCAACAGGTACCAGGTATACATGCCTGCAATGAATGCTATGGCTCTGGAGAATCTTAAGCTGAGTACAGACCTTCGCAGAGCTTTGGAAAGAGATGAATTTTTGCTGCACTATCAGCCTCAAATTGATATGGATACTGGATCCGTTATCGGAATAGAGACGTTGCTGCGCTGGCAGCACCCGGATCTGGGCCTGATATATCCTGATGGGTTCATCTCAATTGCTGAGGAAACCGGCTTAATTATTCCTATTGGTGAATGGGTTTTGCGGGCTGCGGTTTCACAGAATAAAGCCTGGCAGGACAGTGGTCTCCCCCGGGTGCCTATAGCTGTTAATATATCTGCCCGTCAGTTTCAGCAGCAAAATCTGCCAGGAACCATAGCCAGTATCCTGAAGGGTAATGGCCTCAGACCGGAATGTCTGGAACTTGAGATCACGGAAACAGTTACTATGCAGGACACTGAATATACCATAGAAACTTTTAGGCGGCTTAAAGAAATGCGCATTCCGATTTCCATCGATGATTTTGGTACAGGCTACTGTTCTCTTACGTATCTTCGCAAGTATCCCTTTAATAAGCTGAAAATAGATAAGACTTTTATTCGTGATATTGATAATTCCCGGCATGAAAATGCTATTTTGAAGGCCATAATTGGCTTGGGCCATAGTCTGGATTTAAAAGTTATTGCCGAAGGTGTGGAGACTTCGGAACAGATGGAATTATTGCACCGCTATGGGTGTAATGGGGTACAGGGTTACCTGTTTGGCAAACCAATGCCTGCGGAAGAGTTAGCCAGGATTTTGAAGAATTAGCCTTTGAAAAAAACGGGAGTTTTATAGGAGGTTTACAGTTTGATAACTTGGTGGACCAAATTTAAAGACAGTGACAGTTATTCAGGCCTTAGGAGCAAGGCCTTGTCGCCTGTAGGAATAGCGCTTGTTTTATTGACCGCCATTTTTTTAACTGAATTAGGGGTCATGACACTTCTTAATATGACAGACATAGAGGGCGCTGCCAAGTATATATTGGATGCTGCTATTGTGGTTAGTGTATTGTCTCCGATAACCTACTTTTTAGTTGTACGTCCCCTGAAACGTGATTTAAGCAATAAAACCGAGGTTCAGATAGCAATTGAAGAAGCCTACAAGGAACTTGACCAGATATTCCAGAATGCTGTTGACCCTGTTAGTATAGTTGACTTAGACTACAATGTCATCCGTGTTAACCGGAGGTTTATTGAGCTTACCGGTTTGACCGCTGATAGTGTAAAGGACCGCAAGTGCTATGAAGTTTTCCGCGGGTATGCTTGCCATACCCCGGAATGTTCCCTGGCGAAAATTGTCGGGGGTGAGAGTGTTGTGGAATATGATGTGGAGAAATTCCGTACCGATGGTTCCGCCGTACCTTGTATAGTCACAGCTACACCTTTTCGGTCACCTGATGGTCAGTTAGTGGGGATTGTAGAAAAATTTAAGGATATTACGGACCGCAAACAGGCGGAAGAGTTTTGGCTAAGATATCTCGACCTTTTCAGGAATGCCAGGGATATTATACTGTTTGTGCGACTGGACGGAAGTATCGCAGATGCCAATGAAGCTGCCGTAAAAACATATGGATACACTTATGAAGAGTTATTATCACTTACTATACTGGACCTGAGAGCGCCGGAAAACAGGCATATGACTAATGGACAGATAGAACTGGCACACAGGGAAGGAATTTTATTTGAAACAGTTCACATACGTAAAGATGGCTCCAGAATCCCTGTGGAAGTGAATTCACAGGCTACAGTTTTTGGGAAGGAACAGGTACTTCTAAGCATTATCCGGGATATCAGTGAGAGGAAACAAAGCCAACAGGCCCTTAAGGAGCAGAAAGAATTGACTGAAAACCTCATCATGAATTGCAGTGTCCCTACTTATGTTATTGACGCGGATCATAAGGTGATTTTTTGGAACAAGGCTATTGAAACCCTAAGTGGTCTGGAAGCATCCCGGGTATTGGGGACTAAAGGCCATTGGAAGGGATTCTACCTGCATGAACGTCCCTGCCTGGCCGATATTGCAATTGACGGTAATACTGATATACTTGATGATTACTATGTCAGTTCTGCAGCCTGTAACCTGATTAATGGTGAATTATTGGCTGAGGGGTGGTTTGAAATCCCCGGGAGTGGGAAGAGATATTTGCTTCTGAATACGGCGCCGATACATAACAAAGATGGTCATGTTGTGGCCGCAATCGAAACCTTACTGGATATTACTGACCGCAAACTAGCAGAAGAGCGGGAGCAGCAAAACAGGGAAACACTGAATGTTATATTTGAAGCTGCACCTATTGGGATGTTACTCGTTAAAGAAAACTACGAAGTTGTACGGGTGAACCGTGCAGCTGCTGAACTTATGTCCCGGCCAGTCAAAGAAATGGTTGGCAGAGTTGTGGGTAAATCCCTGGGGTGTATTAATGCGTGTACCCTGCCGGATGGCTGCGGTACAGGTCCGATGTGCCCGCAATGTCCTTTGCGGATGGCAGTTACCGATACTATGTTAAATGGTAAAGTCACGTCAAATCTGGAATTTCAGCTCACCCTTTTATTGGGAGGGAAATTTACCGACCTGTGGCTGCTGGTAAATTGTGTGCATACAAAATTGGAAATGCAGAATTATGTCCTCCTTACCATTGATGACATTACCAACCGAAAACTGGCTGAAAAGGAACTGGAAAAGGCCAAAAATGCTGCTGAAGTGGCTAATTTAGCCAAGAGTGAATTCCTGGCCAACATGAGCCATGAAATAAGAACCCCTATGAACGGAATTATCGGCCTGACAGACCTTTTGCTTGGAACTCCCCTGTCGGCTGAGCAGAGAGACTATTTGGAAATGGTTAAGGCCTCCGGAGATTCTCTGCTCCGGATTATAAATGATATTCTGGATTTTTCCAAGATTGAAGCCGGTAAACTGGAATTAAATGAAATAAAATTTGACTTAACAGATACTGTAGAAGATACTGTGTCGGGTTTTGCCATACGTGCTCACGAAAAGATGTTGGAACTTAACTGTGATATTCAACCGGGGATTGACACTGTTTTCGGTGACCCGGGGCGCCTGCGGCAGGTATTAATTAACTTTATCGGAAATGCGGTTAAGTTTACCCGGCAGGGTGAAGTTAATGTCTCAGTTGTGGTGGAAGACGAGGGAGCTGACAACTATAGGATAGGTTTTATGGTCAAAGATACAGGTATTGGGATTCCTGAAGACAAGATGGACAGACTTTTTAAGAGTTTTTCCCAGGTAGATAGTTCCCCAACCAGGAATTATGGCGGTACCGGACTGGGTCTGGCTATATCAAAACAACTGGTAGAGATGATGGGAGGCAGCATCGAAGTTAACAGTAAAGAAGGTCAGGGGAGTACTTTTAAGGCTATCATCCCATTCCGTAAGGCAGAGCCTGCCAAGCCTGTCGAAAGGGAGTGCCGGACAGCCCAAATTCATAATGGTGTCAAAGTATTGGTGGTTGATGATAATGTAACCAACAGGGTCATACTGAGCAAGGTGCTCACCCGTTGGAGTATGAAAGTTCAGACTGCCGAAAGCGGTGAACTGTGCCTGGCTGCCCTTAGGCAGGCGTTAGAAGACCATGTACCCTTTGATCTGGTCCTTCTCGATTCAAAAATGCCCGGAATGGACGGCTTCTCCACTGCCGGTATAATCCGAAAAGATCCTTTTCTGCAGGGTACGGCAGTAATGATGCTGACTTCCAGTGACCTTAAGGGCGATGTGGAGCGCTGCCTTTGTCTGGGGATATCCCGTTATCTGGTTAAACCGGTTAAACAGAAGGAATTATTTGAGGCAATTTTATTTTCCCTCGGCCGAAATAACAAGGTGTTGCCCGGAAATGCAGAGTCTATGGCCGGGAATGCAGAATCTTTGACCTCTCGATCAGGAGCCGGCGGCAATACAGGGGATGCCGGTACGTCCATTCCTGTTTTAAAGATTCTGCTGGCAGAAGATAATTTGGTTAATCAAAAGCTCGCAGAAGCGCTGTTAAAGAAAAGGGGTCATCAGGTCGTTGTTGCCGAAAACGGTAAACGTGCCGTAACGCTCTTTGAGAAGGAACATTTTAATATAATTTTCATGGATGTTCAGATGCCTGAAATGGATGGATTTGAGGCCACGAAAATCATAAGGGGTATGGGAGGAACAAAGGCTGCTGTGCCCATAATTGCCATGACCGCTTACGCACTTAAAGGAGACCGGGAAAAATGCCTTGCAGCCGGGATGAATGATTATATTTCAAAGCCGGTCAGTGCTGATGAGCTTTACCGGTTGTTAGGGCGGTGGGCAGGAAGCCAAAGTAGTGCGATTAATTCAGGGCAAATTCATACCGATATATCGTCCCTGCTTAATTCAATAGAAGGAGACAGGGAATTACTGGTTGATTTAGTGAATCACTTCTTCAGTGACTATCCGGTTAAAATGAATGAAATCAGACAAGCCATTCAGGATAATGATCCATCCCGGGTGGAACGCGCGGCCCATAGTTTAAAAGGAACTGCAGCCAACTTCGGGGCAGCCGAATCTTACCGCCTTGCCCATGAAATTGAAAAAAGGGGCAGAGAACAAGACCTGAAGGGAGCGCCTGAACTATATAGCAGATTGGAACGCGAGATGCTTGAAGTCCGGGAGGAGCTGGCAGGTGTGGCTGGGTTGAGGAGTGGATGAAATGGATGCTAAAAACAATTATAAGGACAATGCTCACTTACCAACTTTAACTGAAGTAAGGAATATATTCCGGCAGATTTCCGGAAACGCGGGGGCCCCAAAACAGTACCTGAACCTTATTGTTGAGGTACTGCAAAAGTGGACAGGGTGCCGCTGTGTGGGAATAAAGGTATTAAATGAAGAAGGTTACTTACATTATGAATCCTACACCGGTTATAGTTGTGAATTCTGGGAGGCAGAGAACTGGTTGTCTATAGAGAACGACCAATGTGCCTGTATCCGGACGGTAACCGGAAGGTGGGAGCCTCAGGATAAGCCGGTAATTACCAGGTATGGGTCTTTCTGCTGTGGCCAAACGACAGATTATGTCAATTCTCTTGCTCCTGAAGAGAAGGCAAGGTTCAGGGGAACCTGTGTGCAGTACGGTTTTGAATCTGTTGCTCTGATACCCCTATACCATCGGGAAGGGATTATTGGCTTAATTCACCTGGCTGATGAACGGGTTGGACAGGTATCAATTGAGGTAGTTGAGTTCCTTGAATGGGTATCTTATTTTATCAGTGAGGCCGTTCAGCAGGAGAGACTGAAGGCCAGTCAGGACAGGATTCTTGAGGAGCTCCGCCGCAGTGAGAACTTCCTGAACAATGTTATTAATTCCATTCAGGATGGGATCACTGTGTTGGATAAGGACTTAACTATAAAGAGAATTAATTCCCGAATTGGGGTTTGGTTCAGGGAACAACAACCACAGGTTGGGAAAAAATGCTTCACAGTATTCCATGGGCGTTCCGAGCCTTGTAAAGACTGCCTGACTCTAAAAACTTTCCAGACAGGGAAGTCTCAGTTTATAGAAAAAAGACCTCCATTTAATAATGGCAATGATGTGTGGATAGAAATATCAACCTACCCTATCATAGAAGGGGGGCAGGTTTCCGGGGTCATCAAATATGCCCGTGATATCACAAAACGCAAAAAGGCTGAAATGGAACTAAGAGTGGCCAAGGAAGCAGCTGAAGCAGCCAGCAGGGCCAAAAGTCAGTTTCTGGCTAACATGAGCCATGAAATAAGGACACCTATGAATGGGATAATCGGAATGACAGAGCTTGTTTTGGAGACTGACCTTACTGATAAGCAGAGAGGATATCTTGAAATGGCCAGAAACTCAGCCTGCGCCCTTATGAATGTTATCAATGACATCCTGGATTTTTCGAAAATTGAGGCAGGAAAACTGGAACTTTTAGAAAGAGAGTTTAACCTGAAAGAATTAGTCAGACAGGCTATCTCTTTATTAGCTGTTTTAGCCAGGGATAAAAACATAACCTTGGAATGCGTCTTCTCCCCGGAAATTCCGGAGTGGATATTTGGGGATGCGGTCAGAATAGGACAGGTACTCATCAACCTGATAGGTAATGCGGTAAAATTTACAGAAAGGGGTAAAATAGAAGTCCGGGTTCAGGCAACTGTACAGGATATCCTCTTTGCAGTCAGTGATACGGGGCCTGGAATCCCGGCCGATAAGTTAGATGATCTGTTTAAAAGCTTTACTCAATTGGACGGGTCACTGACAAGAAAATATGCTGGCACCGGGTTGGGCCTGGCTATATCGAAGCGGCTGGTAAAAATGATGCATGGTTCTATATGGGTGGAAAGTGAGGAAGGGAAGGGGAGCACATTCTTTTTCAGTATTCCTTACAAAAAAAGGAGGAATAATTTATGAGGATTTTGATTGTTGAAGATGATTTTGTCAGTAGGCGTTTGCTGCATGCTATTCTTTCTCCTTACGGTATCTGTGACATTGCCGTTAACGGACGGGAAGCCGTCGATGCCTTTAAGTTAGCCTGGGATGAAAAGGCCCCTTATGATTTAATTTGTTTAGATATTATGATGCCTGGGATGGACGGACACGAGGTTCTGCAAAAAATAAGAATCATTGAAGAAGAAAAAGGTATTTATGGAAAAGCAGGAGTAAAAATCATTATGACAACTGCCTTAAGCGACCCGCGTATTATAATGAAGGCATTTAAAGAGCAGTGTGAAGCTTACCTGGTCAAGCCCATCGAGAAGCAAAAATTGCTGGATGCAGTTAAGGGATTAGGCTTAATAGAGTAATCCGTAAGCGGCTAAAATGGCATAGTTAAAGAATTGCCATAAAAAAGTTAAAAATTCTTAAATTAAATAGAGGAAATTGTAAAACAATGTCGAAAAATAGAAAAATACTGGAAATTGTAAATATGGTTAGATAACCACCACTGATACTGGTGACTTATAAACCAACCTTAACTGTCGGTAGAGCCGAAAGGTCGGAAACGGACAGACAGGGTTGGTTTATCTTTTTTTAAAACACACTTTTTATTGAGGCTTGTTTTTTTGTGTGAAAGGTGGGAGAAGGATGGAGTTTGGCCGGGAAGTGGATGCCGCTTTTTTTCAAACTGAGGTTGCTGTTGAGCCAATTATCAATGAGCTTAATAACCTGATTGCTCTTACTGAAAATAAGTACTCTTATATTTATGAAAACCTTCCCGCTACTGAAGACGCAATAAGGATGAGTATGAGAGAAGTTGAAATACTGCTGAGCTATCTCCTGTATGGGGACGGGGTAGGGCTTAAAGAGAGAAGGCTGTCGGTTACCGTAGATACCCTGAATCGTATTCAGGGGGAGTTTGAAGCAGTGACTGAGTCCTTCCTGAATCAGGATTTGGTTACTGTTCTTATGAATACCTTTTTAAGCCAATCAGGAAGTGATCACCGAAATTTTTCAGAGATGGACAGGTTGGTAAAAGAAGTAAAGGATAGCCTTACAGACCTCAGGGACCTGGCATTAAATTCTATGATCTTCTCTATTCGGGCGGGAGAGGAAGGCGCCGGCTTTCAGATACTGGCAGACAGAATTAATCAAATATCCTCCAGTCTGGGAGAAGAGTTTTCCCGTATGGATCAGGCTGTGGAAGAGCTGGACAAGTGGAATCAGGAGTTTCGGAAACAATTAGTGGATTTTGTTGATTATGAAAACGATCTTAAAACTAAGTACCAGGATAGCTTCAAAGAAGAATTTGATAAAATCCAGGAAGTACTGCATATAATATGCAAATTGTTAACAAACCACCTGTCTAATGCTGAAACTGTGGTGCAGCGGGTGCCGGAGGCCATGGTTTTAATCCAGAATCAGGACATAATCAGGCAAAACATCGAGAATCTGATTAAATGTCTGCAAATGGTACAGCAAAAGAAGGGTCACCTAAAACAAACTGACAGGGATGAAGTACTTAATTATATCGTATTCGTAAAAAAGGTTGTTGAGCTTTCAGGGATGTTACTTGAAAATATCGAGAATGGATTAAATGAATCTATTATGTCCCTGGAGCTGGTGCTGAAAGAAATTAGCGAACAAGCCGCAGAACTGGAAATAGAGACCGGCTGTCTGGGGAAATTTTTTGCCGGGGAGAAGGACAGGGAAAAGACAGACTTTAACTTGATGCAAAGCCTTTTTACTGCGGTAGTGGGCCAGGTGGCTGAACTCCTGAAGATTAGAGAGCAGCTTGAAAGTAAAGGTATCTTTTTATTGGAAGGACGGGAGAATTTTATCCGGCTTATGCAGGACATAGAACACGATTTTGACGTTATTAACAGGGAAATCCGGACTTTAAAAAAGATGAGAGTCCTGATAAAAATTGAATTATCCCGCATAAACGGGGGAGATAACAGTTCCATGCAAAATATAGTCGGAGCTGTGGACCAGGTCCTGGAGACCGTAAAAAATAATCAGGCGATTTTTTACAGGCTCAGAGATTACTTTATCAGGAATATTGATGAGCTCAACAAGGCTGTGGCCCGGACTCGGGTTAAAGTTGGTGAATCATCAGGAGTACTTGAATTTTCCAGGGAAAAGCTGCAGAAAATTCAGTGGCTGGCAAGTGGCACCATTGAAGCCATGTCCGGTGAAATGTCTGCAATATACTGCCGGCTGAAACAACCATATGTCAACATTCAGGTGAAAGAGCAGTTAATGAAAATGATTCAAAATATACGCGATAACCTGGGTGTATGCAACAGTATCATTTCTCAGGAGCAGGATAGAATCTTCTGTTATTACGGTGTAACAAACTGGGAAGAGAATGAAGAAGACCTCAAGGCATTGCTTGACCAGTTTACCTGTTATGTGGAAAGAAAATCCGCGACTTCGGTGTTTGAAGAGTTTGATTCCGGCACAGATGACCACTCTTCAGATATAGTTCTTTTTTAAGCAGATACAGATAAGCCTTTATTAAAGGGGTGACTACAATGGAATTTAATAAACTGACCCACAGTGAAGCCGAAGTAAGGCTGGATGCGAAACTGAATCTGTCCAATTCCAATGAGGTGAAAAAAGCCTTGCTGGAATTAACAGGTCAGGGTATCAACAAGGTCATGCTTAATTTTGATGAGACGGAAGAAATAGACAGTTCCGGGTTGGGGAAAATATTATTTTTCAATGAAACCTTGCGGGAATGCGGGGGGAATCTGAAACTTGTAAAAGTTAGAAATCCGGAACTCCGTAAACTGTTTCAGCTGATTCAACTGGATAAAATTATTACCATTGAATATGAGTAAAGCGAGGTGAGCCAATGAGTATGGGATCTCAAAACAAAGAGACGTATAAACTGCCTGTGGAATTAACAATTTATCACATCGAAGAATTTATGAGCAGTCTGTGTACAGAGCTGGCTGCAAAGACTGATGTATTACTTGATGCATCGGATTTGAAAAATATTGATGCCAGTGGCTTACAGCTATTAATTGCAGGGGCTAAGGAAGCAGAAATAAAGAAAAAGTCTTTTGTGCTGCTTAACCCGCAAGAAAATCTCCGGCATATTTTTTCGGTGACCGGCGCTGATAAGATTATTTCTGTAAGGGAGGGGGTAGGTGATGAGCCTGATTTTAGTCGTGGATGATTCCAGAACTGTACGCATGTCTATCGAATATTTATTAAAATCCAAAGGTTATGAAGTCTGTTCTGCCGGTGACGGAACCGAAGGCCTGGATAAACTGAAAAACCTCCAAAGCCAGGGGAAAAAACCCGGTTTGATTCTTACCGATATTAATATGCCCAAAATGGGTGGGCTGGAATTTATCAAAGAGGTTAAAAAAAGTACTTTATCCCGTTTTATTCCAATATTGGTCCTTACTACTGAATCACAGGATTCGATGAAAATGGAAGGTAAAAAAGCAGGGGCTGCGGGTTGGATTGTCAAGCCTTACCAGCCCGAACAACTGATTGCGGTAGTGAAAAAGTTTGTTTAACAAGGGGGTGACATGAGTTGGAAGATTTAATTCAGGTCTTTTTGGAGGAAAGTCAGGAAATTCTGGATCAGCTTGAAGAGGACCTGTTGAAACTGGAACAGGATCAGGGTAACAAGGAGCTTATGGCTGCAATATTTCGCGCTGCCCATACTATTAAAGGCAGTGCGGGACTCACAGGGCTGGATGATATCAGCAGCCTTGCCCACCGGCTGGAAGATGTTCTGGACCAGGTGCGGTCAGATAACAAGGTGATGAGCCGGGAGTGCTTTGAGACAGTGTTTCAAACAGTAGACATGCTTAACAAAATGGTGGCCTGCGCTGCCGGAGGTGAACAGCATAACCCTGATGAAACCACAGCTATGATGGAACGGTTAACATTTTTTTTATCAGAGGATATAAACCCCATAAAGACGGCGCCTGGTCAGGTACAGCAAAAATCAGCAGGAGAGCACATTTACCGGGCAAAGCTGAAATTCAGAAAAGACTTCTTTGAATCCGGAACAGATCCGCTGAAGCTTATCTCAGAATTGGCAGAAAAGGGTGAGGTCCTGGAGGCAAATACCAGGGTATCAACTCTGCCGCCATTCTCCGAAATAGACCCCTATAAATTATATCTGTCCTGGACTCTGGTCGTCCGGAGTAATTTGCCCCTCAGTGAATTGGAAGAGATATTTATATTCGTACTTGATGATAATGAAATCCTGCTTGAAGACATTACCGACGCGTATGACATAACTGCTTTATCTGATAAAAAAACCGGAGAAATAATGGTTGATGATGGTATCATTGACCACTCCGACCTGGAAGAGAATTTGAAGAAACAGAAGAAAATCGGTGAGCTCCTTATTGAAGACCATAAGGTGACCCGGCGGCAGGTAGAGCACGTGGTGGAAAAGCAGCAGGCAGGCCGCCGGTGTGAACAGGTGAATACAATCAGGGTGGACACCAAAAGGCTGGAAAATGTGCTGAATTTTATCGCTGAACTGGTGATCAGCCATTCCAGGGTCAAGGAACTGGTGTGTAAACAAAGTGATGTCGAAGAAGAAGTCTTTACCGCATTCCAGGAAGTGGATAAGATAATCCGCCGCTTACAGGAAGAGGTTATGAAGACCAGTATGGTTCCTATTGGCGGTACATTCACCAGATTCCAGCGGATGGTCCGGGATATGGCTGCAGAACAGGGGAAAGAAGTTGAATTGATCATATCAGGCCAGGAGACGGAGCTTGATAAGCGTGTCATTGAGCAGATAACAGACCCCTTGAAACATATGATCCGGAATTCTCTGGACCACGGGATTGAAATGCCTGATACCAGAGAGGCTGGCGGGAAGCCCCAGGCGGGCAGCATCCATTTGAATGCTTTTCATCAGGAAGGCAGTATCGTCATTGAAATAATTGATGACGGCAAGGGTCTGGATGTGGATGCAATCTACCGGAAGGCTCTGGAAAAAGGTTTGGTGGAAGAAAACAATAAACTCTCCAAAGAGGATATCCTGAAACTTATTATGCAGCCTGGTTTTTCGACGGCACAACAGATCACAGATATCTCCGGGCGGGGCGTTGGGCTCGATGTAGTAGCCACAAATATCCAGCAGCTCAGGGGGACACTGGATGTGGATACCACTCCGGGTGAGGGAACCAGGTTTACCATTAAGCTGCCCCTGACACTGGCTATAATCGACGGGATGATGGTTACGGTGGGAGAGGAACGTTTTATTATTCCCCTGACTTCAATTGTTGAATTTATCAAAGCCGGTCCGGAAGACATCAAGACCGTTGAAGGGACCGGGCGGGTAGTAAATATGAGAAATGAGTATCTTCCCCTGGCAGCACTCCATAGTTTACTGGGACTGCCGGCAGATAAGACAGACCCTACCGAGGGTATTTTGGTAATAATTCGCGATAATAGAAAAAAGATAGCCCTCCTGGTAGATGATATCCTGGGTCAGGAGCAGGTGGTCACCAAGAGTCTGAAAGAGAATTATGAGCAGGTTGAAGGGGTGGCCGGAGCCACTATTATGGGTGATGGGAGGGTTGCCATAATTTTGGACATACCAACAATTATTAAAATGGTTGGAAGCAGATAACGTTATCCGGATCGGAAATCTAAATGGGGGGAATTATTATAATGAAGTTATCTTTAAGATTAAAACTATTAGGCAGTTTCTTTATAGTGTTGTTAATGATGGGCATTGTCGCTTATTTAGGGATGAACCTTGGGTCAAAAATGTATACCAATATTGAGGACTTGGGCAATAACCGCTTAGAAAAAGCAGAACTGGTTGGTAAAGCTAATGGGCTGATGCCTGACATAAGAAGGTATCAGATTATGTATGTACAGTATTATATTGAAGGTAACCAAGGAAAAGTAAATGATTATGCAGGAATAATCGACGGTTTTCGTGAGGAGATGCAGGTCATCTTAAAAGAGTTTGAACAAAGATTCCAGTCCGCGGAGGGCAAAAAGGCAGTGGCCGGTTTTACCGATGCATATAATGAGTATACCGCATTGGGAGTCAAAATGCGTGAACAATTGGCAGAAGGGAAATTTGCTGAGGCCAAAAATACTCTGGAGGTCGATGCCTTAAATTCTTACCAGGCTGCGGATAAATCTTTGGAAGACCTAATTCAGTTTAATCATGGTGAAGCAAGTAGCGCTATTACTGATGCCAAGGCAGAATATGATACGACCAGAACTTTTACACTTACAGTTGTTGCCATAGCCATTCTGGTAAGCGCTCTAATAGGTTTACTTATCTCTAATAGCATAGCAAAAGTTGTTAAGCAAATGGCAGATATGCTCAAAGACATGGCTGAAAGCGGCGGTGACCTCACCAAACGTATTAATGTTTCCGTGAAAGATGAGATCGGTGAACTGGCAGGCTGGTTTAATGCCTTCCTGGATAACCTCCATGACATCATGGCCCAGGTAAAACACTCCTCAGAAACAGTCAGTGCGGCAGCCAATGAGACATCTCTGGGGAACCAGGATTTGTCCCAGCGTACTGAAGAACAGGCCTCATCCCTTGAAGAGATTTCTTCGACAATAGAAGAAATCAGTGCATCTCTCCAAAAATCCAGTGAAAATTCCGGAGAAGCGGACCAGATTTCCAGGACCACCCTGGATTCAGTAAGGAGCAGTGAAAAAGTAGTCGGCGAGATGCGTGATGCCATGGGTGACATCACCAAAGGCAGCCATGAAATAGCAGAGATTATTGCCAAAGTAAATGATATTGCCTTCCAGACCAATCTGTTGGCTTTAAATGCCGCCGTGGAAGCCGCCCGTGCCGGTGAACAGGGCCGGGGTTTTGCAGTGGTAGCGGCAGAGGTCCGTAATCTGGCCGGCCGTACTGCGGAATCAGCCAAGGAAATTGAGGGCCTGATAAAAGACAGCATTGTCCGGGTAGACAGGGGCAATGAGTTGATGGATGGCGTATCTGAAGTTTTAGGTGAAATAGTCAAAAATACGGAACAGGCAAGTGAAGTTATTACAGAGATCGCCGCATCCACCAGGGAACAGGCGGCAGCAGCTGAAGATATCCGTACTGCAGTGGAACAACTCAATCAGGTTACCCAGCAGAATGCCTCCCTGGTAGAGGAAATTGCCGGGTCCAGTGAAGCTGTGAGCAATGAAGCCGAAGAATTAGCCGCTCTGGTAGGTAAATTCAAATTAAATGACAATACAGCCAACACCGCTCAAAAGACTGTTAAACTGGGAGAATCCAGCGGAAAACAGGAAAAATACGCAGCACAGTTTCAGCAGACGGCAGCACAGAAAATGGCTGCGGCTGCCGGTGAATCCCTATTTAATGAAGACGATTTTGAGAAGTTTTAAAAAAAGAGATAAAGGGAGGTGATCAAATGGAGACCAATAGCCTGGGAGCAGCCAACAAAGATGATAATACCATGAATATTTTAAATCAGCAGTTGACCAACTATACTGCAGAAAACCAATATGTTTCATTTAATCTGGATGAGGAGGAATACGGAATTGATGTACTGCTGGTTCAGGAAATCATCAGGTATCAAAAGCCTACAAAGGTTCCCAATGCCAATCAGATAATTCAGGGTGTCATAAATTTCAGGGGGAAGGTTATTCCTCTGGTAGATATGAGGGCCAAATTTGGTTTGCCCGTAAAAGACTATGACAACTTTACTGTGATCATAGTCCTGGAAATCAGGGGAAAAACGGTGGGCATAGTTGTGGACAGAGTTTCTGATATTGTCAGTTTTACTGCAGGCAGTATTCAGGCTGCTGATGATGATTTCATCCGGGATTTGAAGGCCGAGTACTTGAAGGGTATGGGTAAACTGGATAACCGGCTGGTTATGCTGCTGGAACCCGATAAGATACTGTCTTTTGAAGAATTTAAGGGAATCCAGGAGATAAGTTAAATCGGGAGTTGATAATAAAACAGGCCGGAAATTAATTGAAAGGTGGAGCCATATGAGAATAAATCTCAAAATGAAGCTCTTCGGCGGATTCGGAACAGTATTGATATTAATTATTTTAGTAAGTCTGCTGACGTTTAA
This sequence comes from Thermincola carboxydiphila, assembly GCA_016841325.1. Classification (GTDB taxonomy): domain Bacteria; phylum Bacillota; class Thermincolia; order Thermincolales; family UBA2595; genus Phosphitispora. The sequence goes on from JAENZJ010000014.1 coordinate 65,323, forward strand.
TAACCTGAACCAAAGCAACCAGATAAACAGCCAGGCTGTAGATAAAATGAACCAAATCAGTTTTCTGCTGGAGAAAGAAATAGACCATTGGTCCTGGACATCACAACTAGTTGACTGGATATTAATAGATAAAGAATTCCAAGGCCAGTTAGATCCCCATAAATGTGGGTTTGGCACATGGTATTATGAACTAAAGGAATCAGCAGACATAGGAGTGATGAGTCAAAAATTTCAAACCGGTTTTGCGGCTCTTGAAGAGCCCCATCAACAGCTGCATGCCACAGCAGAAAAGATTATTAAGGTATTCGAAATAGAGCAGGATCACCAAATTGCCGAAAATAAAGCTACTGAAATTTACCAAAAAGAGACAGTGGTTTACTTAAATCAAATCAGGGAAAACTTGTCAGTTTTGAGGGAACAATTAATTACTGAAAATCAGGCGTTAACGACTGAAATTGCAGAAAATGAAAAAATGATGAAAATTGTGCTGGCAGTGGCTACTGCTGTTGCAGTTATTCTTGGAATGTTAATTGCTTTTCTTGTAAACAGGGGAATTACTATTCCGGTTAAGGCCATGGTGGATATGCTTAAGGACATGGCCGAAAGCGGCGGTGACCTGACCAAGAGAGTTAACGTTTCAGTGAAAGATGAGATCGGTGAACTGGCAGCCTGGTTTAATGCCTTTCTGGACAACCTCCATGACATTATGGCCCAGGTAAAACATTCATCAGAAACAGTAAGTGCAGCAGCCAATGAGACCTCCCTGGGCAATCAGGACCTGTCTCAGCGTACCGAAGAGCAGGCTTCTTCCCTTGAAGAGATTTCTTCGACAATAGAAGAAATCAGTGCCTCACTCCAAAGGTCCAGTGAAAATTCCGGAGAAGCGGACCAGATTTCCAGGACTACATTAGATTCTGTAAAGAGCAGTGAGAAGGTAGTCGGCGAGATGCGTGATGCTATGGGTGACATTACCAAAGGCAGTCATGAGATAGCTGAGATTATCGCCAAAGTAAATGATATTGCCTTCCAGACCAATCTGCTGGCTTTAAATGCTGCCGTTGAAGCCGCCCGCGCCGGCGAACAGGGCCGGGGCTTTGCAGTGGTAGCGGCAGAGGTCCGTAATCTGGCGGGCCGTACCGCGGAATCCGCCAAGGAAATTGAGGGCCTGATAAAAGACAGTATTGTACGGGTAGATAAGGGTAACAAATTAATGGATGGTGTCTCTGAAGTTTTGGGTGAAATAGTCAAAAATACCGAACAGGCCGGTGAAGTGATTACAGAGATTGCTGCCTCCACCAAAGAACAGGCGGCAGCGGCAGAGGATATTCGTACTGCAGTGGAACAACTCAATCAGGTTACGCAGCAGAATGCCTCCCTGGTGGAAGAAATAGCCGGGTCCAGTGAAGCCGTGAGTAATGAAGCCGAAGAATTAGCCACTCTGGTAGGAAAGTTCAAATTGAATGATACTACAGCCAATACCGCTCAGAAGACTGTTAAACCGGCATCATTAAATGAAAAAAAAGATAAAGCCAGGATACTGTCTCAGCAGATGACAGCACAGAAAATGGCTGCGGCTGCCGGTGCCCCCCCATTTAATGAAGACGATTTTGAGAAGTTCTAAAAGTCTGGAAGGTGTGCTATGGCGTTAACCGGCATTATGGACAGTCATTTAAGTGAAAGCGCTTTTGACACTATTCGCCGTATGGTTTACGAGGAAACGGGGATAAAGCTGAGTGAGCAGAAAAAGGCTATGATACAGTCACGGTTGATGAAAAGGCTGAAACAGGCGGGATGCCCTTCTTTTGAACAGTATGTCAAAACAGTTAAACTTAATCCCCATGAGCGGGCGATTATGTTTAACCTCTTAACTACAAATGTAACCAAGTTTTTTCGGGAAAGCCATCATTTTGACTTCCTGAGGGAAGGGTTCCTGCCCGTTTTTCTTAAGCATTCTGGGCAGACCAGGCCGCTAAAGGTCTGGTCTGCCGGTTGTTCCACGGGTCAGGAACCATATACCCTGGCCCTGGTGCTTAATGAATTTTTTGCATCTTATCCCGGAAGAGACTTTCAGATAACGGCCAGTGATATTAATACTGATGTATTGCAAAAGGCTGCAGGGGGGATCTATCAATGGGAGGAAGTCAGTGATATACCCTATGAATGGTTAAAGAAATATTTCAAACTGGGGACAGGACCCAATTCCGGGTTGTTTAAGGTAAAGGATACCCTGCGGAAAAAGGTTAATTTTAAGTATTTTAATCTGGCGGTCCCGGTTGGAAATAAAAGAGATGAAACCATTTATGATATTATTTTCTGCCGAAATGTGTTTATATATTTTGACCAGGATACCAAAGCAAATGTTATCAGAATGTTTTACAACTCATTGACCCCCGGTGGCTATCTGTTTCTGGGCCACTCCGAATCCCTCAATATCAATGACACGCGTATCGGTAAATGGTCAATTCAACAGCATACAGTCTACAGAAAAGAAGTATAGAAATGAAAGCAGGGCTGATTATATGAAACAATACTTTGACCCCAAAATAAACCGTATGGTGTCTGAAATCCTGGCCGGAGAACTGGTGTGTACCGATAACTCCGGTATGGTCCTGACCACATTGCTGGGTTCCTGTGTATCCGTATGCCTGGCGGACAGGGTGAACGGAGTATTTGGAATCAACCATTTTATGCTGCCGGGAAAACTGGGAGTATCTCAGTACAGAGACCCCAAATACGGTACCTTTGCAACAGATTTGCTGATTGCGGAAATGAGGAAAAAGGGAGCAGAAAAAAAGTATCTGGAAGCAAAAGTATTTGGTGCAGGCAAGGTTCTGGATAAGTTAACGTTTGATGTTGCCCGGAACAATGCGGAGTTTATCCAAAAATACCTGACAGCATTAAGGATACCGATAGCTGCCAGTGATTTGGGCAATGATTATGGGAGAAAAATTCTTTTTTTCTGCAATACAGGCGATGTATACGTAAAAAAAATCAGGGAATATAGCAGCAATACTGAGGCTTTGGCACGGGAACGCCGGTTTTTTGCGTGGCTTAAATCCCATATAGGGGGTGCCGGTCATGAAGAAAGTCAAGGCGCTTATAGTTGATGATTCCGCCCTGGTGCGCCGATTCTTGACGGAAACCTTAGCCGGGGACCCTGCCATAGAAGTAATAGGTACAGCAATTGACCCAATATTTGCCTTCAGTAAGATAATGAAGGAGAGGCCTGATGTGATTACTCTGGATGTGGAAATGCCGCGTATGGATGGCCTAACCTTCTTACAGAAACTAATGAAATCATATCCTATTCCTGTGGTAATGATAAGTTCCCGGACGCAAAAGGGTTGTGAGACCACTATCAGGGCTCTGGAACTGGGAGCGGTTGATTTTATCGCCAAGCCTTACCGAAACCTCTCGGAAAAGCTTCCGGAATTGAAGATGGAGATAATCCATAAAGTAAAAGCCGCAGCCAGGGCTAATCTGCACCTGGCGCTTCCGGCCGGTGAACTTCAGGGTGATGATACAGGGGACGACTTTAATGCACCATTCATATCCGGTGGCAAAGGAGACCCGCTTACCAATCTGTCCCTGACCCACAGACCGCGATTAGTGGTTATCGGCGCTTCCACAGGCGGAGTTGTGGCTGTAAAAAAGGTCCTCGAGGGCCTCGATCCCCGGAAAGTGGCGATATTAACAGTGCTCCACATGCCTGGAGGTTTTACCGCTTCCTTTGCTGCAAACCTGAACTCAATGCTGCCCTATCCTGTAAAAGAGGCAGCTTCAGGGGATATTTTAGTGGCGGGTTCGTTATATGTGGCGCCGGGTAACAGAAACATGCTGGTGGAGAAGGCAGATGGCCGCTATAGGATTATAATCAGGAGCTGTGATAAAAATGATATTTACAAACCTTCAGTTAATAAAACTTATCAATCGGTGGCCAGAGCAGCAGGAAGCAATGCTGTGGCCATAATCCTCACAGGTATGGGCGATGACGGGGCCAGGGGCATGTATATGCTGCGACAGGCGGGGGCATATACTATTGCCCAGAGCAAAGAAACTTCAGTTGTTTTTGGGATGCCCAAAAAAGCCATTGAGATGGGCGGGGTAATTGAAGTACTGCACCTGAACCAGATAGCTGCCCGGGTAAACGGAATTATCAGTCAACAGTGGAAAAGCATGCTTTAAAGTAGGCTGCCGAATGCAGCAGTCCCGGTGATTTCTTAAACCTGGGAGGGCATCACAGATAACCGGCCGGAACACTGGTAACAAAAACCAGTGTTTTTTTATACTACAGGAGGGAACTGAAATATGCGCGCTTTTCTGTATGACTTAGACATTACAGCTCGAGAAGGGTGGGCAGGAATATATTTGTTTGTGAGGAATACTTAGAAATATATTCGATTTCTTTTAAGTTCTTCTGACAATGAATACAGAAAACGAGGTGTTAAAATTGGAAGGATATGATATCGCTATTATCGGCGCCGGGCCGGCCGGTACCACCTTGGCCCGGTTACTGGGTGACAAGTACCGGATACTGTTAATAGATAAAAGGAAGTTGGACAAGCCCTATCATTCCGGCGATGTTAATAAATGCTGCGGCGGCTTGCTGGCCCCTGATGCCCAGAAAATGCTGGCCAGGTTAGGCCTGGGATTGCCTGAACAGGTTCTGGTAGGCCAGCAGTTGTTTATGGTCCGGACCATAGACCTGCATAATGCTCAGGAACGTTATTACCAGAGGCATTACCTGAACCTGGACCGGGAAAAGTTTGACCGCTGGATGGTCTCTTTACTGCCGGAAAGGGTGGACCGCTGCTTTAATCATCATTTCAAATCTTTGGAACGGACCGGCCAGGGCTATATACTTAAACTTGCCACCCAGGGGCAGGAGCTCACAGTCAATGCCAAAGCAGTCATAGGTGCCGATGGTGCAGGCTCCCGGGTCCGCACAGCCTGTTTCCCTGATATACCCTCTCCCAAGAGGTACATTGCTATCCAGGAATGGTTTCAGGTCCCGGAAGAGCTGCCGTATCTGTCCGCAGTTTTTGATGAGGAAATTACTGATTTTTATGCCTGGACCATTTCCAAAGACAATTATCTCCTAATCGGGGCGGCCTTAAATCCTGGTCAACAGGCCGGCGCAAAATTCAGGCTCCTTAAAGACAAACTTCGGGCCTATGGGTTTGAATTTGGCGAACCTGTCAAAAAAGAAGGAGCCATTATTTTACGCCCCCAAAGGGTTAAGGATATATACCCGGGGCGTGATAAGATAGCCCTGATCGGAGAAGCTGCCGGCTGGATCAGCCCCAGTTCTGCCGAGGGTATCAGTTATGCTGTCAACAGTGCCTATCTGCTGGCCAAAAGTCTTGACCACGACTTTAATAATTTTTTGCATTACTACTATGAGTACACTGCACCCATGCGCAGAAACATTTTAATAAAGAACCTTAAATCTCCCTTTATGTATAATCGCACACTAAGAGGACTGGTTATGAAAACAGGACTGCAGAGCCTTGAGCTATACAGGATGTAAGAAGTCACATGAATTTGTGGCTTCTGTTTTTTTTTTATTCTTTTTTAATATTTATTAATTTTTATATAATCAAATATTAATTTCCCTCCTGTAAGCTTTAAAATGACAAATGAAACAATACAGGAGGTACCCAAATGAAAGGAAAAAATAATTGTTGCCTTCCTGTTTTCCAGTGTGGTGGGAATATTTTTTGGCCTGTACCCGGCCAACAAGGCGGCAAAGCTGGAACCTGTCGAAGCCCCGAGGTTTGAGTAGTACATGGAGGTGTCAATTTTGAATAGAACGGGAAGCGCTAATATGGTAAGGATTAAGGTGAACCCCGAAAGATTTGGCATGCTTGTTCCTGTCAATAAAAATACCGGCTGTCAAATCCTTAGGGAAATTATAAATCGCAGGAGATTAAACAGGCAAGGGGGCATGCCGGCTGCAGCCCTCTGGTATTACCTGTTTTTCTAAAATAAGCACAATATAAGGAGGCAATAGTTATGCTCAATGTGAATAAGACCGGCAATAAGAAAGTTACCCATTTATCCGGTACAGAGAAAAATGTAATCGAAGTCAGGGGACTAAGCAAAACTCTTGGCGGCAAAACAGTAATTGATAATCTTAACCTGACGGTCAAAGCAGGGGACATTTACGGTTTTCTGGGTCCTAACGGAGCGGGAAAGACGACCACCATCCGGATGCTGCTGGACCTCATCCACCCTGACAGGGGTACCGTAAAGTTAAATGGATTTGATATCAGGACTGATTTCAAAAAGGCTGTAGAAAGAGTTGGAGCTGTAGTGGAGACCCCCACCTTTTACCCTTACCTCTCCGGCTATAATAACCTCCGCATTAGCGCCAGGCTCTATCCGGGTCTCCCGGACAACCGCATAGCCGAGGTGCTGGAGATGGTGGGGCTGTCTGCAAGGGCTGATGACAAGGTGGGAACTTATTCCCTGGGGATGAGACAGCGCCTTGGACTTGCCCGAGCGCTGGTCAACTGCCCCCGGTTGGTTATCCTTGATGAACCAACCAACGGGCTCGATCCCCATGGAATGAAAGAGGTCAGGGAAATGATTTGCCAGCTGGCTCTGGAGCAGGACATTACATTTTTTATCTCATCACACCTACTCAACGAAGTCGAGCAGGTTTGTAACAGGGTCGGTATCCTGCACGGGGGCAGACTGCTGACTGAAGGGCCGGTCCCGGAGTTACTGCAGACAGACAGTGAGACTATCGAGTTGGGCACCTCTGAGGAAAAAGAGGTTTTGGAAATTCTCAAGGGGATAGCATATGTAAAGGCAGTGCAGATGTCTTCAGGGGGTTTGATAGTTAAGACCGAAAAAGGGCATTCCGCAAAAATTAATGAGGAACTGGGAAGAAGAGGCGTATTTGTCAATTACCTATTACCGCGGCAGAACTCCTTAGAACAGTATTTTATCAGCAAAACCGGGGGAGGTAAGAGCGATGCTTAACTTAATATATAATGAAGTCTTCAAGATATTTGCCCGAAAAAAGGTGTATGTTTTTATGATTCTGACTGTGGGATTTCACCTGCTTCCCCTGATTATCAGTACTGTTATGCAGCAGCCCATGACTTATAACGGGCAATCCTATCCGGTTATTTCCCTGGAATCCTTTTTGAGCGGTCTGCTGCCCATGCTTATTATCCTTCTGGCTGGGGACCTGACGGCATCTGAATATGAGCACGGCACCCTCAAACTGTTTCTGGTCTCTCCTGTTACCCGCACCCGGTTATTGGGAGCCAAGGCATTGGCCTTAATAATTACCGTCATTGTTTTGTTGATTGTAAATCTATTAGCGGCCTACGGATTGGGTATTCTGTTTCTTGGCTGGGGAGACGGGTTCGAGTTCAGTAAAACTGTTCTCAGCAGCAGTGAAGGTATATTCTATACATTAACTTCGAATGCTGTGGCTGTTATTCCCCAAATGTGTTTTGCTGCAGTGATTCTTTTTCTGTCACTGGCTGTTGTTAACGGGAATGCATTTATTGGAGTATCCCTGGGATTTCTGGTTACCATGCAGGTTGCAGCAAACTTTGCGGCAGTTAAACCATTCCTTATCAGCAGTTATTTCGGGATATATAAGTGGTTTCTGATACAGCCCCGGTGGGAGACTGTAATTTCAGGTATTGCGGTAATGCTGGTCTATGGGGTCTGTTTCCTGACAGCTGCAAATTACATCTTAAACCGTAAAGATATTTTAACCTGAGGCTTAACCAGCGGCCGGGAGCTAAAATTTATTGTTAAAATGAAGGTGAATAAAGCCCTGCCCCAGTAATAATAAATAAGAATAATAAATGAAGCTTAAATTATTATCAAAAAATTATTGCAGGGCAGGGTGATTGGTTTGGCAGAGGAACGGATTCTGGTAGTTGATGATGAAAAAGAGATTGCGGAACTGATCAGGGATTACCTCGAAAGTGAAGGTTTTCAGGTAGCCCTGGCTTTGGACGGGGAAGAGGCAATGGAGAGGTTCAGGGATTTTGACCCCCAGCTTGTTATTCTGGACATTATGATGC
>JAENZJ010000014.1:73389-104627 GCA_016841325.1 Thermincola carboxydiphila
GGGAGGGAAGTGTGCCGGATGATGCGGGCCGAATCCCCTGGCCCAAGTATGATGTTGAGTGCAAGAAAAGGAGATAGTGATAAAATCCTGGGCCTGGGCCTGGGGGCAGATGATTATGTAACCAAACCTTTTGTACCCGGAGAACTGATTGCCCGTGTAAAGGCACACCTGAGGCGGTATATTCACCTGTCTGCCAGTGAGAACAGATCAAAGTCCCTGAAATTCGGTCCGCTGGAAATTGACCTTAAATCATACAACGTCTTGTTGGAAGGCCGGGAAATTGGTTTTTCGGCTAAGGAATTTGAGGTCCTGAAGTTCCTGGCGACACATCCCGGGCAGGTATTTTCCAGGGAACAGATTTTTAACCGGATATGGGGTTACGAGGAATACGGTGATTTAAACACCGTGACGGTTTATGTTAGAAAAATAAGGGAAAAGATTGAACAGGAGCCGGCCAGACCGCGGTTTGTCAAAACTGTGTGGGGGGTTGGATATAAATTCGACGGGGGTCAGCCATGAGATTTGGTATCAGGTCAAGGTTAATAATTGCATTTATAATGGTCATAGTTGTGTTTATAATTTGTGTTGTGCTGTCACTGCTTCTCTTCCAGTTCCAGGTCTACCGGGGCGGGGAGATGGAGTCGGAATACAATGTCCGGGCCACCACTGCACAGGTGTTTTCGGCAGTTGAGAATAATTACGGTATCATAGATAAATACGAACAGTTTGCCAAAAAGCTTGAGCCTCTGCTGGATAAAGATAACATGCACCTTCAGGTAATAGACAATTCGGGAGTGCTCTTGTATGATTCTCAGGACAAAGAGGCCTCAGTAAAGAAAACCAGGGTTGACCTTGCAGAAATGGTCAGGATTGATCCTGATTTTCAGGAGGAGAATCCAACGGATTACAGAGAAGTGACACCTGTTGTTATTGATGACTCCGCAGTGGCCACTGCAGTCCTGGTTACAGATATGAATCCCATTACAAAAGATATCATCCTCAGCCTTCTGACTGCCTTTGGTACCGGGCTGATAATCTTTATCGCCCTGATTACTTTATTGGCCTGGCTAATAGCCAGGGATTTGCTGGTACCCCTCGGACAATTAACCAGGGCAGCTGAAAATATTGCCCAGGGTAACCTTGATGAAGAGGTCAGCTACCGGAAAGGCAATGAAATCGGAAAGGTTTGCCAGGCCTTTGAAACTATGCGTATTGAGCTGAAAAAATCACTGGATACTCAGGCCGCTTATGAAGAATCCCGGAAGGAACTGGTTGCCAGTATTTCTCATGACCTGCGCACCCCCATATCTTCTATTAAAGGGTATGTAGCCGGTCTGCAGGACGGGATAGCCAAAGACAAAGAATCCTTTGCCAGGTATCTGACGGTAATACGTGACAAGACAGACAGCCTGGACCGGCTCATAGATGACCTCTTCCAGTTTTCCCGGCTTGAACTGGGAAAACTGAGCATGGAGATGAAGGATTGGAACAGTGAGGCACTGCTTGAAGATATATTGGAGCCCATCGAAATGGATTTTGGCGAAAACAGCAGGAATTTCAGAGTTGCCAGGCCTCTTCCGGGAGTTACCGTCAGGGCCGATTATTACCGCATAGAACAGGTCATCAATAATCTTGTTCAGAATGCTGCCCGGTACACGGACCCTGACGGATTCATAGAATTCAGAGCAAAAACGGCTGCGGATGAGTTAATCATGTCAGTCAGCGATAATGGTTGCGGAATATCGGGAGAAGACTTGCCCCGTATTTTTGAGCGGTTCTACCGCGGCGAAAAATCACGTTCCCGGAATTACGGCGGAGCCGGCCTGGGACTGGTCATCTGTAAACAGATTATCGAAGTACACGGGGGGAGGATATGGGCTGAAAGCAGGCCCGGGGAAGGCAGCAGCTTTTATTTTGCTCTCCCGATTGTCGCATCCACATAACCTAATATATTTTACAGGGGAAGCCTTGTTCAAGGCTTCCCCTGTATATTGTCCCCGGGTCTCACCTTAACAGGATAAGTATACTAAAGGAGGTAGTAAATTTGGACTTGGCAGCCGGTCCTGATATGTTATACTAATTATATGTCTCTTACGGCAATAGTTTTTATCCTGTTAATTGGATACTGGTTCAGGGGATGATGGTAAGTGTTGAAATGCAAACAATTAAACTTGGGTTTAAAAATAACAATTACAGCAGCAGGAGTTATCCTGATACTGGGGGCGGTCTCCGGTTTGCGTCAGAACTGGATTTTATCGGGCCTGACAGTATGGGTTTTTGTTGGGCTTTGTGTATACTGGCTAACCAGGAATGTCACCGGACCTCTGGCAGAATTGGCAGCAGCCATGAAAAATTTGGCCCATGGTGATTCCCATAATACCAGGACCTTAAATTCCCATATAATAGAAGTGCAGGAATTAATTGCAGCTTTTGAATCCCTGAAATTAGACATAGAGAAATTCAGGTGTGAAACGGAATTTCTTAATTTGAAAAGAAAAAAGATTCTGGGCAAAATTATGAGTATCCAGGAAGAAGAGAGGAAAAAGATATCCAGGGAACTCCATGACCAGGTTGGCCAATACCTGACGGCAATGAACCTGGAACTCCGGGTTATAGATGATTTGGCTGGGTCAAACGATGTCAGGGAACGGACTCAGAATATCAGGGTTATGATTGACCATACTCAGAAATACATCAAAAACCTGATTTGGGAACTTCGCCCCAGCTCACTGGATGATATAGGTCTGGAAGCGGCCATTACCAGGCATCTGCTTTCGCCCCTGCACAGGGCGGGAATAAATACTGATATACAGGTTTACGCATTGGAAGACGTGGTTTTATCTCCTGAGGTCAGTACCTGTGCCTTTAGAGTCGCTCAGGAAGCTATAAATAACGCCGTTAGACATGGTTTGGCAAAAAATATTAGTATAGTCTTATTAAGGTATGCCGGATATTTTTCGATAGTAATAGAAGATGACGGGAAAGGTTTTGAAGTTGATGAAGTCCTGAATAACGCTTTACACAGTAAAAAATTTGGCCTCTTTGGGATGGAGGAGAGGGCTTCATTGGTCAATGGGCAGTTAATTATTGAGTCTGCACCGGAAACTGGGACAACCATCTATTTAAAAATACCGTTAAATGGAGAGGAAGTAAGCGGTGAAAATCAGGGTATTATTGGCTGATGACCATAATGTATTCAGAACAGGTTTGCGCATGGTGATAAACTCTCAGGAGGATATGGAAGTCATTGGTGAGGCCGGTGACGGTAAGGAAGTGGTACAGGCCGTAATTTCTCTAAGGCCCGATGTCCTTCTGCTGGACCTGTCACTGCCAGGCTGTGATGGATTTAATGTGATTAAAGAATTAAGGGCGCAGGGACAGCAAACCTGTATTCTTGTCCTTACTATGTATGAAGAAGAAGCGTATTTAAAAAAGGCTATTGAGGCCGGGGCGAATGGGTATATTCTAAAAAAGGCAACAGATACGGCGCTTATCAGTTCTATTAGGGAAGTATCCAGAGGACGCCGGGTGATTGACCCTGTAATGGCAGGAGCCCTGTTAACCAGGGTTTGGTCCCCCGAATCTGTTCAGTGCCAGGAAACCGCTATGAAGCTAAGTGAACGTGAAAAAGAAGTATTAAGATTAATCGCCCTGGGATATTCTAATCGGGAAATAGCTGAAAAGCTGGTTATCAGCAGTAAAACCGTTGAATCCCACAAGGCCAGTATCAGGTCTAAGCTCGGACTTCAGAAGAGGTCTGAACTGGTACGGTTTGCGATGAAAAATAAAATAGTATAATATGATAAATCAGAAATAAAAAGGCCTGCCCTTTATCAGGGATTTTCCCTGATAAAGGGCAGGCCTTTTTACGGGTTTTGGCGGCAGAAAATAATTAAAAAGCCCGATTTGGTGTGATGAGAGTAGGTGGTAAAATAAGGATAGCACTGAAAAATTTGTCGAAATATAAGAGAACATGCAAAAGAAGAGAAGACGGAAGGTGAAATAATTGGTAAAAACCAGGGTTTTTTTGGTTGATGACCATGAAGTGCTATTAGCCGGCCTAAAGTACATTATTAACAGCCAGCCTGATATGGAAGTGGTGGGTGTGGCCACAAATGGTCATGATGCAGTCAATGCCGTTGCAGCTCTGCTTCCCGATATATTGCTGCTTGATATAAGTTTACCGGTTGTAAGCGGACTGCACATAATTAACACTTTAAAGGAGCGGGGCCATAAAACTAAAATAATTATACTGACCATGTATGACGATGAGGGTTACCTGAAGGAAGCCCTCAGAAGAGGCGCCGCAGGTTTTATTTTAAAACAGTCATCACAGAATGAGGTCATTAATGCAATCAGAAATGTTGTCAATGGGATAACACATATCGATCCTGTTTTAGCCGGCAACCTGATTTGTAACTTTTGGCAGAAATCAGGTGACGGCCCGGCCCATTTGGAACTTACCAAACGGGAAATTGATGTCCTCAGGCTGCTTGCCCTGGGTTATTCTAACAAGGAAATAGCAGATGAACTTGTTGTTAGTGTTAAAACAATCCAAAGCCACCGAGCTAATATTAAGGCCAAACTGAACCTGCGGAGCAGGGCTCAGCTGGTCCGTTATGCCAAAGACAGGAAGATTATATAGAAGAGGGACTTTTTTGGGGGGGCAGGATGTTATGAATAAAACGATTGGAACGTTAACCACCCAGATCCAAAATCTGAAGGATGCCTGTGAGATCAGTAAATACCTGAGTTTTCCTGATGAAAATGCCGGTATTAAGCAAATGCTCTGCCGGGCAGCCCTGAATCAGGTGGAAATGGATGCAGGGATGGTATTTGCAGATACCGGACAGGGCTTTAACCCCGAGGCAGTATTGAATTTGCCTCAATTTAATGAAGAGCCGCTAAACTGCCCGGGCTGCCATAAGGTACTGGAAGACCTGGCTATCAGGGATGAACCGTTTGTTTTGCGTAATGAAAGAGAAGTTAATAGTGTCATAAAATCTCCACTGAGAAAAATAATCCATGGATATGAGTCTGCCCTGATTCATTCTTCGCAACGGAATTACATCAGGCAGATAGTAATAGTTTTATCTAAAGTGCCCGGGTATTTTAATAAAAAGAGGATAGATGCCTTGACAACAGCCTTTGAAAAAACTTTGTATGCCCTCGACAGCTATAAAAATTACGAGTTGGCGCTTGATGAAAATTTAATTGATGAAGAATGCCGTATTTTTTCACCAGTTTGTGCCTTGCTGTCCAGGCTGTTCCGGGCAGAAAAGTCCATTATTGCTTTACTTGACCAACAAAACCGGTATATTGTTAAAGGGTTTTTTGGGGATAGCAAGCCTTTAGGGGGAACTATACTAACGGAACCCGGGAACTCCCTGAGAGAGACTAAGAGCCTGACAGATACAGATGAGGGCTGCGTAAATTCAATTAAAGAGCTTTGCGGACTGGGTTTAAAAAACATGATTTGTGTGCCAATTAATTTTAACAACAGTCTTCGAGGTATAGTTAGTGTGATCAATAAAAATGATGAATATTTTGCGGACTTTAAAGATTTTGATTCAGAAGATCACCTTCTGTTGACCTTATTGGCCGGCCAGATAGGCCTGTTAGTGGAAAACAGGTCGCTTTTCAGGATGCAGAGAGAATCTCTTGAAACGACTATCCATTCCCTGGTTCAGGCATTAGATGCCAGGGACCCTTATACCAAGGGACATTCTGAGCAGGTCTCCCAGCTCGCTACAATGATTGCCAAAGAGTTATGTTTACCGGCGCCTGATATTGAAGATATCAGGCTGGCGGGGCTGCTCCATGATATTGGGAAAATCGGTATTCCGGAAAAAATATTAAATAAGCCGGATAACCTCACCTCAATTGAGTTTAACCAGATAAAGATGCACCCATATATCAGCGCACAGATCCTAAAACCCATAACGCTATTCAAATCCCTGCTGCCTTTTGTTTACCACCACCATGAGCGTTGGGACGGTAAAGGCTATCCGGATGGATTAAAAGGCGATGGTATTCCCCTGGGGGCGAGGATACTGGCGGTTGCTGATGCCTTTGATGCCATCACTGAAGACCGCGTCTACCGGCCCGGAAAATGTGATGATGCGGCTTTAAACGAGCTGGTTAAGTGTGCAGGCATTCAATTTGATCCTTTGGTTGTTGATGCACTGCTAACTGCTTTGGAGAAAAAACTTTTCCAGGATAAAGTAGATTCTGTATGGAAGTTTGATAAATTAAGCAATGTTTTTGGGGATGTGTTGGATGCTGTTACCAGAGGGCGTTTGGTTATTTCTGATGACTGGGATATTACCCGCCTGAGCAATGAGGGTAAAAAACTTGGACAGGCAGTTGTGAAGGAACCAGGTGATATAAGGACCGTTCGCCAGGCAGTAAAGGAGTGTCTGAAATTCAGGGTGCCTGAACCGGAAATCAACAAATTTCTGCTGTGTATTTCAGAGGTGGCTACCAACATGCTGAAACATGCTTCCGGAGGTGTATTGGCATGGTACATGTGTAATGACGGCAGGATCAGGGTAATTGCCGAAGATTCCGGACCGGGTCTGAGCCTGCGGGACTTACCCAAGGCTACCCTTGTTAAAGGGGTAAAAGAAAAAAAGGCACTGGGATTAGGGTTTACGCTGATGATGGAATTAATGAATAAGATATATTTAAAGACAGGTGAACATGGTACCACCCTTATCCTTGAGCAACAACTGGATTCGAGTGTCGGAAGTGAAGAGGTACCAACAGCCAATAAAGCAATTTGAGGTGAATACTATGCGGGTGATTCCAGTGGATAAAATTAAGCCCGGAATGGTTGTGGAACGGGCTATTATCGGGTCAACAGGGGAAATCCTGTTAAACAGGGGTATGCAAATTGATGTCCGTTATATCCAACGGTTAAAAGACATTGGTATTCCGCTCATATATGTAAGGGATGACAATATTGGCAAAGTTGAATATGACGAAGTGGTTTCTAATCGGACACGCCTGGAAGCCTTAAAGGTGTCCAGGGATGTAGTGACTAATCTGCGGCTGAGGTCTGATTTTGATATCCGGAGAGTAAATAAAGTTGTCGATGATATCATTTCCGAACTCGTTGCTTCCAGAGACTTGTTAGTTGCCCTGATTGATATGCGGGCTGTCAATGATGAAGGCTTTTACCACAGTGTTAACACCATGGTCCTCTCTGTAATTACCGGATTGGCTATGGGTTTCAATGACAAGCAGCTCAGGCAGCTGGCATGTGGGGCTTTGTTCCACGATATCGGAGTAATTATGCTGCCTCCGGGATTATTAAAAAAACAGACCCCCCTTTCACCTGAGGAAAATGAACAGATACTGAAACACCCGGAATTGGGGTTCCAGATATTAAGAAAAAAAGAGGGGGTTAGCCTGCTGTCGGCACATGTAGCCTTACAGCACCATGAAAAGTATGATGGCTCGGGTTATCCCCGGGGGCTGGTCGGGGACCAAATTTGTGAATATGCCAGGATCGTGGCAATTGCTGCCATATATGATAATTTTGTTGGTCTTGGGTCTGAAAAACAATTGGTGTTACCTCATCAGGCCATTCAATACCTCATTAAATACAGTGGCATCTGGTTTGACCCGGAAATACTGAAGGTATTTGTGGGAATAATTGCTGTATTTCCCATTGGTTCCGTGGTCCTATTGAATTCAGGGGTACAGGCCCTGGTTACCAGGGCAAATAAGAAATACCCCTCCCGCCCTGTGGTCCGGGTTTTTAAAAACAGAATGGGAGCCAGAGTTGCTCCTCCTTTTGAAATAGATCTGGAAGCAAATCCCGAATATTTCATTCAAAAAATTGTTGTCGAAGAACCATAACTGAATAACAAGAGTTCCTGGAAGGGAGGGCTTGTCGCGGAAGCCATCAATAACGAAAAAATAATGTACCTTGTTTGTTCAACATTGTGGCGAGACAGTAGCGAAGCCGGCTTTACGACCCTGTGTAGAGAGATGTGCCTTGAGCTCGGACTGAAATGTTGCAGTATATGGTTAAACGGGGGCAACAGCCGGCACCGGCTGGGTTATTTTGAAGCAGGCTGGAGTATTGATGACCTGTCCATTTCTAATCTGGACTACGAAATAAACAAGAGCATTATGTGCAAAAAAGCTCCGGTTTTAATCAAGAACTTAGGAAGTCAGCATCCGGGAAGGGGAAGTGGATATTCTCTGGATGCGATGGGAGTCCCGATTTCCGAAAGCAATATTGTTACTGGAAGTATTACTTTTTACTGTCCCCAGGAGAAAAATGAAACATTAACTGAAGTGCTGCACCAAGTGGCAAGTGAGCTGGCTTTTGGAATTGAACAGTGTAAGAATACATTCACGAGCGCCAGGCAGAAAAGCCTGCGCAAGGAAATTGAAATGGCCGGAAGTATTCAGCAAAGCCTGTTTCCCAAAAGCATACCTGAGGTCAAGGGGATATCCCTTTGGGGGCGGGCTATGCCTACAAATGAGACCAGCGGCGATTTTTATGATTTTATTATAACGAGACACCACAACCTGGGGATTGCCATTGGTGATGTTATGGGAAAGGGGATTCCGGCAGCGCTGTTTACTGCTATTGCCAGGACCTTAACCCGTTCTTTTGCTCAGCAGGACCTGGCCCCAAATGTCGTTTTATCAGAGACTAACCGCAGTTTATACCCGGATCTGTCGGTTAATGGGATGTTCCTGACCATGTTTTATGCTTTATATAACCCACAGCAGAAAGCGCTGTTTTATGCCAGTGCGGGACATAACCCCCCTTTAATCCGCAGAGGAGAAACGGGGGAAGTCGAGCTGTTAAAAAGTAAAGGTTTTTTTGTTGGCGGGCGTCCTGAATTGTCATACAACATGGAGACATTAAAATTGGGCAGTGGGGATATTGTGCTTTTTTATACTGATGGTTTGGTAGAAGCCCAAAATATTCAGAGTGTCCAGTTCGGTATTCAGCGGGCTGCGGAAACGCTAAGGGATTATCACTGCCTGGAAGCAGCGGCTTTGGGAGATTTTTTGTCGATGCGCCTGATGCAGTTTATTGGGTTACGGGAACAGAGAGATGATATCACACTTATTGTTTTGAAGGTTGAATAGAGAGGTGTTTGTTTATTGTGAATGGTTCGATAACAATTGCTGAAGGCAAAGTAACTGTAGTTAATCCCCGGCAGGGGGGGAGATACCCCACTATTGAGGGATCACAAAACCTTACGGTATTTGTTAATGGGGAAGCTGTTACAGAAGCCGCTATTGTCACTGCTGAAGATGATATCAGAATCGAGACCCAGAGGATAGAGCCATATCTGGAAATGAATATTGAAATC
This sequence comes from Thermincola carboxydiphila, assembly GCA_016841325.1. Taxonomy (GTDB): domain Bacteria; phylum Bacillota; class Thermincolia; order Thermincolales; family UBA2595; genus Phosphitispora. The sequence goes on from JAENZJ010000014.1 coordinate 82,737, forward strand.
AGCGATGATCGGCTTAGTGCTTTCGTGGTTGTTAACCGCTGTTTTGGCAGGGAATTCAGGGTCAGGGACTGCCCTCCCAGTCTGCAGGTAAGAGTTGGAACTGTTCCGGTAACAGAGATTCCGCCACCCAAAATATCGCCACGGGCAATTATGCAATTATTAAGGGAACGTGGTATTACCAGTGCAAGTGAAGCAGCCATTTCAAGAATCTGTGAATGTGACACTGAAGGAGAGCAGAAAGTCCTTATTGCACGGGGACGTCCCGCAATACCCAGCCAAAATGCAGTTATTGAATATACCTTCCTTGAGAAGATGTCTGCTGTCAGTTCACCGGAAAACCCCTTTCAGAAACCCCGGGACCTGTCGGTAGAGGTGGGGGAAGTATTGGCAATAAAGAGTGAACCGGTTTACGGGACAGCCGGTGTTGATCTATTTGGGGTTCCCATTGTACCTGAACCACCCCTGGATGTCCAGATAATTGCCGGAGACGGTGTCCGGCTAATCAAAAATAATACGGTGGCTGTAGCCTCACATGCCGGCAGACCGGTACTGGAAGGAAGGCGTCGTAAGGTACTTAAAGTGGTCCCGGTGTACACGGTCCCGGGGGATGTGGACGTAAACGTGGGAAACATTTCATTTAAAGGTGATATCATTGTCTGGGGTGATGTGCTGGAAAGATTTTGCCTTAAAGCAGGCCGAGATATCATTGTCCATGGTAATGTTATTCAGGCTGCATTATATGCCGGTGGTGACATTAACCTCTATAAAAATGTAATCAGCAGTGAGCTTAATGCCGGTGGTACGGCCATTGTCTGTAAAAGGTTGCTGCCACACCTCAAAAAGGTGTTTTCATTAATTTATGATCTGTTGCAGGCTGTACAGGTACTTAAAAAGCATCATTCCTTTAAGCTTAACGATTTACATCAGGGTGAAGGCAGACTTTTTCAGTTGTTAATCGACACCAAATTTAAGCTGCTGCCAAAAATAATTATGGAAATATTCGGAGTTGCTAATTCATGTAAAGTCCCCATACCGGATGAATATTTGCGTGACCTGCAATGCCTGCATCAGCTGACAGGTATTAATCCTTCAAAAATCAATAATGGGAATGAAGTCCTGGCTATTTTAAAGGTCGTGGAAGGGACACTGCAGAAAATGCAGGAAGATATCGACTTCACAGAACCTTCCCACATAACCGCAGGATATGCACAAAATTCAGTCATTAATGCCAGTGGTGATATCACGATTACTGGACGTGGGGCCATAATTTCAAAGCTGTCAGCCGGAGGGAATATTAATATTAATAACAGTAATGCCGTAGTCAGAGGGGGCTGGCTTAGTGCGGGCGGCATAGTAAATGTACAGGAATTGGGTTCCAATGCAGACGTGATTTGCATAGTCGAGGTCAATGAAGGGTCTGTTCTTAAGGCCCGGGTAGTCCATCCGGCAGTAACGGTGAAATCGGGTTGCGGAAAATATCAATTTGACCGGTTATCCAGAAGTGTTAAAGCATATATAAAACCGGACGGGATGCTGGAAATTGAAAAATTAAAAGCATAGTAAATGGAGGTTAGTTAAATGTTAGAGATTGCAACCAGTAGCGGAAAATCCCTAATTTGCTTAAAAATGTCGGGTGAGCTGGACATTTCGACAGTGGATCAGTTCCGGCTGAGTGTAGAACGGCTGCCGGACGGGTTAACAGAGGTGGATTTAGATTTTTTTGGAATCGAATTTGTTGATTCAACCGGTATTGGGACACTTATTAAAGTGATGAACGATTTGCGGGAACGGGAAATAAGAGTAATGGTTATACGTATTCCCAAAGAAATATATGAAGTGTTCGATTTACTCAGTATCCCTGAACTGATGGGAGAAGAGTCTTTTGAGTGTCTCGACTGAGGAGTTGAAAAAAATATATGAATTTAGAGACTTTCAGAGAAAAATCTAACAGGTATTTTGCAGTATACGCAGGTATTGCTGCATTTTTTATATTAGGCTTGGTAATAGTTACACAGTTTATTGCTTATCGTGATGTGATGTACCAAAACTTTAATCGTGATATGGAGCTTGAAGCCAGCTTGCTGACACATGTCATAGAGAGCCCATCAGAAAATGAAGGTCTATACCGGAATCTTGGCAAACAATTGATAGAACGGCTGAATTCGGAAATTAACGTCAACAGGGATAGATATCAGAACATATTAAATATAAAAATATCCGGCTTTGATGCCGGAACAGACAGTTGGTACAGCCTGGCATCTGTTGATATTGATACACAGAAAAAGTTGACCCGGCTGGAACGGATTGCTGTCAGGACAGCCGATTATATTAATCTGGGCAGCCGATCTGTCTGGTATAACGGAAAGGGTTTCATTGCCAAAGGGTCTTCTGATATAGTGTTAGATGGTAAAAAACATAGAATGGATATCACCTGTGATGCTAACAGCTACATACAACGGCAGATTTGGGCCATTTTCGCCTTAGCACTGCTGCTGTCCGGAATGGTAGTGGTACTGGCACTGCAGTACAGGGTGCTTAATCTAAGATTAATTAAACCTCTGGATAACCTGATCCAGGGCATGAAAGCAATTTCACAGGGCAACCTCGATTTCAGGGTTCAGGTCCTGCGGTCTGACGAGGTGGGCAGGTTTACCGAATCATTTAATGATATGGTTAGCCAACTAAAGGAGTCCCGGGAAAATCTAAAGGCTGAACTTGCGGTCACCAAACACCAGCATCAAAAAATGTTTGCTGTTTACAGAGATGTAATATATGCGGTTACCCAGGGAAAACTGTCCCTGGTGGGGCGGGAAGAAGCACCGCAATTTATGGACAAAGGCGAATTAATTTCCGAAATACAGATTGGGCGGGTAAAAGATGTTACCTCATTGAGAAAGGAAGTAAAGCGGATAATAAGCGGTTTATTTTCTGAGTATCAAGATTCAATTAAAGTATTGCTATGTATTTCGGAGGCAGCAGCCAATATTATCAAACATGCAGGGACAGGAATATGTGTTATCAGGAAATTGAATGATGATACAATCAGGTTTATATTTGAAGACCAGGGGCCTGGCATGGATTTTGACAGACTTCCCTCAATGATTTTTTACAAGGGGTTTTCTACAAAAATTTCAGCAGGCTGTGGGTTCAGCTTAATTTATGGATTTGCGGATGAAATAGTCCTATCTACATCAAAGTACGGGACAACCCTTATTTTTGATGTGGTATTTGCCAATCGACAGCGCAAATGCCGTCAGGGTGCCAATATGACTGTACCTTCATAGAGGAATAACCGAATTATGGGGATGGTTTAATCACGGAAGTATCCTCAGAGTTCTGAGGCACCTCCTTTTTTATTGCCTTTGTTTGTGAGGAATCTTTGGTTGACATGTGATATTGCTTACAGTAAGTTAATCCCAGTCCTGATAAAGTGAGCCTATAAAAATACACAAGGAGGTGAAATTTATGACATCCCTGCGAAACCTTTTGATAGCGGTTGTGCTTATCTCCGGGGCAGCTTTGGGCTACCTGACCTATGATTCCACGGCACAGCTGGAGCAGCGCACAATTCCCCTGACCGATGAAGTGGTTAACGGTAAACAGGTGTGGCAGGACAATAACTGTATCAACTGCCATACCATATTGGGGAACGGAGCGTACTTTGCCCCCGACCTTACCAAGATAGCAGTAAAAAGGGACCCGGAATGGCTGACAAGGTTTTTCAAGAGCCCCGGGGATCTGTGGCCGGGGACGGTGATGTCAAAAATCAGGCTGAATGGGGAAGATGCGGAGAATCTGACGGCGTTTCTCACCTGGGTGAAGGATATTGACACCAATGGGTGGCCGCCGGACCCACCGGGGGGGCAAGACTCTGGTCAGCCGCAGGATGGCAGCGAGTCAACAGGTAAAGCAATATTTGACTCAGAGTGTTCTGTGTGCCACCAGTTCGACGGTTCCGGAGGCAATGCCGGCCCTGACCTGACCAACATAGGCCGGGACAGAAGCAAAGAGTGGCTGAAAAGTTTTCTCCGTGACCCTCAGGAAGTTAAGCCAGGCACGGTAATGGGGAATCCGGGGCTGGACAGTGAAGAAATTAATGCAGTAACAGAATATCTGACCAGTCTAAAGTAAGGAGGTGTTGTTAAATGCATTACCGGTCACAGAGAGTTGCTTATCCGTATTTTCTGTTAAGCATAATTCTTTTTGCCCTGCAAGTGGCTTTTGGCTTGTTGATAGGAGCTCAGTTTATATGGCCCGGTATTTTGTCAGGATTACTGCCATTTGATGTCGGGCGTGAAATCCACCTGAATACAATGGTTTTCTGGCTGCTCCTGGGCCTGATGGGAGCAACTTATTACCTGGTGCCTGAAGAGGCGCAGCGGGAATTGTACAGTGTAAAAATAGCCAGAGTCCAGTTCTGGCTGCTGGCCCTGACAGGGGTTGCCGCAGTAGTTGGATTCCTGTTTGGCCTCACTGAAGGTCGGGAATACATAGAAGCGCCAAGGGTGCTGGACTGGCTGATAGTAGCCGGTGCCCTGATGTTCCTCTACAATATTGGAATGACAGTTATTAAGGGAAAAGGCTGGACCGCAACCCTGGGAATTCTTATCGGAGGCTTGACTGGGTTATCAGTTTTATACCTTTTTGGCATGAAGTTTTTTGAAAACCTTGTCCTTGACCAGTATTACTGGTGGTGGGTAATCCACCTCTGGGTAGAGGGTACTTGGGAAATGATTGCGGCAGCAATCCTGGCTTTTATGTTAATTAGAATTACAGGTGTCTCCAGAAAACGTGTTGAAAAGTGGCTATATATTGAGGCAATCCTGGTTTTGGCGACCGGGATTCTTGGAATTGGACACCATTATTACTGGATTGGCACACCCGAATACTGGTTGGCGATAGGCGGCTTTTTCAGTATGCTGGAGCCTATCCCGTTGGTCCTGATGGTATGGGACACACTTCGTGAATATAAAAGCCGGACCATCAAACACCAAAACGAGGTAGCCCTTTACTGGATAATCGGAGGAGTGGTGCTGCACTTTATCGGTGCAGGAGTGCTGGGAGTCGTGCAGACTCTTCCGGTAGTCAACCAGTGGACACATGGGACACAAATGACGGCATCACATGGGCATTTGGCTTTTTTTGGGGCATTTGCCATGTTGGTTATTGCTGCCATATACTATATGCTGCCTGATATGGCCGGCAGGCATGATTACAAACAGGGGCTCGGTAAATGGGCTTTCTGGACCATGACATCAGGTATGGTTGCCATGACCGCCGTTTTATTGGGGGCCGGTATTGTCCAGGTTTATCTGGAACGAATTCTTGGGATGGCCTTTGTGACTATGAAAAACCAGTATATGAATACCTGGATGTTATGGCGTTTTATCACAGGCCTGGTTTTTGCTGCAGGGGTGGGAATGCTGGTTGTGGATTTCTTTAGGCTACCCGCTTACGTAAGCCACCGGTTTAATGGCACCGGCCTAAAGAGGAAACAGGAAGTAAAGAGCTTATAAGCCTTGTGCTTATAAGCTCTTAATTTTACGAGTTCGTTAACTTTTCAAATTCCTCCAGGCGCTTTTCGAAAAGGTCAAGGGCCTTATCCACCGGCTTGCCGCTTCCCAGGTCAACTCCCGCCTTTTTCAGCGTTTCCAGGGGATAGTCGGAGCTGCCACTCTTCAGGAACTCTATATAACGCTCCACAAAGCTTTTCCCTTCCTTTAAAATCATCTCCGAGATGGCAACTGCAGCCGAAAAACCTGTGGCATATTTGTAAACATAGAAAGCCGAATAGAAGTGGGGGATTCTGGCCCATTCGCCCCGGATGTGGTCATCCAGGACCAGGTGTGGGCCGTAGTATTTCTCAAGCAGGTTGCCGTAAACCTCGCTGAATCTGGCCGGAGTCAGCGGTTCACCTGCTTCTGCCATTTCATGGACCTTTTTCTCAAATTCGGCAAACAGTATCTGCCTGAATACAGTAGTCCGGAATTGTTCGAGATTTTTCTCCAGAAGCGCCGCTTTTTCGCCAGGCTCAGCCCTGGTAAGCAGGTGATGGAAGAGCAACGCCTCATTGACAGTTGAAGCCACTTCTGCCAGCAGGATGGGATAGTGGCTGTACACATAAGGCTGGGTTTCATTGGTATAATAGCTGTGCAGGGCATGCCCCATTTCATGGGCAATTGTAAATACATTTTCCATATTGGGCTGGTAATTTAACAGGACATATGGATGTACACCGTAAACTCCCATAGAATAGGCGCCGCTTCTTTTGCCTTTTGTTTCATAAACATCAAGCCAGCGATTCCGGAAGCCTGTTTCCAGGAGGGAGGTGTATTCTTCCCCCATTGCCGCAAGCCCGTTAATAACTGTCTGTTGGGCCACCTCAATGGTGGGTTTCCACTTGCTCTCGCCGGTTAACGGTACATACAGGTCATAGGCCCGCAGTTCATCGAGCCCCAGGCGTTTCTTTTTTAACTCCATATAATGGTGGACTGCCGGCAGATGGCGGTGTACAGACTCAAGCAACCGGTCATAAAAGGAAACAGGCAGGTTATCAGGATCCAGTGCTGCTTCCAGGGCAGATTTATACCGCCGCACCCGGGCCTGGAAAAGGTCTGCCTTGATGCTGCCGCTGTATGTTGCCCCAATGGTATTGGAAGAGGCGGCAAAGGTTTCGTAAAGGGAGTTATAAGCTGATTGCCTTACCTCGCGCACCGGGTTATGCATAAAATCTATAAAATTACCCTGGGTAAGCCGGATCTTTTCGCCTTTGACTTCAATTTCCGGGAACTCCATATCGGCATTGGTCAGGAGGCTGAAAATGGTCCCGGGCGCCTGGGCCATCTCTCCCGTCAGGGCCATTATTTCTTCTTCTTCCGGGGAACGGAAGTGGTTCCTCTGCCGCTGGAGATTTTCCAGGAAGTGGCGGTACTTCTGTAAGCGGCCTTCTTTTTCGAAAAAAGATGCCAGCCTTTTCTGATCTAGTTCCAAAATTTCCGGCATGATAAATGAAAGCATTCCTTCCACCTGGACACTGAGAGCGGTTGCCCTGTCAGAAAGCCCCTGGTTATGCTGGTCGGCGGTGTTTTGGTCCCTGGAAAGCATGGCATAGGCAGCTACCCGTTCCAGGATTTCGAATATTTTATTTTGCAGTTCAAGGGTGTTATAGAGATTTTCTGCTGTATCAGTCACATGACTGCGGTACTGCTGTATCTGTTCCACATAACCCGGTATGGCCTGAAAATCCTTTTCCCATAATTCCTCACTGGTGTAAATATCCCTAAGGTTCCAGAGATGCTGCTCCGGAATATTGTTTCGTTCCTGAAATTGCCGGGATGCCTGCTCTTCTTGCTGCTCAAATACCAGATTGATTCCTTTCATAACTGTCCTCCTGTAATTTTTTTCTTTATTATATTATGTCGTGTAAAAAAATAAAACATAACAGAGTGTTATTTCTTCGGGAACAATGCAGTAACGGCCATATTTTGCGGGAGGGTTCTGATAATACCCTGGCAAAATTCCGTGACCGGGAGCAAATACCCCGGTGGGCCGGGAACCCGGGAGCAGATGCTGTTCCCGGGGGCTTTATATTCTACTGCCCTAAAACCTGAGTATCTCTGCCGGCCAATCAATAAGACCATGATATTATCAGCAAATAGAGGGTTTCCGCATTTTGGCGGAGAAAATCACCGTATTAAACCGGTCATTATTTGTCTATATTATAATTGGCCTAATAATAATAACAAAAAATGACAGGCAAAAGGAGCAGTTATGAGATCTGTTATCTTCTTTTTTGTTGCCGCAGTAATTGTTTTTATTTATGGGGCAATCAACTATTATATAGGTTACCGGGGATGGCACTCACTTGGGGGCAGTATTCCCTTCCTGAATCGCAGAGTCTATTGGGTTGTCTTCTGGTTCCTGGTGGTGGCATATCCGGCTGCCCAGATGGTTAAGCGTTTTCTCCCTGATGTGATAGGCAGGTGGCTGACAATTACCGGGGCATACTGGACGGCAGCCATGTTTTACTTCCTGCTGATAATACTGGCAATCGATGCTGTCCGTATGCTTGACAGGTTTTTTGGCATCCTGCCGGAAACAATCAAGGCCAATCCCCATACTCCACCGGTAACCGGTGGAGTTGTTCTGGCACTGGTTGCAGGTATCCTCATTTATGGTACATTTAATGCCCTCAATCCACGGATAACCAGGTATGACCTTACAATTGACAAAAAGGCGGGTTCACTGGAAAAGCTGGATATTATCATGGTTTCCGATATCCACCTGGGTTCAATTATACGCACCGGGCGGTTGCAGCAACTGGCAGAGGAGGCAGACCGTCGGAAACCGGACCTGATACTCTTAGCCGGTGATATCGTCGATGAGAGTATGGAACCGTTGGAAGTGGATAATATGGTCAGGATTTTCGGAAAGATGCAGGCACGTTACGGTAAGTTTGCTGTACCGGGCAATCATGAGTATATCAGCGGACACGCCGATGATGCCTTCCGTTACCTGGAAAAGGCCGGTTTCCGTGTCCTCAGGGATGAGTATGAAAAAGTTGCCGGCAGCTTCTACATTGTGGGCAGGGATAATACCAGCCACCAGGCGCCAAGAGTAAAACGCAAGGAATTATCTAAGCTGATGAAGGGTGTAGACCGGTCACTGCCGGTTATTTTGCTGGACCATGAACCCATTGACCTGGAAAACGGCAGGGAAAACGGTGTTGACCTGCAGTTGTCAGGGCATACCCACCGGGGACAGTTATTTCCCAACCACCTGATAACAGGGCGGATTTATGAACAGGACTGGGGGCTGTTACAGAAGGGAACCCTGAACCTGATTGTTTCGACAGGATACGGGACCTGGGGCCCCCCTATCCGTACCGGGAACAAACCGGAAATAGTGGAGATTACGGTACGGTTTCCATGAGACGGTTGACACCCGGTACTGTTTGGTGGCTGCTGTTTCTGCTCTTTTTTTCAGATAATCCTTACCTTGTACTCTCTCAGCCAGATATCAGCCTGTATCAGGTAAGCAAATAGCTGTGGGCCTGTCATCAGCTGGCCGAACCAGGGCTGGTCGAAGGTATCTGTGTCGGTTCCGGCAAGCACCCTGACATATTTTGTGTCAATCAGGTCAAGCAATGGTGAGGCGGGGTCACTGATCCTGTCCAGCAAACAGTCCCTGACAGTGGTTAGGTAACCGGGATTATGTGTCTTGGGATACGGGCTTTTGCGGCGGTACAATACCTCTTCAGGGAGAATACCACGCAGGGCGCGCCGCAGCAAGCCTTTTTCAATATTGTCACAGGTTTTCATCTCCCAGGGGATATTCCAGACATACTCCACTATCCTGTGGTCACAAAAGGGTACCCGTACCTCCAGCCCTGTGGCCATGCTCATCCTGTCTTTGCGTTCCAGGAGAGTCTGCATAAACCAGTGAAAATTAAGGTAAAACAGCTGGCGCCTCCGTGTATCATTGGGTGCTTCCCCCGGCAGAAGCGGAGTTTCGGCGGCAGTTGCCCGGTAACGGTCTGCCATACATTCTGCGGGTTTTAGCTGGTCCACCAATTCAGGGGCGAAGGCCCTCATTTTTGTCTCTATTTTGGCGGACCAGGGGAAGATTCCTTCCTGCAGCTCCTGCGGGCTGTGATACCACGGATATCCGCCGAATATCTCATCAGCACATTCTCCGGAAAGGGCCACAGTATGCCTTTTTTTTATTTCATGGCAGAACAGGTAGAGGGAAGAATCGATATCGGCCATCCCGGGCAGGTCCCTTGCCATTACGGCCATTCCCAGGGCTGCAGCCAGGTCCGGTGTGTCAAGGTATATGGAGGTGTGTGATGTGTTGAGAAAACCTGAGACATACTGTACCCAGTCGGAGTCGGAATTGGGCTGGAACCTGCCGGGTTTAAAGTAACGGTCATTATCGACATAATCTATTGAGTAGGTATGCAGGGGTTCCCTCCCGTCATGCAGGTACTGTTCTGCAGCCACAGCGGTTATGGCGCTGGAATCAACACCGCCTGACAGGAAGGTGCAGACCGGGACATCGGAAACAAGCTGCCTCCTGATGGCATCAGTAACTAAATGACGGACCTTGGCCACTGTTGTCTCAAGGTCATCTTCATGGGGCCTGCTCTCCAGTTCCCAGTATTTATTAATCCGGGTACCTCTCCTGTCAAACAACAGGGAATGCCCCGGCTTGAGTTCATTTATACCCCGGAATACTCCATGTCCCGGAGTCCGTGCCGGTCCAAGGACGAGGACCTCGGCCAGGCCTTCGGTGTCCAGATCGGGGTAAATTTCAGGGTGAGCCAGCAGGGCCTTAAGTTCTGAGCCAAAAAGGAAGGAACGCTCCCGTTCCATGTAAAAGAGGGGTTTCACACCCAGACGGTCCCGGGCCAGAAAAAGGCTTTGGCCTGCTTCATCCCAGACAGCAAAGGCAAATATCCCATTAAGCCGTTCCAGACAGGCCGGTCCCCATTCAATATATGAGTTCAGGAGTACTTCGGTGTCGGAATGTCCGTAAAAGACATGGCCCCGGGCTGCCAGTTCCTGCCGCAGTTCAGGTGTGTTATAGAGTTCGCCGTTATAGGCCATGACATATTCATGATCACCCTTCCTGCGGCTCATGGGCTGACCGCCGCCTGCAGGGTCAACTACAATCAGCCTGCGGTGCCCCAGGGCGGCCCTTGGGGATACCCAATAACCTTCGGCATCGGGCCCGCGCCGGGCCAGAGTCCCTGTCATGGCTGCCAGGACAGGTTTTTCCGTAGTTAAATCTCTCTCCCAGTCAATCCAGCCGGTAATTCCACACATTTCAATTAATCCTCCTGTTAGATAGATTTTGTCCAACAATAATGAGGCCACAGGGCGGATCAATTCACCCTGTGGCCTCATTGCCACCGGACCGGCACAGCGCTGTGCCGGTAGTTTTTGCTTCAGAGATATTATATGACTGCAGAGAGGTAAAAGTGCATCAAAAATATTTATACTGTATAAATGTGTATATTGTATATTTCAAAGAAACTTCCCCTAACCAATAAATTTGTTGTTGCAAAATCGGAGTTATTTGATATAATAAATTACATAGAAAAGTACACAATCAAAACAATAAATAAACCGATACAACGAAGTATCAAATTGTGGCGAGGAAGCCCTCTGAATTTTAAGCGAAAAGCTTTTAATTCGAGGGCTTTTATTTTTTTCAGGAAAGGAGGGATTGCTTTGGGGGAAGCGAGGGTGGTTATAGCAGACCCGGATGCCCAGTCGCGAAAGGTTCTTAAATCAATACTGCAGCAGGCTGGACATCTGGTTACCGGAGAGGCCGAAGACGGTTTAACGGCCCTGAAGCTGATCAGGTCCAGACAGCCTGACCTGGTAATTCTGGACGCCAGGATGGCTGTTATGGATGGCTCCGAATTTGCTTATATCGTTGAAGAAGATGGTTTGGCCCCGATAATTCTAATGACTTCCGGGGAACAGTTGATCACACAAAACGGAACTGATGAGCAGCAGTTTTTTGCATATGTTATCAAGCCCGTTACCGAGCAGAGCCTGCTTCCCGTTATTGACATTGTTATTAAGAACTACAGCAGAATCAGAAATCTGGAACAGGAGGTATCAAGGCTCAAGGATGTCATTGAAACCAGGAAACTGGTGGAAAAGGCCAAGGGAATTTTGATGGACAGTTATAAATTGACGGAAAGCGAGGCCTTTAAGAAGATACAGAAACAGAGTATGAATAAACGTGTATCCATGAAATCTGTGGCTAAGGCAATCATTCTGGCTCATGAGATAAACATGTAAAAAGAATAATTGTGGGTACAGGGCTGTATCCGCACAACGGCAATGACGCTTCGAGATTAAGGTTTTTCAAACCTTTATTTTGGGCGTTTAATTTTTTCCCAAAAAACAATAATTTTATGAAAGGTGTGTGTCTAAATGGACAAGAAGCAAGTACTGGAAAAAGCGAAAGAAATGAATGTAAAGTTTGTCCGCCTGCAGTTTACCGATATCTATGGTGTGCTGAAAAACATGGCCATTACCGTCGAACAACTGGAAAAGGCCCTTGATGGTGAATTAATGTTTGACGGTTCCTCAATTGAGGGCTTTACGCGGATTGAAGAATCTGACATGTACCTGAGACCTGACCCGGATACCTTCCTTGTCTTTCCGTGGCGGCCCAAGGATGGCTCTGTTGCCAGGCTGATATGTGATGTCTACAAGCCGGACGGGAACCCCTTTGAAGGTGACCCCCGTTATATCCTTAAGAAAGTCCTAAAGGAAGCCGCTGACATGGGCTACTCCATGTATGTGGGTCCTGAGGCTGAATTTTTCCTCTTCCTGGTTGATGAACACGGCAGGCCTACTACTGTTACCCACGATACCGGTGGTTATTTTGACCTAACCCCTGTAGACCTGGGTGAAAATGCCCGCCGCGATATGGTCCTGAACCTGGAGCAGATGGGATTTGAAATTGAGGCTTCACATCACGAGGTCGCCCAGGGCCAGCATGAAATTGATTTTAAATACTCTGATGCCCTGGATGTTGCCGACAAAGTAATGACCTTTAAACTGGTGGTCCGGACAATTGCCCAGCGCCACGGACTTCATGCAACATTTATGCCCAAGCCGATATTTGGCATTAACGGTTCCGGGATGCATATGAACCAGTCATTATTCAAAAACGGTGCCAATGCCTTTTATGACCCCAATGGTATGAGGAAACTCAGTGAGGAAGCCTATTACTATATTGGCGGATTATTAAAACATGCCCGCTCCTTTGCAGCCCTGACCAATCCGACTGTGAACTCATACAAGAGGCTGGTCCCCGGATATGAAGCGCCTGTATACCTGGCCTGGTCGGCAGCTAACAGGAGCGCCCTGGTGCGAATTCCTGCCAAGCGCGGCGCCAGTACCCGGGTCGAGCTAAGGAACCCGGACCCGTCATGTAATCCGTACCTTGCTATAGCTGCAGCCCTTTCTGCCGGATTAGACGGAATCAAGAACAAGATTAACCCCCCTGCAGAAATGGCTGCCAATATATATAATATGACTGCTGCCGAGAGGGAGGCTGCAGGGATTATGAGCCTGCCGGCCAACCTTGCGGAAGCGGTGGCAGAACTGAAAGAGAATGAGGTGATGAAAAAAATGCTTGGAGAACATGTGTTTAACAAGTTTGTTGAAGGCAAACAGATGGAATGGGATAATTACCGGACAAGGGTCAGCCAGTGGGAGATCGATTCTTATTTAAACACATATTAATTGCGGATTGTGCAACCATATTGCCTTTGGTGCCTTTTAGATTATATAAACTCCTGCTATTTATTTGTTAATTAGGACGGGGGTAGATGTGTTCTGGAAGGCGGAGTCTGTCGTCCGTCCGGCCAGCGACCGCGAAGCGGGAGCTGCTTCCGGCGGAGATGCAGCCCGCCGGAAGAATACATCTACCCCCGTCTTTTTTTATTGACGCCGAAGTTTTCCGGTTTTATAATAATTTATGGGTGCAATTTGCATGGTGTGCAAAAATACATATAATGCAAAAAAATTAAAAATATGATACTAAAATCAAAAGGATGCAAAAATCAGCAGGATGTAAAAATCAAAAGGATGCAATAATCAAAGGGGAGAGGGTTTGGATGACTGACCAGACAATGCGGGAACGCAAAAAAGAGGCCACCAAAACCGCTATTTTAAATGCTGCCATAGAATTAATAAATAATAACGGTTTTACAGAGACAACCATGCAGCAGATTGCCGGGAAGGCTGATGTGGCGTTAAGGACCCTCTACAATTATTTCCCTTCCAAAGAATCCATTGTGGCAACATATATACATATTGTGGTCGAGGACCAGGCACAGAAAAGGTGGGACCAGATTGTCAGCCTGGATTCGACATATGAGCGGCTCCTTTATATGTGCCGTATATCAGCACAATGGATGGCAGAAAATTCAACATTAATTGAGGTTTATGCTTTGGACCCAAGACATTACTTTTACGGACCGGAAACTGATGAAATACCAAGGAGCGGTTATGAAGATGTCGTCGAAAAAGTGATAGCCATGGGGCAGGAGCAAGGGGATATTTCCCGGGATTTTTCTGCTGCCGCGGTTACTCAGCAGTATATGGGTGTATATTACTGCAATATTCTCACCTGGCTGGGAAATCCGGAGCGGGAGCTTTTGGAAAGATTTAAAGAAGGGCTGGACATATTTTATCACGGGATAAAAGCTGCAAGTATTGATACCGGGGTTGTCCTTGCAGGGATGTTTTTTTAACGTGGAATACTTTTGTCACATACCGGTTAAGGATTCGGGGGAGGAGCTTTTGAGATGAAGATAACTGAACTCGCAATTAAGCGGCCATCGGCAATGTCGATGATAATAATGTTTTTCGTGGTCATGGGTATGTTTGGCTATTCAAAAATTGGTTCCGACCTGTTTCCCAAGGCAGATATTCCTGTGGTCACCATTATCAGTGTTTACCCGGGTGCCGGGGCAGAGGAAATGGAGAACCAGGTGGTAGACGAAATAGAGGAAGCTGTCTCCTCCCTCAGCGGGCTGAAGGACACCAGGTCATGGATTTCTGAGGGTGTGGCCACAACTGTGATAGAGTTCACCATGGCGACAGATGTTGATATAGCATCTATGGATGCCCAGAAGGCTGTCGACCGGGTAATGATGAAGCTGCCCAAAGACATGGAAAAGCCAATCGTCCAGAAGGTGGATCTCAATGCAGACCCTGTACTTATCCTGGCGGTCTCCGGGGAAAGGCCCTTAAACGAAATATATGACATCGCAAATGATACGGTTAAGGAACGTCTACAGACAGTGCCCGGGGTAGCTTCCATCAATATAGTCGGCGGTAAAAAGCAACAGGTAAGGGTGGAGATTGACCGGGTTAGGCTGGAATCTTACGGATTATCAGTAAATCAGATAGTCAGCCTGCTGCAGGCCGAAAACCTGAATGTCCCCAGCGGCAACATCAAGGGAGATACCCTGCGCCATGATGTGAGACTGGTAGGCGAATTCCAAAATATTGCCGAAATTGAAAACCTGCCGGTTCCCCTGCCTACAGGAGCTACTGTGCCGCTCAGGGAAATTGCTTCCGTTGAAAAATCCTTCGCTGAGGTTGAAGAATACAGCCGCCTGAACGGGAAAGAGGCTGTAGGGCTGATAATCCAGAAACAAAGTGATGCCAGTATTGTTGATACCGCTGACAGCCTCAGGGAGGAACTGAACAGCTTAAAGGCTGTCCTGCCGGAGGATGTTAATATTGTTGTCTCAGACGACAGTTCTACCTTTACCAAGGACTCCCTTGCAGATACGCAGCGGACTCTGGTGGAAGGGGTTATTATGACCGGACTGGTACTCCTGTTTTTCCTGCGGGAATGGCGGTCGGTAGTCATTGTAATGCTGGCAATCCCAACATCGATTATTGCTACGTTTATGATGATGTACTTCTTTGATTATACCTTCAATATGCTGTCACTGATGGGGCTTTCACTGTGTGTCGGTATCCTTGTCGATGACTCCATCGTGGTCCTGGAAAATATCCACCGTCACCTGAAAATGGGCAAAGATCCGGATGCAGCGGCTATAGAAGGGCGGGGTGAAATTGGCATGGCCGCTATTGCCATTACCCTCTCTGACGTGGTAGTATTCGGACCCATTGCCTTTATGCAGGGTATGGTGGGACAGATGTTTAAGCAGTTTGGCCTGACTGTGGTTGTGGCCACCCTGTTCTCACTCTTTGTATCTTTTACCCTTACTCCAATGATGGCGGCCAAGTTTTATAAATATATTCCCGAGAACGATACCGGGCAAAAGAAGAAAAACCGTTTCTGGGAGTGGATTGGCAGCAAATCCGGAAGCCTCGGGAATCTCATTGTGGCATTCTACCGGCGGACACTTATATGGTCCCTGGATAACCGCTTAAAAGTAGTTGCAGTGATGCTCGCGGGAGTAATCGCTGCTCTTGGCCTGATTCCCGCAATTGGTTTCGAATTTTTAACCAAGGCTGACCAGAGTAAATTTAAGATAACCGTGGAATTACCGCCCGGGACCACTCTAAACGTTACTGACGAGGTTGTCAGGGACCTGGAAAACAGGCTGCAGAAACTTCCTGAAGTGTCCCACACCTTTTCCACTGTTGGCGGCGGATCCGCAAACACAAGTTTTATAGGTGGTGTCAGTTCACCCCACCTGGCAAGCATCCAGGTAATGCTGAAACCCAAGAACGAGAGGGATAAAACTGTCTGGGAAGTCGCTGATATAGCCCGCACCTGGGATGACTATCCGGGAGTGGAAATAAAAATCCTGGAGGCCCAGATGGCCGGACTCAATTATATGGAAGCACCTATTATGGTAGAGGTCCGCGGGTCAGACATGAAGATCCTGACAGACCTGGCCGGAAAGGTCATGGAAATAGTGAAGAAAACCCCCGGGACAGATGATGTATACATGTCATGGGAAGAAAATGCCCAGCCTGAGTATAAGGTGGTTATAGACCGTGACAAGACTTCAGCCATGGGCCTGACAACAGGTGAGGTGGCCCAGGCGATGCGGGCTGCCCTGGCCGGTGAAGAGGCGTCAACTATAACCATTGATGACAAAGACCTGGATATTTGGGTCCAGTTAAGGGGTGTTAACCGGAAAAGTCCGGATGATATTGGTAATATAACGGTATCCAACCGTTTTGGGCAGACATATTTAATCAAACAGCTCGCAGATATAGTCCCTTCAAAGGGCCCCACTGAGATCAGGCATAAAAACAGGACCCGGATGGTAACAGTCCTGGCCAATTATAAGGGGGAATCCCTGTCGACAATTGTTAAAAACATTGAGGGCGAAGTTGCCAGACTTGATATACCCAATGGATATGATATTGGTTATGACGGGGAAATAAAACAGATGAATGATTCCAATACAGACCTGGCCCAGGCCCTGGCTTTGTCCCTGATTCTTGTCTACATGATCCTGGTGGTCCTTTATGAATCATTCCTGACTCCGTTTATCAGGATGCTTTCCCTTCCCTGTGGAATTATCGGGGCCATGCTTGCCCTGTTCCTGACGGGCAATACACTGAACGTCCTGTCAATAATCGGCCTGATTATGCTGGAGGGACTGGCGGCCAAAAACGGTACACTTCTAATAGACTATACCAACACATTGATGGAGAGAGGAGCCAGCCTCAGGGAAGCCCTGCTGGAGGCAGGGACGACAAGGCTCAGGCCAATCTTCATGACTTCAACCACAATGATATTCGGGATGCTTCCAACTGCCCTGGCCCTGGCTGCCGGTTCGGAAATAAGGAGAGGAATGGGTATAGTACTTGTGGGGGGACTGCTGACTTCCACCATCCTGACCCCCATTTTGATTCCGGTTGCTTACACTCTTTTGGATGATCTGAAACAGTGGGTGCTAAGGAAAATCAGAAAAAGAAGGGAAAACAGTGCTGCTGTAAGCGGCTGATATCGCAGGGGCTGTCAGGTACAGCCCCTTTAACAATTTGTTGACAGTTTCTGGTTTTTGGTGTTTAATTAACTTAAATAGTTCTGGAGGTGGTCTGATGAGTTTTTTTAAAAAGCTGACAGATACTGCCAAGAGTACCGCCAATACACTCAGCTCAAAATCGCAGGAGCTTTATACTACAGGAAGATTGAAAATAGAACAGACACAAATTGAGGGTAAGATTAAGGAAAAGAAGACTCAACTGGGGGACCTCGTTTATAAGGCCTATGCCTCAGGCCAGGAGCCGGGCAGTGCAGCCACTGCCGTTTGCGAGGAGATCAGGGACCTGGAAAAACAAGTGGCTGAACTGGATCAAAAGATGCAGGAAGAACAGGCACAGGGGCAGCAGGCCCCTGGACCACAGGCTGCCGGAGAGCAGCAGCCACTGCCACGGCAGGATTCGCCCCAGCAGTCTGCGACTGCCGGTGTTAACTGTCCCAGGTGTGGAGCGATGGTGACACCGGAAGGGAAATTCTGCCCGGGGTGTGGCAACCAGCTGTAAGTACACAAAACATTCTTGTCGAAAAATGTCGCCAATTAATTAAGAATGGCGACATTTTTTTTTAGGACATTATTACTCAGTTTTGCTACAATATCATATAAACACCGGTGAATGGCCAAAATTTACAATAAATTATTTACAGAGGTAACCAATGGAACTGCTTAAAAAAAATATGTCCCCAGTTCACTTTAATCCGATATCCTTTATCCTGTGCTTCGGTACTCCTGTTTTGGCTTTTATGGTATCACTCTTCATAATCAACTCCGTTACCGCTGCCGGAGGGGAGACATCCCTGACCGGGCAATGCCTGACTGAGTTTTTGGAGTATTATGACAGATACATGATTAACGAATTCCTGACTATCTTCTTAAACAATTATTTAATTGTCCTGCTGTTGGTTTATTTCACTCCCGTGGCCCTGGTCCTGCGCCGGATATGGCTAAAGTTCCGCCAGCGGGATGAGGAGATTTCGGCTTTTGAAAAGGTATTACTGTACCTGTTTCCGGCTGTTTTTCTGATTCGCCAGGCAGTCAATATTGCTGTGATTCTTAATGGGACTTCTGCCAGTATTAGCAAAAGTGTGCTGCTCACCTTTACGGGAATTATTCTGCCTCATGGGCTGCCTGAATTGCTCGCCGTTAGTCTTGCCGGTGCAATTGGTATGGAAGTTACCAGGAAGGTGCTTTATGCAAATGTTTCCGGTCCCCTGGTAAAATCCGGGGTATTGGGGCTTTTGTGTGTGTTCACAGCTCTGTGTGCCTTTGTTGAGGTATATTTTACTCCAAAAATATTTTCAATATTAATGGTTGCCACCGGGATACAACAGTAATTGGCCGGTAAGCCGCCTGTGCGGATACCGGTCGTTTAATTTTTCACCGCAAATTGATATAATATTGTAAAAGTAATTTATGTAAAAACGGAGCTGGTGTTATGAACTCTGAGGAGATGAAGAACCTGATAAAGCCGGTTCTTAAAAGGATGCCGGCCTACCTGAAACTGGCATGGGCCTTGTCGAGAGAACCTTCACTGACAACCGGCCAAAAAGCAGTGTTGGGTATGGGAGCATTTTATGCAGTTTCACCTGTGGACCTTGTTCCGGGATTCATTCCGGTGATTGGACAGCTTGATGACATTATTGTTGCCCTGGGGAGCCTTAAAATGGTCCTGGGGGGGCTGCCTCCGGACCTTGCGGCCCGGTATCAGGATGAATACGGGATTACCATGGAGGACATCAACCTGGACCTGGATGCTGCCAAACGGATTTCAGCAGCACTCCTGGGGAAAGCCGTCAAGTACTCGGCCAAAGGGGTCTATTTAGCCGGAAGGGCAGGACTGGGAATACTGGGCAGGCTTTTAAAGATGAGAAAACAGAAAGTTTAAAACAGGGTTGACACAGGACAAATGTGATAATATAATAAAAGTATACTAAATAGGTAAACATTAATTTTGCACATGAAATTGTAATAAAAATACAATTCTAAAAACTTAGGGAGGGATATGACATGGAGCCGGGGGAATTACGAAAAGACATTTTGGAGCAGGGCGCTATTGTACAAAGGGACAGGGAAACCTATGCCATTGCTCCGCACCTGCCGGGAGGGATCACTGATACCGCTACCCTGAGAAAACTGGCTGATATCGGGGACAAATACGGATGTAAGCTGGTTAAGGTAACTTCCGCCCAACGTATAGCCCTGGTGGGCTTAAAGGAAGAAGACCTGGAAAATGTCTGGGCTGACCTTGGTATCGAAAAGGGTTCGGCGATAGGGTTTTGTGTGCGGAGTGTAAAGATTTGCCCGGGTATTGATTTTTGTAAGAGGGCAAAGCAGGATTCTGTGGGAGTGGGTTTGGCCATAGACAGGAAATATCACGGTATGCAGCTGCCAAATAAATTTAAAATCGGTGTCAGCGGCTGCCCCAACTGCTGTGCTGAAAGCGCTGTAAAAGATATCGGTATAGTCGGGACATCCAATGGTTTTAAAATAATGGTTGGCGGAAATGCCGGTGGGCAGCCCAGGATTGCTGAGACTGTCTGTGAAGGGAAAAACGCCGGGGAGGTCTTGGACATAGTTGACAGTATAATTACCCTGTATCAGAAAGCGGCCCGTAAAGGGCAGCGCCTCAGCAAGTTTATTGACAAGGTCGGTATAGACAGCCTGATCAAATTTATTGACACTCCGGCTGAAGAACAGGGCAGAGTTCTGGAAGAAATAATTCAAAAGAATGCATAAACAGAAAGGGGATCTGAAAATGAATGAATTAAACCAGATTTTTAAGTGCGATGTCTGTGGGAACATAGTAGAAGTGGTACACGCCGGAAAAGGGCAGCTGGTCTGTTGTGATCAGCCAATGGAGCTGAAAAAGGCCAATGTACAGGATGCCAGTGTTGAAAAACATGTACCGGTGGTTGAGTTTACGAGTAACGGAATAAAGGTGAGTGTTGGCAGTGTACTGCACCCCATGGAAGATAAACACTATATCGAATGGATTGAAGTTATCGGAGCTGGCAGAACTGAGCGTAAGTTCCTGAAACCGGGAGAGGAACCGGCAGCTGAATTTTGTCTTAAAAACGATAATCTGGAGGTTAGGGCTTACTGTAATTTACATGGTTTGTGGAAGAAGTAGTACCGGTTATTGCAAAAAACAGGCAGTTCCCTTTTAGGAACAGCCTGTTTTTTGCTGTTACTTAAATTTGATAGATACATCTTTGGGAAGTGCCAATCCGGTAGATGCCTCAATTGCCCTCAGGATTCCGATAGGAGCCGGGCAGGTGAGATGGGGGAGTGTTTCCTGAGCTAAGGCCAGGACCCGGGACTTACCTTTCTTAAACAATTCATCCATTGCATTGACCTCATCCAGTTGTTCTGCTAACTTCTGTACATGTTTACACTGGCTTTCGATTTTAATTTTACATTGATATTTGGACTGGGTCTCTGCCTGCACATTTGTTGAAAAACCGCAGATTCCTGCATTGATTTCAACCTGGGTCATGTTTCTCATCTCCTCTGCGCAATTTTTAACATAGGGGGTAAGGGTATACGCCAAAAGTGATTATGCCTCTATTTTAAACATTCACAAACCATATGTCAATTAGAAACAAAGGTTTTCTGCACCCTTGACGGTATCCATAAAATACATTCAAAGAGCTATTGACAAGGCGAAACAGGCAGTGCTAAAATATAGACATACCGGGTAGGGGTATACGCTCAGTATGAGGGGTGAATTATATGGCTATTGCCAAAATTGATCTGAATTTATGTGAGAAGTGTGCAGTATGCAATGCCATGCTGGCATGTCCCATAGATGCCATAACTCACCACTGGTCCGAAGACCTTGTCCGTAACGGTCCTGTGGAAATAGATACCAAAAGATGTCTCGGCTGCGGCAAGTGTGAACGGGTATGCCGCGGTAAAGCCATTACAATGAGCTAGCTGAACTCACTTAATATAGATTCTTGCACCCCGGGAACAGCAACCGGGCCTTCTTTTTAAAATGAAAAATGGGGAAATAATATTTCCCCATTTTTTTCCCGATAATTCAGTTAGTTGGTGAACCACTGGGTCCAGAAGTGATGATAGCTGCCGGCGGTTGTATATGCGTAACCGACCCCTATTTTGTTGAACTTTGAACTCATGATATTTGCCCTGTGTCCGGAACTGTTCATCCAGGCACGGACTACGGATTCTGGTGACCTCTGGCCTGAGGCAATGTTTTCACCGGCATAGCGGTAAGTGATACCAAAGGTTTTCATCATTGCAAAGGGTGACCCGTATTTTGGTGATGTATGGCTGAAATACCTGTTATCAACCATATCCTGTGATTTTGCGCTAGCGCCCTTCATTAGCAGGGGATCAGCAACCAGGGGACG
>JAENZJ010000040.1 GCA_016841325.1 Thermincola carboxydiphila
TGGTGGAAATGGAGCGTTCCAGGCAGTATTCCCGGTGCTGCGGGGTGGGCGGCGGGCTGAAGATGGCCAACCATGACCTGCAGGAGGCGGCCTCAGTATACCGGGTGAAAGAAGCTGAAGCCACCGGGGCCGAATTCCTGACCACACCGTGCCCGACCTGCTATTCGGGCCTGGCCGGCGGGATATCCAAAGCGGAATCCCCAGTGAAGCTGTACCACCTGGCCGAATTGGCGGCCAGGTCGATTGGAATTAATAAATAACACAGTTACCCCCCTCACTCCCTGATATGCAGTGGTATCCCCCAATACCACACAGCATTCAGGGAGTTTTTGTATCTATATTGTACCTATAGTTAAGTATCAGTATACCAACTATAAACTAAATAAACCATTCAAACCTATAATTGACAATTCGGGGTCCATTCTCTACCATTCAGCAAAAATAGCTTTAAAAAAGATGGTGAAAAGTACTAATATATATCTAGAAGTATAAAATTTGCCCGTGCAGGTGAATAACTGCAAACAGTATTGGTAAAAGGCCATTATTTCTTGAAAAGAGCCATTAACGCCTTTTTAATAGGATAAAATGGTTTATTTTTTAACCAAATACTAAGTATAAGTGAAAAAAGTATTTACCTAGTGAATCCCGTACCGGATCAGTAAACGCCGCAGTTGTGGACAAGGCACTACAATGTGAAGTAGTCTGTGTAGCAACTACGGTGTTTTTATTTTAGAAAAAACGGAGGTGAGCCAAGGGTTTTACAACCTGCAAAACTGTACCTGCAGGAATGCAGAGGGGAAGATCTTTCTTATTAAAAAACTTTAGAGGAGGTTTTATTTAATGTCATTTACCGAAAGAGAAAAAGAGTTGTTTGAGGCCTTAAAACAAGGTGTTATTGATTACGATGAGGATGGTGTAAGGGAAGCTGCCCAGGCTGTTATTGACGAGGGAATTGATGCTTATACTGCTGTGTTTGAAGGACTTGTTGAGGGCATGAATGAGGTTGGCAGACTGTATGAAGAACAGGAATACTTTGTCCCTGAAATCCTGATGTGCGCCGATGCCCTGTATGCCGGGCTTGATATCCTAAAGCCCCACATTGAGCAAAAGGATATGGGTGTCAAGGGTACTGTAGTTATGGGCGTAGTCCAGGGTGATGTGCATGATATCGGTAAGAACATTGTTAAAATGATGTTTGACGTGGCCGGTTTTGAGGTACACGACCTGGGCCGTGACGTTCCCCTGGAGAAGTTTGTTGAAGAACAGCTGAAAACAGATTCGGAACTGCTTTGCCTGTCAGCTATGATGACAACAACAATGGTCGGTATGCCTGAGGTCATCAAAAAAGTAAAAGACAAAAACCCACAGTGCAAGATTATGATCGGTGGAGCTCCTGTATCTGAGGATCTGGCCGGCAAATGGGGGGCTGACGGTTTTGCCAAGGATGCCAATAATGCTTTGAAGGAAGCCCTTAATATGGTTAAGGCCCTCAAGGATATGCAGGAATAAATCAGATACCGGTATTTTAGGAGGTAAAACTCAGATGGAGTATAATGTTATATTTCAGCCTTCGGGCCGCCGGGGAAAGGTCGAGGAAGGGAAAACCCTTCTCACCGCATCCCATGAACTTGGTGTCGATATTGAGGCACCATGCGGGGCCCACAAGGTTTGCGGAAAGTGCAAGGTAAAAATTGAGACCGGATTTTTCGAAAAATTCAATATAGACTCACAAATTGACCATCTTTCCCCGATAACCGAGGAAGAGAGGAAGATCCTCAAGGAAAAGGAAATTGCTGATAACTACCGGCTGGCCTGTGCCAGTGAAATCAGGGGTGACATTCTGGTCTTTGTTCCTGAGGAAAGCCGCAAGGCTGACCAGGTAGTTCTGGATACCGGTAAGGAAAGGGTATTTACCCTTGACCCGGCAGTCAAGAACTACTTTGTAAAAATGCCGGCAGCCACCCTGGAAGACCACAGGTCAGACCTGAATCGTCTGCAGGACGCACTAAAAGAGCAATATGGTCTGGAAAACCTGAGCATGGACTATTTTGTCCTCAGGGAACTTCCCAATGTTATCAGGGACGGTAACTGGGAAGTAACTGCTACTGTTCTCTATGACAGGGAAATTATTGATGTGAGGCCTGGATTTGCAGAGAAGTGGTATGGTATTGGCATTGATGTCGGTACAACCACAGTAGCTGCTTACCTGTGTGATATGAGTACCGGTGAAATGCTTATCAAAGACGGTATGATGAACCCGCAGGTACGTTATGGCGAGGACGTCCTTTCCCGGATAACATATGCCATGATGAATGAAGATGGACGCGATAAGCTGCATGAGGCCATAATTGAAGGCATCAATACCCTGGCTGAGCGGATGACTGAAAAAGTTGGCTTAAAGGCAGAAGATATAATGGAAATCACTCTGGTGTTTAACACCGCAATGCACCACTGCCTCTTAAACCTTGAACCGAAGTATATGGGCCGGGCACCGTTTGCTCCTGCTGTCAGCGCTCCCTTTGATGTAAAAGCGCGTGACCTGGGCATCAAGATCGGTAAGGCTGCCAACATTCACGTACTGCCTGTTGAGGCCGGATTCGTAGGTCCTGACAACGTATCTGTGCTGATTGCAGAAGAGCCGTACAAGCAGGATGAAGAAATCCGCCTGATTATTGACATTGGTACCAATGGTGAAATCGACCTTGGCAACAAAAACAAACTTCTCTCTACTTCCTGTGCCACAGGTCCTGCCCTTGAGGGTGCCCAGATTAAGTTTGGTATGAGGGCTGCCCCGGGAGCTATTGAAAAACTGCGCATTGACCCTGAAACCAAAGAGTGTACATACAAGGTCATCGGTGATGACAAGTGGTATGGCCGTGGCGAAAAATCAAATGCCAAAGGTATCTGCGGATCAGGCATAATTGACATGGTAGCCGAGGTGTTCAAAGCCGGGATCATCAACAAGACTGGCCGGTTCAACATGAAGATTGAGTCAGACCGGATTCGCAAGGGCGAAGACGGCAAGCCGGAATATGTCATGGTATTTGCTGATGACAGCGGTATCGGCAAAGATATCACCGTTACCCAGGGCGATATTCGTGCCGTCCAGCTGGCTAAGGCTGCTCTGTATGTTGGCGCCAAAATGTTGATGAGACACCTGGGTGTGGATAAAATAGACCGGGTCACCCTGGCAGGGGCCTTTGGCAGTTTTATCGACAAGGAGTCATCAATGGTAATCGGACTGTTTCCTGACTGTGACCTGGAAAAGGTTGCCGCCGTGGGCAACGCTGCCGGTGACGGAGCTCAGGCTGCTCTGCTGGATAAGGGCAAGAGGATTGAAGCCGCTGAAGTGGCCAGGAGTGTTGAATTCATCGAAACCGCTGTGGAGGCTGACTTCCAGGAGAGATTCGCTGAAGCTATGGCATTCCCCCACAGTATTGATAAATTCCCCAGTATCCAGCATATTCTTGATAAGATACCCAACTAAGGTACCCCAATGAACTCCAACCGGATTTTAAAAGAAATCTTAAAAACGGAGGTGTACTAATGAAACCCAAAGAGTGTGTGCTTACGGCATTTGAGAATAAAAAGCCCGAGCGGGTACCTGCCATCATTTATGGCGGCGGGGTCTGGACCATGAAGCATACCGGCAATACCTTTGACGGGCTGATCGGTAAACCCAGGGAAATGGCTGAAATGGTTATCAGGGTAAACGAGGAAATCAAGTCGGACATGGTATATGTCGGTTCCGGTTACAACAATGTGCACCTACAGCCTTTTGGAGGCCAGATAAAGTACCGTCCCGTAGGGGCTCCGGACCTGGAAGAACCTCTTATGCAGGAAGATGATGACCTGCAGAGGCTGAGGGACAAGTATCCTGATATCCGGGCCACCCTGGCCAGTGACCCTGTTGTCCAGACCATCTGGGAAGCTGCTCAGTTGGTACAGGAGAAGATAGGTGATGAATACCTGGTGTCGGCCACCGCCTGGGGACCGTTTTCTCTGGCGGCCCAAATATACGGTGTTGAGAAAATGATGCAGGACTGTTTCCGAAAGCCGAAGCTGGTTGCCGACACCATCGATTTTGCGGCTGAAATTAACTACTACTTTTATGAGCCCATGATTAAGAACGGTTCCATTGAGGCAACAGCCATCGCTGATGCCACTGCTTCAGGTGACCTGATTTCACCAAGGATGTTTAAGAAATTTGCCCTCCCGGGCCTGCAGAAGTTTCACTCCATGATTGAGAAACTGAACTGTGGCAGGTTCCTCCATATCTGTGGTGATACTACCAAGAGCCTGGAACTCTTCCCGGAATCAGGGGCCCAGTGTATTGCAATAGATATGAAGGTTGACCTTGCTGTTGCCCATGAGAAAATCGGCGCCAAAATGTGCATCGGCGGCAATTCACACCCTGTGTTTGTGCTTAACAACGGCACCAGGGAAGTCATTGTTGAAAATGCCAAAAAGTGTATTCAGGATGCCGGACTTGACGGCGGTTATGTACTGCTGCCGGGTTGTGATATCCCGCCGGGCCTGCCGGTGGAGAATATCCATGCTTACCTGAGTACGGGAAGGGAATGGAAGTACTAAGAACTGTTAATCAGGGATAGAACCCATTCTCCATAATAAAGGGGAGAAAAACTCGCCTGCTCCCCTTTTCTTTTTCTTTGGTAAAGAATTAAAACGATAGGAGTGAAATAATGTTTAAACTGGAAGCTCAGCAGAAAGTCTGCCAAATAACGAATTTTAAGGTCGGCGGTCAGTATGGTGAAAATCCCCCGCTCCTGATCTCATCTATGTTCCATAATGGTGATAAGATTCTGGAGAGCAGAAAGGAAGGCAAGTGGGATAAGGCCAAGGCCGAGGAATATGTGAAGAAACAGGAAGCGCTGGAAGATATGACAGGCATCCCGGCGATAACGGCAATGGTAGCCAATTCGGCAGAAGAGATGGCCAGGTATGTAGACTGGTTTACCAGCATCAGTGACCGTGCTTTTGCCATTGATATGTGGGTTGAGAAGCCACGCCTGGAAGCTGCAGAATATATTGCCAAAAAGGGTCTCCAGGACCGCCTGGTATATAACAGTATCACACCCTGGGATAAGGATATTCCCGGTCAGGTAAAAGCACTTAAGGACATGGGTATCAAGCACGTAATTGTTCAGGCTTATGAGGTTACCGACCCTTCACCCAAGGGAAGACTTACCGCTTTCAATAAGATGATGGAAATTATCGGTGAAGGCTCTTTTGAGTCGATTATGATTGATACTTCTGTCATGAACCTTCCTGCTATCGCCTTTTCCGGAGTAGCCAATAAGATTGTCAAGGAAGCCACAGGCTGGCCGTGTGGTGTAGCCAGTTCTAATGGTACATATATGTGGAAGGATGCCAGGGAACTCTTTGGCAAAGACGGCTTTGCCGCCATGAATGCCTCCGGGCAGGGTTGTTCAGCGCTTTTCTGGTCTGACTTTATTTTCTATGGTCCTATTGTGGCTGCACCCAAGATGTTCCCGGCAGTGGTATCAGGTTCTGTGATGGCTGCTGCCATGGGCTATTACGAAACAGGAAAACTGCCCACAAATGAAAATCATCCCCTTTACAAGTTCTTTGGGGATTTTGCTGAAAAACTGAAGAGCGGCGAACAACAGGCTCTTCCCGAGCATGACTAATAAAATGGAGGTGTCTTAATGACTTCAAAAGAAAGAGTTTTAAAAATTCTTAAGGGAGAAACAGTTGACAGGCCGGCCTGTTTTAGCGGAATGGGCAATGTTACTACAGCAGGACTTGACCAGTTAGGGTACAAATTTGCTGACTGTCACGGTGATGCCAAAATGCTGGCGGAAACAGCGGCCACGTCTCATAAGCTGTTCGGGCTGGAATCAGCTGTAGTTCCCTATGACCTGTGTGTTGAGGCTGAAGCTATCGGATGTGTTATGAACCCATATGAAGATGTGGCTAACCTGCTCTACCCAACCATTAAGGAGAAAGTCTGTCATTCTCAGGATGAAATGACCACTTTCCCGATACCGGATAACATTGCATCAAGGGGAAGGGTACCTGTTGTCTGTGAAGCTATCAAACTCCTCCAGGCCGATATTGGCAGCGAAGTGGCTGTCGGGACTTATGTCCTTGGTCCGTTTACCCTGGCCGGACAATTAATGGACCTTAATGACCTCCTGAAGCTGTCTTTTAAGAATCCTGATCTGATTAATGAAACTCTGGACCGTCTGGCAAATGTAATCATTGATGTTGCCAAGGCCTATCATGCCGCCGGCGTGGATTATATCACTGTCCGTGAAATGGGAGCACCTACCGATGTCCTTAGTCCCAAGGTGTTTAAGAACGTGGTGGCCCCCCACCTTAAGAAAATCTTTGATGCCCTGGCCGGAATCGGTTGTCCCTCAGCTCTGCACATGTGCGGCAAGACAAATCCCATCATCAAGATCCTAAAGGAAACCGGGGCTCCGGGAATCTCAGTGGAGCAAAGCAATGACCTCCTCAAGAGCCGTGAAGACATCGGCTGGGATACCGGCCTGTTTGGCAATGTGGATGCATATAATGTGCTGGTAACCGGTTCTCCCGAAGATGTTGAAGCAGCCGTAATCAAAGCCCTTGAAGGCAGTGTGGATGCTGTATGGCCGAGTTGTGATATCTGGCCGACTGCTCCCCTGGAGAACATGAAGACTTTTGTGGAAGCCACCAAAAAATACGGAGCTGAAAAGTACGCACGAAAGAATAAGTAATTAAAGTGCTTGGCGTTAACTTATAGTGGAACTGGCCGGTCTGGTTGCAGGTCAGGCCGGTCTCCGGTTCCACAGTCACTAAAACCGGGGGGGAAATTGATAGTGAAAAAATTGTTGGCTGCAGTTTTCGTTATCATGTTTTCGGCAGTATTTTTCTTTGGATGCTCCGGTAACCCCGATTCGGAAGGAAATAGAGCTAGCCGGGATCAGGACAGACTTGTTTACGTAATCCAAACACCTCCGCCAAATATGCTGGAACAGTTAAAAGCTGGGGAAATAGACGGTTTTATCGCCTGGGAACCCTTTAACAGTACTGCTGTGACCAACGGTGACGGCAAATACCTGTTTACCTCCCGGGAAATATGGCCGGGACACCCGTGCTGTGTTTTGGCTGTCAATGGTAACTTTAAGGATGCACAAACCGTTACAGCTGTTACCTGGGCCCATATCAAGGCCATCAGGTTCATTAATGACCCCGGGAACCGGGAAAAAGTTCTCCAATACGCATCAGCCTTCACCGGGAAGGATGAGGAAGTGGTTAAAAGATCTCTGGAACACATTACTTATGTTGAATACCCCGCCAAGGACAGATTTATTGAATACTACAGCAGCCTGACAGAAGGAAAGCTGCTGAAAAACTCGGTAGAGACCATCGGGTATGAAAACAGTGATAATTTCTTTGCTTCATTCCTCCAGGAATCTGTTTACCAAAAGGCATCCGGTGAATTGGAGCAGGATGCTGAATGGAAACCTGCAAATGTACCGGCAGAGATAAAGGTTCGCCTGGGATACCTGGCAGCTGATCTGCACCAGCTGGCCATGTTTGTTGCCGAGAAGGAAGGATATTATGAGCAGATTGGCCTGATCAGCGGACAGAACCTGGAAACCAAAGTGTTTCCAAACGGTGTAGCCGTAATGGAGGCGTTTAAGGCCGGGGACATAGATATTGCTTATGTTGGCGGCGCCCCGGCGACCCTGAAGAGAATAAATGATAATATATCCATTGAGATAGTAGCCGGGGCCAATAACGAAGGTTCCGGCCTGGTGGTAAGGAGTGATGGTGAAATCAAATCACTGGCTGACCTGGAAGGCAGGACCATTGCTGTTCCCGGAATCGGTACCGTTCAATATACGCTTCTTGATAAAGCCCTTAGGGCAGAGGGGCTGCGGGCGGTTATTAAATAGAATTCAGGAGTCAGTAGTCAGTAGTTAATAATTGACAATTGTCAATAAATAATTGACAATTAATGATAGTGATAATTAATAATTGGCAGCTGGCAGTTAGTGGTTGGCAGTTGACAATTGATAATTGGCGTCTGGCAGCAATGATGGGAATAAGTGAATCAGATAAAGGATGATGAGCGGTGGGCCTGTTTAACTACACAACTGCAGAAAGGGTAACGGAACAGAGGGGTATTTCCCGGAGATACGGAATACTATCAGGGGACAGGATTTTTCGGGTGTTATCAGCGGCTTCAGTTTTGCTGGCGTGGCAGGCTGTTGCCGGTTTAAACCTGGTTGATCTCC
Source organism: Thermincola carboxydiphila (assembly GCA_016841325.1). Classification (GTDB taxonomy): domain Bacteria; phylum Bacillota; class Thermincolia; order Thermincolales; family UBA2595; genus Phosphitispora. The sequence goes on from JAENZJ010000040.1 coordinate 8,274, forward strand.
CTTCACCGGGGAAAACATTTCGGGTATTTATTAATCTGTTGGTAAACGGAGACCCCCTGTATAACAAAACCCTGTCTCAGATTGTATGGGCCAGCCTTCTAATTGTGATCAAGGCCTGTGTGCTCAGTTTTATGGCTGCAATACCTATGGGCATACTGATGGGTTCAGTGGAAAAACTGAGGAAATATTTTGACTCCATTATTGAGATGATAAGGCCCATCCCACCTTTGGCCTGGATACCACTTTCGTACGTGATTTTTGCCAATACCGGCAGCCCCACTGAGTATGTACAGGTATTTGTAGTATTTGTAGGCGCTTTTTTTCCTGTATTGTTAAATACAATTCATGGTATCGGTATGGTTAACCGGATACATCTTGAGGCTGCCCGGACAATGGGGGCATCTCCCGGGCAGGTGCTTTTGCGGGTAATGCTGCCGGGAGCTCTTCCGGCAATTTTCAGCGGCATCCGGGTCGGTTTCGGTGTCGGCTGGATGTGTATTGTGGCTGCTGAATTTGTGGGCGGAAAACTGGGAATCGGTTATTATATCTGGTCCTCCTATTCAGTGGGAGGCAGGACTGCAGAGATAATCAGCGGGATGATAGCTATCGGTATTGTAGGGAGCTTCATTAACAGGGTGATCCTCCTTGCGGAAAAGAGGCTGATACCATGGCGCTGATCTTAAAGGATGTTACGCAACGTTTTGGGGAAACAACTGTTTTTGAAAACTTGCAACTGGAAGTGGAAGAAGGGTGTTTTTGCTGTATTGTCGGACCCAGCGGCTGTGGGAAAAGTACTCTGCTGCGGATAATTGCCGGACTTTATACACCGACTGCGGGGAAGGTGCTTCTTGAAGACCGGCCTGTTACCCTAAATGAGGGGGAAGTAGGTTTTGTGTTTCAGGAAGATGCCCTTTTCCCCTGGTTTACCGTTGAAGAGAATATCAGGTTCGGGCTGCGGGCACGAAAAATCGACCAAAGCCTCTGGGAGGCTATTATACAGCATAACCTGGAAAAAGTGGGACTTGCCGACTACCGCAAGCACTACCCCAAACAGCTCTCCGGAGGGATGAAACAAAGGGTGGCTATTGCCAGGGTCCTGGCATATAACCCCAAACTTCTGTTGATGGACGAACCTTTTGCCGCACTGGATTCAATAAATCGGAATATGCTTCAGGCAGACCTGATAAACCTGTGGGAAAGAGAAAAAAAGACAATTCTCTTTGTTACCCACAATATCGATGAAGCGGTTTTCCTTGCTGAGAAAATTGTTATTATGGGTTACCGGCCCGGCAGGATAAAAAGGATTGTCGAGTTGAGTCTTCCCCGGCCACGGAACAGGACGGATGCTGAGTTCTGCCGAAGTCGCAGGAAGATACTTGAAATGATCGAGTCTCAAAATACGGCAATCCTGTGACAGGTCGGGTTTAAAATAATCAGGAGGAGGTGAAAAAAACAGCTCTAAACTGTTTGACACCATGATGTTTGACAAGCTAAAAAAACTATTATTTGAAAGGAGCGTTTCCCAGATTATGAGTGAAGAGAAAAAGTGGACAGCTGAAGAAGCCAATAAGTACATGAATGACAACATGCTTTTTGTTCCCAGGATGTTTAAAATTATTAATGAGATTAACCCCAAAGCCGGTGTTACCTTTGCTGATTTTTACAACAGCATGTGGGCTGACGGTGCTTTGAGCCGTAAATTTAAGGAACTGATTTTCATGGCATGTGCCGTTTCCTATTGTTCACCAAGGTGTATTGTTCATGCTTATCCGGCAGCAAGGGCCGGAGCTACAGTTGAAGAAACATTTGAAGCCGCAGCCATAGGAATGATGGCAGGAGGTTTTGTTCCCGGAGGCCCCGGAATCCCCTATGCATTTGAGTATGCTGCCAAATGTGTTGAAATTGTTGACAAGACCCATAAAGGAGAGCCGTGGGAATATCTGCCGGCTCCGAAATGGGACCACGGCGTTTACTAGAATTATTCATAAGAGAGGGGCTGCGGCCCCTCTCAAATATACTAAGAGTATGGCAGGCAGGATTAAAGTTTAAAATCTAGAATTATTACTATTATTAGAAGGGGGGTGCCGTAGTATGTTGAAATTTCCGCTCCTTATGAGGAAAAGTCAAATGACAGGAATTGGTTCAAATCAATTAAAACAAAAAATAATAGGCTGGGGGGCGACCCTTACCGGTTTCGGAAACGTTAGTGTCGGGCTGGCACCTGAATTAAAGCACCTGCCTAATGCTATTTCCATAGCCGTCAAACATCCCCGGTACCGCGGAACCTACAAATGTGGTTCTATGACCGTTTATTCAAATCAGTATGAAGAAGTTGACCGTGTTCTGGACTCAGTTCAGAAAAAACTAATAACATTTCTTAAATCCAGGGGATGGCGGACACTTGCGATTCCCCCTGACTCGGCAAAGACTGATGGAAGTTTTATTTCAAAATTGTATCCCCTGTTTCCTCATAAGACTGCGGCCACCTGTTCAGGACTAGGCTGGATAGGAAAAAGCGGTCTCCTGGTAAACAAGGAATACGGCGCCCGGCTGAGTTGGGCTACCGTACTGACTGATGCTCCACTGGAGGTTTGTAAAACACCTTACACCGAAAGTAGTTGTGGTAGTTGTTCCAAATGTGTTAATGCATGTCCGGCATCCGCTATCAGGGATGTTAAATGGAAACGCGGTGACAAGGCTGAAGCCTTTATCAATGTAGATGCGTGTACAGATTATATGAGTTATACTGTAAAGGTTTTTCAAAAATATATCTGTGGGGTATGTGTGCTGGCCTGCCCCTATGGGAGGTAAACCTGATGAAAAAGGCTAAAGGAATAGTGGAACCCGGAGCCTGTGGGTTGAAAGTTGTTATTGAGGCCGAACTTGACGATCAAAAACGCCTGAACCTGGATTTTCACAGTGCCTGTGAGCTTGTAACAGGTATGCAGGATGAATTCAAAAATGTGAACTGGAAAAAAGGTATCTTTTCCAAGATGCTTGATTCATATATTTATAAGGTATGTTCCGAACACCTGACACACCCTGACTGTCCTGTACCAAGCGCGATTCTGAAGACGGTTCAGGTGCTGGTCGGGGCTGCAGTGGAGCAGGAGGTAACCATGAAGATTGTCAAAGTTACTGAAGAATAAGGATTTGCAGAAGGTGGTATTACAGAAGGTGCAAATTGCAGCAGATAGAATTTACAAAAGGAACCATAGAAAGGAAGGTAGGGTCTCTTGAAAATTCAGCTAATATGTGGTTTTCTGGGTTCAGGAAAAACAACCCTTTTAAAAAATCTTGTGGAGCAGGCAGACTCGGATACAGCAATATTGGTAAATGAGTTCGGAGAGTTGGGAATTGATGGGGCCCTGGTTTCTGAGGGTAACAACCTGAATGTGGTTGAAATGCCTTCAGGATGTATATGCTGCAGCCTTCGGGAAAGCCTGGTTGATGCTGTAAGAGAGATTATGGAGAATTTTACTCCCGGGCAGCTTATTATTGAACCTTCAGGTGTTGCTTCACCTTCATCGGTCCTGATGGGTCTTGAAAAGGCTGATTTCAGTGACCGGATTCAAATTGCTCCGGTGGTTGGTGTAGTTGATTTAACCTTTTTTTCAGGCGACGTCCATGAGGATGACCTGGGTAACTTCTTCAAAGACCAGATTATGAATTCAGATATAATCATGATGAATAAAGCTGACCTGGTTTCAGCTGAAGATGTCGAAAAATGTCGTAACAAAATTCTCCGCATTAACCCCGCTGCGCTGGTCGTACCCACAGTATACTGCCAGGCAGAAATTCCTGAGACGGCCAGTAAAGGTGAAACTGTTCATTATCACTACTCCCCGCAGTTTCACTCCGAGTCCTTCATTTTTGACGGTATTGTGCCCAGAGACAAGATTGTTGACCTTTTACAAAACCTTAAAAGCGGAGCCTATGGCAATATTTACCGGGCCAAGGGTATTATCAGGACAGAAAACGGCCCGGAGACGTTTGATTATGTAAACGGACAGGTCAATTTCGGCAAAATAAATGAGGCAGAAACAAATAAGTTTGTTTTCATTGGCCGTGAGGTTAACCGTTCCAAAATAGAAAATGCAGTAAAAACTGATTAAAGTTAAGGCCAAAGGGGAGACCGATAATGGGTTATGCAGAACTGTATTATAAGCCCTGGACCTATTTTTGGGTCATCCAGTCCCTGGGAATTTTGCTTCTGATAAGCGGACTGGGCTATAAGTTTTCCTTATATTTTAAAGCCCAAAGAAAATCCCTATATAACGAGCCTGATTACCTGATAATGTTAAAAGCCTTTTTCCGGGAGGTATTGTTCCAGAAACAGCTGGCAGAAAAAAGCATCGGCCGCTGGCTGGCACATATGCTGATATTTTACGGTTTTATAGGCCTGTTAATGTTATCTG